>CAMYJT010000001.1 GCA_947258785.1 uncultured Gammaproteobacteria bacterium
GCGCGCCTCAACCGCCGATGTAGTGCCGACCTTTGCAAGTCAGGTGCAATGAAATCAATGCCTTAAGATAATTCTACCTCGCGAGTTGCGAAAGACGGGCTAGCCTGCATATTGCAACAAGGCGGCGAAATAATGGTGTATCAAGTTGATTGTGTTCAATGATTCGGTCTTAGGTGATTAGTACAGTTTTTGCTTCTGCAATCGCCGGCAGGAAACCGGCACCGGCGCGATGGACACTGACGCCGCTGGTATTAGCATACTTCCGATTTTCATGCCGAATGGCCTCGGTTAAATAACAGGTACATCCCGTCATAGCCGCGCCCCTCTCTGTTGCAGAAATTCCAGATGTACGGAAAGAGACACGACCCGGATCTTACAAACCAACAACGGTAAAAAGTATTTTCATTGCGGTTGTGAGAAACACCACAGCGCACATTGGCGCCTGTCAGTAATCTGTCCACCGTGCTCTGCAAAAGGGGCACAACAAAGGCAGTTAAATTCATTAATCTGTTCAACTATCGAGGAGAAAGATAATGCGTACGATATTAGCCATCATGTTTGCTCTGGGTCTCAGCACGGCGGCGTTTGCCGATGTCGTGCCCAACGAGCTCGAAAAATCGGTGGATCACTTCGAGAACGCCTATCGCATTCTCGACGACATGTCTTCCCCGCAGTAGTCGCAACAGGAACGATGCAACCGGAACCGGCCTCGATGCGAAACTGTATCGGGGCCGCATCCGGGCGCTTCAATCGAACCTGGAACTCACCGGGCTGCAATTAGCGGATCGAGTACCAGACCGCAACACGCTACCCCGCAATGATCCGAGAAAACTGGCCTACGCACATACCACTACATCGCCACTTTATTCACCGTTGTTACGCTGTCTTCTGCCGGTATCGCCAATTCCAGCGAAACTATGACGGACTCTCAGATTAAACAACTCCTGTCGGACCAGGAATTCAGATGCAAAGGGAGATACAAGACCCTGGTCGAATACCATTCGAACGGGACTATGAATGGTTTCGCACCCGGACACGGTGTATCCGATGCCGGCAAATGGTGGGTCAAGGACAACCACACCTGCAGACAGTGGCGTAAATGGGGGAAAAGCGAGGCAGCGTGTTTTGCCGTCACCCGTGTCGACCATGGAATGAATTGTACTACTGAGGGCGGCCGCCATATACCGTTCACCTTGAAGAACTAGCCTGCATATTGCACCAAGGCGGCGAAATAATGGTGTATCAAGTTGATTGTGTTCAATGATTCGTCCACCGGCACCGCAAATCGGCATACCGGAAGCAAGCTTGTGGCGGTAGGCGTCAGACCCAGGGGTCTGTTCAATTCCTATTCCCGCCAGTCGGAGAAGAGATACCACAACATACCTGCCACCTGCAGGCCCAACATCATGGTGAACGCCCAGCGATAGCCAGCGGGATCGAAGCTCCCGGCGGCGGTCCTCGGCCAAAGATCGATGAGTGCCCCGATCGCCCACTGTGAGGCGAAGGCGGCCAGAAACACGAGCAGGTTCAGGCTGGTGATCGCACGGCCGGCGAGCGCGCTCGGGAATCCCTGGGACAGTATCGCGTACGGCAGGATACCGGTAGTGCCGAAGAATCCGAACAACAACCAGACCGTCAGGACCGACGGAATCAACCCCATGATCAGAATCCCCAGCAGCACCATGAACACAGCCATACCGGTCGCCGCCACGCGAACCGGTTGCACGCCCAGCCGGCTGAGGCGTTCGGTCAGCGCGCCCATGACGATGAAGCCGGCGATCATCGCTGCCGCTATCCAGGCCAGATGGCCGGCGGTAGTGGCGCGATCCAGTCCGGCCACGTCACGCAGCCAAGGCCCAGCCCACAAGCCCTGGATGGCCAGAAACGTCGCCTGGGACATCACCGTCCACGGGGCCAGCGACCAGAAGAACCGGTCGCCGAACACCTGCGCCACGCCCCGGAACTGGTCCGCCATCCCACTCCGGAGCTGCGGACTTTCGCGGTCGGGCACACTAGTGTAAATCAACAACGCCACCAGCATGGTGCTCACCGCCAACGCCAGAAAGAGGCCTCGCCAATCGGTGAGCTGTAATGCGGCTTCCACCGGAGCCGTGGCGGTGAGGGCCCCCACACCACCGGCGGCCATCTGTAGTCCGTTGACCAGGGGCAGGCGCCCAAGCGGAAACCACTGTACGTAGGCCTTGAAGGCCGCCATCAGGCAGCCCGACACTCCAAGCCCGATCAGCGCGCGTCCCGCCGTTAAGCCAAGGAGGTCGTCGGCGGTGGCAAACATCCAGGCGCCGAGCGACGCGAACAGCAACAGCCCGGCCTCGGTCCTGCGGGGGCCGAAGCGATCGAGCAGGATACCGAGGGGTAACTGGAACAGTGCAAAGCTGAGGAAATAGGCGCTGGTCAGCAGGCCCAGGTCTGCTGCCGTCAAGCCGATTTCGGCGGACAGATCGGGGGCGATGACCGCGTTGACCACGCGGTACAGGTAGGACAATAGATAACCCAGAGCAAACGGCACGAACACCCGCAGCAGGGTTGCCAGCGGGAGGCGCGCGGACGTGAAGTCATAGCCGGGAGTGTCAATCGGCCGCGGACTCCGGCATTGACTCGGCCAAGGCCAGGATGTTCCGGGCGCGCTTGACCACCGGCACATCAACGACCTGACCGTCCAGAGAGGTGGATCCGCGCCCCGTTCGCTCGGCGGCCTCGAACGCGGCCACGACCCGCCGCGCCTGCTCGATCTCTTCCACCGACGGGGAAAAAACTCGATTGATGATGCGGATCTGGGCGGGGTGGATCGCGAATTTACCTTTGAAGCCACACCGTTTCGACGCCAATGCGTTGCGTTGCAGACCGGCGTTGTCTTTGAACTTAAAGTACGGCGTGTCGAGGGCCGGCACACCGGCGGCGCGCGCCGCCACACACACGGTGTTGCGGGCGAAGGCAACCTCGGAATCTGTCTCGTCGCCCAGCCGTTCGATACCCATGTCGTGGGTATAATCCTCGGCACCGAAGGCCACCCCTATTATGCGCGGGCTGGCGGTGCAGACGGCATAACAGTGCACGACGCCCTTCGCGCTCTCCACCCAGGGGATCAATCCGATGCGGCCGACCTCGACGCCGGCCGCCTGTTCGAGACGCCCGATCAGGTCGGTGATCTCCCGCACATCGTCGGCGGTGTGGACCTTGCCCACCGAGACCCCATCGATCTCAGGGCCGACTACAGCCTCCAGATCATCTGCCGTCAGTCCGGTGTCCAGGGCGTTGACACGCGGTATCACCAGCGGTCCGGTCGTACTCAATCTGGCCACATAGGCGCCGATGACGCAGCGGGCGTTCGGTTTTTCCGCCTCCGGCACCGAGTCCTCCATGTCCGGCAGGTAGGCGTCCGGGCGGCACCCCATCGCCTTGTCGAGCATCTTGGGGACATTGCCTGGGACAAACAACAGACTGCGGAGAATCGGTACCATGGTTCAACCCGCATATTTCATCGAGGATACCGCAGGATAGTAAAGGGATCAGGCGGACGCACGCTGCAGGCCTGGACTCAATGCACCATGACGGTGAGGATCTCTGCGTGGCGGAGCAGATGTCGCGTGACACCGCCGAACAACATTTGCCGGGCGCGGGTGGTGCTGAATCCGCCCACCAGCAGAACTTCAGCGCCGATCTCGGTGCACATGTCCAACATCTGTTCACCCACCGCATCGCCGGATGCGCTCAACCATTGAATATCGGCGTCCTTGCCGTGCCAGGCGATATATTTCAACACCTCGGCCGCGCTGCTCTCACGCTTCCTGGACGTCAACACCGTGACCCGTTTCATGATCGGCAGGCACGGCATCATCATCGCCAGTGCCCGGGAGGCCTCCAGGCTCTCGTTCCAACCGATGGCGATGTGCTCGACTGGTTTCGCCCGCCAGGCCGGCGGGACCAACAGCAGTGGGCGTCCGGACCCGAGGATCACCGCCTGCAGATTTTCGCCCGCCGGTGACCGCCTGATTCGCGAACGGCTGGGGCGAGGTCGGGCCACTGCCATCATGTCCGAGAGGCGGCCGCGACGCACCAGCACCTCACTGACTCGGCCAAACTCCTCATGCCACGCCGCGGTCACCGGCGTATCCGGCGCCTCCGCCGGAGTAGCGGCGATCCGCACCTGGTGCCGTTCACAGCACTCGTTGAACACGGTGCGGATTGACGCAGCCTTTTCCCGGGCATCTTCGAGCGCCTCAGTCTCAAAGGTCTGCCGGAGCTTGTCGGACAAACGGTCGAACATGAACGGCGCCACGTCGGTCGGCCGCGACATCACATGCAGCACGTCGACGTGCGCCTCGAAGCGGTCCGCAACCAGGAATGCGGTCTCGAGCGCCTCGGCACTGGCCGCGCTCTCGTCCAAGGGCACTAATATCGTCTTTATCGCCATATGCTCAACGCAACCTCTATCGCCCGAATAAGCGCCACTGTCGGACCCGTCCTACAGCAATCCAGCACCACGGGCCCACTGATACTTTGCGCCCAGCACGGCCACCGGTAACTCGGTGGTGTAGGGGTAGGCCACCACACCACGCTCGTACAGATACTCCGAAGCCTCTTCGACCTGGACGTCTCCGACCAACGACGCTACCACCGGTTTTTCGATTCCCTTACCACGGGCCTCGTCAACCACCCGCGCCGCCAGTTCTGCAAACACCAGCGGTGGAGTGATGATCGTATGCCAGTAGCCGAGAATCAAGGCGTGAATCCGCTCGTCCTCCAGCGCCAGGCGGATGGTGTTCTCATAGGTAATCGGTGGCTCTCCGCCGGTGATGTCCACCGGGTTGCCCGACGCTCCGAACGGCGGGATGTACTGCTTGAACGCCTCGGCCAGGTCCGCTGGAAACTGCATCAGCGATAGTCCATTGTCGACACAGGCGTCCGACAGCAGCACACCGGAACCGCCGGCACCGGTAACGATCACGATATTCTCGCCCTTGGGTGCGGGAAGAATCGGCAGTCCGCGCGCAAACTGCAGCAGATCGTTGAGGCTGTACGCTCGAATCACGCCGCTCTGGCGCAGCACGTCGTCGTAGATCTTGTCGTTGCCGGCCAGCGCGCCGGTGTGTGAGGCGGCGGCCCGCGCTCCGAGTTGGGTGCGGCCGGCTTTCAGCATGACGACGGGCTTCTTTTTGGACACCCGTTCAGCCACCTCTGCAAAGCTGCGGCCATCTTTGAGGTCCTCCGCGTGCATAGCCATCACGTCGGTATTGTCGTCCTGCTCGAAATAGGTCAGCAGATCATCCTCGTCCAGATCCGATTTGTTGCCCAACCCGATGATTGCGGAGACCCCCATCTTGGTCGACCGGCTGAACCCGATGATGGACATCCCAACTCCCCCGCTTTGCGAGGATAACGCGACCTTACCCTTGACGTCGTAGGGTGTGCAGAAGGTGGCGCACAAATTGGCGGGGGTGTAGTAAAAACCGTAGATATTCGGACCCATGATGCGCACATTGTGCTTACGCGCCACCGCGAGCAACTCGTCTTGCAGAGCCTGCTCACCAACTTCCGCGAATCCGGACGGGATCATCACCGCGCCGGGGATGCCTTTGCGCCCGACCTCCTCCATCGCCTGGGCACAGAACTTGGCCGGCACCGCGAACACGGCAACGTCGATGTCTCCGGAGACGTCGTTGACGTTCTTGTATGCCGGCTTGCCGAGTATCTCATCGGCCTTCGGGTTGATCGGATAGATCTCCCCACGGTAGCCGCCGTTAATAATGTTTTTCATCACCGAATTGCCAATCTTACCTTCGGCGTCGGAGGCGCCGATTACGGCAACGGATCTCGGCTGCATAATCCGCTTCATCGCAGCAACGATCTCTTCCTGCGACGGACGGTACACCTCTTTGGGAGGGGTGAAGTCAACCGAGATCAGGGCATCCACGGCGGTCGCGCCGTCCGGTCTGGCCAGGATGGGATTCAAGTCGACCTCCTGGATCTCGGTAAAATCGTTGATCAGGTTGGAGACATTTACAATGATCTCGGCGAGTGCGCTGGGGTCCACCGGCGGCGCCCCGCGGATCCCTTTCAACACCTCACTGGCCTGGATGCCGTCGAGCATCGACAGCGCCTCGTCCCGGGTTGCCGGCGCCAACCGAAAGGTGACGTCCTTGAGTACCTCGACCAGAATCCCGCCCAGCCCGAAGGCCACCAGCTTACCGAAGCTCGGGTCCGTGACCGCCCCGACGATCACCTCCTGGGCATCGCCGGTCTGCATCTGCTGGATCTGCACCCCTAACACCGTGGCATTCGGCTCGTAGCTACGGGCGCTGTCGACGATTTGATCAAAGGCAGGCCCGACCGCGGCCGGATCGGAGATCCCGACCACCACCCCACCGGCCTCCGTCTTGTGCAGGATGTCAGGCGAGACAATCTTCATTACTACTGGAAAACCGATCTGCCCGGCGAGCCGTTCCGCCTCTGTCCGCGATGTCGCCAGCCCCTCCTCGGGCAACGGGATGCCGTAGGCGTCGCAAACCTGTTTACATTCCGGGGCGGTAAGAGCGTCACGCCCTTGCCGTTGGACCTGATCCAGTACCGCTTTGACGTCTTCTCGCCGATAATTCATTCTGGCTAAGCCTCCGCAGTGGTTGCGATTCGTATTGCGTCGTGCTCCGGTCTCAGTCGTCGGCGCTTTACATCAGGCCAATGCTGGCGAAACCGACGCCAGCTGCTTACCGGTCAGGCCCGCAGCGGGTGGTATTCCTCTGCCTTCGGGGGGCTCTTTGTGAAGGCCCCCGACTCACGGAGATGTTGGATGTGGCTATCTTCATAACCGAGCAGTTCGTTGAGGATCTCGTCGGTGTGTTCTCCGAGCAAAGGCGACCGCACGATCTCTGCCGGAGAATCCGACAGCTTGATCGGACAACCGATGTTGAGGAATTCCCCACGCTCCGGATGCGGCAAGCTCACCACCATATCGCGCAGTGCGACGTGTTCGTCATTGACCAGGTCCTTGGTGCTCATAATCGGACCACAGGGCACGTCGATCTCGTTTAAGATCTCCATCAGTTCCCACTTAGTGTGCTGACCGGCGAACTCACCGATCAGGTTCCACATCGCCTGCTGATTCTTACGGCGCACATTTATATCCGTGAATCGCACATCAACGGCGAGGTCCTCGCCGCCGATCCGCTTCGCTATCGCAGGCCACACGTGCTCTTGCACGACGACATAGATGTAGTCATTGGGTCCACCCGGCTTGCAGAGCACCGCGTTACCCAGCTGGCCTCCGCCCGAATCGTTCGCCGCCCGGGGCGCGAAGTCATCGAATTCCTGAATTGAGTACTCCGGCAACGGTCCGCGTTCGATGCGCTGGTGATCACGAAACTTGACCCGGCACAAGTTCATGACGCAATCCATCATGGCACACTCCACGAACTGGCCCCGGCCGGTCCGTTGACGCTGAATCAGCGCAGCCAGGATGCCAGCAAGCAGATGCACGCCGGTTCCCGAGTCGCCTATCTGCGCACCGGTCGCCGTCGGTGGCCCGTCGAGGGCGCCGGTGGTACTCATCGATCCACCCATCGCCTGAGCCACGTTTTCGTAGGCCTTGAATTTGGCGTAAGGGCCCTCGTTGCCGAAACCTTTGATCGAGGCCATGACGATCTTGGGATTGATCTTGTGCACCTGCTGCCATCCGAACCCCAAACGCTCGAGCACGCCCGGGCCGAAGTTCTCCATCACCACATCGCAGCACTTGACCAGATCGGTAAACACCTCCTTGCCCATGGGGTTTTTAAGGTTGACCGTAATCGACCGCTTGTTGCAATTGAGCATGGTGAAATACAGGCTGTCCGCGTCCGGAATATCTCTGAGTTGCTTGCGCGTCACGTCGCCGGTCGGTGGCTCGAGCTTGATCACATCGGCACCCAGAATGCCCATCAGCTGGCTGCAGGTCGGCCCGGCTTGAACATGGGTCATATCGAGGACCCGGATTCCCGAAAGTGCTTTGTCCATAACTGCCTCCTCAGCTACTTGTACATGGTCTGCGCCTTGGTGCCTGGCGCGTATTCGTTCGGATCCACCCAGATGTTGATCACGGCGGACTTTCCAGTGCTCTGAATTGCCTCGCGGGAGCGTTGCAGCGCAGGCGCGATTTGGCCCGGTTGTCTGACCTCTTCTCCGTAGCCGCCGAGCATCTCGGCAAACTTCGAAAACGGGACATCACCAAGCAGATTGCCGACGTCGCCGCGCTCGGATCCGTACTTGGTGATCTGACCGTAACGAATCTGGTTCATCGCCGAATTATTGCCGATAACGGCGAGGTACGGAGCGCCGAACCGATTGGCAGTCTCCATATCAAAGGCCGTCATACCGAACGAGCCGTCGCCGTAGTAACACAACACCTCTTTGTGCGGATGGACGAGCTTTGAGGCCATCGCGAAACCGGTGCCGACACCCAGTGAACCCAACGCCCCGGGGTCCATCCAGTTGCCGGGCGCGCGCGGCTGGACGGCCTGGGCACTGATCGTCACGACGTCGCCGCCGTCGCCGATGTAAATAGTGTCTTCGGTGAGAAACTCGTTGAGTTCCCAAGCCACCCGATACGGATGGATAGGTTCTTTATCCGACGTGAACAGCGGCATCAGCTTATCGGTCTTCTGCATCTCCATGGCGCGCAGTTCCTGGAGCCAGCCCTCGCGACGCAGCGCGCCGTTGTCACGGCTGGCCGTCGTCGCGTCGTGCACCGCCTTGAGGACGGCGCCGGGATCGCCGATCAGGCCCAGACTCACATCACGATTTTTGCCCACGGTCCGGTAATCCAGATCGATCTGCACCACCGTCGCATCCGCACGCAGGCGCTTACCGTACCCCATGCGAAAATCGAACGGTGTACCCACGATGACAATGACGTCCGCCTGATTGAATGCATCCCGGCGGGTGCGGTGGAAATGGTGGGGGTCTCCCGGCGGCAATAAACCACGACCCGAACCGTTGAAGTAGGCGGGTATATTCAGCCCGCGCACCATGTCGATCGCCTCCTGATGACCGCGGCAGGTCCACACCTGGGAACCGATCAATATGGCCGGCCGCTCGGACTTGACGAGCAGCTCGGCCAGCGTCTCGATATCCCGCGGGTCACCGATTGATTTCGTCGATGCCCGGTAATGACCGGCGCTGGGTATGATCGCCTTGACGAGTTCCACCTCCCGGTCGAGGATGTCCCGGGGGATCTCGAGGTAGGAGGGACCCGGGGCGCCACTAAAGCACTCGCGCGCGGCCATTGAAATCATGTCGGCGACACGCTCAGTGGATCGCACGCTGGCCGCAAATTTGGTGATCGGCGACAGGATGTCGACATGTGGCAGGTCCTGCAGGGAACCCATCTTGTGCTGGGTCAACGCCCCCTGGCCACCGATGTGGAGGACCGGGCTTTCCGATCGAAACGCCGTGGCGATGCCGGTGATCGCGTTGGTAAAGCCGGGTCCGGCGGTGGTTACCACGCAACCGAGACGCCCAGTCTGGCGCGAGTAGCCGTCTGCCGCGTGGGCGGCGACCTGCTCGTGACGGACATCGATGATGCGGATTCCTTCATCGACGCAGCCGTCGTAGATGTCAATGATGTGACCGCCACACAGCGTAAAGATCGTATCGATCCCTTCGCTTTTCAGGGCCTTCGCCGCGAGATGGCCTCCGGAAATGACGTCTTCCGACTTGCTCTTACGGGCCAGCGTGTCGGTGGCGGTATCGGTGATGGGCAGGTCTTTTGTTTGTGTCGACATGGTCTCAATCTCGTCAAGTGGTGAAATCGAATCAACGACACCCGATCGCCGCCGGTCGGGTATTCATTTCAGGTACTCCACGTAAGCGTTAACGTGCTCGCCCAGATTCAAGGCGTGCTCACGCACCAGCCGTTCGGCCAGATCGGTATCCCGTTTCTCCAGCGCCTCAATGATGCGCATGTGATCGATGATGGATTGAGCGGCGCGGTCGCGCTCTTTAATAGTCTGCGATCGGATTGAACGCATGTGGACGAACAGGTCTTCGGCCAGTTGCATCAGCAAGTCACACTTGCTCAATTGCATGATGCTTTGATGAAAGTCGATGTTGGTCTGCGAATATTCATCGATGTGGGCGCGGGCCCCGTCGGAGTCGTCAAAAGTGGCGAACAGCTTTCGCAGGCTGGCTAGTTCTTCATTCGTGGCGTGCTTGGTAGCCAACCGGGCCGCCATACCCTCGAGAGCCGCCCACACACAGATCAATTCGAGGATCTGTTTCTTGGACTTACGCACGACAAACGCGCCACGCCGAGGGATCGTCTGCACCAGGCCCTCCTGCTCCAGCCGCGATAAGGCCTCCCGAACGGGGGTGCGGCTGACGCCGAGTTCCTCCGCCAATCGGCGCTCGTCCAGCTTGGGCGACTCGGCCTGGGCGTAGATGTCCATTGAGGTGATGGCCTCCTTGAGGGCGTCGTAGACCTTGTCCTTCAAGACCTGAGAGTCATCTACCCGCCGCAGGGGAATGTTCAGCTTGGACACGGCATGCCTCGCTCATGGTTGCAGAGGCTATCTGGTATACAATATACCATAGAATCCGATCCCTTGACAGCCTCCCATCGTGTCGGTAGTCGCGACCACACCGTCATGCCCCGGGGTTTGCCGCCTTGCTGGCTCGCCACCGGGCCTTAAGCAGTTTAAACAGCGGCAACAGGAACAGCACCACCGCAGTAATCATGATCGGTCCGGAGATAGGGCGTTGAAAAAATACCATCATCTCCCCGTTCGACTGCAGCAACGCCTGCCGCATCGAGGTCTCGGCCAGCGGTCCGAGGACGATCGCCAACACCGCCGGGGCGAGGGGGTAGTCGAGTTTGCGGAGCAGATAGCCCGCCACCCCGAAGATTAGAATTAGCCACACATCGTGCATGTCCTGGGTTGGTGCGTAACCACCGACAATGCACAAGACGAAAATGAGCGGCGCCAAAATAGTGAACGGCAGGCGAAGCACCCAGATAAACGCCGGGATGAAGGCCACATTGATGAGCAGGGAAAACACATTGGCTGCGTACAGGCTAGCGATAAGACCCCACACGAACTCCTGGTGCTCGACAAACAGCAGCGGCCCGGGCTCGAGTCCCCAGATTACCATGCCGCCCAACAGGATCGCGGTGGTCGGCGATCCCGGGATGCCCAAGGTCAACATGGGCAGCATCGATCCGGTGCTGGCCGCATTGTTGGCAGACTCCGGCGCCGCGACCCCTTCCGGGTTTCCTTTGCCGAAGCTCTCTGGGTGTTTGGATATGGTCTTTGCAACGCCATAGGCCATTAGTGAACCCGGTGTGGCGCCGGCGGCCGGCAGGATGCCGACGAAGTAACCCAACACCGAGCCCATCAATGTAGTCTTCCCGTAGTTCTTGAATTTACGCAGACTGTCCATCACCCGGCCCACAGTGACGGTGGCCTGGGAGATCTTCACCTCACCTTTACTGCTCTCGATGGTCCACAGCATCTCTCCGATGCCATAGATTCCGATTGCCAGCACCAAAAAATTGATGCCGTGCATAAACCCTGTGATGTCGCCGAAGATCAACCGTGGTTGTCCGCTGATGATGTCCAGCCCGACCGCGCTCAGCACCAGTCCGATAAAAATCGAGAACAAAGTCTTCGGGATGTCATCGCCGCCCAAACCGACAAAGGTCGCGAACGCCAGCATCATCAAGGCAAACTCCTCGGCGGCCCCGAACGCCAAGGCCACCGCGGCCAGCGGTGGTGCAAACAGCGTGAACAACACCACCGACACCGTGCCGCCGACAAATGATGCGGTGGCCGCCGTGATCAGGGCCTGGTCGGCCTGTCCCTGTAACGCCATCGGCCGGCCGTCAAACGTGGTCGCGACCGCCGTCGATGCGCCGGGAATACCCAACATGATGGAGCTGATGGCGCCCCCGTACATGGCGCCGTAGTAAATGGCCGCGAGGAAAATAATGGCGCCGGTGGGCGGAACTAAAAATGTCATCGGGAGCAGAATCGCCACCCCGTTGACCGATCCCAGGCCCGGCATCGCACCGATGAACAGCCCCAAGGCACAGCCGAAAATCACCAGGCCCAGATTGAGGGGCTGAAAGGCGATGGCAAAGCCCTGCAGCAGGTGATCGAGAATTTCCATGCTGGTGGGCTAGAGAAAGATATCGTACAAGGGGTAGAAGAACGGCTCGGTCACCCCTTTTGGCAGGGTGATGTGCAAGGCGATTTCAAAAAAGAAGAAGGCCACTATGGGCGTCGCCACGGCGATGGTGCTGGTCGAAAACCAACGGTGGCCACCCATGAATCGCATGTAGAACAACAAGAACAAGGGCGTAGCGACGTAGACACCGACCACATGGATTAGCAACAGCATGACTGTCAGCGATCCGGCGACCAACAGGAACAGCCGTACGGCATCGCGGTCCATGTAGGTGTCGGTGGACCGCGATACCGAACTCGAGCGGCGGAACAAGCGAAGCAAGATCCACAGGCAGCACGCCAGCATCCCGGCGGACAACCAGAACGGAAACGCCCCACCACCTGGCCCCTCCTTCGGTATCCAGCCGATGGGGAGTTCCGCGCTCTTCCACATCAGGTAGGCCGAGAGCACACCCAATACACAGGCCATGACAAATTCGGCCCTACGCACGGTGCGCGACCTCCCTCATGGGTGACAGGCCGGAGCCGTCAGATTTCGCCGATGTCCTTTAACATCTTTTTGTGAATCTCCTTTTCCTGCTTCCAGTACGCCTTCAGCTCGTCACCGGTCATAAACGCGCCCTGCAGGCTTTTCTTCTTCATGTAATCCTGCCACTCCTGCGACTCATAGACCTTGGTGAAGACACCGCGGTAATAGTCCTCAGCTTCTTTGCTCATGCCGGGCGCACCGACGACACTACGCTGCATGAAGTAAACGAAATCCTGGCCGAGCTCACGGAATGTCGGGGCATCCTTAAACAGCGGCAGACGGTCCGGCGTAAACGCCGCCAGCGGCACCGTGTTTCCGGCCTCATAGAACCCGAGCTGTTCGGAGGGGTTATTGACCGTCGAGTTGGCGTGTTGGCCCGCCAGCTCCTTGGCCACCCGGCCGCCGCCCTTGAACGGTACGTATTTCATGTCCAGGCCATAGGCTTTGTTCAGGAAATTGGTCAGTAACTGGTCCTCCTGGCCCTTACCGGTGCCCGCCATGATCCATTTGTTGCCGGCGGTCTTGGCGGACTTGACGAATTCATCGACGTTTTTGATGCCGGAATCCTTGTGCACCCAAAGCAGGAACGTATCCTCCGCCATCCGCCCGATGGGCGTGAAGGTCATGACGTCGACACCGAGACCAGGTTGACGCAACGGGGTGGTGTAGAAACTGTTCAGGGTGACCATAATCGTGTGGTCGTCACCGGCCTTCTGTTTCAGATGGACCAGCGCCTCGGCGCCCGAGCCGCCGGGCTTGTTGATGGGAATAAACGGCTTGGAAGCGAGTTTGTGTTTCTCGATCACACTTTGCATCAGCCGCGCCATCTTGTCCGCGCCGCCGCCCTTGCCCGCCATAATCACGAAATCGACAGGCTTTTTAGGCTCCCAACCGGCCATGGCAATCCCGGAAAACGCCAAGGTGGTGACAACGGACGCAACGACAGGAACGACTGCCGCATTACGCAGTATTTTCATCTCTTCCTCCTTTCGGTGTTATCAGTAGTCCCGTCCGGCAGCTGCCTTTGGGGACATGCCGCGCACCTGTGCTTAGGTGCACGGGCCATCTTACTCTGCTTGTGGTGGTCCTGTGCGGGTACTTGACTCCTGTCAATAGATGCTTCTTTTTAGAACTCTTTCCATGCATTACTTTGGTATATGGTATACCGGTATCAGCATACGGAGTCCCACTGCTATTGTAAAGATTTTCGCGCCCGGCCCAAACACCGGCCGGCACACCGCTCTACCGCTACACCAGCACCTCGGCCATGGTGTCGCCAATGGCATACGGCGACTCGGCAATGTGTACCCCGGCACCTCGCAAGGCCTCGATCTTGGCCTCGGCACCCCCCGTGCCGTGCTGAATGATGGCGCCGGCATGCCCCATGCGACGTCCCGGTGGAGCAAAGCGGCCGGCAATGTAGGCCACCACCGGCTTACTGCCCCGAATCTGTCGCAGATAATCTGCGGCGCCTTCCTCAGCGGTCCCACCGATCTCGCCGATCATGATGATACCTTCGGTCTCGGGGTCCGCCATGAACAGCTCCAGGGCATCGGCGAAAGTCATACCCTGGATGGGATCCGCGCCGATTCCGATACACGTCGACTGACCCAGGTCCTTCGATGTGGTCTGTTCGACGGCCTCGTAGGTCAAGGTGCCGGAGCGCGAGATTATGCCGATCCGCCCGCGACGGAAGATCTCCTCCGGCATGATGCCGATCTTGCACTCTCCGGGAGTGATAATCCCCGGACAGTTGGGGCCGATCAACCGGGATTCCGAGCCGTCCAGCGCGCGCTTGACCTGCGCCACATCCAGCACCGGGATGCGCTCGGTCACGCAAACGATCAGCGGCACCTGCGCATCGATGGCCTCCATGATGGCATTGGCGGCATGCGGAGGCGGTACTAGGATCAAACTCGCATCGGCGCCGGTGGCATCGACCGCATCGCGTACGGTGTCGAACACCGGCAGGCCCAAATGCCGCGTGCCTCCCTTGCCAGGCCGCACGCCACCCACCATCTTGGTACCGGAGGTGAGCGCCTCCTCGGTGTAAAAGGTGCCTTGGTGCCCGGTAATGCCCTGACATATCACTTTGGTGTTTGCGTCTACTAGGACGGCCATGAACTCAGCTCCTCTATCCCGGTTGCGGACTATCGGGTCAGACTGCCCCCACTGCCATCATTTTTGCTCATCAGCCCCTGCATGCGGTCCCACCAGGAGCGGCGCATTGTTCGCTTTGCCGCATTGGCGGCTTTTACCGCCTGCTCTGCTGCATCGGCCAAATCCCGCGCAAAGGTCACCGCCGGTCCGGAATCCGTGAGGCGTCGGACGGCGTAACCGGCGCTGGTTCCGGTCAAGCGTGCGATCAGCGGCACCCGAACGGGTACTTCGCGATTCGCCAGGATGATACCGTCGGCGATGGTGTCGCATCGCACGATCCCGCCGCCGAACACATTAACCAGGACCCCGGTTACACCTGGATCGGATAACAACAAGATGAACGCCTCCTTCACCCGGTCCGCCTGCGCCACCGGCGGAACATCCAAAAAGTTCGCGGGCTCGCCACCGAAGGACTTGATCGCGTCAATGGTGGCCATCGCCAGTCCGGCCCCGCTGGCCATGCAGCCCACATTGCCGTCCAACTTCAGATAATTGATACCGTGGCGGGCCGCCTCCAACTCGCCCATGCGAAGCTCACTCGCGTCCCGCAGCGCTTGGATGTCCGGGTGACGGAACAATGCGTTGTCGTCGAAGGTCAGTGTGGCGTCAAGGGCAAGCATCTGCCCGCCCGCATTCAACGCCAGTGGGTTAATCTCGATGAGCGACGCGTCCAGAGCGATGAACATCTCGTACATCGCAAGTATGATGCGCGCCATCGCCTCCGCCGGACCACCGTCGAGTCCGAGGGTGACGGCCAGTTTTTGGGCGCCGTCCTGGTCGACACCCGTCGAGGGATCGATGGTCAATTTTTGAATCGATTCGGGCACACTGACCGCAGTCGACTCGATGTCTATGCCACCTTCGGGGGCGGCGATCAGGCTAACCCGGCCGGTCTCCCGGTCAACGAACATAGCGAGATAGAGTTCGCGTTGGACGTCGCAGGCCTCTTCAATGTAAACACGCTCCACCTCACGACCGGCCGGACCGGTTTGCTCGGTGACCAGGACGTGGCCAAGCATCTGTTCTGCGTTGCTCCGCACCTCATCAATGCTGCGGGTAAAACGCACACCACCTTCGCCGTCCGGGCTGCCCTCGAAGCGACCGTTGCGGCGTCCGCCAGCGTGGATCTGCGACTTGATCACCCAGCCGCCGCCACCTAGCTTCTGTGCAACGTTGGCCGCCCCGTCCACTGTCGACGCGACATCGCCGCGCGGTACGGCAATGCCGTACTTATCCAACAATTGCTTGGCCTGGAATTCATGAATATGCATAGGTTTAGTCCCCTAGAGCCAACATCACGTCGCCAATGACAACACAATTTTGCCAAAATGTGACCCGGCTTCCATGACCCGATGCGCCTGTTTCACCTCTTCGAGCGCAAACACGGTGTGGATCAGCGGGGTAATGGTCCGATCCGCCAATCGCGACAGCACGGTGTTGGAGAATTCATCGATAATATAGGCTTTCTCCTCCACCGACCGCGCCCGCAGTACGGATCCGATGACCTGCTGCCGCTTGACCATCATCACGGCGAGATTCAGTTCCGCTTTGGCCCCGCCGGTTACTCCGATGATCACCAACTTGCCACCGACGGCCAGCGCCTTCATGTTGGAAGTCAGATACGCGGCGCCGATGTGGTCCAGGATGACCCGGGCCCCTTTATTATCGGTAAATTCTCTGACCTTGTCCGTAAAATCACCTTGGGTGTAATCAATAACTCGGTCGACACCCAGCTCCCTCACTCCCTCGATCTTCCTCGGCGAAGCGGTCACCATGACCAGGGCTTTCGGGGTCAACGCCTGGCACAACTGTATCGCCGCGGTGTTGACCCCGCCACCACCGCCATGCAGGAGAACCGTTTCACCGTCCTGCAGATTCCCGATCATGAACAGGTTCAGGTAGGCGGTGATGTAGGCCTCGCACACGCACGCGGCCTCGTTGAAATTCATCGCATGCGGAATAGGCATGGCGTGTTCGGCGTAGGCGACTGCAAACTCGGCATAACCCCCGCCACCGACCAGGGCCATCACGCGGTCGCCGGTCTGCCATTGAGACACATTCGGACCCACGGCATCAACAACCCCCGCGACCTCGAGACCCAGGATCTCCGATTCGCCCTCAAGCGCCGGGTAGTGGCCTTCCCTTTGTACAATGTCCGGACGGTTGACTGAGGTCGCCATGACCCGGATCAACACCTGACCTTCACCGGGCCAGGGCTTCTCGGTTTCGCCGATGTGCAGGACATCCGGTCCTCCCACACCGTTCGTCAGCACCGCCTTCATTGACCTCCCATCGCCTCGACTCGTGCCGCGCAGTACTTGAACTCAGGAATTTTACCGAATGGGTCCAAAGCCGGGTTGGTTAACTCATTCGCGGCCGCCTCCGCATAACAGAAGGGAATAAAGATTACCCCGGCGGGTATCGCCGCATCGGCGCGGGCCTTGAGTCCAACGGACCCGCGCCGGGTCGTAACCCTGATGTATTCGCCCGCCTGGACGTGCAGCCGCGCCAGTTCCTCAGGCGACAGACTGGCCACGGCCTCGGGCTCGATCTCATCGAGCACCGCCGCCCGCCGGGTCATCGCCCCGGTATGCCAATGTTCGAGCTGGCGCCCGGTGGTCAAGATCATCGGATAACGATCGTCCGGCAATTCGGCCGGGGGCAGGATTCTCACCGGTACCAGTGTGCCGCGGCCGTTCTCGGTGGGAAACCCGTCGCCGAAGACAATATCCTCGCCGGCTTGGTCCGGCGCCCGGCACGGGTAGGTCACCGCGCTCTCGGCCTCCAATCGATCCCAGCTGATGTTGTCCAGCGATGGCATGACGCGCGTCATCTCCGCGAACACGTCACGCGGATACCGGTAGTCCCAGTCACAGCCCAGGCGGCGCGCGATCTCCTGCACAATCCACCAATCCTGGCGAGCCTCGCCCGGCATCGCCAGCGCAGGGCGGCCGATCTGCACCTGGCGGTTGGTGTTAGTGACGGTGCCCGCCTTCTCCGGCCACGCCGAGGCCGGCAGCACCACGTCGGCGTATACCGCGGTCTCGGTCAGAAATAAATCCTGGACCACCAAGTGTTGCAACTCGGCCAGCGCCTGCCGGGCGTGCCCCACATCCGGATCGGACATCGCCGGGTTTTCGCCCATGATGTACATGCCCTGGATCTGGCCGGCGTGGATCGCGTCCATGATCTCGACCACCGTTAGCCCGTTGCGGGGGTCGAGCTTGGCGCCCCAGACGTCCTCAAACCGGCCACGGACATCCGCCAACTCCACCGACTGGTAATCGGGATACACCATCGGAATGAGGCCTGCGTCGGAGGCGCCCTGGACGTTGTTCTGCCCGCGCAGCGGGTGCAGTCCGGTACCGGGACGACCCACCTGACCGGTGGTCAAGGCCAGGGCGATCAGACACCGGGCGTTGTCGGTGCCGTGGGTGTGCTGGGAGATACCCATACCCCAGAAGATGATCGAGGCAGAAGCCTTAGCGTAGGTGTGGGCGACGGTCCGGATCGTTGCCGCGTCGATGCCGCATATCTGCGCCATGGCCTCCGGGGTGAATTCGCCGATCCGCTGCCGCAGGTTCTCGAAACCCTCCGTATGCGCGCTGACGTAATCCGCGTCGTACAACTCATCGTTTACAATCACATTGAGCATTGCGTTGAACAGGGCAACGTCGGTACCGGGCCTGAACTGCAGCATGTGAGTGGCGTGGCGCTTCAGGGCCTGACCCCTTGGGTCCATTACGATCAGGGTGCCGCGTTTTGCCACCTGCTTGAAATAGGTGGCGGCGACCGGGTGATTCTCGACAGGATTGGCGCCGATCACGAGCACGCAGTCCGAGTCCCTGACCGCAGTAAACGGGGCGGTCACAGCCGCCGAGCCGATGCCCTCGAGCAGCGCCGCCACCGAAGACGCGTGGCACAGCCGGGTGCAATGATCGACATTGTTAGTGCCGAAACCGGTGCGCACCAGTTTCTGAAACAAGTAGGCCTCTTCGTTCGAGCACTTGGCCGAACCGAAACCCGCCAGCGCCGCACCGCCGGCTCGATCACGTATTGCCCGCAGCCCGCCCGCCGCCGCCTCCAGGGCCTCATCCCAACTCGCCTCGCGGAAATGCGCTAAGGGATGCGCCGGATCGGTGTCCGCACCGCCCCGTTTGGGCGCGTCGCCGCGCCGGATCAGAGGCCGGGTCAAGCGGTGGGGGTGCCTCACATAATCAAATCCGAACCGGCCTTTGACACACAGACGGCCTTCGTTCGCCGGACCGTTGCGGCCCCGGACCGCAACGATCTCGTTGTCCCGCACCCGGTAGGTGAGCTGGCACCCCACCCCGCAGTAGGGACAGACGCTGTCGACTTCGGTCAACGGGTCGCTGCGGCCGACACCGTGCTCATCGACGAGGGTTGCCTCCATCAGCGCACCGGTGGGGCAGGCCTGTACACACTCGCCGCACGCCACGCAGGAGCTTTGCCCCATTGGGTCGTCGAAATCGAAAACAACCTTCGCGCCGTGTCCCCGGTAGGCCATGCCGATCACATCGTTGACCTGCACCTCGCGGCAGGCGCGTACGCACAGGTTGCAGTGGATACAGGCATCCAAAGCCACGTGCATGGCGGGGTGGCTGCCGTCGGACGACGGCGCAGCGCGGGATGGATAGCGGCTGCTGACCACATTCAGACGATCGGCCCACCGCCAGAGCAGTGCGTCTCGGTCATGGGCGACTTCCCGCTCCGGCTGGTCCGCGACCAGCAATTCCATCACCCCGCGTTGTGCGGACCGCGTCCGCGGGTTGGTGGCGTGTACCACCATTCCCTCGCCGGGCTGGCGCAGGCAGGCTGGAGCCAAAGCCTGCTCTCCTTCGATCTCAACTACACAGGCACGGCAATTGCCATCGGGCCGGTATCCGGGTGCCGGGGAGTAGCACAGGTGGGGGATCTCAATCCCGACGCGTTGCGCGACCTGCCAGATCGTCTCGCCCGGTAAGGCCTCGACATCGGACCCGTCCAATGTGAACCGGGTGACCGGACTCATGAGAGCTCCTCCCGGAAATACCTGATGACGGCGTTGATCGGGTTTCCGGCGGCCTGGCCGAGACCGCAGATCGAAGCATCCGCCATGGTTTGCGCGAGCTCCGACAATAGATCGACGTCCCACCGCTCCGACTCCATTAACGCCACCGCTTTGTCCGTGCCGACCCGGCAGGGGGTGCATTGGCCGCAACTCTCGTCTGCGAAGAAACGCATCAGGCTCAAGGCCACGTCCTGCATGCTGTCCTGATCGCCGAACACCACGATGGCCGCCGAGCCGATAAAGCAACCGTGTTGTTCCAGGGTCCCGAAGTCCAGCGGTTCATCGGCCAGCGATGCCGGCAATATTCCGCCGGAGGCCCCTCCGGGCAGGTAGCCCTTGAACGCGTGACCATCCTGCATGCCGCCGCAGTACTCATCGATCAACTCTCGCACCGTAATACCGGCCGGTGCAAGTTTTACACCGGGACGTTTCACCCGGCCGGAGACCGAGAAGCTGCGCCTGCCTTTGCACCCATGGCGCCCCGTGCCGGCAAACCACTCGGCGCCACGTTCCAGGATATCCCGCACAAAGTAGAGCGTCTCAACGTTGTTGACCAGAGTCGGGCGACCGAACAAACCGACCTCGGCCACATAAGGAGGACGGTGGCGCGGCAGCCCGCGTCTGCCCTCGATGGATTCCAGCATGGCGGACTCCTCGCCGCAGATGTATGCGCCGGCCCCGCGCCGCAACTCGATCGTCTGTGATGGCAACAGACCCTCATGATGAATCCGGTCGAATTCGCGCACCAGGATCTCGCGCACCGCCGGGTACTCGTCGCGCAGATATACATAGGCCTTGTGCGCGTCCACCGCCCACATGGCAATCAACAGACCCTCGATAAAGCGGTGAGGATCACGTTCGAGATAGTAGCGGTCCTTGAATGTGCCCGGTTCACCCTCGTCGGCGTTCACAGCGACTAGGCGCGGACCCGGATAGCCACGCACGACCCGCCACTTGCGTCCGGCGGGAAATCCCGCGCCGCCGAGACCGCGCAGCCCGGACCGCTCCAACTCCGCGGTTACCTCGGAGACCTGGCGTTCGCCGGACCGGCATGCCCCCAACAAAACGTAACCGCCTTGCTCGACGTAGCGCTCATATCCCTGGTAATCAGGAATCTCCGGGTGGATCCGGCCCTCACCGAGGGCCGAAAGCGCACCTTCCACGTTGGCGCGGTCGAGGTGGTAACGCCCGATCTCGGCCACCGGAGCCGTGTCGCAACGCCCCATGCACGGCGCCCTCAGAATACGCACACCGGCCGGGGCTGAGGTGTTTAAATCGGCCAGCAGATCGCGTGCCCCGGCCAGCTCGCAGGCGATGCCGTCACACACCCGCACGATCGTCGCCGGTGGTGGACCACCCGCGTCGTCCTCTGAGACCTCGAAATGGGCGTAAAACGTGGCGACCTCGAAGACCTCCGACAACGACAAACGCATCTCCGCGGCCAGCGCCACGAGATACGAGGTCGGTAGACGGCCGCATTCATCCTGTATGCAGTGCAGATATTCGATCAGTAGATCGCGGCGCGGGGGGGTATCCCCGAGCAAACGACGCACGCTTGTGACCGCGCTCGCATCCGGTTGACGCCCTTTGGGCGTCACGCGTGTGCGGGCGCGCCCCCTGCCGAGGGGGGGCCGCCGTTCCGTTGGACGTTCAGACTGTGCCACTTTGTATCGCTACCGGGAAGCCAGAGGTCCGAGATTCCGATCGCCGGAGCGGCTCATCATCCGGAGATCGGCAATGGCGGGTCGGCGCCGACATCAATGTCAATTGGTATACAGTATACCAATATGGCCGTTTAAACACATTGACCACGCATTGTCGGGGAAAATCCGTCCAGGATAAACAAGCAGCGCATCCCAGCGGGGATTGGCGACAGACAGCCGGCGGCGGTTGCGCAACCGGCCACAAACCGAACTGCGGCCGCCTGCACGTCACTGGTATCGGCCATCATCCCATGGTTTCCGGCCCCCATGATGATTACCATACACAAAATTTCAAATTGCACAGGGACTCCATAACATGACCGCGAACACCAACGCATCGCTGCTGGCTAGAGACCAACAACACCTCATACACCCGCTGCACAACCCCCGCGCACACGTTCACGGTCATGTTTGGGTGCGCGGCGAAGGGACGATGATCACCGACGCCGACGGCAAGACCTGCATCGACGGGCTGGCGGGACTGTGGAACGTCACGGCGGGTCACGGGCGGCGCGAACTCATTGCCGCCGCAAGCGAGCAGATGTCGACCTTGCCTTACGTGTCGGGGTACACCGGTAGCTCGAATCCCAAGGCCATCGAACTCGCCGAGCGCTTGTCCGCCATCGCCTACCCCAACATCAACCACTTTTATTTCACCTCGGGTGGGGGCGAAAGCACCGACAGCAACATCAAGATGGCCCGTTACTACTGGAAACTGATGGGCAAGCCGGAAAAAACCAAGGTGATCTCCCGCGAGTGGGCGTATCACGGGGTCACCCTGGCAGCGATGTGCGCAACCGGGATGAGCATCTACTGGCCGATGTTCGAGCCGCGGATCCCAGGCTTCGTGCATATCCCCTCGCCCTATCCCTACCGCTATACGTCGCCGGAGGGTGTCAGCCCGGGCATCGCAGCCGCCGATGAGTTGGAGCGTGCCATCCTGCGCGAAGGTCCGGAAACCGTGGCCATGTTCATTGCCGAGCCGGTGCAGGGCGCTGGCGGGGTGATCGTGCCACCGGTAGATTACTTCCCTCGAATTCGCGAGATCTGCGACCAGTACGAGATATTGTTCGTCGCCGACGAAGTCATTACCGGATTTGGCCGTACGGGCAGATTCTTCGCCCTCGAGCACTGGGGGGTTGAACCGGATCTTATTCAATTCGCCAAAGCGATCACCTCGGGTTACTTCCCCCTCGGGGGCATCGGCATCAGTGATGAGATAGCGACGGCCATGTTCGACAGCGGAAAGGACTGGATGCATGCATACACCTATAGCGCCCATCCGGTCGGTTGCGCAATCGGCTGCGCAATGCTGAACATCATCGAACGGGAAGACTTTCCGGCACAGGCCGAGGACAAGGGGCAATACCTGCTCGACAAACTCCACGACACGCTCGCCGAGCACCCGAATGTCGGCGATGTCCGCGGACTGGGACTCATGTGCGGCGTTGAGATCGTCGAGGAGAAAGACACCAAGCGCTCATTCGCCGCCGACCGGCAGATCGGCGTCAAACTGCAGCGCGCAATGACCGAACGCGGCCTGTTCACGAGGATGCGGGGAGACGTCATTTGCCTGGCGCCGGCAATCGTGATCGAACAACACCAGCTCGATCAGATTGCAGACATCGTTCGCAGCGCCGTCGAGGCGGTGGTCGCCTCCTAGCCCGCATGTTGCACCATAGTGTGCCGGTCCGGTCTCGGTCTCGAGCCTCTGGAGTTGGGTTTTATCCAAAATGAACGGCAAGAAAACGGCTAACAGACGATAGGGCAGGGTTCGGAATACACACAACATCATGTGCCCGCGGCGGGCGTGTGCGTCCGACGGCGCCAGGAAAGATAGGCGCCGATAACCAACAAACCGGTGCCGATGACCGGGCGCACTGTCCCACCCATGCCGATCAACGGAAAGGCGACCACGAGGCAAAACAACGGAAGATAGAACAGTGTCCACCGCCTGCGTCCCCGGTCGCGCTGAAACCAGGGAAAGACCGCTGAAAAAACGGCCAGCACCAGAAAAAATGCAGACCATGGCCGGGTGAAGAAAAGCGCCACGTTGTCGCTGATTGACCAGGCTCGATTGAGGTTGAGTTCGGCGATATCACCCAGTACGACGCCCAGTATCATTGGCGCCAGGGGAAAACCCAGGTTGCGCATGAGATAGCCGATGATGCCGAAAATAAACAGCGTCCACAGATCGAAGCCCACATTGTGCAGAGCGAACACACCGATCGCGCAGTAGGCCAGGATCACCGAGGCGAGGATGTACATTGGAATACGGGTGATCAGCACGAACACACGCAGGCAGGCAGCCTGCATTGTCACCATAATGAAGTGGGCGAAGAAAAAGGCGATGAAAATCGAATAGGCAAGTACCGGCTCCTCGGAGATAAACGACGGGCTCGGCACAACGTCGTGGATCAGCAACGCCCCGAGCATTACCGCAGTGACCACATCACCCGGAATTCCCAGGGCCATCATCATGATCAGGGCCCCGCCTTCGGTGGCGTTGTTCGAAGATTCCGGCGCGACAATCCCATCTGGCGTACCGGTACCGAACTCGTCCGGGTTCCGCGACGCCTTCTTAGCCTGATCGTAAGCGAGAATGTTCGACACCGAGGACCCCGCACCGGGCAGGATGCCGGTAAACACCCCAATCATCGACGAACGCAGCACAATGACCCAGCGTCTCAGGACTTCTTTGATCGCTTGGCGGTGTTCAACCCTGACCGCCTTGGTGCCCTTAGGCATCAGGGGCTTAGCCGCCTTGTCGCGGTCCTGCACGTCACTCAACAACTGGCTGAACGCAAACAGACCGACCAACACCGGCAGGAACGCGAAGCCCTGCCTGAGGTTGTCGTTGCCAAAGGTAAAACGGGCGACGCCGTTTACCTCGTCTTCACCGATCGCCGACACCAACAGACCCAGCGCACCGGCGATGATGCCTTTGAGCAGCGCCTTCCCAGAGAGACTCGAGGTAATGGTGAGCGCAAATACAACCAGCATGAAAAAGTCCCAGGGGCCGAATTCCAGGCCGACACGGGCGAGTTGCGGCGCCAGGGTGACGAGGACAACGGCCCCGGTAATGCCACCGAAAAAGGACGACCACACGCCGATGCCCAAAGCCAGGCCGGGCCTGCCCTTGCGTGCCATGGGGAAGCCGTCGAAGGTGGTCGCTACCGATGATGGTGTGCCCGGAATTCCAGTGAGCATGCCGGCCATGAGGCCTCCGGACAGCCCTCCCACCAGCACGCCGATCATCGTGGAGAGACCCTGGGTCGCGGTCATGCCGAAGGTGAACGGCAGTGTCAATACCACCGCCATGGCAATGGTAAAACCGGGGATCGCCCCGGCGATCAACCCGGCCGTAACCCCGAGGATCATCAGCGCGAGGTTGTGCAGCTCGAACACGTTGTCCGCCGCCGCGGCAATGTTTTCAATCAACTCCGATTACCTCGGCAAAGCAACTCTGGTCGGCATTCGCGTCCTGTCATCCGGGCACCCAGTTCATCGAGAAAATCTCACCGGCCGGGAGAAAGACATTGAGTCCATAGGTGAACAGGGCCCACATACCCCCCACCGAGAGCACCGCAATGAGGGCGTGAAGGCCGTGACCGCGCCAGTCCCGCCGGCCCAAGGAAGTCAATGTGGCATAGACAAACAGGCAGCCCCCAATCAACATGCCGAGATACGGCAGGCCGAGCAGAAACAGGCCAAACCAGAAAAAACACCAAAACGCGTTTTGATACCTGTGCAGCCACGACCTGAGTGCCCCCCGTGGCGGCAGTTCGTCGTCGCCGCCGTGGTGGCGCAGGGACTGCGCAAGGTAGCCCATGCTCAGCAAGGTCAGTACGGTGAGTACAATGCGCGGCCAGACCTCCGCTCCCAGGCTGGCGTAATTGGTCTCCCGGATATGAAAGCTGGCGGTCAAGAATACGCCGCAGAACAGCAGCAGGAATATTGCAACCAGCGCGTCTTTGGACAATCGACCCACGCCGTTTTACCTCCGGCACCGGGACGGCCACAGCAAGGCGGCCATCCCCGTGCCACACCCGTTGTACTAGCCGTAAATAAACACGCTTACTGCTTGTATATGCCCACCTTGATTGCGGTGGTCTTCAAGGTATCGAAAGTCTGTGTCAAGTGCTTCCGATAGTCGACGCTGTTCAAGGCCCGCACCAAGCTGCCCTTGGCCTCCAGCTGAGAAGTGACGGCCGGATCGTTCATTGCTTTGAGGAAGGCCGTTTCATAATGCTTGATGATTTCGGCGGACGTACCCTTGGGCAGCATCACCCCACGATCCAGACCAAACACCAAGTCTACGCCCTGCTCTTTGAGCGTCTTGACGTCCGGCACCCGGGGATCGCGCTGAGGTGTGGCAATGCCGAGGGCCTTCAGCTCATTGGTCTTGATGTACTTTTGTGCCGCTGTCACATTGATTTCGCCGAGTTGGATGTTGTTGGCTAGCAGGGCTGTCATCCGCTCACGCGTTCCGTCGTAGGAGATGTGTTTGAACTTCACGCCGGCGGAATCTTCGAGCAACAGAAAGATGAACTGGCTCGTTGACCCCAGGGTCCCCCCGGCCAAGATTTCCTCCGGTTTGCCCTGCGCCGCTTTGACCAATCCGCTCACATCGTTGTAGGGCACGCTTTTGCTGGCACCGATGATGGACGGTGTGTTGGTGAGCATCGCGACCGGCTCGAAGGCGTCCCAGGTGAAGTCTACACGACCGCTGAGGTAACTGGTGATCGCGCTCTGGTGCATGGCAAACAACGTGCAACCGTCGGGTTTCGACCCCCGGGCCTCTTTGGCGCCCTTGTTACCCCCCTGACCGGTGATGTTTACGACTTGTATCTGCGGTTTTAGCTTTTGTTTGTTGACCGCCTCGACGACCACGCGAAAAATGATGTCCGTGCCGCCACCCGCCTTCCAAGGAACAATTAATTTTGCGGTGCTGCATGGAATCTCTGCGGCCGACAGGGTCATCGGCACCAGGACCAACGCCAGGGCCGCAAGCACGAATCGAAATAACTGGTTTCTACGCATACTCCGTCCTCCAAGTGAATTATTTTTGCCGCCGTACCATGTCACGAGGCCGGCGCTCGGAGACGTTTCCCCGCCGATCCCGGCCTGGTTCGACTGAACGCTCAGCCTAACCCAAGCATACCCGCATGGCCAGAACCGAACCGGAAGGCGTCCCCGCACAGACCACGGTCCAACCGCGGTCGCTTGATCGATCTATCCGAGAGCCAGTCAACAGGCGGCTACCGACCGACCGCATAGCCTTGCATGTATCGGGGGTTGGCGGCGGCCTTCAACACACCCTTTTCCACCGCCACCGCGGATAAGCGGCCCAGGCTCCACTCCTCGTCGACGGTCACAAGGTGGCCGCGGCGGCGCAATTCGGCGATGGTTCTATCGGGGAATCGACCCTCCACCGTGATGTGCCCGGGACGCGACTCCCGCGGGTAGAACGAACTGGGAAAGTGTTCGGTGTGAAACATCGGAGCATCGATAGCCTGTTGGAGATTCATGTGGTGGTGCAAATACCGGAGGAAGAAGGTCAGCGACCACTGATCCTGCTGGTCGCCCCCCGGGGTCCCGAACGCCAGGTATGGGGCGCCGTCCCGCAGTGCGAGGGAAGGTGCCAGTGTAGTACGCGGCCGCCTGCCCGGGGCCAGACCGGCTGGATGGTCCGGCTCGAGCCAGAACATCTGCGCTCGCGAGCCGAGCGCAAACCCAAGCCCTGGTATCAGCGGCGAACTCTGCAGCCATCCTCCGCTGGGAGTCGCCGCAACCATGTTGCCGTAGCGGTCGACGACGTCCAAGTGACAGGTGTCACCGTTCAGCGCGTCGTGCCGCGCGGCGGTTGGTTCGCCGGCCCCAAGCACCGCGATCGTCGGCCGCAGGCCGGCGTCTCCAGCAACCCGGTTGACGGGCGCCGCACCGAAACCCCGAATGCCACCCGGACGAAGATCAAGATTCGCATCCGCACCGATCAGACCGCGGCGGCGGTCGTTGTAGTCCTCGCTCAACAGCCGGGACACCGGCACATCGACCGCGGCCGGGTCACCATAGAACGCTTCGCGGTCGGCGAAGGCCAGTTTCGCGCATTCTAAGACGGTATGAACGAACTCCGCACCAAGCGGGTCCATGGCTTCGATATCCACTCCGGCGAGCAGGGCGAGCTGTTGCAGGAACACCGGCCCCTGCCCCCAGGGCCCGGTCTTGCACACGGTGATACCCTGGTAGTCGTAGGTCAGCGGGTCTTCGATGGTCGCCTGCCAATCCGCGAGATCGTCGGCCGTCAAAAGCCCGTGATGCCGCCGTCCGGAGCTGTCCATGACCGCGTTGTGCCGGCAGAACCGCTCGATCGTCTCGGCCACGAAGCCCGCGTAGAACAATCGGCGGGCCGCATCGATCTGCGCCTCCCGGCCGCGGTTCGCGGCCTCCACCTCACGGACGATGCGGCGGTAGGTCGTGGCCAGTTGTGTGTTCCGAAACAGGCTGCCGGGGCGGGGTACCTCGCCGTGGCTCAGGTACACGGCGGCGGAGCTCGTCCACTCGGTCTCGAACAGCTCCCTCACCGTCTCTATGGTGGCGCTGACACCCGGCACCAGTGGATAACCGTGTTCGGCGTAGTGGATGGCGGGGGCCAGCACGTCGGAGAGCCTTCGTGTCCCGTAGTCCCGCAACAACAGCAACCAGGCGTCAAAGGCACCCGGCACCGTCGCCGCCAGCAGACCGGATCCCGGGATGAGATCGAGCCCGAGCTCCCGATACCGCTCGATAGAGGCGCTGGCCGGCGCCACACCCTGTCCGCAGATGACGTCCACCCGCCGGTGATCGGCGCTGTAGACCAAGATCGGCACCTCGCCGCCTGGACCGTTCAGATGCGGCTCGACGACTTGCAAGGTGAAACCGGTGGCGACCGCGGCGTCGAAGGCATTCCCGCCCTGCTCCAGGATGGCCATGCCCACCGCCGAACCGAGCCAATGTGTCGAGGCCACCATTCCGTAAGTCCCGAGCAATTCAGGACGGGTCGTGAACATGTCTCGATCATTTTCCACAATCGCAAGCGGTTGCTGAAACGCGTTTCCGAAACAGTACAGGCGCCGGGCTCACACACACAAACCGTGTATAAGGTACACCCAGGCGTGCCATGCCGTCCCGGCAGTGGCGGCCACGAGGCCGCGACGGATGCAGAACGCCGATTATATCGGCTGCGACCGATTCGGCGACATTCCAGTCATCCGCCGCATTCAACCGCGGTGGCGGGTGGAATCAGGCACCGACAGTCAGCGGAGCGACGAGTCGGCGCAGGGCGGCAATCACGCTCAGGGGGACGATTTTTCCGGTGCGTGGGTTGTCGTCCGACGGCACGTTCTCGATCTTGAGCTCGATGCGGGCACAATCGGCCTCCACCAGTATGCGATGGGTATTGCGTTCGAGGGTCGGATCGGCCCAGATCTCGAGTTCGGTGCGTTGCGCCCCGATGCCCGCCAAGCCGAGCGCGGCGGCAACATTCACATTGGCCGGGAAACCCTTTGCCCCCTCCGCAGCCGGGCCGTCAAATACCTTTAAAGGCCGGCTGATTCCCTCGATTTCGATGCCCCGCCGGCGCAGGTAAGGCGCGCCGGCCAGACCCCCGGGCGGCTTGCGGGTGATCATTCGCACGGATTCGATATGACCTTCGGCCATCGCAGACACCGCATCCAGGCCAGGCAAGGCGCCGCTAGGCACGATAATTCTTGCGCCGCGGACCTTGGCCAGCTCAACCAGCTCGGCATGTTCGAGCAAGGCGCCCACAGAGAGGGGCATCAACATCTTACCCGCGCGTAAGACGGGTTCGGCCACGGCCACAAACGCCTCCGCCGGCACACACTCCACCACCACATCTCCAATCCGGGCAAGTTCGGGCAGCGGAACGACCGGCACGTTGCGGCGAAAACCCCGCATGCGCGCGGTCGCCCGCCGCGGATGCTTGGCCGATACCCCGGCAAGCATCAGCCCGTCGATGCCTTCGTCCAAGCGCCGGGCGACCGCCAGACCGATGGTGCCGAGACCGCCAATGGCAACCCGTAACGGCGCCGGGGCAATCATGCCAGCACCGCGCCACACTCGGCACGACGGCCAAGCAGCGTGACCCAAGCGGATGCGGCGCCGGTCCAACATGTGTCTTCGATTCGCCTGTTCATATTTACCGTATGGTGTGTTCTTTACGAGGACTAATACCCGGCACCTACATCCACCAGACCGGTCAGCGGCGCTCCGGCTCGATGGCGACGTATATTGTCGACGATGTGGACGGCGGCGGTGTCGGGGTCGGTGAGACTGGCGATGTGTGGGGTTATGGTTATTTTGGGATGGCGCCAGAAGAGGTGGGTGCGGGGCAAGGGCTCGGCATCGAACACATCGAGCGTGGCGCCGCTGAGTTGGCCCGAATCCAGGGCCCTCAACAGGTCCGCCTCCACCACATGTCCGCCGCGGCCGACATTGATCACCACCGCGCCGGCGGGCAGCGCGGACAGCGTCTGTGCGTTGAGAATGTGCCGGGTGTTCGTGGTTAGCGGCAAGAGGCAGATCAGTATCTGCGTTCGGGCCAGGAACGCGCCGAGCCCGTCATCGCCGTGGAAACATCGGACCTCCGGCATTTCCTTGTACCGCCGGCTCCAAGCGGCGACCTCGAAACCCAGAGCCACCAGTTTCCCGGCGATGTCCGTGCCCATGACGCCGAGGCCCATGATCCCGATCTTGCGGGCCTGGGGACGCGCTTGCGGGAGCTGCTTCCAACACAGGAGGCGCTGCTGCAGTGCATAGTCCGACATGCGTCGATGGTATCGCAGGACATGAAACAACAGATACTCGCTCATGCCGGTAGTCAATGCGGGATCGACCATGCGCACAACCGGCACTCCACGCGGTAGTCCCGCATCGCCGAGCAGATGGTCTATACCGGCGCCCAGAGAGAAGATCACCTGCAGATTGGGCAGGCTGTGCAGCGCGTCCTCGACGGGGATCCAGACCAAGGCGTACTCGACGTCCCGCTTGTCGTCCAGGCGCGGCCACACGCAGACCTTCAAGTCCGGCATCAGCGACTGCAGTGCAGCGGTCCACCGCTGCGGCGAGTCCGACTCGCTTTTGAACAACAAGGTCGGCACCTACCACAAACCTCCGGCTAATCCACCCGCCAACGTTAGCGCCGTCGCCCCGCCCGACGCAAATCGGCGGCGGGCACGGAGGCCGGGAGCACGCCACACAAAGCTTGGCACCGCACCCGCAAGGCATTCAAGGCACTTGGCCCAGTGCCCCATACCGCTGGACGCGGTCGAACTGCCGGAGACCATCGCTTTGCCCGCATATCGCACCGAGGCGGCAACAAGATGGATGAACAACGGCCATCGTGGGTATTGCCGTTGGTCGTTATAATCGGCACATGCGGCCACCGAGCCAGATTCGCGAACATAATCGATCAGGAAACTCGTAATGCAAACCAGACGCATCAGTTTTGCGGGCACGGGTGGGATGTTGGATGCACGCCTGGAGCTGCCGAGCGCAGAACCTCGTGCCTATGCCCTGTTTGCCCACTGCTTCACCTGCTCAAAAGACACCGTGGCCGCCTCCAGGATATCGCGCGCCCTGGCGGAGCGGGGCATTGCCGTGCTGCGTTTCGACTTTACCGGCCTCGGCGGCAGCGACGGTGATTTTTCCAACACGAATTTCAGCTCCAACATCCAGGACCTGCACAATGCCGTCGCGTATCTGCGCGAGACCGCAACAGCGCCCGGCATCTTGATCGGACACAGCCTGGGGGGCGCCGCCGTGTTGAGCGCCGCCGGCGACCTACCTGAGGCGGTGGCTGTGGTAACCATCGGTGCGCCGAGCGATCCCGCCCATGTCGAGCATCTGTTCAAGCAACAGGTCGATAACATCGCGGTCCGGGGCGAACAAGAGGTGGAGTTAGGCGGGCGCCGTTTTCTGATACGCCAGCAATTCCTGGAGGACATCGCGGAACAGCGCCTGACCGATAAAATCCGCCGCTTGAGACGCGCGTTGCTGATTTTACACAGTCCCCAGGACGACATCGTCGGTGTCGAGCACGCGCGCACGATATTCGAAGCTGCTCTGCACCCCAAAAGCTTCATCTCGCTGGATGGGTCGGATCATCTGATTACTCGCAGGCAGGACGCCGATTACGTGGCCGCGGTGGTCAGCGCCTGGGTCGACCGTTACTTGGCGCCGCGCAAGGAAGACGACGAGGCCCGCGACCAGCAACCACGATCGGTATCGGTCGCCGAGGCCGGTGAGGGCGGATTCGCACAACATGTCACCATTGGACCGCACACGCTCCGAGGGGATGAACCCGCGGCGTTCGGGGGTCAGGACACAGGACCGTCTCCCTACGATTTCCTGCTTGCCGCGTTGGGCACATGCACCTCCATGACGTTGCGTATGTACGCACAACACAAGCAATTGCCGTTGGAGCACGTGGCCGTGGAGTTGTCGCATCAAAAAATACACGCACGCGATTGCATGGAATGCGAGACGCAGTCCGGACGCATAGATCGTATCGATCGGGTGATTCGCATGAGTGGAGAGCTCGACGCGGCGCAGCGGAAGCGCCTGCTGGCAATCGCCGACAAATGCCCGGTGCACAAAACTCTGCACTCCGAGGTGTTGATCAGCACTGTCGAGGCGGACGTCTCCCCATGAACCCTCAACTGTGCGAGCCGGCATCACGGACAAGCTGTTCGGCGCGCGCTCGCGATAAGGTTCTAGCACACCGGATTTACCTATAACGGAGTGGGACAACAATGACGAAGGAATCCAATTTCAGCGGCGTCCTGGCGCCGGTTTTGACGCCGTTCGATGCGTCATTCGAAGTCAACATCAGTGCGTTTCTCAAGCACTGTCGGTGGTTGCTCGGCAGTGGTCTAGATGGCCTCGCGGTGTTCGGCACGACGAGTGAGGCCAACTCACTGTCGGTAGACGAAAAGGCCGATCTCATCGACGCGCTGCTCGACGAGGGAATTCCAGCGTCAAAACTCATGCCCGGCACCGGGATGTGCGCATTGAAAGACACCGTTCAACTAACCTCCCACGCGACCGCGCGGGGTTGTGGCGGTGTGTTGATGCTGCCACCGTTTTATTACAAGGCGGTCAACGACGACGGCCTGTACGCGGCGTATTCGGAAGTCATCAACCGTGTCGGGGATGCGGGTCTGCGCGTGTACCTGTATCACATCCCGCCGGTTTCTCAGATTCCATTGTCCCTGCCATTGATCGAGCGCCTGTTGAAGGCCTACCCCGAAACAATCGTCGGCATCAAAGACAGCTCCGGGGACTGGGACAACACCGCGGCGATCCTACGCCAATTCCCGGACTTGCAGACGTTTCCCGGCTCCGAGGAGTTCCTGCTGGCAGCACTTCGCGCGGGTGGTGCCGGATGTATTACCGCTACGGCCAACATTAATCCGGTCGGCATCTGCGACATCAACAGGCACTGGCGCAGCCCCCCGGCCGATGCCCTGCAGGCGCGCGCCAGCACCATTCGGACGACGATACAAAACTATATTCTGATCCCGGCACTGAAAACCGTCGCCGCCGACTGTTACGGAGATCCGGACTGGTTGAACGTGCGCCCGCCGCTGGTGTCTCTGGCACCGGCGGAAAGACGTTCACTCATGGACCAGCTCACCGCCTTGGGTTTCTCGATGACTGAACACGCCGTCTGTTGACCGTCGATCGACGATCGCGGCAAGTATTACCCGTGGAATGCCGCGCGAAGAACCGCAAAACGCCGGAGACGACAACCGGCAGAACCGGTACTTTCGGAATTGTCAAGCTTGGTTTAACCATGATGTCTATGGGAGAATGCCGCGCTCGCGAGCCGTTTGGGTTTCCACACACGGTTCGCGTAGATCCGGGGGGCACAGATCGGGCGCGCAGCTCGATCCTGTGATATCGAGGAAAGTAAAACTTACGTCGAGTTGAGCTTTGACCGGGTGCCGGCAGACCGCCGACGGCGGCCTCAGGAGTGCTGTCACCCAGTCCGGGCTCGATGTACCGAATCAGTCAATCGGAGGTGAGTAGATGAGCAAGAGCGACGCCAGCGCAGCAAAAAATCTACCTGACCAAGCTATCTTCACCCTTCACGACAATATTACCGGCAACACCCATGAGATCCCGGTTTTAGAGGGGACCGACGGGCCGCGCGTGCTCGATATCCGTAAGCTGTATGGACAGACGGGTATGTTCACCTACGACCCGGCTTACACGACCACGGCTTCCTGCTCGTCCGCCATCACGTTCATTGATGGTGAAAAAGGCATACTGCGACACCGCGGCTATGCAATTCAGGATCTGGCAGAGAACAGCGATTACCTAGAGGTCTGTTATCTGTTGCTGCACGGTGAACTGCCCTCTCCTGAGGAAAAGGAAGAGTTCAACCACAGTATTACCAATCACACCATGCTGCACGAGCAACTGATCCATTTTTACCGGGGGTTCAGGCGCGACGCACATCCGATGGCGATCATGGTCGGGGTGGTCGGCGCGCTCTCCGCCTTCTATCACGACAGCACCGACATCACCGATCCTCAGCAGCGCATGATCGCCTCTCACCGGCTGATTGCCAAAATGCCGACCATCGGCGCCTATGCGTACAAGTATTCTAAGGGCCAACCATTTATCTATCCCAGCAATAATCTGGATTTTGCAGAAAACTTGCTGAAAATGATGTACGCGGTACCGGTCGCGGAGTTCGAGGTGAAGCCGGTGCTCGCCCGCGCAATGGACCGTATTCTCATTCTCCACGCGGATCATGAGCAAAACGCCTCGACGTCAACGGTTCGCCTCGCCGGGTCTTCCGGCGCCAATCCATTTGCCTGTATTGCCGCCGGCATAGCCTCGCTGTGGGGCCCGGCCCACGGTGGCGCCAATGAGGCGGTGTTGATGATGCTGAACGAGATCGGCAGCAAGGAGCGAATCCCGGAATTCGTTAATCGCGCAAAGGACCCCGACGACAGTTACCGTCTGATGGGTTTTGGCCACCGGGTCTACAAGAATTACGATCCACGCGCAAAGGTCATGCGGGAGACCTGTCACGAAGTGCTCAACGAGCTCGGCATCGACGACCCGCAACTCGAGCTGGCGATGGAACTCGAACGCATTACGCTGGAAGACGACTACTTCGTCGAGCGCAAGCTGTACCCAAATGTCGATTTTTATTCGGGCATCATACTCAAAGCCATGGGCTTTCCCACTAACATGTTCACAGTCATTTTTGCGATCGCACGTACCGTCGGCTGGGTTGCGCACTGGAAGGAAATGCTGTCCGAGGGCACGCCCAAAATCGGCCGGCCCCGTCAGATGTACATCGGCGAGCCGGAGCGACCATTCGCCGCCATCGGCACACGCGAGCATAAACAGAGCCGCGGGTGGTCGTGGCTGTGGGGCAACAACCGCAAAGAATGAGCCGCCTCCAGGAGCGGGGTCCGCGGTCCTGCCAGCCCGCGGGCCGTTAATCGAGGAAGATCTTTCCCGGATTCATCAAGTCGTCCGGATCGAGACCACGCTTAATCGCAGCCATCACTGCCACCGTGTCGGTGCCGAATTCGGCAAGCAGATATTCGCGTTTACCCGCCCCAACACCGTGCTCGCCGGTGCAGGTCCCGTCCATTGCCAGCGCACGGCGCGTGAGCCGGTCCGAAAACGCCTGAGCCCTCCGCATTTCGTGCGCATCGCTCGCATCGAGCACCATGACAACATGGAAATTGCCGTCGCCGACGTGGCCGACGATCGGCGCGGTGAGGCCGGAGCGTTCGATGTCCCTCCGGGTCTCGATCAGACATTCGGCAAGCCGTGAGATTGGCACACAGACGTCCGTCGGCCAGATCTCGCAACCGGGTCTGAGTGCTTTACACGCGTACGCTGCGTCGTGGCGCGCCCGCCACAACTGCTGTCGGTCCTCTTCATTGCGCGCCCAGCGAAAATCGCCGCCGCCGTGCTCAGCCGCAAGCGCCCCTACGGACTCCGCCTGCTCCCGCACCGACGCCTCGGTGCCGTGGAATTCGAGAAACAGAGTCGGACTAAGCGGATAATTCAAGTCGGCGTAGCGATTGACAGCGTCGATCTGGACTTCGTCAAGGAGCTCAATACGAGCCACCGGCACACCCATCTGAATGGTCTCTATCACCGTATCGATGGCACCGACCAGATCGCCGAAACTGCACACCGCCGCCGACACCGCCTCCAGTCTTCCGTACAGGCGCACACCCAGCTCGGTGATAATACCGAGGGTACCCTCCGCGCCGACAAACAATCGGGTCAGGTCATAACCGGCGGCGGACTTGCGCGCTCGCCCACCCGTACGAATGATCCGGCCGTCGGCCAGCACAACAGTCAAGCCCAATACATTTTCGCGCATAGTGCCGTAGCGCACGGCGTTGGTTCCGGACGCCCGGGTCGACGCCATGCCCCCCAGGGTGGCATCCGCACCGGGATCGACCGGGAAGAACAACCCTTTGTCGCGCAGGTGATCGTTCAACTGCCGCCGAGTCACGCCCGCCTCGACGCGGCAGTCGAGATCCTGGGAATTGACATAGAGGATATGACGCATGTTCGACATATCTATGCAAACGCCGCCCCGGGACGCCACGACCTGACCCTCCAGGGAGGTCCCGGCACCGAAGGGAATGATCGGTTTCCTGTGCGCAGCACAAATCCCAACTACCGCGGACACTTCTTCTGTGGACTGCGGAAAGACCACTACATCGGGTGACTGGGCCGCGTGATAGCCCTCATCTCTACCGTGTTGCTCCCGTACCGAGGGATTGATGCTGACGCGGTCACCCAGGACCTCTTGCAAGCGATCCGCTAGCGCTGTTGATTCGGCTGGTAAGACCATGGCTGAACTCCACGACGAATGTCTCGATGGCTGTGGTTGGGCGCCGGGCGTCGCCGGTTGCGGCACACGGTGCCGGCACCCAGGCCTGTGTGCCCCTTGGGGCGGACCAACGCCGCCAGCGCACCGGTTCCGGCAATGAATTTACCCATTGCGCTCATTGGGACACCGATCGATCGTGCCCACGCCCACGATGGGCGTATTGATTCGGCGGCAGGCATTCCTCGATAACCTGCTCGTAAATTTGGTCGAGTCGATCGGTGCGATGGCGGTCCGTCATCGACGCCAGCACCGCCTCGCGCGCCGCCAACCCGCAGGACTGCGCCAGTTGGCGGTCCGACAACAGCGTTTGCATGGCGGTGGACAGGGCACCGGCGTCGTCCGGCGGCACCACCAAACCGCTGTTTCCGCTCCGTATTAATTCAGCGTTGCCGCCGACATCGGTCGTGACCACCGGCAAGGCCATTGCCGCCGCCTCGCGCACCGTCCCGGTGAGGCCTTCGTTTCTGGTCCCCGGAAATACGAACAAATCGAATGCGGCGAGGCAATTGGGGACATCTCTGCGAAACGGCACCAGGTGGACATACGGCCGCAGGCATTCCGGAATGACGACCTTGCGATGGGCCATTTCACCCTCGGTAACCCCGACCATGACCAGAACCACATCGTCCCGCTGGGCGCGCAGCCTGGCGAACGCCTCGATGAGTTGCGGCACACCCTTGCGGCCGCCCAGACTGCCCAAATAGCCAATCACCCGGCGGCCGGCGCCAATCGCTAACTCGTCACGCAGGGACGACACCACGCCCGGATGAAATTTCTCGGGATCGATACTGCCGTACACCACCTCGATCTTGCCGGGCGGCAGACCAGCGGTTCGTATCAGCACCTCCTTGACGTTCTGCGATACGGCGATGATACGGCGCACACGACGGGAACGCCATTTGATGGCCGAACGCCTCGACAGCCGCGCGGACATCCCGCGGTTGGCGACCATTGGCGTTGGCACACCGAGGGTAGCGAAGATCAACGCATACAGCGCATCCCCTTTGTGGGCGTGAATGACGTCGTATTCGCCGGCCAGAACCAGACGGCGCAGGGCAAAGATCGATCGCACCGTGCTTGGGCTGGCGCGGAATCCGTCGAAGGCCAGAAACACAGTCCGCACGCCGCGCTCTTTGAGCTCCTGGAAATCCGCCTGATGCTCGGGATTGTGGCCAAACACGACGGTAACCCGATGACCCCTGGCCGCCTGTTCGACGGCGAGACGTTTGAGTTGCGTCGGACCACCGGAGCGGATTCGATCCATGGTGATCACGTGCAGGATTCGCAGCGAGCGGCGCTCACTGGCGGATAGGTTGGATAATCTCGTCAATGTGGTACGTCTTCCACTGGGCGGAGGCGTCAGGCGCTGCACCGCGACCGGCGCGACACCCGATCAAATCTTCGTGGGACTATAAATTAATCCGCTGCGCTTGTTAATGCCTGTACCGCGCGCACGCGCTGAGCGCCCGGCCCGGTCCGCGCCACCAGCCCGGGAGCTGATATCATAACTCGCTCTGATCCGGCGACACCGTCCAACAACTTGCCCCGGGGCAGCCCCCGATGGCGTCCACCGCTACTTCGATGTCGTCACCGTCTCCAACATTGATCAGCCGCTCGGCAATCCGGGGGTGATTAGATCATTGCCGTCCCCGGTGTCGGATCCGCCATGACCGGAACATCGACAGACCGCTAGCGGACAGTCTGGATTCCGAGCTTGTTCAACAGCCCCTTCAGGACGGTCTCCTGCTGATCGAGAAGGGCCGTGAACTGTTTGCCGGGTCGGTAGTTGTTCACCCAGGCGTTTTGCCTTCTGACCGCGTCCCACTCTGCCGTGTGAAACATCCAGCCGAGCAGCTTGGCGAAGGAATCGGCTCTCGATTCCGAGACACCTGGGGCGCCGAAGTAACCGCGCCAGTTGACAAACTCGACGTTAAATCCCTGCTCCTTCAAGGTGGGCGTCTGCGGCGCCGCCTTGATACGCCGCCCGGCGGTTACGCCGATGATCCGCACATGTCCAGCCTTGGCGTGCAACAGGGCTTCGCCGAGGCCTGTGGACAACACCTGGGATTCGCCGGCCAACAGCCCAGCGATCGCCTGTTCACCGGCGTCGTAGGCAATGTAATTGACCTTACCGGGGTCGGCCCCCGCCGCCTGAAAGGCCAAGGCCGCCACCAGGTGATCCACACCCCCACGCACCGAACCACCGGCCACCTTGATCGAGTTCGGGTCTGCTTGCCAAGCCTCGGCAACCTCGCCAAAGCTGTTATATATTGAACCGGCAGGGACGACGAACGCACCATAATCACCGATGACGCTCGCGATGGGTATCAGATCACGAAACGACTGGGGAAATCTTCCGCGCAGCGAGCCCAATATAATCTCGGTTGAACTCACCATCAGCGTGTCGTGCCCGCGGCCGGCGGTTTCAATAAGGTGGGCGATAGCCTGACCACCGCCATTCCCAGACATGTTATCGAAAGAGACTTGCTTGAGCAGTCCCGACTTGGTCAACACCTCGGCGGTGCCTCGAGCCGTGCTGTCCCAGACGCTGCCGGCGCTACCGGGAATGAGAAAGTGGACCTTATCGGGCACGTCAGCCGCTGCGGCCAGGCCGGAGACACAAACTAATGCAACTACCGGGACTGGCCAGGCCGCGCACAGCCACCGCGACGTGATCTGCTTCCGGGACACTGCTTTTTCCTCCATTGCGTATCAGTCTGTCAGATGCCGGCCCTGCGATCGGGCGATCGTAACCTGGCTGAATACCCGCCGCAAGCAACGCCAGATCGTGCGTATGGCGAGCCGGCCGCTCGGGTCGAACCAACAGTGGAACCGTTTGCAAAAGACAACGTTTCCATCGTGCACAGACACCTGGGTTTGTGCTAGCTTGGGGGTATCGGAACATAATCCCGACAATGCGCGCCAGATCTCCACAGGCTATCAACATTCTACCGGTCGGATTCAATGACCAGGAGTTGCACGTGCTCAGCAGCATTCTGTATCACGCTTCCGGAACTCCGGGTGACCGATACCGTTTAGTCGACAAGACATCTGCCGCGACGATAGCGCTGATCAACGCAGAGCATGAAACTGCGTTGATCACGTGGAAACAACAGAAACAGCAAGGCCTGCAACTGCCGGGCGTAATCGTGTACGACCGCACCCCACATAAGGAAACCGAACCTTATATCTGCCGGCCGATTCATCTCCGCAAGATCGTTGACACCATCAAGGCCGTCACCGGCGGATGAATGCCGTTCTCTCCTGCGCTTGATCAACACCTGTTGGAGGCGTGGGGCGGCAATACTTTTGTTTATTCTCGAAATCGGTGACATTACGACGAGAGCGATTTACCCGGACACCCGCAGCAGACGCGCCGAATCGTTGATCGCCATGGGACCACGTTAAGCGGAGCGTGATTAACTGGAACGCGATATGGCACAACTATTGGATATTCGAAACCTGGAGGTGGAGTTTTGGGTGCATCACACCGTCGTCCGAGCCGTACGCGGCGTATCGTTTCGAATCGCCGCCGGATCCACCGTCGCTTTGGTCGGAGAGTCGGGATCGGGCAAATCGGTCATCGCTCAGGCGATTATGGGTATCCTGCCGGAAACCGCGCGCATTACGGGAGGGTGCATCTTGTTCACCGATCCCAGACAGGACGGGGACACCGTGGATATTGCCAAACTGCCGCCCAACAGCGCCGCCATGCGGGCAATTCGCGGCGGCAGCATCTCGATCATATTTCAGGAGCCAATGGTCTCGCTGTCCCCTCTGCATACCATCGGTGATCAAGTCAGTGAAGCCTTGTTTCTTCACCGGGACATCGACCAGCCGGGGGGCCTGGAACTGACCCGGGACATGTTGCAGATGGTTGGATTTCCCGACCCGCGCACCGCGATGAAAACTTACCCCTTCGAGCTGTCCGGCGGGCTTCGTCAACGCGCGATGATCGCCATGGCGCTGGTCTGCCGGCCCGCACTGCTCATCGCGGACGAACCAACGACCGCCCTGGACGTGACCATTCAGGCACAGATATTGAGCCTAATTAGAGATCTGCAGGCCGAACTTGGAATGGCCGTGCTGATCATTACCCATGACCTGGGAGTGGTTGCCAATGCCGCCGAGTCGGTGGTGGTTGTATACCACGGCGAGGTGATGGAAAGCGGTTCCGCACGAGATATCTTCGGACACCCCGCACATCCCTACCTAAAGGCCTTGCTCAATGCGGTACCGCATTTCGACATGAAAGACGGTGAACGCCTGCAACCCGTACGTGAGGTGGAGCGCGAGGCCGGATCGCTGATCATGGACAAGCGTCCTTGGCCACCCGATGCACAACTGGCCGGACCTCACCTCTCGGTGGCCGGGCTGCGCAAGACGTTCTGCATTCGCAAAAGCGGCTGGTTCGGCCACGGGGACGAAAAGCGTATCATCGCGGTGGACGACGTCAGTTTCGATATCCGCAAGGGTGAGTGCCTGGGCCTGGTCGGTGAGAGCGGGTGCGGGAAAACGACCGTCAGCAAGATCATCATGCGTGCGTTGCGCCCCGATGCCGGAAGCATCACGTACAACGACCGGGGGGAATCCCGGGACCTCTTGGCGGTGGCGGATGTTGATGCGCTGGTACTGCGGCGCAGGCTGCAACTGATATTTCAAGACCCGTTCGGATCCCTCAATCCTCGGATGACGGTGTTTGACATCGTTCGCGAACCTCTTCTCGTCCACAAGATCGGTGACTACGGCCACCAGGTGGAAGTGGTCAAGCAGCTGTTACGCCTCGTCGGCCTCGACCCGCGATTTCTAAACCGCTATCCGCACAGCTTTTCCGGAGGACAGCGTCAGCGGATCGGTATCGCCCGTGCCCTGGCGTTGCAACCGGATCTGTTGATCTGCGATGAACCCGTATCTGCTCTCGATGTCTCAATCCAAGCACAGGTCTTGAATCTGTTGAAGGAATTACAGAGCGAATTGGGTCTGACATATTTGTTCATCTCTCACAATTTGGCGGTCGTGGACTACGTTGCCGACCGCATTGCGGTCATGTGTCGTGGACGCCTGGTAGAAGTCGCGCCTCGGGAGATTTTGTTCCGGGATCCCTTACACCCCTACACGAAGGCGCTGTTAGCAGCGGTCCCCTATCCTGACCTCAACCGGCCCTTGGATTTCTCCAAGCTGATGGCCGGCAAGGAGTCCGATCCGGCTGCGTGGGCGGTACCGTTCAAAATCGGCGAGCGCACTTCAACTGAGCTCAAGACGGTCGATGGCGATCACGCAGTGCGGGTTCAGCAGGGTGCTTCAACGAGCGAACTGGGGACATGACGCTGTTGTCCGCTCATTGGTACCTGGTCGCCGCTTTGGCGGCTGGCGGTGCCCAGGCGGGGGTGCTGACACTGCACGAGGTCCCCAACTTGGTGGATGCTGTGCGCACAGCCAGATTGCCGCCGATCGAGCAGCGAGTGCCGGACGTCCCCTGGGTGGTCAGCTACCGCGACACAGACAAGCGCCCCGGTAGATATGGCGGCCGGCTTCGACTACTCATGGCCAAGTCACGGGACACACGTATGCTGGTCGTGTACGGGTATGCCCGGCTGGTCGGTTATGACCCAGAGTTTATTCTCATACCCGACATTCTGGAGCGGTTTGACACCGAGCGAAACCGCACTTTTACGTTCCAATTGCGGCCGGGGCACAAATGGAGCGACGGGCGTCCGTTCACCAGTGATGATTTTCGCTACTACTGGGAGGACGTGGCCAACAACAAGGACTTGTCTCCGTTCGGTCCGCCACAGACCTTGCTCGTCGACGGTGAACTGCCTGAGGTCCAGTTCATTGACGCAACGACGATACGGTATAGGTGGAGCAAGCCAAACCCCCACTTTCTCCCCGCCCTGGCGGGTGCGCGGCCGCTGTTATTGTATCGGCCGGCACACTATCTGAAACAATTTCACGCGAGTTACGTCGAACCAGCAGACCTGGCGCAGAAAGTGGCCCTGGCCGGCACCCGGAACTGGGCCGGGCTGCACCACCGCATGGACCATATGTACAAGTTTGACAATCCGGATCTCCCCACCCTGCAACCCTGGGTCAACACCACCAGTCCGCCCGCGGAACGGTTCGTATTCCAGCGTAACCCTTTCTACCACCGAATTGATGAACACGGTCGCCAGCTGCCTTATATCGACCAGGTGGTCGTCAATATCGCCAACAATAATCTGATTCCGGCCAAGACCGGAGCGGGCGAATCGGATCTGCAGGCGCGCTATCTGCGGCTGGACAATTACACGTTTCTAAAGGAAGGCGAACAACGCAACGACTACAAGGTGGATTTGTGGCGCACCGCAAAGGGATCTCAAATTGCGCTGTACCCCAATTTGAACACCAATGATCCAACCTGGAGGAAACTGCTCCAGGATGCGCGATTCCGGCGCGCGCTGTCGATGGCCATTCACCGGCGCGAGATTAATCAGGTGATTTACTTCGGACTGGTCTTCGAGAGCAATAATACGGTCCTTCCGGAGAGTCCTTTGTTCAGGCCCGACTATCGGGACACTTGGACCGATTTCAACCTGCAACGGGCCAACGCCCTGCTCGACGAACTCGGTCTGAGCGAACGTGATGGCCGTGGTATCCGCCTGCTGCCGGACGGACGGCCTCTTGAGATCATCGTACAGACGGCGGGCGAGAGCACCGAGGAGACCGATGTGCTGGAGTTGATCCACGACAGCTGGCTGCGGGCCGGGATCAAGCTTTACACCCGCCCGTCGCAACGAGAGGTGTTTCGCAACCGCACCTTCGCCGGCGACACCATCATGGCGGTTTGGTCCGGACTGACCAACGCCATTGCAAATGCAGATATGAGTCCGGAGGAGTTGGCGCCTTCCTCCCAGCAACAGCTGCAGTGGCCCAAGTGGGGACAGTTCTACGAAACTCTTCGGCGGAGCGGTCAGGCACCAACCCTGGACGGCGTGCGGAAGCTGGCCAAGCTGAACACACAGTGGCGGAACGCCGACACCGCGGAGGAAAGGGAACGGATCTGGCACGCCATGCTCCAGACCCATGCCGATAAAGTCTACACAATAGGCACCGTTTACGGCGTCCCGCAGCCAGTGGTGATAAGCAACCGTCTGCGCAACATCCCGTCGGCAGGCATTTACAACTGGGAGCCAGGGTCTTACTTCGGAATCTACCGGCCGGATACTTTCTGGTTCATGGACCGGTAGAGAAGCGGGACGAATAGCCCAATGCCTCGCTATCTCCTGCATCGGCTGCTGATGATGATTCCGACTTTGCTGGTGATCAGCCTGATTGTGTTCACCATCATACAACTACCGCCGGGAGATTATCTCGAGAGCTATATCGCCGAGCTGCAAAGCCAGGGCGAATCGGTCGACCCTCAGAAAATCGCATTTCTCCGGCAACATTACGGTCTCGACAGGCCATTTTACGAGCAGTATCTGTACTGGCTCGCCGGCATGCTGCACGGTGATTTCGGTTACTCATTCGAGTACGACATGCCGGTGACGGACGTGGTCGGCGATCGCTTGATACTCACCGTGCTGGTCTCCTTCATCACGATACTGTTCACCTGGGTCATTGCGTTCCCGATCGGCCTGTACTCGGCGACGCACCAATACAGCTGGGGCGACTACGGGCTGACCTTTATCGGATTCATTGGTCTGGCCACCCCAAATTTCCTTCTGGCTCTGGTGATGCTGTATCTGGCGAACGTGTATTTCGGAACGTCCATCGGCGGCCTCATGGACGCGGATTATCTCGACCAACCCTGGACCTGGGGAAAATTCATATCAGTACTGGAGCATCTGTGGATTCCGGTGATCGTCATCGGCACCTCGGGTACCGCCGGAATGATCCGCCGCCTGCGCGCCAATCTACTCGATGAACTGCAGAAACAATATGTGGTAACCGGGCGCGCTAAGGGACTGCCGCCGGTGAAACTGCTCACCAAGTATCCATTGCGCATGGCGCTCAACTTCTTCATCTCAGATATCGGCAGTATCCTGCCCAGCGTCATATCCGGCGCCGAGATTGTCGCAGTGGTACTCTCACTTCCCACCACCGGACCGATGATGTTGAGCGCCTTGCAGAGCCAGGATATGTACCTCGCCGGTTCGTTTCTGATGTTTCTAGCGTTCTTGACCGTCGTCGGTGTGCTGCTTTCCGACCTGGCACTGGCGGTGCTAGACCCCCGCATCCGTCTGCAGGGCGGAATCACCCGGTGAGCACGACCAACGACAACCGCAGTACGATGAGCGCCGAGCGCTTCGTCTCGCAGGCACCGTTCGATCCATACTCCATCGAAGCGCTGACGACAGAGCAGGAACGGTACTACCTCGCATCACAGTGGCAATTGATGTGGTGGAAGTTGAAGCGTCACCGCTTGGCGGTCTTCTGCGGGCTGATACTTCTGTTGCTCTACTCCTCGACTTTGATCACAGAGATATTGGCGCCGTACAACCTGCAGACCCGTCACACCAATTACATCTACGCCCCACCGCAAGCGGTACATTGGATTCATCAAGGTGAATTGATTGGACCGTTTGTTTACGGCCTACGCTATCAGCTCAACATGACAAATCTGAAGCGGGAGTACTTTCTTGACACGGACCAGATTTGGAAATTGCGGTTCTTCTGCCGGGGGGACGGGTATCGGTTTTGGGGACTGTTCGAGTCGCGTTTTCACCTCATGTGCCCGGCAGAAGGCGGGGCGGTGTTTTTACTCGGTACCGACCGACTCGGACGGGATCTGCTGTCGCGCATACTCTACGGTGCCCGCATCTCGCTGACCATAGGTCTGCTCGGAATCGCCATCAGCTTTGCCTTGGGCATCGTCATCGGTGGTCTCGCCGGTTACTACGGAGGCTGGATCGATAATGTGATACAACGACTCATCGAGATCCTCCGTTCCTTTCCCGAACTGCCGCTGTGGATGGCCCTATCCGCGGTATTGCCCGTCAATTGGAGCCCGGTACTGGTGTTCTTTGGCATCACCGTGATCCTCGCGCTGCTGGATTGGACTGGACTCGCGCGCGCTGTCCGCTCCAAGCTGTTATCGCTGCGTGAGGAAGACTACTGCACCGCGGCCCAATTAATGGGTGCGTCCCCACGCCGGATTATCGGCCGTCATCTGCTGCCGGGTTTTCTGAGTCATCTCATCGCCTCAGCAACCCTGTCGATACCCTCGATGATTCTCGGTGAGACCGCACTCAGTTTTCTCGGCCTGGGACTGCGTCCGCCAATCACCAGCTGGGGGGTGTTGCTCAATGAGGCGCAAAACATAAACGTGGTCGCCCTGTATCCATGGCTGATGCTGCCGGTGGTCCCGGTCATTATCGTCATCCTCGCCTTCAACTTTTTCGGCGACGGCCTGCGCGATGCCGCGGACCCTTACAAATAGGGCGTCATCTGTCATCGACGCGATACATGAAGTAGTCCCAGTCGCCCGCCTCTGGCGGCAACGGCAGGCGCGACCAGCGGCTACACCGCATCTGGCGGTCGGTAAGCACAATACCGCCGTCGCACATCAACTCGTCGATTAGGGGCGCCAGATCCTGGACCAGTCGGGCGTCGCGTGCCCAATCCTTCGATCCGATGTCGGCATGCGCCAAGACAATAGATCCACGTAAACGTGTTATCACAGTCCGCAGGGTGTCGCGAAAATCGCCGAGAAACAGTTGCTGCGGATCGGGAACAAAGGCCGGCGGTGCGTGCACCTCGCGGTCAAACACCAGGATACTGCGGTCTGGAAGCCGCCGACGCAGATGGTCATAGGTACGGGCCTTACCCAGACCCAGCTCGAGCACTGAACCCGGCATCTCGCGGACGAGTCCAACGGCATGGTTCAAACAGGCGCGCTGGGCGACCAGCCGCCGGATCATGCGTTCCAGCAGGCTGCCGCACTGCGAATCCACGTCGCCGCCGTCGCTCACCCCGCTCACGAACCGGCCGGCAACAGCCTTGGAAACCAGTCCCCTCGACTGCTGAGTTCCTCATAGGAACCCTGCTCGCGGATCTTACCGGCGTCCATGACAAGAACATGTTCGAAGTGCCGCGCCAGTTCGGCGCGATCGGAAATCCAGATCAGGGAAGTGTTCTTTCGCCACGCAATGACACTCTGCAGCAGTTCGAGCTCGGCCGACGGATCCAGGGCGCCGCTGGCCTCATTGACGATCAGGACGTCCGGGGACTTGATCAGACAGCGGGCAACAGCTAGTTTTTGCCGCAGCCCGAGGCTGAGCCGCGACCCGCCGATGCCGACCTGATAATCGAGACCAACCTCAGTGATCACCCGCCTCAGGTCCAACGCGTCCATCGTCTCAGCAATCAATTCGCCGACGCGGGACTGGGCCCTGGCCTGTTGCGGGTTTAATCGCCCGAACAATATATTGTCCTGTATGGAGATCGCTGAATTGAAGCGGTCCGGATCGAAACCCGCAACCGTGGATTCCCGCGCCGCCAACCGGTCGGCCAGTAGCTGGCGCGCAGTCAGCAGGCGGGTCTGCAACTGCTCGCCGATCAAGCCCAGGCGATGCTGCGCTGGGATCAGCTTGAAGGTGAGCGATAGCAGCTGTATCCGGTCGTCTTCCTCTAAATTTTCAATGCCCTGTTCTTCTGCACGCATCACCAGCTTGCGGAATTCCGGTAAATTATCGGCACTGATGAAGCTGAATTGTTCAAACAATTCACTGTCCGGATCCACATCGGCAAACAGCTCGATCATGGTTTCCGCGACCTGTTTGCCGATTTCCACCATTTCGACGGTGAGTCCGACCTCATCCAACACCTGCCGGACGTCGGCTTGGGACGCCAACTGCTCGAGCGCCAACTCAGCGTCCCGGGCGGTCCCGAACAGTAGATTCTCCGCGACCGTCATGTTCGTGTTGTAACGATCGCGGTCGAATGGCTGCACCAGATCGACGAAATCGGGTTCACGCAGTCGGTCACGAAGCCGATGCCGCGCCGCCAGTACACGCTCGACCAGATCTGGATAGTCGCCGGGGTCAACCTGTCCGCGCAGGCCCAGCCTGTAGATGTCTTCGTCCAGTTTACAGGCTTGCGCTATTTCGAGAGCTTTGTCAGCGAGGCCTTCCGCATCGGACACCCCGGCAGCGGAATAATCCGTCCAGTCGGCGCGAATGTCGTCAGGGCTGTTGCTGGCGGCGATCGCGGCCGCCTGTTCCCGCTCTCTTGCCTGACGACCGGCCTCGTCGTATTCGTATTCCCGCATTGGCCGGTGCCGGAGCCCGTAGAACAGGTTGTCGCCCACGGACCCGGAAAATATGAAGGCGTTCTGACCGACATAGGCCATTCGCCGACCGATGACCGACTCCGGCAGTGCCGCCAGATCTTGCTCATTTATAGTGATGCGCCCGCCGGTGGGAGTCAGCAGGCGGGCGAGCAGCATTCCGAGTTCGCTTTTGCCGCTGCCGCCAAGCCCGACGGTAATGACGTGGGTGCTCACGTCGAAGCCAAAACTGGCGCCGTCGACAATTCTGACCGCGTCGTCCTCCGAGTACGTCAAATTGGTCGACACCAGTCGGCCCGCCATCGGCACGATTTCCTCGGCCTCTCGATCCAACAATGCTTCGTCCAACATGTTCTCAGGTTGAAACTGTTCAATCACCTGGGCGTACTTCACACGGATGTCTTCCTTGGTTTGATAGTACTTGAGCAGTGTCTTCCATGGGTCCGATATATCCTTGTACGCCGCCAGAGCAGCGATAAGGGCACCCAGCGACAGCTCACCAATAATGACGAAATAACCTCCCATTGAGTAGAAGAAGAACGGCGTGACCTTGTCCAGAAAATTATTCAGGAACTTTATGAAAAATTTACGCCGGAACAGCTCATAGCGAATATGGAAGATCCTGCCCAGGATGTCCCCCGTCACCGCACGGACAAAGTGCGAAGTGTTGTGAACATGTATTTCGGTTATGCCAGAAACGCTTTCACCGATACGGTCGGACAGTTGCCGAACATTGCGTATCCGCTCCTTGTTCAGATTGTTGACCTTTCTCTGCAGCTTCGGTATCACATACATCTGCAATGGATACATCATGATCGACGCGACCCCGAGTAATACGTCCTGATTGAAGATAAAGAAAAGATAGGTGAGCAGTAGACCGCCCTGGAACGCTGGCAGCGCAAACGCCTCCCCGATGAAGCCGCCGAGAGGCTCGGTCTCGGCGACGATCATCGGAATGACTTCACCCTGAGAGGTGCGTTTGAACTGAGGAATCGGGAAGCGCAGCAACCGTTGGTAGAGTTCGTACCGCAAACGACGGAGCATCCGCTCTCCGACAACTCCTCGGTATACATTTAAAAAATATTTAAAACCACCGTTAACAACCACCAACGCCAGGTAAATGACACAAAGTATCAGCAGAAACTTGATTTGATTGAGTTCGACACCCAAAATCGAGTACGGCATCCCCTTGCCCCCGATGGCCTCGTTGATGATCCGTTTTGGCACCTCCAGAGTTATATAGACAAACGGCAGAGACAGGGCCGTAAATAAGATCAATAAAATCTGATTTTTATAAGTGTGCTTGAGAATGTAGCGGTAGATTGAGGATTCCATAATTTCCTGTCGACGAGTGAAACAACGGTTATCGTTCGGGAGAGGCTGACGATGGCGTTACGGGTAGCTTACAAGCGCTGTCATATCGACTCAATAAATCGGGCAGGCTTTTTGTTGGCCAACGAGGTATGCGCTTAATCATCCTGACAACGGGATCTGTCCGACGACGCTATTACGTAAACGCGTTGCAATCCAGCGTTCCGGTCACTCGGGTTTTTGTTGAAACCGGCAGCCGGTCACCACCATTCGACACCCATCACCCTTATGAGGATGACAGTAAAGTCTACGAAAAACGGGTTTGGTTCAATGACGCGGCACCGCCTTTCGACCGCCTCGGTGACGTCGAGTGTTTTACTTCCCTAAATGACCGGCGTGCAGTGCGCGCGATTGCTGCCGCCGCGCCCGATGTCATAATCGTATTCGGCACAGGTAAACTGAATAGCTCCGTAATGGGGATTTGTCCCCGGGACATCTACAACATCCATTCCGGGAATCCCGAGCGCTACCGCGGTCTGGACGCCCATCTGTGGGCGATTTATCATCGCGACTTCGGCGATCTCATCGTCACTCTGCACCGGGTTACCCCAACACTAGACCGCGGGGAAATCTTTACGTCGATGCCCGTATGCGTGGTTCCGCAGATGCGCCTTCACCAGTTCCGGCGCGCCAGCACCGAAGCCGCCGTGGCCGTGTCGCACACGGCGATCGAGGAATGGCTGCACCACGGTGGCATCGGCACGCGCCCGCAGCGCAGCGTCGGACGTTATTATTCGTTCATGCCCGTTGTGCTCAAAGATATCTGCGTCAAGCGGTTTGAACGCTACACAGCGCAGCTATGAACAAAGTCCCCGGCCCAAGCGAGACGGTGGGATTTGTCCTCAAGGGCTACCCGAGGCTGTCCGAAACCTTTATCGCACAGGAGATTCGCGAACTGGAGCGACGTGGTTTGAATATCGTGGTCATATCTCTGCGCCGACCCACTGAATCCAGCGTCCACCCGGTGCACACCGAGATCCACGCCGATGTGTTGTACGTCCCCGAGTACCTGTACCGGGAGCCGCTGCGGGTCTTCAAGGCCTGGCTGTACTGCCGCCGGCTGCCGGGCTACCGGAGCCTGTGGCGCCGCTGGATCCGCGATCTCGAACGCGATCGCTCCGCGAGCCGGGTGCGGCGTTTCGGCCAAGCCCTGGTATTGTGTCGGGAGGCAGGCCAGCGAGTACATCAGTTGCACGCACATTTCATGCACACACCAGGGTCTGTGGCGTGTTACGCGAGTCGCTTGCTCGGCATTACTTGGAGCTGCTCGGCCCACGCCAAGGACATCTGGACCACTCCGGAGTGGGAGACGAGGACCAAGTTGGCGGACTGCGCGTGGCTGACGACGTGTACCCTGACAAACGCTGACTATTTGCGCAGCCTGGCCTCGTCGCCGGACAAAATCGTAGTAAATTATCATGGCCTGGACACCCAGCGTTTTCCAAGCTTCGACGCCGGGCGACCGCCGCGTGACGGTAGCAATCCCGATGATCCGGTGGTGGTCCTCTCCGTCGGTCGCGCCGTGGACAAGAAGGGCTACCACGATGTCCTTCCGGCCTTAGCCGAGCTGCCTGCCTCCTGCCACTGGCGGTTTGTGCACATCGGCGACGGTGCCTGCCTGCCTGCTTTGCAGCGACGGGCGCGTGAGTTGCGGATCGATGGGCGCGTCGCCTGGCTGGGGGCCATGGCTCAGCCGGAGCTCCTGAGCTGGTACCGGCAGGCCGATGTATTCGTCTTGGCGAGCCGCGTCAGTGAAAACGGCGATCGAGACGGTTTACCCAATGTACTGCTGGAGGCCTTGAGTCAACGCCTCGCAGTGGTGACGACAACGGTCTCTGGCATCCCGGAGCTGATCCACCATGACCGGCATGGGCTACTGGTCACACCGGCGGATACCGCCGGTCTGACCGATGGTTTGTATCGACTGATCACGGATCCGCAGCTGCGAAATCGACTCGGCGACTCCGGTGATATACGGGTGCGTAAGCGCTTCTCCCTGCATGCCAATATCGGTGGCATTGCCGAGCGGTTCGGCCTGCACGAGGCAGGCGGGCAATGATCGTGGCCTTTTACGCGCCGATGAAACCGCCCGACCATGCGCGGCCATCGGGCGATCGGCGGATGGGGCGCCTGCTCATTCGGGCCCTGGAAGCAAACGGACACCAGGTACTGAGACCGTCGCGATTCAGAACTTGGGACCCGACCGGCGATGCACACCGGCAACACCGGCTCGCACGCATTGGCAGTTGGCACGCAAACCGTCTGATCAGCCGATGGTGCGGGAAATCCGCCCCGCCGGCGCCCCAGATCTGGATCACCTATCACGTCTATCACAAGGCCCCGGACTGGATCGGGCCGGACGTCTGCACAAGCTTACGCATACCGTATGTCATCATCGAAGCATCGCATGCCGCCAAACAGACCGACGGCAAGTGGGCGCTGGGCTGTGCCGCCGCCGGCCGTGCGATTACTCAGGCCAACGTCGTAATTACGATGAACTCAGACGACACCCCGGGGATCGTCCAACTTCGAAACGGCGGGGCGGGCTTGGTGTCCATGTCACCGTTTCTTGAACCGCCGGTGCAGTGGACGCCGGTTGTCGCTCGTCGTGATCGGTCGTGGCTGTTGAGGGAGCACGCGATAAGACCCGGCCGACCCTGGTTGATCACGGTGGCCATGATGCGGCACGACAGTAAACTCGAGTCATACCGGCTGCTGGCCCAGGCTTTACGCAGCCTGCTCGATTCACCTTGGTCGTTGATGATCGTCGGTGGCGGCCCGGCGCACAAACAGGTGCGTGAGGCATTCGGACGACTGCCGCGTGAACGCGTTTTTTTCCTCGGTGAGCTGGACAGCAACCGCATCTACGACTGCCTGCGCGCCAGCGATCTGTTTGTATGGCCGGCAGTCAATGAGGCTTACGGGATGGCGCTGTTGGAGGCTCACGCCTGCGGTGTTCCGATCGTCGCGGGGCGCTATGGAGGTGTCGCTGACATTGTTCTACACGGTGAGACGGGCCTCTTGGTCACTGACTGCAGCGCGGCGAACTTCGCTCTAGCAGTCCGCAGCCTGCTGGACGATCCCAAGCAACTCCAAGGAATGCGCGGTCGGGCCAGACGTAAGGTCGAGAACCATCACAACATCGAGACCGCTCGACAGGTCCTGGACCAAGCCCTCAGTGACGCGGTGCAATCGGGCCGTGCGCCCAACACTACTATCCAAGTTGCCGAGAGCTAAGCGGTGGCCGATCATATTTACCACCAGGAGATATTGAAAAACCTCGAGGGACGCTTCGCCAAGGCGTTCATCGACGACGTGTCGGCAACACTGGCGACGTTTGACGCACCGGGCTTGAGACCGGCGTTCAACAACAATCAAGTCACCGGCAAGCTGTGGCTGATCGACGCACTCCATCGAGTGGCGGGCCGGCAGCTCGGCACGATTTACGTATTGGGTGGGTGGTACGGTGTGCTGGCGGCGATGCTGCTGAGCGATGATCGATTGTCCATTGAACTCGTCGTGAGTGTGGACCGGGATGCTACATGCAAGCCGGTCGCCGAATACTTAAACCGGCGCCATCTCGTCGAACGGGCATTTCAGGCCATCACCGCCGACATGTACGAGTTGGACTATCAAGCATTGATCAGCAGCTCAGAGCCGCGGCCCGGCCTTTGCATCAACACATCATGCGAACATCTGGACCACTTCGGAGCCTGGTACGCCCGCGTGCCGGTCGGCACACTGCAGGTGCTGCAGTCGAACGATTACTACGCGTGTGAAGAGCATGTCAACTGCGTGTCGGACCTCGAGGCCTTCAAGCGCCAGGCGCCGATGCGGTCGACTCTGTTCGCCGGCGCTTTGCGATTGAAAAAGTACACCCGATTTATGCTAATCGGCTATAGATAGCCGACGTTTAAGGCGTGGTTCACCTATTGACGTACGGCCAGCCTGCGCGGGACACCGCCGGCCTTTTCGACGACGGCGTCCAGGGCGTCGCCCAGTGTTCGGCGTTGTTCGTTGTAGAACACGCCGAGTGCCGGTCTGTCCGTTGTAGAGGCCTCGCTCATCGCTGCCAGTCGATCACGCGAATCGTGATTATCGGGTAGATCGCGTACCTCCAGGTCCAGCCTGCGGTAGGTACGGTCCGTCTTGTCAAAGGTGACACAGGGCGACAGGATGTGGAGATATGAGAAACCACGGTGTTTGATCGCCCCACGGATCATCTCGGCGAGGTGATCCGGGCGCCCGGCGTAGGCCTGACCGACCCAGCTGGAGCCGTAGGCGAGCAGCATGGCAAGCGGATTGAGCGGTTCATCCTGGTTCTGGAACGGCGACGTCGGCGTCTTGAATCCAAGCGCAGAAGTCGGCGACACCTGCCCCTTGGTCAGTCCGTAAATCCCGTTGTCGAACAAAAGATAGGTGATGTCTACGTTGCGACGGGCCACATGGGGTATGTGGCCACCACCGATGGCAAATCCGTCGCCATCCCCGCCGACTACGATGACCGTCAGGTTTTCATTGGCGAGCTTGATACCGGTAGCCACTGGCAGGGTCCTTCCGTGCAGAGTGTGAAAACCATAGGTCTCCATGAAAAACGGAAACCGAGACGCGCACCCGATGCCGGATACCACGACGACGTCTTCGTTCGCCGTCCCGATCTCATTCAACGCCCAGGTAACGCCCTCGGTCATACTGTAGTACCCACAACCCGGGCACCACGTAGGTAGAGACTTGGAGCGATAGTGAAGACGCCCACTCGTGCGGATTTGTTCGAGTTTATCCTCAAGATACACCGGATGTTCGATAGACATGTCGGTACCTCAGTTGTTTCGGTCAAGCGGCGCTCTTGCGCCACTTGCGCTTGCCGGCCGCCCCCCGAATGGCCTGTAGAAGTTGGATGACGTCGATCGGCTTACCGGTGACGCGGTTGAACCGCTTGACCGGTCGGCCCAGCGCGCCCGAAATCAGATTGGCAAACTGACCTTCATAGTTCAGTTCCGGCACTACCACCACTTTGCAGTCATTCAGAAAACGAAGAATCGGCCTTACCGGCAGTGGGGAGAGCATGACGACCTTCATCGCGGCGCAGCGGATCCCATCCTCCCGGGCCAATATCGTTGCCTCGAGGGCCTCGCCAAAGGTCGAGCCCCAGGTCAACACCCCCACATCGACCTTGCCGGTGTCCCCGAACCGTTTGCAAACGGTAATACCCGGGTGCTTCAAGGCCGCGTTCAGTTTCCCATGCCGCTTCTCGGTCATCTGCAAGTGCATGTCCGACAGGTCGTTGGGCCGCCCGAATTCATTGTGCTCCAGACCGGTCGCGGTGTGGACACCACCCACGTCCCCAGGTACGGCACGTGGGCTAACGCCGTCCGTCGTCAACTCGAAACGCCGGTACGGCAGATCCGCCTGACGATCCCTGTGCATCGGTTTCCAGGACTTGGGCAGAAACGGTGGGGTGTCTGGAAACACGACCGTTTCATAGCGGTTCGATAAGTAGAGATCCACCAGGACGACCACCGGCACCTGGTATGCCTCCGCCATCTCGAACGCCCTGCCGGCGCAGCGCCAGCACCCCTCCACATTCGTCGGCGCCAGGACGATGCGCTTGGCGTCTCCATGGCCACCAAACACAGCGATATTTAGATCGGACTGCTCCGTTTTGGTGGGCATACCTGTGCTGGGACCACCGCGCTGTGAGACAAAGATTACCGCCGGTACCTCGGCCATGACGCCGAGACCCATCATTTCCGTCATCAGTGCAAATCCCGGACCCGACGTCGCAGTCGCCGACCGCGCGCCGGCAAATCCGGCGCCGATGGTAGCCGAAATCGCCGCGATCTCGTCCTCCGTCTGCAGCAGTCTGGCGCCGTGCTTCGGCATCTCCACGGCGAGCCGCTCCATAATGCTGGTCGCCGGAGTTATCGGATAACCGAAGAAGGTCTCGATTCCGGCCTCCAGACAGCCGCGGACAATCGCGTGGTTACCAGTCATCATGGTGGATAGACTCGATCTAGCACGCCGTGCCGGTGGCCCAAACTCCAGTTTATCGAAGCGGTAGGTCTCGCCGCCACGCTCATAACCGGCGTTGAAGGCAGCCACGTTGGTCTTCGTTACTTCCTCGGCCTTGGTTCGAAACTTTTCGGTGATCGCCTCGATGAACGCCTGACGGGGTAATCGGTAAAGCCCGGCTACGAAACCCAAGGCGACAATGTTCCGCGAACGATTGGCGCTCGTCGATTGTTCGGAAATCTCTCGCATCGGCAACCCATAAGGAAGATGGCCCGGCCTGAGGTGACCGGACACGTGCCAACCCTCCTGAACCGCCGCAATCGGCGCCGAATCGTAGATAACCGCGCCAAAATCCCTCACCTCACTCACATGCGGTATGGCATGACCATCGTTGAGCGCCACCAGGACATCTGTTTTCGGCTTCATCGAGTAGACCTGACCCGTGGTAATCCGGGTCCTGGCGATACACTTGCCAAATCCACGGATCTCCGCTGGATACTCGTCGAAAGCGATAACCCGGTATCCCGCCCTTGCCATCGCCCTCTTCAAGATGTCACCAACCGCAATGGTCCCGTCGCCCGCCGATCCACAAACGGCAATTTGCACGTCGGTTTGCACTGAGTTCACTAGTCGTACTCCCAGAATGGAGAATATATGGTGCCGTCCTCTTGCAACTGGATCTGTTCATCCACTGTAGCCGAAAACGGCACTTCATCACCGGTCATGTTGCGCGCCGCCACCTCCCCCATCATCTTCACGTTCTTCCAGCCATAGTAAAAGTGATACGCATTCTGTTGGGGGGACCAAATCTGGCATACGTCGCCGGCGGCCCAGATGTCGTCACCGGTGGTTTTCAACTGTGGATTTACGAGAATGCCGCGTTCTATGTCGATACCCGCGCTGCTCATGAAGTCCACGGACGGCGTCAGACCGTAAAAAGGCATCACCACATCGCCTTTGAGCACCTCGCCGTCCTCAAAGATCACCTGCCGGGCCGGCCGCTTGCCATGGCTGGATTCGACCCGATCGATCCGCCTGCCGTCGACAACCTCCAAACCCATACGCCGCAGCGCCTCCAGATAACGAGGCCGGTCGTCAGCGTCGATCTCGTGAGGCCAGAAGGTCCGGTCGCCGGCGACCAGTACCACCGAGTGTCCGGTCTCGATCAGCGTCCGGGCAAGGTCCAGGCCGAGCACGTCTCCACCGAGCATGATCACGACGCCGCCGTCCGGTAATGCCTTGCGAACCATCATGGCCAGTCTGTAGTTATTGAAACTGATCATGCTGTCGCTGTACTCCAGGAGTCGCTCCGGGATATAACCGGTGCCACCCGTCGCCACCAGCAGCTGATCGTAGCTCAGCGCCTCGCGGTGCGACAGGCAAATGGTCCGTTTGTTGGGGTCCACGTCTTTAACCAGCGTTTTGCGGCGCAATTTAATGTTCTGCTCGTCGTAGTAGGACGGCGGGTAAACTAGGTAGTCGACCCAATCACCGCGCCCGCGAAAAACATCGGGCAGGTCGTAACGGTTGTAGAACAACAGGGCACCGGCGGACACGATGGTAATTTGGCAATCCGGATCCCGCCGCCTCAGTACCGCGGCGGCATGGCTGCCTGCAATTCCGTTACCGATAATGATCCGCTGCATGGACTAGATGTCCTGTTGAATGAGCTCGTTGCGCGTAATTGATATGCAATTGGTCGGGCATGCGTGATAGCAGGCTCCGCATCGGATACATTCTCCATTGTCGATCCAGATCGCACCGACCTGGTCCCAAACCTTGGTTTCGGACAGCGAGCCATAGGTCCCATCCGTGTTGATCTCGACATCTTTGACCAGTTTTATGCAATCCCGCGGCGCAACATCGATGCAGGCCCGACAATAGATACAATTGTCGACGTCGATTTCGTATTTCAGATAACACAGGTAGCAGCGTTTTGCCTCTTCCAGGGCCCGCTCTTTATCGAAACCCATTTCGACTTCGTTATCGAGATCGCCGAAGCGCGTCGACACCGACTCGGTCGACATGTGCTGACGGGGTATGAAATCGAAACGCCGTTCGCGCAGCGGCTCACTCACGGCTTCTATACGCACAACACTCCGGCGCCGTTCTCGTCCCATCAGCCAGGCATCCAACTTGAGAGCTATATCACGCCCATGCCCGATCGCCTCGATGACCGTCGACGCCCCGTTGACGAAATCGCCCGCCGCGAACAATCCATCGACGGAGGTCATACCGTCGTCACCGGTCTTGACGTTTCCCCACCGGTCCAACTCCACCTCGACATCGAGATAATCGTTGACCGTTTTCTGACCGATTGCGACCAGCAGCGTATCGAAGGGCTCGGCGAATTCAGATCCGGGAATCGGGATGGCCTGCCTCCGGCCGTTGGCGCGCCAGGCCCCGAGGCGATTCTGGACGAACCGAATACCGGTGCCTTGGCCCTGCTCGTCGATCGCTAAACCGACCGGGGTCCGCAAGCCGCGGATCGCGACGCCTTCGCGCTTGGCCTCGAGAATCTCTTCCTCCAGTACGGGTATGTATTTTTCCGTAGTCCGCAGGTGTATCGTGACCTCCTCGGCGCCAAGCCGCCTGGCGACACGCGCGCAGTCCAGCGCCGTAAATCCGGCACCAACCACGGCCACGCGGCGACCGACCGATTTGTGGTCGCCACGATGCAGCTCGAGTAGGAAATCAAGACCGTATTCAGCATTCGGCATCTCCGCGACACGATCCCGGTCGCCCTCCTCGTCCCGCAACGGCAAAGCGGACGCGGCCATGCAGCCGGTGGCCAACATCACCGCGTCGTAGCGCTCGCGCAGCTCCGACAACTTCACTTCCCCGTCGCCCCGGCCGACCGGACAACCCGTCTCCACGGTGACGCCGAGCCGGGTCGTATTGTGCACCTCCACATCGAGGACGCTCCGCGGCAATCGGAATGCTGGGATTCCGTAACGCAGCATTCCGCCGGCACGCCGCTCACGCTCAAAGATCGTCACCGCGTGCCCGAGAATGGACAGGTCATGGGCCACCGCCAATCCAGCCGGTCCACCGCCGATGATCGCCACGGATTTGCCGGACGGTGAATAGAGGTCCTCGCTGATCCGGTGCCCTGCGGTCTTCAGGTCGGAGGCCGCTCGCTTGAGATGGCAAATATTGACCGGATCGCCGTTGCCCGGCCAGCCGTGGCGACAAACCGGTTCGCACGGACGACTGCAGATCCGCCCGAGCACGCCCGGCAGGACGTTGGCGATACGGTTGAGCTCGTACGATCGGCCGTAGCGGTCCTCGACGATCATGCGGATATACGCGGGTATGTTGGTGTCCGCCGGGCAGGCGGTCTGGCAGGGGACATTTTCCCGCACCCAACCGATGTCGCGGGGATCGGTGGAAAATCGAACGGTGGTCTCGATCCGTCGTCCGAAGGACTGCGGTTTTGAAAAATCCTCACCCTCGTCGAGGTAGGTCTTACGGATTTTCTGACTGCTCATGCGGTGACGGTTACCCCCAGTGGCCTGGAAGTAGACATGATAATTTCAGTAGATCCAGAGATAAAGAGTTTTGTGGCCGGCCACCGCCGGCCGTGAGCAGTGGATCACCTTGCTTCCGCCGGCCTTCCGATCATCGGCGCAGGTCTCGACGGGGTCAAGAGTCGAGGGGCAGTGGTCAGTGTTTGGATAAAACGGGATTGGAGGAGAGCGCTGTGATCGACGTTCTCTGTCTCTGTAACATCCATGATTCGACTCGATCGCCAATGAGATGCAGCCCGTCGAGGGTGCCCGCCGTCAACGCGTCTCCAGGCAGGTTTTGTTCGGGGAGTCGCCGCAGTGCTCGAGCCATGGTTTGCCAGTCCAGATTGCCGTTCATATCCAGCATGTGCACCAGGCCCAATTTTTGAGCTCGGCGAGCGCGTATGAGCTGCTCTTGGCGCGGGGTTGAGCGAGGAACCAGTACAGCCCGTTTGTTCAGGCTCAAAATCTCACAAAACGTGTTGTACCCACCCATCGCCACCACGCCCACCGACTGCTCCATGAGCAACTCGATTCGGCTGTCGAATTCCAAGGTGACGACCCGTGCGAGCTTGGCCGCACGGTCTTGGAAGCTCTGTTGCTGCGACGGCGGCATGAAGGGGCCCAGCACCAGCAGCGCTGAGAGTGGCAGACCGGGATCCTTCTCGTAGGCACGCATGACCCAGTCGATCATCACCCCCCCGTCGCCACCACCACCTGCGGTCACCAGTAAAAACGGATCTTCCATTTTGCGCGATGGCGGCACTCGGTGGCTGGGCATTTCGCGCCGCAGGTAACCAGTGTAGATCGTCTTTTTCCGCACCGATCTGGGCACATTCAAACCCGCCAACGGGGTACCGAGCTGTTGGAGACCAAATACCCATATCTCGTCATACAGGTCCTGCAATGCCGGCAGCGCCCGTTTTCGTTGCCACTCACGGCGCAGAAGGGTCGGTTCATCCATGACGTCCCGTAGACCCAGCACCGTAACCGCGCCACGGTCACGCAGCATCTCCAGGGTCTTTACGACCTCGCCACGCAGGCCCAAAGGCTCTTTGTCAACGATGAAAAGGTCTGGCTGAAAGATCTCGGCCGTGTGGTGAATAATGGATGCACGTATTGCCAAGGTCTGTTCCAGATCTATGTGGAGTCCAAGCGAGGTATATCTGCCGTTGTGCAACTTTATAACGCCGGGTATCCGCACAAAATCCACCCGTGCCCGGAAATCGTAACTACCAATGATCGGCGATCCCGAGAGGATCAGAACAGACAATCCCTTGTATCTCTCCACCAGCGAGTGAGCAATCGCCCGGCACCGACGGAGGTGGCCGAGACCGAACGTGTCGTGGCTGTAGATAAGAACGCGGCCGCCGTGCAAGCGCTCACTCATCAAAATCTCCCATTCGCAGTTGTATCATCAGCCCGCATAGTACACGCCGATGGGTGCCGGTGCACTACTGCAACGCACTTTGGCGGTTCCCGGTAGTCTATATTACCGGGGCAGCGTTTTTCCTTCTGTGGGTAAATTGGCAATGGGTAGAATGTAAATGATTGAGAAACTAGCTAGATTCTCGGTACTCGGCGTCTCCAACCGGGAGCTACCGCCGCGCCTTCTGGCAGCGATGCGTGAACAACAAGATTCCAGTGAAATATTGATCGGATGGATACAACTCGGCGTAGTGGTTACGTTCGCCCTGCTGTACACGCTGGCGCCGAAGACATTCAGCGAAGATGTGGAATTTGCGCCGGTCCCGTGGGTGCTCGCAGTTTACTTCATGTTTACCGTGATGCGCCTGTTCCTGGCCCACAAACAGCGGCTTCCGGATTGGTTGTTGTACATTTCGGTGGTGGTTGATATCACACTGTTGTTTGTGCTGATCTGGACTTTCCACATCCAGTACGGCCAACCCCCATCGTTTTATCTGAAGGCCCCCACCCTGTTGTACGTGTTCATTTTTATAGCACTCCGCGCGCTACGGTTCGAGGCCAGATTCGTCACCGCTGCCGGGTGTGTGGCGGCCCTTGGCTGGCTGCTGATGGTGCTCTACGTCGTAACGGATAATGCTCAGGACAGTATGGTGACCCGCGATTATGTCGTCTACCTGACATCGAACAGCGTCCTGTTGGGCGCAGAGTTCGACAAAATCATTTCGATATTGATGGTCACTGTCATTCTCACCATCGCTCTATACCGGGCCCGTGGATTGTTGGTGCAATCGGTCGTAGAAAGTACCGCCGCACGGGATCTGTCGCGGTTCGTACCAAGCGAGATCGCGCAACGGGTGAAGACCGCGGACCACGAGATGATCGCCGGGGAGGGCGAGGTGAGGGATACCACAGTGCTGTTTGCCGACGTCGAGGGATTTACAACACTCAGCGAGAACATGCCCCCGACCGATCTCATTAACACGATTAACGAATTCTGCACCGCAGTGGCGGAGCCCATCGAGCGATTCGGGGGCGTCATCAACCAATTCCAAGGCGACGCCATCCTGGCGAGCTTCAACCTGCCCAAAACGGATGAGGCACACGCCGCTAACGCAATTCGATCGGCCATCGCGATTCAAGACATTTTACGCAGCCGCAGATTTGGCAAGGACATCGCTTTGAAATCACGAATCGGGATCAACACCGGGATCGCGGTGGGAGGTTTGGTCGGCACAGTAGACCGGTTGAGCTACACCGTATTGGGCGACGACGTCAATCTTGCCGCACGACTGGAACAGCTCAACAAGGAGTACGACACACAAATCATGATCGCAGAGCGCACACGCCAGCTTGCCGGCCCCGACCAGTTCCGGTTCAAAAGGCTGGGCTCGGTCAGAGTTCGCGGTCGACAAGCCGACACCGTTGTTTACACCGTCCTCAGCTGAACCGCGGTGTAGCGCTCAGGCGGTCCGTCGCCGACGGAACACTAGGCGTTTCGTGCTTCCAGTTGCTTGATTTTCCGATCCAGATTCGACTGGGCGGTGTTTTCGTAGCGGGACCGGAAAAACTCGGTGTAAAAAAAGTATTCGCGATTCGATAACATCCTGAAGAACTCGAGCTCTCCCTGCTCGAACTCCCGATCCGTTAAATGTCCGAATTCATCGCGTACGAGTCTTCCCAGACGAATGAAGTCATTCCATGGCAACGCAAAACTGGAGAGATCTATGTCGACCATGAACTTCTCGTCTGCGCTGAGCGGATTGCTCGGATACACTGTCATCATAATTAGGTTTGTCACTTGGCCGACGAAAGTCGACTCAATGCCGTTGCCAGTATGGATCTCGAACAGCTCAGCACTTTTCCGCTCGTTGTCTGTCCGGCACGGGTCATAGACCACATCGTGAAACCAAAGCGCCATCTCCACCGCATCTGGATTGTCAAGATGCTCCCGGACGATATCGAAGTGTTCGAGACAGGCGTGAATGTGCGGTAATCCGTGATAATGACGCGTCGGATGGGAATAACTGTTGGCCAATTCCTGATACACAGTGTCGCCACTCGGCGCGCCGGAGGCATGCCGATCCCACAGGGAGGCAAAACGCGTTTGATCCATTGACCGTAACCTCTCGCTCAACTGACCCGGTTGTGCAGGGCATTGATACGCCAACATTAATCCGACGATTTGTCAAGCAATCGTAAACTCACGACGCTTCGACTCATCCGTCCGTCCACAATTCGACGGAGTACTAGCAGGGCGAGTAGGACCGTAACAACAGTTGTTCGAAAATTCGAGGAGAATGAAGCGCTATTTGACAGAAGTTTCGTGAACAGGAGCCGCTAGCCCGCTTCTTGTTTGAATTTGGCCTGCAGCGCCTCGTATTTCCGTAAGGTATTCGCAAGCCGTTCGCTCAATAGACGCATTACCTCGAGGGCGATTTCCGAATTTTCGCACAGCAAGGTCAACAGGGTGTCCGCGGTGAGACGCAGCACCCGTACCGGGCCCTTGGCGCGCACCGTCGCCGACCGGGGCGCATTGTTCAACACACCCATCTCTCCGATCAATTGATTCTCACCAAGTTCGAAACTTGGCATCTCCCCCGAATCGGATGCGGTCAATACGTCCACCTTGCCTTCGATAATCACATACGCACAATCCGAGGCATCGCCGGCGTGAAACAATTCCTCACTGTCGGCGAAAGCCAGGGCATCACTGGTGAACGCCAACAACTTCAGTTTTGCGGGCGACAGTTTCGTAAACATCGGAATCTTACTAAGAACGTCTGCCTCGTCTTTAAGCGTCACGGCGAAAACTCCCGGAATCACCCTGCTCGTGTATTTTTAGGTTGACACGCCAAGTCAAGGAGATCAACCTCTGGCCACTCCGTGAACCGAATTTGGACCTATATTGTGCACGGCGCAAACTCCATCAAGAACGCAACCCACCCCGGAAAACTCAACGACCAAGCGATGTATTTGGTGTTGATGCTGATACTCGGACTGGCGCTCCCATTAGCGCCAATGGCCCAGGAAAGACTGTCCGATGCGGATTTCGAAGACCTGCTATCTCGATGGGATGATACGCTCACCCGAAGTGAACGGGTGCTCCAGCAGCCAGGCATCGGTAAGCGGGAAATACAACCGTTGTTGGAAAACGTAACGGTCGTAAAGGAGTCGGCGATTATCGAGCGCGAGCAATCGTACAAGCAGCTCGCAAAGCAGAAAGCGCTGCTCGATGCGCTTGGCCTGGCCCCACCGGAGCGCGAACCACCGGAGTCAACTGAGATCGCGAACCAGCGTGCCTCGCTGCGAGCGCAAGTGGCGCGTTACGACGGACGTGCCAAGCACAGCAAGATCATCACCACACGTGCCGACAACTTACTACGGCAGATCGCCGAGTTCGAATACGGATTGCTGGCACGGGTGTTGTCTAAACGCGTGCCCTCACCGTTATCGCCACGCGTAATCGCCACTGGTTTCGCGCAGCTGCCTGAGCGGCTGACCGACTTGGCTGAGTCAATCTCGTCGTGGTGGTCGACTTATGACCTGGTCGAGGACGCCGGTCAATCCCGCGACAATTGGTTGACGCGTCATGGATTGATCATCGACGCGACGACCAGCGTGGTCATCCTGGTTTCGATTATTCTCATTGCGCTGGCCGTTGTAGTCGGCGTGCAGTACTGGCTGTGTCGTCATTACGGCCGGGCGCCGGCGGTCCAGGCACCCACATCGAGCCAGCGCTATGTGGCGACGCTGGTTGAGGTCAGCGCGCGGGTGGTGGTACCGACGTTGGCTATCATTATTATCGCCATGGCCGCACTTTACGGCACCGCGCTGGACCGGGACTTCGAATCCATCGCGAACGCCATTGTACTTGCCGCGGTGCAATTAGTGCTCATCTTCGGCATATCCAAGGTTGTACTGGCTCCGGACCTTCCCCAGTGGCGGCCCAGCCGGTTCACTGACCAGGCGGCGGCTGGTCTGAATCGAGCGCTCCGTTTGTTCGCCGGGGTTACCTTCTTTTTATACAGCCTCATCGCCGTCCTGGGGCCAAGCGTGGAAGATCCGCTGCGGGTAATGCGGGTCATCGAAAACACCTCACCCCCGGAATTATCTTCGCTTGCCGGGATGACGACGCTGGTCATTGTTGTGGCCCTGTTGCTGAACATCCTGCGCCCTGTCAACTGGCGTTTGCTCAATACCAATACCGAACCGCCCACGAAGACCCGGCCGTCGGCCCTGTTTCGAATCGTCGTCAACGCCGCTCGAATCGCGTTGATCAGCAGTCTCGTTTTTGCCGTGTTGGGTTATCTCAACTTCAGCCTGTTTGTCGCCAAGCGGACCATCTGGACCTTGGGCCTGCTGGCAGCCGCCCGGCTCACACACAACTCGGCCGTAGGCGGTCTCCGGGAAGCCACCGCCGATGATAATCGTCTCGGGAGCTGGGTCCGGAATCGGCTTGGGTTGGACGATGCAGGCGGCACTCGAATTGTGTTCTGGATCGCACTGCTGTTGGACGTGATTCTTTTTATCGCGGTTTTGATGTTGATCGCCCTGATCTGGGGTATGTCCTGGACCGAAGTAAGGCCCGTCATCAACAATCTTATCTATGGCACGGAAATCGGCGGTTATAGATTTTCGCTGGCAAAGCTGGGCATCGCACTCTGCGTATTTGCCTTACTGATGCTGGGCATACGACTGCTGAAGAAGTTTCTGTCCAATCGGATTCTGGTTCAAACGCGACTCGATGTAGGTGTGCGTGACGCCCTGACGTCCGGCGTCGGCTACGTCGGCATCGTACTTGCGGCGCTGTTTACGTTCTCGATTCTGGGCCTGAAGTTGAGTGAACTGGCTATTATCTTCGGGGCCTTGTCGGTGGGTATCGGGTTTGGCCTGCAACACGTCGTGAACAATTTTGTGTCCGGACTGGTCCTGCTCATACAGCGACCGATAAAGGCAGGTGACTGGATAGTCGTCGGCGACAAAGAGGGGTATGTCAAACAAGTGAACGTCATTGCGACTGAAATTCAAACATTCGACAACGCATCCCTTATCGTTCCCAACAGTAATCTGGTTACCTCAGAAGTATTGAATTGGATGCATAAAAGTAAATTGGGTCGAGTGATATTGGCAGTGGGGGTGTCTTACTCCTCGGACACCGAGCAAGTCCGCGAAATCTTGCATCGCTGCGCGGCTGAAAATCCGGATGTGCTGCGGCGGCCCGCGCCACAGGTAATCTTCAGAGAGTTCGGCAACAGTGCCCTGGAATTTGAGTTGCGATATTACATCCGGGACATCGACAATCGGCTGCGAACCGCCAGCGATCTCAGATTTCAGATCAAAAAGGCGTTCGATAAAGTGGGTATTGAGATTCCATTCCCGCAACGCGACATACACATCCGTGACCTAACAGGAGCGGAAACATGGCTCAGCAACGATTCGACGACCGAGCCCGCCGCTGACCGAAACCCCACGATCACCAGGTTGCGAGGTTCCGAATCCGACGATAAAACGGCCGACGCATAGTCCGGGCATTGCGCCACGGCGGGTATATGTGCGGCGAATTGCTCGAGATCACAATCTAGTACAATCGTCAAACAGCGAAGGAGACAGGTATGGAAATCCACAGTAACAGCTTCCACGACGGCGAACCCATTCCAAGCGAGTTTGCATTCTGTCGGGCCGACCCCGGTACCCACGCACGGCCGTCAGACAATCGCAGCCCGCAGATCAATTGGAGTGATCTGCCGGTGGGCACGCACTCACTGGTGTTGATCTGCCACGATCCGGACGTCCCAAGCCGACCCGACGATGTCAATCAAGAAGGCCGGACGGTGGCGGCGGAGCTGCCCCGAATCGACTTCTATCATTGGGTCCTGGTGGACATCCCTACTTCGCTGGAGGAGATCGAGACCGGCGCCGATTCCGATGTAGTCACCCCACGCGGCAAGGACCAGGTGCCCGGGCCCGGCGGCTGCCGGCGCGGACTCAATAACTACACCGACTGGTTCGAGGGCGATCCCGACATGGAAGGCCACTACTTCGGTTACGACGGGCCCTGCCCGCCGTGGAACGACACCATCAGGCATCGGTATGTCTTTACCCTGTATGCCTTGGATTGTGATCGATGCCCGATTGACGGGAATTTCCGGGGCGACGAAGTCATGGCGGCCATCGAAGGTCATGTCCTGGCGCAGGCCAGCATAACCGGCACCTACAGTCTGAACCCCGACGTGCCTGCCTAGCCCGCATTTGTTACCAGGCAGTAGAGAAGATTGAGAGACGGTGTTTCAGTCCGACACCACTAGCCTGCATATTGCACCAAGGCGGCGAAATAATGGTGTATCAACTTGATTGTGTTTAATGATTCGGTCTTAGTTGATTAGTACAGTTTGTGCTTCTGCAATCGCCCATCCCGGCCCTGGCTTGATCTCGAACGCCTGCACTTGCGCTTCACTCAACCCATAGCTCGCTATGGCTTTCGCTCCAGGCCGGCGTTCTTACCGCCCCTGTCCTGCGCCAGCTTCCCGGATACTGGTGCACAGGTGGAGATACCCACAGCGTTTGGTCCCGGAACTGACAACGTTCGACTTGCCAGGTCTCCTGGCAACAAGTAGGGGCGAGGCTATCCCGGCATTGGCTCGGTCTCGCTAGACGTCGATCCCCCGTCCAGGTGCTCCAGTCCGGGTGACGGATGCGCCGGAGCAGCGATGTCTCGCATACATCGGCAGCTGATCCGGCTGGAACCGGCAAACACATCGAGCAATTCCGCAAGCGTTCGGCGTTCTGCCGCCCCGATCTCGACGTGATGCAGCATGACACCGATCGGAGAGCTTTGTGTGCAGACCCGTGCGGCGAGCAACTCGCCCAGATCAAGTTTGTTGATCCGTCCACCGCGGCGCTGTTTGCACCAGTCAATCGAGATCGGGACCTCAATCAGACTACCCAACCGAACCCGGCCGGCCGTGATGTCCCGGGACAATACCCTAAACCCCGATTCCGCCAGCAGATCTACAGTCACCTGTGTGCAACGGTTCCAGGGTGGAGTAAAAATCGGGTCTATCCAATCACCCAGCAGCGCTCGCAGGCGGCGATCACCCAGAGTGATGTCGGTAGACTGCCGAATTTTACTGCGGGCAGCGCCGAATTCACTCTTGCGGCCCTGGGGCTGATGGTTTTGGTGACTCAGTCCGTGCTGATGCAGACCCAGTCGGCGCGGCGATTGTTCGATCCGTCTTTGCAGCTCGCGGGCGAGGCCGTGGGTCACCGCTATAGGGATGAGGGCCAGGTCAATGGGAACCTCGAAATCCGCGAACAGGTCGAGCAGCGGGTACAGCCTTTCGTTGCCCCAACCACCGTCGTCGTCGCGGAAAAAGAAGATTCTCGGCACACACTCCCTCTGCAGCGCCAAGCGCAGCGGTTCTAACCATGCGCTCATTGCGCCCCGGCGCGGACATCGTCCGCCGGAGCGCTTTGTCCGCTGGCCAACTCCGCGACAAGGCGGGCGGTGCGGGCAGCGCCACTCAGATCCAAATTCGTTGGTGTTACCGGCACCTCCAACAACGCAACAAGCTCTTGGACCAAGGCCTCGCAGTTCAAAGCGTCCCCGTCGAGGATACGCACCGCGCCCAGGCGTTCCAAGCGCCGCGCTCTAGCCAGCTGCTCGTCTTCACGGCCCTCGGCGTAAGGAATCACCAATGCAGGACCAGCAGACTGAATCAGCTCGGCGGCGGTATTGTATCCGCACTGACTCAGAGAAACGGCACACTGCCGCATCAGCACACCCAAATCCGGTACCGAGCGGTACAACTCTAGACCAGGGCGGTTCTGCGCCCGACGTTGAATGATGAGCCAGTCGGCCTCGGGCAGAAAGGGCCCCCCGATCACGGTCATCGCTATTCGATGCCGCCGCCACAGGATCGGCTGAGCCGTCAAGGCCAATTCGTACAAGGGCCCTCCGACCCTTCCACCACCGGCGGAGACCAACACCCGCCGTTGGCGACGGGACTGCTCGACGCCGAGCCGATTGGGCAACACAAAACCGGTGTAATGCACGGGTACCCGCAACGGGCGCTGCGGTTTGAAGGATTCTTCCAAGCGGGCAAACACCGCGTCACTGTGCACCAGAATTCCGTCGAAATACCGGTTGGCAAGCCAGCCCGCCCGATCATCGTGATGTTGTTGATCCCGCCTGCTCCGGACCAGGATATCCCGCAGGCTGCAAAACACAACAGGCCTAACCGGCTTCGATCTCTGCGCGCGCTTCAATAGGGGCAGCAACTCGTTGGCGAACTTCTTACGCCCGAATGGAAACAACTCAATCAGGAGTACGGCCGGTCGGCGAGTCTGATAAATGCTCAGAATCAGTTGCCTCCGCGCCGCCAGTACCGGTGCCACCGGGTAATCACCATCGCGGCTGATCAAGGCGCCGCCGGATTGCATCCCGACCGCCGGCAATTGAACGACCTCGACTCCCGCCGGCGGCTGTACACCCTCCGGTAATGGCCCGCCATTTAAAAACAGTACGTGGAAGTGCCCACTCAGCGCCTCAGCCAGGCTGAACGACCGGACCAGGTGTCCCATGCCCAGCGAATGCTGGCAGTAAAGCATCAGTACGGGCTTGGCGGTCATCCAGATATCGGGGGACTTACGTGGTCGCGAACCGGACAGCAGTGTATCGTAAAACCAACGGCTTAGCCCGCGCCCACCCATCTGCCGCGGTGGCCGGGCGGTTCGGGGGGCGGGACGCTCGGCGGCCCGGCGCCGCCGAGCGTATACGGACGTCTTCACAACGTGTCCCGGTCGAAACCACCGGCCCTCTGCGTGGACCCTACTTCTCAGCCCGTCTTGAACGGCATCTTCAGCATGTTGACCAGGCCGGCGCAGATTCTCGGATCCCGGAACGCTTCAATGCCGATCGTCATAGCAGTGTGTCCGTCCTCCGGTTGCGGGCGGTAGGTCCCACACAAACGATCCCACCACGGCAGATTGAATCCGAAATTGCTGTCTGTCTCGTACTGTTTAATCGAGTGATGAACCCGGTGCATGTCCGGAGTCACCAGCACCCAACGCAGCCGCCGGTCAACCGGACCAGGCAGGGTGATGTTCGAATGATTGAACATGGACACAGAGCTCAATAAGATCTCAAAAATCAATACCGCGAGGAGTGGTGGGCCAACCGCAAAAATGAAGCCGAATTTCAGACACATCGACAGCAGGATCTCAACCGGATGAAAGCGGGCGCCGGTCGTGACATCGAAGTCCAGATCCGCGTGGTGTACGCGGTGCAGACGCCAAAGAACCGGCACCGCGTGAAACATGACATGCTGTAAATAGATTGCCAGATCCAGAACAATGACCGCCAGCACCACCTCGACCGGGTAGGCCCAGGACAGGTAGTTCAAAATCCCCCACCCGTGCTCGTGCGCGAACCAGGCTGCACCGATCGCCGCGGTTGGAAACGCGATTCTCAGCAGCACGGTGTTGAGAACCACGAGGCTGATATTGCTGATCCAGCGTTTGGCTTTCGCGACCACTAAGCGTCGCCTCGGTGCTGCGACCTCCCACAGCGCCATCAGTGCAAACACCACCAGGAAAAAGCCCAATCTGACTGGCCCCTCGAGCGCCATCACGTATCGGTCGACATTCACGACTAGGTATACAGGCTCATTGGATTATGCCGTCAGACCGTTCGGCGGTGAGTCACACGTCATCCAGGAAAAGTCCCGGCCTGTCACACGGACCCTGACGGGCCGGAGCGGGCAAGCAATGCCGGTCAGCGGTGCGGCGTATGACGCATTTCCTAGCCGGCCCTTAAGGCCTCCCTCACGCGCTCCAGCCTAGCCCGCACTTCCTCGCCGAGGTGCGCCAGTTCTTCACGTTGTACCAGGCCGAGCACCGCGGCAGGATCCATGAACCCCACGATCACCGCGCCTTCGGCGTCCTCTCGCACGACTACGTTGCACGGCAACAGCAGACCGATGTCCGGCTCCGCGTCCAGCGCCTGATTCGCCAATGACGGATTGCATGCGCCGAGGATGACGTAAGGCCGTTTCTCGACACCCAACTTTTTCTTCAGCGTTGCCTTGACGTCAATCTCGGTCAAGACACCGAAACCTTGCTTCGCGAGCTCGTCGGTTACCCGCGAAACAACCTCATCAAAGCCACCATCGGAGTGAACAGTAAAACCATACTTCGGATCTGTCATCGTGTTCTCCAAATAAAGTTCACAACTCCAAACCGCATCACCTGAGGCCATACCGTCCTCTCGGAGGATTCGGCGCTCCTACCCATTAGGCGCTCATCCGCACCGGTTGGCGGCGGCGGCCCCAGTGACCCGGCGAACCGTCAAACACACCCGCGCAGCGTGTCCCGCAACGCCGGCAGTGCCCGATCTCGTCCAATGTCCATTCTTTCAATTGATACCAGTCTCGACCGATAAGCATGGTACCGCATTGATGGCAGTACGTACTGCCGCCGCTCGCATCATGGACATTGCCGGTGTAGGCGTAGCGCACACCATTTTGATTGGCAACGCGTCTGGCCATTGTGAGCGTTTGCGGCGGGGTGCTGGGCTTGTCGAGCATTTTCCAGTCCGGGTGAAATGCAGTGAAGTGCATCGGCACATCCGGTCCCAGGTTCTCGAAAACCCACTTGGTCATTTGGTGGAGTTCCTGCTCCGAATCGTTTTCGCCCGGAATCAATAAAGTCGTTAACTCCAGCCACACCTCAGTTTCCTGCTTGATGTACTGCAGAGTCTCCAGCACCGGCTGCAAGCTAGCGCCACAAATGTTTTTGTAAAAACGCTCCGTGAAGGCCTTCAGATCAACGTTGGCGGCGTCCATAAATCGGAAAAACTCTTCCCGCGGTTGTGGGCACACATAACCGGCCGTCACCGCCACCGTCCGGACGCCCCGTTCCCGGCAAGCCTGAGCGATGTCGATGGCGTACTCGTGAAAGATAACCGGATCATTGTAGGTGAATGCCACGCTGGCGCATCGCCTGTCGCTAGCAACTTGGCTGATCTGCTCCGGTGTCGCGCTGTCGGCCAGGGTGTCGAACTCACGTGACTTGCTGATGTCCCAGTTCTGGCAGAATTTGCAGGCCAGGTTACAACCCGCCGTTCCGAACGACAACACACTGGTTCCGGGCAGGAAATGATTGAGCGGCTTCTTTTCAATGGGATCAATGCAAAAGCCGCTGGAACGGCCGTACGTGGTCAGGACGATCTGATCGTCTTGCCGCATGCGCACAAAACACAATCCCCGCTGACCGTCACGCAAACGGCAGAATCGAGGGCACAGGTCGCACTGGATTCGACCATCGTCCAACACGTGCCAGTAGCTGGTGGGGACCGTATCGGCGAGGGCGTGCATACAGGAATTGTGGGGTCGAATGAAGGCTACTTCAAGCGCAACGGTCGAGCCGTGCGCCGCTTATCGGTAGAATCAGGCAATATCCGGAGATCTCATCAAAGGTGGAGGTCACGCCGACATGATCACAAACACCAGGCGCCCCGCCGTGGCGGGCACTTTTTACACCGACGATCCCACCCGTTTGCAGCAGCAGGTGGACGAGTATCTAAGCTGCGCCAAGCCATCGCATAACGTTCCGAAAGCGATCATCGCGCCTCATGCTGGTTATATGTATTCGGGTCCGATTGCCGGCTCAGCGTACGCCGCGATCGTACCTCTGCGCAATGTTGTCAAGCGGGTGGTGTTGTTGGGTCCTGCGCACCGCGTCTACGTCAACGGGGTAGCCGCGACTACGGCCCACTGGTTTGCGTCACCGTTGGGAAAGATTCCAGTGGACCACGAAGTCACTAAACGGTTGGTTCACGAACTGGATTTTGTATTTTATCTGGATGATGCCCATGCCCAGGAACACAGTTTGGAGGTACAGTTGCCATTCCTGCAGACGGTGCTGGAACAATTCACACTGGTGCCGTTCGCCGTCGGGCACGCTCAACCGGCGAAGATCGAGCAGCTGCTCGACCGCTTGTGGGGCGGGCCCGAGACCCTCATTGTGATCAGTTCGGACCTCAGTCACTACCACGACTACCGCGCCGCTCAAGAACTCGATCGCTGCACGACTGGCTTTATAGAACAGCAGGATGACACAGGCCTCACCGGTGAACATGCGTGTGGCCAGATTCCGATCAGCGGACTGCTGCGCGTCAGCAGGCGCAAAGGTCTGGCGGTGGAGACCTTGGACACCCGCAACTCCGGCGATACCGCCGGTCCCCGGGACCGGGTCGTGGGGTACGGCGCCTATCTGCTGCACCCGTCTGCAGCGGTGTCTCTCATCGCGCAGTCGGACCGCAAACGGCTCACCGACTTGGCCATGAAATCCATCGAGCACGGCGTGGAGCACGGTGTGCCGATACCGGTGGACCTAAACGATTGGCCGGCACCACTGCAGAAGCGCCGGGCCACATTTGTAACCCTCAAACAGCAGGACAAGTTGCGTGGGTGTATCGGCACGCTGTCGGCCAACCGCCCACTGGTCGAAGACATTGCCGACAATGCGTTTGCCGCGGCATTTCGGGATCCCCGTTTTTCGAAAGTCACCACCACGGATCTCAAGGATCTGCGTGCCCATCTATCAGTGCTGTCCGCTCCTGAGCCTATCGAATTTCAATCCAAACAGGAGCTCATCGCCCAATTGCGGCCCGGTGTCGACGGCTTGATAGTGACGGAGGGCGAACACCGGGGAACGTTTCTACCGAGCGTATGGACCAACATTCCCGTGCCCGAAACGTTTCTGAAGCAATTAATGCGAAAGGCAGGCCTCGCTGCCGACTACTGGTCCGACACCGTCAGGATTGAACGATATTCGGCTGAATCGTGGTGATGACCCGGCCAGCGGCACTCGCCAAAGCCGTCACCTAGGAATCTTCTTCTTCCCTTCGATCCAATTGATCAGCGGGCGCCATTGCTTGATGTCCTCAACAACCGCCGACGGTGCCATTTCGAAGACACCGACACCGCGCTCTGCGGCCCGAACATAGTTCTGGGTGTCGCGAAGAGAGGTTACGAACGGGATTTCAAGGCTCTTTAAAAACCTCTCGAGTTGATGATAGACGATGGTGTTTTCGCGTACGCGATTGGCCACCACCCCGACCAGTTTTTTGCTCTGGCGGAGATGGCCTTGCACTAATAAGTCGCCGACGAAGTGCGCCGCTGCACGAATATCGATCGGGGATGGCAGGACCGGTATCACCACCGCCTGGGTGAGCTTCATCAATTCCACGACTTTCTCGGTTTTGGACCGAGCCGGAACGTCGAAGATCACCCGCCTCGTCTCGTCGGGCAGAGAGACCTCACCGCCCAACGCCGACAAACCGTAGATGGGCGCAAAGTTTTCCGGTCTTGCGTTTAACCATTCCAGAGACGATTGTTGAGGATCGACGTCGACAAGGGCGGTTGGCACTCCCCAGACGCCGTAGTAAGTGGCGAGATTAGTGGCGATAGTCGTTTTTCCGCAGCCGCCTTTGGGATTAACCACGAGTATCGACCGCATTATTGTCTCCTCGGCTGGTGTTTTTATGTTTTCGCCCGCGGGAGTGTAGCACAATCCAGTCTATCGCGACCTCGCCGCCGAGGCGGGGGGCTACAGATAACTCAGCGCCATTCCGACAAAGATCGCGGCGCCATACCACGCATTGTTCAGAAACGCCTGGAAACAACGGCGCCTCGCCCGCTCGCGTATTAGTAATTGCTGATAAAGGGCGAACCCAGCGGCTGCGGTCACGCCCGCATAATAATAAGCGTTCAGCCCCTGTCGAACGCCCAGGTCAATCAACAAGATCAGGCTGAGCGCTTGAAATACACCGCACATGACGCGATCGTAGCGGCCAAACAAAATCGCCGTCGATTTGACTCCGATGCGGATGTCATCGTCACGATCCACCATTGCGTACATCGTGTCGTAGGCCGCCACCCAGAACAGATTCGCCGCCACTAGCCACCATAATATTGACGGTAGGCTGTTGACCTGTGCGGCAAAGGCCATGGGGATACTCCAGGAGAACGCCGCGCCCAGGACAAATTGCGGAAAATGCGTAAATCGCTTGGTAAACGGATACCAAGCGACCAGCACAGCACCCACCAAGGCCAAGACGATCGTCAAGCGGGTCAAGGTCAAGACCAATGCAAAAGCCATCGCACCCAGGACAAGCGCTAGTAACAAGGCCTCCGTAGCCGTTACCCGCCCGGCAGCGATGGGCCGCGTACGGGTGCGTTCGACATGAGAGTCGAAATGCCGGTCGGCGAAATCGTTGATCACGCAGCCGGCGGAGCGCATTACAAATACGCCGACGATAAACACCGTGAGTATCCAGGGATCCGGCTGACCCGCCGACGCCAACCACAGTCCCCAGAGGGTCGGCCACAATAATAGAAAGGTTCCAATCGGCCGGTCGATACGCATCAACAAGGCGTACTGAGTGAGGCGGTCGATCAATCGCTCAAACATTCGCGTAATCCTCTCCGCGCCCCACCCACCGGGACACCAACGCCGACGCCGTCTCCGGTTGATGGGCGAGCAGCTCGCGGCCAACGCGCTCGACCTGCGGCAACAGAGTGCGGTCGCGGATCAGGTCGGCGACCATCAGGCGCGTCAGCCCAGCTTGTCTCGTACCCATTAGCTCACCCGGTCCGCGCAATTCCAGATCTTTACGTGATATTTCAAATCCATCCGTGGTGTCGCGCAACACAGCCAGCCTGGTTCTGGCGTCCAGACCCAAAGGCGGTTTGTAGAGCAGGACACAGCAGGCCTGCTCACTGCCACGGCCCACCCGCCCACGCAATTGATGTAACTGCGCGAGTCCCAGGCGTTCGGCGTTGTCGATTACCATCAGGCTGGCATTCGGCACATCGACGCCAACTTCAATGACGGTTGTAGCGACCAGTAAATCGACCTCGCCGTTGCGGAAGCACTGCATGACCACCTCTTTGTCCTGCGCCTTCATACGTCCATGGGCCAGTCCGACACGCAGGTCCGGCAGTGACCGAGCCAGGTCGGCCTCTGTCTCAGTGGCCGCCTGAACTTCCAGGGCTTCTGACTCATCTATGATGGGGCAGACCCAATACGCCTGTCGGCCCTGGGTGCATGCGGCGTGAACCCTGGCTACCACCTCCGCCCGACGCGTCTCCGGAAGCACAACGGTCTCCACCGGTTGCCGCCCGGGCGGCAACTGGTCGACACTCGAGACATCGAGGTCTGCATAAAAAGTCATTGCCAAAGTGCGGGGAATCGGGGTAGCGGTCATCACCAGCTGGTGCGGCATCCGTGCGGCCGTTTTCCCCTTGTCCCGCAGTGCAAGTCGTTGGCCAACGCCGAATCTGTGCTGCTCATCGACCACCGCCAACCCCAGATTCTGGAACCGTACAACCCCTTGAAACAAGGCGTGCGTACCAACAACCACCTGGGCGCGGCCGGACTCCAGCTTGTCCATTAGTGCAGACCTTTGACCCGATGGAACGCGGCCGGTCAACCAGTCCACCTGCACACCCAATGGCGCGAACCAGCCGGCAATGGTCTTGTAGTGCTGCTCCGCGAGCAGCTCCGTAGGTGCCATCACCGCGACCTGGCTGCCGTTGTCGATCGCCCAGGCGATTGCGGCCCCGGCAACCACAGTCTTACCGGACCCGACGTCACCTTGCACCAAGCGCAACATCGGCTCGGGTCGACGGAGGTCTGCGAGAATTTCGTCGATCACTCTGCGCTGCGCGTGCGTCGGATCAAAGCCCAGGCACCGCAAAAATACCTGCAACAATCCCCGGTCCTCGCTCATGGCAGGTGCCAGATGGGACCGGCGGCGCTGACGGGCAATCCGTAAACTCAAGTGGTACGCCAGCATTTCCTCGAACGCGAGCCGTTGCTGAAACGGGTGTGTGCCGGCATACAATCGTTCGGTGTCGGTGTCCACAGGGGGACGATGAATCTTCTGCAGGGCCTCCTGGAGTGTTGGATAGTCGAGCTCGTGGAGCACAGAACCGGGAAGGAGTTCGACGACCCGTCCTAGATGCCGATTCAAGACTTCACCGGTCAAGCGGCGCAGCTTCCCCTGTCCCAGGCCGTCCGTAGATGGATAGATCGGAGTCAGACCCTCAGCACCGTCGATCTTTGGTTCTTCGTCTGTAACCCGATACTCGGGATGCACCATCTCCAATGTAGTGGCACCTCTGCGCAACTCGCCGAAACACTTTACCCAGCGGCCCTGGCGGAGTTGATTCTTCTGGGCTGCAGTAAAATAAAACAAGCGCATGGTCATGGCACCGGTGCCGTCACTGAACCGGCACAACAGGCTACGACGACGGCCGAATGAGACGGCGGTGTGTTCAATACGTGCTACGACTACGACTTGTTGTCCCGCCCGCCCGGCGCCGATCGGCGTCACCTTGGTTCTGTCCTGATAGCGGCTAGGCAGATGGAACAACAAATCCTGGACCGTTCGTATGCCGAGGCGGGCAAGCTTCAAAGCAATGTGCCGGCCGACCCCCGGAAGCTCGGTGACCGGAAGCTCTGCCGGCCTGAGACGGGCGGCTAACGATGCGCTTTCGGTAGTCTTGGCAGGCACCACGTGATCGCGACGAGTCAAGCGCTGGCGGGTTTCCACACCACGGCAGACCTCTTATTACGGGCCTAGGTCCTCTTCGGTCAACTCGATGATGGCGTCTATCTCGATTTGCGCATCCTTGGGTAAGGATGCGACTCCGATTGCCGCGCGTGCGGGATACGGTTTTTTAAAAAATTCTTCCATGACGTCGTTCACCGCCGGAAAATTATTCAGGTCGACGAGGAACACATTCAGTTTAACGACATCCGAGAGCGAACCGCCGGCAGCCTCTGCCACCGCCTGCACATTCTTCAGTACGCGCCTTGCCTGCGAGCGAAATCCACCTACAACCAGTTGCATTGTCGAGGGATCCAGGGGTATCTGCCCGGATACGTAAACCGTGGTGCCAACCTTCACCGCCTGAGAATAGGTTCCAATGGCGCTCGGCGCACCGTTGGCTCGTATAGTCACTCGCGACATATGTATACTCCCCCCAGCCCGCTAACCTTTGGCGCGAGATAATCGCAACACCGACGGCTCACCGCGGATTTGGCGCATGATCTGCGCCAAGTGGCGCCGATGCCCAACCTCTATGGTGAAGCGTATGCTTGGAATTTGACCATCCCGCTCGTCGACGGTGACATTGTTGATGTTGGACTCCTGCTCGGCGATGATGGTGGCAATACGCGCCAGCACTCCTCGCCGGTTGTGAACATCCACGCGAAGATTTACCGCAAAACCCCCGCTTATGTTTTCGTCCCACTCTACCGGCACCCACTTGTCCGGCTGTTTCTCATAACCCTTGGCATTCGGGCAGGCGGCGGTATGCACGACAATGCCGCGCCCGGAAGTAAAAAAGCCGGTGATGGTGTCACCGGGAATTGGGCTGCAGCAACGCGCGTAATGAATGAGCATGCCCTCGGAGCCGCGTATCGCCAGTGGTGAATCCTGCGCCTGACCGGCATCCTGATCGCGCCGCGTCGGCGGCGGCAACAGCTGCTTTGCCACCATCGACGGCATACGTTTACCGAGGCCGATATCCGCCAACAGGTCCTCCCAGTTGTCCACGCCGATGGTGTCGAGGAGATTGCGCCGCTGCTCGTCAGTGAGCTTTTTGCGCCCGAATCGCCGGGTCTTGACGGCCCGGTCGAGCAAACGTTTACCCAGATCGACCGCCTGATAACGTTGTTGACTCTTGAGATAGTGCCGAATCGTAGCACGCGCCTTGCTGGTCACCGCATAATTTAACCACGCGGCGGTGGGTCGCGAAGTATCAGAGGTGATGATTTCAACGCGATCACCGTTGTTGAGAACCGACGGGAGTGAAGCCAGTTCGCGATTTACCCGCGCACCGGCACAGCGATTCCCAATGTCGGTATGGACGGCGTAGGCGAAATCCAGGGCGGTGGCCCCGCGCGGCAGCTTCTTGATCTCCCCTTTCGGGGTGAATACATACACCTCGTCCGGAAACAGGTCGATTTTCAGGTGTTCGAGGAACTCGCCCGGGTTGCCGGCTTGTTGTTGCGTATCCAGCAAATCAAGCAGCCACTGCCGTGCGAGTTGCCGCGACTTGACGCTGGAATCACTGCCGGATTTGTATATCCAGTGGGCGGCCACACCTGCTTCGGCGATTCGATTCATATCGTCGGTGCGTATCTGGACCTCCAAAGACTCGCCGAAGGCGCCAAACACGACGGTGTGCAACGACTGATAACCATTGGCTTTGGGAATGGCGATGTAATCATTGAAACGGCCAGGGATGGGCTTATACAGATTATGAATAACACCCAGGGCTCTGTAGCAGTCGTCAACGGTGCTAACAATTATTCTAAAACCGTATATATCGTACAGCTCGCTGAAAGATTTATGCTTCAGAGACATCTTTCTGTAAATGCTGTAGACGGTTTTCTTGCGTCCAATGACGGTCGCGTCCAGGCTGGACTGGGACAGCTCACGCTCCAGCGTGGTACGGAGTTTTTTCACCACCGATTTCCGGTTGCCCGCCCGTTTATTCAGCGCTTTGGCAATCGCATGGTACCGTTTTGGATACAATTGGTGAAAGCTGAGATCCTGGAGCTCCTGGCACCACTTGTGCAGTCCCAGTCGATTTGCAATCGGGGCATAAATATCCAAGGTTTGTTTGGCAATGTACCGGCGCTTGCCCGGCGGCAGCGCGTCCAGGGTTTGCATATTGTGCAGTCGATCCGCGAGCTTGATCAGGATGACGCGGATGTCACGCGACATCGCCATCAGCATTTTCCGGAAATTTTCCGCTTCCGCGTGCTCCTTGCTCTCGAATTCTATTTTGTTGATCTTGCTGACGCCGTCGACGAGATAAGCGACATCCTCGCCAAATTCATCGGCTATTTGTTCCTTAACGGTGGAAGTGTCTTCGATGACATCGTGCAGGATGGCGGCAATAATGCTGCGGCTATCCAAGCGCAGTTCGGACAGAATCTCAGCGACGGCTAAGGGATGAAGGATATACGGTTCACCGCTTTGGCGACGCTGTCCCTTGTGCGCCTGAGCGCCAAACAGGTAGGCACGATAAATATCATCGACCGCTTGTTCGTCGACATATTTCCCCACCTTGTTGCACAATACTTCGGCGGGCTTGATCGGAGATCGTGCGTTGCGTCGCGCACCGGCGCTACGCGGGCGTTTCCTCCTGAGCGCCGGTATCTGCATGCTCTATAGCCTCTTCGGTCTGCTCGCTGAGTAAGGCTTCCTCATCCGAGCCGATCGTATGTGTATCATTCTCTAAGATAGCCTTGGTGACCAGCCCTTCGGCAATTTCCCGTAGCGCAATGACTGTGGGTTTATCGTTTTCGATCGCCACCAGCGGTGAGGCGCCCAGCGCCAGTTGCCGGGCACGCCGGGTCGCCACCAGTACCAATTGAAAACGATTGTCGACGTGCTGTAAGCAGTCCTCTACGGTAATTCTTGCCATGCTCTACCTCTTTTGGGCTGGTAGGTTTAGATATTAGATGTTGCCACAGGTGATCACGCGGTGTCGCGTAACAATTCCGTGATATCAATGTGTACCGGCCGGCGTTCTTCCAGCCGCCCGCTGATTATGGCGCTTAAGTCTCGCAACGCTTGGTCGAAATCATCGTTCACCACGACGTAATCGTACTCATTGTGATGGCGCATCTCTTCTGCCGCCTCCCGCATCCTCAACGCGATCGCACTCTCCGGATCCCGGCCGCGCCCCCGCAGACGGGCCTCCAATTCCATCCGAGACGGCGGCAGTATGAAGATTCCACACGCGTCCGGCATTTGGGCGCGCACCTCTCTCGCCCCTTGCCAGTCGATATCGAGTATGACGTTCGTACCTGCGGATAGTAGTTCCTCAACTGTACTCCGCAAGGTACCGTAGTAGTTGCCAAAAACCTGCGCATATTCCAGAAACTGCCTATCTGCAACCATGCGCTCGAACTGCTCCCGGTCGATAAAAAAGTAGTCGATACCATCGATTTCGCCGTTCCGCCGCGATCGAGTAGTGTGAGACACCGACAGCACGGTATTGGACACCAAGCCCACCAGCGCTTTGGCAAGCGTCGTCTTTCCCGCGCCGGAGGGAGCGGAAACAATGAACAGATTCCCACGGGACATCGCTGCTCGGGTGATACGATTGCGGATTGTTCGGCGAGCGGTTGTCCCTATTCTATTCGATATTCTGCACCTGTTCACGCATCTGTTCGATCAGCACCTTCAAATCCACTGATGCCCTGGTGATCCGCGTATCGACGGATTTTGCCGCCAGAGTGTTTGCCTCCCGCAGCAGCTCCTGCATGAGGAAGTCCAATCGCCGCCCGATGGGCTGGTCCTGGACGGACACGGCATGCACCTCATCCAGGTGGACAATCAGCCGGTCAACCTCCTCAGCCACATCGATTTTTTGAAGAAACAATACGATTTCCTGCTCGAGTCGGTTCTGGTCGACTTCGGTCTGAAGCTCCGCCAGACGGGCTTCCAGTCGTTGACGAAAACCCTGACTGATCTCCGGCAACAAACCCTGCACCTGGTTCACCACGACACGCGCCGCTACCACCCGCTTCGTCAACAATTCCATCAACCGCCGTCCTTCACGGCGGCGCACGGCAACCAGGTCGGCGACGGCCCGCGTCAAGACGTCCTCGGTTGCCCGCCGCAGGGCATCCGCGTCCAGTTCGGGTGTCTTGACGACCCCCGGCCAGCGCAGCAAATCCGCCACCCGCAACGGCTCCAATTCCGGAGTCCGGCTGCGAATGTCGGCGGCGACGGCGACCAGCGCGTCCACCAGCACTTCGTCCGCCGCGAGGTGCTGGGTGGCCGCGATCTGGGGCTGAAACCGCATAGTACAGTCTACGCGGCCCCGTTTGATCCCTTTCGCGATGATGTCCCGGATCTGGGGCTCGAACTGCCTTAATTCATCTGACAAACGCGGGCTGATCTCCAAGAACCGGTGGTTCACCGTCCGCAGTTCGCAGTTGATATCGCCCCACTGTGTGTCGCCGCTCGAGTGGGCAAATGCGGTCATGCTACGTGCCATATTATCGCTGCGCTCACAGAAATTTTGGTAAACAGGTGCATCCTGGCTTAAATTCACAGATATGTCGATGTCTCAGATTGTCGACCGGCATCCGCCGGGATGGTACTCGTACAAGCGTCACAAACGGCTTTGTTAAGGGCATGTCGAATACAAGAAAACCTCTGTCCAACGGCTTCATCCTAGATGGATACCGCATCGAGAAAGTCATCGGCGGCGGTGGTTTCAGCTTTGTGTACCTGGCCTATCACATCCGTACCAAGGCAAAGGTCGTCATTAAGGAGTATTTTCCACACGATCTAGTCGAGCGGATTCCAGGTGGCCGTGTTGAACCGATTGCGTCGGAAAACCTAACACAATTCCGGCAAGGTCTAAAACGCTTTTTCAGCGAAGGCATGGCCTTGTCAAAATTAAAACATCCCAATATTGTCCACGTATCGAACTTTTTCCGTGCGAACAATACCGTGGTGATGGTCATGGACTTTAAACAGGGTCGTGACCTGCGATGGTTTGTCAAGCGTACGAAAGGCCGGTTAGGCGAGAAATTCCTGCTCGCCGTGTTTCCAAGGATACTCGAAGGGCTTCGCGAACTTCACGCCATGGAATTTCTGCATTTGGACATCAAACCGGCCAATATCCTGCTGAGTGCAGGCGGGGAGCCACTGCTGCTGGATTTCGGAGCGGTACAGCATCTCAAACCGGGAGAGCGGTATTCCGGGGTACAGACACTGACCCATGGATACGCACCGCCGGAACAGTATGATCGTGGCCCAATGGGCCCCTGGTCGGATTTGTACTCCCTGGGAATGACCATGCGTACCTGTATAACCGGTAAACACCCGCCCACGGTGCTCGAGCGCCGGGAGCGGGACACCGTAATGCCGGTTTCGAAAACCCACAGCCGCAAATACGGCGCGCATATCCTGGAGGCTATCGATTGGGCCGGTGAATTGGATCACCGTCTGCGACCGCAGGACACGGACGCATTACTCCATATGTTAACCAGCGAACCTAGGTCGAAACACAACAACGGTCTGCGGGGATGGTGGTCCTGAGCCATGCGGTATTCCATAGTACGACAAAGTCACATCGGCGCCCGAACTGAAAACCAGGATCGTGTCGGCTATCTGGAGCGCGACAACGCCGTGTTGCTCGCTGTCGCGGACGGACTCAGCGGCTACGAAGGCGGCGAACTCGCAGCGCAAACCCTGGTGGATACGTTCCTGGAGTCGTTCGAAATGATCCGCAAACCGGTAATCTCGGATCCGGCGGCATTCCTGGTGCTTACCGTCTACCATGCCCACACCGCGATTATTAAGGCATCACAGCGGCATCATCTCGATGCCACGTTACCGCGGACAACCTGTGTCGTCTGTCTCGTGCAAAACGGACTCGCGTATTGGGCACACGTCGGCGACAGCCGCCTGTACCTATTCCGCAATGGGTCGCAGTCGATACGCACTCTGGATCACTCGATCAGCGAGGAATTGGTAACCCAGGGAATCATTGACGAAACTCAATCACCAAACGAGTTTGGCCAGCTTACCCGGTGTGTGGGAGGAAAAAAGACCCCACACGTCACCTTGGGTCCGGAGACACGTCTGCAGACCGATGATTTGCTGTTGCTTTGCTCCGACGGAGTGTGGCGGGGCGCGACTACCCAAAAAATGATTACGTACGCCTCTTTGCATGACCTGAATGACGGTCTTGAACAGCTTTTCGATCATGCAAAGCGTAAACAGCGTCGCACCTGTGACAATTTGAGCGCCCTGCTGTTCAGATGGGAGGGTGAGGAGACCAACAACCGCCCCCTGTACAACTTATCCGTGCCAAGAATCGACCAGGACGCACTCCGGAGTCAGCTGCACCTGGGCGTCAAGGGTGCCGCGGTTTCGCGGGCCGCGCAGGACCAAAACGACTTCGATACGACCATCGAAGAACTGGAATCTTTCGTCAATGACATTGACGATCTCCTTTAGAGCATCCGCACAAAGCACCTCTACAAGCTGTCAGCTTTACGCTAATATAATCCGCGCTCGTAGTTTTCTTGAATTTCACCAACCCCAAGACGGACTGTTATGAAACGACACGCTGACCGGGCGACCGACGAATTGCGTCCGGTGTCCATCGAACGGCACTATACGAAATATGCCGAGGGTTCCGTACTGGTCGCGTTTGGCGACACCCGTGTGCTCTGTACTGCGACCACTGAGGAAAAAATCCCTTTATTTCTGCGCGGCCGGGACAAGGGTTGGGTTACCGCCGAGTATGGAATGCTGCCCCGCTCCACAGGTTCGCGTACTGCGCGCGAGGCGTCGCGAGGCCGGCAGTCCGGGCGAACCTTGGAGATTCAACGCTTGATCGGACGTTCCCTGCGTGCGGTGGTCGATATGCGCTGTCTGGGTGAACGCACAGTAATCCTTGATTGCGACGTCCTGCAGGCGGACGGCGGTACACGGACCGCTTCCATCACCGGCGCTTACGTTGCGCTGGTAGATGCAATCAAGGGACTTCGCGACCGTGGCACACTCGAGGGGGATCCGGTCATCGGCCAGGTGGCGTCGGTCTCCGCGGGAATTGTCAACAACGAAGTGCTGCTGGACCTGGACTATGCCGAGGACTTCGACGCTGACACCGATATGAATTTCGTAATAGATGACAACGGGCGGTTCATCGAGGTACAAGGCACCGCGGAGAGCGGCGCGTTTACGCTGGCACAACTCAATAAAATGGCTGAGTACGCGCAAAAAGGCGTCAGCCAGCTGCTCGAATACCAGCGGCGGGTGCTCGCGGATTGACTTCAGGTCGGTCACGGGCAGGCCGGATCGTGCTGGCGTCGAATAACGCCGGCAAACTGCAGGAGCTACATGCGTTGCTCGATACGAGCGAGTTCCTTGTATGTGCTCAGTCCGAATACGCAGTCCCCAGCATTGCCGAAACCGGGCTCAGCTTCGTCGAAAATGCAATTTTAAAGGCACGCAATGCGGCCGGGCACTCCGGCCTGCCCGCTCTAGCCGACGATTCGGGACTCGAAGTGGATGTCCTGGACGGCGCACCCGGTATTCATTCCGCCCGCTATGCCGGACCGACCGCTTCAGACCTGGAGAACACTCAGAAACTTCTGCAAGCGCTTACCGATATACCACAGACCGACCGCACCGCCCGTTATCAGTGTGTGATTGTGTACCTGCGCCATACCGAGGATCCCACGCCGTTGATTTGCCAGGGAACGTGGGACGGCTGGATCGTCGATGAGCCCCAGGGACACAACGGCTTCGGTTATGACCCGATTTTTTTTGTTCCGACCCATGGTTGCACGGCCGCTCAACTCGATGCCGGTACCAAGAACCGGCTCAGCCATCGGGGCCAGGCGCTGAATCAATTGTTGGGCGAGCTGTCCTGATCGAATTCTCCACTTGGTTTACAATGGCAATCGATGCCGGGACATTTACCGTCGACCAGCGTTCGTCCAGGCGAGCTGGTCACCGGCCTGTAGCCAGGTCTGCGAGCCAACCGGGAGGTATCCCCCGATGCGGCATGGTGGTGGCCGATGATCGTTGAGGAAACAAACATGTCTAAAGTGATACTCGTTCGTCACGGTCAAAGTACTTGGAATAGAGAGAACCGGTTTACCGGGTGGATGGACGTCGACCTGTCCGAACAGGGTGTTCAAGAGGCGCGCGCCGCCGGGGTGGCGCTGAAAACGGCGGGCTTTGAATTCGATATTGCGCTTACTTCATACCTCAAGCGGGCCATTCGCACACTGTGGTTGATCATGGAAGAGATGGATCGTATGTGGATCCCTGTGGACACCGATTGGCGTTTGAATGAACGACACTACGGTGCGTTACAGGGTTTGAACAAAAAAGAAACGGTGGAGAGGCACGGGAAGGAGCAGGTTCGCCAGTGGCGGCGTGGCTATGCGGTGAGGCCGCCGGCCCTCGATGCGGATGATCCGACCCATCCCAGCAAGGATCCGCGTTATCGGGGCATGCAACACGCACCGAGCTCTGAATCACTTGCCGACACGCTGGAACGCGTGATCCCCTACTGGCGCGACAAGGTCCTACCGCTGCTCGAGCAGGGCCGGCAACCCATCATCTCGGCCCACGGCAACAGCTTGCGGGCCCTGATCAAACACCTGGACGGCCTCAGCGATGAGGCAATTATGGAGCTCAACGTTCCCACCGGTATTCCTCTCGTCTACGAATTGGATGCACAGGGCCGCGCCGTCAGTCGTTCCTATCTTGCCGACGAAGAAACGCTGAATACAGCGGTCAACGAGGTCGCGAACCAGACTGCGGTAATCGGTAGGTGAGTAATTCCACACCGCCGGATAAGACCGTTTACAGAGGCCGTCTCATCACCCTGGGACTCGAGACCGTCGAACTCTTGAATGGTCGCCGGGTGCAACTCGAGATTGTCCGTCATCCCGGAGGGGCGGTCGTCGTTGCGTTGAGCCGGGCCAGGCAGGTGTGCCTGCTGCACCAGCATCGCCACGCGGCCGGCGGACGGATATGGGAACTGCCGGCGGGAACCATCGACCCCGGCGAGACTCCACCGCAGACCGCCGCCCGCGAACTGCGGGAGGAGGCGGGCGTCGCGGCGGCACATTGGCAAGACCTGGGATCCATACTTCCGAGTCCAGGCTTCTGCGACGAGGTCCTGCACCTATACCTGGCTCAGGGCATCGAGCGGGTTCACACAGATCATCAGCACGACGAACTCATCGACGTGCACTGGGTGGACTTCGATGAGGCGGTCAAGATGGCCCACAATGGTGATATTCGAGATGCGAAAACCCTCGTCGGGCTGTTTCGTGCTGGCCGACTACTCGCTGGATAGTCCGCTTACCCACCAGCTCATGCCTGACCGGCAGGGTGTGGCTAGTCCGCATCCAAACTTATGATCCCTTTGCATCATCCGGGATCCTTGGTGCAAGTTGCGGCCTACAGTTAACGCAAGCGGGGGTTCGCCGCCGGCAACTGAAATTCAATTCCCTGAGCCAATGGCAGGTCGCGTCCCCAATTAACGGTGTTGGTCTGGCGCCGCATGTACGCTTGCCAAGCGTCGGACCCTGCCTCACGACCCCCGCCGGTCTCTTTTTCCCCGCCGAACGCCCCGCCAATCTCCGCACCTGAGGTGCCGATGTTGATGTTTGCGATACCGCAATCGCTGCCGTTGTGGGACAGAAATAGTTCCGCGTTACGCAGATCGTTGGTAAACAACGACGAGGAAAGCCCCTGTTTCACGTTGTTTTGCATGGCAATTGCGGTCTCCAGTGAGTCAAATCTCACCGCATACAACAAGGGGCCAAACGTCTCCCGCTGCACGAGGTCCCACCCATTGTCGGCGGTGCAGAGAGTCGGCTGTACAAAATAGCCGGGCCGATCGACCCCGGCGCCGCCGCAAAGGACGTCTCCCCCCAGCCGCCGCAGCTCTGCGACGGCATCCAGGAAGCGCTGTTTGGCGTCGGCATCGATCAGCGGCCCCATCAACACATCGGGATCCAAAGGGTCCCCGATCCTGATCTGGCCGTAAGCATCGACCAGACGTGTGATCAGTTCGTCGTATATCTCCGTGTGCACAAACAGGCGCCTCGTGGTCGTGCAGCGCTGTCCTGCGGTGCCGACGCTGCCGAACACAATCGCCGGAGTCGCCAGGTCGAGGTCTGCCGTGTCATCCACGATTACGGCGTTGTTCCCGCTCAGCTCCAACAACACCTTACCCATGCGCGACGCCACCCGCTCACCGATGCGGCGCCCGACAGCTGTGGAGCCGGTGAACGACATCAGCGCGATCCGTGGGTCGTTGACCAGCCGGTTCGCCAATTCGGTCTGGCCGGGACCCTCGACCAGCAGAGAGAAGATACCCGGGTAGCCCTGCTTCTCCATGACCCGGTTACAAATGTGTTGCACCGCAATGGCGCACAGCGGTGTTTTCGGAGACGGTTTCCAGACCACCGTATTTCCGGTCACCGCGGCGATGAAAGCGTTCCAAGACCACACGGCGACCGGGAAATTAAAGGCGGTAATAACACCGACCACGCCAATCGGGTGCCACTGTTCATACATACGGTGGTTGGGACGTTCCGAGTGCATGGTTTTGCCGTACAGCATACGGGCCTGCCCGACCGCAAGATCGATGATGTCGATCATCTCCTGCACCTCACCGTCTCCCTCCTGCTTGATCTTGCCGGTCTCCAGGGTCACCAGGGTGCCCAAGGCATCCTTGTGCTGTCGCAGGGCGTCGCCGATCCGCCGAATCAACGCACCACGTTCGGGCGCGGGGACCATACGCCACAACTCAAATGATCGATGCGCCTGCTGCAACACCGTCTCATAGTCATCGCCAGCGGCACCGGATACCGATGCGAGGGAGGAAGCATTGGACGGATCGAGCGAGGCGATAAGTTGTCCCTGGGTATTTGACCACCCGTCCGGCCCCCAACAGGCCCCTGGATTCACGCCGGACAAGCGTAGGCTGGCCAGGGTCTCCGCCACCGTGTCACGATAAGCTTCGGGCGTTAACATGGATGCTGGGGATCAGTGCACCACTGGTGCGGGTCGCGGCGACGGCCTCATTACCTATAAGACGTGTTGTTACTGCTATTAGTATTATATAGCGTAAACTTGTTTGAATTAATGACGGCCACTTCCAACTTCGTTGTCTTTCGCTGCTACACTGCACCCCGCTCAGCGCAACACTCATTGCCCTGTACGCTCACGTCCGACCCGACTCGCAAACTATGACCTGTAAATCCGACTAAAACGATCAATGCTCTGCGAACTGACATGACCCGGAATCGCTGCGTTTGGACGAGTTTGTTGATCGGTATTTTTATCGTCGTGCTGCCCGGTCAGGCGTTGCCCGATCTCAAACGGATCGAGCAGCGACCGATGGCGCCGGATTTCACGCTCAGGGACATCGACGGCACCCCTTATCGTCTGCATAAACTACGTGGCAAGGTAGTGCTGGTGAATTTCTGGGCGACATGGTGCCCCCCCTGCCGGGCGGAGATGCCCTCCCTGCAAAGATTGTGGGAGCGATTGGCGGACGAAGACTTCGTATTGCTCGCCGTGGCCGTCAACGAGAAGCCACCTGCGATCCGTAAGTTTCTGCGTTCGATGAAGCCGTCACTGAGGTTCACGGTGCTGTTGGATTCCGAAATGGACGTCGCCCGCTATTGGCCGCTCAAAGGCCTGCCGGCGACATTCATAATGGACAAACACAGCCGCGTCGCCTACATCACGCATGGAGCGCTGAATTGGGACACCACCGAGGTCATTACACAGTTAAGACAATTGATCGCAGAGCCGCTCACACCGCCGATCGGCACACCGGCGCCGAGTGACAAACCACCGCGCGGCTGATGGCCGCCCCGGCGGTTGTTGCCCGGTCGACTAACCCGGCGGCGGGGCGATCGGGCAGTCGAAACCGCCCCACAGGGCCATTTGACCGGCGGCGTCGCGCACAAACGGAATTTGGCTGATTAGCGGACAGAAAAACAGCTGGACCTGGCGCAGACAGGCATCCCCAAAGGACGTCGGGCGCAGCGCCGCCTGGTCGATCCGCCGCAGTTCCTGCGCCGCACGAAGGCGGGCGTCAGCAGTAACAACCGGCGCCTGACCGGTCGGTGGGGTTGGAACGGCTCGAGCTGGTGTAGCCAATTCTGCGGCGTAGGCCGGACCGGCGGTGACCACCAGCCACAACAAAGCCGCTGTCAGTGACGCGCTGGTTGGTCGCCATTCACCTGTCCACACTAGACACCTCCACTCATAGCGCTATCCCAAAAGAGATAAGCAGTGTATTACCGAGAGCGCATCGAAGACAAGCTGGATATCACTTTTGCGAACTGCGGGAGGGTTGCATTTGGCGAAGAACTCGGTATATTAGCAATTTCATATATACTAAATTAGTAAATTGACCAACGTCAGCAGTTCCGACACAACCGACGAGGAGACTCTTGAAAATGTTTAAACCGATAATCACTGCGGCCGCCCTGGCCCTGGGTGTGACACTGAGCACGGCGCATGCCGCGGAAGAGGCCACCCAACCCGAGCAACCGTCAACGACGGTCCCGAATCCCTTCGACCCGAACAGCTGGACCAGCGCCTTCAGCGGTCAGGGCGAAGGCGGCAACTTCAACTGGTTCGATCCCAACGCCTGGGGCATGGGCGGCGCCGCTCAGACATCGTTCCAGTTCAACCCCGCCCATCCCGCCGGATGGATGATGTGGGTTGACCCCACGACGCACGTTTCGGCGCACATGGCTTTCGCGAATCCGGCGACTTACGCCCAGTTCATGCAGCCTCAGTTTTGGATGCAGTTTGCCAATCCTAACAATTGGATGGCGTGGATGAATCCGGCCTCTTATTCGGCGCTGTTCAACCCCGCAACCTACGCCTACTGGATGAATCCGTCGGCCTATGTCCACGCCTTCAATCCGGGTACGTACACAGCGGCGCTGAACCCCGCCAATTACATGGCCTTCATAAATCCGATGACTTATCTGTCGTGGATGAATCCAGCTGCCTACACCCTCCCCACCGGAGAGGACAACGCTGCGGCCATCAACTGGTTCGATCCGTCGACTTGGGCCAGTATGGTCCCCGGCCAGGCGACCGGGCAGCAGCCCGCCGAGGAGACGAAGTAACTCCGGCGCTGCCGCTGCGCGTTCAGCCAGTTTAAGTCAACGGGCAAGCCTCGCGCTTGCCCGTTTTTTTATGGTGTTGACCGACGCCCATCGTCGCCGGCGGCCCGGATGGCACGCAATCCGCTGTAGAGGTCCGGATATTCCAGGCACACGCCGAGCTGCTCGACAATTTTGTCGTTGCACAAGCGGCGCGACTCCCCCAAATAACTGAGCATAGCCGTCGTCAACCGTTTTTGGGCCTCCTGCATGGTAATCACCGGCGGACTCGGCAAGCCAAACACATCGGCCACCGCGTTGAAGTACTGCGTCAAGGTGCCCGGGACACCGTCACTGACATTGTAGACTTCGCCCCCGCGTCCGCGCTCGGCCGCTGCTATACAGGTCTGCACCAGGTCATCCACATGAACACGATTGGTGTAGGGACACTCAGGCTCACGCACCACTGGTGTTCCGGCGCGCAGCCGGTCGAATGGAAGGCGCCCCGGTCCGTAGATGCCTGCCGCACGCAGCACTACCACCGGGACTCCATGCGCAGCTCCCCACACCATGGCCACCCGTTCGGCATCCACGCGCCGCCGCGCCCGGTCCACGCTGGGCTTGAGGGTAGACGTTTCATCGACCCAACGGCCTTGATGATCACCATAAACCCCGGTGGTGCTCATGAGAATGACCTTCTCCGGTGGGTGCAAGATGCGGATCGAATTGACGAAATTCCTCGACCAGGGGTCGTTCCGCCCCGATCGCGGCGGCGGCGCCAGATAGTAGACGAGCCGCCCGTCCAAGTTCAGGCGCCGCAGGCTCCAGATGTCCGCGAGATCCCCCGGCACCGGATGGACACCGAGCGCTGTTAACCGATTTACGCTCCGGTCACTGCGCGCCAGCGCCGCAACAGCGACGCCGCGCGCCAGCCACGCCTTGGCCAAGCGCGCGCCAAGGTACCCGCAGCCGACAATGAACACGCCCCGTTCCACCCAGTCATCCACTCCGGAACGAACACCCGCCGGCGCCGAATTGCCGTTCATTCGATCGGGATCACACCTTGCCACGCCGCCCGGATCTTGTGGCACGGCACCGGCGCTTGTATGGTATTTAGGCCACGAACCGGTTCCTCCACGGGCCTGACGACATTTACACGCATGCTTAACATCTTGATCATTGTAACCGGCCTGATCTCGTTCATTGCGCTGAATCTATCAGTGCCAGTCCAGGCTGACGATTACGAAGCCGGCGAACGTGCCGTCGCCAGCGGCGACTATGACAATGCATTAAAAATTCTTCGCCCGCTGGCGGAGCAGGGACATCAAGCCGCCCAATTTCAGCTTGGCATAATGTACGACAACGGACTCGGGGTTTACCAGGACGACGCCACAGCCGAATATTGGTATGACCAGGCCTGCCCGACTAATACATCGGACGGCACCGGATCGCCCATGCGCGGGCTTACCGCTGAAGAACGCTAGCTTGCATATTGCACTGGGGCGTCCCGCCCTTATCTGGGGTGCACAGTTGGCTTTGCATGGCGCTCCAGTGCGGCGTCAAGCAGCTCAATCCCGTCTCAGCCGGTCGGAGACCGCGATCGGTGTCGGGAATCGCAACACAACCAGGTACGACGAGCCGATGAATGTCAACAGCGTCGCCACCTGGATCAGATAAGCCGCGGAGCCGTCAATGACCAAGGCCTCGGTGGCCATGAACGCGATCAGCAGCGAAAACTCGCTCATTTGCCCCAGTCGCCATCCCGTTTCCCAGGCCAGCTTTTCGGACTCCGCCACTCTGACGAGCATAAACTTGAACACCACCGGCTTTACTACCAGCAGTGCGCCAGCGAGGATAATCGCCGGAACCCAGATTGTCTTGATGACAAAAAAATTCAATCCGGCCCCGAGTGCGAAAAAAAACATCACCAGGAAAAAATCGCGTAAGGGTTTGAGGCTCTCGGCGATGTAGCGCGCGATGGGACTCGTGGCTACAGCAATACCGGCGACGAACGCGCCTATTTCGCGTGACAGGCCGACGGCATGAGCCAACTCAGCGATGCCCAAACACCAACCGATAGTCAACAAGAAAACGTACTCCTGAATCTTGTCGAAAGCCCGGAAAAGTCTCAGCAGCACGTAACGCTCCAACAAAAACGCGAAGCCGATGAGCGCCGGCAACGCCAGCAGCAATAGAGCGATTTCGGAGACGGGGACGTCGCCACGACTGACCCCTTGCAACACGAGCAGTACGACAATGGCGATAAGATCCTGGAGCAACAGTACACTGATGATTACCTCGCCCATGTGCCGGTGATGCAGAACAGTGGTCGGCAGCAGCTTAAGACCGATAATGGTGCTCGAAAACATGGCGGACATCCCGACCACAACACTGTCCCCAAATTCGAAGCCGAACGAGTAGGCTATTCCCCAGCCGATCAAACCGAACACCAGAGACGTCACCAACGTCACCATGGTCGTCTCACGCAATAGCTGAACGAGCTTCTGTGGGTACAGGTTCAGACCCAACAGAAACAGCAGAAAAATGATTCCGACGTTGGCAATGTCCTGAATCAGTCCCGGGTCGGACACCATCGCCAAACCCCAGGGACCGAGGATTGCGCCCAGTACGATGTAGCCGATGAGCAGCGCCTGGCGGGCGTATAATGCGAGGGTGGCGGTGATCGCCGCACCGGTGAAGATCAGAAAGATCGAAAAAAAGATTGATTCTTGAGTCATTCCGATGCTGCGCGTGACCGGCTACTCAACATGCCGTTCAACGGTAAATTCCCCGGCCGGCGGCGGACGCCGGTAAATATGTTCTGCGGAATCGCGATTGAATGGAGGCTTATCCGTTCAGCTTGCCGCGGCGAAATAATCCGGTTCGTTGCCCGATTTCCATTTGATGTTACACCCCATGCTTGGAATCTGGTCACCCGGCACCGGCGCCTCCGCCAGCACTGCAGTCACCGCGCGCCGCAGATCGCTGCCGGTCACCGGCTCCGAGTTCCTGGGCCGGGCCGAATCAAATTGCCCCCGGTAGGCCAGATCGCCGTTGCGGTCGAACAGATAGAAATCCGGCGTACATGCAGCCTGATAAGCCTTGGCGACCTGTTGGGTTTCGTCGTAGAGATACGGAAACGTGAAGCCATATTGTCTTGCCGCTTCGGACATCTTCTCCGGACCATCGTCTGCGTGGCTGCCGACATCGTTGGAGCTGATCGCCACGGCCACCAGTCCTTGTTCCTGGAATTCCTTGATAAAACGTACCAGTTGGTCGCGAATGTGCACCACATACGGACAATGGTTGCACATGAAAACGATCAGTAAGGCCCTGGCCCCGGCAACGTCGGACAATGAGACAATATCGCCGCCGTACTGTGGGTTGGTGTTGGGAAGACTGAAATCCACCGCCGGCGTCCCCAGCTCCAGCATGGTTGAAAGCGTATGTGCCACGGGCACCTCCTATCTGCGCAATGACCTGTAATACCGCACAAAATAATATCACAATGGCTGGACTCCGATCGGGTGGTACAGGCGGCTGCTGGGCATTGACATCACCCGCTTGCCCAATCCAAACCCAGCACTCGGAACAGCGACCCGATAAATCGATGTGTTAATCCCCAGACGATCTGCTCCGGATTATCGGTCACCCGGATGCCGGGGAACCGTTCTGCCGGGGCAAGCGGGTGGCCCACCTGGACGACCCGATTGTCATCGAAGAACCTACTCATCGGTATCCAGACCACGTCGCGCACCTCATAGTTTGGACAGGGATCGAACGACCGGCGGACGGCGTACAGAAATGCAGACACGATTATGCCCTGGACGTGTCCGCGATGGCGGCCCTGCAGGTCATCGAGACGGCCCATACAACTGGACCCACCGAGGCTCAACCCGATCTCCTCCTGGGTCTCGCGCTGTGCCGCCGCGCGGGCGCTGGCGTCCTTGTATTCCAGCATTCCGCCGGGAAACCCCATCTGTCCAGACCATGGGTCCCGCGGATTTCGGGCGCGCTCGATGAGCAGCATTTCGGCCACATCCCGCTGCTCCCTGAGGAGCATCGCCACTGCTGCCCGACGATGATCACAATCAGGGAGCCGCTGCGGCGTGTAGTGCGCCAGCTTCCGCTGAATGTCGAGCAAGGTCAATGGAAGCCGATCAGCCATACGCGTCCGCGACCATCTTGAGCGCTGCGATGACCAACACTCCGCCCAGCACCCGCTGAAGGGTGGTTGGGGCGCTGCGTCTGGACAGGATCGATATCCCCAACACAGTGCCGACGACGGCGGCCGCCACCAGCCACTGGATACCGGGAGGAGCCGGCTGGCCGGAGAGAAAGTAGCCGAGTATGCCGGCCGTGGAGTTCACCCAGATGAAGCCGGCCGACAGCGCAAAAGCCTGATGCAGGGTGCTCCAACGGCACATCAGCAACAGCGGTCCCAGAAATATGCCGCCACCGACACCGGTAATACCGCTGACAAAGCCCAATACGGCTCCGGTTGGCAGGGTCACGTACCAGCTGGGCCGACGCAGGTCCTCCCCATCGATCGATTTCCAGAATAATCGAAGCGCGGCGATCAGCAGCGCCAGCGCCACCAGGAGCCGGTAGCCACTGGAGTGCAGCGTCAGCGCACCGCCGAGTACAGCCAGGGGAACCGATGTTGTGGCGAACGGCCAGAACATCGACCACGCAAAATCCCCGCTGCGGTGATACCGGCGCCACACCAGAGTGGTTACGAAGATGTTCATGATCAAGGCCGCCGGCTTCATGTGCGCGGGTGCCACGCCGAACAGGGCCATTGCAGCCAGGTATCCGGAGCCGCCACCTTGCCCCACCGCAGAATAAAGTGCGGCAGCAACGGCGATGAGGACCAACAACCCCAAGGTGTGGCCATACTCTGTATGTTCCATCATCGTCTGGATGTCGAAGAATGCGGATTTCGGTGGTCGTCAGACCGGCTGCAGACGCTGAAATCGCGCAAACATCCAAAAGGCCAGGGCGTAAATCGCGACCCCTGTCAGTAAGACCACAAAATAGCCGAACAAAAATGATAGGACCACCGACAGGAAGCCGCCGAAGACGGTAAAAAAACCATTCATCCCCCACGCCCAGGGAATGCCCGCCGGCTCAATCCGGCCCAATTTGCTGATCGCCAGCGGCAGCGGCATGCCCATGACCAGGCCGATCGGGAACAGCATCAACACGGCAACCGCTATACGTATCGGCAGCGGTTGGGCAAGAAACACGTGGAATATTTCGGCATACGTAGCGAGAAAACCGACCACCAGACCGAGCAGCAGTATGAACATAACAACCCAGCGCTTGTTTTCGGCGACCCGCAGCGGTTTAGTGAGCAGGCTGCCAATACCGGCGGAGAACAGCATGGCAAAAATTACCGTGGCGTAGGTATGCGTCGGGAAACCAATCAGTTTCTTGAACAGCTGTACGAAGGCCAACTCAATTATGATGAATCCGGCCCCCAAACAGGAAAAGTAAATTAGATAATACTCCATGCCCAACCAGCGAGCACGGCCGCGGTTGGAATAAAACAATGGCACGAAAATAAACACCACGGTAAACAGCAATGAGATCATTCCCACGATAAACAGGTTCACCCAGTCCGACGACAAAAACGGCAGAACCTGGGTGTTGAGAAAAAACTCCGTCCCGCCGTCCATGAACAGTGACCGCGCCGCCGACACTCGGCCGAGTTGTTTTCGTATCATCCCGAAGTAGGGATTGTCGTCGGTGACCGGCGACATGAGGTAGTCCGCCTGCGCAGCCAGACGCTCGGGGAACGGACCGTCGAGAAACTCGGCCGGGATGAGTCGCTGCCTGGAATCCAAGGGATGAAAGGCAATGACAAAGGGGGCGGGCCGGCTACGCAGGTCGATCACCGGATCGCCGTTCTCCCGCTGCCATACTGAAAACGCCTGATTCGAATCGGCGTTCTGCGACCTCAGCACTATCTGAATGGCCCGGTCTTTGACACCCGTCAGCGGCGGGTCGACGCCGACCTTGAGGTACTCATTGTCGTGGATTCCGGCTCCGGAAATTTGCGCCTTGAACACCAGGTTCCGGTCCTGAAGAATCTCGAGTTGTACGTCGTAGGCAAGCTGCGCCTGCAGATAAGTGGCCAGTTTGATGGCCACGGTATCCACGATGTCCTGCTTGGGGCGCAGTGTGAAGGTGAAGGGATGATTCTGATACACCCGTGGCGAGGGGGTCAGAGTCTCTACCGGCTGCGGACCAAACCGGCCTCGATTCAGGTACTGATAGACTTCCGCTACTTCAGCCTCAGTCCATGGGCGCTTCTTGATCAGCACGGTGGGCAGGGTGTCGGGGTGCCAACGCTCCAGTACCAGCACGTGACGCGAAAAATCGCGATTGCCGAGCCTTTGCCACGCCTCCGCAGCGGTCGTTAACATGCGTGGAAAAATATGATGGTTGATCTGGATAATTCCGTCATCGCTGAGATGGGTGAAATATTCGACGTACGCCTCTACAGTCTGCAGGTACGCCGCACCCACCGCCCCTGAACCATCGGCGATGCTCGAGCTGGTGTGGTTGCTGAACATCTGGATCACATCGTACTGCTTATTACTCGCGCGCAGGAATGTACGTCCCTCACCGACCCGATACTCCACCAGCGGGTGGTTGAACACGTTGCCGCTGTAGGACGCGTATCGCGTCTTCGCCGCCTTGATCATTTCACCGACCAGCTCAATGGCGTCGATGCGGCGGGCGCCGAATAATAGTGCCGCCTTGGTCTCGCCTCCGACCGCAGCGCCAATGATGAGGACCTCCGGTTGCCTGTCCCGCATCAAGTAATGGACTACGGAATTGATGCCAAAAAAGTATCCGTTCGGGTTACGGGACATCTCGCCGTGCAACTGCCCGAAATCACCGTCGAATTGCTGAAGCCACGATCCCTGCTGACCACCGTCCAGGGCGAAGTTGTAGGCACCGGGATGATTAGCCAGGACGTCGAGTTTCGAAACCGGATCCCACCTGGAATAGTCGCGCATACCCCGCGTTATCCAGGTGTCAACACCTCGCTTGTCGGCGTGACCGCGGTACTCCAGGTAGCTGTCCCTGGTAGCCGGGTAGAAACTCAGGAACGCGCCGACCAGCACCACAACCGCCACTATCGCCAACCGCCGCACAAACAAACCGACGCCCAGCAGGGCCACTCCCGCCACCAGAAACTGGATGCCGCCCGGACCGTAGGGCGCAATCAGCGGAATCAGCAACACACATCCCATGCCGGCCCCGACAAGATCGAAGAAGTACAGGGAATGCACCTGCGACGAGTAGTGGGTCAGGATCATCGTGATAATAACGCCGGCGATGAAGAACGGGGCAATCAGCGTCAGGTACATGCCCATCCAAGACGCAATCTGCACCGCCAGCACACTGCCGTCCATATTCAGCTTGAACGGCAACGCGTTCATCACCGGCAGAATCAACAGGGTCGTGACCGAAAAGCCAACCAGTAAAAACGGCAACAGCCGCAACGCACGGTTCCGATCAATGGGCAGCACGTACAGATAAATGCCGCCCAGACCCAAGGCGAACACCGTCGCAGTCACTACAACATAACCCATGGTGGAGGTAAGAATGACATCGAACACCCGTACCAGGCTCAGTTCCAGAACCAGCGTGCAGAACGCAACTAGGGCGATGGCGAAACGCAGTCGTATGATCGAAATATTCACGTACTGAGCTGAGAGTTTATGACCGAACGACTCTCGATCGATCGTTGTTGTTTCACGCGTGTATTGCCGCCGCGTCACATCTTTGGCCGGTCGGGCCCGAAGTACCGGATCACGTAGCTGCGGGATGGGCGGACACCGCATCCAGCTTTCTGCTGGACTCCCCCAAGCGCAGGAGGCTGGGCAAGAGTATCAATGTAAACAGCGCACTCACACTCAGACCACCGACGATCACCGCCGCCAACCCCCGGTACAGTTCGGTTCCCGCACCCGGATTGAGCAGAAGCGGCAACATACCAAACAAGCTGGTCAAGGTACTCATCAGTATGGGGCGCAACCGCAGGCGAACGGCCTGCTCCACCGCCACCCTGCGCGGCGTTCCCCTGCGCTCGGCGGAGCGGGTCTGATGCACCAGCAAAATAGCGTTATTCACCACCAGACCGAGTAGGATAATAAAACCGATCATGGTCAGCAGGTCCAGCGGTTGGGTCGTAAACTGGTTGACCACTTCAATCGCCAACACACCGCCGACCGTCGCCAGTGGAATGACCAGGATTACCAGTAGGCTGTCCTTGAACGAACGGAACAGCGCACTCATGAGCAGGTACAAAATCACGATGGCCAGCAGAAACGTGCCACTCATGGTCTGCCGCGCAACATCCAGTTTATCGGCCGAACCGGAGTAACTCACCACGCCGTCATCCGGCAATCGTGCCTTGATCACCGGCTCTACGTTTTCGCGCAGGGTGCCGATGGTAGTCTCGAGCGGCATGCCCTCCGGCGGAGTGATCTGCAGGGTAACGGTCCGCCGCCGGTTCACCCGCCTGACCTCGTTCGGGCCTGCGGTACGCGTCACCGTGACCAACTCGCCGACCGGGATGACCCCGCTGTTCGGCGTCGCGAGGGGAATGGCGGCCAGCTGCTCCGGGGTCTCCCACGGCTCGGCACGCAATATAATGTCACGCCGCTTCTCCCCATCGAAGTAATCGCCGACAAACATCCCGTCGCCCAAAGCGCGGATTACCGAAGACATGGTTCCACGGTTCCATCCGGCCTCTGCGATGCGCCGCTCATTGGGAATAAGGCGCAACTCCGGTTCAGCCAACACCACGCCCGGCAGCGGCCGCACCCGTGCCCCGGGCAGTGCCTGGCCGGCCGCATTCAGCCCGGCCAGCCCCGCCTCAAGCAGCGCCGAGACGTCCCGCGATTGGATATCAACCTCGACCGCATTACCGCCGGACAACCCCCCGAACAGGGAGGCCCGCTTGGCGAAAGCAATCGTATCCGGGAAGCCCTGAAGGACGTCATTCACCGCTCCGACCAGCTCCGCGGTCCGATCAGGATCCTGGGTGCGGGCGCCCATGAAGGTGCCGCGCGAGAAACTGACGAAAAAATAGTATTTGAGTTTCGGTTCACGCTTGCCGCTCATGTAGGGCTCGAGACGGTCCGCCAGGATCTTGCCCATTTCTTTCTCGATGTAACCGATACTGGAGCCGGGCGGCGGCAGGATAAACGCAAACACTAGATTCCGGTTGCCCTCCGGCAGGTAATCAGTCTTGGGCAGAATCCCGTAAGTCACCGCACCGGGGGCGGTCAGCAGCACCACGATCCATAGCCATCTGCGGCGGCTGGTGTCGGTGAGCGTCATGATCGTCTGACACCCCTTGTCCCACCAGTACCGGTGAGGATCATGGATCGAGCGGCTGCGGATAAACTGGCTCGATGCGGTGGGAATAATGGTCAGCGCAACGACCAGCGAGGCGACGATCGCCACCGCGATGGTGAGCGCAAGATCGCCGAACAGCTGACCGATTTCACTCTCCAGAAACACCACTGGAAGAAAAATGGCGACGGTGGTGGCGGTGGACGCCAGCAGTGCGCCCCAGACCTGCACTGCGCCGTGCTCGGCTGCCCGGTCCGGAGATTCCCCGGATTCACGCAGCCGCATGATGTTTTCGAGCACAACAATCCCGGCGTCCAAGACCATACCGACGGCGAAGGCCAGACCCGCAAGCGAGATAACGTTCAAGGTCCGACCCACAGCATCCATGGCCATGAATGCGACCAGCAGCGACACTGGTATCGCCATCGCCACCATTAAGGTGGCGCGGAACCTGCGCAGAAACCACCACAAAACCCCCACCGCCAGCAACATACCCAGCCCCAGGTTGTTGCGTAGCATTTCAACGGAACGGTCAATGTAAACCGTCTCGTCATAAACCTGTTCGATCGTGAGTCCGACGCGCTTAAGCGGACCTGCGATCAATTCATCGACCGCTAGCCGCAAGCCATCCATCACGTCGAGGACATTGACCCCCTGCTCGCGGTGCGCGTTAACCGCGATCGAGGCCGTACCATTGGTAATCACAAAGCTGTCGCGATCGACCAGCCGGGACTCCACGCTGGCGACATCACGCAACTGTATCGGGCGCCCCTCGCGCCACTCGATTATCAGTTCCTCCAATTCGTCGATGGGGTAGGTGCCCGCGAACCGGACCGTGTAGCGGCGTTTACCGACGTCGGTAAATCCCCCCGATACATCCTGACCCGCGCCCGCCAGACCTGCCGCCTTTGGCAGCTCCACGCCGAGCCCGGCGGCGCTGTAAGGATCGAAGGTGATGCGAATCTCTGTCTCACGGCCACCGTAAACCTGAGACATGGCCACGCCCGGTACGCGTTCGAACCGGGACTGCACGACCTCTTCCAGAAAGTCCTGGTAGCTGTCTATGGCGCGCGGATTACCAGGCACCGTCTTGACGATGAACCACGCGATGGCGCGGCTGTCACCACCGACCGCACTGATCACTGGCTCATCCGCATCCTCCGGAAAACTTGCAATGCGATTGAGACGGTTGAGCACCTCCAGCAGATTTCGCTCGAGACTGGTGTCGATATCAAAGGTAAGCGTAACTTCTGACTGCCCGCGACTGGCCTTGGAAACGATGTTGGTGACCCCCGGCAACCCGCGAAAGACCTCCTCCTGGGGCTCGACCAGCTCGACTTCGACCTCTTCGGGCGCGGCGGCCCGCCATGTCTGCCGGATGGTAATCTCGGGTTTTTCGATATCCGGGGTCAGCTGAATCGGCAACCTGGTCAGGCTGATGACTCCGAATAACAGGACCAGCAGCACCGCTACCAGCACCGCCACAGGATTGGATAGTGAAAGCCGGGTCGGGTTCACGCCGGTGGCATTATGCGAAGAGACTGACCAGGCCGTAGCCGTTCACCGCCGCGAGTGACGACCCGATCGCCCGGCTGAATGTCCCCGTCTACCTCGATCATTTCTCCCTCGGCCAAACCCGTCGTCACGGGAATGAGTTGTGCCTTGCCGTCTTGCCCCACTCGAAAAACCGACACGCCGTGTTGCCTAAGCACCAGGGCATCGCGCGGCACCGCGACGACTTGCTTCGGACGCGCCGTCGGCACCGCCACGCGGACGTTGGTACCCGCGGGCCAAAGCAACTCACTCAACTTCAGCCGCACCTCGTAGAGCCGGGATCGGTCATCCCCCACAGGCACCACCGAACGGACCATAGCGGTGGTCAGTGACGGATTGGCCTGCACCCGTATTTCGCTGCCGAGGATGACATGGGGCAGACTCGAAGGAGGAATCCTGACCTGGGCCTCGAGGGACTCCGGGCTCACCAGTCGAATCACCTCATCGCCGGTCGCGACCCGCTCCCCGGTGCGGCGATATCGTTTGGCAATCACGCCACTGAAGGGCGCCCTGATCGTCGTGCGGGCGACACGATCCTCGGCCCGGCGCAGACGTGCCACCGCCGCACGCCACTCGCCGTCGGCCGCCGCTCGTTCGGCAAGCGCCTGATCCAACCGGCTCTTGGTCACCAGCCCCTTGCCCGCCAGGTCCCGCATACGTTTGTATTCCTGCTCGGCAAAACGTTTTTTGGCCTGTTCGCGCAGTACCATCGCCTCGGTCTCCGCTTTTTCGATACCGAGCTCCGTGTCGTCGACGCGGGCGATGAGCGTGCCCGTTTCGACGCGCGTTCCCACCTCCAGGACCTCGACCAATCGACCTTCGACCTCCGCAGCCACCCGCGCATCGTCCCGGCTGACGACGGTGCCGGGCAACCATATGGTTGGCGCCATACTGATCTGCCGTGCCTCGTCCACCTGGACCAGGGCGGGAGGCGGCCCCTTCTGGGCCGCACCGGCGGACTGCGCACGCACCAAGGCCGGGGCCAGTACGAACAGGCCCACTGCGACTACTAAAAAACGCTTCACCATGGGATGCATAGATGCTCAAGCGAGTTCAGTGATTCGAGAAGCATACCGGCCCGGGGTCCGCCAACCACCCGAACGATCCAGCCGCCGTCGGTGTTCAATGATAACATTTTCGGACACCAACCATCGGTCACCGCCGTGGTGACTGCGCGCACTTTGCGACCGAGCTTGGACAAGTGGAACGGTTGAATGGTTCTCTTACGTAGGCGGGGGGCACACACTACCAATCACGAATTGGGCAACGGCAGTTAAAACGCGTTAATACCGTTGCAGGCGGCCGGCCGACGGCGATTGGGACCACCCTCGGCTGTCACGCCGTTCCGCCCCCGCAATGCTGAGCCCGGCGCGGTGATCGACCTCGTCAATGGGGTAAGCGCTGGGGGGGGTAACGAGGCGATAATCCGGCCACGGCGGTCCAGCCCAGCAGGGTCAACCGCAATCCCAGTTGGTTGCGGACGATTTGTTGAGTCGCTTTCCGGGTGTGATTCCCTTGTCTATAATGCAATCGGATCCAGCCGTCGCTTCCCAAGTCCCTGCCATGTTGGCGCTAAGCAGCGTAATAGCTCCCTGATCTGCTGACAAGTCAATGCCACACAGGTCAACGACACCAGAAGCTATCCGCCTCGACAAGTGGCTTTGGGCGGCGAGATTTTTTAAGACCCGACAGCTGGCCTCCGAGGCCGCCAGAGGCGGCAAAGTAACCGTCAACGGCCAACGCGCCAAACCCGCCCGGCCCATCGCCGTCGGGGACCGCCTGGAAATCCAGCTGGGTCCATACACCTGGGACGTACGAGTCGATGGGTTGGCAGCGCGCCGGGGTCCGGCGGCGGCGGCCGCGAAGCTCTATACGGAATCCGAGCACAGCGCCGCCGCCCGTACGCGCACCGCCCGCGAACGCCGCACCCTGGCGGCCCAGATCATCTACGATCGCGAACGTCCCGCGCCCCGGAATCAGCGGGCAATGCGCCGCCTGAAACGGCAACAGTAGCCGCGTCCTGGCGCTCCGTCGACGGGCATCCAGCCGGTCATCCTGCGCGCCGGAAGCCTGTTACAAATTAATACAAACCGTTACGTCGTGGAGAAGAACATTCCGCACCGACTCTTTAATCTGCAGCCACTCATCAATGACACATCAGGAGCACAAGCATGAAGAGGTCAACGAAGATGATTATCGCAAGCACAGTGGGCGTGGTCGTATTGGGTGGCGCCGCCTTCGCGCATTATCCGGGGAGTATGCGAATGGGTCCGGGCCACTTCGGCAGTCCCCATGGCGGTCATTTCATCGAGCGCTTGGGCGACCAGTTGGAACTCACGTCGGCGCAGGAGGCCAAGTTCGACCAGATCGTCGACCAGCTGCGCCAGATGCGCCGCGATATCAGGAAACAGCGCCGGGAGAGCAAACAGCAGGTTCTAGCCTTGCTTGATGCAGACACGTTCGATCAGCAGAAGGCGCTCACCTTGTTCACTGAAAAGTTCCAAACCATCGAGAAAAGAGCCCCGGACGTCATTGCCGCCGTTGCCGTCCTGTACGACAGCCTGACGGAGGAGCAACGGCTACAGCTGCGAAACATGCTCGACCTCCGGCATGGACCGCGGGGAGATCATTGGCGTGGCTGACGCTTGATTCAAGGTGCCGTTGATCGCCGCCCGGAGTACCGCAAGTCCCGCGCAAAGTTCTGTTCGCGGGTCTCGCGGTTGCTCGATCCGGTCAGTGACCGTGTCCACCGGCCGACCGACCCAGATTTGTTAAACTTGTGGCCGTTCGTGCACCCGCCCTATGGTGGAGACGGGTGGTCAGTACCGGACAACCTACCACCCAACCCGGTCCGGCGACTCATGACCAGAATACTACTCATAGACGACGACGATCGGCTGGCCGAGCCACTCCGGGAATACTTCGGTAAGTTCGATCTGGATCTGATCAGCGAGACACACCCCACCGCCGGTTTGGACCGTCTCGGTGCCGGCGATATCGACATGGTTATTTTGGACGTCATGCTGCCGGATCGAGACGGTTTTGACGTCTGTCGCGAAATCCGCAGATCCAGCGACATACCGATCATCATGCTGACCGCACGCGGCGACGTCATGGACCGGGTTGTTGGCCTGGAGATCGGTGCCGACGATTATTTGCCCAAACCGTTCGAGCCGAGGGAGTTGGTGGCACGCATTCAGAACGTCTTGAAGCGCTACATGAACAAGGGCGGACGGCAGGACCGGCGGGAATTCGGACCACTGCTGATCGACATCCGGCAGCAACGTGCGTTCATTGACAAGCAACCGATCAAGCTCACCACAATGGAGTATCAGCTGCTTGCCTTGTTCACGCAAGATCCCGGACGGAATTTCACCCGCGACGAAATTCTCAGCGCCCTCAAGGGCGTCGACGTCGATATCTATTCGCGCGCGGTCGATATACTGGTCAGCCGTCTGCGCCAAAAACTAAAGCCGGTGGATTTCATAAAGACTGTCTGGGGCTCCGGTTACACCTTCATCGGTCCCGACGATTGAGAAACTGGCTCGGCACACTGCGGTACTCCTTGACGGCGCGTCTGATGCTGCTGTTCCTTGTGGTGGGGACGGTAATTCTGTTGATTCTCAATGTGACGATCGGGCTGGCTCTCAAACACCAGTTCGAACGCAACCTCAGACCACACCTCGTTCAATACCTGCACTATGTCCAGCGGGAAATAGGCGATCCCCCCGACATCGAGAGGGCCCGGGACCTGGCGCGCCGGGTCGGCATTGACATTCACATTCGCGGTCCATCGGTCAACTGGTCCTCCGTGGCGGGAGATTGGGATCCTGGGGCGATACAGTTTCGCAGGCCCCCACGCCGGCCGGGCAGGGGGCCGGGGCCACCGCCTCATCTCAGACCGTTCGCAATCGGCGACGACCGGGATCGCCTGGTGTTCAGGACGCGTCTTGGCCGCCATACCGCCTACCTCGCTATACCCAGGCGCACCGGACCCGGACATGCGGCGTGGGTGTTGCTGGCTGCCACCGGCGGGGTACTGTTTGCGTTGTTCATCATGTACCGGATGATCCGACGGTTGTTCCAGCCTGTACAGACCATCAAGCGAGCGGTACAGCAATTTGGAGCGGGCGATTTGACTCGTCGTGTCGCCATCGGCCGCAAGGACGAACTCGCCGAACTAGGCGAAAGTATCAATGACATGGCCGACGACATTCAGCAGATGTTGGAAGCGAAACGACAACTGCTGCTGGCCGCCAGTCATGAACTGCGTTCACCGATCACCCGCGCCCGGGTTTCCGCCGAGCTGCTCGACGACTCGAAACTCAAGCAGAATCTGATCCGGGATCTGTACGAAATGGAGACCCTGATAGCGGAAATTCTGGAGACCGAGCGCCTCAACACCAGGCATGCCGTTTTGAACCGCGCGCCGGTTTTGATAACCCAGACCATCAACGATGTTCTGGACACACACTTTTCACAGCAAACCATCCAGACGCGTTTACCGGCACTGGATTACCAGGTCCTGCTCGATGGCACGCGATTCAGGCTATTGATTGTGAATCTGCTGAGCAACGCGCTGCTGCACAGCGAGGACAGCGCCAAGCCACCCGAACTGACCATCACCGGTGACCGGCAAGGCTTAACCATATGTGTTCGTGATTTCGGCCCCGGCATCGCCGCCGAGGACCTGCCCCACGTGACCCAACCGTTCTACCGCGCGGACGCCTCGCGCCAGCGCAAAACCGGAGGCTATGGACTGGGCCTGTACCTGTGCCGACTAATCGCCGAGGCCCATGGCGGCCGTCTGTCCATTGACAGCCACCCCGGCGCAGGCACCACCGTTTCCGTCGACATCCCCGTCACCGATCAAGAAACCGCCTGATCGACGCCGGAACCCGCGGCAGGGCCACCTCGTCGCGGGTACCGCCGCTAATTCGCGTATCGCACCGAGGCACGGATTGGCACATACCCCGGGGACAAAGCGTCGCACCGGCCATCGTTTGGATTCGCGATTTCGCACCGATCACTGGCCCTTAGAGTCGCGGCCCGGCTGCGATACGCGGGTCAGGCCAATTCAGTGCCGGTGTTGTGGGTTCGTCGTGCCCCGTGGCAGAATGACGTCCCCATGGATAGACAGCCGTTGTTTCGTCGCAATCCACTGTACCTGCCAGTGTTAACGCTGGTCGGCACCCTGTTGGCGTCCGGGTGCGCCATGTTCGGCACCACGGCGGGCACACCGGACCAGGAGCGCTGGCGACCCGCGGCCACACGAGGGGACGCAGAAGCACAGTACCGGCTCGCGGAGACCTACTGCTGCGGCATCGGGCTGCGTCGCAGCACGAAAACCGCCCTGTACTGGCACTGCCGCGCCGCCATGCAGGATCACATGTGGGCTCAGTACCAGATGGGCAGGATACTTTCGAATTTCTTTGACGATCCCGACCGCGGCGCCGTGTTTGCGACGCCCGACTACGTCAGCGCATACATGTGGTTCACCGTGGCGGCACTGACTGGACACCCGGGCAGCCTGGTAATCCGCGAAAAACTGGCCGGATCGATGAGCCCCGAGGACGTCATGCAGGCCAAACGGTGGGCAACCAAATGGAAACAAACCCGCTGCGATAACTTGCGGTGACCACGGCCGCCCGCCCGCTGAGCAATCGGGCAATGCAACGATCCACGGCCTTGTCGCTCTATGTTCACGTGCCCTGGTGTGAATCGAAATGCCCCTATTGTGATTTCAATTCCCATGCCTTGCGCGGCAAACTGCCGGAGCGCGCTTATGTCGATGCCCTGCTGATCGACCTCGATCAACACCTGCCCGAGGTCGGGCATCGGCCGGTCAACTCCATATTCATGGGTGGCGGCACCCCCAGCTTGCTGTCACCATCGGCCGTAGCAACAGTGCTGTCGGGTATTCGTGCTCGGTTGTCCTGGGCGCCGGACATCGAGGTGACCCTCGAGGCGAACCCGAGCAGCAGCGAGACACACAAATTCGGTGCCTATCGCGACGCAGGCGTCACGCGCTTGTCGCTCGGCGTCCAGAGTTTCCAGGACGCACAGCTGGCCAGACTGGGTAGGATCCACACCCGTCAGGACGCCCTCGAGGCGGCTCAGGCGGCACGCGACTCCGGGTTCGACAACTGCAACCTGGACTTGATGTTTGGCCTGCCCGGTCAACGCATTGAGCACGCGATTGACGACATCGAAACCGCCATTGCACTGCGGCCAACGCACTTATCCTGTTATCAACTGACAATCGAACCGCATACCCCGTTCCATTCGCAAGCTCCCGAGCTGCCCCCAGACGATGATGTGTGGTGCATGCACAGGGCGATTCAACTGCGCCTGCAGCAGAGCGGCTATGCCCAGTACGAAGTGTCGGCCTACGCAAAAGACCGGCGCCGGTCCCGGCACAACATGAACTACTGGAGATTCGGCGACTATCTAGGGCTCGGCGCTGGCGCGCATTCCAAGATCTCTTATGCGGATCGTGCCATACGATTCTGGAAAGATAAACATCCGAACGATTACCTGAACCACGTCGCCACAGAGCGACGAATCGCCGGACGCAGAGAGGTCCGCGGCAGGGAGTTGATATTCGAATTCATGCTGAACGCGCTGCGGTTGAGAGACGGCTTCGAGCTGCCGCTGTTTCAGCGGCGAACCGGCCAGTCCATCGGCCGCATCATCGACATGCTCGATGAGTTGAAAACAGCCGGTCTGTTGTACGTCGACGGTTCCCGCATCAACACCACCGACCGGGGTTACCGCTTCCTCGACGACGTCGTAGAACGCTTCCTGCCCAGTACCTCACCATAAGTCATCGAAATCGAGGCTCGCATTGCAACACGGGTTTTCATTCCCCGCGGCCACTCACCATGTCCGCAGTTTCAATAAAAGGCGTGTACCCGGCCACTGCAGAGGGCGTCGTGATATTTACCGACCGGTAAGCTGGTCGGCCTTGTCGATTCACGGAATGAATTACAAAACTGAGACTTGCAATGACCCATTCTGGCGTTGCAATGCAAGACCTGTACCCAACATCAGGATATTGTTGAACTTATGAATAGAAGCCTGAACATTTTACAGAGCACAATTAATGAGCTGAAAGGTTATCGCGGTGAGTTGGCCCAACTCGTTCACCAACTCCACTCCAGCGCTGGGCGGTTCTTGCTGCGAAACAATATTCACGACACGTTCGAGGAGATCTGTGCGGCAGACGCCACGGGAAAATTACGCGCGAGCCCAATCTCCATACTAGTCGGTTGGTGTCAGGAAGCCGCGATGGACGACTCTTGGATTTGCTTTGCCTTGCGCCCGAGGATTGCGAATTGGATCTATGTTCGCATTAATTTCGACACCCTCGACATTGAGCTGATGACCTCTTCGGAATTTCTGGCTTTCAAGGAGCGACTCGCTACGGGACACTCTGTAAACTCCTGGACGCTGGAAGTGGATATGGAGCCGTTTTCACGCGAGTTCTACAAACTGCAGGAATCGGAGTCTATAGGACGGGGCGTCGAGTTTCTAAACCGCCACCTTTCAAGCCAGCTATTCCAGGACCTGGGCAGAGGAGACAAACGTCTGCTGGATTTCCTATTGATGCTGAACGAAAGCATCGACGACGTCTCCAGCCTCCGGCAAGCACTGCGATCGGCGGAATCCGTGCTCAAGAAGATGGACTCATTCGAACCTTGGGAGTCGTTGGCGCAGGAAATGCGCGCGATCGGATTTGAACCCGGGTGGGGCAACACCGCGGCGCGCGTGCGTGATTCCATGCGCCTGCTTCTGGATATACTCGAGGCGCCTTCGCCTGCTGCGCTAGAGCATTTTCTGGGTCGGGTACCAATGATTTTCTCGCTGGCAATCCTCTCGCCGCATGGATACTTCGGTCAGTCTAACGTTCTCGGACGTCCGGATACCGGGGGTCAAGTCGTCTACGTACTCGATCAGGTGCGGGCGCTCGAACGCGAAATGCACCGCCGGCTTCACGCACAGGGGATGGACATCGAACCGCAGATCGTGGTTGTGACCCGCCTCATTCTGGAAGCAGACGATACCACCTGCGATCAGCGCATCGAGCGCATCGCCGGAACCACCAACGCACGAATCCTGCGCGTGCCGTTTCGCAACAGTGACGGCGAAGTCATTCCCAACTGGATTTCACGCTTTGAAATATGGCCCTACCTGGAGCGCTACGCTATGGAGGCTGAGCGCGAAGTGCTTGCCGAACTCGGAGGCCGACCGGATCTTATCGTGGGCAATTACTCGGACGGCAATCTCGCCGCGTCGCTGATGTCCAAGCGGCTGGGTGTGACTCAATGCAATATCGCGCACGCACTGGAAAAGACAAAGTACCTGTATTCCGACCTGTTCTGGCAAGACAACGAGGAAAATTATCATTTCTCTTGCCAATTCACCGCCGACCTCATTGCGATGAATGCGGCGGACTTCATCATCACCAGCACCTATCAGGAGATTGCCGGCACCGATGAAACCCTCGGTCAATACGAGAGCCATGCAGCGTTTACCATGCCGGGACTGTATCGCGTTGTACACGGCATCGATGTTTTCGACACCAAGTTCAACATTGTTTCCCCAGGTGCCGATGCTGAAGTGTATTTTCCTTACATCGAAAAGGAAAAACGTCTGAATCTTCTTGAAGAAAGCATTCAACAATTGATTTATGGTGAACAGTCCGAGAAAGATACTCTCGGCGTCCTCGCTGATCCCAGCAAACCAATATTGTTCACCATGGCGCGTATGGACCGCATTAAAAATATCACCGGATTTGTAGAGTGGTACGGGCAGTCCGAGGCCCTGCGCCGGGAGGTCAACCTGCTGGTCATATCCGGCCACGTGGCGGTCGAACGGTCCAACGATGCTGAAGAACGCGAGCAGATTATGAAGATGCACGGTCTGATGACGCGTTACCGGCTCGACAGCCAGGTTCGCTGGCTGGGAATGCACCTGGAAAAGCCGTTTGCGGGGGAGTTGTACCGATACATAGCGGACCATGGCGGTGCCTTTGTCCAACCGGCGCTGTTCGAGGCCTTCGGCTTGACCGTCATTGAGGCCATGAGCTCCGGCCTTCCGACGTTTGCAACGTGTTTCGGCGGCCCTTTGGAAATTATCGAGGATGGGATATCCGGGTTTCACATCGATCCGAACCGCGGGGATGAGGCGGCCGAAAAGATCGCCGATTTCTTTCGCCGATGCCGCGAAGACGGAAGCACCTGGCGGCAGATCTCTGACGGCGGACTTCAGCGCGTCGCAGAGCGGTACACCTGGGAACGCTATGCGGAACGGATGATGACCCTGTCCCGCGTCTACGGTTTCTGGAAATACGTCAGCGATCTCAATCGCGCGGAGACCCAGCGTTATCTACAGATGTTCTACGGGCTGCAGTTTCGGCCATTGGCAGAAAAAATTGGAGCATAGCCGGCTCATTGCCCTGAGTCGGCCTTTCCGATCTAAAAACCGAATCAGGTCTTAAATCGAAACACGTTAGTGTTGCAATGCAAGACCTGACCCCAGAATGCTCAAGAGTGGAATTCGTAAAAGGCATATACTCCCACACGTCAAGAGTCCTCAACCAAGCAGGAGGAATCAACGATGACATGGCAAAACACGTGCGCGAGCATCATCGGCGCCGTGTTGATCGCCACACCTGCGCTCGCGAGCGCTGCCGAAGACATCGGCAAACTAGAATATGAAAATAATTGCGCCGCTTGTCATGGTGTGACCGGCAAGGGCGACGGACCCCTCGCAGGAATGATCGACACGAGCGTTCCTGATCTCACCAGCCTGCAGAAGACCAACGCCGGCGTTTTCCCGTATGAGACGATCTACGAAATGATCGATGGCCGGTCGGAGGTCAAGGCTCACGGTACGCGTGACATGCCGATTTGGGGCAACGAATACAATGAGAAGGCGGTTGAGTATTACGGGGATTACTTTCGGAATTACAGTTCAGAAGGATTCGTGCGCGGCCGCATTCTCGCCCTGATCGGTTACGTCTATACCCAGCAAGAGCAGTAAAGGTGGTTTCCAGGTCCGGCGACGGGCGCCGAGTTGTGTCGGCGCCCGTTGTGCGCGAGTGCTTTTATGCGATGGAGTCCATCATGCCGCACCGAGCGCCGCATCGCCATCCGCGGCCGTGATCTCGCCACGTTTTGTTTCGGCCTAGTCTGCTCCCTGCTGGCGTCCTCCCTCAATGCGTTCTCGATGGAGTGTACCGGCTCCGGTGCCACCATTACCGCACCTGTTCGCACCGATGCGGAACCCGCCTGCGAGGCGGCGCGGTATGCCGTTACCTTTCTTGCCGTAAACGGGTTGCACATAACAGCGCCCATCGAGGTGCGTCTGGTGAGCGAACTGCCTCAAGACCGGGTGCGCGAAGGCATGTTCGCCTGCTACAGTCACCTGGACAACACGGTCCACGTGTTAACCCTGTCGAGCTTGCGTAATCTGCAGGACTCCTTTGGGCTGAAGATCGACAGCGTTCTGCATCAGGGCGTAGTTGCCCATGAAGTTGCGCACGCGGTCGCCGCGCTCAATTTTGCTGTCGAACAGCCCTCTTCGGTGGCGCAGGAGTACATCGCCTATGTGACTCAGCTCGCAACACTGCCCACAAACCGCCGAGAGGACATCCTGGCACGGTTTTCAGACGAACCTTTGCGGCCCGGTGCCGCCGTCAACAAGCTGCTCTTGGCGATGGATCCCGGCCGATTCGCGGTCCGTGCTTATCGGCATTTTGTGAATCCCGGGAACGGAGCCGCGTTCCTGCAACGGGTGCTCACCGGAGCAGCGCTGGCAGGAGATACGGCCAATGGAGGCCCAATGACTCGATGAAGCGACACTCTGGCAGCTGAAACTTGGATGCGAGCCATTTGTCTCAATGAGGGGATGCCGAGGGCAGTTTGTTAATACGGTTGTCGACAGCAAGCTGCCGCTGGATTATGAGTCCCTGGGCGAACAGCCGGTCAAGAATATGGCCGTACCGGTCCGCGCTTACAGCGCTCAGCTGCGAAAATCGTCAGTGCCGCAGTGATGCTGATCGATACGACCGGACATTACGCTGCACGACGAGCGGAGGGATGCCAATTACAAGGGCCGCCAGGACTTGAACCGCTACACCGATGGTCTGCGTAAGGCGGGGCGGTCCGAGTAGGCCGCATTCGATACGGCGCTCGATATTGTTGATGCCAACTCTGTGATTGGGTTGACACTAAGCCCAGATGATCCCTACGGTGCAGGCGTCTTTCTTGAGAACACTGCTGTATACATCGCTGGCGATGTTGGCGTTCGCGGCCAACTCGGTGCTGTGTCGAGCAGCATTGGGGCAATCGCTGATCGACGCCTCCAGCTTCACGGTGATAAGGATCTCATCGGGCGCCGCGGCCCTTTGGCTCATTTGCAAAATCTCTGGCTCGCACCGTGAGCCGCTGTCTATCAACTGGCGTTCGGCGTTGATGCTGTTTTTGTACGCGGTGACGTTTTCGTTCGCCTATATCACTCTCGAAACCGGTACCGGGGCGCTGATTCTGTTCGGACTCGTCCAGCTCATCATGATCAGTGCGGGCCTGCGGCAAGGTCAGCGGCCGAACGGATGGGCATGATCGCGGCAATCGCCGGACTCGTTTACTTGGTCTTGCCGGGATTGAGAGCACCGTCACCCTATGCCGCGGCACTCATGGGCATTGCCGGCATCGCATGGGGCGTTTATTCATTGCGCGGCCAGCGGATTGGCGATCCAATCACCGCAACCACCGGTACCTTTATTGGTGCCGTTCCAATGGCGCTCATTGTAGGATTGTTTTTTCTAAAAGACCTCTCTGCGAATACGACAGGTGTAATGCTGGCCGTGTTGTCGGTGCCCGCCATTGCCGCATTGGGGGGTGCTGTAATGCTGTCTGAACCCTTAACCGTTCGCCTGCTTGTGGCAAGCGTCACGATTTTGGGTGGCATCGGAATCGTCCTGTCACAACGTCATTCATAGCGACGAAGTGGACGACTCGATGATGCCAAAAATCTGTTACGGATCAGCGCCGTGAGCACCCATGGAGGGTATTGGGTGCGTTACCCCACGCGGTACTGCCTCCCGCAGCCCACTCGCACAAAAAGCTCCGAGTTCCTGTTGACGACGGCCGGCAGACGCGGCCAGTGACTGGGACCCTTATTATCAGATGGAAAATCGCCACCGAATTTTTTTGATTGTTCTGGAACATCCCACGGATACAATGGTCAGTCAAAGATGTTCGTGTTGGATCCGTCTGTACGTACTAATGTTTCGCTGGACCAAAATATCAGAGGCTAATCCCTTTTTACTGATCGCTGGCATCATTCTCATTCCATTAGGCGTTGCGGCGGTGAGTTTGTTTATCGATGCGCGCATCGATAATCGGCAACGACAGTTGTCCAAAGAGCTTTTTGAGCGGCAGGAACGGCTTTCAATTGCTCAAATGATCGACGCCTACTTTCAGGGGATCGGCGACGTGATGAACAATCAAATGGACGCCGGCAGCCGGAACCGCATCATCGTGGCAAGAACAATGTCGCTGTTGAACCGCTTGAGCAAACCGTCCGACAAAGCGATGGTGCTCAGATTCGTCACCGAACTGCAGCCTGGCATCGTTAACCGGCCCGAACGGACGTTGGAAAGATCGTCCAAACCGTTCGTGGATTTATCGCGTATGGATCTTCGTGATGCCGATTTATCATTTGCCAACCTCTACAGAGCCGATCTGTCCGGCGCGCAGATGACAGGGGTGAATCTGACCTGGGCCAACCTCACGCAAGCACGGCTCGAGGGGGCAATACTCGATCAGGCAAACCTGAACGGCGCACAATTGGCGGGCGCCGAGATGACCCGCGCCTCGTTGCGGCGGGCGCGTCTGGGGGGCGCGGACTTTACGAATGCTGAACTAAATAACGGCGACCTGCGGGGCGCCGATTTGTCTGATTTCAGTTTCGATGGAATCACCTCGTCCATCAATTTGAGCGGAACGGATGTCAGTCAGGCGATTTGGGTCGACGGCAGTCGTTGTCGGGACAGGTCGGTCGGTCGCTGCAAACGACAGTAAAGGACCGCAATCTCTATTCGGGGCACCGTTAAATCAATTACTGACGTGAATATAATCAATAAGTTGCTGGCACCATTCCCCCGCATAAGCCTGGCGCATTTACCGACGCCGATCGACGAATCGGCCAATCTCAGCGCCGCCCTTAATGGACCGCCGATCTATATTAAACGGGATGACTGCACCGGACTTGCCCTCGGCGGGAACAAGGCACGGCAGCTGGAATATTATCTCGGCGAGGCCCGGGAGAACGACGCCGACGCCGTGCTCATCACGGGTGCGGTGCAATCCAATTACGCACGAATGACCGCCGCCGCCGCCCGTAAGTTGGGCATGGAGTGCCACATCCAGCTCGAGGAGCGCGTACCGGGCGTCGACGACACCTACCGGCGTTCCGGAAATGTCCTGCTCGACCGTATTTTCGGAGCGTCGTTTCACAGCTACCCGGAGGGCGAAGATGAGGCGGGTGCGGACCGGCAGCTCGAACGAATTGCGGACCAACTGAGAGAACGCGGAAAAAATCCTTACGTGATACACCTCGGTCCGGATCGTTCCCCGCTGGGGGCGCTTGGTTACGTCCGCGCAGCGGGCGAAATATTGTCTCAGATCGAGGATCAAGGACTTCCAATTGATCACATGGTCATCGCATCGGGAAGCTCGTACTCGCACAGTGGATTGTTGGTTGGTCTACGGGCGGCGGGCAGCAGGCTGCCAGTGAGTGGAATCTGTGTCCGGCGCCGTGCCGGCTTACAGCAAATCCGCGTAAAGGATTGCACCAGGGCGGTTGAGGCAATGTTGCGCCTGACACGGCCTGTGGTCACCGAGGACGATATTCACGTATTCGACGGCACGCTGGCGCCGGGCTACGGGCGTATTAACCCAATGGTGCTCGAGGCGATACGCTTGCTCGGACAGACCGAAGGCATCCTGGCCGACCCGGTGTATTCCGGTAAATCCGTAGCCGGATTGATCGCTCTGATACGGGCAGGACAATTTGCCGAGTCGAAAGCCATCCTATTCATACACACAGGCGGTGCACCGGCACTTTTCGCTTACGAAACGGAGCTCATGAGACAGCTCACGGTTCAATAGCTTGGGAACGGGACATCCATTGCTAGGTGTCCGACAGCTCGCCAGCGAATGCTGAAGTGGCCTGGAAAGAAATGCCTGTGGACGATCGCTGCGACGCATTACGAAAAACGCGTCCGTGGTATCGTAATCAGGAATTGGTCTTCGCCCATGAATACCACTCGATCCGCGAACTTACGCGCGAACACCATGTACTGCGGAACAACATATTGGTGTCCACCCGCACATATTTGCAACCGCCAGAACATGAATTAGGCCTATACGGAGCCCCACCGGCGCCCGCTCTCAGCCTTGTAGTTTGAGAACCTCTATGGTCTGCTTCAGCTGTTCAATGTCCCGGCGCATGTCGCGAACCTGTTGCTCCAACTGCTTGAGCCGTTCGTGCACCGGACCCGACAACTCGGGTGCGGTATCTCCGGCCCCAAACGCATCGGGTATCTCCACATCTCCGCTGAACAGATGGGCATACCGCGATTCTCTTTTCCCGGCCTCCCGCGGCAGTTGCACTACAAAGGGTCCGTCGTCGCGTTCCATTAAATGCCGGAGCATCGCTTCAACCTCTTGCACATCCTGAAACCGGCACAAACGGTTTGTCCGGGTACGTAACTCACCGGGAGTCTGAGGACCGCGCAGGAGCAACACGCAAACAATGCCCATTTCCTGCTTTGAGAGCTGTAAGACGCTGAATTCGGTATTACAAAATCTGTGCTGGTATTTAGCGACGCGACTGCCAAACCCGCTTTTCTCCCTCACGAGATTGTTCTTCACAAGATTGTCGAGCGTTCGTTGGACGGTCGCTTCATCGAGATCGAACACCGGCTCGCGGTTGCTCTTTTGGTTGCACGCATTGGTTAGAGCGTTCAAAGACAGTGGGTACAGATCGGGTGTAGTGATTTCCTTTTCAATCAAACAACCAATCACACGGGTTTCATAAGGACTGAGTTCAATGTCCATAATTCCCTACCTTGCAACGAAACGTAAAACTAAAGAGGTCAAGTTTACGGATATTAAATGGTTCAAGGCCTGCCTGGACACACCCTTGGCTCGGTTTATAGACAGTGTAACTGAGAATGGTACCCTGGCTCGCGGATTAAGAGAGACTCCGCGGCTGGATCGGAATATCGGGTAATGTTGAAACCGTTGCACGATTATATCGACCGCCATGGTGAGTCGCGCGAGGCTGTGCGGGCCGCATACCACCACGGCCAGCAGGCGATAGCAGAAATCGCCCGCCACTTCGGCGTACACTACAGCACTGTCAGTCGAGCGGCCGGCAAGCGAAGCGGCTTATGTGTTAATGCAAGACTTGACCCTTGGTTCTGTTTGGTTCTGGATATATGTTACACGTCGTCCTCTACCAGCCTGAGATTCCACCCAATACCGGCAATGTCATCCGCTTGTGCGCCAACACCGGTTGCACTTTGCATTTGATCCAACCGTTGGGTTTCTCGCTCGATGACGCAAAACTCCGGCGCGCCGGTCTGGACTATCTCGATTGGGCAAAGGTGGTGCAACACGGCTCGATGGCGGAATTCCGTCAACGGACGGTGCCGGGACGGTTGTTCACGGTCTCCACCCAGAATCCGACGCCCTACACGATGCCCGGCTATCGATTCCACGATGCGTTTGTTTACGGTCCCGAGACACGTGGACTTCCGGTGGCGCTGCGGGACTCCGTGCCAATTCCACAACGCATCACCATTCCCATGGCGCCAAACAGCCGCTCACTGAATTTGTCCAACGCCGTCAGCATTGTCGTCTATGAGGCGTGGCGTCAGCTGGGATTCGCAGGACAAAACACGTAGTCCCTGGCCCCTTATTCCGCCTTGGGCTCTCGATGCAGCAAGGCCTCCACCGCCTGCTGTGGCGACTGCCCCTCGTAGACGACTTTGTAGACCTGCTCGGTAATGGGCATCTCCACCTTGGCTTTGGTCGCCATGACGTACAGGTCACGGACCGTCGTGACCCCCTCCGCCTCCTGGCCGACTTCCCGCAGGATGTGTTCCAGCGACTTGCCGTGGCCAAGCCCGATGCCGACACGGCGATTCCGGGACTGATCGTCGGTGCACGTAAGGATCAGGTCGCCGACTCCGGTGAGGCCCATGAAGGTCGGCGGCTTTCCACCCAAGGCCACGCCCAGGCGATTCATTTCGGCCAGTCCTCGGGTGATCAGCGCGGCTCGGGCGTTGGCCCCAAAACCCAAGCCGTCGCTGATCCCGGCGGCCAAGGCCATCACGTTCTTGATGGCTCCCCCCAACTGGACCCCCGCCATATCGTCGTTCGTGTAGACGCGCATCCAATGGTTGCGTAGCCATCCCGCTACGTGCTCCGCGACATTGCGACGGTCGGAGGCAACCGTCATGGCGGTGGGCAGCTCCCGAGCCACTTCGCCGGCGAAACTCGGCCCGGAGATAACCGCTCTTGATACGGACGATCCAAACAGTTCGCTCACCACGTCACTCAACAGCATCGACCGGACCGTATCGAAACCCTTCGTGCCCCAGGCGATGATCAGCTCTGCATTACCGGTCCGCACCTCGTGAATGCTCTGCAGCACTGCACGAAAGCCATGGCTGGGAACCACAATCAGCAGCTGCCGCGCACCACACACCAGGGAATTGAAATCCGATGTCAGTTCAATGAGTTCGGGGAATCGTACGCCCGGCAGATACCTGTGGTTTTCACGCGCCTTCGCCAGGCGTTCGAGATGCCCAGCATTATAATCCCACAAGCGCACGCCTAATCCGTTGCGGGCAATGAGCACCGCCAGCGCCGTGCCCCAGGACCCGGCGCCGAGTATCGCCACCGCCCTATCCGGGGTTACAGCCGCCTGATCTGGCATGGCACGGGTCGACGAGCGGCGAGTGCCGGCGCATCGGTCCAATTTCAGAACTACTCATCCGATCAAATCCTTCGTTCCCGTGTTCAGCCGCCCTGGTACAGCACGCAGGCTAGGCTTTGGAGGACTCATCGGCCGCTTGTTCGCCGGCGGCCTCTGAATTCCCCTTGGTCGAACCGTCACCGCCGCCCGCCGGGTCCTGACGATCCGGCTGCTGATGTTTCTGCATGTACAGCGCCTCAAAATTGACCGGGTTGATGAGCAGTTGTGGAAAACCGCCCTTGGCGATGAAATCAGAAATTGCTTCGCGGGCGAAAGGCAGGAGCACGTTCGGACACGCGACCTCCAGCGCTAGAGGCAATTCGGCGGAATTAATTCCCACCAGTTCGAAGACCCCTGCCTGCTGCACCTCAACTAGGAATGTGGTCGCGTCTCCGCTCTTGGCGCTGACGGTCATCGACAACACGACCTCGTAAAAACCCATCTCCTTGTTCAGCTCGCTGTGGGTGATGCGCATTTGCACATCGATGGCGGGATTGACATCCGGTTGGGTAAAGATGTTCGGCGCTTGAGGTGATTCGAACGAAACATCTTTGAGGTAGATTTTTCTTATACTGAATTTCGACCCGTCTTGTGTTTTTTCCGCCATCATAAATACCCCTGGGTGTTATCGGATTAGCCTTTGTCCATCGGGAGGTTCTCTTTCTCCCACGATAGCAAGCCGCCCGACAAGGTGAACACATTTTCGAAACCGTGCTTCGTCAGAACACGTGCAGCGGCCGAAGACCGGTTTCCTGTACGGCACGCAATGATCACGTTTGTGACTTTCTTTTTCTTGAAGGTGTCAATTTGGTCGTTGAGTTTTTTGAGCGGTATGTTGAGTGACTTGGGAATGTGCCCCTTCTTAAATTCATTGGGTTCACTCACATCGACGATCACCGCATCTTCACGCAGCAGTTGGGGGAGTTGCAGCGCAGAGACAGAGCGCACAGTTGAGAAATGGTTGCGGATGGGATCCATCAACAGCATGACAACGATTCCCGCCGCAATCGCGAACAGATACCAATTGTTAATAACGAATTCGACGGTCATCAGAACTGTCCACCCAATGACAACAAGTCGAGTGCGGCGGTATCCCGGCCGAGGTCACTTTATACACACCGATGGATCAGCGGGTGTTGCATTCCCGTCAGTGCTCAACAGACGTACAGAACGCCAACCGCATTGATTCCATAAGTCGCAAAATGCGCTCGTCACCAATTCGGTAATAAACCTTGTTGGCGTCTTTCCGCGATTCCAGAATGCCCTTGTCACGAAGAATTGAGAGGTGTTGCGAGATATTGCTTTGCGACGTGCCGACCAGATCGACCAGGTCCTGCACGCTGGTCTCTTTGGCGCCACCCAGCAGGCACAGAATCTTGAGCCGCAACGGGTGCGCCATGGCCTTCAAAGAACGTGAGGCGTGGTGAATATCCGCTTCGCTGGCCAATAACATCTCCGCCGCAGTGGTTCCACACGGGGCGTGGTCGTTGGATTTTGAACTGCTCATGTATCCAAGCCCTCGGCAATCGAACAAGTTTATTAGTACTCGATTATACACTAATATAAACGGTTTAAAAGCTTCTATAATGCTGGTTTGTGCAGTACACGCATTTATTTAGCCGAATCGCGGGCCCGATTGTGCTGACCCTGGTCGCCGCTTGGCTGCAGCCGGTGTGGGCCGCCCCCTCGCCGGACGACTACGCTACCCAGCTGAAGCGGCTGAAGGCCAGGATTTATCGGATCCAGGTGCGGATCGACCAGGACCTCAAACAGAGAGACGCAACGCGCGTCGAGCTGGACCGCTTGGAGCGCCAAATCGGGGACATCAACCAACGGTTGCACGAAATTCGTCTGCAACGCGAGCTGCGAAAACAACGCATCGAGGAGTTGCACCGGACTGCTGCGCGAGAACGGCAAACGCTGCAGGCACAGACGGATCAACTCGGCCGTCTGGCTTACGCCACCTACCTTACCGGGCGGCAGAGCTATTTGAAAATGCTGCTCAATCAACAGGACCCGTCAACCCTGGGGCGGGCGATGGCATACTATCGTTACCTGGCCGGTGCGAAGACGCGGGCCATCGACGAACTCAATCAGACTTTGGTCTCGATAGAGGCGACGGAACTGAAGCTCAGCGAAGAGCAAGAAGCGCTTCAGGTCCTAGAAGAATCCCAGGTGACTAACCGACAGACTCTGAAGCAGCGTGGTCTCGAGCGATCGAGGTTGATCACTGCGCTCAATCGTCGGATTACGGCGCGGGGCGAAGAGTTGGCCGGGCTCAAGAAGAATGAACAGCGGCTGAACCGCTTACTCAAAGAGCTGGTCGAAGTGTTGAAGGACGTCCCCTCGGGCCTCTCCGAGGACATACCGTTCGGCCGGATGCAGGGACAACTTCGTCTGCCGATACGTGCGCCGATTTCGGCTCGCTACAATCAGCCGAAAAACGGCAATCTGCGGTGGAATGGGATTTTCTTCAGTGCCCGCGAGGACCAGATCGTTCAGGTCATCCACCACGGACGGGTCGCGTTCGCAGACTGGTTGCGTGGGTTTGGATTACTGCTCATCGTCGACCACGGTGACGGCTATATGAGCTTGTACAGCCACAATAAGGTGCTGTACAAGCAAGTCGGTGACTGGGTAAAAACGGGCGAACCGATCGCATCGGTCGGCGCCAGCGGCGGACTGGACCAGCCAGGATTATATTTTGAAATCAGGCATAACGGCGAGCCGCGCAATCCCTTATACTGGTGTAAGATCAATTAGTTTACCGAGCCGCATTGCCCGTTGAGTACAGGGTTTAGTGAGCAAAGCGGCTTAGATTGAAGTGACAGGAGAGTAGTGCCATGAACAGAGCAGCCCGTTTTCTGTTGGTTCTGGCGTTGGGCGCATCGCTGGGCCTAAGCGCGACCTTCTACCGGGAGGTCCTGGCCGAACGCCCGGATGCGCTGCAACCGCTGCCGCTGGAGCAGCTGAAGGTCTTCACCGAGGTGTTCGGTAAGATCAAGACCGACTACGTGGAAGATGTCACCGACGACAAACTCCTGGAAGACGCGATCCACGGCATGCTATCGGGACTCGATCCGCATTCTGCCTACCTCGACCCGGATTCGTTCAAAGAGGTGCGGATCGGCACCGAGGGGAAGTTCGGGGGTCTTGGTATCGAGGTGACGATGGAAAACGGTTTCATCAAGGTCGTCGCGCCGATTGACGATACGCCGGCGCAGCGTGCCGGTCTGGAGCCGGGTGACCTGATCACCCGGCTCGACGATACGCCGGTCAAAGGTATGACCCTCAGTGAAGCGGTCCGACGGATGCGCGGTAAACCCAACACCAAGATCAAACTGACCGTGGTGCGCGACGGGGAACCGAAGCCGCTGGAGTTCGTCATTATCAGGGCGGTAATCAAGATTACCAGTGTGAAGTCGGACATGCTGGAAGACGGATTCGCGTATTTGAGAATCAGCCAGTTCCAGTCGTCCACGGCAGACTCAGTCCGCCGAGCGCTGGGCAGACTGAAGGCCGAGGCCAATGGACAATTGAAAGGCTTGATACTCGATCTGCGCAATAACCCTGGCGGCGTCCTGAACGGCGCCGTTGCGGTAAGCGACACGTTTCTACATAAAGGGGTAATCGTCAGCACCAAGGGGCGGATCGACGATTCGCAACTCAAGTTCAGCGCCACACACACCGACTACATCGATGGTGCACCGATAGTCGTACTCGTCAACAGCGGTTCGGCCTCGGCATCGGAAATCGTCGCCGGTGCCCTCCAGGATCATAAGCGTGCAATTATTATGGGAACGAAGACTTTCGGGAAAGGATCTGTCCAGACCATTCTACCGATGAACAACGGGGCCGCCCTCAAGATCACTACTGCACGCTACTTTACCCCCAACGATCGTTCGATCCAGGCCACCGGTATTGTACCCGACGTAATCGTTAAGAACCTCAAAGTCAGCAAGGGCGACGAAAACGAACCCACACGAGTGCGTGAGCAGGACTTGGCCGGCCACCTCGAGAACGGCACCGACGATTCCGGGTCACCGTCCTCGACTACCGCCGACGCCACCAAGCCGACGTTATCCACCGACGATGACTTTCAGCTTCGCGAAGCCCTCAATCTGCTCAAAGGTGTGAACATCGTGCGGTCTCGCGAGACAGGATAAGGGGCGGCGAGCACCGCCACGGGCCGTTCACAACCCTACGGACTTCAACCGGCCGTGACTGGAAAGCAGCACCGCGATGGGGCGTGTCTGTGGGAACTGAGCGAGCACGATCATTATCATCACGGTAATCGGTACGCTCAGAAACATCCCGACTATGCCCCAGACACTGCCCCACAGCACCAGCGACAACAACACCACCAGCGGGCTCAAGTTCAGCGAACTGCCCATGAGCTTGGGTTCGACCAGGTTGCCAATCAGCACCTGCACCACCGTCAACCCCACCGCAACCATCGCGAAGGGATATACGGTGTCGAATTGGATTAACGCCAGCAGCGCCGGAAACACGGTGGCGACGATGGAGCCAATAGTGGGGATGTAATTCAACATGAAGATGGTGAAACCCCAAAACTCCGCGTAATCAACACCAACTATTATTAGTATCAGGTAACTCAATATTCCTGTTGCCAGGCTGGTCAGCGTCTTGATTGAGATATAGGTTTGAATGTCAGATTGCATATGGGACAACAGACGCTCTATCGATTGTCGGCGCTCAGGGTCTGCAATCATGGCGTTGAGCTTTCGGTCGAAGGTTTTTTGTTCCACCAGCAAAAATAGTATGTAGATAAAGATCAAACCGGTGTTACCGAGGATTGCGGTGAGGGCGGCGATAAACTTGGACACCAACGGCGCCAGGTCAAAAGAACCGACCAGCTGATTCAGGCTGGGGAGTTGACCCAAATTTAACCAGTCAAGCACGGTGGCGAGGATGCGTTCGAAATTCGCCTTGTAAGTCGGCACCGCGGCCGAGACCTGACTCAGATTGCCCTGGACCAGATCGACCACCAGGGCTGCTGCGACGGCGATGGTAATCAACGCCAGAGCCAGCGTGAAACCATTGGCGGCGCTTTTACCCCTCAGCAGCCAGCGACCGTAGAAACGACTCAAGGCGTTTATGATGTACCAGATCATCACCGCCAACGCGAAGGGCTTCAACAGGGCTTCGCCTACCACCAATACGTAAAACACCACCACCGTGGCGATGATGACGGTGGATACCGTAACGGCGCGGGAGACCGTGCTGGACACTGTATACAGATATCAGTTGATAGATACAGCCGGTCCGGGAGGGTAATCGACTAACACCGCGGGCGTTGATGTCATGTGCTCAGCCAGGCTATTCCCACCGGTCGTCACGCACCTGAATGGTATCGCCATCGATTCTAACCGGAAACACGCTGACCGGTTCGTAGGCCGGAGGCGCCAGCACCGCCCCGGTGCGTAAGCAGAATTTGGCGCCGTGGCGGGGACAGACAATCGCCTCACCCTCCAGCTCTCCCGACGCCAGTTCGGCGCCGTCGTGCGTGCACACGTCCTCAATGGCGAGAAAATCGCCGTTGATATTGAATACGGCGATCTCGACATCGTCGACATCGACAACCACGTGGTCGCCGGGGCCCAGCTGGTCCTTCTCGATCACATTAATCCAATCGGACATCGACCCGACTACGGTTGGCATTGACTCGACACGGAGGCAGAGCCGGAGCAATTGCCGCCGTACCGCGGAACACGCGATTCGGCCGGCCCGCGATCCACCTGGCTGTGCACTCTAAACTCAATCTATGGCGGGTATCAACGTGCGCCGAACGGTCACAACAGACCCAATTCCAACTGAGCTGCCTCGCTCATCATGTCCTGGGTCCAAGGCGGATCCCACACCAGTTCCACCACCGCATCATGAACATCGGGCACGGCTTTCACCGCGTTCTCGACCACCCCGGGGAACGTCTGTGCCACCGGACAGCCGGGGGCGGTCAGGGTCATCTCAATGGACACGCGATTGCCGGGGTCGATATCGATCTTGTAAATAAGCCCAAGATCGTAGATGTTCACCGGTATTTCAGGGTCGTAGACGGTTTTTAGTGCCTCGATGACCCGGTCGGCGAGTGTCTGATCCGGATCGATATGGTGTGCCGATGTTAAATCGCTCATGTGCCCCTCAACATGCTCTTGGCCTGGATTACTCCACTGATGAACGTGTCCACTTCGTCCCGGGTATTGTACATTCCGAACGAGGCGCGGGCGGTACCGGGAATACCGTAGCGCTGCATTACCGGCATGGCGCAGTGGTGTCCGGTGCGCACTGCGATACCGAGCTGGTCGAGCAAGGTCCCGATATCGGACGGATGAATGCCATCCATAATGAAAGAGAGGATGCTGCACTTCAGGCCAGCAGTGCCGATTATGCGTAAACCGTCTATCTCCCGGACGCGGTGCGTTGCGTACTGAAGCACACTGCGCTCGTGCGCGGAAATCGCGCCGAGCCCTTGCTGCTTTACGTAATCGATGGCGGCGCCGAAACCAACCACGCCGGCGATATTCGGAGTGCCCGCCTCGAATTTGTACGGCAATCGATTGTAAGTTGTTCTCTCGAAGGTTACTTCTTCGATCATTTCTCCGCCGCCCTGATACGGCGGCATCGACTCCAACAATTCCTGCTTCCCATAGAGCACCCCCACACCAGTGGGCCCGTAGAGCTTGTGGCTGGAGAACGCGTAAAAATCACAATCCAGGTCACACACATCCACTTGTATATGCGCTACCGCCTGTGCCCCATCGACCAGCACAACCGCGCCGGCGTCATGGGCGAGACGCACCAGGGTTTTGATGGGGTTGATCGTCCCCAGTGCGTTGGAGACGTGAACCACACCGACAAGCCTAGTGCGATCGGTCAGCCGGCGCTCGAACTCATCGAGGATCAACTCACCGTTGTCGTTGATCGGGACCACTGCCAGCTTGACGCCGGTTTGTTCACACAACAACTGCCACGGAACAATATTCGAATGATGCTCCATCCCGGTGATCAGGATTTCGTCCCCTTCCTGGAGATGGCCACGGCCATAGCTGTTTGCCACAAGATTTATCGCTTCCGTCGTGCCCCGTACGAAGACGATTTCCCGGGTGTCCCGGGCGTTGAGAAATGCGCGTACCTTATCCCGCGTGGCCTCGTACGACCGCGTCGCACGTTCGCTCAACTCATGTATGCCCCGATGGACATTGGCGTTATCCATGTAATAGTAGCGCTCAAGCGCTTCGATCACCGACGAGGGTTTCTGTGTGGTGGCGCCGTTGTCGAGGTAAACCAAGGGCCGCCCGTGCACCTCCTGGTGAAGCACTGGAAAATCCGCGCGCACCCGCTCAATCTCGAAATCCTGCGGGGTGACTGAGCGGACCGTCGACGTATGATCGTGCGTCACATACCCACCTCACCTTGATCAGCCGGCAACAGTTTGGCTGCCAGATGTTGTTCCAACTGCTGTCGAATCGGCGCCAGCGCGAATCGATTAATTACGTCATTCGCGAACGCGTAGGTCAACAGACTGCGTGCGATCGATTCAGCAACAGCTCGGGATCTCAGGTAAAAGACCGCGTTGGCATCGAGCTGTCCGACGGTGGCCCCATGTGAACACTTTACGTCATCGGCATAAATCTCGAGTTGGGGTTTGGTATCGACTTCGGCCTGTCTGGATAGCAACAAGTTTTTATTCTGCTGCTGGGCCTCGGTGCGTTGGGCATCCTGGTGTACAACGATACGGCCGTGGAAAACACCGCGCGCCCGCACGTCCAAAATACCTTTGTAGAACTCGTCGCTGACACACTCGGGAAACCGATGATCGACTTGGGTGTGGTTGTCGAGATGTTGTCGACCGGTCCCGATGTAAAGACCGTTCAGGGTGGAGTGCGCCCCCGGCGCGTTGAAGCTCACCGCCAGGTCGGTTCGTGCCAAGCTGCCGCCCACAGCAATGTTGTTGGTACTGACGACGGTATCGCTGTCCTGATGCACGAACAATCCGCCGAAGTGATATGCCTTCGGGCTTTCATCCTGCAGTTTGTAGTAATCGACCCGCGCCGACTCCATCACCAGAATCTCGGTCGTCGTGTTGTTCAGGTAGCGGTCACCGTCACCCGTGCTTATATAGCGTTCCAATATCACCGCTTCGGCCCCGGGTTCAACGATAATCAAGCTGCGCGGGTGCAACGCCAGAGCCTGACCATTGGCATGGACCAGGTAGACCAATTCAAGCGGGCGGTCCACAGCACAGCCTCGCGCGACACGAACGTAGGCGCCGTCCGCCAGGAACGCACTGTTCAGGGCAATCAATCCGTTAGGATTGTGCGGAGTTAAGCGGCCGAGCTGGGGTTCCAATTCGTCGGCCCGCTCATTGAGCGCGTCCGCCAGGCCGGTGACCGTGAGGCCCGCCGGCAAGCGGTCGAGGCTGGACAGGGCCGGCGCGAACCGCCCGTTGACGAATACACACCGGTGGGCATCGAGACCAGGGATATCCAAGGCAGTGAGATCACCCGAGGTCAGACCGCTCGGCCGGTCCGGCGCCGGTATGAACCGGTGCTTCTCGATCGCCCGCAGGCTGGTGTATTTCCAGTCCTCGTCACGCGTGGTGGGAAAGCCGACTTCGGAAAATCGCGCCAGGCCCTGCTCACGGACCTGCCGTACCCACGGGATCGCCCCACCGGGCAGGCCCGCCGCCGCGCCCGAGTGGGCGTCGAGATACGCACGCACCGTGTCGTTCATGGATCAGGACACCGCCCGGGCTTCGATCGCGGACGCCGCCGCCTCGCTCATCTCCGTGTAACCGTGCCGCTCCAGCTCCAGCGCCAGGCTCTTGTCACCGGTTCTGATCACCCGGCCGTCGGCCAGCACATGGACGTAATCGGGCACGACGTAGTCGAGCAGTCTCTGATAGTGGGTAACTACAATGATCGCACGCTCCTCGTGACGCAGCGCGTTCACGCCACCGGCGACGATCTTGAGGGCGTCGATGTCCAGCCCCGAGTCCGTTTCGTCGAGGACCGCGAGAGCCGGTTCGAGCACCGCCATCTGCAGGATTTCATTGCGTTTCTTTTCGCCGCCCGAAAAACCCTCGTTCACCGAGCGCTGCAGGAATTCCGGCTTCATATCGACCAGCTTGGCCTTGTCACGGATCAGCTTCATGAATTCGACGGCCGGCATCTCGTCGAGTCCCCGATATTTGCGAATTGAGTTCACCGCCGCCTTCAGCAGGTACAGATTACTGACGCCGGGTATCTCGACGGGATACTGGAACGCCAGAAAAATGCCCTCGCGGGCACGGTCCTCCACGGACAGATCCAACAGGTCATGACCGTTGTAGGTCACCTCCCCTTGAGTGATCTGGTAACCCTCGCGGCCCGCCAACACATTGGCAAGCGTGCTCTTTCCCGACCCGTTCGGTCCCATGATGGCGTGGACCTCACCTGCTTTGACCTCCAGGTCGACGCCCTTCAATATGGACTTGTTGTCGACGTCGGCATGTAGATTTTTAATCGATAACATCTCGGACACCTGATTCTCACTCGTACTGCGCGCCGATTTCCCCAATCACCGGAAATCCAAGACCGCAAAAATTTATGTTCGGGATAAGACTAGCCGACCGCGCCTTCTAGGCTGACGTCCAGAAGTTTTTGCGCCTCAACTGCGAATTCCATCGGTAGTTCTCTGAAGACTTGTTTGCAGAAACCATTCACGATCATCGAGACCGCATCCTCCTCGGACAGTCCGCGCTGGCGGCAGTAGTACAGCTGGTCCTCGCCGATCTTCGACGTAGTGGCCTCGTGCTCTACCTGGGCGGTGGGATTTTTGACCTCCAGGTACGGGAAGGTATGTGCACCGCAACGGTCACCCATGAGCAGGGAATCACACTGTGAGTAATTGCGCGCGCGATCCGCACCCTTGAGCACTTTGACCAGCCCTCGGTAGGCATTCTGGCCGTGACCGGCCGAAATGCCCTTGGAGACGATGGTGCTGCTGGTATTGTTGCCGATGTGCACCATTTTCGTTCCGGTATCGGCCTGCTGCCGGTTGTTGGTCAGTGCAACAGAATAAAACTCGCCGACTGAATTGTCGCCTTCGAGCAAAACACTGGGATACTTCCACGTAATCGCCGACCCAGTTTCCACTTGAGTCCATGAAATCTTCGCGTTCGATCCACGGCAAACGCCACGCTTGGTGACGAAGTTGTAAATACCTCCCCGACCTTCCTCATCGCCAGGATACCAATTCTGGACTGTCGAATACTTGATTTCCGCATCCTTCATCGCAATTAACTCGACCACCGCCGCGTGCAGTTGATTTTCGTCCCGCATCGGCGCCGTGCAACCTTCCAGATAACTCACGTAGCTTCCCTCGTCGGCGATGATGAGGGTGCGCTCGAACTGCCCCGTATTCATGGCGTTGATGCGAAAGTAGGTGGACAATTCCATCGGGCAGCGCACGCCCTTGGGCACGTAGACAAATGAACCGTCGCTGAACACGGCCGAATTCAAGGCGGCGTAAAAATTGTCTCCGGCAGGCACCACACTGCCCAGATATTGACGAACCAGTTCGGGATGCATCTGCAGGGCTTCCGAAATCGAGCAGAAGATCACCCCCGCTTCGGCAAGTTTGTCCGTAAATGTGGTTTTCACCGAGACACTGTCGAACACAGCGTCCACCGCCACCCCGGCCAGCACCTTCTGCTCCTCAAGGGGGATGCCGAGTTTTTCGTAAGTCTCGAGCAGCTTCGGGTCGACCTCGTCCAGGCTCTGAGGGCCGGCCTGTTGTTTCGGCGCCGAAAAGTAACTGATGGCCTGATAATCGATGGCAGAGTAGTGAACGCTGGCCCACTTCGGCTCACGCATCTTCAACCAGTTGCGATACGCGCTAAGCCGCCAATCCTGCATGAATTCAGGTTCGTTCTTTTTGGTCGAGATGATCCGGACAACGTCTTCGCTGAGACCCGGGGGCAGTGTTTCCGATTCGATATCGGTGACAAACCCCTCTTTGTACTCGCGCTTGACTAAATGGTCGATTTCGTTCGCCGAACTGCCCATCGAATCGCCTCAATACTCGAAGTGTGGGGGCGTCATGCGGTCGCGTGAGTCGTCGCGCCGTCGCGCCCGTATTCAGCGTCCTGCTGCGATGCGATTTCCTGTACACAAGGCCACTGCACCAGATCGCCTAATTTAATATCGTCCAGGAAGTCGTACAGTTGTTGACTCAAATCCGTCCACAACTCATGGGTCAAACATGGAGCGCCGTCCTGACAGTCCTGCCGACCGCGGCACCGGGTAATGTCCACTTTCTCGTCAACCGCGGTGATGATGCGAGCTACGGAGATGTCCGACGCGTGCTGGGCCAGGCGGTATCCGCCGCCGGGACCCCGTAGTCCCTTCACCAGGCCAGCCCTGCGTAGTGCAGCAAATAGTTGCTCCAGATACGACAAGGAGATGTGCTGGCTGGTGGCGATGTCGTTGAGCGTCACCGGTCCGGAGACCTCGTGGATAGCGAGGTCCATCATTGCAGTCACTGCGTAACGGCCCTTGGTAGTTAATCTCATATCAGACTCTCCTCAAGCGCTAACCGAATCCGCGGTATAATTCCTGGTGGCCGATCCGGTTGAGTGGTCGTGACTCTATATATTCCGAGTAAAATAGTCAAGATTAGTGCCGTTCACGGCACCGTACCACCATAATACCCTACTTTGAGAAAGGGATATACCTATAAAGGGAGGGATGCCCGGCCGCCAGCACCAGGGGGACGCAACGCTCAGTTTGCTCGCGGCCAACCGATGGCCACCAACAGGATGCCGACCCCGGCAAGCGCCCAACCCTGAACCGAAGCGCCGCTGTCCAGCGTAGTCAGGATGATCGCAGTCAGGAACAGGGCCACTCCCACGGCGCCGATGAACTGGCGCCGGCGGCCGCCGACGAGTTCATTGCGCAGCCGTTTGAGTTCTTCCGCCTGCCGCTGACTGGCCGTTTCGTCATCGTGGAGTTTGCGCAGCAAACCATGGGCCAGGGCCGGCATCTCAGGCAACATCCGTCCCCACTTCGGCAGCTCGCGCTGCAAGCCCTCCCGAAAGGCCCGGGGACCGATCTGCTGCCGCATCCATCGCTCGAGAAAAGGTTTAGCCGTCTCCCAGAGATCCAGATCGGGATACAGCTGCCGGCCAAGCCCCTCGATATTCAAGAGGGTTTTCTGGAGCAACATCAACTGCGGCTGAATCGGCATCTCAAAGCGACGGGCGGTTTGAAACAGCTGGACCACCAGTCGGCCGAATGAAATTTCACTGATCGGTTTCGCAAAAATCGGTTCGCAAACCGTACGGATCGCGGCCTCGAATTCTTCTACCCGGGTCTTTGCCGGAACCCAGCCGGCGCGCACATGGGCCTCGGCCACCGCGCGATAGTCGCGATTGAAAAAGGCCAGGAAGTTCTCTGCCAGGTAGCGTTTATCCACGTCGCTGAGCGCCCCCATGATACCGAAGTCGACAGCTCGATACTGGCCGGTATCAGACACGAAAATATTCCCTGGATGCATATCCGCGTGGAAAAAACCATCCCGAAACGCCTGGGTGAAGAAGATTTCGACACCATTGTGGGCCAGTTGCCGGATGTCGATATTGGCCGCCTTCAGCGCGGCGATGTCCCGGATCGGAAAGCCAGAGATGCGCTCCATCACCATCACGTTCTGCCGGCTATGGTCCCAGTACACCTGTGGCACGTATAACAATTCGGAACCTGCGAAATTCGAACGCAACTGACTGGCGTTCGCGGCCTCTCTGCGCAGGTCCAGTTCGTCGTGTATCGTCTGGTTGTACTCATCAACGATTTCAACAGGGCGCAGGCGCGGACCCTGTTCCCAGTATCGCTGCGCCAGCCGCGCGACCATGTAAAGCAGCGCCAGGTCCCGCTCGATAATCCGTTGAATGTCCGGGCGCAGCACCTTCACGACAACTTCGGTGCCATCCAGCAAATTAGCCAGGTGCACCTGGGCCACCGATGCCGACGCGATGGGTTCCTGCTCAAATGAGGAAAAGTGTTTCGTAAGCGGTTCGCCGTACGCCTCTTCAATAACGGCTTTCGCCAACTCGCCGGGGAACGGCGGCACCTGATCCTGCAGTTTGCTGAGTTCAAAAGCGATGTCTTCGGGCAGCAGGTCAGGTCGGGTGGACAGCATCTGCCCGAACTTTACGAAGATCGGCCCGAGTTCCTCCAGCGCCTCTCGTAGACGTTCGCTGCGCGGTTTCTTGAGAGCCGATCTCCAGCGCCAGGGTAACGCGTGGAGCAGATAGCCATACGGTCGGAACAGGTGGATAGCAATGACGAAGTCATCGAGGCCATGTTTAACGAACACCTGAGTAATACGCAGGAGCCGGAATAATTGATTCAGGCGTACCATTTACAGAGCGGACTGCAGCCGCCGCACGCGCTGCTCCAGACGTTCGACATCCGCACGCAGCACATCGACTGCATCGAGAAACTCCGCCACACCTGACTCCGATGCTAGGGTGCGCGACTCCTCCTGTAGATACTCGGAAAGATTCGCCCCCATGGTTGCACTCGTACCGGCGATCCAACTCCGCACGTTTTGCGCCGCATGTCCCATCTGATGCGCCAAGAAATCACCCACGTACTGCGACAACAGCTCTTCCCAATCCAGGTCAACACCCTCAAGCAGGGTTTGAAAGCGCCGGCTCAACTCAACGTCTCCCTGAATTGTTATCCCCCGTGCAGCAAGCGAGTCTGACCTCGCGCCGAGTAGCCCCAGTCGGGCGAACGCCGCCGGCGGGCCACTTAACAAGACATCCGGTTGGTCTGTCCAAGTACCACGTACGCGTATTCCGTCTTCACCTGGGAGCAAATACAGGCGCTGACCGATACCGGTCAGCTCTATACAGATTATTTTGCCTTCGAGTTTGCTGAAGTGGGACGAGCCGTCGGGATCCAACTTGAGTAATCGGTTACCGGCCAGATCGAGCAGTTCATACAACATGACTGGCTTATTCCGGCACCAGAAACGGTCGGGCATGTTGGTGACGGCTGGCTTCCATACTGGCCGCGATTAACGGCGGCCAGCTGCCAAGCCGCGCATAGATTGAATTCCCATATTCAAACAACTGGTTGACCTCGTCAGTCTAACGCCTTGGAATACGCTTCGATTTAGAACTTGAAACCGGTATGGACCGCGACTACACCGCCGCTCAGGTTGTAGAAATCAACGCGCTCGAAACCTGCGTCCTCCATCATGCGGCGCAGCTTGGCCTGCGCCGGGTGTTTTCGAATGGACTCGACGAGGTAACTATAACTGGGTGCATCTTTCGCTACGACGGCACCCAGGCGCGGCAACACGGCGAATGAGTACGCGTCATAGAGCTTACCGAGCAATCTGGAGGTGGGGCGGGAGAACTCGAGAATTATTACTCGGCCTCCCGGCCGCAGACACCGGTACATGGAGCGCAACGCCGACCTCCGGCGAGTTACGTTGCGCAGACCGAAACCGATGCTGACACAGCCAAAATAGTTGTCACGGAACGGCAGCCGCTCGGCGTCCGCCTGGACATAGACGACATTACCGACAACCCCGGCGTCGGTCAGGCGCTGCCGCGCTCGGGCCAACATCGCCGCATTGATATCGGTCACATACACCTCTCCTGAGCCGCCAACCCGGCGAGCGAATAGGCGCGCCAGATCACCGCTGCCCGCCGCCACATCGAGCACACGCTCGCCGCATCGCACCCCGCTTAGGGCCACGGCGAACCGCTTCCACGCGCGGTGCACACCAAACGACATCAAGTCGTTCATTAAGTCGTATTTGTCCGCAACGGAGCTGAAAACATCCCCCACCAGGTGATGTTTTTCGACCTCTCGCACCTCGCGAAATCCAAAATGCGTCGTTTTATCGTGATCGGCTTCAGTCACCGCTCATCATTCCGTCGTAGGGTTGGGGACGACGCTGGTGGCCGGCATCCAGCAAACGCTGCAGATAATTACTCCAGTACTCATGACGATTAACACCCAATTCGTGCAGCGTTTCCCAGGAATAAATACCGGTATCGTGTCCGTCATCGAAGCGCAGAACGACGGCATAGCTACCGACCGGTTCTATCGCGGTGATGTTAACGGTCTCTTTTCCAACTTGCAGAACTTCCTGACCGGGGCCGTGACCACGCACCTCGGCCGACGGCGAATAGACCCGCAGATACTCACAGGGAAGTTTAAATTCACTACCGTCGTCAAAAACCAGTTCCAGCATCCGCGACGGCTGATGGAGTTTAATGTCAGTGGGTTTCGGTTTAATTTCCACCATAAGCTGACGTGCGGGTAAATTGAGTTCGTATTCGGTGAATCAACCGTCCTCCCGGAGCCAGTCGGCAACGGCCTCGGCGAAATACGTCAGTATCCCGTCGGCGCCGGCGCGCTTGAAACCCAACAGGGCCTCCATGACCACCGCGCGCAAATCCAACCAATCGTTCATGGCCGCTGCCTGCAACATGGCATACTCAGCACTTACCTGGTAGACGAAGGTGGGCACACCGAACCGGGTCTTGACCCGATAAACAATGTCCAGATACGGCATCCCCGGTTTTATCATCACCATATCTGCGCCCTCATCGATATCCAGCGCCACCTCACGCAGCGCCTCGTCACCGTTGGCCGGGTCCATCTGGTAGCTGTACTTGTCTCCACCGCCGAGACTCGCGGCCGAGCCAACGGCATCGCGGAAGGGACCATAATAGCCCGACGCGTACTTGGCCGAATAAGCCAGGATACGTACGTTTTTATGCCCCGCCGCCTCTAGTGCCGCGCGAATTGCGCCGATGCGTCCATCCATCATGTCGGACGGCGCCACCACCTCGGCGCCCGCCTCCGCGTGAGACAAGGCCTGCTTGATAAGCACCGCCACCGTCTCGTCGTTGACAACGTAGCCGGAATCGTCGATCAGGCCGTCCTGCCCATGGCTGGTGAAGGGGTCCAGGGCGATGTCGGTGATGACACCCATGTCGGGAACGTCGGCTTTCAGCGCGCGTACCGCGCGTTGCACCAGCCCGTTCTGGTTGTATGCCTCTTCCGCCTGTTCGCTTTTCTTCTCGCTGGGGACTACCGGAAACAAGGCCACCGCCGGGATCCCGAGCTCGCGCAGGTGGCGCGCCTTGGTCACCATTCGATCTACGGTCAAGCGCTCCACGCCCGGCATTGACGACACCGGCTCGGCGTCGTCCGGCCCCTCCATGATAAACAGCGGCTGAATCAAGTCATCCGCGGTCACACGATGCTCGCGCATCAATCTCCGAGAGAACGCATCCCGACGCATGCGCCGCAAGCGTGATGCGGGAAATCCTGGTGCTAACGTTTTTGATTCATTCATTGCCAATCTCACCAAATCCCATGTCTATCGTCTCATTATCAATCACACCCGCAAAGGGCCGCACCGCAATTGTATTAACCAGCCCTATCTCGGCACCAGCCGCTTTGATGCCCAATCTCAACCATTACGCTTGCAGATTCGGCGTAATGTGGGAAAATTCGCCGTTGTGGAGTAGCCATGTCCGCCATCCCTGAATTCACCGAATCTGAACTCAGCTCAATCAGAGAATTTCTGCGACAACGTTTCACAGAGACGGTGGAGATCCAGCTCGCCGATGCCGAGTTGAGGCTCGACGCCAATTCGAATGTGGTTACCGAGTGTCCGACGGTTTTCTGGAAGGCGCGTGACTGCAACTTTGTGGTGTTCAAGTCCGGGTCAAATGAATTTAGGTGCCAGTTTTTCTACAATCCTTCGGACCAGTTCGGTACCGGACACTCGCATTATAACAGTCTCGATGCGTGCGTTTCCGCACTGCTTCAAGTGCAGTCGGATCATGAACGGGAAAAGCAGGGCGTGACATCGGGGATTACAGGGAAAGACCTTTAATTCTGCAGGCAAACAGCGACATCAACAATAACGGGAGGATCTATGCCGAAAGTCAACCCAAGAAACGCCTTTTACGCACAATCCGGTGGGGTAACCGCGGTCATTAACGCTACAGCTGCGGGAATTATTGAGACAGCACGTAAGTATAAGAAAAACGTCGGTAACGTCTATGCCGGACGGAACGGCATCATCGGCGCCCTCACCGAAGATTTAATCGATACCAGCCGGGAATCGTCCAGTTCCATCGCCGCGCTGCGTTTCACGCCTTCAGGCGCATTTGGATCCTGCCGTTATAAATTGAAGAGCCTGGAGGAAAATCGTCGGGAATACGAGAGGCTGATAGAAGTCTTCGCGGCGCACGACATTGCTTACTTCTTCTACAACGGTGGCGGCGATTCGGCCGACACCTGCCTGAAGGTCTCCCAGCTCTCTGAGGCCACCGGCTATCCTCTGCAGGCCATCCATGTGCCAAAGACGGTGGACAACGATCTGCCCATCACCGATAACTGCCCGGGCTTTGGATCGGTTGCCAAATACATCGCGATATCCACCCGCGAGGCCAGTTTCGATGTCGCCAGTATGGCCAAGACATCGACCAAGGTATTTATTATTGAGGTGATGGGCCGACACGCCGGTTGGATCGCGGCGGCGGGTGGTATGGCGTCCACCGTCGACACCCCGATTCCAATCCTGGTGTTGTTTCCAGAGGTCGCCTTCGACCGCGAGAAATTCATGCACAAGGTCGACCGGATGGTGAACGAGCACGGCTACGTGTCGGTGGTCGTCTCCGAGGGCGTTCGCGGACCGCAGGGAAATTTCCTGTCCGACCAGGGCTTGAAAGACGCGTTTGGGCATGCCCAGCTGGGCGGTGCCGCCCCCGTAGTCGCCGGTATGATCAAGGACGACCTCGGCCTCAAATACCACTGGGCGGTCGCCGACTACCTGCAACGGGCGGCGCGGCATATCGCGTCGAAGACCGACGTGGAGCACGCCTATGCCGTCGGTAAGGCGGCCGTAAAGATGGCGGTGCAGGGCGACAACTCGGTGATGCCCGCCATCAAGAGAGTCTCCAACCGCCCGTACCGTTGGAAGATCGAAAAGGCGCCATTAAACAAAGTTGCAAATGTAGAAAAGATGATGCCCAAGAGCTTTATCACCCGGGACGGCTTTGGCATCACCAAGAAGTGCCGGGAGTATCTGGAGCCCTTGATCCGGGGTGAGGACTATCCACCCTACAAGAATGGCTTACCCGTATATGTGAGGCTTAAGAACAAACAGGTCAAACAGAAACTGCGCACAAAGTTCGAAATATAGGCCGGTGGCTGAGACTCAACTCAATCATCCGGTTCGGCATATTGCATCCCGCCTAAACTGCATATTGCACCAAGCGACCCTTCGCCATCATCCTCAATCCTTGAGGTGCTAGCCCGGTGACATTGGACAAAGCCTTCGAATTACTGCAGGTCCAGGCCGATTTTGGTGGCTTCTACAACCGGAACTCGGCACGCTTGATTCTGGCCGAAGTACACAAAGAGCACGGGCAGGTAGCGGTGGACAAGCTGATCCACGACCTACACCTTGATCGGGTATTCGGTTTCGCGCCCGGGACCGAATTTAAACCGATGGCATAGACGCGGGTCGGACACCGAACCGCCGCCGGCCTGAACCCCACGCTCGAACGTTTCGGTCGCGCTCCGGCTATCCCAGTAACGGTGCAATCACCAGGCTGACGATGGCCATCACGTTGATGAGGATGTTCATTGAGGGACCCGACGTGTCCTTGAACGGATCGCCTACGGTATCTCCAACCACCGCCGCCTTATGGGTATCGGACCCCTTGCCGCCGAGATTTCCCCGTTCGACGTATTTCTTGGCGTTGTCCCAAGCCCCGCCGGCGTTCGCCATGGTGAGCGCCAACAACACGCAACCCAACAGGGCGCCACCGAGCATACCGCCCAGCGACTCCGGGCCGAGGCCAAATCCGACCACGACGGGCGCTGCGACCGCAAGCACGCCCGGGGGCACCATGCGCTTGAGCGCCGCGTCGGTAGCGATCTCCACACACCGCGCGTTGTCCGGCTTAGCAGTGCCCTCCAACAGCCCAGGAATTTCCTTGAACTGGCGGCGAATCTCTTTGATCATGTCGAACGCCGCGGCCCCCACCGCGGTCATGGTCATACTGCCGACCAGAAACGGGAAGATGCCGCCGATGAACATGCCCACCAAGACCCTTGGGTTGTTGATCTCCAGGCTGAAATCCAAGACGGTCTGCGACACCACTTCGATGTAGGCTGTGATAATGGCCAGCGCCGCCAGGGCCGCGGCACCAATCGCGAAGCCCTTGCCAATCGCGGCGGTGGTATTGCCCAGTTCGTCCAGCGAGTCGGTGATCTTGCGGGTGTCCTCGCCCAGACCGGCCATTTCCGCAATACCGCCGGCGTTGTCCGCCACCGGGCCGTAGGCATCGATGGCCATGGTGATCCCGACCGTGGCGAGCATGCCGACCGCCGCAATACCGACACCATAGAGGCCAGCCAACTGGCTGGATGTCCAGATGATCGCGCTGAGCGCCAGAAGCGGCACCACGACGGATTGCATACCGATGGCCAGGCCACTAATGATAACGGTTGCCGGCCCGGTCTCCCCGGCCTGAGCGATGCTGCGCACCGGCTTCCCAGCGGTGTAGTACTCGGTCACCAGCCCGATCACGATGCCGCCGATGGCCCCGACCACGACCGATACCCACACGTTCAGGCTCGCATCGGAGATGGCGATGACCAGCAGCGCGACGACGATGAACATGATCGACGCGCCCATGGTGCCGATACGCAGTGCGACCTCCGGAGATTTTTCGGAATAGCGCCTGACTAGATAAATCCCGCCGATGGAGCACAATAGACCAAAGGACGCCATCATCAGCGGCAGAAACATCAGCGTCTCACGGGGTCCGGTGACCTGCAGCTCGGCCAGATCCATGGTCGAGGCGATGGCGATGGTGGCGATCATGGCCCCGCAATACGATTCGAAGATGTCGGACCCCATGCCGGCCACATCGCCGACGTTATCCCCCACATTGTCGGCGATCACGCCCGGATTACGGGGGTCGTCCTCGGGAATTCCGGCCTCGACCTTCCCAACCAGGTCCGCGCCGACGTCGGCGCTCTTGGTGAAAATGCCGCCCCCGACACGTGAAAACAACGCGACCGACGAGGCGCCCATTCCGAATCCGTGAATGACGTGGGCGGATTCGGGGTCACCGCCGAAGAATAAATACAGAAACCCCAGACCCAGCAGACCCATGGCCGCTACGGTCAGGCCCATGATCGATCCGCCGAAAAACGCCACTGTCAGTGCGGAGGCGGCGCCCTCGTCGTGGGCGGCGGTGGTGGTGCGCACATTGGACTTGGTAGCCGTAAACATGCCGATGTACCCGGCGCTGGCGGAACAGAGCGCCCCGACGATAAAGGCAAAGGCGGTCCGCCAACCGAGCGGGGAAACCAGGATGAGCAATATGACGACCGCGGCGAAGATCCCCAATATCTTGTATTCCCGCCGCATGAAAACCATTGCTCCTTCGTGTATGGCATCGCCGATTTCCGTCAGCTTTCCGGAACCGGGTGGATACCGCAGAACGAATTGGAAAATCTTATACGCCGCGAACAAACCGCCGACCCCAAGGATTGTGGGAAACAAAGCTTCGACCGACATATCGTCCCCTTAGTTTGAGTTATTGAAGTGTTCGTTCCACACCGACAAAACGCCCGCGAGCAGCCATCCCTATCACACGTTTGCCTCGTTTACTCAGGGCGCTCGTGGTTGAGCCCTGCGACGCTTGTCAGTTAACGAAAAACCAGCCCTGCAACCCGCGTTGGTAACCGCCGGTGTCGACCGTTGTGCGCCCGCCCCGGGAGCCCATATTTCCCCTTTCCGCCGGTGGGTATGCCGCGGCGTCAGTGGCAAAGCCGGTGCGCAAGCCTGCAATGCCGACCGCACTCCTGAGCAGCCGGGTATGATACCGTACTTTTAGTGACGCGCTAATCCAGTGGAAACCGCAGAAAGGTAAACAACAACCGCATTGCGGGAAAACCCTGCGGCGGCACGGCACGAGCTCTGACCGAATCCGGGTCCTTTCAATCCCGCCTCCGCTTCGCCCTCGGGTGGGCCTCATCGTATACCTTCGCCAAGTGCTGGTAGTCAAGGTGGGTGTACACCTGAGTGGTGCTGATGTTGGCGTGACCCAGCAGTTCCTGCACCGCACGCAGTTCGCCGCTGGACTCGAGCAGGTGACTGGCAAAGCTGTGTCGAAGCATGTGCGGATGCACCACAAGGTTCAGACCTTGGCGGTGCGCCCAATGCCTGACGCGCATCTGCACTGCGCGTTGTGTGATGCGCGTACCCCGCCGGCTCACGAACAAGGCCGGCTCACCGACACCCGCCATGCCCGCACGCACCGGCAACCACTCCTCGATTGCGCTCAGCGCCATGCGCCCCACGGGAACCTCACGCAGCTTCCCGCCTTTACCCCGAACGCGCACCAGCGCCTGGCTTTTATCCACCTGACCCAGATCCAGACCCACCAGCTCCGACAGTCGCAGACCGGAGGAGTAAAACAACTCCATGATCGCCCGATCGCGCAGCGCCAGCGGGCTCTTCGCATCCACCTCCATCAGCAATGAGACTTGATCAACGTTCAACGCCGCGGGCAGCTTTTTAGCCGTTCTCGGTGCAGAGACGCCCACGAATGGATTGATTTTGACGATACCTTCGCGGAACAGAAAGCGATACAGTCCACGCGCCGCCGATAACGCCCGCTGTATGCTGCGGCCGGACAGGCCTGTCTTGTGCATATGGGCCACGTAAAATCGGGCCCGGTGATTGTCCACACGGCACCAATCGCCCAGCCCCTGTTGGTCGCAGAATGCGGTCAACCGAGCCAGGTCACGCCGGTAGGCCGACTCCGTGTGTGGCGACGCGCGGCGTTCGACTCGCAGATAGGCCAGAAACTCCGCAATCTGCTGTTGGCTCGCCGGCAGCATTGACCGTCAGCCCAGTAAGCGGTTTACCGTCACGCCGACGACGGCGCCCAAGCGATCCAGAAACACCGTGTCCAAATCGGTGCGGAAGCGGCGCCGGTCCAACGACGCCAGCGCCAACACACCCATGGGATCAGGCCCGCCGATCGGTACCAGGGCGGCAGAACCCACCGCTTCCGCATCCGCCGCAAACAGATAACGTAAAACCCGGGTCGGCAGCCGGTCATCCAACACAGTTTGACCGTGCGCCACCCTGGCACGCACATCCTGGTACGCAGCACAGTCCTCACTGCTGGATTCCGGTGACGGTTCAGCTTGTTCCAATTCCGGCATACGCATCACCACCAGATCCAGTTCGAATCGCGACTTGATCTGCTCGGTCAACCTGTCTATCGCGGCCTGCAGATCGATCTGCCCGCCCGCAGTCAGCGAAAGCTCGTGCAGTTGCTGATAGAGAGTCTCATTCTCTCTTGCGGTATCGATCAGATCCTTCAAACGGCGCTGCAGGATTTTGTTTTTTTCGCGCAGAGCCTGGACTTGGCGCTCGACCAGGGACGCCGTGGCGCCGGACGAACACGAAACGACCATCTCCGCCAACACGTCTGTATGCCGATCGAAAAAATCACGATGTTCTCGCAAATATTCGGCGATCTCCCGGTCCTGCTCGGGGTCTTCGGATTTGTATGTATGGGTATCTCGGGTCATCGGCGGGCCCCGCTGCGCTAGAAATTCAACTCGATTTCGCCTTCAAAAACAGACACGGCCGGACCGGTCATGTACACCGGCCGACCATTCCCAAACCATTCTACGGTCAACCGACCACCAGGCATATCGACTTGGACGTCCTCGTCCAGCAGTCCTCGGAGCCGGCCGACCACCACCGCCGCACAAGCGCCACTGCCGCAGGCCAGTGTCTCACCGACTCCGCGCTCATAGACACGCACCCGAACGTGACGGCGGCTATCGATCGCCATGAAACCGGCGTTGACCCGATCCGGGAAACGTCGATGTGCCTCGATGAGGGGACCTTGCTGCGCCACCGGCGCATTGTCCACATCGCTCACGATTTGCACGGCATGCGGGTTACCCATGGACAATACCGACACCTCCACGCAACCATCGGGCAAAGCCAGATCGTACACATCTTGTCGGGACGATGCTAGAAACGGGATCAGGTCCGGCTCAAACTCTGGTACACCCATGTCTACCCGTACCTCACCGTTGTCCTCGAGCTGGAGTGTCAATCGTCTGTTTCCCGCCGCCACGGCAATCTCCGGCTTATCGGTCAGGCCCTGGTCTCTCACGAACAGCGCAAAGCACCGTGCGCCATTTCCACATTGCTCGACCTCACCCCCGTCCGCATTGATGATGCGAAATTTAAAATCCACATCTTCCCTGTTTGGACCCTCGACCAATAGAATCTGATCGCAGCCGACGCCGCAGCGCCGGTCCGCGACCCATCGCGCCTGTTCAGTGGTCAGTGCAAGGGGGCGGGACACGGCGTTTAGAACGACGAAGTCGTTACCGAGGGCGTGCATCTTGGTGAACTTTACACGCATCGTCGACTCACTGTTGTATAGTTCGGCACTGGTTGCCACCGGATCTCTTCATTGAAATCCTACATTTCGGAGAAATTTCATTACCTGCGCACCCACCCCAAGAAGGGTGTTCGGATTACGTGTGGTATTCTACTTGTCATGGGGGGGATTTTTGGAGCCCTACCGGTGCTCGGGTTCTGGATGCTGCCCCTGGGGCTGATACTACTGTCCGTGGATTTCCAATGGGCGAAACGAGCCCATGCGGTGCTGGTGCGTTGGTGGCACAGACTGAGAGCAACGATCGGCGTCGCCGATTCCGACACCCGGAACAGGAGCTGAACCCGACAACAACGGCCAGGTATCCGGCGAGCGGGCGAGCCGCGGCGATGCTTCGACAGCGCGGTCAATCGCTCACCCGATCGTTCCCGGTCCCCACAATTCAATTTGTCGACTGCTCGGCGGACAACCGCCCGTGAACAATCAGATGGCGGTCACTGACCTGCTCCACCGCTAAGTAACCCAATCCTGCCGCGGCCAACTGTTCGGTCAATTCATCCTCACGATAAGCGGCCAGCAGCGAGTTGAGAAAATCATCCCGCAGCAGCTCAGGCTCGTCCCGCGCGTACTCGTCAACGATCGCGCGTGCCGCGTTTATGGACAGCGGTCGTTTCAAGTCCATGAGCAGCACCGGGGAGTCCGGCCCCGCGCAGTGAACAACGGCCTCCCAGAAGGTCTGCGGATCAACCAGGTGGTGCAGCAAACTGTTACTGATCACCGCGTCCACCGGCAATTCCACATCCTCCGGACCGGTCTCCGCCCCCAGTCGCCAGCGGCGCACCTGGATACGCCCGGACAGGTCAGCCGCGGCAACCGCCTGGTCGGCCAGTGCGAGCATGGCCTCGGCCCCGTCGGTGGCGACCAACTGCAGGCCGGGTGTGGCGCTGGCGAGGCGAATGGGGATGTCAGCCGGACCGCAACCAATATCCAGAACCCGCCCTGTATCGAATCCTGGAAACAAACCGGTGAAGGTGGCTACGAACAAATCGTTCGACGCATCAAAATCCGCACTGGCATAGGCCAGAGCCTGTGCTGGATCGTCCATCAATTCAGGTTCCGGTACGCGCCTCATTGTGCTGCCGTCCGCATCAGGCTGCGCCTTAGGGCTCTTCGAGCTGTGTAACGGTACGTGGCCGCGGCCGGATGAGGCTGCGGCACCTCCACCGGTTCGAGAACTCTCCAGCCAAAAAAACGATGTTTTATCGGGCACCAAAGCGGGTCGTCGACAACTCAGCTGGTCCAACCCGCCACCGGGATCGAAGCGGGGGTTACCAGCGATGGCCGGCGGCCCCAGCAATCGGCGTCAATGAGACTTTTCATCGATGCCCTCGAGCAGGGAACACCAATCGTAGCTGCCGATACCACTGGCGACAAACCAGGGGTTCAGGAGTGAGTCTTTGTTGTATCGGAAGGGCGTTCTCTGGAGATCCGTCAGTTTGCCACCTGCGGATTCGAGCACACACTGCGCCGCCGCCGTATCCCACTCATACGTCGGCCCCAATCTTGGATACACGTCTCCGCGACCCTCGGCTATCAAACAGATTTTCAGCGCGCTACCCATGCTCAACATCCGGTATCCACCTTCGCGTTGTTCCACTCTGTTCAGAAATCGCTGCAGAGTCCCGCGGGCATGAGAACGGCTGGCCGCCACCACCGGCGGACCACCATGATATTCACGCGCGTGAATCGGCTCGGGCCCGCTACCGTCGGCCTCGCGGAACGCCGAGCCTCCGGCACAGGACCAGTGGGTCAGCCCTTTAACCGGTGTATGCACCACACCGAGCACGGGCCGACGCCCTTCAATCAGTGCTATGTTGACGGTAAATTCCCCGTTCCGCTTGACGAATTCCCGGGTGCCGTCCAATGGATCGACCAGCCAGTACCGGCGCCAACTCATCCGGTCGACCTGATCCGATGACGACGATTCCTCGGACAACACCGGAGTCGAGGCATCCAAACCGGACAGTTGTTCGGTTATCAATTCGTGAGAAGCGCGGTCAGCCGTGGTCAAAGGCGAACCATCGATTTTCGTATCGACGTTGAATCCCCGCTGGTAGATTTCCACGATACACGCACCAGCCTGCCGCGCGATGCGAACCACTTCCTTGACCAGGTGCTCGATTTCCAAGTCTGTATTCATCTCGGTGTCGCCAAATGGGTTTGTAACAAATAGAGGGCAGCAATACTGCGGGCCTCAGCAAAATCGTCTTGTTTCAACAGCTCATTAAAGTTTTTGATGTTCCAGGTCACGACTTCGACAGGTTCGGGCTCATCACCGGGCAGCCGTTCGGGATACAAGTCCTCCGCCAGCACGATATGGGTTCGAAAACTGGCGTAACCCGGCGCCACCGACAGTCGCTTCAATGCCGTCAGTCGCCGGGCACCGTACCCCACCTCCTCCTTGATCTCGCGGTTGGCGGCACACTCAACGGTTTCCCCATCCTCCACCAGCCCTTTCGGGAAACCCAGTTCATAGCGGCCCACGCCGGCGGCGTATTCACGCACCAGCAACACATCGCCGCCTTTGAGTAACGGTATAATCAAAACCGCACCTCTGCCACGACTAGACAGACGTTCATACTCGACCTCGGCGCCGTTAGCGAATCGGAGCCCGACGCGCTCGATTGAGAATATACGTGTACTGGCAATGATTCGACAACGAGTGACTTGTGGTGGTTTGTTTGGCATCGGATACGGGCAACTTGAGCGTATTATAGACGCGCCATGAGGAGTATTCCCCATCCAATACCTTCCCGCTCACCGCCGGCACCAGCTGTGAAGTGATTATGATCAACTGGGAGTCAATCGACACCGTTCTGCTCGATATGGATGGGACGCTGCTCGATTTGCATTTCGATAATCACTTTTGGCTCACTCATGTGCCACAGCATTTCGCTGACCAGCATGGCCTGGAACTGGAGCAGGCGCAGCAACAGTTATTTCCACGATACCGACAGGTGGAGGGTTCGCTGGACTGGTATTGCGTCGATTACTGGTCGGAGCGGTTGAATCTGGACATCGTTCAGCTCAAACATGAGCTTGCCCACAAGATACAGCTGCGCCCCAACGTCGTTGAATTTCTGCACTATTTGCGCGCCCGTGGGATCGAGATCCGGTTGGTGACCAACGCCCATGAAAAGGCCATCGGCCTCAAAATGCAGCACACCTGGCTGAGCCCGCTGTTTGACATGATTATCAGTTCACACCAATTCGGCGCACCGAAGGAAGAGCCAGCTTTTTGGCGCTTGTTTCAACAACGGTACCCCTTCGATCCCCGCCGGACTCTTTTTATCGATGACAATCTGGCCGTATTGCACACAGCCCGCGAGTACGGCGTTGCTTACCTGCTTGCCATATCACAACCGGACTCCCGTCAGCCCGAACGGCAGGTACGGGGATTTCCCGCGATCCACTCGTTTCTGGAGATCATACCGGGCTACGGCGGCAGGTAAGCATCAAAAACGGTACCGTTCGGGCGCTCTGCGCAGCGTAATTCGCCGTGTCTGTCGTGCGCAAGCGTCAGCGGTCGATGAAGTGGTTGCCCGAATTCTAATGCTGACGTATGTTGTGGCGCACGCCCGTTACCTCTGGCGTCAAGTGGGATCGATTATCGGCGGCAAGGTGTTTTGGAGGTTGCGACTTGATAAAGACGGCAGATTTATACGATCACTTCAGCGAACATCTGCAGATCGCTGACCCGATTCTGACGAACTTCGGGGGACGCCGCGCATTCTACGGCAAAATCACCGCTTTGAAGGTGTTTGAAGACAACAGCCTGGTCCGGGAGTCTCTCCAACGCCCCGGAGACGGCGACGTATTGGTGGTGGACGGCGGAGGCTCACTGCGGTGTGCACTGCTCGGCGACCAGCTCGCAGAGCTGGGCAGGGACAATGGCTGGTCGGGATTGATTATTAATGGATGTATTCGTGACTCAGAAGTGTTGGCTGCGCTGGACATCGGTGTTAAAGCGCTGAACACCAATCCTGTCAAGAGTGTCAAGCGTGGCGAGGGCCAAGCAGATATTCCGGTACGGTTTGCCGGCATCTGGTTTCATCCGGGTGCGTACGTCTATGCGGATGCAGACGGCATTGCCGTCTCCGCACGCAAGCTACTGAACGTGGAGTCACACTAATGATCGTGATCGAGGAGCAGAACGATTTGCTGAAGGTGCACGTCTATGGTGAATTTACACTGTCCGATTTTCGTGAATTCGAGACCGCCGTTGGCGATGAACTGCAGGAGTATGACCACGTAAACGCCCTGTTCGACCTCACCAACATGGAGCGTTTCAGCGTCGACGTCGTTTTGGAGGAACTCAAATTCAACAAACAGCACGCACGCGACTACCGGCGCATCGCAGTGGTCACCGACAATCAATGGCATGCGTGGCTGGGATGGCTGGCTGGTGCGTTTGTCGATGCCGAAGTTCAGCAGTTCGACAACGAGCAGGGCGCAACCGCCTGGCTCGACGCGGCGTAGTTGTTGAGCATAATAGACACTGGGACGTCTGTCTGTATTGTGCGTTCTACGCGTAACAATATGCGGGCTAGAGTTTATGGACATGCACAGAACGCCTGTCGCGCGCTACCGATCGCATCTCGTCGAGGACGAATTCCGAGTGGATCCCTCACAAGAGCGGGCGGTTGCGCATTTCCAGCGATTGTACGAAGACCTGATCACGGCACCCCGTCGCACCCGGAATTGGTTAACACGAATTTTTCGGCAGTCCGGCCCGACCGACCACCTGCTGGGACTGTACCTCTGGGGCGGAACCGGACGAGGGAAAACGTATCTCATGGATATGTTCTACGACTGCCTGCCGTTTGCCGAGAAAAAGCGCGTACATTTTCATCGGTTCATGAAAAAGACCCACGAGCAGCTGAAGACGCTGAGGGATCGCACCGACCCACTGGCCGTGGTGGCCGAGCGTCTTGCCGGATCCACGCGGGTTCTGTGTTTCGATGAATTCATCGTCAACGATATCGGCGATGCGATGATCTTGAGCAGACTGCTGTTGCATCTCTTCCAAAGCGGCGTGGTGCTGGTAGCGACATCGAACATACCGCCGGAAGACTTGTATAAGGACGGGCTACAACGCGACAGATTCAACCCCGCGATTGAGCTGATTAAGCGGTATACCGTCGTCGTGCAAGTCGACGGGAGTGTCGATTATCGAATGCGATTCCTCGACCGCGCCAATATTTATTTTACCCCGCTGGACTCGACGGCTCGCAAAGGTTTGTTGCACAATTTTCAGCACATGTCGCCGGAACCCGGCGATCCAGCCGTGGAGCTTGAGATTGACGGCCGTACCATACTGACTGTTCGGCATGCCACGGGGGTCGTCTGGTTTGGATTCGAGGTCTTGTGCGGTGGGCCGCGATCGCAGAACGATTACATTGAACTGGCCAGGTGTTTCCACACGTTTTTCGTATCCGATATTCCCAGGCTCGATGAAGACAGCAACGACCGCGCCCGCCGTCTGATCAATTTGGTCGATATTCTCTACGACCACAACGTAAAGTTAGTGGTTTCGGCGGCTGCCCAGCCTGAGCAGCTATACCTCGGTGTCCGCCTACGGGACGAATTCGCGCGAACCATCAGCCGGTTGATCGAGATGCAATCGAAGAATTATCTGGCGAAGCGGCATTTAAGCTAGAAGCCTGTCCCATGCCATTCGGTGCGGCGGTGTACAAATGATGGAAACACATAGGAAGGTCCAGGTTGCGGTCATCGGTGCCGGTACCGCCGGGCTGGCCGCCATGACTCAGGTCCGCAGGGTGACTGACAATTTCGTGCTGATCAACGGTGGCGCTCTGGGAACCACCTGCGCACGGGTTGGATGCATGCCCTCCAAAGCGGTCATTCAGGTTGCAGAAGATTTTCACCGTCGTAAGGTGTTCGATCGCGTTGGTATTGTCAGCAAACAGCACTTAACGGTAGATATTCCTAATGTCTTGGAACACGTTCGCGACTTGCGGGACATCTTTGTCGATCGCGTGTTGGCCGGCACCACCGACGAGTTGGGTGAGCAGTTCATCGATGGTTACGCGCGCTTCGCCGGACCGAATTTGCTGCAGGTGTCGGGACACCGCGTGCAGGCGGATAACATCGTCATCGCTACCGGCTCGAGGCCTGTTGTACCTGACGCCTGGCGTCGCTTCGGGGACCGAGTACTGACCACCGACAATTTATTCGAACAGGATGACCTTCCGGATTCCGTGGCCGTGTTGGGCCTGGGGGTCATCGGGCTGGAACTCGGCCAGGCGCTGGGTCGCATTGGGGTTGAGGTAACCGGGATCGATGCGCTGCAACGCGTCGGCGGGATCACCGATCCGGCGGTCAACAAAATTGCGGTGGACCTGATGGGCCGGGAGTTTCCCGTCTGGCTCGGACACCGCGCGGAATTGCAGGAGGAGTCGAGGCGGCTGCGGGTCAGTAGCGGCGAACAGACGGTAGTGGTGGACAAGGTTCTGGTGTGTCTGGGGCGCCGTCCAAACCTAGACCGACTGGGGCTGGAACAACTCGGCGTCGAGACCGATGCGAGGGGGGTGCCCAAACACGATCCGCATACCATGCAGATCGACGGTATGCCGATTTTCATCGCCGGAGACGTGAACGCGGATCGGCAGATCCTTCACGAGGCCGCAGACGAGGGCCGCATTGCAGGCCGCAACGCGGTCTCCAAGGAAATTCAATCATATGCACGGCGGACGCCGATCACGATCACGTTTACGGATCCCAACATCGCCAGCGTTGGCGTACCCTTTACCGACCTGGACGAATCACAACTAGCGGTTGGTGAAATCCGTTTCGGCCCCGTGGGACGCGCTGTACTGATGGCCAAAAACAAAGGCTTGCTGCGTGTATACGCACAGCGGCGGAACGGTAAGCTTCTGGGCGGTTCGATGATCGCCCCGAGCGGGGAACACCTCGCCCACCTGTTGGCTTGGTCGGTGCAACTGGGGCAGAGCGTACACGACGTGTTGAGGATGCCATTCTATCACCCAGCCATCGAAGAAGCCCTGCAGGCGGCGCTTCAGGACCTGAAGCGAAAAATCGACCCATCGACGCGGGACACATTCGAGCTGGAGCGGCTTGACGTTCAGCCTCGGCCGTGAACAATGCCTGCGCCGTTATCCAGCGCCCCAAGTGGCTCCGAGGCCGGGTCCGGGACACGGCAAATCCACACCCTGCCAATCATGGTGTGGCCAGATGCCGGGGCCGATCGTCAAACTGGGTCGAGTTGGAGCTGACGGTGGTTTTGAACAGGCGGTTGTCACTGTAGGCGACATAGGTGAGCCACAGCAACACCACGAGCAGCACAAGCATGTAGAGTTTACCGATTCGCTGCAACCGTCTGCTGGGAAGTGGCTTATAGATGCCGAGCCGCTTCGGGTCCAACTCCCCCAACTCATACAGTTCAACGACTTTCCTGGAGTAACGCCGCACCCACGTCGGAATAACCTCATTGAACATGTAATTTGTGAAATGAACCTCCAGCTCTTCGGATCGCGGCCGCCGCCCGAACCAGTCCCGGTACGCAAGCTCGAACAACACGAACTCCTTGACTTCCAGCAGTGACGCGGCCTGCAGGAGATCCCACAATTCAGGTTTCACATCCTCGTCGAAGTACTGCCGACGGTCGTCGACCACACGCATAAACCAAGTGTGTATCCGCGTCACTAAGGCTTTCATCAAGGCGGCATCTCATGCTCGTGGCGCCGGTCGGTCACCGCCAGTACCGAAACGACCCGTTGTGCAATGAATCTCTTTACAGATCACGGGCAACTTCGCAACTATTGGGAGTCCTCGACAACCGCGCCCTGGTAACTCCTGCATTGTCGGCCACCGGGTTGATACAGGCAAGACCAGCCTTGCTTTCCGATGCGAAACGCCCCCATGACACCGCGGGTACGCGCACCGCACCACGCGCTTTGCATGGCTGGGAAAGTCACAGTAAAGTGCCGAACTCATCCACACCCGCCGCCGCATTTTGCCTAGACAAGCAGATATCTCGAAATTGACGCCACCGATTCTGGTCCTGTTCGACTGGCACGCGACCCTGGCGGACACCATGGACGCAATGTATGCGGCCATGGACGACATGCTTGCCGAGCTGCCCCGGCATGGCCTCCAAGTACGCCTGACGCCTCCTGAGCGGAGTAAAACAGAGGATGACCGCAAACTCGTTGCCTACGTACGCCGTCACCACCGGCTGCACCCCAAGCTCAAGACGGGTAAAAAAGTGTCGCGGACCGATCTGCTGGAAGTTCTGTTCGGACCGGACGAGGACGCGAAACGGCTGGCGCACCACGTATACAACGAATGCTATCGGAACCACTACGGCGATGTGGCACCGTTCGAGTCGGGAATCCGTGACACCATTGAGACGCTGATCGGGCATGGTGTAAAAGTAGGCATCCTCACCAACAGAACGCGCGAATTCCTGGAACACGAACTGGCGGTAATCGAACCGGGGGGCTGGACCGAGTTATTCGACATCGTGATCACCGGTGACGATGTGCAGCGATTGAAACCGGCGCCGGATCCGATACTGCTGGCCCTGAAGAAGGTCGACCTGCGTGCGCAACCGGACATCTGGTACGTTGGCGACAGCACCACCGACACCATTGCGGCCAAATCCACCGGGATAACCAATATTTTCTACAACGGCGCGAAATGGGACCAGATGTGGATCAACAAAATCTTCCCCGGCGACCCGTCCCACCCGCACCGGCCCGACTGGGTGGTCAACGATTTTACGGAACTGCTGACCCTGATCACCACACGCTGGGAACGGTTACAGCGGCAACGAGCGGAGGCGCTTTGGCCCCCCAAGGTGATCTTGTTCGACTGGCACGCCACCCTGGTCGATACCTTGGATGCCATGTATCACGCAGTGGATGACATGTTGACGCAACTGGAGGACCTCGGCCTGGTGGATCGCCTGGTCGACCCCGGATTGAGCAAGAATGTCGACGACCGGAGGCTCGTCGAATACGTTAAGGCAAATTATCAGCTGCACCCCAAAATCAAGGCGGCGCGCAAAATATCCCGCACCGATATATTCGAGATCATGTTCGGGGCTGATGTTGAGGCCAAACAGATTGCCCACGAAGCCTTCAACCACTGTTACCGACATTACTACGGCGAAGTCGAACCCTTCGAACCGGGGGTCCCGGCGATGCTGCGGCGACTCAGAGCTCTCGGTATCAAGATCGGCGTGTTGAGCAATCGTGACCGAGAATTTTTACTGCACGAGTTGGAGGTAATTGAAAAATGTGGCTGGCTTTCGTTGTTCGACACCGTCGTGGCGGGTGACGATACGATACGCCGTAAGCCCGACCCGGATCCGATCGTCAAGGCGATGACCAACCTGGGTATGCCGGTGGGCCCGGACTGCTGGTACGTGGGTGACAGCACAACCGATATTGTGGCGGCTAAAAACGCCGGCGTGACCAGCGTTTTCTACAACGGCGCACGTTGGGACAAAACATGGTTGGCAAAGATCTTCCCCGGAACCAAGCGGCATCCTCATCGTCCCGACATTGTGGTCGAGAATTTCCAGGAACTGGGTAAACTCGTTGACAAGATAGCGCTTGGCGAACCGCAGCAATGCGCGGTTGACAGTTGAACTTTCGCCAAGCGGGCCTGTCGCTATTAGCGTGGCCCCGGGTAACCCAGACTCCAATCGCGTGCTTCATCGCCAGCCGCTGCTGCTGTTGGCGATCATCTGGTTGGTAGACTGTCAACTCAACGTTTCACTCGCCCTCCCGGAAACGACGACGCTGCGGATCGGCGATGCCCGCATCCACGTATTCATTGATGACAATTTTCTGCTGTCCCAGGAAAGGCTTGTTGAGTGGATCGAGGAAAGCGCTCTGGTGGTGAGCAATTATTACCATCGTTTTCCAGTCGAGCGGGTCTATGTCGCTCTGCGCGCGGTACCCGGCGCCGGCGTAAAACGCGGCCGAGCGGTCGACACCGGACCCACTATCAACGTTACAATCGGGCTGGCCTCCACGGAGTCGGACATCGTGCAGGACTGGGTGTTGGTTCATGAGATGGTACATCTGGCGTTTCCCGGTGTTCCGGACCGCCATCACTGGATCGAAGAGGGGCTCGCGGTCTACGTGGAATCGATCGCCCGCGCCAAAGCAGGGCGTTTATCGCCGACGACTGTGTGGCAGGGCTTCATGCAAGGTATGCCGCACGGCCTGCCGCGGCCTGGCGACCGAGGGCTAGATTTCACACCCACTTGGGGCCGAATCTACTGGGGCGGTGCGTTGTTCTGCCTGCTGGCGGACATCCAAATACGGCGTGACACCGGCGGCGTCATGGGTTTGCGGGAAGCGCTGCGCGGTGTTGTAACCGCGGGATTCAACATGACTCGGCGGGTGCCGTCGTTGGATACGGTGCTGACGACGGCGGATCGAGCCGTCGGCGGTCGCGTAATCTCCGAATTGTACAACCGCTTGCGAGCCTCCCCGGAACAGATCGACCTGGACGCTTTGTGGCGCCGTCTGGGTATAGTCGCGGATGACGCCGGGCTCCGCTTCGAAGCCACCGCGCCGTGGTCGGCGATCCGCGCCCAGATTACCCGGCAAGACCCTGTGCCGGTGGTTACAGGACGCATTTACGATTCAGCAATCCGTTGAACTGTAATGAAAACCAGGCGTCAAACCAGTCAAACACTCACCGGAATACAATCATGAGAAGACGTACGTTTCTAAACGCCGCCCTGGCGGTTGGCGCCGGCGCCCTGGGTGGAAGACTGTGGATACCCACCGACGCCGACGCCAGCACCGCGATTGAAAAGGTCAACAGGACTGACACTGAGTGGCGCAAACTGTTGAGCCCCGAACAATATTATGTACTTCGTGAGGAGGGTACGGAACGTCCCTTCACCAGCCCGCTCAACAAAGAGGATCGCAAGGGCGTGTTCGTGTGTGCCGGCTGTGATCTACCCCTGTTCAGATCCGAAACCAAGTACGACAGCGGTACCGGCTGGCCGAGCTTCTACACGCACATTACAGGGAGTGTGGAGACGAAGTTGGATTTCGCCCTGATTTATCCACGCAAGGAATATCATTGCGTCCGCTGCGGGGGACATCAGGGGCACGTCTTCAAGGACGGCCCGCCGCCAACCGGCGAGCGGTGGTGCAACAATGGGGTGGCGCTGCGTTTCATACCCGACGATCCCGTATAGAGGCGCACGGCGGCGCTTTAGCCCGCATATTGCACCAAGGACCCCGGCACTTAAATCGCATTTAGATAGCGCGCTCCCCCGAGCTGCTCGATTTGACGGCGAATCTGCTTCGCACGCGTGTGGACATAGGGCGACGGGCGATCCACCTTTAAGCGTCGCGGATTCGGCAACACGGCCGCCAACAGTGAAACCTCGACCGTGTTCAGAGACTTCGGTGGTTTTGCAAAGTACTTGCGGCTGGCGGCACCGACCCCATACACCCCCGGACCGAATTGGGCGATGTTCACATACATCTCCAGTATCCGCTGCTTCGACCAGAACATTTCGATCAACACCGTAAAGTAGGCCTCCAACCCCTTGCGCCAATAACTGCGCCCCGGCCACAGAAACAGATTTTTTGCAACCTGTTGCGTAATGGTGCTGGCTCCTCGCTGGCGGCTGTGGCGCTGATTGGCCCGCAGCGCTTTGCGTATCTGCTCCAGATCAAATCCCCAGTGATCCGGGAACTTCTGGTCTTCCGCCGCCACAACGGCGATTGGCAGTTTGGAACCGATGTGCTGCCAATCGGTCCAGCGGTACTCGAGCGGTTCGTCGGAGCGGGTACCGAACAGCATGAATGAGGTGGCCGGCGGGTGGACCCAGCGCAGCACCAGCACCATAAGCACGGAAACGATTATCGCGCAACCGATCAGTCGTCGTGCCAAGAATAAAACACCACGCCGTCTAGTTTTTCCCATCAGTTATGCGTCACCGGTTGCCGAGGACTGCCCGATTGGCGTACATCACGTCGGTACGGGCCTCATCTTGCCTGCTCGACGACACCGAAGACCGAGGACAGGCACAGTGCACTTCAGGCACGAAAAGCCCCCGCGTAAGCGGGGGCCTGCACCGTGTGGGATTACCCATTAGTTCTCACTCCGTTGGCGGCAGCCTACCGGCTGTCGGCCGCTGACGCAAGACGCGATACGCCGGCAGCAATGTGATGTACTATTGTTATCAAGCCCTGACCACTCGCGCAGTGGGCGGCGGACGCTAGGCCGGTGCCCGACTGTGCGCGTCAGCCACCAAAATTAGCAGCAGATGCGTACTACAATCCGTATATTGACATTGGCGTTGTTGTGGCCGGTCTTCGTTTCGCATGCCGGCACCGCCACTATGATCGGTGTCTATGCAAATTGTCAGTTTGTGACCGGTAACGTTTTTCTAGACGGTATCGAACCACCGGGCGCAGACCAAGCGGGTCTCAGCGCCTTGATCGATTCTGCGATTGCGCGTAAAGGGTTTGACGAATCCATCGCTTATGCCAGCGAATTGTTAAAGCGATACGGAATCGATTACCTCGAGGTCGAAAGAAAGGGTTACGCCGGCTGCGAACATCCGGGGACCGGAAGATTCGTGCAAGCAATCGGTAATTATTGCGGTTCCCGCCTGGCCAGCGCCGAGATTTGGATCGACGGAAAGCTCTACTTGAAACAATCTGGAGAAATCAGCTCATTCGAGCAGTTCGTTGAAGAATCCGTGGCCCGCCTGCGCAACAACAACATCACAGATCTTCCGCGGATCGAGGTCAACAGCGACGGCGCCTGTGATGACATGGCTTCCCGCGAACAACGCTGAACCGGCGATTGCATCAGCGCAGAGAGCCAAGTTCTTCGAAGTATCCGCGCTTCTCGCCGTTCCCGATGAAGGAAGCTGTAAACGAGTTGCGCGCAAGGGCCACCATATCCGGCCGGTCCAGCTTTAAAGCATCCTGAATCCCAATATAGTTGTCTTCGATGTAACCGCCGAAATAAGCCGGATCATCGGAATTAACGGTCACGCACAATCCGGCGTCCAACAACCGCTTCAGGTTGTGATCTTCGAGCTTGTCGAACACACCGAGCTTCACATTGGACAACGGGCACACCGTCAGTGGAATCCGCTCGCACCGCAGGCGCTCGATCAAATCCTTATCCTCGAGAGCACGGACGCCATGGTCGATCCGGCTAACATTTAAGCGATTCAATGCCTCCCAAATATAGTCCGGCGGACCCTCCTCTCCGGCGTGGGCAACGGTCAGATATCCGAGCTCCCGGCCTTTGGCAAAGACCCTTTCGAACGCCCTCGGTGGGTGGCCGACCTCTGCCGAATCGAGCCCGATGCCGATTATCTCGGATCGATAGGGCATCGCCTGTTCCAGAGTCTCAAACGCCGATCGTTCATCGAGGTGGCGTAAAAAACACATGATCAATCTTGAGCTCATTTTCAACTCAGCTTGGCCTCGCCGCAGCGCGCGCTGCAAGCCTTCGAGCACTACAGAAAATGGAATTCCACGACCGGTATGCGCCTGCGGATCAAAGAAAATCTCGACGTGCCGCACATTCTGCTGGTGCACGCGCTGGAGGTAGGCCCATGCCAAGTCGAAAAAATCCTGAGATGTGCGGAGGACTTCAACCGCTCGGTAGTAAACGTCCAGAAATGACTCAAGGTCCTGGAACCGATATGCCTTTGTAACCGCCCCGATAGATCGATAGGGAAGCTTGACGCGGTTTCGCCGAGCCAATGCGAACATCAATTCCGGTTCCAATGTGCCTTCGATGTGAAGGTGCAACTCGGCCTTGGGCAGACGCCGGATAAATTCGCGCATCCGATCATGCTAATGGACCCGCTTGGCCATTACAATTCTCGACCGCTGGACATGCCTGTACCGGCCGTTGCCATACTAGGTAGCCACGCGGATGCGTATCCGGTTGCGTGAACGTGCGGGGGGATTAGTTTTTATCAAATGACTTAAACAACGGGGGTCTGTGGGCAACGCAGGCTTGGGGAATTCAGTAAAAAAAGCCGGCGACCAACGTAGGCCGATCGCCGGCACACAGCCCCACCTATCCGAAAGGCGGGAGACACAACAAACTTGCGGATCTGGCTACCGGTAAAATCCGGCGCACCCCTAACCCGGAAGGATACCTAACATAAGTATAGTTCAAGCATGAGAAAGTGACAGGAAGATGGGCACCTCAACTCGGAAAGACACGCCGTAAAATTGGCTCGTCCTGCAGTTCGAATAAACGGTGTCCGGGCGCACTCTGCAAGTCCGTTCACGATATGCAAACGGGGTATTGCGCCGCGACATGCGGCCGTACGCTTGATACCGGTCAATTGCACTGCATGATTTTAAACATTGCGGTTGAAAAGCGATGCAATTCTGCGTAGGGTTTAAGGTGATACACAGTGGGGGTGTTGAAACGCAGTGGTACATGCTAAATCGAGTAGCTTAAAGTCAGGCGAATCGTGGGTGAGGTCAATGGCCTACAACGGCTCGGATCGGCGCAAACGGGAACGGCGGGATGTAACGGACAGACGCGATACGGCGCGGGTGGATGCCAAACTGCCACGGCGCTCGGGCCGGGGACGTCGCAGGGGTGAGAAATACGGTCTTTTCCTCAAGGATGTCGCAAAGAAATAGTCCCGCCTGCGGATGGCTGTCGACCCTTTCGGCGCCGGTGCGCATCGGGCCGTCCTGTCATCGACCGTGATGGGGATTCCAGATGACCGCGTACGTGATCGTTGAAGTCGACGTTACTGATCCGGATCAATACGAAATTTACAAACGTCAGGTGCCCACCACTTTGCAGCAATACGGTGGGCGATTTCTTGCACGTGGCGGCCGGATCGAAACTCTGGAAGGCGGATGGTCACCAAAGCGTTTGATCATCCTTGAGTTTGAATCCATCACGCAGGCCAGGCGCTGGTGGTCCTCGCCCGAGTATGCGGGACCCAAATCCCTACGACAGCAGTCGTCCCACGGACGCATGATCGTTGTTGAGGGTGTCTAAGAGCCTGCTGAAGTTACCGATAAGCGACCACTGCTCTGCATTTGCCCCCGCTCACTATGGGCCGCGCAGGTCCTGTGTTTTAATAGCAGGCAGACACTGATCGACACGTCCGACTCCGATGCGTCCCATTTTGGATGTTGCCGCTGAGCTCGGTTTGTCGCCCGCCGAACTCATGGTCTACGGCGACCACATGGCTAAACTGCGACTCGAGGCCCTGCCCGGCACTGGGCCGCCACCCGGCAAAATTGTCCTGGTTTCGGCCATCAATCCAACCCGCAGCGGCGAGGGTAAAACCACCGTCTCCATCGGCCTGGCGCAGGGATTGCGTCGTTCGGGACACCGGGTGGCGCTGGCCCTGCGGGAACCGTCCCTGGGTCCGATCTTTGGCGTCAAGGGCGGCGGCACCGGCGGTGGCCGATGCCGCATCGAGCCCTCGACGCGCGTCAATATGCATTTCACCGGTGATCTGCATGCCGTCGGGGCGGCGCATAACTTGCTCGCCGCCATGGTCGACAACGCCGTGCACTTTCGTAGTGAACTGGACCTCGAACATCGACAGGTCTTTTGGCGCCGCGTTTTGGACATGAATGACCGCTCGCTGCGCCATGCTGTGATCGGCTTAGGTGGTCGGCAAAACGGCGTGCCGCGGGAGGCCGGTTTCGACATCACCGCGGCATCCGAAGTCATGGCTATCCTTTGTTTGTACGATAATCTGACCGACCTCAAGTCGCGGCTCGCACGCATCCTAGTCGGATTCGACCGTGCGAGCCGGCCGGTGACCGCCGAAGGCCTGCGGGCTACCGGTCCGATGGCTGCGCTGCTGCACGACGCCATCCTGCCGAATCTAGTGCAATCCAACGAGGGCGTCCCGGCCTTCGTACACGGGGGTCCATTCGGGAACATTGCACACGGTTGCAACAGCGTGGTCGCGACCAGGGCGGCCGCGAGCCGCGCCGACTATGTAGTGACCGAGGCCGGCTTCGGTTTCGACCTCGGTGCGGAAAAGTTTTTCGACCTCAAGTGCCGTGCCGCCCGGTTGTGGCCGCGGGCGGTCGTTCTCGTGGTAACTACCCGCGCATTGCGCACCCACGGTGGCGGCGATCCAAAAGGCAACGGCACGACGGCCCAGATCGAACGCGGCCTCACGCACCTCGATCATCATGTCCGCAGTGTCCGCGCGTTCGGCTTTGAGCCGGTCATCGCGGTCAATTGTTTTGAGGGAGATACCGAGTCGGACCTGCGCGCCATCGAGGACGGCTGCGACGAACGCGGCTACGAGGTCGCCAGGATTACCGCTTACCGGGACGGCGGCGCCGGGGCCGAGGCTCTGGCCGAGGTGGTCGTCGCGGCGGCCGGGCGGCCCGCCCCAACCGTACGCTATTTGTACTCGCTGGAGGACACGGCGGAGACCAAGATCGACGCGGTGGCGCGGAGTATCTACGGGGCTGAGGCCGTCGAGTTCAGCCGCACCGCCCGCCGCGACCTGGACCGGGCCTGCGAGCTCGGCTATGAAGGCATGCCGATCTGCATTGCCAAGACCCATCTGTCGTTGACCGGAGACCCCAAGCTCGTGGGCAGTCCCGGTGAATTCGTGCTGCCGGTAGAGTCCGTCCGCATCGCGGCCGGGGCCGGCTACCTGCTCGCGCTGACCGGCGACATTGTCACCATGCCGGGCCTACCGCGCGCCCCGGCGGCTTTTCGGATCGACCTGTCGACGGAAGGTGACGTCGAGGGCGTCTGAATCGGGCGGCGGCGCTCAGGCGGAGACACCGCCCTCCGCCTATTCTGATCTCGTATATCAATATGCGTTTGTATTGTTTCTCGAGATTCTAACGGCCCGCTGCAGGTTCCTCCGCTCAAGGTCACGGTAACTTATTAGGCGAGGTGTCCATGATGCCGACGACACAGCTGATCCCGGCTCTTATCGGCGGGCCAGTACGGTTGCGGTGTAGATTCCGCCGAAAATCAAGGTCAAGCCAAGCAAATGGAACCCCCGCAGGCGCTCGTCCAGGAACATGATCGCCATTGCGGCGACGAACAGTGGATGCAGGTTAACGAAGATTCCTGCCAAGTTGGCCCCGCCCATCCTCACCGCTTGATTCCAGAAGACGTAGGCCAACACCGAGGCGAATACGCTCACATACAGCAGGATCAGCGCCACGGCCGGGGTCAGCTCGAACCCGCGGCCGTGCATCAAATCCCAGCCGTAGAAAGGAACAATCCCGACCAGTCCGAGCAGTATCTGCACGGTGAGCAGGCCCAGTGGATCGACGCCCTGGGGCAACCGTCTCAGCAATGTGGAATAGATCGCCCAGCCGATCACCGCCACCAGTATCAGTCCATCGCCTAGATTGATGTCCAGATTCATCAATACCAACGGGTCAGCGCGCCCGATCACCACTAAAACGCCACAGGTCGCCACCACCACGCCGACGTACTGGAACAGATTCGCCCGCTCGTGCCCCATGGATGTGGTCATCAACAAAATCATCACCGGCAGCGATGCACTGACGATCCCCACATTCAGCGCCGACGTCCAATTCAGGGCCCAGTATTGAAGCGTGTTGTATACGGTCACGCTCAGAAATGCGAGTACGCACATCAGTTTCCAATGGCGCCGATAGAGCCCCAACTGCCTTTGCACCGCACGAAATCCCAGCGGCAGCACGATTAACAGGGCCAGGACCCACCGCCAGAAAGACAAAGTAAAGGCTGGAATGTGCCCGGTTGCGATCTTGCCGGCAATGGCGTTCCCGGCCCAGAAGAACACACACAAAATCAATAATACGTGCGGCGGCACTCGACGAAAAAATTCCATTGGGACCCTACCTGCCCGGGCAGTGGCGACAAATCGCCTCGGTTGATGTATAAGGCATCGTGCTGGTGAAAGCGCCACGATCATGTTAAGCGTTCGACCCTGCGTCAAGCGCGGTGACTAGGCGGGCCTGGCGGACAACTAAAGTGGTTTGTTAAATCTCAGCGCATTGGTTTCAGGTCAACTCCAAGCCCCATCTACTAACCGGCAGTTGGTAATACGACTACTGACGCTGGTGATTATAGTTCTGCTCGGCGGCGCCCTGTCGGGTTGCCAGCTGCTGGCGCGCGTGTATCGCCCCGCAGACATCACCGATCGTCGACCGGAGAAGATTGAGCCGGGCTTCAATCCCGCGGGAGCCTGGATATACGAAGAGCGCGGAATGCGCTTTTCGCTCGAGTTGGATGAGCAGGGCAACGGTGCCTACGAGTGGAAGGACGGTTTCTTTCTCACAACCAGCGTGACCCAACGGCGTTGGCGCGGGACCTGGCACCAACCCGGCAACGACCGGGAAGGTGGATTCGAGGTGCAGTTGGTGGACGACCGCGAGAGCGCAAAGGGCCACTGGTGGTACACGCGAATCGGCGACGACCGGTCGCCTCAGCGCCCGGGTGGCACTTTCACCCTGTCGCGCAACCCGACGGGCGTCAAACCTTAGTGGGCACTACCCTGCGACATCGACACTCACTATGCTTTCGATTATCGTGTCCGCCCCCTTAACAAGCTTATCAAACCATGAGATGGCGGACCGGTAGACGCAGTTCCAATATCGAGGATCGACGTGGGCGTGGATCGGCCCGACGGATGCCGCGGGGCGTCAAGCTCGGCGGCGGTGTCGGTATTCTGGCCCTGGTCGCGGCTCTGCTGCTCGGACAGGACCCGACCCAGATTTTGAGTATGCTGGCGGGCGGCGGAGCGGGCGGACCGTCTGCGCCAGCGCAAACACGCGTCGCAGCCACCGATGAAGGGGCCGATTTCGTCTCCGTCGTGCTTGCCGACACCGAGGACACGTGGACCGGTTTGTTTCGATCTGTCGGCCGCGGCTATCAGCCCCCCATTCTGGTCCTGTACACGGACTACGTGCAGTCCGCCTGCGGTTTCAACACCGCCGCAACCGGCCCGTTCTACTGCCCCCCGGACCGTAAGGTTTACATCGACCTAGGTTTCTTCCGCCAGCTGCAGAGCTTCGGCGCGTCCGGCGACTTCGCGCAGGCGTACGTGATCGGCCACGAGATCGCCCACCACGTGCAGAATCTGCTCGGCACGTCGAGCAAGGTCCGGCAACTGCAGGCGCGCGCCTCTCGGGGCGACGCCAACGCCTTATCGGTGCTGACCGAACTTCAGGCCGATTGTTACGCCGGCGTGTGGGCGCACCATGCCCACAAACAACGGCGGATTCTGGAGCCGGGGGATGTTGAAGAGGGCTTGCAGGCGGCGGCATCGGTCGGAGACGACCGCATGCAGCAGATGGCCGGACAACGCGTGCAGCCGGAATCGTTTACCCACGGCTCGTCGAAGCAGCGCGCCCACTGGTTCCGCGCCGGATTGACCAGCGGCAAGCTGGGCGACTGCGACACGTTTCAACAGGCGGCCCGCTGAGACCGAGCACGCCTTGCTTCAGTAGCGGCTTAGCACGGCGCGGAGCTTTTCGCATATCTCGTCGATATGGCTGGCCTCGGCGATTAGCGGCGGCGCGAGAATTCCGGCATCGCCGGTGGTTTTGATGTGCAGACCCGCGTCGAACAGTCGCCTTTGCACCTCGTGTCCGCGCAGGCCCGGCCGCGCCGCCGGCGCGAGATCGAACCCGGCGATCAGACCGTAGCCACGGATATCGGTAATTAGCGGCAGGTCGCGAAGCGCAAACACCGAGTCCAGGAAATACGCGGACATCGCTGCAGCCTTCTCGAACAACTTCTCCTTGGCATAGATATCCAGCGCAGCCAGGCTTGCGGCACACGCGGCCGGGTGTGCGGAGAAAGTATAACCATGGAACAGCTCCACCGCCCCCTCGGGCGCCGCATCTACGATGGTGTCGTAAACGTGGTTACGCACGGCAACCGCGCCCATGGGCTGCGCACCGTTGGTCAACGCTTTAGCCATAGTCATCATATCCGGCATCACTTCGAAACTCTGCGCGCCGAAGGCACGGCCGGTTCGCCCAAAGCCGCATATCACCTCGTCCAGTACGAGCAGAATCCCGTGCTCGTTGCAGAGTTCGCGCAGCCGCTGCAGGTAGCCGCGTGGCGGAACCAGCACCCCCGTGGAACCCGCGATGGGTTCGATAAAACATGCCGCGATGTTATGTCCACCGTGGAGCTCCACCAGGCGCTGCAGGTCGTCGGCGAGTTCGGCGCCGGCGTCCGGCTGACCGCGGGCGTAACGATTTTCCGGCAGCCACGTGTGCCGCAGATGCACAACACCCGGAAGACCGGGGCCGAAGGATTCGCGGTTTTTGACCATACCGCTCAGTGCGGTGCCGCCGAGGTTGACGCCGTGATAGGCCCGTTCGCGGGACACGAACATGTGACGCTGACCTTCGCCGCGCGCCCGGTGGAAGGCCACACAAATCTTCATAGCGGTGTCGACGGACTCGGAGCCCGAATTGACGAAAAAGATTCGGTTCATGTCACCCGGCGTAAGGCCGGCGATGCGCTCGGCCAGCTCGAAAGACAAGGGATGGCTGCGCAGAAACGAGGAGGTGTAGTCCAGGCGGCCGAGTTGCTCAGCCACCGCTTCGGTAATCTCCGCACGGCAGTGGCCGGCGGCGCAGGTGAACAAACCGGAACAAGCGTCCAAGACCGCTTCACCCCGGTGATTCCAGAAGTACATGCCCTCGGCACGGACAAATAATCTCGGATTGCTCTTGAAATCCCGGTTACCGGTAAACGGCAGCCAGTGATACTGCAGGTCGTTGGGCGGGCGTTGAGGGCGCGGAGCTTGCACAGCGTTTGAATTCTGTTTGCCGGCAACGGGTTGCGTGGACATGGGGGCCGACCCTCTCGATGATTGCAAGAATTCCCACACTATACGCTAATAGAGGAATCGAGATATGCTCAACCCAGCCCGGGGCGCGGTCCCGTATTGGGCCAAGGCCACACGGCAGGTTTTCCGATCGTGCGGCGGAGCGGATGAAATATTACCGCCACACATCGGTCCAAGCAGTCAACAGCAGCGACCACGTCGTTGCTGGGCGATTGAGGAGGTGGATGTTGTTAATCGGTGTCCCCAGAGAGATCAAGAACAACGAGTACCGGGTCGGACTTGCGCCGGCCGGTGTGCGCGAAGCCGTTCACCACGGCCATCAGGTCCTGGTCGAGCACGAGGCGGGTAACGGCATCGGTGTGACCGACACCGAATACGAAGCCGCAGGCGCAAGCGTCTGTGCCACCCCGGAGCAGATCTTTCAGCGCGCGGAACTGATCGTCAAGGTCAAAGAACCGCAACCGGCCGAGCGCGCCATGCTGCGCGAGGGGCAGGTGTTGTTCACCTATCTGCATCTGGCCCCCGATCCCGATCAGACGAGAGACCTGGTCGAGAGCGGCGCGGTCTGTATCGCCTACGAGACGGTGACGTCTCCCCACGGCGGACTGCCGCTGCTGGCGCCGATGTCCGAGGTGGCGGGCCGCATGGCGATACAGGCCGGGGCCTACTGTCTGGAGCATCCCCACGGCGGCCTTGGCATGCTGCTGGGCGGGGTGCCGGGCGTCGATCCCGCCAAGGTGGTGGTCCTGGGCGGTGGGGTGGTGGGCACCCACGCCGCCCACATCGCGGTGGGCATGGGCGCCGATGTCTGGGTGCTGGACCGCAATCCGGACGTGCTCAAGGCGCACTGGCGGCAATTCGGCAGATCGACGAACACCGTATTCGCCACCCGGGATTCGGTGGAGCGCCACGTGCTGATGGCCGAACTGGTGATCGGTGGCGTACTGATACCGGGCGCGGCGGCGCCCAAGCTGGTCAGCGCCGAGGTGGTAAAGCGCATGAAACCCGGCGCCGTGGTGGTGGATGTGGCCATCGATCAAGGCGGATGTTTCGAGACCTCGCGGCCCACCACCCACGCCGAACCTACCTATGTGATGGACGACGTAGTGCATTACTGCGTCACCAATATGCCCGGCGGTGTCCCGCGGACCTCGACCTTCGCCTTGAACAACGTGACCCTGCCCCACGTCATCACCCTGGCCGACAAAGGCTACCGGCGGGCACTGACGGATGACCCGCATTTGCGTAACGGCTTGAATGTCTACCGGGGTCACGTCACCTGCAGGGAAGTGGCCAGGGACCTGAATTACGAGTACCGCGATCCCATGGAGATGTTGAAGACAGCGTAGCAATTGAACACAATGCCTGACGGAGGCGGCGATTGAACCGTGGGTCGATTTCGAAGGACCCGGACGACTTGAGCGTATTGCACGATGGGTCGTAGACCCCACCAAACGGAAGTCATCTCAACATGGACAACCGACGGAGGTCGATATGACTGCGAAACCAACACCGTTCGCCCTGCATCATTTCATCGACGGCAAGAAGGTCGCCGGCGCCAGCGACCACTTCGGGAACATCTACAATCCGGCCACGGGACAGGTCACCAAACGCGCCCCGCTGGCCGGCGCCGACGATGTCCGAAAGGCAATCAACAGCGCCGCCGCCGCTCTCCAGGGTTGGTCGGCAACACCGCCGGCGCGCCGCGCCCAAGTCCTGTTCGCCTATCGGGACCTGGTCAAACGGCACATGGATGAGCTCGCGGAGATCGTCTCCAATGAGCACGGCAAGACCATCGAGGACGCCAAGGGTTCGATCACCCGCGGCGTCGAGGTGGTCGAGTTCGCCACCGGTATTCCGCAGTTGCTCAAGGGCGAATACAGCGAGGCGGTCGCCGGCGGCGTGGACAGCTATTCGGTCCGCCAGCCGGTCGGTGTCTGCGCCGGCATCACGCCGTTCAATTTTCCGGCCATGGTGCCGATGTGGATGTTTCCGGTGGCCATCGCCTGCGGCAACACCTTCGTCCTCAAGCCGTCGGAAAAGGTCCCTTCCTGCTCGCTGCGGATGGCCGAATTGATGCATGCGGCTGGACTGCCGGACGGCGTTCTCAACGTCGTGATCGGCGACAAACAGGCGGTGGACACCTTGTTGACCGATCCCCGTGTGGCGGCGGTAAGTTTCGTGGGCTCTACGCCGGTCGGTGAGTACATCTACCGGACCGGGTGCGCCCACGGCAAGCGCGTGCAGGCCTTGTGCGGCGCGAAGAATCACATGGTGGTGATGCCGGACGCCGACATGGACCAGGTCACCGATGCGGTCATTGGATCGGCCTACGGTTCCGCCGGCGAGCGCTGCATGGCCATCTCGGTGGTGGTGGTCGTCGGCGAGGAGACCGCCGACGAGCTGGTCCGGCGCCTGACCCCGCGGATCCAGGCGCTCAAGGTCGGCCCCTACACCGACCTTGCGGCTGAGATGGGACCCCTGGTGACGCCTGAGCACGAACAGAAAGTCCGGGCTTATGTAGATACCGGGGTCGCCGAGGGCGCGGATCTGGTGGTGGACGGCCGGCCAGTCAAGGTGGCGGACCATGAGGGCGGGGCATTCCTGGGCGGCTGCCTGTTCGACCAGGTAACGCCCCAGATGCGAATTTACCGGGATGAAATATTCGGCCCGGTGCTCAGCCTGGTCCGGGTCGACAACTACGACACCGCAAAGCGCCTGGTCAACGATCACGAATACGGCAACGGCGCCGCGATCTTCACCCGCGACGGCGACTGTGCCCGGGATTTCACGAGTTCGGTGCGGATCGGCATGGTCGGCGTCAATGTGCCCATTCCGGTGCCGGTGGCCTATCACAGCTTCGGCGGCTGGAAACGCTCCCTGTTCGGCGATCATTACATGCACGGCCCCGAGGGGGTGCGCTTTTACACGCGCCTCAAGACCATCACCGCGCGCTGGCCGTCCGGCATCAAGGACGGGGCGGTGTTCCACTTCAAGGCCGGCGGCGAACACTGACCGGCGCGCGCATGCGGTGGGCGGCTTAGCCCGCAAAACGCCGGTTAGTCTTTGCTGCGATACGGTTGGGTCACCGCCTCCGCCTGAAGCCGGTCGATCTCGACGGCGCTAAACCCGAGCTCTTGCAGGATCTGGGTGGTGTGCTCGCCCACGTCGGGGACCGCGTCCATCCGCGGGCTCGCGCCCTGCAGGTCGACGGGCGGCACCAGCGCGTCAATCGGCCCCGCCGGGGAGTCGACACGCCGCCACCGGTCCCGGGCGCGCAGTTGCTCGTGCTCCCAGAACTCGCCCATGGTGTTGATGCGCGCGTTGGCAATCTGCGCAGCGTCGAGCCGCGCCACCACGTCCGCGGCGCCCAGGGTTTGAAATACCGCATCGATCTCGGCGTCCAGCGCATCGCGGTGGGCGACCCGCGCAGCGTTGCCGCGAAACCGCGGGTCGTCGGCGAGCGCCGGTCGCCGCAACACGTCGCGACAGAACGCCCGCCATTCCCGCTCGTTCTGGATGGCCAGCATGACCGGTGTGCCGTCGCCGGCCCGGTAGGGACCGTAGGGCGCGATGGTGGCGTGGCTGAGGCCGCTGCGCGGCGGCGGCGCGCCGCCGTAAGCGGTGTAGTAGGCGGGATACCCCATCCACTCTCCGAGCGCGTCGAACAGCGACACCTCCAACACCGCACCTTGACCGGTGCGTTCACGCCGGTACAGCGCGGTGAGGATGCCGCTGTAGGCGTACATACCGGCGGCGATGTCGGCGGCGGAAATGCCAACCTTGGCCATGTCGGTCTCGGTGCCGGTGGTCGAGACCAGACCGGCCTCGCACTGGATCAGCAGGTCGTACGCCTTCTTGCCGGCGTACGGGCCGTCCCGGCCGTAACCGGAAATGCCGCACACGATCAGGCGTGGAAACCGGGCGGCCAGATCGCCGGCCCCGAGGCCGGCCCGCGCCGCCGCGCCGGGGGCCAGGTTCTGCACGAAGACGTCGGCCTTCGCCAACAGACGATCGAGCACCGCCCGGGCGCCGGGACGCTTGATGTCCAAGGTCAGGCTCCGCTTCGACCGGTTCAACCACACGAAGTGGCTCGACAACCCGCGCACGGCATCGTCGTAGTGGCGGGCGAAGTCCCCGCCGCCGGGCCGCCCGATCTTGATCACGCCGGCGCCGAGGGCCGCCCAGTGGCGCGTGGCCAGTGGGGCCGCCACCGCTTGTTCCAAGCAGACCACTCGTACACCGTCCAGCGGGGCCCCTGCGCTCAAAACGACCTCGGCAGCCCCAGCACGTGCTCGGCCAGATAGGATAGGATGAGGTTGGTCGAAATCGGTGCCACCTGAAACAGGCGGGTCTCCCTGAATTTGCGCTCGACGTCGTACTCGCTGGCGAACCCATAACCACCGTAGGTCTGCAGCGCCGCGTTGGCGGCCTCCCACGAAGCGTCTGCGGCGAGCAGCTTGGCCATATTCGCCTCGGCCCCGCAGGGGTCCCCGACATCAAACAACTCCGCCGCTTTATAGCGCATCAAATCCGCCGCGCGCACGCGCGCGTAGGCCTGGGCCAGCGGGAATTGTATGCCCTGATTCTGGCCGATGGGCCGGTCAAACACGACCCGTTCACGGGCGTATCCCGATGCCCGGTCGATGAACCAGTCCCCATCACCGACGCACTCCGCTGCAATCAGGATCCGCTCCGCGTTCAAACCATCCAGCAGGTAGCGAAATCCCAGGCCCTCCCGGCCGATCAGGTTCTCCGCGGGTACCTCGAGACCGTCGAAATACAACTCGTTGGTCTCGTGATTGATCATGGTTTCGATGGGGGTGACGGTCAGACCACCGCCGATGGCGTCGCGCAGGTCAACGAGAAACACCGACAGACCCTCGGTTTTCTTGGCCACCTCGTGCACGGGGGTGGTCCGCACCAGCAGCAGCAACATATCGGAATGCTGTACGCGCGAAGTCCAGACCTTTTGTCCGTTGATCACATAGTGATTACCGTGCCGCACGGCCTGGGTGCGTATCTTGGTGGTGTCGGTACCCGCATCGGGCTCGGTCACGCCGAACGCCTGCAGGCGCAGGTCACCGCTGGCGATCTCCGGCAGATAACGCCGCTTCTGTGCTTGGGAGCCGTGACGCAGCACCGTCCCCATGGTGTACATCTGCGCGTGGCAGGCCGCCGCGTTGCCGCCGCAGCGGTTAATCTCCTCCAAGATCACCGAGGCCTCGGTAATGCCCAGTCCCGAGCCTCCATAGGCCTCCGGGATCAACGCCGCCAGCCACCCCGCTTCGGTCAGGGCCTGCACGAACTCTTCGGGGTACCGGCGTTGCCGGTCTATGCGCCGCCAGTATTCATCCGGGTAACGCAGACACAGGTCACGAATCGGTTCCCGCAATTCGCTGTAGCCTTGCCCTGCCAGGGGTCTCATCTCACCGTTGTACTCTCAGGTTCATAGGCACCCGCCGTGCAATTCCAAACGTTCACACCGACCAGGCGAAGGTCAGGTGGCGTGTTATCCGATCCGCTGAATCCGATAGACTGCTAGTATAACGAGTTGTTGGAACTCGGCAGCGGGCGGCGACCGGGACCTCCGTTATGAACGCCGCCGGGGCAACAACGCTTCCAGCTTCGCGATCTCCGGCAACCGCCATGCGAGGCCGATCAGCGTGCGCATTTCGGACTCGCTGGCCGCGTCTCGATAGGCGGCCAACCGCAGCGCCTTGACCTCGATCTCGTCGCGACTCAATGTATTGTCGGGGTCGCCCTTCGGGGCGGCCACCTCCCCGTGTAGCCGGCGCCCGTCACGCGTCTCGACCTCGACCCGGCCGAGCCAGCGATCCGGGTAAGCGGCGTCGATCTCCGGGTCCAGGATCATTTCGACCCGTGCGCCCCACTCGCGCAGACCGGCATCACCCAGCGTCTGGTCGTTGAACTCATCCACGCCGGCACGGCCGTAGCGGGCGATCAGCGCCAACACGAATCCCATCGAAAACTTTGCCTGGTGCACGGACAGCGGATCGGTCACCGAACCAAGCACATCGATCGCGCCCTGGTGAACGCGGGCGCGAACCCGGGCGATGTCTTCGGCGCCCAGTTGATGCGTTCGCATCAGACTCAACAGGGCGTCGGCCGCCGGGTGTGTATGACGGCACGAAGCATGGTGCTTAAACGAGGTCTCGCGCAATGCCCATCGCCGACCGAGCCGATCGGTGAGACGGCCGGGATCGGCGTCCGAAGACAGCGCGGCCCCCAGGCCCTGTTCACCGGTCAGGATGCGATGCGCGCCCGTGAGGCCGTCGCGCGCGAGATACGCCGCGGTGAGGCCGTCGGCCGCGGCCTTAGCGGTGTGAAGTTGCTTCGAGTCGGCCCCCTCGCGCAGGAATTCCCACAAACCGGCGGCCTGGGTGCCGGCGTTGCCCAAGGCATGCAGCGTCGATGTGGTGTTCAACCCCAGCACGCTGGCCACCGCTGCGGCGGCGGCCAGCGTGCCGGCGGTTCCCGTAGTGTGAAACAACCGATAGTGGCTGCGGCCGAGGAACTCTCCGATGCGAATGCCCGACTCGTACCCGACGGTTGCTGCGGTGATCAATTCGCGCCCGCTTGCGCCGACGGACTGGGCGGCCGCCAGAACGGCCGGAAACACCACCGCCCCCGGATGCAAGACTGAACCGTTGTGGACATCGTCCTGTTCCACGACGTGGCAACTGGCCGCGTTGATCAGGGCGGCAAACAGCGGAGAGCTGCGCCGCCGTGAGACTAAGATCTCACTCGGCCCGTCCGCCGGCCCCATGGCGCGCGCGAAAGCCTGCATAACCTGCACCGGTTTGGCGTTGCGGCCGGCGAGGGCGGAAGCGACCCAATCCAGGAACAACTCTTGGGCGCGTTCGACCACGGCCGCCGGCAGATCATCAAAAGACAGCGCCGACAAGTATCCGGCCAGTTCCCCCGCCGGGTGTCCGCGTGCGTCGTTCACTCGGGCTGAGCCTCGGGTTCGTGCCGCGGTATGCTCGGTGCAAAGTCGCGCTTGTATACCATCAGCGTACGCTTGAAAGTGATGACCACGGTACCGTTCTGGTTATATCCCGTCGTCTTGACGGACACGATACCGATGTTCGGCCGCGACTTCGACGGCCGCAAGGTCAGCACCTCCGACTGTGAGTAGATCGTGTCGCCTTCGAACACAGGATTCGGCAGCTTTACTTCGTCCCATCCCAGGTTGGCGAAGACGTTTTGCGAGATGTCGGTCACGCTTTGTCCGGTAACCAGGGCCAGTGTAAAGGTTGAATCAACCAACGGCCGACCGAATTCGGTTTGCTTCGAATAGTGGTGGTCGAAATGAATCGGCGCGGTGTTCTGTGTCAACAGCGTGAACCAGATGTTGTCCGTCGTCGTGACCGTTCGACCCAAGGGGTGACGGTACACGTCGCCCAACTCGAAATCCTCGAAAAACCGCCCCCGCCAGCCCTCTTTTACAGTCATTGGATGCTCCTCCTCGTTACCTGCGTCGCCGTGACGGCACGACACTATTGTTTACGGGCGATGGCAATCTTCAACAGCGCCAGGAGATCCTTGTCATCCCGAACCATGGAGATCTCGGTGGATGACACCGTATAGCCGTAAGGGTCCGTGATCGCCTCGTATCTGGGAATTCGCGCCCGGAACAGCCTCGGGAACACCCAGCGCGTAAACTCGTCGGGATCGATCTCGTTGGTGTCCGTCAGGCCGTATGTGGGGAGATACTCGGCCAACTGTGCGTCCAGAAACTCGGGACGATAGTAAAGTGGCTTCGGGTCCGCCTCGGCGCGCTTGATCAACTCGCTTTGGTCGTCCTCGGCGACCTGGATATAGACGATCATCGTATGCGCGGTCAGCACATCGATCACCAAAGGGTCTTCCAATTCACACAGGCTGCCACCCACATCGTTTACAAAGTGCTGATATCCGTAAATCTCGCGGGCCTTGCGTATGAAGTCGGGGACATCCTTCATGGCGGCGATCTCGCCTTGACGATACATGGCTTGACGCCGCTTGAATTCGTCGATGGGCAGTCCACCGAGTTCCGGATTGCCCGGTTTCCCGACAAAAGCCAACACCGGCTCGAGGTTATCCACCGTGATGTTGTGCCCGATATAAATCGAATCGGAGCGTAATAGGTCGCGCAGAAAAGGCACGTGCATCGCCTGGGTCTTGATCTGATCGAGAATCGGCTCGTCCAAATACCGCGTACCGATGCGGTAATCGCCGGAATAGTGAAACCAATCGTGGCGCCTCAACATGTTTGACAGACAGGTTTTGCCGACCCCCGACATCCCCAACAGTGTAATGCGCTTGTTCTTCCACGCGCTGAACTCGTCAACGGTTATTTTCACGGCCGCGGCCTTTCTTGTTTTTACCAGGTCAGTGTCTCATTTTATTACCGCAACGACCAAATGGAACTCTACGGGAAACATTCCGTGCGAGGCGCGCAAGTCACCGGCTGTTGCGAGCCGGAGACCGGCTTGAAACCACGTCGTCAATACCCGACAAGCGGCGCCGGGGACCGAAAGGATAATGGGTCGATGTCTCAGCGTCCACGATCCGACGGCACCGTCCTCACCCGGCCGAACTGCTGCAGCACGTTGCCGGCGACGATAAACACCAGGCCCACAAAGGTTGACGCAAGAATAGCCTCGCCGACCAGATAGTGAATAAATACCAAAGACAGAAACGGTGAAAAAAAGATCAGGTTGGCAACCTGAGCCGTGCTCTCCGACAAACGCAGAGCCTTTAGCCACAGTACGAAAGCGATTCCCATTTCAAACAAGCCGACATACGCCGCGCCGAGCAGTCCAGCCCAATTCTGGACCCGGAAACCGGTGAGGATCGCGGCCGCCGTCAAGGTAAACGGTACGGCAAACAGGAAAGTGAAAAACAGACCCGCTACCGGGTCCTGTTTGTCCTTGGTGTTGTAAATCCAGTACACGGACCAGATCACCGTGCTGAGCAGCGCCAAAGCCACACCGGTGGCGTTGCTGAAGTGCAGAGACAACACATCGCCTTGGGTCGAGATGACCAGGACCCCTAAGTAACTGACCCCGATTGCGATGAACTGCGTCGCACTGATGCGTTGTTTCAACAGTGGAATCGACAACAGCGACAGCGTGATCGCCCACGTATAGTTAAGGGGCTGCGCCTCCTGGGCCGGCAAGCGATCGTACGCCTCGAACAGCACCAGATAGTAGAGAAACGGGTTCAGGATTCCCAGCACACCGTAACGCAACAAACCGACGCGGCCGACACCGGTCAACGCAGACAACCGCCTGCGCACGACCAGCACGGCAAACAGGGTAAGCACCGAGGCCACATTTGCGAAACACAGCAGCTGGACGGGCTCGAGATAGCGAAGCGAAATCTTAAAGGCCGAGGCAACGGTAGACCACAACAACACGGCGGCGGCCGCGTAAAGATAAGCCCGCGTTTGATCGGCCATGGCGCTCGTGTGCAGCACCGGCAAAGTTTATAGCACGAACACCCTCACATCGAGCGGGCCGGCCCGCATATCGCGCCAAGGCACGCGACGACGATTCCGGTCAAGCAGTATCGGTTGTCCAAGGTCCTCACCGCCCAGCAGTGACGTCGCGGGGCTGGCCCGACGTCGGCTCGATCTCGAAAGCCGGCACTGGCGCTGGTCCCCGCACGGCAGGAGGACTCAAACATCCGACCCCTTCGCCATCATCCGGGATCCTTGGCGCAATGGGCGGGCTAAGGCCCGTGATCGATTTCAGCGGCGCCCCGGTGCCGCCAACGCCACCGTTGTCCGCCGTGAGCCGGGCGTTCTCCATACCGATGCGCGTCGTGGCGCGCCTGGTGCAGCGCGACCCGGAGGTCATCGAATGCGCGCTTCAGCCGGCGCCGCGCGCGATGGTGGCGGCGGCTAGTCGGCACATCGGCGTGCCGGTACTCGTGCCGGAATTCCCGCAGGTCATACCTCAAGTCCTCAAAGCGTTTACGAAGGTGCCGCCAGGATCGACCACGCTCCACCGCGCGCCGGTAGTGGCGGGCGGCGCGGACCAACCGCCGCGCGGCACGGGTGGCGGGCGAACGGCCTGCCGCATGGCGAAGGAGGTGGTGCATGTTCCCGGTGGCCTGTGCGAAGTTGTCGGCGGCGTCTAATAGTCCCCAGGGAATGTCCCGGTCCGCGGGTCGCGCCTGGACCGTTCCGGTGGCGATCAGCATTATGCCGAGCAAAGGCAACAAACGTAGGGCGACGATTTTCATGGCAGTCTGACTCCTGAATGGGCGCGCAACGCACGCGCCGTGGTTTCACTCGGGAGCCAATCTAGCGCACCGGCAATGAATCGGCGCTGAATCACGCCTGAACCGACGCTGAACCCGGCACAGGCAGGGGTTTCAGGCATCCAGCTTAAATTTCGCACCAGGCAGTGCCTGACCCGAACAGCTCACAACACGGTGAATAGAGGAACTAACAATTAACGTTAGATAAAGATTTCGATCACTGGCCGATGTGACACTATGCGCTCAAGGACACACCTATCCCCCCTGATAGATCCTCACGCACCTGCGCCTGGCCTTCACTCGAGAGAAGAATTGGGGCCGGAGTGTATGGGTCCGGTCCCGGTTTGCTCGGATTGCCAACCCTTCTATCGCCGCCGCGGGAACGGAGGCGCAGTCAAGTCGTCTGGCTATCTATCGACGCGCGGGGGCGGCAATCCGTGCAGCCGGATCCCCGAGCAAGGTGTAGCCCAGGATCACGTCTAGTTGATCGGGATGCAGCGCGGCCAGGCGCCGTTTGGCGTTGACCACCGCATCACCCACAGCGCCCGGGGAGTCCAGCAGTTCGCGTTGCAGCAGCATCGCGAATCGCCGTTCCGCATCGGCGTCGGTGAGGGTGCTCGAACCGAGCACGGCCGCCGCACCACCTTCCCGGTTGAGCATGAAACTATGCGCGAGGGTGTCCTCCGTTGGCGCGACATAGTAGGTGTTCCAGCACCCCAGTTGAATCACGGCCGTGGGGTGCTCGCGGTTGGTGAGCTCGAGCGCATCCCGGCTGCTGAACAAACCGTCGAAGGTCCACACATTGGGCCCCGAGTGGCCGCTGTACATCACCAACCCGACCCCGCCACTGTGTACCGTGGTGCCGTCCAATGATTTACTTGCAATCCCGTGGTTGATCGCATCGACCAGCAAGTCACGGGCCGGTTCCACACCAATGCCGAAGGGACCGTCGATGTAGGCCCTGGCCAGATCCCAGCCGGCGTCGAGGAACGCTGAAGCCAGGCGTTCACTGTCACCGGCGAATGAATAACTCGACGATTCGTCGTACTTGTCCGCCGCCAGGACCACGGTACGCCCGTTGTCCTGTGCCTCGTAGGCCAATATCTTCTCCACCAGCACATCGAGCTCGTCAACGGTCCGCACCGGCAGCCGGCCGACCGGGATATCGGGCAGCTCGTCGCCGTCGACGTCGCCGTACAGCGCGTCGACCGGCGCGTAACGAACCAGCGCCCCGGTCTGGCGGTACAGAGAGGGGACAAAGCTGATCGACCCGCTGTGCAGATAATCGCGGTAATCGTAGCTGTCGCCCCCGACCAGCAGGACATACCGGGTGCCCGAGGCCACCGCATCCATGATGAAGTCATGGATGGCCTGGGCGTCGACGATGAAGTGTCCGTAGGCGCCGTACACGTCTTCGACATCGACCACCGCCGCGGATAATTCGGTCCGGCGCCGTGCCGCAACCAGGCGGTCCAACGCAGGGCCGATGAAGTCGGGATGAGCAATCACCAGATACTCGGCGGCGTGGTCCGTGAGTTTCCCGGGCGTGTCCGCGAGCTCCAGTTCCGGCGTTTGCAGCGCGTCGGCGCCGAACACGTGGTAGGTGGAGCGCGACGCCGCCCCCGCGAAACGCACCGCATACCCACCGCCGCCGCTGCCGTCCGAGAGCCCTTCTAGGCGCGTCACCGCGCCGTCGTCCGCTTCGCGGTAGACCACGATGTCAGGCGTCGAGAAACTGCTCACCCGAAACGACTGGCCGGCGGAACGAAAAGTCAGGCGGTCATCCACGGCCACGAAACGGCGCGGATAGGTGAACGCGTAGCGATCCAGGGCAACCACGTCGGCCAGTGCGCCGGTGTCGTGAGGGAGTTCTATCCAGATTTCGTTGGTGCCCTCCTCGATGCGGTCGGTGCTAACGGTGTGAACCACCGAATGCGCAATCGAGCCTTCGAACTCGTCGTCGGCCAGCGTGGCCCCATTCACCCCCACCAGCACATGATGGTCCGGCTTCACGGGGAAGTCAGTCACCCCCCAGAGGTCGACGGAGACCGTCACCGGCTGGTCGGCGCGGCGATCGAGCTGGTCGACCTGCACTTCGGCAACGTGAGCCACCGGACCGGCCACGGCCTGCAGATATCTGTCGAGCCAGGGATCACCGCGTGGCGCCGCAGGACTGTAGACCCTCCGGTTCTCATGGGTCACAGTGTGCATGTAGAACGGTTCCGGCTCGGCCCCATCGGAGACACGGGCGCTCGAGCGCGCCACCCGCCGGGCCAGGCCCGCATTCAGCGACATCACATAGACGTTGGCATCGGTGTACAGCGTGTCGCGGGACTCGCCGATGAACTCGACAAAGGAAGCTCGCCCGAAGCGCCCGTTCTTGCGGAGCCCACCGACGAAAATCGGCGCCGGCTCGCCATCCAGGGTCAACGCCAGCCGGTCGGCCTTGACGCCACGGACGTCAAAGCCCGCGTCGCGGAGCTGGGCGTCACTCAACCGGTAAACGCCGTCCTGCCGGACGATGATTTTCAGCTCGGCTGCGGGTCGCCCCCCATACCGCGCGGATTTGCCCTGCTTGCCGGCGAGCTGGTTGGATACTGCCTGGCGGAGACGCTCGCGTTTGCCGTCCTCGCGTTTCGAGCGTTTCGCCTTATGCTTGCGGCCTATCGCCGGCCAATCGATCGCATCGACCTGGCCGGCTTCCGTGCCATAAGTCCGCGCGGCCAGGAACGGACCGTGGCGGGTGGTGCGTCCCCGGGTGTCCACGTCCTCGATGACGAATTTCCGGGCACCGGAACCGTAGGCCGTAAAGCGGTAGTGGGCAGTCTCGGTTGAATCGATCACCGACGACGGGATCAACGAATCGTTCAGGCGGAGCAGCGCCCGGCCGGCGACGGCATACAGATTGAAACCCAGGTTCGCCACCTCGGTGGCGGTGGACCAGGTGAAGAGGGTCTCCCCGGTGACCCGATCCGGGTCGGCGCGGAACGAGCGCAGTTCGACCGGGACAGTGGTCGTCTCGCTGGCGGTCAGGGTTTGCTCAATGGGCACCAGGTCGTCGTTGATGTAAAAGGTCTTGACGGTGTTGGTGAAGGTGTCGGTGTTCCAGCCGTTCGGCAATGATGAGGCGTCGAAGACGTCGAAGTCGTACGACAGCGTCACCGAAGTCCCGCCCGCGATCACACCCGGATCAAAAGCGATGATGTCGCCGTCGTCGATGGCACTGCCCTGGCTGGTGGTGATCGACGAGGGGGTTCCGTAGGTTTGCGGGTAATCGTCCTCGAAGACCGTCCGGTCCGCGGCGCCGACGCCGGAGTTGGTGACCGTCACCACGCAGCTGATCGTCCCCCCCGGCACGATGGGATCGGGCGCGCAGGACTTCGTGAGACTGAGTTCGGGCACCGAGACGCCTGAGGGCACCCCATCGTCACAGTTACACTTCGACGAGGTGCCCGGCACGGTGTCCGTCACGGCGCTGCAGTCGAGCTCGTCCGCCGTTTGCCTCCAGCTCGTGCAGGTGGCGAATTCGAGCAGGCCGTTGGTGGGATCGATGTCGTCGCAGGAGACCGTAACGTTTGAGATACCGCGCAGATAAATCTGGCTATCGCCGACGTCGCCGCACACGTCCAGGTTGTTGGTCGTGTCCAGCTCTCGGTCCTCGTACACGGTGGGGTCGGTGACCGGCAACCAGTCGTGCAGGCACTCGGTGCCGGTCAGCGCCGACACACCCTCGGTGGCGATCCACAAGCCGATGTCGTAGCGGTCGGGCATACCCGATTCCACCGACGCGGTGATGTCGAAGGTGGCCTCATCGGCGGTGTTAACGCAGCCGTCCAGGATCTTGACCACGGCGATACCGGTAATGCGGACGTCGTTCGCGGTGCAACTGCCCCCGCCGAAGGCCCCCACACAGGCACCCAGCACCTGGGCGCGCACCGGAATGACCGCTATTGTAATCGTCAACGCCGCGGCCAGCACACGAACGGCACGCGCGCAGCCACCACCCGACTCAGCGGTCTTGCGTCTGCTCGACTCCATTTACCCCACCCATTTGATTCGTCAGTCTATATCTAAAAATATAGACGGATGAGTGGGATATGCCAGTCAATCAGACACCGACCTTAGGTTGCCAGGCGGTGGATTCCGTTCGGGGGCGGGGCCCTACATCGACATTTCCAGGTCCGTCTCGATGGCGGCCAATCCGGCTTGGGCACACTCCTCGTCGGTCACGCCGGACGGGGCGCCGCTGACGCCCATGCCGCCGATGATCGTACCGCCGGCCTCGATGGGGATACCACCGGCGGACAAGACGATGCCCTGCACCTTGCCGGGCGAGAATGGCGAGGTGAAGCGCTTTTCGAGTTGGGAGGTCGGGGTGTTGAAGTTCATCGCCGCATAGGCCTTCTGCCTGGCGACCTCCACCGTGAGCGGCATGGCCAGGGTGTCGCGAAACACCACCTGGTCGCGGCCGCCGCGATCAACGATCGCGACCGTGATGTTCAGGCCCCGCTTCCGGCAGTCCTCGATCACCGCCATGGCCGCCTTGGCCGCCATGTCCAGGGTCAAGCGCTGAATCGGCAGCGTGACCGGCGCCTCCTCGGCGGCGGCGCTGGATGCCCCGCACAACATGACGGCCAGCGCACCAGCCAGCGCGGCATACTTCGACGCAAATCTCCTCATCGGCTCTTCCCCCTAAAAGTTACAGGTCATGGCCCACTGCATCAGCCGATCCCGCACATCCCGCCACCGCAGGCCCCTTCAGCGCCGCAGGCCGGTAATTCGGGATTTTTTAGGGCGTCGCTGCGCACGTAGCTGCCACCGCTTATCAGTCGCTCGACCGGCGCGTCCAGGGGTACGTCGCCCGGATCGCGTCCCATCGCATCGCATAACTCCTTCCACGAGCGCAGCTTGCTGTGTATGGAGTGTTGCACTTCGTGCACCGTCCCGTTCGCGGCGCAGCGGTAATCGTACGTCGGCATGAAAGTTCTCCGTGTGCTGACCGGCGCCGATTATAGCCTTGTTCGGCTCTGAATGCGGTACTCAGACGGTGGTAGGTCGGACGATTCTTGATGCGCTGCTACACTTGTCTGCAACGAGAGCCGCCTGCCGGGGCGAGGGGAAGCCTAGTATATGGCACCAGTAGGGAGACCATCATGACCGAGCAACGCAACGCACCGCGCTGGCCGATCGGCGCACGGTTTCGCTATCGTCTGGACAGCGGACAGGTCGTCTCCCGCGGCGTGGTGGTCAATATGAGCCGTTCCGGTATGTTGTTGCAGACCGCTCAGCCGCTGCAGATCGGCAGCACGATCCACGGCGAAATCGAGGAGGGCGCGCACGATGAGGTCCTTCTCAGGTTCCAGGGCCGCGTGGTCCGCACCGAGGAACAGGCGGGCACCCACTCCTATGCGTGCCGCATAAAGCTCACGCGTTCTTGAGCCGATCCGATCTACACCGGCCGGCGGCTACCGCGGCCGCAAGGTGCTGATCGAGGATGACTTCGAAAACGATCCCAGACTCAAGGGACAGGACAACGACCAATACGCCTCGACAATGGTGAGCGGGAAGCGCCAGCCGTCGGTTGGGGGCCCCTGATGTGGTATGTTGTCTCCCAGGCATTCCGCCGACCACGGCCTCGGCTGTGACCGGGACCGGCGCCACACGCGCCTCCTGTTTCTGGTTGGAGACACGACTTTGAAGGTAAAAAATCTGGCGCTTGCCCTGCAAGGCGGCGGTTCGCACGGGGCCTTCACCTGGGGCGCCCTGGAGCGGTTACTCGAGGACGAACGGATTACCATCGAGGGGATCAGCGGGACCAGCGCCGGCGCGATGAACGCCGCCGTGCTCGCCGACGGCTACACCCAGGACGGCCGGGACGGCGCAATCCGGTCCTTGGATGCGTTCTGGCGGGCGATGAGCGCCTACGGCTCGTTCAATCCCTACCGGTCCGGGCTGTTGAATCCACTCGGGCCGGACCGGTCGCCGTTGTCGTTTTGGTTGGACATCCTGTCCTATGTCGCGTCTCCCTATCAGCTGAACCCGTTCAACATTAATCCGCTACGCAAGGTGTTGGCCAACACCTTAGATTTCGAGTGCCTGCAACGCTGCTCGGCCATCAAATTGTTCATCTCCGCGACCAACGTGCGCACCAACCGCCTGCGTATTTTTACCAACCAGGAGTTGTCCGTGGACGCGCTGCTGGCCTCCGCGTGTCTGCCCCAGATTCACCACACCGTGCAGGTGAACGGCGACTATTACTGGGACGGCGGCTACACCGGAAACCCGGTGCTTGAGCCCCTGGTGAACGACTGCCAGGCCAACGACGTGCTGATTGTCCAGATCAACCCCACCCACCGGGAACGGATACCAATGACGGCGCAGGACATCGCTGATCGACTGAACGAAATCACCTTCAACTCAAACCTCATGCGGGAGATCCGTCACATTGCCGAAATCACGCGGCTGATAGAGGCCGGGGTGGTGAAAGATCCTAGATTTCACCGCACTTACTTTCACCTGGTACACGCCGAAGATGAGATGAAACGCTATGGCGTGCACACCAAGTACGACACTGCGTGGCCGTTCCTGACCCGTCTGCGGGATCTGGGTCGCGCCAGAACCGACGCGTGGCTGGACGACAATTACGACAGCCTGGGGACGCGCAGCACCTTGCCGCTCAAGGAGTGGGCGCCCCGGTATTGGCACCGCACCGCCGCCACGGGCCCGAACTCCGGCACCGACAATGTCACCCCCTTGTCCGATCATCGACCGAAGTAGCGCGGCCCGCCACGCCCCGGCAAGCAGCCGTTGAACCATTGCTTAACCGCACGGTGCGGTCTGGCCTATAATGCCGGATGGCCGCAAGAGCTGACATCCCTTGACCAAATACATCTTGATGCTGTTGACCGCCGCACTCGGACTGATAATCGGCCCGGCTGCGGGCGCCCAGGGGTTCGATACGGGGGCGATAGAGGCCTTTGCCTCCCGCCTGTTCGATCGCATCGACCTGGATCGAGACGGACTGTTGACCCACCAAGAACACGAACAAGCCCGTGGTGGCGGTTACTGGGTCGAGTACGGACTGCTGGACCTGAATCGCGATGGTGTCGTGACCAAAGCGGAGTACCTCGTCGCGACACGCCGGTTTCACCCGCCTGCCCACCGTCAGCAACCGATTTGAATGCGGCATCCGGCACGGAGGCCGACTTTGCTTCGAGTGCCCATACACCGCCCGCGATTCGCCTCAATCTGACCCCTAACCCGCTCCGGTATCCATGCTGCCAAACAAGGACGCCGCCGCCCACCTCCACGATTTCCTGCAGCATCTGTACGCGACCTACCGGCACCACGCGGGGAGCACCGCGGAGCTGTATCCGCTGGACGCACTGGACTTGGGGACCAGCGTCCTCCGTGATGTGTCGCAGCCTTACGACTCGATGCCGCTCAATGTGGTGGTCATTGGTCCAACCCAGGCCGGTAAGAGCACGGTGGTCAATCTCCTACTCGGCCAGGCAGCCGCCGCGGTCAGTCCGCTGGCCGGTTTCACACGCTCGCTCGGGGCGTATGCGGTTAACACCGGCGGACAGGAGCGCCGTACGGTCAGCGCTTTCTTTCCAGACGCCAAACCGGAACTCAACACGGTGCCGCCACCGAACAACGGGGGGGTATTGGCGGCCACCGGATACATAGTCTGGGACACGCCGGACTTCGACTCCTACATCGCAAAAAGCTACCGGGGGCGGATTGCCCGGGTCGCGGCACTGGCCGACCTGATACTGCTCGTCGTCAGCAAAGAAAAGTACTCCGATTTGAGCGTGTGGCAGGTCATGGACCTGCTGTATCCCCTCGCCCGCCCAACGGTAATCTGCCTCAATAAGCTCGGGTCCGATGCGGACCTGCTGTCGGCCGCGGTCAGCCGTCGCCTCGCGGAGTCCCGCTACTCGCCGACCAACGTCCCCGTCTGCCCGCTACCCTACTGGAACACCGGCAACTTCCCAGCGCTGCGGCGCAGCGCCCAGACCGAGCGGCTGATCCAGACCGTGGCCAGACGGCTTCGGCGCGTAGACCACGCCGCCCGCCGCAGCGGCGCGCGCCGCTTGCTTGCCGAACACTGGGACCATTGGCTGGAGCCGGTGCGGGCCGAGTTGGACAGCACAGCGCAGTGGCGCCAGGCCGTGTTACGCGCAGTGGGCGACGCCATCGACAGTTATCGTGATCAGTACCTCGAGCACTCGATCCACAACGGCACCTTTCAAAAGGCCATGGTCCAGTTGCTGGAACTGATCGAGATCCCCGGCATCGCCAAACCACTGCTGAGGACCCGTCAGATATTGACCTGGCCGCTGAGGAGGCTGGTTGCCGGCCTCACCGGTTCGTCCTCGTCGGCGCCAACGGAGGACATGGAACTCGAAACCCTCCGCCAGTGCTTCGAGCACGTGACGCTGTCGCTGCGCAGATCCATCGGCGATGGCGCCGCAAGCCGGGACCATTCGGCGGTCTGGTGGAGCGCGTTGGGCCACGCCTACGATCGGCGTGGGTCTGAAATCCAACAGGCGTTTGTTGCCGAGATTGGGCGTTATCAAGACGACTTTGAGGCCGAAATCGAGCGCGCCGCGCGCTCCCTCTACGCCCGGCTCCAGGAAAGCCCGGTCACACTGAATGGCTTGCGGGTGGCGCGGGTGACCACCGACGCCGCCGGTGTTGCCCTAGCGTTCAAAACCGGCGGGCTCGGTGTCAACGAACTGGCGCTGACACCAGCGATGTTATCGCTCACTTCGTACCTCGCCGAAACCGCCGTGGGGACGTATCTGGAGACCGTTAAGACACAGTTGAAGCAACGCCAGCTCGCGCGGGTGGACCGGGTGATGTCCAGCCACTGCCGCCAACCGTTGACCGCCCTTGCCGACGGCCTGGACGACGAGCGGCTGTTCCGCGTCGACACCGCGCGGCTCGACGACGCCGAGCGCGACAAGGAAGTGCTGTGAGCGAGCGACCGCTTCAAGAGGCCTTCACCACGCTGCGGCGCTGGGCACAAGAGGCCCACGCGCAGGGATGGCTGGACGACACCGATCTTAACGAGGTCAACGCGGTCGAACGGGCGACGGCGGACGATCTGTTCGTTGATACACAACGGCGACCGCTGCTTGTCGGTTTGTTCGGTGGCACTGGGGTCGGTAAGAGCAGCCTGGTGAACCGGCTTGCGGGCGCGCCGATCGCCCGGATTGGCGTGGAACGGCCCACTTCGCGAGAGATTACCCTGTACCTGCACGAATCCCACGCCCTCGCCTCCCTGCCGGCGGAGTTTCCGGTTGACAAGACCCGCGTCTGCCGCCATCACGACGACTCGAAACGGGACGTGGGCTGGATCGACATGCCGGACATGGACAGCACCGAGGCCGCCAATAGGAAACTCGCTTTTGCCTGGCTGCCGTACATTGATTGGATCGTCTACGTCGTCAGCCCGGAGCGCTATCGGGACGACGCGGGCTGGCTGGTGCTCAAGGCGCGCGGGCACCGCCACCGGTGGCTGTTCGTCATGAACCACTGGGACCTCGGACGCCAACCCCAGGTCGATGAGTTCATGGATGACCTGGTACAGGCCGGGTTCGAACGGCCCACCGTGATCACCACCATCAGTACCGAACCCCCCGGCGACGACGAGTTCCATCGGCTCGAGCAGACCATTCGCAATGCCATCGAACGGCACGGACTGGCGGAGCTGCAACGGCTCGGTGTTCTGTCCCGCCTGCGCGACATCGAGCAATTGACCGAGCAGCTCCGGACGAAGTTTGGGGACGAGCCGTCCTGGGCGTCGTACCTGGCCGCGCAGCTCGGCGATGCCCGGCAGACGCTCGAGCGGCTGGGTCAGGGGCTGCAGTGGCCGATCGAGGCCCTGGCCGAACGATTTCGAACCCCGCGGACCGGCTGGTTCCGCCGCACGCCTGCCGCCACCGGTCCATCCTTTTCACTGGGCGAGGTCCGGGACGCCCTGTGCTCCGACCGGGTCCGTCGCCAGCTCGACGACCTGGTCAGCCGCACGGTGATCGAGGCGGGGAAACGGGGCATCGCCACCACCGCGGTGTGCCGGGCTGTGGAGTCGAGCCTGGCCCACGCTGACGACGATCTGTCCGCGTCGGCGTTCGACGGCCTGCAGCGGGCGCTGGCCCGGCCCGGCACACCGCTGCAGCGGGCGGCCCAGGCCGCCCTGCGGGGTTTGTTCTACGGGCTGCCGTTGGCCACCGCCGGCTGGGCCGTGTACCACACCGTGGCGCGCTACCGGCTCGCCGTCGCCGATACGGCCGCGTTTCTCGGTCTGGATTTCGCCGTACACAGTCTGTTGATGATTCTGCTCGCCTGGCTGGTCCCGTTCGTCGTCCATCGCTGGACGCGGCCCACGCGGCGTGCCGCCGCACGGCGCGGTTTGAACGCCGGTGTAGAGGAGGCCATTGCCGCGCTGATCCAAAAACTCGAGACCGCCCACCACGACCTGGACGTACAGCGCCGGAAATTTTTGCACGCCGCGGGCTCAATCAGCGAGGGCTAGTCTGCATATTGCACCAAGGCGGCGAAATAATGGTGTATCAAGTTGATTGTGTTCAATGATTCGGTCTTAGGTGATTCGTACAGTTTGTGCTTCTGCAATCGCCTATCCCGGCCCTGACTCGATCTCGAACGCCTGCACTAGCGCTTCACTCAACCCATAGCTCGCCATGAGTTTCGTTCCAGCGCGGCGTACAGACGCCCGATCTCTTCGCCAGCTTCCGGGATCCTTGGTGCAATATGCAGACTAGCGGTGCGTTGAGGGATCCATCGCTGACATTCCAGGCCAAGCCTGGGACAATGCCTGGCCATGCCGGACCCCACCGCCACGACGCCAGATACCGCAATTGAAACCGGGCTACTCGCCCCGCTGGCCGCGCGCATGCGCCCGCGCGCGCTGGGTGAGTTCGCCGGCCAGACGCACTTGTTGGCGGCAGGTAAGCCGCTGCGCCGCGCGCTGGAAGGCGGACTGCTGCACTCCATGGTGCTGTGGGGACCACCAGGCACCGGTAAGACCACCCTGGCCCAGCTGCTCGCGCGACGCGCCGACGCTCAATTCCTGCGCATTTCGGCGGTGCTGGCGGGCGTCAAGGACATCCGCTCCGCCATCGACCGCGCGAAACGGCTCCGGCACGAGGCGCAGCGCGCCACGGTGTTGTTCGTGGACGAGGCCCACCGCTTCAACAAGGCGCAGCAAGACGCCTTCCTGCCCCATGTCGAGGACGGCACCGTGACCTTTATCGGCGCCACCACGGAGAACCCGTCTTTCGAGCTCATCTCCGCCCTGCTGTCCCGGGCCCGCGTCTATGTGCTCAAACCACTCGACCGGGACGACTGCCGCGGCGTCATCGACCGGGCCTTGGCCGACCGCGATCACGGCCTCGGTGGATTGGGGGTGGAGATTGCCGACGACTGCCGCGACCGGCTCGCCGATGCCGCCGACGGCGACGCCCGGCGCGCATTGAATTTCCTGGAGATGGCCGTCGACCTTGCCGCCGCCGGGGATGAGTCACCGGTGGTGACCGCCCCAATCGTCGGTGAGGTCATCAGTGGCGGCTCCCGGCGCTTCGACAAGGGCGGAGAAGTGTTCTACGACCAGATCTCCGCCTTGCACAAATCGGTGCGCGGTTCGTCGCCGGATGCTGCGCTCTACTGGTACGTCCGCATGGTCGACGGCGGTTGCGACCCGGTGTACATCGCCCGGCGCGTGGTGAGGATGGCGTCGGAGGACATCGGCAACGCCGACCCGCGTGCGCTGCACCTCGCCCTCAACGCGTGGGACGCCTACGACCGGCTCGGCAGCCCGGAGGGCGAGTTGGCCATCGCCCAGGCCATCGTTTATCTCGCCTGCGCCGCCAAGAGTAACGCCGTGTACCGGGCCCTCGATGCCGCCACCGACGACGTCAGCAGCTATGGTTCGCGTGAGGTGCCGCTGCACCTGCGCAACGCCCCGACGCGACTGATGAAAGACCTCGGTTACGGACGACGCTATCGCTACGCCCACGATGAACCGGAGGGCTACGCGGCAGGTGAAAATTATCTGCCGGAGGACCTGCCACCGCGCCGGTACTACCGACCGGTGCCCCGCGGCCTGGAACAAAAGATCGCCGAGAAACTCATGCGACTGCGCAACCTTGACCGGAAGGCGAAGCCATAGACAGCCTTCCGCAAGTGCGACAACATTTGCATCACAACGGCAGCCCTCGCCCGGAGAGTTTACGATGCTAAGCAAGACAACTCGTGGCCTGATCGGCACACTGACCACCTGCCTGCTCGTGTGGCACACCGGCGCCATCGCGGGCCGGCTCACCCATACTCCCTACACCCCACAGAAGGTCGTGTTCGACTTTTATTTCAACGCGCCCGAGGCCATAGGAGCGGGATTGTATTGGGTGCGTGGCCTGTTAAACCCCCTGTCGGAACACCCCTACGACTATGCGCCGGACGACCACCGCGTGGTGATCGTGCTGCACGGCGTGGAGGTCGTTACCCTGGCTAAGCACAATTACGAACAATACCGTGATGCCGTCGAGCGCATGCGCTACTACTCGGAACTCGGGGTGTCGTTCCGGGTGTGCGCACTGTCCCTGCAGGAGTTCAACTACCGGCCCGAGGACCTGCACGACTTTGTCGATATCGTGCCGTCGGCCTTCGCCGAGCTCGCCCACTGGCAGCAGCGGGGATACGCCCTGATCCAGCCGCAAATCCTGGAGAAAATTTATGCCACCGAACAAATACGCTGACGGCCTCGTACCTCGCCCCAATACCTAACGCCGTTCCCGTTCCCCGGCAACTTTGATCCGCAGGGATAGACTAGCCATGAAGCGCAAAGCACTGAGATTGGACACCCGCTTGATCCACGTTGGTGAACCGGAGCCCCGCATTGCTGGTGCGGTCAGCATGCCGGTGTTTCAGTCCGCCACCTTCGAAGCCCTGGGCCGCACCGATTATCACGATCTGGGCTACATCCGACTCAATAACACGCCCAACCACATCCAGCTCCATGCGAAACTGGCGGATGCGGAGGGCACCGAGGCCGCACTGGTCACGTCCAGCGGGATGGCCGCCATCACGACGACCCTGTTGAGCGTGTTGACCGCCGGCGATCACTTGCTGGCCCAGGACTGCTTGTACGGCGGCACCCATAACTTCATCACCGAGGACCTGATGGATGTCGGGATTGACTACGACTTCATCGACGGCAGCGACCCCGCGTCGTGGCCGGACCGGCTCCGACCCGCCACCCGGGCCATCTACGTGGAGACGATGACCAACCCGTTGCTCGGCGTTGCCGACCACACAGCGCTGGTCGATTTCGCGCAAACCCACGGTCTGCTGACCATCATCGACAACACCCTGGCAACGCCGATCAATTTCCGGCCGCACGAACACGGCTATGACATCGTCGTGCACAGCGGTACCAAATATCTCAACGGGCACTCGGACATTGTTGCCGGCGCGGTCATGGGCGCACACGACGTCATCGCACAAGCGAAGCGCAAGCTCGATCATCTGGGCGGCTGCCTCGATCCCCACGCCTGTTTTCTGCTCCAGAGGGGCCTGAAGACCTTGGGCCTGCGCGTGCGGGCCCAGAACCGCAACGCTCTGGCGATCGCCGAAGCCCTGGCGGCCCACCCCTCGGTGATCCAGGTGAATTACGCCGGCCTCCCGTCGCACCCGCACCATGACCGCGCTGCAACTCTGTTCGACGGTTGCGGTGGCCTGCTGAGCTTCGAGGTCGCCGGCGGGGTGTGCACGGCGGACGCGTTCATCGACCGCCTGCGGCTGCCGGTCCGGGCGCCGAGCCTGGGCGGAGTCGAGAGCCTGGTCACGCGACCGGCGGCGACCTCACACGCCGGTATGACGACACAAGACCGGCAGCGGCTCGGTATCGGCGACGGGCTGATCCGCATTGCAGTCGGGATCGAGGATACCGATGACCTCGTCGCCGACTTCGAACAAGCCCTGAATGCTTGACCCGATGGCTTGCCAAGTTCATCTGTCAATTCTAGGCTGCGAATAACTGCAAACATCACCCGCATCGGGGACTCAATTACAACTACGCTGATAGATTTGGACATGAGCAGACTTTACCCGGTAAATTTTCGTGCCTTGCGATCTCTTGATCCGGATATCCGGCCGCCGGGCCGGTACGGCGTCACACCACGTGGCCGGCGGTAGCTCCGTGGCCGCCTGGCCGACCCGTGCCATTGAGAGATTCAGAGGCCTGACGCCGAAGGCCAAGTTCATCTCGATCTTAGTGACGATCAAGGTGTCGGTGGTGGCCTTTGTGGTCGCGATGATTCTCATGCTTCTGGGCCTGTTCGGCAGGTCAATCCACGGGCCGCCGCCACCGCTCCTTGTGTTCGCCCTACCGCTGCTCGCGGCGATTGCCGGCGGGTGGTTGTCGTTCGTTCTGATGGGTCAATATTTTGAGCGCCGCAAACGACGGGAGGGCAGCGAACACCACGGAGGAATGTAAAAAAGCTCTGCTAAAGTCGGACATGATGCCAATCAAGATCGAGTACACGGCCGACCAACTCGGCGTAATATCCCATGCTGTTGCTAGGGTGACCGGGAACGATATTATACAGAGCGGAAACTCGATTTTTGATCAACCGAATTTCAAGAATCTGCGGTACTGGATCATCGACCGCGAACAATGTACCGACTATGCGTCAGCCCTGCATTCCGGTGGATGTCATCGACTCCTCACGCATCGGCCGAGCTAACGGCCGGTTGTACTAACGACTTGAGGCACATTCGTTGTAGGATTGGGGCGGACAAAGGCGGAGGCTTAGAAACGGCGATGCGCATCGATATTGATCAACTTACGGAAGCGGAACTCGTCGACCTGAATCGGCGTATCGTTGAGCGGTTGAAGTTCCTGGAGCAGATGCGGGCCCACTCGGAGATGCTCGAATTCAGCGTGGGGGACCGGGTGACCTTCACTCCGGACCGCAGAGGGCCGGTCACCGGCGTGTTGAGCAAGTACAACCGCAAGACGGTGACGGTAATATCGGACGACGGTCAGCGGTGGAACGTATCACCAAGCTTCCTGCAAAGGACCGGTCCCGCAACGACATCACCCAAGGCCGGGAAGGTCATCCCCCTGAACAGCGAAGACCGCTGAAACGGGTGCTGCCCAAGTCGGACGACACCGGCCATGATCAGACCAGACCTTGGACCCCTACAGCCCGTGCGTGCGGTCATGGACCGGTATCCGAGTCGTCGGTCATTCTGCAGCCCGGCCCGGCCGCGCTGACCGATGGTCTGTCGCAGGTGCAACGGATTATCGACGACTGGTGTTCCGAGCGGCAGCCGCGGCGCGCCGCCGGACTGGTTGCCGAATGATCGGAACGCCGATGCCCGCACTCCTCCATGCCTGACGACGTGTTGTGCAGAACACCCAACAGCCGGATGAGCAAAAAGACACTAGTATCGTGGAGCAGCGGCAAAGACAGTGCGTGGATGCTGCACACGTTGCGACAGCAGGCCAAGTTTGACGTCACCGGTCTGTTCTGCACCGTTGACCAAGACTTCAATCGTATCCCCATGCACGGCGTATCCGCCGGCCTGGTTGAGCAGCAGGCCGCCAGTACCAGGCTCCCCTTATACCGCATACCTCTCCCCCATCCCGCCAGTAATAACCGATACGAAAAGGCCATGGAGTCGTTCATCGGCAAAGTTAGGCGGGAAAACGTGGAATGCTTCGCCTTCGGTGATCTGTTTCTCGAGGATGTTCGAACGTATCGGGAAGATACTCTAAGGGACACGGGGATCGAACCGATATTTCCACTTTGGGGAGAGCCGACCGCACAGTTGGCGGCGGCGATGACAGGCAGCGGATTGAGAGCGAAAATAAGCTGCATTGATCCAGCGCGGATGGCGCGCACATTTGCCGGGCGGGAATTCGATGAAGTCTTCCTGGCAGACCTGCCGGAATCCGTGGACCCCTGCGGCGAAAACGGTGAATTTCACAGCTTTGTCTTCGATGGACCGATGTTCGCCTCGAAAATCGATGTGTCGGTGCAGGGGATCACGGAACGGGACGGCTTTGTGTTTGCAGACCTGGCGATGAACGGTGCCTGAATGCAGCCGTCCACGACGCCGAAACACCCGACCCAATCAGGGCCTGGGCGCAAGCTGTCCCTACCGTGGTTCGCACATTGAGGAGATGCCCCGGCATGATTGATCTGTACACCTGGACCACCCCGAATGGACGCAAAGTCTCGATCATGTTGGAGGAGATTGCGGCGACCTACCGGGTGACGGCCATCGACATCACCAAGGGCGATCAGGTTGGACCGGAATTTATGAGGATCAGCCCCAACAACAAAATTCCCGGTATCTTCGATCACGACACCGGCATGGCGATGATGGAATCCGGGGCGATCCTGATGTATCTGGCCGACAAGGCGGGCCGCTACCTGCCGGCCACCGGTGAGGCCTACTGGCGGGTCATCGAGTGGTTGATGTTTCAGATGGGCGGCGTCGGACCCATGTTGGGCCAGACTCACCACTTCGTAAAGTTCAATCCGGGGCGGTGCGATTACGCCGAACAGCGCTTCCTCAAGGAGAACGCGCGTGTCTACGGCGTCCTGGACCGCAGGCTTGCCGACCACGAATACCTCGTCGACGATTATTCAATCGCCGACATGGCCACGTGGCCTTGGATTTCCCGCTTCGAATGGCAAACCATGGACTTGAACGACTACCCCAACTTGAAGCGCTGGTACCTCGCCATCGCCGGCCGGCCGGCGGTCCAACGCGGCTATCACATACCGAAGAAAGTGAACGAGATTCCGCTACCGTAGCAAGATTCGGCGCCCCGATGAAATATTGTCTAACAATGGTCGATTGACGAATTAGAAATTTCAAAACAATACTGACTGCGGCTGGTGGCTGATACGGGAACGAACAGATGAAGCGACTACTGATTGGGCTGTGCTGCGGTGCGGTGCTCGTGGCTGTGCTCGCACATGCTGAACGGCCGGCCGGAATCACGAGTGCAATGGTCCCCGACTACATCGTGACGTGCCCGCGCGCAGCGACGGACGCGACCCGCTGTACGGTGGACGATGGGACCTACCGGGGATGGCAGATCTATTCGACTCACTGCGCAGAATGTCATGGGGCGGGCGCCCGGGGGACGGGTGACACGCCTGGATTGATCGGCTCACTGAACGGCACGGTGGACTACGACGGTGTGCACTATGTGATCATGCACGGTCACCGGGGAGACAACGGCATCATGCCCAAACTGAGGGATGATCCCCACGTGGTTCCTAACATCGATCGGCTCTATCAGTACCTGAAGGCCCTGGCCGAAGGTGCGCTGCCCCCAGGTACTCCCAACAAGGCGGCGCCGCCAAGATCAAGCCCACCCCTGAGGCGGGCTCCCTGAGTGGAGCGTTAACCCGCATATTGCACCAGTATCCGGGAAGCTGGCGCGGGACAAGGGCGGTAAGAACGCCGGACTGGAGCGAAAGCCATAGCCGTAGCTGTGGCTTGAGTGAAGTCCAAGTTCCGGCGTGCCTGGACCAGCCAGAGCCCGGATAGGACACCGGCCGTAGATAGAACGTGCCCGGGCCAAGCAGGGCGAATCCGAGATGTGTAAACAATCTTTCAATCAGTGAGCTCAAGGCCGGTAGCCGACTGGCGCAATGTGCGGGTTAAACCGGGCCCGGTTCGTCAGCGCTTGACGATAAGATCCAAAGGCTGTCGGCTGAGCGGCTGATTGCCCGACTCCGTTACGACTACGGTTTGACCGAGCGTCATGGCGCACTCCGTATCGCTGTTCATCAGGATCATGTGCAAAAAGAACACCATGTTAGGTGCGACGGTGACGTCGTTACTGGCGTAAAACATCGGCCAGTCCATCCAAGACGGCGGGTAGGTCGCGCCGAGCCCGTAGCCACACGCGTTCAAGCGATGGCGCCGGTAACCCGCCGCGTCCATAACCCGCGCGTGGGCGTCGTAGACCGCACCGACCGGCCGCCCGGGCGTCAACACCGCGCGGCATGTCTCCATCGCTTCCACACAGGTCTGGTGCATGGACTCGTGCGCCCGGGATGCGGCACCGATCAACAAGGTCCGCATCAGGCAGGCGTGGTATCGACGGTAAACACCGGCCAACTCCAACGTTATCTGATCGATGGCGCTTAATTTACGGCGGCCGGATGCGTACCGGCACAACAAGGCGTCCCGGCCGGATCCGATGATAAATTCGTTGGCCGGGGGGTCGCCACCTCCACGGAAAACCGCAGCCTGCATCGCCGCCAGGATGTCGCCTTCGAAGGCGCCCGGCGCGCTGTTGCATAGCGCTTCATCGAGCGCGTCGTCGGCTAGTTCCGCCGCCCGTTGTACATAGGCGAGCTCGGCCGGGTCCTTAACCGCACGCAATCGGTCGACCAGATCCGAGGTATCGACCAGCTCGCAGAATTCCTGCATTGCATTCTGCAGCATTCGTCCGGCGGCGGCGCTGAGACCGGCGGCGGCGAGTTCGACACCGAGCCGTGCACCCCGGCAGCCGTACTCCGCGAGCGCCTCCCGCAGTTCCACCGCCGGATCTTGATCGGCCGCGTCGACCCACACACGGATGTCCTCAATGACCGACGTATGGCGCGCCTGGCGCAGGTCCGGCGCCCGCGTCATCAGAAAAAACCGGCCGTCCGCACCCAGGTACAGGCATTGAAAAAAGCAATATCCGAAGCTGTCGAATCCGGTGAGATAGTACATGCTCTCCTGCCTAAACATGAGCAGACCATCGAACCCACCGGTCTTGAGTTCGCGGACAACGGCGCCGCGACGGGATTGCAATTCCTCGGCAGCGAAATGAATGGCCATGACTCGTTAGCGGGTGAGATAATTCGTGTTGAGACCCTATTTGAAGACATAGCGAGGTGTGGTGGCAACTCATGGGCACGCAAATAGTTGACGACCTCGAGACGCAGCTGAACCCGCGCGCTGCGGTTCCGGATTTCCAGGCCTATCTGGACCGGGCCGAGGCGCGAAGCCGGGCGGTGATTCAGCGACTGGATGCAAGGCTTGATGTCCGCTACGGAGATGGGCCGTTGCAGTCCCTAGATATCTACACCACAGCCACGGGTAATGCGCCGGTACACGTGTTCATACACGGTGGGTATTGGCGCGGGCTGGACAAAAAGATCTACGCTGAGCTCGCTCAACCCCTTGTCGAGTCGGGCGTGTTGGCGATCCTGGTGAACTACGATCTGTGTCCCACGGTGACCGTGGACGTGGTGGTCGAACAGGTTCGGGCAGCCATCGCCTGGGTCTTTAACAATGTCCAGCGCTTCGGTGGCGATGCCCAGCGCATCAGCGTGTCGGGGCACTCCGCGGGCGCACACCTCGCGGCGATGGGTTTGTGCCACGACTGGGGGCGAGACGGACTGCCGGCAGATGTGATTAAATCCTCGACCTTGATTAGCGGGGTGTACGACCTCACGTCGGTGCCCCGCCTGTCGGTGAACCAGGAGATCCAACTCACACCTGATGCCGCCGAACGCAATAGCGTGATGTTTCTGGCGCCGACGACCCGTGGTCCCGCCCTGGTTGCCGTCGGCGGCGAGGAGCCCGCACTTTGGATCCAGCAGTCCGCCGAATTCTCCCGGCGGCTGTCATCCACCGGCCTGGACACGCGATACTTAGAGGTGGGCGGCGAACACCACTTTTCCATCACCGACCGGCTCACGGATACGGACCATGCGCTGACCCGGGCGTGGTTGGACTTGGCCGCCGGCATCGGCCCGCGTGAAACATCCCCCGACAGCTCGGCCACGCCGCCCACAACGGCGGTCGTGTAGGCTCGCATCACTCGAGCGTCGGTGGTCCCCGCTGCCGAACGGTCCCACGGCAAGCATCTCCACATCGACTTCACACCGGGGCGGCTGCGGCGGCCGCTGCATGACCCAGGTCATGGACGACGCCCGCGCTGCCGCGGCATAGTGTTTCCACGCCCCAGGCACACACCGCGCCGTTGCGCGGGCGGGGTACTTCGGCGGGGGGAGCCGCAATGGCGCAGATCGAGTATGCTGAGACCGTATTTAGCCGCATGGTGGAGCTGAGACGGGATTTCCACCACCACCCCGAACTGGCCTTCGAAGAGTCACGAACCGCACAGGTGATCATGCAGGAACTGGATCGCCTGGGGCTTGCCTATGGGTACCCCGGCACCGGCGGCGGGGTCATCGGCCGCTTGCCGACCGATTCGGTGGCGGCCCCGACCTTTGCGCTGCGAGCAGAGATGGACGCATTGCCGGGGGCCGAAAACACCGACCTACCCTTTGCCTCCTCCATCGAAGGCAAGATGCACGCTTGCGGCCACGACGTACATATGGCGATGGTCCTCGGCGCCGCGGCCTTACTGAAAGCCAAACCTCCCGACTGCCACGTGTTGTTCGTGTTTCAACCAGCGGAGGAGCGCGGCGGTGGTGCGCGGGTGATCATCCGGTCCGGAGCGCTTCGCGGCGTCGACGGTATCTTTGGCGGTCACGTCACCCACCACTACCAGGTTGGCGAAATCATGGTCGCGGAGGGGACCATCACCGCACAGTCGGACCGCTTCCGAATCCAGGTTCATGGACAGGGCGGCCACGGTGCGCGGCCCCACGAGGCCACCGACGCGGTCGTCGTCGCCGGTCTGCTCATCACCGCTATCCAAACACTGGTGTCGCGGGAGATCAACCCGGTGTACCCATCGGTGGTCACAATCGGTACGGTCCGGGCCGGCAGCGCCCCCAACGTAATCGCCGAGGAGGCCCTGCTGGAAGGCTCGATCCGTAGCACTCTGCCCCTGGTGCGCCGACACCTTCACGATGGCTTAGCCCGCATGGCGGGCGCCTTGGGCGAGCTGCACAACGCCGACATCACCGTCACTATCGAAGAGGGCTACCCACCCGTCGTAAACACGGCTCACGAAACCCATGTCGCCCATCGGGCGGCAAGTCAGGTGGTCGGTCAGCAGGGGCTCATGCAAATCGACCACCCCAGCATGGGCTCGGAGGATTTCGCCTATTACCTGCACGAAATTCCAGGGTGTTACGTGCGCTTCGGGGCTAGGCCGGTGTCACAGGAATACATCCCGCTGCACAGCCCCGCCTTCAACGTCGACGAGCGGGTGCTCAATGTCGGTGCAGCGTACTTTGACGAAGTGGTCCGCGAGGCGTCGCGACAACACCGCTAATGACCGCGGCCGTCAAGTTCGCGCCTTCCAGCCCAACATCGATCGGCATGGAGATGGAGTTTCAGCTGCTCGACCCCGTTACCTTGGACCTCGTTGACGGCATCCTCCCATTGATCCAGCTCTACCCCGATCATCCGTACATCAAACCGGAGTTCATTCAAAACACTGTCGAGGTCTGTGCAACGATCTGTGATGACCTCGAAGCGCTGGAAACCCACTTCCTGTCCCTGGTAAAGGAGCTGCATGGCACCTGCAATCGACTCGGGATGGCATTGTGCAGCGCGGGAACCCACCCATTCAGCGAGTCACTGGCACTGATTACCCCGATACCCCGGTACTTGCGGATCGAGAAGACCTCGGGACATCTGTGCCGGACCCAGATAACGTTCGCGACTCACGTACACATTGGCATGGTGTCCGGCGACGAGGCAATCCGCATCATGCGTGAACTCAAAGCCTTGCTCCCCTTGTTGATCGCGGTGTCCGCCAGTTCACCGTTCTGGCGCGGCTACGACACCGGCTATGTGGCCTATCGACACCGTATATTGGCGGCCACTCGAAGTTACGGAATTCCCCCATCGTTTGAAAACTGGCGCGATTTTTCCGATTTCTATACGATGACCCACCGGGCTGGCGTGTTCGAATCCATCCACGACATCCACTGGGACATACGCCCGCGTCCCCACCTAGGGACGCTCGAGGTCAGAGTGATGGACGCGCAACCGACGGTGGGCGCCGCGCTGGCGCTGGCCGGATTCGTGCGCTGCCTGGTGCACTACCTGCGCCGCAGGAAAACCACGAACAGTTCCTGGCGATTCCCCGCACCGGGCCATTGGTGGATTGAAAAACACAATCACTTTCAGGCCTCGCTGCTGGGGCTGGAGGCCCGTTACATCAATGATCGTAACGGCGGCTTGACACCGTTGCGGACACTGCTGGCGGAGGTGCTCAAGGAAACGGGGCCTGTAGCCCGGGAGCTTGGACAAAGCGCCTACTTCAGCCGGTTCGAGGAGCACTGCCGCCGGGGCTTGAGCTACGCACGTCAGCGCGAGACCTTCCAAAAAACTGGTTCGCTGAAAGCGGTGACGCAGACACTCATCGGCGATCTGGAGGCAGAACTCCGGCGGCCGGCGCCCGCTGCAGTGCGTGGGCGGTAAACACGGCGTGGCAGGGCGCCCACGCCGCATTCCCCCGACCGTGCGCAACAGGCGAGCGGCAGTCATCGCTGGGAGCAGCGGATTTCCACTCGGTCCGGTTTGTGGCAAGTTATGTGTCGAACCAACACCCACGAGCACGATGTGCTGCAGCAAATAAGACGACGAAGCCGGGCCGCCGTAGGCTGGTTGGATAAGTCACTGTATCGGTCCGGACTGCGATCGCTGAGCACCCTGACCTTGCCGGATTTTCTCATCGTCGGCGCGGCCAGGTCGGGCACATGGTGGCTGGCGAGCCGGATGGCAAGGCATCCGCAAGTCTACATGGCGCGCGGCGAACAGTCGGGCGAAGTCAAATATTTCAGCAAATACTTCCATCGGCCGCTGTCCACGTACGCGGCCCTGTTCCGGGATGCCGGCGACCGGGTGAAGGGAGAAAAATCACCTCACTATTGCAGTCTGCCGAAATCCCGTATCCGATTGATTCACGATTTGATGCCACAACTTCGGCTGGTCCTTATCCTGCGTAACCCCATCGACCGGGCTTGGTCGGAGGCAAGCACAGCACTGCTGCGCAACGGCGAACGCCGATTGTCGGAGATCGAACCGCAGGAGGTCTACCGGGTACTGGACAGGGTAAGGCTGAACTACAGTACGATCGTCGACAACTGGTTGGAATGTTTCGACGCAAGCCAGTTGCACATCTGCTTCTTCGACGACATAAGCCATGATACGGAATCGCTGCTGCGTGGCGTGTTTCACCACATCGGCGTCGACACGGACATCGACTACGGAGGGTTCGGCTTGGGCGAGGTGGTCAACAGGGGCGCCGGCATCGAGATCCCCAATTGTTACTACACGTACCTGCGAGGCGCATACACCGGCGAAATACACGAGCTGCAACGCAGGTTCGGGGAGCGCGCGAGGCTCTGGCTCGACAGCGGGTCCGTGAACGAGCGTCAACAATGACACGCCGGCGCATCACTCGGAAACAAGCTAATTCCCGGATGTGCCCGGTCTGCGGCTCTACAACGATTTAGTGGCGCACCGTGCCCGGATTCCGGAGTTTGTGGATCTCTAGCCTCCTCGATCACTTCGGTCCCAGCGTGCCGAGCCGTAACCACGTGTGGCGATCGATGCTACTCAGGACGACCTCGGTGATTTCCGGGGCACGCAGGAGCGTGATAGGCACCTGAATACCGGCGCTGCCCCGTGCCCAAACCGCTTGGTAAAAACTTGCCAATGAGTCGATCGCCTCGCCGCCGACCGCTAGTATGACGTCCCCGCTCCTGACATCGGCCTGCGCGGCTGGGCTATCGGCCGCCACCCGGCGGACCTGCAGCCGGCCCGCCACCTCCTGACAATACAGCCCCAGCCACGGATGGGCCGGACCGGGCGCCCGCCCTTTGGCGATCAAATCCGCCAAGATCGGCGACAATCTCTCGGTGGGGACAAACATGTTACCCGGGGAGAATTCCTGCGCCACACTGTCAGAAACTACCAGAGAACCGATGCCGACCAGCGCTCCGTCCTCATTGAGCAGCGCCGCACCTCCGAATTCCTGATGCGGTGGGGCGGTGAAGATGGCGTCCTCGAGCAGATACTCCCAGTAACCGGCGAACAAGCGCCGGGATACGACCCGCACCGGCTGAACCTTGGCGTGGCCTCCATAACTGGCCACCAGGACCGGATCGGATGCGCCGAGGACGCTGGAATCACCCAACCGCAACGACTGATGCTCGAACGACCCCTCGGCACGGAGCAGGCCGAAGCCGCTGTCGTGATCGTAGGCGATGACGCGCGCCGGCAAGGTCCTGCCGTCGCTCAGATCGATCTCCACCGCGGCGGCCTCCATGATCAGGTAACCGATGGTGACTACCAGTCCGTCGCTGTCGATGAACGCGCCGGAGCCCTCACGCTCCAGACCTAAGGATGCCGCGGTGCGGGCATCAGGGGGGATATGGGCGCGGACCTTGACGATCGCGGCGAGCACGTCGCCAAACACGGGTCCCGCCGCCGGCAGGATCGACGGTGGATGGAGCAGCACCAGAAGGTACACGCCGAAGCGCAACAGAGCGGCGACTCTCATAGCCGTGTATCCCGTTGTGTGACAGTGATTTTGTTATTTGGACGGTTTCGTGTCGGAAAGTTCCGAACAGCGGCCCTCCGCTCAGCACGAACCAACCTAGCCCGGATCTTGCCCCAAGGCCGTGGCTAGAGGCCTGACGCCCTATCTGGAACAAAGAGTCCGAACAACGTCAATGGTGGCACCGATTCACGCTTTGCACACCCGCTGCGGCTGCTGAACCGCATACGCGTTCCCGCGCAGCCTTCATTGCGCCACACTGGCGATGAACTCCTGCACCAATTCGGTGTACCGACCGCTCTGTTCGACGTTGGACAGGTGTGCCGCCTCCGGTATGACTACCAGCTGCGAGGCCGGCATCCGTCGGTGCATGGCCTCGGACGCCGAGACCGGGGTCGCCGGGTCTGCGGCGCCCACGAGAATCAGCGTTGGTAGCTTTATCTCACCCAGGCGAGGCAGATAGTTGAGGTGACGGATCGCCTCACAACACCCGATATAACCCGACACGGGCGTGGCGATGAACTGCCTGCGTATCGGCTCTACGGCCTCGGGATGAGCTCTACGAAAGGCCTCCGTGAACCAGCGCTCAATGGTTGCGTCCGCCAGCGCGCGCATGCCCTGCTCACGCGCTGTATTGATCCGTTCCAGCCAGACCTCCTGCATTTCAGGCGTCACCACCGCCATCGTATCGCTCAGTACCAGGCTGTTCAGTCGCTCTGGATAGCGCAGTGCCAAACCTTGCCCGATCATCCCACCCATAGATAACCCCACCCAATGCACCCGGTCGATATCGAGGGCGGCCAGCAGATCCACGACATCGTCGGTGAGCTGATCCAGGCGGTAAGACCCGCCGGGCGCCGAACTCCTTCCGTGGCCCCGCGTGTCAAAGCGCAACACCCGGAATCGAGACGATAAGGCCTCGACCTGGGGATCCCACATCGTGACTGCCGAGCCCAGAGAGTGACTGAGCACCACCACCGGCGCGTGTGCACTGCCGGTCAGTTCATAATGGATCTCAATGTTGTTCGTGGTTGTGCGCACGGTTCGCTCCCGGTGTCTCGTCATGGCCTATCATCCGGCAATCCGGCCGGCCGGTTCAACGTTAGGGAGTCTGTCCTAGCCTAAAATTTGCACCCAGATGGTCGAAACGGGAGGCACCGGTTGGTTGAACGAGCGTATCCAATCAAGCTGCGGAACCACTTGTTGTGTTTCGGTTCGGTCTCGAACGCTTGGACTTTCGCTTCCCTCAATGCATAGCTACGGCTATGGGTTTCGCTCCAGCGCGGCGGCCTTACCGCCCGATCCCGTCGCCATCATCCGGGATCCTTGGTGCAAAGTACGCGTTAAATGCTCTACAATTTTGGCCCGTACCGCCGGTGGGCCTGTGTGCCCCGGCTCAGGGATATTGACGCTCGAGGTCGCGGAATGAGTCACAAGCACGAACGGATCCTGACGGCCATATTCACCGAACCGGTCAGCAGTAACATAAACTGGCGAAACATTGAGTCGCTGCTGCTGTGGCTGGGTGCCGACGTACAGCCGGGTCATGGCTCACGCTTTCGGGTAACCCTGAATGGGATCGAGGGAACGCTCAGCCGGCCGCACCACAGCAGCACCGCCAGCAAACAGGACATCCGTCATTTACGGGAATTGCTAACCGCGGCCGGCGTCGGCGTGCAGGACGCGAAACGGTAGCCTGGAGGCGCGTGCCAGCCCCGGAACAGGCCATCGTTAAACCACGATATTTACCTGGAATTGTTATCCCGGTATCCACGTACAATCTACGTGGTCGTTGGCACCGGGGATAATGCGCACCGGCTTGACCGCATCTCGAATCGTTACTATGTATAGAGCATGAGGTCTTGAGGCGGTAATCCTCGGTGGGGGACCGAGCAGTCGGGCGGACGCCTTACAACCGCCCAGCGTCATTCCTCCATTGACCAGCGTCGTGCCGGGGCCGTTGATTCACTATACAGGGCAATCATACGTGCAAGCGACAAAGTGTGCCGGAGTCGGGTGTAAGATCAACGAACATGTTCGATGCGGAATCAGTGACGACGCCGACGCCGCACGACTCGAGAACGCGCGGCTGAGACAAGTCTACCGGCGCGGCGACCGGATCTTCACGCAGGCCGAAATGGCCTCCGGCCTGTATTGCTTACAAAGCGGTCACGTACTATTGTGGTACTTGGATCCGTTTGGCCACCGTACCGCTTTTCGGGTGGCCGGTCCCGGCGAAATAATGGGACACCGCAGTCTGTTCGGAGAAGACCCTCATGCCGCGACTGCGGAGGCGCTGACCACCTGTCACATCTGCTGGTACCCGAAAGGCCTCGTTGACGAACTGATCGGGACCTACCCTAGTTTTGCCCGCCGCTTCCTGCGTACCCTGGCCCGCGACCGCGGGCCACCCGACGCCCTGCTCCTGCGGGGCTTACACATGCCGATACGGGTGCGCCTGGTATACTTGCTGTTGATACTGAGAGAGCGGCATGGCGAAATCTGGCGCGACGGCAGCCTGCACCTGGAACTCCCGTTGCTGCGTCGCGATATCGCGTCTTTACTCGGGGCCCGTCCGGAATCGGTCACCCGCGCCATTCAGGACTTGAAGCGAGACGGTGTCGCGACCTTCAACGGCCGGCACGTCGTCGTCTCGAATCTTGAGGCCCTGTACAATGAGGCCAACCAGGAGTACGACCTGGGGCTGCCGGATTCCGAGGAAATCGCGCATTCCGGTTGAGCCCACCGGCCCCCCGCAAGAAGGTGGCCCGGCGGTCCTCCACCCGTCGTAGAAAGTCCACAGACTCTCGACCGGTATCCAAAAATAGCGTCCGCGTCAGTCGAGGTGATGGTCGAGCAGTGCCTTGGCGACGCGATTGCGTCCGGCATTCTTCGCCAGGTACAGCGCCTCGTCGGCCGCACCCAGCAGGCCCTCCTCGTCGGTGCCGTGGTCCGGCAGGGTGGCCACTCCGATACTGACGGTCAACTGCACCGTTTTACCGCCGTCCAGCTGGACGGCGGTGCCCTCGACCGCAGCGCGGACCCGTTCGGCGACCACCATCGCCGCGCCCGTATCGGTGATCGGCAACAACAGGGCGAACTCCTCGCCGCCATAGCGGGCAACGACGTCGTAGCGACGAATGCGGGCCAGCACACTGCCCCCCACCGTAGTGCGTAGTAAGCGGGCCAGGCGGCGTAAGACTTGGTCACCGGCGGCATGGCCGAAGGCGTCGTTGATCTCCTTGAATCGATCGATGTCGACGAACAATAGAGACAGGGCTAGACCGTACCGCCGTGAACGGCTGACTTCCTCCTGCAGGCGCTGTTTGAGATAACGATGGTTGTAAAGTCCGGTCAGGTCATCGGTGAGCGCGAGTTCGGAGAGCCGGGCATTAATCTGTATAAGCTCTTTAGCGCGCTCGTCAGACTCCAGATCCAGCAACGATTTGATCTGCTGCAGGGTGCGTAGTTCTTGGTTCAGGCGCGACTCAACGTGCCACAGTCGAACGCGAAAGATGTCGCGCAGCGACAGTATCCCGGCGAGACGGCCCTGAGACTCTATGGGTATGTGCCGAAAACCCCAGTCGTTGATCCTCGGCCACACGACGGCAAGGGGAGTGTCGGCGTCGACCGTCTTAGGGTGGGGAGTCATGACCTCGCCGACACGGGTGCCTTGGGCGTCGAGCCCGGCCGCGACCACCCGTATCATCAGATCGCGTTCGGTAAATATGCCGCAAAGCAGTTCGTCGTCGTCAACAACGGCCACCGCGCCCACCCGGGCGTCGCGCATGCGGCTCACCGCCTCGCCGACCGAGGTCTCCGATGTCACCGCAACGATCTCCGTGGTCATCAGTTCGCCCACCGTGGGCACCTGCATGTCGCTACCACTGCTCATGACACGCTGACCGTGGCCGGCGATTACGGCCACCAACAAAGGTCACGCAATGCTCGGGGCTACTCTGCCCACCGCGCAACGGTGTAGCAGGCTGATACGTGGTAGTCATTTTCTTGATGATGCACGAAGGGACAAGACTCGAGGGCCAGGCTGCCCTTTCACCTCCTGGACCAGACACGCCGCCCGTGGCGCTCACATTACCAATAGAGCTGGAACTTGTCACGAGTTACCCGCAACAGCCTAGGCAGGACACCACCCACGCTGCCCATCAGGCCTGTCTGCAACAGCCCCGCTTGACGACAACTGCCGGGCCCGAGGCCATGGAAGACCCGGGTGGTACGATGCCGCCCTCGGGAGAGGATTACCCCGCCGCTGGCCAGGAAATTGGACACCGATTGTTGCGCATGCCGCCTGTGGAGGCCATGAATCGGTCGCAGCAGCGACACATATCGAAGCAAAATATCTGACCTATACTTGAAATGGGACGCCCAGCCTTCCCCGGTTGAGGGCAGTCTAGGTAACTGGCTTCGGTAACAGACGAACGAAACAATGAGGGCATCTGACCGTGAACGAATCCGCTATCGACAAGGGGCGGATCGATCCAAACTCGCCTCCTCGGGAGGATTCAGTTTGGGCGACCGCCGCGTCATCCGGCCTATCGTGGCAAGCTGTAAAACACATGATAATGGATCTTGCTACTAATCGTAACCGAACGGGCGATTTTTTAGGCGCGCGAGCGGATTTTATCCAGGACCGGGTACGCGCCCTGGGGCTGGTCTTCGCCGCAATCGTCCCGCTGTGGATCGTCCTCGATTTCTTCATCATTCCCGACCGCGTGGTATTCGTCCGGCTGGCAGTGCTGCGTATCCTGTGCGCCTCCCTGTATCTGGCCTTGGCCTTTATGGGAACCCGACCGCACAATCTGCAACGCGCCGTATTCAAACTTACTACGCTTATGCTCTTGCCCTGCATATTTTACATCGCCAGCCGCTTTGCACTGAACGGCGATGCGCCGACAAGCGCGCTGATGGTTTACTCCTTCTTTCCTTTTGTTATCGTGGCCCAACTTGCAGTCTTTCCGCTCACATTAATCGAGGCAATCGTGCTGGCGGTCCCCGCTTTCGCAACATTGATCTCGGTTGAATTCCAATTCGGCTATCTGCTATCAATGGCCTTTGTCGGGGACCTATTGCTGTTGTTCCTGCTCACCGGCCTGTCCATGTGGGCCTCCATGTCCGAACTCCATATGCTGTTGAGGCTCTACCGGCAGGCAACCCGCGACCCCCTGTCCGGGTTGTTCAACCGACGCGCCTTGATGGAGCGAATAGAAGAAGAGGTTGTCCGCGCCAAGCGCCACAAGCGCACGCTCTCAATATTGTTTTTGGATCTCGACCGGTTCAAACGAATCAACGACAAATTCGGACATTTGACGGGGGACGAAGTGCTCAAGGCTTTCGCACGGCTCATGGAGGAACAGCTTCGCAAAACCGATGTGGTCGGCCGTTATGGCGGCGAAGAATTTCTCGTTGTACTGCCCGAGACCGACATGGTGAGCGCCGAAGAGGTCGCGGAGCGTATCCGTACGGCCTGCGCCACCCGGCCGGTTTCCGATCCGGAGAATGCGGTGGTGCACTTCACCACCAGCGTTGGAGTGGCACAGCTGCGGGAAGGGGAGACCACCGACGCCCTGCTCACCCGCGCAGACGACTCCCTGTATCGGGCCAAAGAGTCCGGTCGCGACTGCGTGGTGCTGGCCGCCTGAGACCCGCCCCGCAGCCGCTTACATCCTCGATACGCCCGCCATCCTCCGTGATGCGATATGCGGTTCAGCGCCTTGCTCTTGCTCCTCAGCAGGGCACGGTGGGCGATAATCTTGGAATTGAATAAATTTATCTCGTTCGCCGGACCGGTGTGTATTCGGACTCCGGTACCATCCCGGCCCATCAGAGGCTAGAGCGGCCCGTGCGCCGGCATGCCTGAGAGCACGTTGGCGCGCCGATAGGCTACAGAGGGGTCTTGATATTGATGGCCAAACCGACGAAATCGATATCTTTCTCGATTCGTGTGTACTCGAATTCAAGTTGGGCAATACCGATACTCAGTCCAATCCCCAAACCACCGGAAAAACCGGTGTCGTCACGAGACTCCGGTCCCGCGTCGATGTCCTCGTTGAGAACTCCGGCCTTAGCCTTGAGATAGATTGGTCCGGCAGTCCGCATCACGCCGTACAGAGCCAGTGTGTCGATACCCCAGTCGCCGAGCAGCTTGTCCCCCTCGTCGACGGTTGTGGTATATACGCCCTCGACGGCAATGTCGCCGATTCCCACGCCGAGAAATTCATAGCCAAGTGTGAACCCTGCATTCACGGAATCGTCGAACCCTGGGCGATCATAGCTCATCAACCCACCCTGGCCGCCCAGATACAGGCCGTCCGCGGCCTGCACCAGGCCGGTAGACCCGACTAGTACCGCCGTAACCAAGCACCTTGCGCACTTCAGACCGTGCAGTTGTATTTTCCTTTTCATTATCCAGGCTCCTAACCGTAAAACGATCCCAACCTGCCCGTTGACCGGGTATGCCAACACACCGATCTTAGCACTGTTGCCCAATTTGGTTTTGAAAGCAAGTCCGCCGTTACGGAAGCGATCCGCAACACAGCCCCGGCGAGCTGCGATACGTTCCAACGCGGATGTAAGCCGTCCCGACCGGTTCGAGTCAGATTCACCGGTTCCCACGCGCGATGCGCTACACTCCCCCGGGCTCAATCATGACCGAGAACCATGCATAACCCCGATTCCGTACTACTCGCCTCTGCCGCGTCTCGAGACCCGCTGCCGTGCCGATGCTAGCTGAAGCGGCCATATTTCTAACCGCCGCGGTCGTCGCCGTTCCGATTTCAAAACGCCTAGGACTGGGATCGGTACTGGGATATCTGGCCGCCGGGATCGTGATCGGGCCCTGGGGACTGAGCTTAATCAGCGAGGTCGAAAACATCCTGCATTTCGCCGAGTTTGGAGTCGTCCTGTTGCTTTTCATTATCGGTCTGGAGCTGCAACCCGCCCGCTTGTGGGTGATGCGCAAATCGGTATTCGGACTCGGCGCCCTGCAGGTTATCGTCACCTCAAGCATACTGACCGCATGCGCATACGCCCTGGGTGTACCGATGGGCGCGGCGCTGATCATCGCGTTCGCGTTGTCGCTTTCCTCCACCGCGTTCGCCCTCCAGTTGATGGCGGAGAAACATCAGCTCACCACGCGGCACGGACGCTCGGCATTCTCGATCCTGTTGTTTCAGGATCTCGCCGTGATTCCGGTCCTGGCGCTCATCCCTATACTGAGCGGCGGTGCTGAAGCAACCTTGGGGGCGACATTGCTATCGGCGGTGACGGCGGTGCTGGTAATCGGGGTCGTGATCGTAGGAGGCCACTATCTGTTGCACCACGTTTTGGGACTGATCGCCGCCACCGAAGTCCGCGAGGTGTTTACCGCCGTCGCTCTGCTCATCGTCATCGGCAACGCCTTGCTCATGGAATGGGCTGGCTTATCGATGGGGCTCGGTGCGTTCCTGGCAGGTGTGCTGGTCGCCGATTCAGAATATCGACACGCCCTGGAGGCGGATATCGAACCTCTGAAAGGCCTGCTGCTCGGTTTGTTCTTCATCGCCGTGGGTATGTCGGTTAACGTGGGATTGGTCAGCCAACAGTGGCCGCTGATATTCGGCCTGGTTGCGGGGCTGTTGTTGATCAAATTCCTTGTGCTGCTGATTTTGGGCACGCTCGGCCGATCGCAAATCCGCAGCGCCCTCAGCCTGGCGTCGGTAATTCCTCAAGGCGGGGAGTTCGCTTTTGTGATCTTCGGCGCCGCCGTCGGCGCAGGCCTAATGCGTCCAGACCTGTCCGACCTGCTCATTGTCGTGGTGACCTTGACCATGGCGGTAACGCCACTGATCGTACTGGCCAACGAACGCCTGCAACGCACCACGACAGCGCCGAGGTTGCGGGAATACGAGCACCCCGTTGATGAAGAAAACAAGGTCATCATTGCCGGTTTCGGTCGCTTCGGCCAGATCGTGGCACGTATTCTCCGTGCCAAGAAGATCGGTTTTACCGCGCTGGAAAGCAGTGCCGGCCAGGTGGACTTTGTGAAACGCTACGGCAACAAGATTTACTATGGCGACGCGTCCAGGGTCGATTTATTACGCGCCGCGCACGCGGATAAGGCGGAGATCCTGGTCCTGGCGATCGACGACACCGAGGCGTCGCTGTGGACCGCCGAAGTCGTCACTAAGAATTTTCCAAATCTTAAAATCTATGCCCGCGCCCGCAACCGGAAACACGCCTACCAATTGATGGATCTGGGTGTATTTACGATATGGCGTGAAACCCTGATGTCGAGTCTGGATATGGCGCGCAGCGTCCTCATGGGATTGGGCTCATCAAAGTCGGAGGCAGATCACGCGGTGCAGACCTTCCGGGCCCATGACGAAAAACGCCTGTTGGAGCATCACGGAATGCACAACGACGAAGAGCGAATGGTCTACCTGGCCCAGCAATCCGCGGCCGAACTGGAGCAACTTTTTGCGGAAGACGAAGACCGAACAGATCAGGCCTCGTGATAGAGTTCGGCGCCCCGCTCTTTGAATTCTTTGGACTTTTCTTCGAGGCCGACCGCCACCGCTTTTTGAACGTCGTCGATGCCGTGCGCGGCTGCGTAGTCCCTGACGTCCTGCGTGATCCTCATGGCGCAGAAATGCGGTCCGCACATCGAGCAGAAGTGCGCGACTTTGTGAGCGTCCCTGGGAAGAGTTTCATCGTGGAATTCCTGCGCCTTGTCGGGATCCAGGCTGAGATTGAACTGATCCAGCCAACGAAACTCGAACCGTGCCTTTGACAAGGCATTGTCCCGAAGCTGCGCGCCCGGATGGCCCTTGGCGAGGTCCGCCGCGTGTGCGGCAATTTTATAGGCTATGATGCCGTCTCGGACGTCCTGTTTATTGGGCAGTCCCAGATGTTCCTTCGGGGTGACGTAGCACAACATTGCGGTCCCGTACCAGCCGATCTGGGCGGCACCGATGGCGCTTGTGATGTGGTCGTAGCCGGGGGCGATGTCCGTGGTCAGAGGGCCCAAGGTGTAGAACGGCGCTTCGTAACAGTCCTGTAACTCTTTGTCCATGTTCTCTTTGATGAGGTGCATGGGAATGTGCCCCGGCCCCTCGATCATCACCTGGCAGTCGCGTTCCCATGCAATCTTCGTGAGTTCTCCCAGTGTCTTGAGCTCTGCAAACTGAGCCTCGTCATTGGCGTCTGCAATCGAGCCCGGGCGCAGGCCGTCACCCAGGGAAAATGACACGTCGTAGGCCTGCATAATCTCACAGATGTCTTCAAAATGGGTGTACAGGAAGCTTTCACGGTGGTGGGCCAGACACCACTTCGCCATGATCGACCCGCCACGGGAGACGATGCCGGTGACCCGTCTGGCGGTGAGTGGAACGAAGGGCAGCCGGACACCGGCGTGAATGGTGAAGTAGTCGACGCCTTGTTCGGCCTGTTCGATCAGAGTGTCCCGAAAAATCTTCCAGCTCAACTCCTCGGCCTTGCCATCCACTTTCTCCAGGGCCTGATAGATGGGCACGGTGCCGACCGGAACCGGGGAATTACGGACGATCCACTCGCGGGTTTCGTGGATATGTTGGCCGGTGGATAGATCCATCACGGTGTCGCCGCCCCAACGGACAGACCACACCATCTTTTCGACCTCCTCCGCAATCGAGGACGACACCGCCGAATTTCCCAGGTTGGTGTTGATTTTGACGAGGAAGTTACGACCGATAATCATCGGTTCCAACTCGGGATGATTTATATTAGCCGGGATGATTGCCCGACCGCGGGCAAGCTCTTCACGCACGAACTCCGCTGTGATCTCGTCCGGGATCGCGGCACCAAAACTGTGACCCTTGTGTTGATTGAGAAGGCCCATATATTCGGGCCGATTACGAAGCTCGTTCAACCGCAGTGTCTCGCGGACGGCGACAAACTCCATTTCCGGTGTGATGATCCCGCGCTTCGCGTAATGCATCTGCGTGACCCGCCCCCCGTCTCTTGCACGCCGCGGTTGGCGTACGCCCCGGAATCGAACCAGATCGGGCGCATTTCCAGCGCTACGCTCGCGAGCGTATGCTGAACTTGGGAGTTCCAGGGAAGTCGTGTCATCGCGCTGGATAATCCACGGCTCCCGCAGTGGCTCCAATCCACGCGTCAGGTCGACGTGCGCGGCGGGGTCACTGTAAGGTCCCGAGGTGTCGTAAATGGGGATGGGCGGATTCTGCTCCACGCCGATACTCGCCGGGGTGTCGGCCTGTGTTACTTCGCGCATTGGCACCCGGATATCCGGTCGCGACCCCCGCACGTAGATCTTTCTGGAGCCGGGTATTGGACTGGTCACCGCCTCGTTCAATCGGGTGGCTTTCTCAAATAAGGATTCAGGTATCGAGCTCATGCCAACTATTGTACTCGGAAATTGATCACCGACACTAACCAACGGCCACTTTCATAACCGCGGTCCGGACCGAAAAAGCCGTGTGGATTATACCGCTTGCGGCCCTCCACCGGTCGTAACCCACAGTGGCGAGGCCGCAGAAGCTCAACACCGCACCGTGTCCACAACAGCCGGCAACCCAACCATAACCGACCTTTTTTCAGGGGACTATGCCGATGTGAGCAACCGGATCATTTGGTCGATTCCGTATAAACCGGCGCAAGCCAGTATTTTTTTGGTCCGGCCATCGTTGTTCAGTGGCGAAGTAGTCATTCCAGCGCTTCGAGCCGGCGCTTGGGCTACGGGTCGCAGCTTGTCTCAGCGACGCAAAGTGCTTACCCTTGGCCGTCCTGGTTACGCTGTAATTTAAAGAAAGGCCCCGGCAATGGACATAGAGCGCGCACGCTTCAACATGATCGAGCAACAAATAAGAACCTGGGCGGTGCTCGACTCCAGGGTCCTGGACGCGGTACATCATCTACCTCGTGAGGAATTCGTACCGGAGGAGTACCGGCACCTGGCGTTCGTGGACATGAGCATCCCCTTGCCCCACGGTCAGGTCATGATGCAACCAAAGCTGGAGGCGAGGTTGCTGCAAGAGTTATCTCTGTCCAGAGACGACTCCATACTCGAGATCGGAACCGGCAGCGCTTACCTGACGGCCCTGCTGGCCAGCCTCGGTGGCACCGTCGATTCGGTGGAGATCTTCCCGGAGTTCATCGAACCAGCGAGGGACAAGCTGGCCGAACATAATATGGACAATGTCAATTTCTTTACCGGAGATGCAGCCTCCGGTTGGCCAGGCAACGGCCCCTACGACGCCATCGTGATCACCGGTTCGTTGCCGGTGCTGCCGGAAAGTTACAAGCAGAACCTGGCGCTGAACGGCCGATTGGTAGCGGTGATCGGTGAGGCGCCGGTGATGGAGGCGATTCTCGTCCAGCGAATCGACGACGAGACCTGGCGCACTACTTCCCTGTTTGACACCGGTGTCCCACCTCTGGTCAACGCCGTGACCGGCCCCAAATTTGTCTTTTAAACGGTACGCCGACCCAGATCGAGTCAGCGGGGAGGCCCGCCGAGCAGCGCCAGCACCGAGTCCACTTCGACGCAAAGCGATAAACGGCCTTCCCATTATTCAGGGCAGTATGTTGCTAACAAAACGCACGCTTAGCCATTAAACTATGTAAAGTGGTCTACGCAAACCGGTCTTAAACAATACCGTTCAGCAACCGAAGCTATGTTTTTGAACCTCACCCGAATCCTGTTAGGCGCGGCATTGTCGCTGGCCGTACTACAGATTCAAGCCATGGAGTTTGCCCTGAACTACGACACCGGCATCTGGTCGCCCACCGACGGCAAAACCTTATGGGCCGCCAACGACGAGCCGGTCACAGACGCCCTTCGTCATGGTTCCGCCGATCTCTGGGACGTCTATCAGCTCGCCGTGAAAAATGACCCGGCGTTTCAGGCGGACCGGCTCACCTACGAGGCCGATCTGCAGAATGAGGTGCAGGCCCGGGCGTTGCTGCTGCCGACTATCAGCGTGACTGGGGTGCGGGTGCGCAACCGCGACAAGTTAACCGCACCGGATGTACCCTTTAGTGTTGGCGGGAGAGCCTATTTTGACAGTAACGCGTACAGCTTGAGCTTACGGCAACCCGTGTACGACCAGGTGAAGATTCTCGGTTACCGTCAGGCGCGCGCCGCCTCCAAGAGCGCCGCCATCCAATTTCAGATAGACAGCCAGAATTTAATTCTGCGCGTTGCCGTTCGTTATCTGGCGGTGCTGGCGGCACAGGACAATCTGGGGCTGGCCAGCGCCGAGCGTAAAGCCGTGGCGCGCCAGCTGGAGCTCGCCGACGAACGCCTCCAAGTAGGGCTCGGTACCAGTACTGATCTGTACGACGCCCAGGCGCGCTTTCGACTTGCCGAGGCGGAGGAGATTTCGGCCCGCAAGCTGTTGGACGACGCCCGACAGGCACTGGCTGAATTAATTGGACAGGTACCGGAAAGACTGCGCGCAATTAAGGCCGACGCGCCCCTGAGCCCGCCGGTGCCCGACAATCTGCAGGCGTGGGTGTCGAGCGCCTATGCCGGGAATCTGGATCTGGCGTTGAGCCAACAAACCGCCGGTGTGGCAGAACAGGAGATCCGCTTGCAGCGCGCCGGACACTACCCGTCTCTTGATTTTGTGGTGACGCACAACGTCAATGACGCGAAGGGCAGTATTTCCGGTCCCGGAAGCGAGAGCACCGTGACCGATGCGTTGTTGGAACTCAGTATTCCGCTGGTGCAAGGCGGGGCAGTCGTATCGCGCACCAAGGAGGCCAGGCTGCGCTATGAGGCCGCATTGCGCGACGTCGAGGCCGCGCGACGGGCGGCCGAGCGTAACACCCGTGCGGAATATCTCGACGTGATCAGCAACATCCGCCGCGTCGAGGCCCTGGATCAAGCGGTTACCGCGAGCAAGAGTGCGCTGGAGGCCAAGGAGGAGGGATTTGCCGCGGGGCTCAACACGAATTTGGACGTGCTCGACGCACAGCGTGATCTGTTTCGGGCCGAGCGCGACCACCTGAAGGCTCGATATGATTACATCCTGAACCGGTTACGCCTGAAGCAGGTGGTCGGGGCGCTGCGCGAATCGGATCTGCGCCAGGCAAGCAATTGGCTGGAATAGCGACCACGAATTGGGACACCGCCGAGCAGGCGGAAGAGGCGTTCTACCGGGCGTTTCAAAACGGCGACCTCGACGCCATGATGGAGGTGTGGTCCGAGGACGACGACATCGTGTGTATCCATCCCCAGGGCCCTCGACTGGTCGGCGTGCAGCAGGTGCGGGAAAGCTGGGCGCAGATCCTGCAGGGATCGCCGCCCCTGCGCTTACAGCTATCGGACCAGCGCGGCGTCGACGGGGATGGCATCGCCATACGCTACGTCAACGAAAACATTTTTCTCCCCGGCGATGAACAGGCGAGGTTCACCGTACTGGCCACAAACGTCTACCGGCGGACCAATGAAGGCTGGCGGATTATTCTGCATCACGCCTCACCCACACCTGAGTCGTTACGCGATTTGCAGCGCGCACAAGGCGACAATCGCGCGCCGACGTACCACTGAGCCGATATTCGTCCGCTGACTCCTCGTCAACCGTCCATTGTGCCCTCACGGTGCAAGGTTGCGGGGGGCGCGTAAAACGCTTAGAGTTTCCCAGATGCCCGTATACAGCACCAGGGCGGCAGGCAGCCGCACGATTCCCTCGCCACTGTCCGCGCTCTGTGCTGTGCGGTTTGTTTACCAGTAGATTTCACGTACCCGATTTGAAAAACGCAAGCACGTAAAACCACTGATGGAGAATTGACATGTCTTTATACAGATCTTTGAGACTGCTCCCTGCTGCGCTGTTTGCCTTCGCGGTGGCTGCGAGTGCGAACGCTGCGGACTGTCAAAAACGCGGCGATCTGGATACCCGCTACTGTGACGACAACGGTGACCTGGTTGCCGACATCCCGCAAGACCGAAGCCAATTGCTGGATCCCGATCTGCTCGTGTTCTCGTACACACCGGTTGAGGATCCATCGGTATATGAGAACGTCTTCACTGAGTTTATGCAGTACCTGTCGGAGAAGACCGGCAAGCGGGTCAAGTGGTACGGCGCAGAGTCCTACGCCGCACAAGTGGAAGCCATGCGGTCGGGCCGTCTGCACGTGGCAGGCATCTCTACCGGGCCCACCCCCTTTGGTGTCAACCTCGCCGGCTATGTGCCGTTCGCCATCATGGATGGGCCGAAAGGGTATGGCTACAAGCTGCAGCTGATTACCCACAAGGATAGCGACATCAAGGAAGTCAAACACATGAAGGGGCGCAAGATTGCCCACGTGACGCCATCATCGAATTCCGGCAATCAGGCACCCCGGGCTCTATTCAAAGAGCTGGGTGTGACCCCGGACGAGGACTATAAGGTGACCTATTCGGGAAAACACGATAATTCGATCATGGGTGTTGCGAACAAGGATTATGACGCGGCACCCATCGCATCGACGGTGCTCGACCGTATGGTAGAGAAGGGTATCGTTAAACGCGAAGATCTTCGAATTATTTGGGAGTCAGACCCTTTCCCGACCACTTCCTATGGCATGGTCCACAACCTGGATCCCAACCTCCAGAGCAAGATACGGGAGGCTTTTCTCGGTTTCGATTGGTCGGGCACCGGCCTGGAGAAGGAATTCGGACGCAGCAACGCGTGGGACAAGTTCAGCCCTATCAACTACAAAGACCATTGGGCCGTGATCCGCACGATCCAGCAACACAATGGCATAGTCTATAATCAGGAAAGCCTCAAGGCCCTTAAAGTCAAGAAGAAGAAAAAGAAGAAAAAGAGCAGCTGATCGTCAGCGGCGGCATCCCTCGGGGCGCCGCTCCTCTTGTACCAATGCTTTCGATCACAGATCTGGTCAAGGTCTATCCCAGTGGCGAACGGGCCCTGGGCGGTGTCAATTTACACATCGATCAACCTCAAGTGGTAGCGGTGATCGGTTCGTCGGGGGCCGGTAAGAGCACTTTGATTCGGTGTATCAACCGCCTCGTCGAACCGACCTCCGGGCGCGTGCTGCTCAAGGACACCGACGTCACCACCTTGTCCCGCCGCGCCCTGCGCAGGGCCCGCCGCCGGATGGGCATGATCTTTCAGGAATACAACCTGGTGGAACGGTTGACCGTGATGGAGAACGTGCTATCGGGACGTCTTGGCTACGTCAGCTCTTGGCAAGCCTATCGCCGCAAGTATCCACCTAAGGATATCTCCCGCGCATTCGAATTGTTAAAACGGGTAGGGCTGGATGGTTATCACAACACACGCGCCGACGCCCTATCCGGTGGCCAACGACAGCGCGTGGGCATTGCCCGGGCGCTCATGCAGCAGCCGGACCTGCTGCTGGTAGACGAGCCCACCGCGAGCCTCGACCCGAAGACCGCGCGGCAGATCATGCGGTTGTTGTGCGAACTCGCACATGAACAAGGGACACCGGCAGTGGTCAACATCCATGACGTCCACCTTGCGCAGGGATTCGCCGATCGGATCGTGGGACTCGCCGATGGCGTGATTGCCTTCGATGGCGCCGCCGATGAACTCACCCCGGCGGTATTGAACGACATCTACGGCGAGGAAGACTGGAGCAAGACCATTCAAAAGACACCCGCGGACCAGGGTAAGGGCAAGAATCGCGGTACGCTCGAGCGAGAATCGGCAGCCGGATGAGCGCTCGGGTCTGGCGCCCTCCCAAATTGATCGTCAATCCATGGGTTCGCTATGGATTGTTGTTCATGGTTGCCGTTTACCTGGTGTGCTCGCTCACCCCCGAATTGGTGCCTCTGGTGTCCTTGAACATCGACTGGACCCGCGCCGGACAGGGTCTGCCGCGCGCCGCAGACATGTTCTCGCGCATGTTCCCGCCGGACTTCAGCCGTTGGGAATTGCTCTACAAAGGGGTCCGGGAAAGTGTACAGATGGCGCTGGCCGCCAGTTTTTTCGGCATGCTGTTGTCGATTCCGCTCGGATTGATCGCGGCGCGGAATCTGGTGCCGCTGCCGGTATATCTGTTCGGCCGCGCCCTGCTCGGGATCAGCCGCACCTTTCACGAAGTGATTATCGCCATCTTCTTCGTCAAGATCTTTGGTTTTGGCCCCCTGGCCGGTGTTCTCACCCTGGTGGTCGCAAGCATGAGTTTCATCGGTAAAATGCTGGCCGAGGACATCGAGAACATGCCCCCCGGTCAGCTCGAAGCGATCAAAGCAACCGGCGCCAGTTTTCCCAAGATATTGTTGTACGCAGTCCAGCCGCAGATGCTGCCGCGCTATTTAGGTGTCTCCATCTACCGCCTCGACGCCAACATTCGTCATTCGACGGTGGTCGGCATTGTCGGCGCGGGGGGCGTCGGGCAAGTGCTGGCGGCGAGCTTCTCTCGCTACGACTACGATTTCAGTCTCGCGATCCTGATTACCATCGTGGTGCTGGTGTTTGTCGGCGAGTTCTTCAGCAACTGGGTGCGAGCGAGGCTGCGATGACACCCGAGGACCACGCCCGTAAGTATCCAGACGTATGGAAACGATTCACACCGAAAGAAACGCTGGTTCGTTACGCATGGTTCATCGGAATCGTCTTTGTTGCGATTTGGTCTCTCAAACGTTTGGAAATCCCCTGGTTTTATTTCCTGGACGCCCACGAACAAGCGGCTGATCTGGTAACACGCATGGTACCCCCATATTGGGAATTTTTTACCGACATCACTGGGCCGCTGATCGAAACCATTCATATTGCCACTCTGGGCACGGTAATAACTTTATTGTTCGCACTGCCGATCGCGTTTCTTGCCGCGCGCAACACCACTCCTAATGCGGCCACCTGGTTCGTCGGCAGGTTCATCCTGGTCACGTCACGCTCGGTCAACACCGTGGTCTGGGGGTTGATCTTTGTCGCAATCTTCGGCCCCGGCCCCATGGCGGGGATCTGGTCCATTGCCGCACGATCCATCGGCTTTGTTGGAAAATTGATTGCCGAGTCCATTGAGGAGATAGATCGCGGTACCGCTGAGGCCATCGAGGCCACCGGCGCTTCGCGACTGCAGGTGTTGATGGTCGGGGTAATACCCCAAGTGCTGCCGGTGATTTACGGTACCGTCGTTTACAGATGGGATATCAATATTCGAGAGTCGACGGTGCTTGGGTTCGTGGGTGCCGGTGGCATTGGCATCATACTTTATTCGTCGATCAATCAGTTTGCCTGGCAGGAAGTGTCGGTAATGTTGATTGCGGTTTTCGGTATTGTGCTGATCAGCGAACTCGTGTCGGCCACAGTGCGCAAGCGGATAACGTAAATTCGTTCAATTCCTGCGTGATACCAAGCTGTCTACTACCTCCACGAAACCGGCGCCGTAGCGTTCCTTAGTGACAAAGGCAGGCTTGGGAGTAATCCGGTCACCAAAATCCATGACGTTTGCGACCCCAATGCTGTTAGGAAAATAGGCGAACATCGGTGCGTCGTTGGGTGAATCCCCTACAAACACATACCGCGCTCGGTCTGCATCCAGATCGACGTCGAAACATTCCAGCATCAACCTGCGGGTCATCGAGAGCTTATCGTAATCGCCAAACCAACCGTTCACATGAATGGAGCTGACTTTGACGTTGGCACCGGCTTGTTGAAAAAGTTGCACGATGCGCTCGACGTCGGTTTCAGACAACGGCGTTACGTCTTCACAATAATCGATCGCAAGATCTGACTCCCGATATCGCTGGTCGGAGGCGAGGGCACAGCCGGGCACTTTGGACAAAATGAGGTTTCCCAGCTCTTTCAATCGGCACCGGTTCTCGGAACGATTCTTTTCGTCGACAAAAAATCGTTTATACAGTCTGCGATCAGCGCGGTTATATCGAAAATAAAACGAACCATTCTCGCCCACCACCGCGTCCACCGGCCACATCCGGGCGATATGATCGCACCAGCCGGCGGGACGGCCGGTGATCGGGATAACCAGGAGCCCGGAGCTGTGCAGCCGTTCCATAGCGGCGTATGCCTCGGCGGTCAACCGCCCTTTGCTGCTCAGTGTGTCATCAATGTCGAACAGAACGCCGCGAATCCGGCGCCGCGCATCGGCCGCCAGCGCTGTCAGCGGCTGCATGGCGATATCACCCGAACATCGTCGAGCGAGCGCCGGATAGCGTCGATGAACCGAATCTGCACGCTCAATGTTGATCGTGGGTGAGGTCTGGTATGTATTTTGCCAACAGAGCCAATGTTTTTTGCAGTGCGCCTTTATTCTTGTCGACAAAGGCTTTGCCGGCTTCGCCGGCTTTGAATCTTAAATTTGGGTTCTCCAAATAACGTTCTACCGCGCCGATCAAGTCCTCCGGCGAGCTGATCCCGACTCCGGCTTCGCGCACCACGGCCAGCGTGCTGATCTCATGAAAGTTGAACATATAGGGACCAAACACCACCGGCAGACCCAGCGCACAAGGTTCCAGAACATTATGGCCACCGACCGGCACCAGACTGCCACCGACGAAAGCGATGTCAGCAGCTGCGTAGAAGAGCGTGAGTTCGCCCATTGTGTCGCCCAGGAATACATCCACGCTCTCCGTCAGTACCGTCGATCCCGCACTCCTGAGGACAACCCGATAACCGTCCCGGCGGCAAAGTCTCGCAACGGCTTCAAAGCGCTCAGGGTGACGCGGCACAATCACCAGCAATAGATTTGGATATCGTACTTTGAGCTCCGAAAAAGCCGCCAACACGAATTCTTCTTCGCCTTCATGGGTGCTCGCGGCGATCCAGACCAGGCGATCCTGGCCCCACTCCCTGCGCAGCACTTTCGCCACCTCAATCATACTCGCGGCCAGCTTGATATCGAATTTCATGCTGCCGGTAACCTGTACCGACTCCGGCCTAGCACCAAGCCGCTGCAGCCGCTCGGCATCGGGCTGGCTTTGCACCGCAAACCCCGATGCCAGCCGCAACACTGGTCCGAAAAAACCGACGATGCGTTGATACCGGGAGAACGATCGCTCTGATAGCCTGACATTTACAAACAACAACGGTACCGACTGCTTCGAACATAGCCGGATGATGTTTGGCCACATCTCTGTTTCCATAAAGACCGCTAGGCGGGGACGGCAGCGGTCGAGAAACCGGCGCACCGCCACCGGGTAATCATAAGGTACATAACAGTGATGCACGCGGTCACCAAAGGACTGACGCACCTGCGCCGAGCCCGTCGGTGTCATTGTCGTCACCAACACCTGCTTCGGCAGTACCTGGGTCAGCAGAGTATTGACCAGCGGTTCAGCGGCGCGAACTTCACCGACTGACACCGCGTGCAGCCACACATCCACCGGCTGCGGCGGTGCGGTGATGAATCCAAACCGCTCCTTCCAGCGGTACCAATAAGCATGATTTCTGAACCCGCGCCAAAGCAGGCGCACCAGTAGAATCGGCAGCAGTAGATAAAGCAGCGGTGTGTAGAGATAGGTCACGACACAAGGCTACGGCTCACGAATTTAGAACTGCCCAGCAACAGGAATCGGCCTCAGATCATCCGTGCAGTGGGACGTCCGCCAACCCTCACCCGGGATCGCTCCAGTTGTGCCGCATGAATCACGACTCATCGGCCAACCAATTTCGGGAGCCGAGGAAATTATCGTACAGATCGGCTTCGGGCGAGCCTGGCTCGGGTTGGTAGTTGTAACGCCACACGGCCTTTGGCGGCAACGACATGAGTATTGATTCGGTGCGGCCACCCGACTGCAGACCAAACAACGTGCCGCGATCGTACACCAGATTGAATTCGACATAACGACCTCTCCGATACAGCTGCCAGTCACGATGGCGAGCGCCGTAGTCCATGGACCTACGCCGGGCGACGATTGGCAGATAGCCGGACAGAAAATGGTCGCCGACGCTGCGCAAAAAACCGAAACAGGTCTGGAAATCGGGGGAATTCAAATCATCAAAAAATAACCCGCCGATACCGCGTGTCTCTCCTCGGTGGCGCAAGTAAAAGTAATCGTCACACCATTGCTTGTATCGCGGATATCTGTCTTCACCAACCGCCAGACAGGCCTGTCGCGCATTGCGGTGCCAGTGGACGGCGTCTTCCCGAAAACCGTAATACGGGGTGAGATCGAAACCACCGCCAAACCACCAGGTATCGTCCCCCTCATCACCGGCGGCGAAGCTGCGCACGTTCATGTGTGTTGTTGGCACGTAAGGATTGAGGGGATGTATGACCAGCGACACACCAACCGCGCGAAACCTTTGGTCCTCCAATTCAGGCCTCTTGACGGTCGCCGCGGCGGGCAGTCGGTCACCCTTGACATAGGAGTAGTTGACTCCCGCCTGCTCAAATACCAATCCCGAGTTCAGCACACGGGTGCGGCCGCCGCCGCCACTTGAGTGCTGCCAGGCGTCTTCCACGAAACGCCCCTGCCCGTCCTCCAACTCCAACGCCGTACACAGCCGATCCTGAAGTTCCAGCAGATATTGCCTTACCGCACCGAAATCCGGCCCGTTATCGTGGTATTGCCGTAAAGTCATTACTCTTAACCATTTAATCATTCGCCGTGATGCGGTGACCGAGTTGGGGGATCAAGCACAGGCATCTTACCTCAACCATGCGGCCGCCATCAGCGACACGCCTGAACACCAAGCCGAAGATTTCCGTGGACGCAGTGGGTTCCGTCGACCGCTAGCCACCCTGACGCAGGATCCGGTTAGTCAATGCGTCCCGAATTTCAGTGGGTTTCTCTTGTCGTCCCAAGCGGCCTTCCAACACAAAATCAACGCCGTCTCCAAACTCGCGCCTCACCTGCCCCGCCGATCGTGCTGGAGGACGCTGGTGCCGATTCGCGCTGGTGGAGATTATCGCCCGGCGCGCATACCGGCAGACTGCCGCCGCTCCAGGGTGGGCGGTAAGCCGCACCGCAACGCCGTCGTGTTGGCCTCTAATCCACGGGGAAACCGCCGTTGTTGCCGGGACCACCCACGTGCAGGGGCCGGGCCAGCTCCGTGCAATCCGCTCGAGCACTTCCGGCGGCGTATCGATGTACGGATATAGTTGCTTCAAGTGCGCACCGATAATAATGAGCCCCAGGCCAGGTGGGCGATGTTTCAGGCGCAGCAACCGGCGCACCACCCTGGTCTGGCGTGGATCGCAACCTAAGCCGTAGCATGACTCCGTGGGATAGGCAACAACTCCACCTTGCGCGATCACCCTGGCGATTTCATGTAGTGAATCGACATCCAATTTCAACGTCCTCGGCACGCGGCGTTACGGCCACTCCGTCAACGGCTAAGTTGGCAAACAACACCCGATGTCATTGACGTTGTGACAGTCGCTGCTGCAATTCGCCGTCTTTTGCCTGCACTACGTCCGCATTGCGGCGGCGATCCTCCGCCAGACGCGCCGCGATGTCGGCGTCCGTGAGCCCGATGATCTGTGCCGCGAGGTATGCTGCATTTTTTGCGCCGGCCTTGCCGATGGCGACACAGGCCACCGGAATACCACCCGGCATCTGCACCGTAGACAACAACGAGTCCTCGCCGTGCAGAGGTCCGGCATCAATCGGAACCCCGATTACCGGCCTCAAGGTCAAACTGGCAACCGTACCCGCTAGATGTGCGGCCAGGCCGGCAGCGGCAATGAATACTCGGCAGTCGCGCTTATCGGCGTCACGCACGTATTCACGGGTCACATCAGGGGTGCGGTGGGCGGAGGTAATTTTTACCTCCCAAGGAACATGAAGCGCGCTCAGCGTATCGAGTGTGGACTGCATGACCGGCAGGTCTGAGTCGGATCCCATCAACACGGCGACAAAGGGAGAATTCATTGGTTTTAACTTTCGGCTGTGATTAGGCACTGTTGCTGAATTCTAATGACTTGTTTGGAAAAACCAATACGTGCCTACAACGCACCAGGTACAAGGTGTCTGCAGACGCAAAATTACCGCCGCTCTCTCGCCACCGCCCGGTAGCCGATATCGGTCCGGTAGTAAACACCGTCCCAGTGAATCCGGCCCACTGCGTCGTACGCACGTTCCTGAGCTTGGTATACGTTATCTCCGAGCGCGGTGACGCACAGCACTCGGCCACCGCTGGTCACCAGACGCCCTCCATCAATCTTGGTCCCAGCGTGAAATATCTTCACGGTATCGGAATCCACGTCCTGCCATGCCGAAATCTCGTCGCCGCTGCGATAATCGCCGGGATACCCGCTCGCCGCCATAACCACGCCCAAGGCGGCCCGCTGGTCCCATTGCACGTCGACATCCCGCAATCTCCCGTCCACCGCCGCCTCACACAGTGTAACCAAGTCGGATTGCATACGCAGCAGGATCGGTTGGGTCTCCGGGTCACCAAAACGGCAGTTGTATTCCAGGACTTTCGGTGTCCCATCCTCGCCGATTATGAGCCCCACATAGAGAAAGCCCGTGTAGTGTATTCCCTGATCCGCCAAACCGTCGACGGTGGGTTCCACAACCTGATCGATAATACGGTCGTACACGCTCGACGAGACGACCGGTGCTGGTGAGTAGGCGCCCATACCGCCTGTATTGGGGCCTTTGTCGCCATTGTCGCGGGCCTTATGATCCTGGGAACTGGCGAGCGGCAGGAACTGCCGGCCGTCGACGATACAGGTGAAGCTGGCCTCTTCGCCGACCAGGCATTCTTCGACTACGATCGTGCGCCCGGCCTCGCCAAACCGTTTGTCATCGAGACACTCGGCCGCTGCGGTCACCGCCTCTGTCACGCTGCGGGCCACAGTGACTCCCTTGCCCGCCGCCAATCCGTCGGCCTTGACCACAACCGGCGTTCCTTGACGCTCGATGTAATCCGTCGCCAATCCAAGGTCAGTGAAGATCGAGTATTCGGCAGTGGGTATACCGCAGTGCTTGAGAAACCTTTTTGAGAACGACTTTGAGCCCTCCAAGCGTGCCGCGGCCTTGTTTGGCCCGAAACATTTCAGACCGCGCGCCTGGAAGGTGTCCACCACACCGGCAACCAAAGGAACCTCTGGACCCACGATGGTCAAATCGATGTTCTGTTCTACGGCGAATGCGACTAGGGCATCGAGATCGTCTGCAGCAATCGCGGTGTTTTCAACTCCGGGTTCGCGGGCAGTCCCCGGATTGCCCGGCGCAACATACACTTTGCGCACTCGTTCCGATTGTGCGGCCTTCCATGCAAGCGCGTGTTCTCGCCCACCACCGCCAATGATCAGGATCTGCACTGGTTCGAAAATCTCTGAAGCGAATTTTAGGAAACACTCATCTTACCCTGGCGACTCAATCATGTCTGCCCCTACCGGCGTCAACATATTTACTTTAGGTAGTGTTAAAATGCGCCCCAATTTTTTCGGCGATTCTCCGAACATTCAACCAATCCCCTTGCCGATCATGAATTCCAGTTCCACCCGGATTCGTCTGAGTCTGGCGTTGACCACTGCGGCCATACTGCTGGCCGAACTTACGTTGGTAAGGGTGTTCGACGTAATTCTCGCCCCCACCACGGGCTACATGGTCATCACTTCGGCCATGTTCGCGCTCGGATTGGGAGGCGTCTATCTCTACGTGTTTCCCGTGCCCCGCGAAAAAATCCCCCGTGTACTTCGGAGCCTGCTGTTCGCCGTCGCGGCGGCAGCACCCCTGGTGTTACCGGCGCTGAATGCCCTGCCGTTCGAACTCAATCTGATGCAGGGATCCCGGAAGATTCAGGGACTGGCGTGGGCAGGCATGTATCTAACTTTGGTCGCCCCGTTTTTTCTCGGTGGGCTCGTGTTGTCGCTTTTGTTTAAGACGTTTTCCGAAGGCATCCATGAACTGTATTTGTTCGATCTCGTCGGCGCCGCCGTGGGATGCCTGCTGTTCATCCCCTTGTTGCCCCACTTCGGGCCCGGCGGCATCTTGATGGTGGTCGCCGCGCTTGCCATTTTCGCCGCTTTGTTGATACAGCCCCTGCCGAGGCCCGCGACCGCGCTGTTAGTGGTGGTGGGTATAACGGTCGCTACCGTTCCGCTGACTCTGGACGACTACCTGGAGTTTCGCGGTCACGCCAACAAACGTGGGAATGACGAATTGATCGCGCAAGGTAAACGAGACTACGTGCGATGGGACCCGGTGTCTAAGCTTGATGTCTTCAACACCTCGAGCACCGCAAAGCTGTTCTCTCTGGATGGCGGCCAGCAGGGATCATGGATGATTAAGTTCGACGGCAACTATGAAAAACTGGTACGGGACGCGGCGGACAACATCGACACCGTTTACCACGGACGGTCGTCCGTGGCGCATTACCTGTATCACGACAGCCAACCCGAGGTGCTGGTAATCGGTAGCGCCGTTGGGAACGAAACTCTGGCGGCGTTGATATTCGGCGCCCGGCATGTCGACGCGGTGGAGATGGTCGGCGCCATAGTGGAGGCAGCACGCAACCGCTACGCAAAATTCAATGGAGATCTGTTCAATCATCCGAAGGTATCTTCGATCATCGCCGAGGGCCGTACGTTCTTACGCAGTAATGACAAGCGCTACGACATCATCCAGATGTTCAGCAATCACACCAGTTCCAGCATCGCTTCCGGCACGAGCGCGGCAGGTATTGCATACCTGCAGACCGTCGAGGCCTACATGGAATACTACGCGCATCTGAGCGGCAACGGCATGCTGCAGATCAATCACCACATCTATCCGCGCATGTTAACCACCGCCGCACGGGCCTGGTACCGTTCCGGCCGTCACGATTTTTGGCGTCACGCGCTGGTCATAGAACCTTGGCGGGCCGACACCCTGCCGACTCTGCTGATCAAAATGACCCCATGGACGCAGCCAGAACTCGATCGGGCGCTAGCGTACCTGAACCGGGAACCGAACAGCGGCGCGGACATCCCGGCACCGGCGCGGCCGTCTCCGCGCATCTTTCACGGCGAGCCATACCGGGTCGAATTCGGCATCGACGTCAGTGTACTTTCCGGCCTCGACGTAATGGTGGGCACCTACGGCCAACAAGGTCTGCCGCACCGTGTGCGCGCGGTGTTAAAGACCATTGACGGGAAACCGGTTGCCGTTACGACCGTGGCCGGGGAGACGTTTCTGGACAACCAGCCAGTGCGCATCGAATTTGAGCCGATCAAAACCACCCCTGGGTCACGATACAGCCTGGAGTTGTTGAGCGAGGGCCCGAGCGCGGCGACCGCGTTCTCGGTATGGTTGACGCAAGACGGTGTGCCGTCGCTGCAAACTGTCCCGAGACCATCGCGGCCCAGTTATTTCGTTTCCTTCAGCCCCATCGACCCGACGGAAAACCTCGTCAAGAGGTCGTGGCTAGTCGGCTCGCCGGACTACGCCGAAATGGAGAGTCTTGCCTACCGGGTCGGACCGGTTACCGACGATAGCCCGTACTTCGCCATGATCCGCAAACGGGCGTCCTACATTCCCCCCCACCGGGACAACCATATCGACCGCAATACTGCATTTATCCTGAACCAGCAGCTGTTACCCTTTTTGTCCAGCGACTGGCTGCACCTGTTCGTGGTCGGCGTGGTCTCCCTTAGTTTTGCATTGCTGTTTGTGTTCGCCCCCCTGTTGGCATCGAGGCTGGGGCGGGCCCGTTGGCCGGGGATGGGTACCGACCTCATTTACTTCTCCGGTCTTGGCGCTGGATTTATCATGGTGGAATTGTCGATGATTCAGCTGTTCAAGAAGCTGATCGGTTTCCCCACGCACACGTTCACCGCCGTAGTGTTTTCCCTGTTGATCAGTGCCGGGGTGGGCAGTGGCCTGTCTAAGCGGCTGCGGTTGAACGATGACGGCCGTTGGCCTTTCATTTTTATCGGCATCATCGTGTACGGACTCGTATTCATTCTGACCTACACGAGCGTGTTCAATTTCGGTCTTGGCCTGTCACTGAACGCGCGTATCGCCCTGGCTGTGGCGTATATTTTCCCCCTGGGATTGTTCATGGGGATGCCGTTCCCACTCGGTATTTTCCGGCTCGGACAGCACGAGTCCGCCGGCATACCCTGGGCCTGGGCGATGAATGGATTCTTCACCGTATTCGGGGGATTTGCGGCGATCATATTGTCCATCGCGGTCGGTTTTACGATGGTCCTGTACCTTTCTCTGCTCGTCTATGCGCTCGCCTTCGCGTGCTATTGGCGGGTGCAGCAGCCCACCGCTATCGCTGCCCGACGAGAATATCAATGACGAAAATGGCGCATTCCCGTAAACACCACTGACATATCGTATTTATCGGCGGCGGTGATCACCTCCTCATCCCGCATCGACCCGCCGGGCTCGATCACCGCCGTAATGCCGGCTTCGGCGGCCGCATCGATGCTGTCTTGAAATGGGAAAAAGGCATCCGAGGCCATTACCGAGCCGGTAATTTCAAGCCCCGCGTCCCCCGCCTTCAAACCCGCGATCTTGGCTGAATAGACCCGGCTCATCTGGCCCGCGCCGATTCCGACGGTCGTAAGCTCCCTGGCGTAGACGATGGCGTTTGATTTGACGAATTTGACCACCCGCCACGCAAACAACAGATCACGTAACTCATCATCGGTCGGCCGCCGTTCGGTCATGACACGCAGTTGCTCAGCGCTCGTCGATCCACGGTCGTGTTCCTGCACCAGCAATCCACCGACAACCCGCCGGTAGGACAGGCCCGGTGCGCCGTCGCTGGTCAGGGGCCCGACTTCCATAACCCGGACATTCTTCTTGGCCGCCAAAACCTCGCGCGCGCCGCTTTCTACCTGAGGGACAACAATGACCTCCACGAACTGGCGCGCGACGATGTCTGCGGCAGTAGCCGCATCCAGCGGACGATTGAACGCGATAATCCCCCCGAACGCCGAGGTTGGATCAGTTCGAAAAGCCCTATCGTACGCCTCTATCAAAGTTTTACCGACAGCGACGCCGCAGGGATTGGCGTGCTTTACAATGACACAAGCGGTGTCTTCGAAACAGCACACGCACTCGAGCGCCGCATCAGCATCCATGACGTTGTTGTAAGACATTGCCTTGCCCTGCAGCTGCCTCGCCCGCACCAAACTGGGGCAGCCGGTGCCACCCGACTCGGCGTAAAAGGCCGCACGCTGATGAGGATTCTCTCCGTAACGCATGATGTCGATGCGGTGGAACTGCAAGTTGAGCAGCTCCGGGAACAACGGGTCTGCGGAATCCGCTGTGACTTGGCTCAGATATCCCGCGATCGCACCGTCATAGGCCGCTGTGTGCGCAAAGGCCTTGTGGGCCAAGCGCAATCGCGTCGCCGCTGTGACCCCGCCGTGACGATCCAACTCCTCCACGATGGTCGGGTAATCCCCACTGTCAACCAAAACGGTCACAAAGGCATGGTTCTTTGCCGCCGCCCGAACCATGGTCGGTCCACCAACGTCGATCTGCTCGATGGCGGTTGGCAGATCACAACCGGGCTTGGAGACCGTCTCCGTAAACGGATAGAGATTGACGACAACCAGATCGATCGGTGAGATAGCGTGCCGCTGCATGACCGCCTCATCGATCCCTCGCCGTCCAAGGATGCCGCCGTGTATAGCGGGGTGCAGGGTCTTCACCCGACCATCCATAATTTCGGGAAACCCGGTGTAGCCCGACACCTCGGTAACCGGCAGCTGATGGTCCGTCAACAGTGCGGCGGTGCCTCCGGTCGATAGGATTTCCGCCCGTACGGCAACCAAGCGCTTCGCCAGTTCGACAATTCCGGTCTTGTCCGACACGCTGATCAGCGCACGCCGGATCGGCACGATTCCGTGGTCACCCATCGATTTCCGCAAGCCTGTCGTTGTTTTTTCTTGACTATTCAAGAAATTGCGATGCAGCAATAATGCTGATAACGATTGGTCTTGTAATGTTCAAGTCGGCCCTGGACCGCCGGCGGTGACCGCCGCGATCCGATACACCCGACGAGGCGGGCGCTTAATCGATATGGTAGTGCTTCAGCTTCTTTCGCAACGTGTTGCGATTTATCCCTAACAGACGGGCAGCCTCGGTCTGGTTACTCTTCGCTTCCTCCATTACGACTTCCAAAAGTGGCTTTTCAATCTCCTCCATGACCATAGAGTAAATATTGGTGGGTTTTTCACCGTTCAGGTCCCTGAAATATCGCTTTAACGATCGTTGCACACATTTGCTCAGCGGGTCGGTGGTGGTCTTGCTTATACTCAGCATTTTTATAGTTGACAGCGCAGAAACGCCGATTTCTGTTATATATTTGTTTTCAGCCTTTTCCATCCGATTGGTGACGCCACATAACCTTGGTTCTGCCGGCCAGCAGCGTCCAGGTGCCGCAAGCGCGTCACACACACCCGGTGCTGGTCACTTCCTGAAGATATTCATCCGGCACAATTCAGCAGCGTTGCACAATGAACGCATTGATCATGCGCAGCGTGCCGGTGAATCAGCATTTGGACTCCATCCCCTGGGCGATTTAGTTATTTGACTAGAGACGGCCAGAGCACAGAATCATACTCCCGCGTTTCGCTGTCGAAAAGACTTGACAAAGACTTTTTAAAATTATTTTTTCACAGTCCGAAAATCACCTCAATCCAGAACGAGTTGAATTTCGTAACCGACTGCTCGCTCATTCGGCGAGGCCAGATCAATGGTGACTTGGCTGACGACATTGGGCTCGAGGAGAGCTTTGGTTGGTGATTTCCCGTAATCTGTCGGTGTGTAAGCGCGCCGGCCGGTAACGCCACCCAGCTTATTGGTCAACATCACTTCAAGCAGGGGATACGGTTGAGAGAAGTTCGCGCGGTTTACCAGGCTGGCGGTAACACGTAACGCGCCGGGCACATCCGGGTGGTTCTCTACATGAGTGCCGACCAAATCTATCAATTTGGCATCCCGTCGCAGTGGGACTTGACACACGGCCACTTGGCAGAACTTCTGCAGATACGGCCGCAGCGCCGGGATTTGCGATAAATCTTCGAGATAGAACGAACGCATCTGCCACAACACGACGGCCGTCAACAGCAGCGCTCCGATGGACCAGCCGATCGCCCGCCAGATCCGGCCGCGGGACGCCTTTACACCCGGACCCCCGGTGGCGGCGGGTTCACCTTTCGGAGACGGCCGGGTACTGGTGGTGACACCGTTCTGGTCAGGTGGCGGAATCTTTGGTCCGTCCTGAGCATTCCGCTCGCTGTGCGCCACTCTCTCCGACACCTGCGGATCTGCGTTTCCCGGCACAGCCTCATCGTTCGAAACGTACGGCGGCGCCTGGCGCTGCGGTGATGGCATCGATGGACTCAGTAGCGCCCGCATCTGGTCCACGGAGGCATGAATGCGGTCGCGATCGACCGGTTTTCGGACTACCGGCTTGCCGGCAGGCTCGGGACGCGGACCCTGCTTGACCGAGGTCTCCAGCACTATCTCCTCATCAACGGACCCGTCCTCGACTGGTTCGTCACCGTTTTCATCAGCCGGCTGGTCCAGCGTGGCATCCTGTAGGACCGCGTCGACGGGGACCGGTGTCGCGTCGATCGCGACCGCTCCGAGCACGATCTCCTCGTCCACCTCTATCGACGCGGCGATGTCGTGCAGCAGCTCGTCCTGATCTGACTGGACGCGCTCATTGTGGTTGTCGTTTCGCGAATTCTCGTCCACGGCAACCGCCTTCCCGGGCTCGTCCTGCGGTGTCCGTCCATCGCCTTCGCCGCCGAAGATTTCGTGGTCCGGCCGAGGTGTCGGCATCGCAACCTCAGGCAGGTGGTCCACCAGGTTCCAGGGGGCATTGAACGGATGCCGGCAGACGCCACACCGCACCAAGCCGCCATGCGCGGTCATGTCCTCGTCAATGACAACGAAGATGGTCTGGCACTCAGGACACTGTGCGAGCATGACGACTTCAGTCGCCGTACGCGCTTGATACGGCCGACCTGCCCCCGATGAGGAGGCACCATTCCCGTTGCCAGCGGTCATGGAATTGAAACTGCTTCATAAAAGTCTCGACCACGCGTGCCGCCGGTGAATTCAAGATTTCAGTCAACAGTATAAACCCCCCGGGGCGGAACAGCGCGGACAAGGTCGGCCGCAGCGACAGAATCTCGTTTGCCAAGATGTTGGCCACCAGTATATCCGCCGGGTCCCCGGAGGCTTCGTCGGGAAAATGCACCAGCATGCGCTCGCTGACACCGTTTCGCTCCGCATTGTAATTACTTGCCTGGACGGCACGAGGGTCCACGTCCACCGCGATGGCGGCGGCCGCACCCAGTTTCAGTGCGGCGATCGCCAGGACGCCAGACCCGCAACCGTAGTCCACCACCGTCTTGTCCATGATCGGGTTTTCCGCCAGCTACTTCAGGCACAACTGCGTAGTGGGATGGCGCCCAGAACCGAACGCCATGCCGGGGTCAACACTGACAACGACCGCCCGGGGATCCGTAGGCGGGATTCAACTCGGGCAAACCCACAATCTTTCGCACACCTGCACCGGGCCGTACCCCCGCGTCCAGCTGTGCAAACATTCTGCGTCGGTGAACTCCTCCACAGTCACGGGTAATGGACGCAGGGCGGGCAGATGGCGGTTGAACGCGTCGGTGATGCAGTTCGAGACGGTGCCAGGTTGGTACAATCCCGCCACGTATACCTCGGTCCAATCCGGCTCAGCCGGAAAAGCGGTGTCGAAGCAATCGTGCCCCCCGGCGTTTTCGATGCTCACCGCGAAAGCGCCGTATTCCTGCAGCACGTCGCTGATTCGATCCGCCGTGCTGCGCGGGGACCGAAACCGGATACGGAGACAGGTCACAGTCTATTGCGCGAAGCGCTTCTCGAGGTAATGGATATTGACGTCACCGCTCTGGAAACCACCGTCGCGGAGGATCCGTTGATGCAGCGGGATGTTCGTCTTGATCCCGTCCACCACCATCTCGTGCAGGGCGCTTTGCATGCGAGCGATCGCTTCACTGCGGTCGGACCCATGAGATACCAATTTCGCGATCAAGGAGTCGTAGTACGGGGGAACGACGTAATTGTTGTAAATGTGGGAATCAATCCGAATTCCTGGTCCACCAGGTTGATGATATTGCAGGATCCTTCCGGGCGAGGGTAGAAAAGAAACGGAATCCTCTGCGTTAATCCGACACTCGATGGCGTGACCGCGCCAGTTAATTTGCTCTTGTTTATAGGACAGACGCCGGCCGAATGCGATATGCAACTGCTCCTTCACGATGTCAATACCGGTGATCATCTCGGTGACCGGGTGCTCCACTTGTATCCGGGTATTCATCTCGATGAAGTAAAACTTATCGTCCTGATACAAGAATTCAAATGTCCCCGCACTCTGATAGCTAAAGGCCCGGCACGCCTGGGCGCACTTTTCTCCAATCTCGAGTTGCAGGTCCCGGCCGATCCCCGGTGCCGGCGCCTCCTCGATGACTTTCTGGTGACGGCGCTGCATCGAACAATCGCGGCTCCCCAGATGGACAACATTCCCATGCTGGTCCGCGAGCACCTGGAATTCAACGTGTCTCGGCCGTTCTAGGTATTTTTCCATGTAGACCGTGTCGTCGTTGAACGAGGCCTCGGCTTCGGCGCGGGTCAGGGAGATTGCGTTCAACAGTGTGGCCTCGGTGTGGACAACCCGCATGCCTTTCCCACCGCCGCCGCCCGCAGCCTTGATCATGACCGGGTAACCGATTCCGGCGGCCAATCGCAAGTTATCCCGGTCTTGCTCGCCCAAGGGTCCATCCGAACCCGGGACGCATGGAACGCCCGCGTCTTTCATGGCCCGGATAGCGGCGATTTTATCGCCCATGAGCCGTATCGTTTCCGCGCGCGGGCCGACAAATACGAACCCACTTTGTTCCACCCGCTCAGCGAAATCCGCATTTTCGGCCAGAAAACCGTACCCAGGATGAATCGCTCCAGCGTCGGTGACCTCCGCCGCCGCGATGACCGCCGGCACGTTCAGATAGCTCTCGGAGGCCGACGGCGGGCCTATACACACGGATTCTTCTGCGAGCTTGACGTATTTGGCCTCGCGGTCCGCTTCCGAATGCACGGCCACGGTCCGGATGCCAAGCTCCCTGCAGGCACGTTGAATCCGTAACGCGATTTCGCCGCGATTGGCGATCACTAACTTGTCTAACATGCTGGAAGTACGGCTTACAGACGGGTCAGTTGATGACATACAGGATCTCGCCGTACTCCACGGGCTCGCCGTTCTCTTTGAGAACCGCGACAACCTTCCCGGCCCGGTCGGCTTCGATCTGGTTGAATATCTTCATCGCCTCGATGACGCACAAAGTGTCGCCGACCTGCACCTCGCTCCCGACCTGCACAAATGGCCGTGACCCGGGTTTCGGTGATGCGTAGAAGGTACCCACCATCGGTGACTTGACTTGATGGCCTGCGGGAACATCTACCGCCGTTGCATCCATGGCCGCGACAGACTCCACTGCGGGGGCCGCGCCCGGTGGGTAGACGAGACCCACACCCGGCGGTGTTCTGGTCAGGCGAATAGACTCCTCGCCCTCCTTGATCTCCATCTCGCTCAAATTGGATTCTTCGAGCAACTCGATCAGTTTTTTGATTTTCCGCAAATCCATGATGGTTATTCGGTCCCCAGATGCTTCGCCGCCGCCCGCAGCGCCAATTCATATCCGATTACACCCAGTCCGCTGATCACCCCGATCGCCAAGTCGGAGAAATAGGAGTGTTGCCGAAATCCCTCCCGCGCATGAATATTGGACACATGGACTTCGATAAACGGGATGGCGGAAGCGGCCAAGGCATCGCGCAACGCCACGCTGGTGTGGGTGAAGGCCGCCGGATTGATGAGAATAAAATCGACGCCCTGGTCCCTGGCGCGCTGCACCTGTTCAATGAGCTCGTGCTCCGCGTTACTCTGGACGTGGCGCAATTCCTGTCCGAGCTCAGTAGCAAGCCGGCCAAGCCGGTCCACGAGGTCCGGGAGGGTCGCTGTGCCGTAGTGGTGCGGTTCTCGATGGCCCAGTAAATTCAGATTCGGACCGTTTATTAGCAGTATCTTCGCCATTATTGTCGCGAACATGCCTGGTAGTTAGCGATCTGGGCGGATCGTCCGGTGTAGTCTGCCAAATCCGGTGGGCGAAATCCAGCATTAATGGATTTCGCAGAAATTAACCGCAATTTAACCGATCTTCGCCCAACTTTTCGTGAAGGGTCCAGTCAGATGCGGGCGATATGGTCTAAAAACTCACCCGGCGGCATGTAGCCGTAACGCCGCAAGTCCTGACGTTCCCGACCGTCTGCCGCGAAAAACAACAAGGCGGGTGGACCAAACACCCCGTAGCGCCGCTTGATGGCCTTGGTGTTCGCATCGTTGGGGTCGGTGACATCGACTTGCAATAGCACGAAACGGTCACGCAACACGCGATTCACCTCGGGCTGCCGGAATGTGCCTTGCTCCATGCGCACGCAATCGACACACCAGTCGGCATAGTAATCGAGCATGACCGGTTGGGAGTTCTGTTTGGCCCGGGCCAGCTGATCGTCGAGTTGCTGCAATGAGTTGACGCGAGTGAAGAGGTGTTCCACGGGGCCACCGCTCTCGACATTGACCGACTGACCGCCGAACCCCAGGGGTCCCAACAGCAAAGGCCGCAGGATATCGCGCTGGCCGGCCATTCCACCAAGCAGGGCCAACACACCCCAGATCAGCATGAAAACGCCAACGCCTTTCCAGAGGAAGCGCCAGCCGCTAGCCTCCTCCGGGAGTGCCTGGGTCGCGCCCATGTACACCGCAGTAACGATCAGCAAGCCGCCCCACAGGTAGAGGACCGGCACCTCCGGGATGACACCCAACAAGTAGACGGCGACCGCCAGCAGCAACACACCGAAGGCGTGCTTTACCGTATCCATCCAACGACCGGCCTTTGGCAGCAGAAAACCTGCGCCCAGCCCCAGGACGATCAGAAATGTCCCCATACCCCAGGCCATGGCAAACATGATTGCCCCGCCGAGCACCGGGTCGGCGTTAACGATCGCCACCCCAAGCGCGACGATGAGCAGCGGAGAGACGCAGGCGCCCACAATCAACGCCGAGATGACCCCCAACACAAACACCACCCCTAATGTCCCACCCTGCATCGCCTGCGTCCGGGTCTGCAGACGCGATTGGATGAATGAGGGCATTTGAATCTCGTAGAGACCGAACATCGAAAGGGCGAGCAGGGCGAGCAGCACACTCACCGCACCGATGGCCCAGATGTTTTGGAAATAAGCCTGCAGCTGATCTCCGGAGGCCCCGGCAAGTATCCCTGCGGCGGTGTAGGTCACCGCAGTGCCCAGCACATACGTACCGGCAAGCAGCCCCCCGCGGCCTCGGGTGATACCCTCGCCCTGGCCCACAATGATGCTGGAGAGAATTGGGATCATGGGTAATACACACGGCGTGAAGGTCAACAGGATGCCGGTAAAAAACGCGGTGAGAATGTAACCCCAAAAGCCTTTTTCAACCGCTTCAATCACCGGTGTCGGGTCGAGTCGACCCACGGTTCCCGGAATAAGCGCACTCGCTGCGGGCAGGCTGACGTCAATGGTTTTCTCGATCGGCGGATAGCAGATACCTTTATCTGCGCAGCCTTGATAACCGACCTTGACGGGTACCGAAAGTGCGTCTGGAATGGCGCGCAGCAGGGGGACTGCCACCTCGAATCCCTGGTAGTACGCGATGATTTTTCCGAAGAACTCATCCTCCTTCTCTGTTCCGGGCGGCAGCCGGTAGTCACCCACCCGCACCACCGGCGACCCGCTCGAGAACTTGACCTTGTCCTGATAGAGGTAATACCCGTCTGCGATAGAAAATTGCGCAGACAGCGTGTTGCTGTCGTGGGCGGCGAGCTGGAGCTTGAAGGCCTCGTCGGGGTCGAGAAACTCGTCATTGAGGTTGCCGGCACCGAGCAAATCACGCAACGACTTCAGAGAGTTCAGGGAGGCGGGTTTCGTCGCGGCAACCGATCCCGTCGCCGCCGCAGGGGCCGGATCAGCGGCCGGTGGTGTTGTCGTGATGGCTGCTAGTTGCAGAGTCGCGGAGTGTTTCATCGGCGGGTAGCACACGCCGACCGGCTCATTGCACCCTTGACCGTGCGCCTCTATGACGATGGAGGTCGGGGACGCGGCGGTCCGGATTACCGGCACATCGATCTGCACGCGGTCGGTATAGATCTCTACCTCACCAAAAAACGCGTCGGTTTTCAGCTTCCCTGGCGGAATCTGCAACGCCTCCAGAATGACCTCGCCCGCCACCAGTTGCACCCGGAATTTATCCCGATACATGTAATAATCCTTCGCGATATCCCAGGTAAGCTGAATTCGATCCGGCGCCAGGGGCTGCGCCGAAAAAGCGAATGCCTTGTCGGGATCCAGAAGTTCAACGTCCTGTGGCTGGGCCACCGGGACCAGTAGCAGGTACACCAGCAGACCAAAAATCGGTCGAGTCATGATTGTTTCGTCGCGTCAGATAACCAGGCCAGATAGTCTTGCGAGCCGGCAACGATAGAGACCGCGATAATCTCGGGAAGTTCGTAGTTGTGCAAGGTCTTGATTCGCTGTGCAATCTCGTCAAAACGCTCGACGCGAGACTTGATCAGTAACAGGTGCTCCGCGTCGCTATGCAGCGACCCCTGCCACTGATAGACAGACTGCATCCCCGCCACAATGTTGACGCAGGCGGCCAACGCGTCTTCGACGAGCGAACTTGCGATGCGCTGAGCCTGCTCAGCGCTGGAGCACGTTGTCAGGATGATCTGATAAGCGTCATTCGTCATTGCACAGGGCGGCCGGTTCACTCTGGCCATCGACTTGATATTATGGCATGCGACTGAGGTAGACCGTCACTGTGCAAGAGACCCACGAACGCGCTTTTATCCTAAGTACAGCTCCACGGCATTGCGTTCGCGGGCGTTTCTTCGACCCGGGCACCGATCCAGTGGGCGTCTTCTTACACGGATTCCGCTCGGACAGCCAGGGCGTCAAGGCGCGCGCCTTGGCCCGCCATGCCGCCACCCGCAAATACGCCTGGCTGCGCTTCGACCTGTTTGGACATGGGGGCTCCGACGGTTGTTTCGCTGAATTTACCGTCTCAACGGCGTTGAACGATGTCCTAGCCGTCATCACGCACCTGGCACCGAGACCGGTTGTCCTGATTGGCTCCAGCCTGGGGGCCTGGCTCGCGATTCTGGCGGCAACGCGGACCCGGGTTAGCGCTCTGTTACTCATCGCGCCAGCGTTCAATTTTGTTCAGAACCAAATTGCCAATCTACCAGCCGAGGTGCTGGCGCGATGGCGGCGCTGCGGCACCCGGCACTTCTACGATCCGTACCGGGGCAACGGCTTCAATCTCCACTATTCAATAGTCGACGATGCGGTGCACCACGACGTATTGACGGCGCCTGTGCATTTGACATGCCCGCTTAGTATCGTACATGGTGAACATGACGAGATCATCCCGATGTCCGTCATTCAGAGGTTTGCTGAGCACGCCGACTGCCCGGGATTAAGGGTCAACGTTGTACCCGGAGGCGATCACCAACTGATTTCGGCCATCCCTCGCATCGGCCTGGAATTGGACCGACTTTGGAGTTCTGTGCGCACACTGTGAGACCGTTTTCGATCCTGCTGTTGATTTTCCTCGTCGTCCCGGTAGCGGAAATCTATCTGCTGTTTCAGGTTGGCGGCCTCATCGGCGCCGGGTGGACCATTTTCATGGTGGTCTTTACCGCTCTGCTCGGCGCCGTACTCGTCCGCGCCCAGGGATTCTCCGCCGTCAGGCGGATACAGGCGCAATTGGCCGCAGGCGAATTGCCGGCGCTGGAGCTGCTCGAGGGTGTCGTGCTGCTGGTCGCCGGGGCCTTGCTGCTGACCCCGGGGTTTTTTACCGATGCGGTGGGGTTCGCGTGCCTCACGCCACCGCTGCGGCGCGGTGTGATTCGCTTGGCCCTTGAAAAAAACCTGATCACCGGACACCACCCCGACCCCGACACTCCGCCACGACGCGGAGATACGCTCGAAGGGGAGTTTCGGCACCTCGACGAGTAACGGAAACCCTCTAAAGTGCTTGACATCCAAAAACGAAAGGATATTATTAGCACTCATCTTGGGTGAGTGCTAGCAATTTGGCTTGGCACTCGTAATCATTGTTTTTCAACAGAAAACGTTAAGAGGAGGTCGAGCGAATGGCAATTCGTCCACTTCACGATCGCGTCTTGGTACGCCGCATCGACGATCAAAAAACCAGTCCAGGCGGGATTGTGATACCGGAAACCGCCGCTGAAAAACCCATGCAGGGTGAAGTGATCGCGGTGGGCAACGGCAAAATCCAGGAAAACGGCGACATACGACCCTTGGACGTCAAGGTAGGCGACAAGATCTTGTTCGGAAAATACTCCGGCAGCGAGGTCAAGGTCGACGGCGAGGAGCTCCTTGTCATGCGGGAAGACGACATCATGGGCATCATTGAGTAAACACCGGAAGCTGAAATTAACTGAGGAGACGAGACATGTCTGCGAAAGAAGTATTGTTTGGCGAGGCCGCGCGGTCCAAAAAACTCCACGGGGTCAACATCTTGGCTGACGCCGTCAAGGTAACACTCGGCCCGAAGGGCCGGAACGTCGTATTGGAAAAATCCTTCGGTGCACCGACGGTAACCAAGGACGGCGTGTCTGTGGCAAAGGAAATCGAATTAAAGGACAAGTTTGAAAACATGGGAGCACAGATGCTCAAGGAAGTGGCATCAAAGACATCGGATGTAGCCGGCGACGGTACCACTACCGCGACCGTCCTCGCACAGTCCATGTTGAAAGAGGGGCTGAAGGCGGTGGCCGCCGGAATGAATCCCATGGACCTCAAGCGGGGTGTGGATCAAGCAGTGATTGCCACTGTGGAAGAGTTGAAGTCGATTTCCAGGCCCTGTTCCGACCACAAGGAAATCGCCCAAGTCGGAACCGTCAGCGCCAATGCCGACGAGTCCATCGGCAGCATCATCGCGGAGGCGATGGAAAAGGTCGGTAAGGAAGGTGTGATCACGGTCGAGGAAGGGTCCGGCCTCGAAAACGAACTGGAGATCGTCGAGGGCATGCAATTCGACCGCGGCTATTTGTCGCCGTATTTCATCAACAAACAAGAAAACATGAGTGTCGAACTGGACGACCCCTACATTCTTATCCACGACAAAAAGGTCTCCAACATCCGCGACCTTCTGCCGGTCCTGGAGAATGTGGCCAAAGCGAGCAAGCCGTTATTGGTGATCGCGGAAGACGTCGACGGCGAGGCCTTGGCGACTCTGGTAGTCAACAACATCCGCGGTATCGTCAAGGTCTGCGCGGTCAAGGCTCCCGGTTTCGGCGACCGCCGCAAGGCCATGCTGCAGGACATCGCCGTGCTGACCGGCGGGCAGGTGATCAGCGAGGAAGTGGGCCTGAGCCTGGAGAACGCAAGTCTGGACGATTTGGGCCGCGCCAAGCGCATCCAGGTCACCAAGGAAAACTCCACCATCATCGATGGCGCCGGCGCAAAGGGCGATATCGAGGCGCGCGTCAATCAGGTACGTGCCCAGATTGAAGAAGCAACATCCGACTATGACAAGGAGAAGATGCAGGAGCGGGTTGCCAAACTCGCCGGCGGTGTGGCGGTCATCAAGGTCGGTGCTGCCACAGAAGTGGAAATGAAGGAGAAGAAGGCGCGCGTCGAGGATGCCTTACACGCCACCCGTGCGGCCGTCGAAGAAGGTGTGGTAGCCGGCGGCGGCGTGGCCTTCGTGCGCTGCATTGAGACCGTGAGCAAACTCAAGGGCGCCAACGCCGATCAGGATGTGGGCATAAGCATCGTGCGCCGCGCCTTGGAAGAGCCGCTGCGCTTGATCGTCATCAATGCCGGCGAGGACGGTTCCGTTGTGCTCAACAAAGTCCGCGAGGAGTCTGGCAATTACGGCTACAACGCCGGCCAGGACAAATACGGGGACATGATGGAAATGGGCATCCTGGATCCGACCAAGGTGACCCGTACCGCATTGCAAAATGCGTCGTCCATCGCGGGACTCATGATCACCACCGAAGCGATGGTGGCGGAAATCCCCGAGGACAAGAAGGACATGCCCGCCGGGATGGGTGGCGGCATGGGAGACATGGGCGGCATGATGTAAACCACCGACTCACGGACTTTGAGTATACGAACGCCCCGCTCCCCGAGCGGGGCGTTTTTTGTGTCGTTTTACAGACCGGATGGGCCCGCTACAGAACCAAGATCGCCGACTCGGCCACCCGCCCAGGGCCGTCCTTCATTGGTCTGGCAGTGTAGTTGTGGTAGTTTGTTCGATAAACAAACTCAATAAAACCGACTTCGGTACGCCGGACCTACTGAGTCACCAACGATGGAGGATTTAAAATGAAGATCGCAAAGGCGCTCGCGACGGGCGTGGTTTTGTTCGTTCTCCCCATCAGCCTCGCCCACGCGGGTACGCTGGATACCGTGAAACAGCGTGGTCACGTGAAATGCGGGGTCAATACGGGACTGCCGGGCTTTTCGTTTCCCGATGACAAGGGCAGATGGAGCGGCCTCGACGTCGACGTCTGTCGGGCAATCGCCGCCGCCGTGCTGGGCGACGCCGAAAAGGTCAAGTTCACACCGTTAAACGCCAAAGAGCGGTTCACCGCGGTGCAGTCCGGCGAGGTCGACGTTCTATCCCGAAACACCACCTGGACGCAGACCCGGGACACCTCGCTGGGCCTCAACTTCACCAGCGTAACGTACTACGACGGCCAGGGCTTTATGATTAAAAAGAATTTAGGGGTAAAAAGCGCGAAAGAGCTGGACGGTGCAGCGGTTTGCATCCAGGCCGGCACCACCACGGAGCTCAACCTGGACGATTACTTCAGAAGCAACGGCATGAAATATTCACCGATCACCTACGACAAAGGGGCGGAAACGGTGAAAGGCTTCGAGGCGGGACGCTGCGATGTATTGACCTCCGACCAGTCGCAGTTGTACGCCCTGCGTATTCAGCTCAAAGACCCGGGCTCGGCGATGATTTTGCCGGAGGTGATCTCGAAAGAACCGCTGGGGCCGGTGGTGCGTCAAGGAGATGACGAGTGGTTTAACATCGTAAAATGGTCCTTGTTCGCCATGGTCCAGTCTGAGGACATGGGCATCTCATCGAAAAACGTCGACGAATTAAAGGCCAACAGCAAAGATCCCGGCATCCGCCGCCTGCTCGGGCTCGAGGGCATCGCCGGCAAGGGGCTCGGACTGGCTGACGACTGGGCGTACCAAATCGTCAAGCAAGTCGGCAACTATGCCGAGGCGTTCGAACGCAACGTCGGCCAAGGCAGCCCGCTCAAGATCGCTCGCGGTCTGAATGCACTGTGGACCGCCGGCGGTCTTCAATACGCACCACCGTTCCGTTGATCGACACGAACGCCGGCCCGCCTCCCTAGCGGGAGTCGGGCCGGCCTCTCCCCGGTCGCCGCAAGACCCCGCGCATGAGTGAAAAGCCCCTTTCGGCGCCATCCGAAACCAAAACCTCGCTCCTGAATAATCCGACGTTCCGCTCGGTAACGTTTCAGGTGGTAATGGTGTTGGCGGTTGTTGCGTTTTTCGTGTACATCGCCAACAACACGCTCAACAACATGGCGCAGCGTGGCATCTCCACCGGATTCGGGTTTCTCGATCAGAAAGCCGGTTTTGGAATTCTGATGTCGCTGATTGAATACGATGCGGACCATACCTACGGCCGCACCTTCTTCGTCGGCCTGCTCAACACCCTTCTGGTCTCATTTCTGGGCATCGTTGTCGCGACGATCCTGGGTTTCATAATCGGTGTCGCCCGCTTGTCCGCAAACTGGCTGATCGCCCGTATTGCGGCCGCCTATATCGAGATTTTTCGCAACATTCCGCTGCTGTTACAGATTCTATTCTGGTATTTCGCGGTGCTCAGCGCGCTGCCATCGCCGCGGCAGTCCCTATCCATATTTGGTGTCGGATACCTGAACGTGCGCGGCCTGTATCTGCCGGCACCGGTGCCGGAACCCGGTATGCTGGCGGTGGGGGTAGGTTTCGTGCTCGGCTTAGTGGCCGCGGTGTTCGTAACCAGGTGGGCGCACAAACGCCAGGAGCGCACCGGCCAGCAATTTCCGGTGTTTTATACCGGAGTCGGCCTGATCATCGGACTGCCGCTGCTGGTCTTCGCCGCCACAGGTTTCCCATTGGGTTGGGACATGCCGGTCCTCAAAGGTTTTAACTTTCGGGGCGGGCTGCCGGTCATCCCCGAGCTGGTGGCGCTGGTGCTGGCGCTGTCCATATACACCGCCGCATTCATCGCCGAGATCGTACGCGCCGGCATTCTTGCGGTCAGCCACGGTCAAACCGAGGCGGCCCGCGCGCTGGGGCTGAGACCGAACCTGACGTTGCGCCTGGTGGTGATTCCACAGGCGATGCGGGTGATTATTCCGCCTCTGACCAGTCAGTACCTGAATTTGGCGAAGAACTCCTCCTTAGCCACCGCCGTGGGTTACCCGGACCTGGTGGCGGTGTGGTCGGGAACCACCCTCAATCAAACCGGCCAGGCGGTGGAAATCATCCTCATGACCATGGCGGTGTATTTGACCATCAGCCTGCTGATTTCAGCGTTCATGAATTGGTACAACAATCGAAAAGCCCTGGTGGAACGCTAGTGATGTCCCAGCCAGGCGTGACGATGGAATTCAAAATGCATCCGGAACTGCCACCCCCGGCGATGACGGTGGGTGTCGTCGGCTGGTTCAGACAAAATCTCTTTTCGTCGCTCGCCAACACAATCCTGACCCTGGTGGCGGTATACATGCTGTACATCACGCTGGTGCCGCTGATCCAGTGGGCGTTCATTGACTCCAACTGGGCCGGCACCAGCCGCGACGATTGCACCGGCGGCGGGGCTTGCTGGGTATTCATCGTCAAGCGCCTGGATCAGTTTATCTATGGCTTCTATCCCGAGGCCGAGCGCTGGCGGGTCCAGCTCAGCTTCGCCCTGTTGGCCGCGCTGTGCGTTCCGTTGTTCGTAAAGCGGCTCCCGAAAAAGGTGTGGCTGGGGGCGTTCCTCTTATTCGTCTACCCCGTGTTGGCATTTTTCCTCCTCTACGGCGGCCCATTCGGTCTTCAGGTTATCGCGACGGACCAGTGGGGCGGACTGATGCTGACGCTGGTGCTGTCCAGCGTCGGGATGGTGGCGTCTCTGCCGATAGGAATACTACTGGCGTTGGGGCGGCGTTCGACCATGCCCATCGTGCGCACCTTCTGCGTTGCATTCATCGAACTGTGGCGGGGCGTACCGTTGATCACGGTGTTGTTCATGTCCTCCGTAATGCTGCCGCTGTTTTTTCCCGAAGGCGTAACCTTGGACAAGCTGGTGCGCGCCCTGATCGGCATCACTTTATTTGAATCCGCCTATATGGCGGAGGTGGTCCGGGGGGGACTGCAGGCGATTCCCAAAGGGCAGTACGAAGCCGCCAAGGCATTGGGGCTCAATTTTTGGAAGAGCATGGCGCTGATCGTCATGCCCCAGGCCCTGAAGCTCGTTATCCCCGGCATAGTCAATACGTTCATTGCCCTGTTCAAGGATACGACGCTGGTAATCATTATCGGCCTGTTCGACATCCTCGGGGCGGTGGAGGCGGCGATCAAGGATCCCAGCTGGCTTGGTTACGCGATCGAGGGTTACGTCTTTGCCGCTTTGGTATTCTGGATATTTTGCTATGGAATGTCGCGCTACAGTCAGGCCCTGGAGCGCAAATTGAGTACGGGCCACACGCAATAGTTAAGGTGACGACACCATGACGAATCAACAGACCGCAGAGACATCGACGGTCCCCATAATCGAGATCGAGAACATGCACAAGTGGTTCGGCCAGTTTCACGTGCTGAGAGACATCAATCTCAAGGTAAACAAAGGGGAACGATTCGTCATCTGCGGACCATCGGGGTCGGGCAAATCCACTTTGATCCGCTGCATTAACCGCCTGGAAGACCACCAACAAGGACGCATCGCCGTTGACGGAACCGAACTCACCGACGATCTGAAAAACATAGAGACCATACGGCGCGAAGTCGGAATGGTATTTCAGCACTTCAACCTATTCCCCCATCTCACGATTTTAGACAACTTGGTGCTGGCACCGCTCTGGGTGCGCAAAATGCCGAAATCCGAGGCGGAAGAGATCGCCATGAGGTATCTCGAGCGCGTCAAGATTCCTGAACAGGCCGCCAAGTACCCCGGCCAGTTGTCCGGAGGTCAGCAACAGCGCGTCGCCATCGCCAGGGCGTTGTGCATGAATCCTAAAATCATGTTGTTCGACGAACCGACCTCAGCCCTGGATCCGGAAATGATCAAAGAAGTGTTGGATGTAATGATAGAACTCGCGGAGGAGGGCATGACCATGTTGTGCGTCACCCATGAAATGGGCTTCGCCAAGACGGTTGCCAACGAGGTAATCTTCATGGACGAAGGGCAGATTGTCGAAAAGGCCGAGCCCGACACGTTTTTCAACAAGCCGAAGTCCGACCGTACCCGGCAGTTTTTGAGCCAGATCCTCACCCACTGACCCCGCACAGCTCCCGAGCAGGGTAAATGCGAATTCCATCGTTACGCGAGGCCCTGGGCAACTTGTGGGCCGGTCCTGGCGTGCTTCAGTCCAACACCGGTGCACCCCCGCGCAATTCGATTACCCGCGCTTGAAGGCCAACATCACACCATCGCGAACCGTAAGCAATAAATTGTCCACGCGCTGGTCGTCCTGAACGTGACGATTAAACGCATCGACCGCTCGGTCTGCATCCTGTTCGGGCTGCAGTACCCGCCCCGACCAGAGTGTATTATCGGCTACCAGCAGTCCACGCCGGCGTAGCAGCGGCAGACAACACTCGTAGTACTCAATATAGCCCTCCTTATCAGCGTCCAAAAAAACCATGTCGAACCCGCCAGTGAGTCCCCTCAATGACTGTTTCGCCGGCCCCAGCATAATCCTAACCTTCCCACCGTGCCGGCTGCGCTTGAGAAAGTCACGGGCAACCGCAGCTCGTGTTTCATCGATTTCGCAGCTGATTAGCTCACCGTCGTCGGGAAGCTCCTCGGCCATGGCCAGTGCGGAGTAACCGGTGAACAGTCCGATTTCCAGCACCCTCCGCGCGGCGAGCATACGCACCACCATCTTGAGCAAACCGCCCACCAGAGCACCGGTGACCATTTGCGCGTCTGTACAATGTTCAAGGGTGTAGTGTGCCAGCTCCTGCATTAACGTCGATGGTGCACTGGAATGTCGGATAGCGTAGTCTTCTAGCCGTGCATCGATGAGCGGTATCATGGTTGGATCATCATTTAACTGTACAGTCGGCGGATGTCGATTATAACCTTGTTGAGTTCAGGGCCTACGCTGGGCGATGAGTGACATCCTGACCGCATCGAACCACAAACACACCGGGGACCGTTTCCCGAGATCGCTGCAACACCGACTTCAGAGGTATTGGCGGGACCTTGAGTTGGCGCTCCACAAGGCGGACCTGAGTCTGGGTCTGGACAGCCGCCAACAGGAGCAACTGAACCGTGCCTGGGCCAGCAGCGACTTCGTTGCCAATACCTGTATCCAGCGACCCGGCCTGCTGTGCGAGCTTGTCGCCAGCGGAGATCTCAGCCGCCCATACCAGCAGGGAGAGTTAGGGCGGCGCAGCGCTGCGGTATTCTCGAAGGTCATGGACGAGCAATCGTTACGACGCGTACTGCGTCAATGGCGACTGCGCGAGTCTCTGCGGATTGCCTGGCGCGATCTGTCGGGCCTCGCCGACCTGGACGAGGTATTGGCTCTGATGACGGAATTGGCGGACGTCAGCGTTCAGTTGACACTCGATCACTGTTACCGGTGGTTGGGGCAGAAGAACGGTCTGCCGATGGGTGAGGCTAGCGGGCGGCCGGTCCATTTCATCGTAGTCGGTTTGGGCAAACTGGGGGGGCGGGAACTCAATTTTTCCTCGGACATAGACTTGATGTTCGCATACGCTGAGGAGGGCGCAACCGATGCGCGGCGACCAATCAGTAACCATGAATTTTTCACCAAGCTTGGACGACAGCTGATCTCGAACCTGGAAGACTTCACCGAGGACGGATTCGTATTCCGCGTCGACATGAGGCTGCGCCCGAATGGGCGCAGCGGGCCATTGGCGCTGTCCTTCGATGCTGTCGAACACTACTACCAAACTCATGGCCGCGACTGGGAGCGCTATGCCTTGCTTAAAGCTCGGGTAGTCGCTGGTAATTCGCATACCGGCGAGCAACTGCTGGAGCGCTTGCGGCCGTTCGTGTACCGGAAATATCTGGACTTCGGGGCCATCGAGGCGATACGCGACATGAAACAGATGATCGCGCGGGAACTCGGGCGAAAGTCTATCTCTAACAACATCAAGCTTGGTCAAGGCGGGATCCGTGAGATCGAATTCATTGTCCAGAGTCTGCAGCTGATACGGGGCGGCCGGGAACCCGACCTACAAACGAACCGGCTGTTCGAGGCACTCAATAGTCTAGCCGATTCCGGTGTACTGGATCCGCAGATCGCCGACGAACTCGAGATTGCGTATCGATTTCTACGTAACGTTGAGCATCGGCTACAGATGGTGGCGGAACAACAAACCCATCTGTTGCCGAAGTCACCCGACGCGCAACAACGCCTTGCTGTTGCCGCAGGATTCGAGCAGTGGACGCAATTTGAGACGCATATTCTCAGCACAATGAGCACCGTTCATGGGCATTTCAGCCAGGTGTTCGCAACCGATGCAGACAAACTCAGCGACGCCACATTGCACGCGAAGGATATTTGGTTAGGAATCCTGGACGAATCGGCCACAGGGCGGGGCCTCGCTAAGGCCGGCTACGCGGATGCCGATGCGGCGCTCCAGCGACTTCGTACTTTTAGACACAGTCATACCTATCAGATTCACTCCAAGTACGGGCGTGAACGGTTGGACCGTTTGATGCCGCTGCTCATCGCACAGGCCGCCGACACCGAGGATCCCAACCAGACGCTCCATCGGCTGATGCAGCTGGTAGAGTCCATCGGGCGGCGTTCCGCCTACTTGATGTTGCTGGTGGAGAATCCGCTGGCCTTGACGGAATTAGTGAAACTCAGCGCCGCCAGCGCCTGGATAACCAATTGGATCAGCCAGCACCCGTTGTTATTGGATGAACTGTTGCAACCTATTTCGTCGTCCCCGCTCATCAGCCCCGGGGAAATTCGCACGGAGATCGAACAACGCCTGGCCTCCATCGAGGCGGACGATCTCGAGACTCAAATGGAGGTGTTGCGCGAGGTGCACCATGCGCAAATCCTGAAAGTCGCTGCCGCCGACGTATTGGACTACCTGTCCAGCAAGGAAGTAGCGCGGCACCTGTGCGCGATCGCCGAATTGCTTCTGCAATACGTCGTCAATGTCGCCGAAGCCAGCCAAAGAAATAAATTCGGCAGCCCCAGCGCCATAAAAGAAGAACAGCACCCGGAGTTCGGTATAGTCGCCTACGGAAAACTCGGCAGCCTCGAGCTCGGTTACCATTCTGACCTTGATCTGGTATTCATACATGACGGCGCGGTACCCCAGGGAAGCACCCAGGGTGGGAGGCGCAGCATTTCGAACCAGCAGTACTACGGGCGTCTCGGGCAACGTATCGTACATATCTTGACCACGCGGACCGCCACTGGTGTCCTGTACGAGATCGATACACGATTGCGTCCGAGCGGCCGCGCCGGCCCCCTCGTTACGTCGATGAGCGCCTACGCCGCCTATCAGCGTAAACGCGCATGGACGTGGGAGCACCAGGCACTGGTGAGAGCACGGATGATAAGCGGTGGAGATCGATTGCAGCAGCGATTCGAGACCATCCGCCACCAGGTGCTCACCCAATATCGTGACCCAGACACGTTGCGACGGGACATCCGCGAGATGCGTGAAAAAATGGTGGCGGCTCACGACCAGTCGGACCAACAGGTCTTCGATCTCAAGCAGGGGAAGGGTGGAATAGTTGACATTGAGTTCATAGTTCAATATTACGTGTTGCGATGGGCTCACGGTTTCCCGGATCTGGCCCGGCCGCGCAGCAGTTTGGGTATTTTGGACGAGCTGCAGACCGCGGGACTGCTTCATGACGCGCATCACCGTCTATTGACCGATGCGTACAACCGCTACCTCACGGCGGAGCTGCGTTTGAAGCTCACGGAAAAGCCGTCGCTGGTGGGGGTGAGTGAACTGACCGAACTGCGTCGCGAGGTAGCGGATCTATGGCACAAGATATTCGAGGCACAGCCTCAGTGAGCTGATTTCAATCTGATGATAGACAAACTTCTTCCGTCCAAGGGGTAACAAAGCAATGACATTTGCCGATCGCGATGGCGTGATCTGGATGAACGGCGAGCTGGTGCCTTGGCGCGAAGCCAAGATACACGTGCTCACTCACACACTTCATTATGGAATGGGGGTGTTTGAGGGCGTGCGAGCGTACAAGGCCGGGCAGGGTACAGCCGTATTTCGACTGCAGGACCATACTGACCGCTTGTTTCGTTCCGCTCACATTATGGGCATTAAGATACCGTTCGACAGGCACACTCTGAACGAAGCGCAAAAAACGGTTATGCGAGAAAACCGTTTGGAGAGTGCGTACATTCGTCCTGTTGTTTACTACGGTTCGGAAGGCATGGGGCTGCACGCAGGAAATCTTAGGGTTCATGTCGCCGTGGCGAGTTGGGAATGGGGCGCCTATCTCGGAGACGAGGGTCTCGATAAAGGGATTCGTGTTAAGACGTCATCATTTACCCGCCACCATGTGAACAGCACCATGTGCAAGGCCAAGGCGAACGGCCATTACTACAACTCAATACTCGCGCTGCAAGAGGTGGTGCAGTCCGGTTACGATGAGGCCTTGCTGTTGGATACCGAGGGGCACGTGGCCGAAGGCAGTGGCGAAAATATTTTTATTGTGCGTAACGGACAAATACTGACTCCAGACCTGACTTCCGCGCTGGAAGGTATAACACGGGCCACGGCGGTCCAACTGCTTGGTGAGATGGGCATGGAGGTCAGAGAGAAGCGCATCACACGCGATGAAGTATACGTTTCGGACGAGGCGTTTTTTACCGGTACCGCGGCAGAGATCACTCCGATCAGGGAATTAGACGACCGCGCGATTGGCAATGGCGGACGTGGTCCGGTCACCGAGCGATTGCAGGAACTGTACTTCGACGCGGTCCACGGCCGCAGCGAGCAACATACCGGCTGGCTGACTTACATCTGAATCTCGCCATACGGATCCCACTGCGGTCCAATTGCTCATTATGCGCACCACCATACCCAAACCTCCTGTTGACCGGATATTGGTGGTGGGTCCCTCGTGGGTGGGGGATATGGTCATGGCCCAATGCCTGTTCAAGACTTTGAGGCGACAGCACCCCGCGGCGCGCATCGACGTGCTTGCACCGGCGTGGTCTTTGCCGTTGCTGAGCCGGATGAGTGAGGTCACCACCGCCATCGAAGCACCGTTTAAACACCGCCGGCTAAACCTCCGCCACCGCTTCCGGATCGGTAGGTCGCTGGTGGATACCGGATATCAATGGTCAATTGTGTTGCCAAACTCTTGGAAGGCCGCCCTGGTCCCCATGTTTGCGAACATTCCCCGACGAACCGGTTATCTGGGTGAACAAAGGTGGGGCTTGCTCAACGACATTCGCCGCCTGAACCTCGACCGCACGCCTATGACTGCGCAGCGGTTTGTTGCGCTGGCCTACGCTGAGGACCAAACCACATCCTCCACATCGTCTGTCCCGCTGCCCCGGCTCTTCGTGGACCGAACGCACGTGAAACAGTCGCTTGTTGAGCTGGATGTCAGGGCACCGAATAGGTTGTTGGTGCTGTGTCCCGGTTCTGAATTCGGGGACGCGAAGCGCTGGCCTGAGGAATACTACTCGGAGATCGCCCAGCGCATGCTGCGTCAGGGCTGGTCGGTGTGGTTGATGGGATCAGAGTACGACACGGAGGCGGCGACACGGATTCAGGAGCAGTGCCAATCCCGCTGCGTTAATCTGACCGGGCGCACAACTCTGGGACAAGCGATAGACTTGTTGTCCCTGGCAAACCTGGTTGTCTCCAACGACTCTGGACTGATGCACATCGCCGCCGCGTTGGACCGACCGACGGTGGCGATATATGGATCGACTGATCCTAAGATGACTCCGCCAATCAGCGCGACAAGCACGGTAGTATCGCAGGGACTGCCGTGCAGTCCCTGCTTCAAGCGGCGGTGTCCACTCGGCCACCTACGATGTTTGCGGGAGATCACGCCCGACCACGTTTTGAATTCGGCGGCAGGTCTCTTAGACCGCGAAGCCGACTCCGGGCGGCCGGTTGCCGTGAGTGAATGAGGGTCCTGGTCGTCAAAACCAGCTCTCTCGGTGACGTCCTCCATACCCTTCCAGCGCTCACCGACGCCAGCCGTGCGTTACCAGATCTGCGGATCGACTGGGTGGTGGAGGAAGCCTTTGGTGAGGTGCCGGGCTGGCACCCCGCGGTCGAGCGGACCATTCCGGTTGCAAATCGGCGCTGGCGTCGGCGCCCATACGGGCTCCTGACTGGGGAAGGGCTGGCCTTCTGGCACAGGCTTCGCCGTCGACATTATGACCTGGTGATCGACGCGCAGGGCCTGTTGAAAAGCGCCGTCATTGCGCTGGTGGCACGCGGTGAGCGCTGCGGACTGGCGGCCGACAGCGCCCGCGAACCATTGGCCGCTTGGTTGTATCAGCGAAAGATTCGTGTCACAGACCGAGGACATGCCATCGATCGGCTACGCAACTTGTTTGCGGCCGGGCTGGGATACGACCGGCCTCAGACCCCGGCCGAGTACGGCATACGGCGGGAGCAACTGGAGACTACCATGACACCGCATGACGTCAGCTATGTCGTATTTCTCCATGGCACCACCTGGCCGAGTAAACACTGGCCGGAGCAATACTGGCGCGATCTGGTGCGGCTCGCCAACGATGCCGGTATCTCGGTGTGGCTCCCATGGGGCAGCGACCAAGAACGCGGGCGCGCCGAAAGACTGGCCGCAGGTTCCGAGTCCGCGCAGGTGTTGCCCTGCCTCGGGTTATCCGAGCTTGCCGCGGTTCTCGCCGGCGCTGCGGGTGCCGTTGCCGTCGACACCGGTCTGGGACACCTCTCGGCTGCGGTTGCGACGCCGTGCGTTTCCATATACGGCGCCACCAATCCCGGCTCGACCGGCACGCTCGGGGCGCAACAACGGCACATCACTGCACAGTTTCCTTGTTCACCGTGTTTGAGCCGCAGCTGTAATTACAGAGGCCCAACTTCGGTCCAGCCGGCGTGCTACCAAACAGTGCCGCCAGAGCGAGTGTGGAGTACACTTCGGGAATTCTGGAACAAGTCGCGCTAATCAGGTGAATCAAACTGTTTTAGTCACCGGCGGAGCCGGTTACATCGGGTCACACACCACACGGCAACTGCTGGCCGCCGGCCACCGCGTGGTGGTTCTCGATAATTTCTACTCCGGTCATCGATGGGCCGTTGCGAGTGAGGCAACCCTCGTCGAGGGCGATGCCGGCGACGGTGACCTGATCTGCGAGCTGGTCAGAACACATCAGATTTCCGCGTGCATGCATTTTGCCGGATTCGTCATCGTCCCCGAGTCGATGCGCGCACCGGCCAAGTACTATCAGAACAATGCCTTGGCTTCGTTCAAGCTCATTCAGGCCTGCCGCCGCGTTGGCGTCCAGCATTTCATCTTTTCATCGAGCGCGGCGGTTTACGGCATTCCGGCCACGGTGCCGGTAACAGAACGCGCCCACACCGTACCGATAAATCCTTACGGCTTCACAAAGCTGGTTACGGAATGGATGCTGTCCGACCTGAGTACCAGCGACTTGATCAACGAAATCGTTGTAGATCAAAGGTTTAATTATGTCGCACTGCGCTATTTCAACGTCGCCGGAGCGGCGCCCGACGGATCCACCGGTCAGGCTACCCCCAACGCCACACACTTAATCAAAGTCGCCTGCGAGGCCGCCTGTGGCAAGCGGGACTCTGTTAGAATTTTCGGTACCGACTATGACACGGAAGACGGCACCTGCATCCGCGATTACATTCATGTCGAGGACCTTGCCAGAGCTCATGTCATCGCCCTAGAGTACTTACTTGCCGAGGGTGAGTCGGTGGTATTGAATTGCGGCTATGGCCGCGGATTTAGCGTCCGAGAGGTATTGAATACCGTTCAGAGAGTCAGTAACAGGGAACTGAACATCATCGATGCCCCGCGCCGAGTCGGTGATCCACCGGCATTGATCGCTGACAACCGTGAGATTCGCAAGCGGTTCGATTGGCGCCCGCTGCACGACGACCTAGAATTCATATGCAGCACCGCTTACCAGTGGGAAACGAAACTGGACGAACTTCACCAACTGCGGGCAAACCGCGGCTGAACCGATGAGACTAGCGTTTTGCGCATACAAGTATTTCCTTTACGGGGGACTATCCCGGGACATGCTGCGCATTATGGAGGAATGCCGCAATAGAGGTCACACGGTGGTCGTCTATACCAGCGAATGGCATGGGCCAACCCCGAATGATGTCGAGGTCAGAATCATTCGGGCTTCGGGCTTAACCAATCATACGCGGGCAGCAGCCTTTCACAGAGGTTTGCGCAAAAAGCTCGTGCACGAACGTTTTGATGCCGTAATTGGTTTCAACAAGATGCCTGGCCTAGACATCTACTACGGTGCAGATTACTGCTACGTGGGACGCGCGGTACCGCGCTACAGCTTGGCATACCGCCTAACTCCTCGCTATCACTATTTCCAAAAATTCGAGAAGGCTGTGTTTGGGAAGGCCAGCGACACCAGGATCCTGTGTTTGTCAGAACGCGAAAAATCAGTGTTTCAGCAGTTCTACCAAACCCCGGAGCAGCGGTTTTGCCTGCTGCCGCCCACCCTGGACCGTAGACAACTCGCTGACTGCTCGGAGCAGGTGTCCAGAAGAACCCGCCGCGCTTTAAACATCGGTGACGATCAGAACGTCTTGCTCTTCGTGGGCTCCGGCTTCAAGACGAAAGGCCTGGATCGCGCAATCTCTGCGCTGGCGGCGTTACCGCAACCGGAATTGGCAAAGACCTGTCTGCTGGTCGTCGGGCAAGACAATCCAAAGCCGTTTCTACGCTTAGCCAAGCGTCTTGGGATATCCGACAAAGTGCGTCTGCTGGGTGGCAGATCCGACGTCCCCGAATTGATGCGGGCGGGTGATCTGCTGGTCCATCCCGCGTACAGTGAAAACACCGGTACCGTATTGTTGGAGGCAATCACCGCCGGGCTGCCGGTGCTGGCCACCGACGTATGCGGATATGCCCCGCACATCGAACGCGCGCAGGCAGGGCGCGTACTGAAATCTCCGTTCGTACAAGAAGTCATGAACATCGAACTTGCCGACATGCTCGCTTGCGACGAGCGCGACAGCTGGAGGGCAAACGGCTTTAACTATCGATGCAATCCAGGACTGTACACCATGCCTGTTTGCGCCACTGATCAGATCCAACAGTGGGCGGAAGACAGAAACCGCGGCCGCGTCTCGGCCACACAGATTCAGCAAACAATGCCGTTTCTCCGCGAAGACCTGCGCAAATCTCTGGCCGGTAAAGATTCGTTCGAGGACGTCTTCAAGATACGCGGCGAAGTATACCGCGAGGCACCCGGTAGGCAAACACTGCGATTTCAAATGTCCGGAAAGAATTATTTTCTCAAGTCACACAGCGGTGTAGGGTGGCGGGAAATATTGAAGAATTTGCTTTATTTCCGGCTGCCTGTGATCGACGCCCGCAACGAGTGGCACGGCATACACTGGCTGCATCGCATCGGTATCGACACCATGAACATTGCTGGATACGGCACTTCCGGTCGCAATCCCGCACGGCGGCGTTCATTCATTATCACCGATGAGCTGCCCGGAACAATCAGTCTCGACGAATACTGCCAACGTTGGCGCTCCCAGCCACTAAAATCGGATTCACAGGTGCATTTCAAACGCTGGTTGATCCACAGGCTCGCGGAAATTGCGCGCACCATGCACACAAGCAACGCCAATCATCGTGATTTCTACTTGTGCCATTTTCTAGTGGATCTACACGGCGACACAGACAATCCGTCACCGGACACCACCGATATCTACGTCATTGATCTGCACCGCATGCAGTTGCGTCGGCGTACGCCCGTGCGCTGGTTGGTGAAGGATATAGCCGGATTATATTACTCGAGCATGGATCTCGGCCTAACACGGCACGATCTGTTTCGCTTCATGGTTGTTTATCGTGAAGCGCCCCTGCGGCAGATTATAGAGCACGAGGCGCAGTTCTGGCGGCGGGTTCGAAACCGGGCGCTGAACCTTTATCACAGCGAGAGGCGTAAAGCAGCCACTCAGAGCCTTGACACCGCCCCGGAGGCGGTATCCACCACGATCACTCACTAGTCCGCCCTGCACTAGAAGTTTTGTCCTGTGGCCAACGTCGCCCTCGTGCACACACAAGTCCGCTTTGACCGCTATGTCAGCTACCACTCGCGTTATGAGTCGCCATTCCTGCTTTCTTTACTCAAGACCCCGGACAAGTTTCTAACTGACAGGTATTGTGAAAAGATCTATAAGAACGACCGCACCACTACTGTCGCTCTAGTCACCGGTAACGGCTACCGATTCGTCGTAAAACGCTACAACACGAAAAACCTCTGGCATGCAATAAGGCGCACAGTCCGCCGCAGTCGAGCCGACATCTGTTGGCGGTTGGCGCGGCGCTTACTCGACATCGGTATCCACACTCCGCCCGCAGTCGCTCTAATCGAATGCCGAGCCGGGCCACTCCGGTTCCGTTCTTACTACATTAGTGAGTACGTAGATGGCGTATTGTGCACGGAGTATCTCAATACCAGACAAGCGTCAAGCAACTTTGTGGCCGCCGTTCTCAAAGAAGTATTCCAATCTATGCTCAATAATCGGATCTCCCACGGCGACATGAAGGCCAGCAATCTTTTGATCGATGGGGAACGACTGATCTTGCTGGACCTCGATGCGGCGAAAGCGCACATGAATAACGCGCAATTCCTCCGTGCCTACCGCCGCGATCGACAGCGATTACTCCGGAATTGGGACACTCAGCAGGAGTTTCAGCAACTCCTGAACCGGGTAATTCCTCACCCACCGAGATAAGCACTTTTACTGACCCCGCTATTGCACCGAGAATCCCGGATGATGACGGAGTGGCCAAACGGGAAGGCCGACGCAGTCGTTGCATCCCAAATCCGACAGACTGCTCGTCTTGTAGATCAGCACCTGGTCGCCTTTTCGATTCCGAAAAACCTCAATGGGCGCAGTTCCCAATTTGTTAGTCAGGCGATTCTTTTGATCGGGGCGCTTGCGACTGACCTGCAAAGCCAGATAGTCGAAATTTTTCCACTCTCGACGCCATACGAGACGCATAGTCTCGGCCCAATCGTACTTCGCGCCATCCCGAAACGCTGATTTACCGGAGTAGTAGATCAGCAAGCGGTTATTACTGTAGAGTGAATCGTCAGGAAGAGTGTGTGCCGCTATCCACTGCCCCGCTTCCCTCAGGTACTGCTTGTCCGTATATCGGTCCAAGCCCTTGATCCCGACTCCCACGCACAGGATGACAATCACAGGAAATCCCCACCGTAGCACAGTCCCAACGGCCTTCCGGTCCACCCATTGGCTGTACAGGTACGTCAAACTGAATGGAATCGCCAACATCATTGTCAGCACCAGGCCCATGGTGTAGCGCCCCGGTAAAAACAACTTGGCAAGTGTGAATACACACAGAATCAGAATATTGATTGCAATCAGCGCGACCCACAGCCTAATTAACGCGCGGTTTGGAAATGCCAGACGCTTCCACACAGCATGAATAAAAAGCCCTGCATAAACGATCACCAATTTTCGAACCACTTCAGAGACTATAATCGTGAACAGCGTCAGCACAAACACCGCGTAGGCGTATTGGTCGGAGAATTCGCCCAGAAATTCCTGCCTAATTGCGTTCAGCTTGTACCAGAGTTCGACACCAACCCGCTCCAAGGACTGAGAGATGCTGACGAGTGGGCTTAAAAACAACGTCGTCTTGTCCATGCCCAACTCGGAGCCCAACATCCAAAGCGAGAACACAGCGAACAGCGCTACGCCTACAAAAACGAGTGCGACAAGCACCACCAGACGGACGTAGATCGGTTCCTTGTGATATCGATGCGCCAACAGCAAAGCAGGCACCACTAGTAAAAACGCCAATCCCTCCACTCGAAACAGAAATGCGGTGAACGCACACGAGAACCACGCAACCAGAGACCGTGGTTCGGCTGTACGCCAAAAACGGAACAGAAATATCAACGACCACATATAGAACGCCAAATACCCGGCATCGCGGATGACAAATGAGCGGTATTTGTTCAATCCGGGCAGCAGCAATATGACCAGTGTGGCAATAAACGCTGTGCGACGATCGCCACCCAGCTCAACAACGGCAATGATAAATGCAGCCACGCACAAGGCATACAGTGTGGCGTTCAACACATGCGCAGACCCTTCAGCCTGCAGCCCCGTCAATTTGCTGGTGAGGGCGATCAATGATGAGTAAAATGGCCAGTGATGTATCGTTATCGCCTCCTGCCACTGGGCATCGAGCAGTTTATTCGCCGCTCGGATATAGCGTATGCCGTCGTTATTAACGACAGGATCGATGTAAACGAACCACGCTGACAGCAAGAGACTGCCAATCACACCGAAAAGAATGGTCTTGTAATTGTGGCTGTAGGGACGAGACAAATCGGACATGCGTTCTTAGTTCTTACTCAACGTCGCCGAATCAGATAGCACCGAGACAGCACTGAGCCGTCGGGTTACGGTAGCATCCGTATAATAACGGCTATGTGTGGCAAATCCCATAAATCCGCTCCCGGAGAAAAACCGGGCGCATACGTGAGTACTCTCACATGGCCGGAGGTCGAACACCGAATCAACAAAGGCGCGGCCGGCATACTGCCAATCGGCGCCGAATCCAAACCACATGGACCTCACCTGCCGATGTGCTCCGATCAGGCACAAGTAGAGTGGATCGTCGCACAACTGGTCCATCGGTATAACGTACTCGTTTGGCCCACCGTTAACTATGGTTATTACCCGGCATTCGCCGACTACCCTGGAAACTGCTCACTTTCGCGAGGCACTTGGGAGTCCGTGGTCAAGGAAATCCTAGTCGAGTTGTCGCGTCAGAACCTGGAGGGGGTGGTTATCCTCAATAGCGGAGTCAGCACCAAACCAATACTACAAAGCATCAGCATAACATTACCCTTTTCACATCTGATAAACATCTACGATGGACCTCGCACAAGGCGGGTCGCAGATCGGATTACTGAGCAGTCATTCGGAGGTCACGCCGATGAACTGGAGACCTCAATCTTACTGGCCATCGATCCAGCCGCTGTAGTTCTGGCGCAGGCCAGTCCCTGGGACCGGGCCATGCAAGCCGGCCCACTGAACCGTTACGATTCGAACCATTACAATTACTCACCGGCCGGCATCACCGGCGATCCGACGCGCGCGAGTGCTGCCAAGGGCCGCATGCTACTTGCAGCGATGCTGGATGATGTTTCAGAATCACTCTGGCGCGCGCTTGACCTGAGCGGGCCGGCTTAAACTGCAAATATTCAAAGACCAACGTGAACGAGAACACTTTTGATCCAACCACGGCGTGGCAGATTGCCAGGCGAATATGGCAGAGAGACAACAGCCTGTGGTCGTCCCTCCCGGAAACCCAGCAGATCATTGCCAACCGTCTGGGCTGGCTGGACGCGGTCGACTGGAGTCTCGGACATTGTCATAGTCTGGAAGAATTTTCCGACGTGACACGCACACTGGAGTTCACCCACGCCGTGCTGCTCGGTATGGGCGGCTCCAGCCTCGCCCCAGAGACAATCCGCCAGATATTTGGTGTGTCACCCGGATATCTGGCGCTAACCGTAATCGACACCACGGCACCCGATACCATCCGTGCGGTGGAACAGGCGATACCATTGGACAAGACTCTGTTCCTGGTATCCAGCAAGTCCGGCACCACCACCGAGACCTTGTCCTTGTATCATTACTTTTTCGACAAATTGAGCCGTCCCGGGGCCAATTCCGGAAATCAGTTTGTCGCCATCACCGATGGGGGATCACCGCTGGAAATACTGGCCAGAGAACACAATTTCCGTCACGTGTTTACAAACCCTTCCGACATCGGCGGCCGCTACTCGGCGCTCAGTTATTTCGGCCTGGTTCCGGCCGCCTTGCTCGGCGTAGATCTGCAGTCCTTACTGAGAAGCGCCGCGGCCACCGCGGACTCAACCCGGCCTGAGCGTCCCTTCGCCGCCAATGCCGCACTGCAGTTCGGGCTCCAGTTGGCCGATTTCGTCGAGCAGGGCCGAGACAAACTGACGCTGCTTCTGTCTCCTGAGCTGGCGCCGCTGGGTGCATGGATCGAACAATTAGTGGCGGAAAGCACGGGTAAACAGGGCCGCGGCATTATTCCCACCCACGGTGAAACCATCCCGCCAGCAGACGTCTCGCGCCCCGACCAGTTCATTGTGTCTATCACGCTGGGGGGGAGCGATTCAGTCCTCAGCAGCGAGCTTGAACGCGCGCGTGGACAAGGCTGTCCAGTACTCGAGTGGTCGCTGCCCGAGCGGGCGGATCTGGGTGGAGAGTTTTTTCGATGGGAATTCGCAACCGCCGTCGCCGCAGCTCGGATGGGGATCAATCCGTTCGATGAGCCAGACGTTGCCGATGCCAAGCGGGCGACCCAAGCTGTACTGAGATCGGTCACGCAAAGGAGCCCGGGAGCGGAGACCTCGATATTGGCTAGCGACGACACACTGCAGTGGATTGGCAGCCACAAGTATGCCAGTTCGGGTGCCGGCTCCAAAGGGCCGATCGATCAGCTGCTGAATTCGGTCAGGCCGGGCGATTATCTGGCGATCCTCGCCTATTTGCCACCGTCACCGGCCGTCGACGATCAACTCGGCGAAATACGCCGGTTGTTGGCGCAGCGCCTGAACGTCGCCACCTGCCTCGCTTATGGCCCTCGATATCTCCACTCCAGCGGCCAATTGCACAAGGGCGGCCCCGACAGTGGCGTATACTTGATGATCACGTCTGAGCCCGGCCAAGACTTGACCGTTCCAGGTCAAGGTTACTCGTTCCAACAACTGATCATCGCCCAGTCCTCCGGTGATTTCGATGTACTCACCGGCCGTGGTAGACGGGTGCTGCGAGTCCACCTACGCACCACCGCGGAACCTGGGCTTGCCGAGTTGATCGCGCTGCTCTAGAAATGTATCCAGCACAGGGTGTTGAAAATGCGGCGGATACACCCTATTAACCCTACAAGTCCCAGGACACGGTCGTACTATGCGCACTATCAAAAATGTCGCCGTCGCAGTGCTCAAGTGGTCGGCATGGCTGTCGTTTGCCGTTCTCTTCTACTACTCCGGGTTGTCTTTTAGCGAGTGGGTGATGGGATCGCAAACCAACGAGGTGAGTTGGGTGCAGGGGATACTTATTGGGATATTCCCGGTCATGCTGCCGTTATTTTTTGTGGTCAATCGGCGAGTCGGCTGTGCCAGCGGTGCGTGCCGCCCACGCGCCGATTCCAATCATCGTGCCGCTGACTCACCGGTCATCAATCGGGCCATGCCCGGCGCCTAATCCGCAATAAAGTCGTCGACACTGGCGCGGCGCCACGATGCCGCAGTCACCCGCCACTCACCGCCGTCAAGCCCCCACCGCAAATCGAACCGATATGCATCCGCCCGTATGTCCCACAATTCGTCCGCTGACTGATGGCGACGGCCAGCCATCGCCACCAAAATCGGCGTATCCACAAGGTCGGGTGTAATAGGTGTAATACGCAGTACTTTCGACAACAGGTGTATGGACCGATGGCGAATGAGATAGGCCTGCATCAACCGAACAACGGATGACCGATCGTAACCACGCTCGTCTCGATAATCGTGGGCCACGAGCTGCTTCAGCGCTCCAATATCATGCGCCTCCGCGGCCCGTTCCGCCTGCGAGATGAGCCCGCTGATCTGAGCCTCAGGGGAATCGTCTGGCGCCGGACACGCGGCGGTAGTCAGTCCGCACAACAACACAACGCCCAACGGACACCGGCGCGTTCGTACTGGCCGCACCCGGCGTCCGGCGGTGGTTACGGCGGCCTGCGCGCCCATTCGCTCAGTTCGAGCCTGTGTGCGTCAGCCAATGGCCGGGGTTTCCGGACTTCGACGCTTTGCGCGGACCGCTTTCTTTTTCCGCTTGCCGCCTGCAGATTTTTTTCCAGTCGGTTGGCCCTGTGCCTCCTTCGCCGCTGGTTGTGCTCGCGCAGGCCCTCCGTCACTCGCGTCGGCGCTGGATTTCTTGTTTGGTGTCTTGCCGTGGCGTTGTCGTCCCAATGCTGAGATCCGTCGCTGCTTACCGGGATCGACCCGCTTTCGCGAACCACCGCGCACCCGCTTGGATTTCTGAACTATCGGCGGCAGCGGTTCCACCATGCCCACTTCTGAGACCTTGTGCACCGGTATCTTGTGACCAATGTATTGTTCGATATCGTTCAACGAGAAGGCATACCTTTCACAGGCAAAACTTATTGCGTCGCCACTCGCTCCTGCCCGAGCGGTGCGCCCGATTCGGTGTACATAGTCCTCGGGATCTTGGGACAAGTCGTAGTTGATCACATGGCTGACGTCGGGGATATGCAATCCACGCGCCGCGACATCGGTGGCCACAAGCACCGGTATGGATCCGGTTCGAAAATCCTGCAACAGTCGCTCGCGCCGGCGCTGTGGCACGTCTCCGGACAACACACCGACGAGATAATCGTTGCCCCGTAACCAACCCTCGACTTTTTCCGCTTCGCGTTTAGTATTGACAAAAACCAGCGTACGGACCGCACCACTCTGTTTGAGCAATCCGAGCAACAGGGGTATTTTTTCGACGTTAGCCGGGAAATAAACCTGCTCGGAGACCTGATCCACAGTGAGGTGTTCAGACTCGATTCTTATGACTTGTGGATTGTTCATGTGCTCGTAGGCAAGCTCATTCACCCGCAACGAGAGCGTGGCCGAAAACAGCATATTCAGTCGCTCCTGCGGCGGTGGCATGCGGCGGAACAAGTAACGAATATCACGGATAAACCCCAGGTCGAACATACGGTCCGCTTCATCCAGGACTACGACTTGCAGCGCCTTCAGATCGAACAGGTTTTGCCGGGAATAGTCGATCAGACGGCCGGGGGTACCGACTAGAATGTCAACCCCCTGCTCCAAGGCCTCGCGTTGCTCCTGGTATCCGGTCCCCCCATACACAAGTTCGGTTTTGAAGGAGGTGTGTCGACCGAGTATGGTCGCGTCTTTGTGGATCTGAATCGCCAGTTCTCTGGTTGGCGCGAGGACCAAGCCCCGAGGCTGCCGGACGGTCCTATCTGGGCGTGGCGGTTTTCTTATCAGGTACGACATCAAAGCAAGAAGAAACCCGGTCTGGGCCTGGCCCTCCACGTCCTGCCCCGCCAGGGCGAGCGGAAGCGCCTCTGCTTGAATCGGAGTACAAAAAGTGAATCCGGTGTCGACGAGACCCTGAAGTAGCGGGGCTGGTAAATCTAAATTGGTAAAACGTTGCTTAGTAAGATGTTTTTGTGTCATCACCTCATAGAGGATACCAGGAAACACACAGTGAGTGGACTTGCAATACGCATTTAAATGGGCACACAATTAGGTATAACTGATTAAAAAATGAGGCCAAAGAATTACATGTCAGCTTCTCAAGTCCTTCACGTTACCGATGACAATTTTGATGAGGCCGTGCTGAAGCAGGACCAGCCGGTGTTGGTCGATTACTGGGCCGAATGGTGCGGCCCATGCAAAATTATAGCTCCGGTGCTGGAAGAGGTTGCACAGGAATACGCCGGCCGGCTCAGCGTAGTCAAGCTCAACATAGACGACAATCCGAATACCCCCCCGAAGTACGGGATACGCGGAATTCCAACGCTGATGCTGTTCAAAAGCGGCAACGTCGAGGCCACTAGGGTGGGGGCAATGTCCAAGTCTCAGCTCACTGCCTTCATAGACGGAAACCTGTGAAGGAGTGCTGGACGTGTGGTCCTGCACGTGCTAACCTAATATCGGAAATATAAAGTAATTCCACAAACTCCACTGATTTACCTTCACCTTCTTGATCGCCGGACGTCCAAAACGGACGGCACCAACGTGTTAACCGCAATATGTCATTGTCACTGGCAGAACTGAAAAAGAAACCGCCTACTGAATTGGCGGAGATTGCTCGGTCAATGGATCTGGACGGGCTAGGCCGGATGCGTAAACAGGACCAGATTTTCGCCATCCTCAAGGCTCAAGCTAAAAAGGGTGAGGATATCACCGGCGGCGGCATCGTCGAGATACTGCAAGACGGTTTCGGATTTCTGCGCTCATCGGACAGTTCTTATCTGGCGGGACCAGACGATATTTATGTCTCGCCAAGCCAAATCCGGCGGTTCAATTTACGGACCGGCGACACAATCAATGGATTGATTCGACCGCCCAAAGAATCCGAGCGCTATTTCGCGCTGCTCAAGGTAGAGGCCATAAACTTCCAGTCTCCGGATGAGGCAAAGAACAAAATTTTGTTCGAGAACCTCACCCCCCTACATCCAGACGAGCGTATACGTCTGGAGCAAGAAAACGGCTCTGCTGAGGATTTGACGGCGCGCGTTATCGACCTTATCGCCCCGGTAGGAAAAGGCCAGCGCGGCCTCATCGTCTCGTCTCCAAAGAGTGGGAAGACAGTCATACTGCAGCAAATCGCGCACTCTATTACCGCTAATCACCCCGAGTGCATATTGATGGTGCTGTTGATAGACGAGCGCCCGGAAGAGGTCACCGAAATGCAGCGTTCGGTCAAAGGCGAAGTCGTCTCGTCCACTTTCGATGAGCCTGCCGCCCGTCATGTGCAGGTGGCAGAGATGGTGATCGAAAAGGCCAAACGACTGGTGGAACACAAGAAGGACGTCGTGATTCTGCTCGACTCGATAACTCGCCTCGCTCGGGCCTACAACACGGTCCAACCGGCCTCCGGCAAGGTGTTGACTGGCGGTGTGGACGCCAACGCACTACAAAAACCAAAGCGTTTCTTCGGCGCCGCACGCAACATCGAAGAGGGCGGCAGCTTGACCATATTGGCTACTGCGCTGATTGACACCGGCTCGAAGATGGATGACGTCATTTATGAAGAGTTCAAAGGCACGGGCAATCTGGAGATTCATCTTGATCGACGGATCTCCGAAAAGCGAGTTTATCCGGCGATCATTATCAGCAAATCCGGTACGCGGCGGGAAGAGCTGCTCACCGACCCAAACGAGCTACAGAAAATTTGGCTGTTACGCAAACTTCTGCACCCCATGGATGACGTAGAGGCAATCGAATTTCTTCTCGACAAACTTCGCGCCACAAAATCAAATGCGGAATTTTTCCAGTCCATGAAACGTTGATCCGCCTGCAACCGGCGATACCTTGAATCAGCGCTGAGTTTGACCTATCATCTCGCGCGATTTTGTGGCCCCCCGTGATTAGGGAGCTCAGTTATGAAAAGCGGTATCCACCCAAAATACGAAGTCACCAAGGTCAGTTGTGCGTGCGGAAACTCCTTTGAGACCCGCTCCACCATTGGCCGCGACCTGCACGTTGAAATCTGCTCCGCCTGTCACCCGTTTTACACCGGCAAACAGAAGATCGTTGATACTGAAGGCCGGGTCGGCAAATTCAAGCAAAAGTACGGACGCCCCACCTGACACACCGTCACCGGGCGGCCCACTTCTGGACTGACGCGACGGTCGGGCCGATTTACGGTAGCGGATCAACTACTCTCGCACCGCTCGCTCGTCTAAAATTGGGGCGCGTCCGGTTTCGTGCACGGCGTGCAGGGGTGCGACCAAATCCATGGAGCAACATCCTTTCCTAAATTCACTGCCGGCGATCATTGCGCTGCTGTTCAAGGGCGCAATTTATCTCTTCGCCCACTATTCCGAGACACACAATAGAAATACTCAGGTTTTTTTAATCTTTCTGTTCGCACTGTCGATTCAAAACGTCGCCGAGGTTTCTCATTTTTTTGTCATCGCCAACGACGAGATACCAATATTCGAATTCCAGGTCTATTACCTATCGAGCATTGCCGGTCTGGCGCTGGCGCTTCATTTAGGTGTGCTAATTGCCATCAAGTCAGAACAGCGAGTAATTCCCGGCGCGTTGCTGTTCGGCACTTACGCATTCGCAGCCTTACTGGTTGTGATGCTCGTCAGCGGCGACAGCCTGGTGCAGGGCTACCAACGCATCGGCTACACGCTGACGCGCGATCCCGGGCCTTACTACCTGTTGTTCGAGATCTACACCATTGGTGTGGCCGCTGGAATTGCAGCGCTATTCGGATATGGGGCGCTCTGCCAGCCCAGTGCGGCCAAGCGGGCGCAATGTTCGCTGTTGTTGATCGGAATTTCGCCGGCCTTACTAGTCGTGCTGTTGGTCGTCGTATTGTTGCATTTTGGGATTAAATGGGTAAACGCGACAATAATCTTACCCTTTACGATCACCATCTTCCTGGTGGTATCCGCGTACGCTATTTACCAGCACCGGATTTTCGATATTCATCTGTATTTGCCATGGTCCAAGGTACGTCGCCGCAAGACTGTATTTCACAACAACATACGGCGCTTGATCACCGAAATTGCCGACCTTCCTTCAGTCAATCAAATCGTTCAACGCATATCTGACCTGTTCCACTGTCCGGTACTGCTGGTCGGCGCACAAAAACCGGTGTTTGCCGGTGATGTCCCCCATCGAATGTACGAATTGCCACGGCTGGATCTCGGAAAAATCGACCAAATCATCTTCGCCAACGAGATTGCAGAAAGCCATCCCGACATGTGCGAAAAACTGAGAGCGCACGGTATTTCTGCGGTCATACCCTTTTATCCTTACTCTGGCAACATGGCCGGCTGGCTTTTGCTCGGGGAAACATTCACTGAGCATGTCTACTCGCCGCCTGATTTTCGCCTGGTGGAGGAATTATTCGGCAAAATGGCCGACCTGTTTGTCGAAAAGTTCGCAACTTTGCGCTCGCAACTGCGGACTGCCAACAAAGAAATACACAACCTGCGGGTTGACTATGCAAAAATTGAAAAGCAATTGCGAACACTGGAAAGGGAAAACATCGCCTTGCGCGGCGCCAACGAATCACTGGCCTTAACCGTATCCGACATCAGCATCGCACGAACCACTGAGGCAATCGGCACCACTTTGGCAATACCCATGGTCTTCCTGGGTCGGGACAAGCAGATGACTCAGCAGCTGCACAAAACGTTTCGCGACGTTCGAACGTTTGTGAGTCCGAGTACCGCTGCTTTCGACCGCAGCGAACGATCCGGGGCTCTCATCTGCCGCATCTCTGGCCGATGGTCAAAGCTCGAACAGTATCTGGCCATACGCACAGATCCCCTGGTATGCGTGTTATACGGACCAGACGCAAGGCGTTTCGTACGACACGGCTTGTCGAGGCTGGGCGGACATCTAATTGATGTCCTGCCGGAACCCGCACCGCCGAAGACCGCCGTCAGCCGAGTCCGCACTTTGCTCAACCTGCGCAAGCACATATTTTCACTTCGTGACAACAGGCACCCGCTCATCGGTCGAAGTGCGGCTTTCACTTCGTACATGCAGCGGCTTCAGTTCGCCGCCGGATTCAGCGACCCCGTGCTGATATTTCACGATGACGCTGGCCTGCTGGAGGAGTCCGCACAATACTTGCACCAATACGGAAACCAGCACGCAAAATTTGTGGTTCTCGAATCCAATCAGGTTGACGACGCGAATGACCTCATCAACACGACCGTGTTGATTCAGGAACCTGGAGAAATCTCCCTTGGACAGGCCCACCGACTGTTCATGGAGTTCAGCAGTCTACCGGCGTTGAAGCGCTCGCGCATAATTTTCGGCTGTCGATGCGACGAAGCTAAATCCGTGCGGCTCGACCGTGGGCATAACCGGGGCTTCAGTCTCTCCGCTCCACGGCTTTCCGCGCGGCAGCACGACATTCCGCTGCTCGCGCAGTACTTCACGCTGCGATTCAATCTGGAGTTCGGGGCATGGGTGCATCTCACCGCGGAGGAGATCAAGTCCCTGCAACTGCATGAGCCAGCGCCATGGACCGTTGAGGGTCTTCGTCACGCGGTAGCGGCGTTTTTGAATGATAAGGCCCATACATTGGAACGAGATAAGATGGTGCCGGTGGACGACATCGATATTGTCAGTGACGAACGCTCATTGGACGAATTGATAGCGGAATTCGAGTCGAGAATTATTCGCCTAGCGTTGGAGCGATGCGACTGGAACAAAGCCAAGGCGGCCCGGCTGCTGGGTGTACGTTCAAATACCTTGTATTACAAGATACAACGGTACGGTCTGGAGTACTCGCGGTGATCGCAGACCGACAGGAAAATTAAACGTTCAGAAACTTATATCTCTACCATTTCGAAATCGGCTTTCCCAGCACCACAGTCTGGACACTGCCAGGTTTCCGGTACGTCTTCCCACCGCGTGCCCGGTGGAATACCCGCGTCCGGCAAACCCATTTCCTCTTCGTACACGAACCCACATATCACACACATAAAGCTCTTGTATTCCACCGTTTTACTCCAAGTCGGGCGGGGTGAAATTACGGTATTATAGAGGTATGGGGGACAGACCCAATGACACCATTGCCGCCAGCGTGGGACCTTGACGCAATGTGCGGGCTGGTCCGAATACGTCGCACATAGTGGCCGTTGATATAAACTCGATTCCCCGCGCTCGACCTCGGGTATTGGTATTCGGCGGCCATGACCCCAGCGGTGGCGCTGGAATCGCCGCCGATACCTCTACACTGCTGGCCCTCGGTTGCCACCCGCTGGTTGTGGTTACCGCCATCACCGTACAGAACACCCAGGCGTTGAAGCGTTATCAGCTCTTACCACCGGAGCTAATTGCCGCCCAGGCGTCCTGTGTGCTGGACGACGCTGACGTTGCGGTCAGCAAGACCGGCATGTTGGGGTCATCGGCGACGGTTGCAACCGTCGCCGGGATACTGTCCAGGGCACCAGCGAGCCCCTTGGTCGTCGATCCGGTCTTGCTTGCCGATCAGGGGGGTTCCTTGTCCGAGCCCGATCTTGGTCCAGCGTTACGCAAACTGTTGTTCCCGCGGGCAACCGTCGCCACACCCAACCTCGACGAATGCTTTGCGCTGGCTTCTACCGACAACGTGGATGACGCCGCCCGTGAGTTACTGGCCTTGGGGTGTCAAAACATTCTGGTTACGGGCACCTCCGCTGCAACTCCGCAGGTTGTACACCGCTTGTACCGGTCTTCGAGCGAGGAGGTGGAGGCATCGGAATGGCCACGACTGTCAAGAAATTACCACGGCTCAGGCTGCACCCTGGCGTCTGCCCTCGCCGCGTTTTTGGCCCATGGGCACTGCGTCTCCACGGCCGCTCAGCTGGCCCTCGAATACACATGGCGGGCGCTTCAGCATGGATACCAGCCAGGGCTCGGACAAAGCGTTCCGAACCGTCTATGGCGGTCTCAGGCCGACTCGTGAAGATCCACGGTCTCTACGTCATCACCGACCCGCTGCCGCCGGGCGACGCTTTGCTGAACGCGGTGGCAGGTGTCCTGGCCGGCGGTGCCAAGACCGTTCAATACCGAAACAAATCGGCTGATCCACGCCTCAGGCATGAGCAGGCGCTGCAGGTTCGCCGACTGTGTTGGCAGCATGGGCGTACATTTATCGTCAACGATGACCCCGACCTGGCGGTAGCGGTGGACGCAGATGGTGTCCACATCGGCCGAGAAGATCCCGAGCTCGGAACCACACGAAGGTTGGTCGGTAAACATCGGTTGATTGGGGTCTCCTGCTACAACGACCTGGATCTGGCGCTGGCGGCACAGGCGCAGGGAGCCGATTACGTTGCGTTCGGAAGCTTCTATCCGTCCCGCGCCAAGCCACAGGCGACCCGTGCCGATGTTGAATTGCTGCTACGGGCACGCCCGGTATTGCAGATACCGATAGTTGCGATCGGAGGCATAACCCCGGAAAATGGCGCGCCGCTGTTGCGGGCCGGTGCCGATGCCCTGGCGGTGATCCATGCGGTGTTCGGGTGTTCCGACCACCGGAGGGCGGCAGGGCGACTGGCCCGATTGTTTACCAACGAGGGAGTGCAACGCGATGAATCAAAGCCTGATTGAGGAGGCCAGGAAGTACATCCCTGGAGGCGTAAATTCACCGGTCCGGGCGTTTAAAGCGGTGGGCGGCGATCCCGTCTTCGTACACCGGGCAAAGGGTGCCTATTTGTGGGACGTCAACGGCCAACAATATATCGACTACGTGGGTTCTTGGGGACCCATGATTCTCGGCCACGCCCATCCGGCTGTCGTCAGGGCGGTAAAGACCGCCGCCGAGTTCGGCCTGAGCTTTGGGGCGCCCACCAGCATCGAGACGGAAATGGCCAGAACATTGTGCGAACTCATTCCTTCGCTGGATCAGGTGCGAATGGTCAGTTCCGGCACCGAGGCCACGATGAGCGCGATCCGGCTGGCCAGAGGATTTACCGGGCGGGACAAGCTGGTGAAATTCGAGGGCTGCTACCACGGTCACGCGGACAGTCTACTGGTGAAGGCCGGTTCGGGGGCCTTGACCCTAGGTGTCCCCACCTCGCCTGGAGTCCCTCAGTCCCTGGCGGAACACACGATCACCCTTGACTACAACGACATTAGCCAAGTACGTGAGATGTTCGCGGACCTCGGTGAGCAAATCGCGGCGATAATAGTTGAGCCGGTCGCGGGCAATATGAACTGCGTTCGTCCGCTGCCCGGTTTCTTGAATGGGCTGAGGGATGTTTGCAACGACTACGACAGTGTGTTGATCTTCGACGAGGTAATGACCGGCTTTCGTGTCGGGCTGACCGGCGCCCAAGGCCTGTATGACGTGCAGCCCGATCTGACGACCTTCGGAAAGATCATCGGCGGAGGAATGCCGGTCGGCGCCTTCGGTGGGCGTGCGGAAATCATGGCCAGTATTGCGCCGGACGGGCCCGTCTACCAGGCTGGCACCCTGTCCGGCAACCCCTTGGCGATGGCGGCCGGGTTGGCCACTCTGCGTCTGTTATCTGAAACGGGACTTTACGAGCGGCTGGGGGATACCACCTCACGCCTCGCCGAAGGATTAAAGGATGCCGCATCCAGCGCCGGAGTGCCGGTCTGTGCGCAGTCAGTCGGTGGTATGTTTGGCTTGTTCTTTACCGATGCTGACAGCGTGAGCTCTTTTCAGCAGGTCACAGCGTGTGATATCGAGGCGTTCAAACGCTTCTTCCACGCCATGTTGCGTCGGGGCGTGTATCTCGCTCCATCCTCTTTTGAGGCGGGTTTCGTCTCGGTTGCGCACTCCGACGCGGACATCGATCAAACCGTCTGCGCTGCGAAGGAGGCATTTCTGGAATTGGCGTAAGCCGTGGCGGGCAACGCGCAACCGGAGATGCTGGGGCTCATGATCCAACAACCCCGCCGTCCCGCCTGGCGATCGCCACCACGGCTGGTCGTGGCGGGTGGTTCGACCGAAAATCCGGCCATCGCGTTGCCGGGAAATCGAATGTCGAACCCTCGGCAGGGTGTTGTATGGAGCAGAACAAAGTGGCGTTGTCCGGCGAAAATCTTGGACCGCTCACCTCCCCGCCGATCGGGGCACGAAGGAAATGCCGGGTCAGCGCGCGCCCAGCGCCGAACACGTCACACGCCCAAATACCGTCCGCAAATCCCAGAACGTTGGCACCGTCGGTAGTCATCCACAAACGACCGCGATTGTCGAACGTACAGTTGTCGGGGTTCACCAGCCAACCATGCTCCGTCGTTCCTTCATGGTACTGGGCCCGGTGCGGCGCGGTGTTCGGGTCACCGGCTAGAATAAACAATTCCCAGTCGTAGATTGAGGCGCTGTGATCGCCACCTGGCGGGGTGAGTTCGAGTACGTGCCCGAAGTGGTTTCGCGACCGTGGATTGGCCGCATCCTGCTCGGCGCGCTGCCGCATAGCATTACCGGTTAACATGACGAAAACCGTTCCGGTGACCGGATTGACCTCCATTCCCTCGGGCCGATCCATCCTGGTCGCGTTCATCAGGTCAGCGGCCTTGCGCAAATCGATGACGACATCCCCTTGGTTGTTGAATCCATTGTTTTTCACCAACGGGCCGAGGCCATAGACCAGGGGGTGCCAGACGAGCTTTCCGTCCGGTGTAAACTCGGCAACCGACAATTCTCCCTCGTCCAACAAGTCGAAGTTGGCCGCTCGGTTGTCGGGCCGATACCGATTCCGGGTGACGAATCGGTAGATGTACTCGTACTCCTGATCGTCGCCCATATAGCACACGATCCTGCCATCCTGGTTCCGCCAAACCCCACAACCCTCGTGCCGGCAACGCCCCAGCGCCGTGCGCTTAACGGGCGTGGACATGGAATCATAGGGATCGACTTCGACAATCCAACCCGCATGAAGAGGTGCATTGGGATTCTCGGCTAAGTTCCATTGGTGGTAGTACCGCCCCCAATTCAACTCCAACGTCACCGGTCGAAAACCAAAGCGACGGTAGTTTTCCTCTTCGGCCAGGCCGCGTATGTCACCGTAAAAATATTGCTGGACGTTTTCCTCGGCGGTGAGCACCGTTCCCCAAGGCGTAACACCTCCTGCACAGTTTGCGAACGTCCCTTGAGTCTGGAGGCCATGCCTGGAATACACGGTCCGCATGCGGTCGTGACCCGCGGCAGGTCCGCTGAACCGCATGCGGGTGAGTGGCGTAATGCGGCGGCTCACCCGGGACTCCGGGACCCGCTTCCAGCCACCCGCGTTCTGCCGGATTTCCACGATCGACATACCGTGCGCCATGATGTCCACCGCTGTCTGCTCCGCCGACAGCTGGTGATACGCCGGACTACGGGGAAACATCAACCGGGGATTGGTGTATTCGTGATTGACCACCAGGACACCGCGACCGGAGGCAACCCCGCCTACAGCGACCGGTAAGAACGCCAGGTAGTCATTGTTGTAGCCGAATTGCAGCTGCTGGGCATCGGCGGTTTGCCGGGTGGGATCAAAAGCTGGCGCGTTCGGTAAAACCGGGTCGCCCCAACGGATCACTACTTGCGCACGATAACCGGCGGGCACGTGCAGCTGTTCATCCAGCCCGCGGCGCAGTTCCTTGAACCCAAGGCTGGAACCGGGGTACACCGACTCAGTTGCCGCAGACCGCAACCCCGGCGCCCGCAGGGAGAGCGCCGCGACTCCAAGGACCTGGAGGACCTGGCGTCGTGGCACGTGCAGCGTCAATATCTGTTCGAAGGTCGGGGCGTCGATGGGGCTGGCAGAATCGTAGTTGGTAGGGCACATATCAAAAAAAGGCACGTCCCATGTATTGCTCCACCCCGCGTCGGGGGCTATTTTAGCCCGTGCATATACACCGTCACGTCGTCAATCTGCTGTTCCGACATGCGAAATGCAATTTTCGACATTATGCTCCGGAACCCACTGCGCTTGCCCGATTTGAACGCCCACAATTGAGACTTCAGATACTCTCTGTTCTGGCCAGAAACACGCGGAAAGCGGCGTGGAACACCATGGCCTTGCGGACCGTGGCAGCTCATGCAGGCGGCGACTTTCATCGGGGCATAGCCTCCCCGGTACAGGCGCTCGCCGCGGCGAGCTGCGTCGAGTTCCTCCTTCGGGACCGCCCCTGGTCTTGGGACCTGATGGATGTAAAACGCGTCCAAATCGGCCATGTCCTGCTCAGACAACCCTGCGGTAATCCCGGCCATCAGCGCATTTTCGCGCTCACCAGACTTGAACTGTGCCAATTGGTCCGCGATGTATCCCGGCACCTGTGCCGCGAGATTTGGATAACTCGGATTCGTGCTGTTTCCATCCACGCCATGGCAAGCCGCACATACTTCGGCCTTTTTTTCGCCAGCGGCCGCGTCGCCAATCAGGCTAGCAGCCAGACTAGCCATCGACAGCGACGCCAAGCAGGCACCCAGCACAATGTGTCTTATCATCAACGCCTCCTATTCCCCGATTTTGGCCTTTCACCGGGGACGGGTAAACTCAATCGTGGCAGCCCGGGTGTCTGCTGCACGCCCGGCTCTGTGGCACCAGGAACCGGTTTTTATATCATCTCGACGCTTTGGTCAAAAATTAACGTAGCTGTTGTCCATCATGTCCCCTGACCGAGTCCTGCCACCGTTGCTGCGCCAACCGACCTATCTGATCAGTGCCCACACACCGCGCCAGTGGCCGCCGGATGAGGGCCACGAGGTGGCCTTTGCGGGTCGCTCCAACGTCGGGAAGTCGAGTGCAATCAATGCGATCACCCGGCGCAACAGACTCGCACGCACCAGCAAGACTCCCGGGCGCACGCAACAGATCGTGTTCTTCCGGCTCGATCACGGGCATCGGCTGGTGGACCTGCCCGGATACGGCTATGCCAAGGTACCGGATTCGCTGCGGCAGCACTGGGGTCAGAACATCGAACGGTTTCTGCTTCACCGCAACAGTCTCCGAGGGCTGTTTCTGCTTATGGACATCCGGCGTCCGGGGACCGAGCTGGACAAACAGATGCTCGATTGGTGCGGCCGGGCCGGACTGCGCGTTCACATCTTGTTGACCAAGGCCGATAAGCTGGGGCGGGGCGGAACTGCCCAGGCAGTGTTGGAGGCAAAACGGGAACAAAGCCCTGGGGGCGGCCCGGTTTCCGTGCAGGCGTTTTCTGCGGTGAAGGGCACCGGCGTGCCTGCGGCACAGGAGCTGTTGGTACGCTGGCTGACTGAAGGTAGCGCCGGCAGCTGATCTCTCGGCATCGAGGGCCGCAAAGAAAAAAGCCCCGGACTCAAAGGAGGGTGTTCCGGGGCACTAAACGCTTCGATTCCGCGATGAACAGAATCTACCCGCTCAGGGAGGGAGAGCGGGAGGACGACCTCCAAGTCGACCTACAAAGTATGACCTAGCGGTTGGGCCAAAGTTCCATACCGGCTCAAATATAAATCTAATGTAAATTTTGGTAACACCTTGGTGCGGGCCGATGACACCCCCGCACGAGGCCCTCCATAATCCACATCCTGATTCAACGGCCGAATGTCCGGGGTAGGGCGCCCCCCCCATTACATCCCCCAGCATCAAGATTTGATGCGAGTCCTGCCCCGGGCTATCTTTACAAACAACAGCGCAGTCGGCATAGTCAATCACTACAATAACCCCAAATACCCGGTTTTCACAGGCGGCACGTATGGATCTCAAGCTGCTCTCTATAGTGCTCATCACGCTGGTGCTGCTTACCCAGGCGTGTACATACCGATTTCCGTCGGCCACCTTGCCGTCCGAGGAGACCGTCAGCAGTCCCGACCCAGTGCCAACGGTTCGCCCATCACCGTCAACGCCCGACAACACGCCGGAACCAGCGGATACGCGACCCGCGCCGCTGCTAAAACCACCACCGCCGGCGGTCCTTGCCCGACCCCATCCGTCACCGACGGCACCGGCACCGCCGCCGCTGTCACGTAACGCGTCCGACAAGGTGGAGCGCACTTGTCAGCGTATTGCCAGGAAACTCGCCAGTGTCAGCCTGATGGAGTGTCTGACGGCGGGTCTAAGACCGTCCAGGCACCATTCGGTTAACGGGATTCCGATCCTGGTGACTGAGTTTCCGGCGCTGCGCTCACGCGAGCCCCTGGGGCGCGTGCTGCTGATCGGCGGGACCCACGGCGATGAATTGACCTCGATCAGTCCGGTCTTCAAATGGGTACATAAGCTCCAGAAACACCACTCCGGTATGTTCCATTGGCGCGTCGCGCCGGTGGTCAATCCGGATGGTGCCTTATTGAAAAGATCGGTGCGCATGAACGCCAATGGTGTAGACCTCAACAGAAACCTACCCACCCCGAACTGGACTCGGTTGAGCCGCGAATATTGGTTGGTAAGGACGAAACGCAATCCCCGCCGCTACCCCGGCCAACACCCAGCGAGTGAGCCCGAAACGGTGTGGCTGGTTGAGGAAATAGATCGATTCAAACCCGACATTATCGTCAGTCTGCATGCCCCGCACGGAATCGTGGATTATGACTCCCACGATCGGCGCGCCGCACCCCACCGTATCGGCATTCTGCACCGTGATTTCCTTGGCACATTTCCGGGATCATTAGGAAATTATGCCGGTGTCCATATGGGCATTCCCGTGGTCACACTTGAAATGCCGCATGCTTATGTCATGCCCACACCGCAGCAAATCAACCAGATTTGGATCGACTTGGTCTACTGGCTGCAGCAAAACGTGCCAAAAGTGAAAAGGGCGAGGCAGCGACTCAACGGCGATCGGCTCTCCAGCCTCTATTGAAGCTTGCCAAGGCGGTGTCACTGCGACCCTCGAGGATTACACGCCAGCGACCATCCGGTTCATGCTTCCAATACTGTTGTTTGGTCGCCCACCCTCGATAGTTGCCGCTGATATAAGGCTGGTCGAGTTCCACCAAAACGGTATTCGGTTCGCCCGGGTAGGCGTACAAACCCAGTACTCCGAATGGCACCTGGATGAATGATTTCTCCGCGTTGACACGGCGTTTGTGGTCCGCCCGGCGACGATAATCTTTTCCAAGATCCAAAAAATCATTGTCCGAGTCGTGGGCAAGGTAGCGCTCGGTATCCAGACCCTCCCAATCCCGGCGCCGGGTTTCCAGAACCGACAGGACAGCGTCGCGTCGTGACGCGACCTCCTCCGGGGTCACCCACTCGACCTGCTCGGCGATGATCACCGGAGTCCCTGCCACCGGGTTCACGAAATTGCGCAGGGACTTGAAATCTGGATTTCTCAATACTACGCATCCGTCGCTGGCCCTAGGCGCGCGACTATCGAGGTCGGGCGGGCTGCCGTGCAGCCAAATCCCATGGCCGGTCCGTTCGCGCCGGCGGTCCAAAGCGTTCGGATAATCAATGGGAAAGGCGCCGGCCCCGTACCAATCAGGCAAATCAGAGCCAGACAAAAATTCAGTGACGCGATACACACCTACCGGTGTTCGTTGGTCTCCCTCCTTCATTTTACCCGGACCGTTAAGGCCTATGGATACGTAATAATCGCGAATCAAGGTAGGGTGACCAGCACGATTTTCGTAAACGTACATGCGCGACATGCCGAGATCGACAAGCACCACATAGCGATGCAGACCGGGATACAGCAGATTGGCGGGGAGCATCCCCAAACGACTCTTAGCCGGGCCTCGTCGATATCTCCACCGCACCAAGGCTTCATCACGCCGAACCTCGGTCGATGCCTGGTGGCTTACCTTCGGCGTGCCACTAAACCATTGAATCGAGCCCGCCATCAGCAGCTTACCGTAGACGAACTCGGTCAACGGCCTGTTCGGGTACCGTCCCACCGGGCCTCCGAACTCATTGAGCACGTTTTCAAGTCCGGATTGCTGACTGCGATCCAAGGTGTCGATCAGCCGCCGCTGGTAACCATTATCGGCATGACCAATCATCGAACCGCACAACGACAACGCCAGGACAAACCTGCGGAACAATGGTTTAAGAGTTGCCGGCAATGGTCTCATTAATGATTTTCCAACCCTCTGACTGACGTTCCAAGGTGAGCGTCTTACGCACGACGTCTCTGAAACTGTCGGAACGATATGACTGTTGGAAAGAAACCTTTGCAGTACGCCCGTTTAGAGACGTATTGAATTTGTTGAGGTTAACTCGAATGCGCTTTTTTTTGGTGATACGGAGCCGGCGCTGTTGCTCCCACTGTGAACGACTCATGTTGGGGTTCGGGCGAAAGTCAGCGCTGTAAAACGACAAATACGTTTTAACGTCTTGGTCTGACCATGCCCTGGCCCAGCCCTTTACCACCGCTAACAGCCGGCTTCGTTCATCGTCCACCGGGTCAAGTGGAGACTCAGGCGGGGAGGTGGCAACGGCGACGGTTGTCGCGGTGACTTCCACCTTCGGTTTGCGGGGTTGGACGTCCGGCTCAACTACCCTTTCAACGGGGGGAGATTGCGCCGGTGGCGGTTCCACCGCCGCCAGCGAAGTCGCCGGGGCCTGCGCCGAGGCCAGTACTGCCGGTGGCGGGGCTGGTGACCAGGAGTCCAGTGCCACGGAGACTTCAAGTCGCGGTGTTACGGTCTCTCCATTCAACGACAGTGCGTTTTGATAGGCACGGCTCGCCATCGTCGCGTGCAGGCTAAGCAGATTTTCGTAAATCTTCCCATAGGTCGAGTGTGCTCTCAGTGCCTCGATCAGCACAGCACGAGCCCTCTCATACTGCCCGCCATCGGCATAGACTGCCGCCAGGTTCATGTAAGGTTCCGGCAGAGACGGATAGTGTTTGTTCAGCCGTTGATAGACCTCAATCGCTTGTGCTCTCTGTCCAGACAGTTGGTGGGCCCTGGCCAGCAAAAACAGCGCGCGTGGGTCGTCGGGGTGGCGCTCCAGGTGGCCGCGAACTTGGGTCAGCGCCGCGCTGGTGCGGCCCTGTTCAATCAGCGCTTCGACGTCGTCAAGCGCAGCGTCACCCCGGGCTGTCAGAGAGATCGACGACAGTCCGAGTAAAACGGTCGCAATGCGTAACCAGTATATGGTGGTCATTGTTACTTATTCGCCGAATCGGTCGCCAAACTAAACCGAACCTTGAACGCAACATGTTAACAGGCGCCAAGCCCATCTAAGATTCACGATTGGCACCGGAACTGATGTCTCGCAACTTCATCCATGCCCCCAGTTTCTCCGGCGCACGCACTTTTTTCCATTCGCCCTGAACCTCCAGCACTTCCACCGAATCACCTTGGCTGAATGTGCCCAATGGGTAGGAACGGCGCGCCGTGGACGGTAGGGGGCGCGCGCGCACGTCCGCGGCATTAATGGTTCCAGCACCAGAATCGCTGTCGACGTAGCGACCGTATACCCAAACCTCCAGGCCGCCGGGCACCTGGACGTAGACCCAGTCGCCTTGGCGAAAAACCAGCCGTATGGGACTGTCTGGCGGTAACTCGATGATCGTCGGTAACGATTCACGAGAAAATGGATATACCTTGGCTCCCGCCGGTCCGACGCGGGTCATACCGGGGACGGCGACGCTTGTTGCCGGCACCATCGACTCCGCCGCATCGTCGACAGCCCGCTCCAGCACTATATTCGCCGCGCGCGCCCAGACCCCCAGTCGTTCAGGGGCACGAACCTTCTTCCAATCGCCGTCGACCTCCAGCACTTCAACGGTTTCACCACTGTTGAATGCTCCGAGTGGATACGAGCTGCTCCCCGTGGAGGGCAAGGGCCGGGCCCGGACGTTGGGACTGTTAATAATGCCGGCGCCGCCGTCACCCTCGACGTAACGACCATACACCCATGCCTCGACGCCCCCCGGCACTTGCACATAAACCCATTCGCCATGGCGCAACACGAACCGTACCGGACTGTCAGCCGGCAGTTCCCCCAACACAGGTAACGAGTCTTTGTAAAACGGGTAGATTTTTGCACCCTGTGGCCCGACACGGGCCGTTTGCACAGTGACCGACCGGTCCGCCGGTACGGTTCGATCCATTGTGGTCGGCGGCTCCCGCATCTCGGTCGGCGGTGGCGGCATGGGCTGGTCTGATGCCGGACTTTCGTCTGCTGCGGCAACGCTCGGCTCACCCGCAGGGCCGGTATCTGCAAACAGTTCGGGATGTTTGTCCTCGAGTACTGCTAAGGCCTTTTCAGCACGGGCATAACCGCTGGACACCGCCCGCCCAAACCATAATACCGCCTTGCTCAAATCCTTTTGTGCCCCCTGACCCAGGTAGTAAGCCGTCGCCAGATTGTGCTGTGCGGCACCATAGCCCAGCTCTGCCGCCCGACTCCACCACTGCACTGCTTGTTTTTGGTCGCGCCTGACGCCCCGTCCCTCCCAATACGCTACACCCAGGTTGAACAGCGAATTAACGTGGTCTTGTTCCGCAGCCTCTCGATACCACTCCAGTGCCTTATCGAAATCTTCCTGGCGGCCCTGGCCCTTGTGGAACAAAACCGCCATCGAATACTGAGCCTGGGCATTACCTTCGACCGCCAGCGGCTCCCAGAGTTGCGCCGCGGTCTCGAAGTCTCCGGACTCGTAGGCCTCAAGAGCCCTTTGCATGGCGTCCGATTGAGCGACCGCCGCGCCGGCAACCCCCCACGCCAGTAACAGAATGTAACTCTTTGCTCGGCTGCTTAGGGACATTACTGTTTACCTCGTGTCAAACCTTCCAGAAGGGGCTGGAGAGACATTATGGTCGCCTCGTTGACCGCCCGTCTTATTAACATCGGATATCTCCCAACCTCAGTCAAGCGATTTTATTATATTTTTCCGATAAGGCGCTGAATTTCAAGCGCTTCGTCACCAGAACGTCGCCGCGGCTGTGGCCAGCCCGCGTATTGCGCAAAGAGTCCCAGGGGACGCGAAAGGCGTCGGGCGGGTAACCACAATATGCGGCTTAGGCATGGGCTTCGGCCCAATTGGCACCGGTACCAATGTCGACCTCCAGCGGCACCGCCAACTCGGCGACCTGGCACATCAGGCTGGCAATACGGTTACTTGCCTCTACCAACTCCGATTTGCTCACCTCAAACACCAACTCGTCGTGCACCTGCATGATCATGCGGACATCCGAGGTTGCGCGTTGAATCCACTTGTCTATGTCCAGCATCGCCATCTTGATGAGGTCCGCAGCGGTACCCTGCATCGGTGCGTTGATTGCGGTGCGTTCCGCGTATTGGCGCCGTGCGTGATTAGCGGCGTTGATCTCCGGCAGATACAAACGTCGACCAAATACCGTCTCTACGAAACCCCGCTCATGCGCCAGGGCGCGGGTCTCATCCATAAAGGCTTTGACTCCTGGATATTTTTCGAAGTACCGGTTGACATAGTCTTGGGCGGCGCCACGATCGATCCTCAACTGCCGCGCCAATCCAAACGCGGACATGCCGTAGATTAAACCGAAGTTGATCGCCTTGGCGTGTCGACGCTGCTCGCCGGTCACCATGTCCTGTGCCACACCGAATACCTCGGCCGCAGTGCTCCGGTGAACGTCGGCGCCGTCCGCAAACGCCTGCATCAGCCCTTCGTCACGTGACAAATGCGCCATGATTCTCAGCTCAACTTGTGAATAATCCGCTGATAACATCACAAATCCATACTCGGGCACGAACGCCTCACGGATACGTCTACCCTCCGCGCTACGCACTGGTATGTTCTGTAGATTCGGGTCAGCGGAGGACAGCCGCCCGGTGGCCGCTACGGCTTGATGGTAAGAGGTGTGTACCCGACCACTGCGCGAATTGACCATCTCAGGCAACTTATCGGTGTAGGTCGTTCTCAGTTTGCTGAGTGCACGGTGTTCCAGGATGAGGCCCGGCAATTCGTAATCGGCGGCCAGCTCCTGCAGTACATGCTCCGCCGTAGAGGGTTGTCCCTTCGGAGTCTTGCGTAATATCGGGAGTTTCAGCTTCTGATAAAGCACTTCTTGTATTTGCTTGGGCGAGGAGATATTAAATGCCGTACCCGCCACTCGGTGCGCTTGTGCCGCGATCTCGGCCAATCGCTCCACCAGTTCCAGACTGTGTCGGGCCAGCATTGCCGAATCGATCTTGACTCCGTTGCGTTCAATCCGAGACAACACAGGCACCAGGGGCATCTCGATCCCAACCAGAAGCTCCTGCAGAGTCGGAATCTCCTCCAGTTTCGGCCACAGAGCCTGGTGCAAGCGCAGCGTAATGTCGGCGTCCTCGGCGGCGTATGGCGCGGCATCTTGTATATCAACCGCGTTGAACGCGAGCTGCGATTTGCCTTTACCAGCAACTTCTTCGTACGTGGTGGTCTTCAGTCCGAGATGTTTAAGCGCCAGGCTGTCCATGTCATGGCGTGTTGAAACGCTGTCCAAGACGTAAGACTCGAGCATCGTGTCAAAAGCAATTCCACGCAAGTCGATCCCATAATTGGCCAGTACACCATGATCGTACTTGAGATTCTGTCCCACTTTGGATTGGTCAGGGTCCTCCAACAAGGGCTTCAATTTGCTCAGCACCAGATCAAGGGGCAATTGAGGAGGCGCACCGGAGTAGTCATGACCGACTGGAAGATAGGCCGCTTCGTTTGGTTTAACTGCGAAGGAAATTCCCACCAATTGCGCTGAGAGCACATCGATTGAAGTGGTCTCCGTGTCCAACGCAAACAAATCCGCCTGCTTCAATCGACCTATCCAGTAATCCAGAGACGCCTCATCGGTGATGACCGTATAGTTCACGACCCGGGTATCAGATTCGGCCGCGACAGCGCCCAGCTCCGCCAACCAGGTCTTGAACTCAAGCTCGGTGTAGAGCTCCGCCAGCTTCGCCTCGTCCACCGGACGTCGGCGCAAATCCTCGGGCTCTGTACCGAGTTCAACGTCGCGTTTCACAGTCACCAGCTCGCGTGATAAGGGTAGTGCCTGCAAGCTGTTGCGGAGATTTTCTCCGACTTTGCCGTCAATTTCGTCCGCATGATCCATTATCGCGTCCAGCGATCCATATCTTTGCAGCCATTTCGTGGCCGTCTTCGGGCCGACCTTCGGCACGCCCGGTATGTTGTCGGAGGCATCACCGACCAAAGTCAGGTAGTCGACCATTCGTTCAGGCGGTACACCGTATTTGCGGACCACCGCCTCACGGTCGTACACGACTTGCTGCATGGTGTCCACCAACTTCACATCGCCGCTGACGATCTGGGCGAAATCCTTATCGCCGGTGGAAATGATCGTTGCCAGCCCGTGCGTCGCCGCCTTCGCCGCCAGGGTTGCAATGACATCATCTGCCTCCACGTCATCGACCATCAGCAGCGGCAGGCCCATGGCGCGAATGACTTCCTGTAGTATTGGAATCTGCCGACGCATTTCCTCCGGCATCGATGGCCGGTTCGCCTTGTAGTCGGGGTACAGACGGTGACGGAAAGATTTGCCTTTCGCGTCAAACACCACTGCAATGTACAGCGGGTCGTAATCCGACAATAGTTTTCTGATCATATTTAACACACCATAAATCGCCCCGGTAGGCTGCCCCGATGAAGTGGTGAGCGAGAGCACATGGAAGGCGCGATACAGGTATGATGACCCGTCCACCAACACTAATTTGTTCGACGTCGTCATGACAATTTAGATTGTAAACATGGCTGAACTCTGCGATCCAATATCAGTCAAAATAGTAATAAACGTTTTCTGCGCCCTTTACACAGTGTTAATCTATGTTTTCGGCGCCGGAAATTCCGGAGGACAGTGTTGATGCCCCATCTAAGCAAGCTAGCGATTGCGATATTAATCCTGATGTCGCCGTCCGCCAACGCGGATCAGCCTACCGACCGCGCCAACTCCACCGCAGATCAGACACGCGGCGCGGACGCTGCGGCGGGGTCCATCGATGTGCGCAAGTGGCGGGAGGGTGATCAGCGGATCACGGAATACCGCCGCTTTGGGCATCTGTACATGCTAGAGGTGCACCCGAAGGGCGGGGCACCGCTTTATTTAATCGACCGACACGGCGCCGAAGGGCTTGACATCCGCCCCGCCGAGAACATCGAGGATAACGTCAACCTGCCAAAATGGCGCATCGGCCGGTTCTGAGCCTCTACGCTTAGACTACGGCCCCAAGCAATAATCATAACCAGACGGGACGATGGCCAGCGCCCAGTCACAAGACCCGCGCGCCGCCGTGCGGCCCACTGGACGCATGATACAGCCCGCATCACGTTTACGTATTGCAGCGCGATGGACCACCGCCGCTTGCCTGCTGGGGCTGTTCTGCAACAAAGCGTGGACGGCGGATATCCGTTTTTACACCATCAACAAGAAACAGCAACAAAGCGAAGTTGCGTTGGTCGTGGGAACCAAGAAACCCGGCTGTCACAATTTTTTCCCCAGACGACGCGTATACCGGGTCGCCCAGGTCGGCTTCCGGTATTGCCGCTTGTTCGCTGAAAAAGATTGCCGGCCGGACAGCGCTGTTACCGCGAGCTGGAAGAACCGAAAAGACCCCACCGACCAGCTGACTCCCGGGTCGAGATGGTTTCTCGCTGGTAAACGGGGCGTGGAAATCGCCTCCTGGGAGTGCCAAAACGCTCAGTGACAAACCCGGTTCAGGTGTATTTCGGGGACGAACTCGCGCGCTACAGCTTCGGGGACGGACACCCGTTCGGCCCCGACCGGGTGTTTGCCTTCTGGTCGGAAGCGGTGCGGCAGGGGCACGCCAAGCGGGTAAGCGTTGCACAACCCGCAATGTGCGATTTCGAGGCGTTGATCCGGTTTCATCTTTGTGACTACGTCGATTGGGTCAAAACTCGGTCGGCATCGGGTCGCGGCTACTTGGATAACGGCGATACTCCAGTGTTTCCCGGGGTGTACGAGGCGGCGGCTACGGTTGTCGGCTCGATGCTGGATGGATTGGAGTCGACCATCAGCGGTGAATTCCCGCGTGTCTTCGTGCCTATCGCCGGCCTGCACCACGCCCGCCGGGACTCAGCGGCCGGCTTTTGCGTTTTCAATGACGCGGGCGTGGTCATCGAGACGCTGCGGAAGAAGCTTCACGTGCGGCGTGTCGCATACGTGGACATCGACGCGCACCATGGTGATGGTGTCTTCTACGCCTTTGTGGATGACCCGGACCTGATCCTGGTCGACATTCACGAGGACGGCCGCTTTCTCTATCCGGGGACCGGGGCCGCAGACGAAACCGGCAACGGTGCCGCGCAGGGGACTAAGCTCAATATTCCTCTACCTCCGGGGGCCGATGACGAGGCGTTTTTTCGTGTGTGGCCGGTTGCAGAGGCCTTTATCCGCGGCGGTGCTCCAGAAATCATCCTGCTGCAGGCGGGCGCCGACAGTATCAAAGGCGACCCCATCACACATCTGGCGCTTTCACCCCGGGCCCATGGATACACGGCGAGCCGTTTGTGCGAGATCGCCGACGAATATTGCCAAGGCCGCATGATTGTCATGGGTGGTGGTGGATATAATCGACGAAATTTGGCGCTGGGATGGAACGAAGTGCTCAAATCGATGCTCGCTTGATTTTTCCGTGTATTCTTCGCCGTTACCACCAAGCCTATTGCACAAGAGTACGGCGGTTGGGTCCGTAACGGTTTCCCCCGGCATGTCCCACGTGTGTGGGAAAACTGCTGTTTGGGGCAAACACGCTATGGATTCCTGTCAGCTTGACCCGCGGTTTCAGCGCCAGGGCAGCCACATAAAAAACCCGCAGCGACCGTTACGATCTACCGATCTATTTTTGCGTTTCCGCTGGGAGTCTCCTCGAATGGCACCAAAGGCGCCGACAACCAGACTGGAGCGCTGGGATGGGGGAACGTCGGCGCCGGTTGTGTCAGAAATGCCAATTTTCTTTAGAAATCGAGTGTTAGATCTTCCGGGGTGGACCTGCAAGCGGCCACGGACAAGGCCTGTTTCTTCGGCAGCCGCGACTGCAAGCGCAGGCCGATCGTTTGGCGAATGGCCGCCTCGTAGGCAGCGAGTGCTGGCTTCAGTGTCTCGGACGCTTGCGTGCGCCAGGCGATTTCCGCGACCATCGCTTTCTCGGCTTTGTCGAGCGCCGCCAGAGCACGGTTGGTATCCGGTTTCGACCGGCGCAGGGCCTTGCGTGCCGCTGACAGCTGCTTGGTGATCAACCGGGTGCCGGGGACGTTCCTGACCCGTTGCACCAGATCCTTGGTCGCCTCGACGGCGGCCTTGGGATCGGTTGTTGCGATTTCCTTAATCTTGGCGGTTTCGCCATTGAAGGCGTTCAGGCTATCGATGGCGGTGATCACCGAGTTGGCTTCGCGCAGGGTTTCATAGGCCTCGTCGACGTTGCGCCGGTACTGCCGGCGGGCGTTATTATCGGCCTTCTTCAGCGTGACGAATGCCTTGTGCTTCTCAGTCCACTCGGCCGGTATGAATTCGATCAAGACCTTCGCTTCCGCCTCTAGTGCCTCAAGATGCGCATACATGCGCTGACGTTGAGCATCGTATTGGGTGTCCTTGGGCAAATGCCGCAAGTTGCCTTCCAATTCCTTGCGCTCGACATTGATCCGCGCCAGTTGTTTCTGGATCCCGCGGACCTCGACATGAAGTGGCCGATAGGCTTCGGCATAAGCGTTCATCGCCTTCTCCGCAGCTTCGGTTGTTTCGAGCAGCTCGAAGGTCTTCTCAGCCTTGTCGAAGCTGCGCTTCAAGTCCGAGCGCATTTCGTCCGGCAGGATTGACAGGTCGAGCTGCTGCGCCTCGGAAATAGCGCTGCGGATTTCGCCCCCGCGTTCTTTGAACTCGTTGAACACATAGTCCTCGATACACGACTGAAGTGCCGGGTTACGGGGTGGCGGCGCCGTATCCGACAACAGCGACAACCGGTTCGGCAGGTAGTTCACCACCTGCGGGGTCAGCCCGACGATCACAAGGGCGATCAACTGCAAGGTGATGAACGGCACGACGCCCTTGTACATCTCAGTGGTCTTGACCGACGGTGGGGCCACTCCGCGTAAATAGAACAAAGCGAAACCGAAGGGCGGGGTCAAAAACGAGGTCTGGATGTTCAGACCGATCATCACGCCCAGCCACACAGCAGTGACGTTGGCCGAGGGGTCGAGCAGTAGGATGGGCGCGACGATGGGCACAACAACCACGGCGATTTCGATGAAGTCCAAGAAGAACCCGAGAATAAAGATCACCGCCATCACGATGGTGAACTGGGCCCAGAACCCGCCCGGCATGCTGGTAAGGAATTCCTTCACCAGTTCTTCGCCGCCGAAGGCCCGAAAAGCCGCCGTCAGCATGGCGGCGCCCAGCAGAATGATGAATACTAGTGAGGTCGTCTTGGCAGTCTCGAGCATCACACCCTTCAGCGTGTCCTCGATCTTCATTGCACGCCATCCACTCCAGATCACGGCAACCAGCAGGGTGGTCACCGAGGTCAGCGCCAGCACCAATCCGATGACATCCCGAGTGGTGTCGATCTTCTTAATATTGGTTTGGAAAGTGGTGACGACTACGGCGATCACGACCAGCGAGACCAGCGCAATAATGGCCGGGGTATAGGCATGGCGCCGGCCTTCGTAAAGACGGTAGCCCGCCATGATCAAGGCACCGGCGGCACCGATGGCACCAGCCTGGTTAACCGTCGCGACGCCAGTAATGATCGAGCCGAGCACCAGAAAAATCAGGGTCAGCGGCGGGACCAGAGTGATCACCACTTTAACCCAAAACGCCCGGTCGAACTTGCCTTCATGGCGCACCGTTGGCGCCAGGCGCGGCCGCCAAAGCGCAACACCTATGACGTAGAGCATGTACAAACCAACCAGGATCAGCCCCGGAACGAAGGCGCCAAGGAACATCTCGCCGGCGCTGGTTGACGACACGTCGAAGGCCGTGGGCATGGATAATTCGCCCGTCGAAACCTTGTACAGTTCCTTTCGGGCGGTGCTCGCCTGGTCGACGGCGCTGGCCAATTGGTCGGCCAGAATAATTAACACGATGGACGGCGGGATGATCTGGCCAAGCGTGCCCGAGGCTGCGATTGTCCCAGTGGAAAGGGAATTAGAATACTTATTGCGTACCATCGCCGGCAGTGAGATCAGACCCATGGCGACTACTGTGGCGCCGACAATGCCGGTAGTCGCGGCAAGCAGCGCGCCGACGAAAATCACGGAAATCCCCAAGCCCCCCGGCACCGGGCCGAACAGCTGGGCCATAGTGACCAGCAGATCCTCCGCCAGTTTCGAGCGTTGCAGCATGATCCCCATAAAAATGAACAAGGGAATCGCGATGAGCGTGTCGCGTTCAACCTCCCAGTAGATCCCACGGAAGTTGGTCACCCCCGCACTCAACCAATTCCAAGCGCTGCCTTGGGCGAAATAGGCGTCGGGATTACCGGCAAACAGATATCCGCACAGGGCCGCCAGGCCGATGGTGACGATGGCCGATCCAGGCAGTGCGAAGGCCACCGGAAAGCCGGAACCCAGGGCGCTGGCCATCAGGATGATCAACAGAGCAAGAAAGACAAGTTCCATGGAAGAAAATCTTTCAAGTCACACCAGGCTGGCCCCGGGGCTCCATCGGCTCACTGAACGGCGTGAACCAGATGATCGTGGCTGCCGGGTTCTTCCCGAACGTCCGCGACGGCGTCCATCAAGTAGCTGACGAATTGGATCATCATCGATGTCGCGAAAATCGCCAGGAATCCTGCCATGAAGTATTTGACGTACATGCCGAAGCCGGTTTGCGTGGTCTCAAAGGCCAACAGCGGGCTGTTGATCACTGACGAACTGCCATTCATGCCCACGAACAGGATGATCCAGCACAGGCTGATGCCTAGCAGGATGGAACCGACGGCGTTGACCACGCCTTTTTTCTTAGTGTTGAACGTGGTGTAGAACACGTCGACCCGCACGTGCCCCTCTTCCAGCAGGGTGTGGGCACTGGCGAACAGGAACAGTGCGGCGTACCAGAACCGCACCAGGTCGGCCATGAAGGCCTGTTCATAGGAAAAAATGAAACGGGTGATGACGATCAGCAACTCGGCGGCAACCACCAACAAGGCCAGCCAGGTAAAGCCCAGTGTTCGTGAGAACACCCCCGTGACCAATGCCAGCCCAACCAGCGGCATATGGACGAAGGTTCCCCGGTAGGTCGATTTGCCCAGTTCCGTTGCGAAATAGTCGCCGAAAACCACCGGCAGCAAGCCCTCGACCCGCAGGAAAGAAATGATCGCATCGGCGACACCGACGTAAAGCACCATAAAAAACGCGAAGCGGATCAGAAAGGTATTGATGTTGGAAATACGGGCACTGTCGTCGCGCAGGCCGTGGTGAGCGGTGCTCCGGACATAGAGTGCTGCCAAGATGATGGCCACTGGGTAGGCGGCCAGTTGCAGCCAGGCCAGTATCGCCGAGCCGCTCTCGGCGCCACTGGCTGGATGACCGATCGCGGCGCCGGCGCCCGGCCAGCCGAGCCAGAACGTCATGTAATTGTTCAACATAAAAACCACCAAGGCACCCAGAATGGCCCAGCCGAACAATCGGGTCAAAGTGGTCGTTATGGAACCCGACACGGGTGATGCGGGCTTATCGGGGCCGGTGGTCGCCGCAGAACCTTCGGCGGTCGTGGGGTTAGTCATCAAAAAGTTTCCCCCAAAATAGATGGTTGGGACGGGGCTGTGCCCCGTCCCAAGGTAGGTCTTGCAATTGCCTGTGTTTAGACTTCGATACCGAGCACGCGGTTGCGCTGGTTGATGTAACCGGCATCCGACAGCACCATCCAGCGGCCGATGTCAGCACGCGACGCGGCAAAGCTGTCATGAATTTTCTTTGCCAGTTTGCTGTGGGCCTGGACTTCTTCGAAGACCTCATTGGCGGCCTTACCGAAACTGTCGTAGATGTCGTCGTTGAAGGCGCGAAGCTTGACGCCGTGATCATTGATCAGTCGGTTCAGATAGGTTCCGTTGTTGGCGTTGGTTTCGGCCATTTGCCGCGAGTTCTCCTCGTTACAAGCCGCTTCGAGGATGGCTTGATCGGTCTTCGACAGGCTGTCCCACCACTTCTTGTTGAAGCCCATAGTCAGCTGCGAAGCCGGCTCGTGCATACCCGGATAGTAGTAGTACTTAGCGGCTTCGTAGAACTTCATAAAGTAGTCGTTATACGGTCCCACCCACTCGGTTGCCTGCACGGCGCCGGAAACCAGGTTTTCATAAATCTGGCTCCCAGGCAGGGAAACCGGCGAGGCGCCGAGTTTGGCCAAAACATCGCCGCCCAAGCCCGGAATACGCATCTTCAGGCCCTTGAAGTCGGCCGCCGAGTTCATTTCCTTATTGAACCAACCGCCCATCTGTACGCCGGTGTTGCCGCAGGGAAAACCCTTGACACCGAATGCGGCGCCCAATTCGTCGTGCAGCTCCTGGCCTCCGCGGTACTTCATCCAGGCGTCCATTTCGACGAAAGTCAGGCCGAAGGGCACCGCGGTGAAATAGGCCCAGCCGGGGTGCTTGCCTTTCCAGTAGTAGTCGGCGGCGATATAGGCCTGCGAGTTGCCGGAGGCGACTTCATCGAACGAGTCGAAGGCGCCGACGCGCTCACCCGAGGCGAAGTACTTGACCTGAATCCGGCCTTCCGTTATTTCTGGAATGCGCTCGGCGAGCCGTTGAGCGCTAAGCCCGAGGCCCGGAAAGTCACGCGGCCAAGTCGAGACGATGATCAACTCCTTCCTGCTCTGTGCGATCGCGGGTGCCGCCAAGGGAAATGTGGCCGCACCGGCGCCAGCGATTGTGGCGTTTTTCAAAAATTCGCGTCTTTTCATGTTTGCCTCATTTGGTAGTTGAAATTTGTTATTTCGCTAAAAGCTTATGATACGGCTACTCTTTATCAATCAGCCGATTCATGCGGCTAAAAGACCAAGTCTCATCAAAGGGATAAGAAGTATAAACCCCCTATCTATTAAAGGAAACGCGATCGGAGACGGCTAACTGGGCTGTTGTGTGGATTGGAAAATGGTCGTTGGCGCACGAACTCCCAGTATTTCAATGTCACGCCACGTGCAACAGCCGTGTGGACGGCGCATCCACTTAGCCCGTTCGCTATTTAAAAGAAATCACATTTCCCCCGTTAGCTCGTTAATTTATACAATACGATAACGCACAGCGTTTCGTCGGCATCATGTTACAGACTTCAAAATCCACGCGTGGAATGGTTGTCGCGCCACATCATCTCGCGTCCCAAGCGGGTCTTCGGGTTTTGCAAGAAGGTGGTAATGCAATTGAGGCTATGGTGGCTGCTGCATCGACAATCTCCGTGGTCTATCCGCATATGAATTCCCTCGGCGGTGATAATTTCTGGCTTATTAGTGACGGAGGTGTACCTATCGGAATTGATGCCTGCGGCGCAGTGGCGAGTTCTGTGGATCGAGACTTCTACAGGGACAAAGGATTTGACTCAATCCCTTCACGGGGGCCGCTGGCGGCGAACACTGTGGCAGGGGCAGTGTCTGGCTGGCAGACCGCGCTCGACATCAGCAGGGAGTGGGGTGGCACACTACCCATATCACGACTTTTCGAAGACGCCGTTTATTACGCGCACAATGGCTTCCCCGTCACGGTTACACAGCACGTCAACACCGTACAAAAACTGCGCGAGCTGAAAAGTATCCCGGGCTTTGCAGAAACTTTCCTTATCGAGGGTGGCGCGCCCCCAGTGGGCATGATCTTTAAGAATCCTCGACTGGGCGACATCTTGGAGATACTTGCTAAGGTCGGGCTCGATACTTTCTACCGCGGCGAACTGGCCAAAGCGCTCGCCGCCGACCTGGCGCGTGCCGGGTGTCCAGTTGCCATCGGCGATTTGATGGAGCATCGGTCCCTCCGAGTCACTCCACTTGAGGTGACTTTGACGCCGGGCACTGTTTACAACATGCCTCCGCCAACACAGGGGTTGGCATCGTTGTTGATTCTCGCAATTTTTGACCAATTGGATTGCCCATCGGCCGAAAGTTTTGAATTTGTGCACGGAATCGTCGAAGCGACCAAGAAAGCATTCCAGGTGCGTGATGAGCACGTCACCGATCCCGCCTATATGAATGTGGATCCGAATGAGTTTCTTGAACAAAGCATGATCAGAACTATGGCTTCAACAATAAACATGTTGAATGCCGGCGCGAGCGACACAAATTCAAATGCAGGTGACACAGTTTGGTTGGGCGTAATCGACGGCCAAGGCCGTGCTGTCAGCTTCATTCAAAGCATCTATTGGGAGTTTGGGTCCGGAGTGGTGCTGCAGGATTCCGGAGTGGTCTGGCAAAACCGCGGAACTTATTTGTCGCTGGACGCAGCGGCTCGGAATCCAATAACACCGCGACGCAAACCGTTTCATACGATTCAACCAGCATTGGCGCGACTGAACGACGGAAGTACCATGGTTTATGGGACGATGGGTGGGGAGGGACAGCCACAAACTCAGGCAGCGGTTTTCGCCCGGCACGTCATGTTCGGACAGGAGTTGCAGGCTGCGGTCACCGCGCCGCGATGGCTTCTGGGCCGCACCTGGGGCGCGCCGAAGTCCAATTTGAGAATTGAGAATCGTTTCAACCCGATGGTGACCAATGCGCTCGCCGAAGCCGGTCACGATCTGGAATTGGTGGAACCCTTCAATGAAATAATGGGGCATGCCGGCGCCATCGTACGCGACCAAACGGGTCTTTTCATGGGGGCCGCGGACCCGCGCTGCGACGGTGTGGTCGCTGCATTCTGAAGCGAGAGTTGTGGCGGGTATGTGACTGACAAAATGACCGTCTTAGCCAGGCAAAGGCTACTACGAGCCGATGGCGGCCGGCTGCCAAGTCGCGATGGCAGGATCTGAAATCATACCAGCGCTGTGATCCGCGACACTGCACGCGGCTGGTGGTGTCGTATAGATTTTGTAATGCAAATCAACTCGATTTTCGTTCGAGCAACATCAGATTCCTGCGACTGCGACTGCGATCCGGGTCCGCGAGTGCTGCAATAAGCTCGATATTACGAATATACGGGTTCGGCAGTTTGAAGTCGCGGGCACCCGCCAACACAAAGCGCTTGTACCAGTCGAATGGATACAGAGAAGAGTCGATATGGTCTTTTGCAGCGACATACGTGAACGCAGGATGCCGAGATCGATTTGAGTTGACGGTTATATTCGCGGTCACATACCCAACGCCCTCGAACTGGTCGAGTAGATTTTTCTGTCCTTCCGTAATGTGATAAACGGCACCGTACAATACATGTCGTAAATCACCAGTCCACAGTGCATTGCACTTTGCGGAACCGTCACTGCCGCGTTTGTGGAATCTCAGTTGATAACCTTGAGCCACCCCCACTGCACCAGAAGGGAAATCGCCGATTCGCGCATGCAGGCGCGAGGGCAGCATATTCGAACCGTAAGCGAAGTATCGCACCGGGCGGATTCTACACCGGCCCCGGTGGGCCGGCACGCTGCACATAGAAATACAATCGGGAACCGGTCCCTGTCACTATGCCGCCAAGTCCGACAGCACACGATTACAGCCGCGGGCCCTCGCCCGCTCCAATGCCTTGCCGGCCCGTTGCAACAATCGCTGGATGTCTTCGCCGCGACGAAATACCGTCACCCCGATACTCACGGTAATCCGTTCATCGCCCTGCCTACGGCAATCGATACGGGTTCCGGCGACCACCTGGCGGATGCGCTCGGCGTTGCGGCATGCTCCGCTCATACTGGTCTCGGGAAGTATGGCGAGAAACCCATCGTCCATATATCTACCAATGCGGTCGGGGGCGCGTATGGTTTCGGCAAGTACACCGGCCACGGTCTGCAGCGCTCGGATGTCGACGGAGACGTCGGACGTGGAGCCCGGCACCCGATCGACCCCGACCAGGGCCACTGAAAGCCGGTTGCCGTACCGATCCGCCAATGCCATAAACTCAAGCAGTTTCACAGTTATCCCGTGTCGGTTGAGGAGCCGGGTGGTCACGTCCATATCGCGTTGGTACAGCACCTCTGCAACCCTCATCGAGGCCGGCCGCACTACCCACCAGTAGGCAAACGGGACCACAATCAGCGAGATCACTGTCGCGTAGCCGGCCGCTACCCATGCCGGCGTCCCGGTCCAGATTCCAGCAAATCCGATCACCGCGAAGGGGGCGGCGAATCCGACCAGAGAGAGTCGCATAGACACCGACGGTTTCATGGTGTTTTTGTGCTCTGGCATGCCGTCTACACCTCAAAGCTTTTGAAACAACTATAGACCAACCCGGGTCCTCCATCCGGCACCTTGCACCAAGGATTCCGAGTGATGACGGAGGATTCACGCGGCTCAACAATAAGCGCAAACAACGGTGGCCTTTGTTTCACCTCCTCGGGGAGAGATATGGGCCGTACATCAGCCCGGGCCTGACCCACATGCAGTCAAAGAATCTGCAGATTTGCGTAAGCCAGTACCAACCACTTGCTGCCCTTGTCCGCAAAATTCACCTGCACCCGAGTGTATTCACCGCGGCCCTCCACGTGCAGAACCACACCCTCACCGAAAGTGCTGTGATGAACCCGGTCCCCGAGCCGCAGCCCGTTAGCACTCTCCGGCTTCTCGTCAGGCGCCGGGCCATGCGGGCGCATTACAAAGCCGTCGCGAATCTCCTCAACCAGCTTACTAGGGAGTTCAGCCAGGAAGCGAGACGGGCGGGTGTAGCTCTCGCGTCCGTGCAGACGCCGTACCTCCGCATAACTCAGGTACAACTGGCGCATGGCACGCGTCATACCGACGTAGCACAAGCGCCGCTCCTCCTCGAGGCGCCCGGCCTCCTGCAGCGAGCGTTGATGTGGAAACAATCCCTCTTCGAGGCCGGTCAGGAACACCAGCGGGAACTCCAGGCCCTTGGCAGAGTGCAGACTCATTAACTGAACACAGTCTTCCCACCGTTGCGCCTGTGCATCTCCTGCCTCCAACGCCGCATGAGTGAGAAATGTAGGCAATGTCCCGACTTCGTCCTCGGGGTCATGGGCGAAGTGCCGCGCCGCGGTGACCAGCTCCTCTAGGTTTTCCACGCGCATTTCAGCCTTTTCCCCTTTCTCTTTACGATAATGCGCGATCAAACCGCTCCCGCACAGCATCACGTCGACCTGCTCGGCAAGGGCCAGACCCTGCACCTGCTCGTCCAGACTGTTGATGAGCTCGACGAAGCGTGTAAGCGCCTGAACACTTCGGGATGGCAGCTCATGGCCGTGAATGAGGGCCAAGGTTGCGTCCCAGTAAGCTATCTGGTTGACACGCGCACGCTCGCGCACCAGGTCCATGGTCTTATTGCCGATGCCCCGGGGCGGCATGTTAACAGCGCGTTCGAAGGAAGGATCATCTTGCCGGCTCGTGATCAACCGCAGATAGGCCAGCGCATCCTTGATTTCGGCGCGCTCGAAAAAACGCAGGCCGCCGTAAACCCGATACGGCATCCCCACGTCGAGAAGAATTTCTTCGAACACCCGCGACTGAGCGTTGGACCGATAGAGTATCGCGGCGTCCTTCCGGGCATGACCGCAGTCCACCCAGGACTGGATCCGGTCGACGACGAAGCGGGCTTCGTCGACCTCGTTGAACGCGGCGTACATCCGGATCGGATCTCCTTTGTCATGCTCTGTCCACAGGTTTTTGCCCAATCTTCCCCGGTTATTACCAATCACGGCGTTGGCGGCGCTCAAGATCGTCTCTGTGGAACGATAGTTTTGTTCCAGCCTGATTATTTGCGTGTCTTTAAAATCCTTTTCAAATTGAAAAATATTTTCAATCCGGGCGCCACGCCACGCATATATCGACTGGTCGTCGTCTCCAACCACAAAGATATTCTGGTGTGTCGACGCCAATAGTTTCAACCATTCGTACTGAATTGAGTTTGTATCTTGGAATTCGTCAACCAACACATAGTGAAAGCGCTGTTGGTAAAGATCGCGCAATACCTCGTTTTGTTTCATTAGTTCGAATGCGCGCAAAAGAAGCTCGGCGAAGTCGACCAAACCAAAGCGCTGGCAAAGCTCCTCATAGGTTCTGTAGACACGCAATAAATCGTCCTGTTGACGGTCATTGGTTTCTGCAATGTGTTGTGGACGGCGGCCCTCCTCCTTGTGACCGTTGATGAACCATTGGACCTGTTTCGGCGGCCAATAGCCATCGTCCATATTGAGTTGTTTGAGGGCCCGGCGGATCAACCGGAGTTGGTCGTCGCTGTCTAGGATTTGAAATTCCTGCTTCAGACCGGCCTCGCGCCAGTGGGTGCGCAACAGGCGATGGGCGATTCCATGAAAGGTGCCGATCCACATACCACCAATGGAATAACCGAGAATCTCTTCAATGCGGCCGCGCATTTCCTGGGCGGCCTTGTTGGTAAAGGTCACCGCCAACACCGACAACGGCGACATCTGCAGCGCCTGCACCAGCCACGCCACCCGATAGGTCAACACGCGGGTCTTGCCGCTACCGGCGCCCGCCAGCACCAGCAGAGGTCCGGGGGGAGAGGCGACCGCTTGGCGCTGCGATTCATTCAGGCGGTCAAAGATATGCGAGACATCCATGCCGCCAATGATAACAGTTCGGGCGCTTCGCTATGCGCCGCAGAGCTACTCGACGGTAACCGACTTCGCCAGGTTTCTGGGTTTATCGACGTCCGTACCCTTTATTATCGCCACGTGATACGCAAGCAGCTGCAGCGGAACGGTATAAATGATCGGCGAAATGACGTCGTCCACCGGGGCAACAGGTAGTACTTGAATACCTTCGTCATTGTCCAACCCCGATGCGGTGTCGGTGAACACCAACAATCTACCGCCCCGGGCCTTCACCTCGTAAATATTGGACTTCAGCTTCTCCAGTAGTTGGTTGTTTGGGGCTACTGCTACCACTGGCATATCGCTGTCGACCAGTGCCAAGGGTCCGTGCTTTAACTCACCGGCGGGATAGCCCTCGGCGTGGATGTATGAGATCTCCTTGAGCTTCAACGCTCCCTCCAAAGCAATTGGATAATGTGCACCACGCGCCAGAAACAGAGTGTGGCGCTTGTCGGCAAACTGTTCGGCGAGATCTCGAATCTGGCCGTTCAATTCCAGGACCGACTCGATCTTGGCCGGTAAGCTGCGCAGTTCGCGTATGAGCTTGGCCTCATCGTCCTGCAACAAACCCTTAGTACGCGCCAGGGCGATCGTCAACAGCAGCAACGCCACGAGCTGAGTGGTAAACGCCTTGGTGGAAGCGACACCGATTTCGGGACCGGCGTGGGTCATAAAGGCCAAATCCGAATTTCGCACCAACGAGCTCTCCGGAACGTTACAAATCGTCAGTGAGTGGTCGAACCCCAGTTGCTTCCCCCAACTCAGGGCCGCCAGCGTGTCGGCCGTCTCTCCGGACTGCGAAATGGTGACCAACAGGCTGCCCGGCGTCACGACTTGACGTCGGTAACGAAATTCACTGGCGATCTCTGCGGTGGCCGGTACGCCCCGTGACTCCAGCCAGTACTTGGCGACCAGCGCAGCGTGGTAGCTGGTACCGCACGCGACGATGCGGACCGATTTCACATGAGCGAATAACTCCGTCGCCTGGTGGCCGAATGACGCCTCGAGCAGACGATTACCGGTAATCCTGCCCTCCAGGGTATCCGCGACGGCGTTGGGCTGCTCAAAAATCTCCTTGAGCATGTAATGCCGATATTCACCTAGGCTAACGGCGTCGGCGGTCAACGTAGTCTCATGGATCGCCCGCTCCACCCGCCGGCCGTGCACGTCGTAAATGTCCACCTCCCCACGCCGGACATCGGCCACATCTCCGGGCTCGAGCACCGTGTACTGCCGGGTTTGTGACAACAGTGCGGAGATATCCGAGGCAATGAACGCGGCGCCATTACTGATCCCGACCAGTAACGGTGGGCCGTTGCACGCCGCGATCAGCCGATCCGGTGCGCCGGTTTCGATCACCCCCAAGGCGTAGGCGCCCTGCAGCCTCGTTACCGCCGCACGCACGGCGTCGAGCAGAGTGTTGCCGCCCGCCAAATGGTGATAAATCTGGTGAACGATGACCTCCGTGTCGGTCTCGGACGTAAACTCATAACCCGCCTCGATTTGCTCCCTGCGCAGCTCCTCGTGATTCTCGATGATTCCGTTGCAGACCACGGCTACGCGCTGGGCACAGATGTGTGGGTGCGCATTGTGTTCGGTCACTCCGCCGTGGGTGGCCCAGCGGGTATGCGCGATCCCGGTCGTACCGAGAAGCCGCGAACCAGAGAGCGCCGACTCCAGCTGACTCACCTTGCCGACGGTCCGCTTGCGCGCCAATTGCTGAACGGCGTCGATAACTGCGACACCGGCCGAATCGTAGCCGCGGTATTCGAGTCGCTTGAGCCCCTCGATAAGCACCGGAACGACATTGCGTTCCGCTACCGCACCGACTATTCCGCACATTCTGGTTGCTCCGAATTAAACCTATTATGGCTCCGGCTCGCGCCTTCCGCTAGGTGTCCTTTTTAGGACGCCGCCACCGGCTGATATGCCGCTGCCGAGCCCGGCTGACGGCAAGGGCTTGCGCCGGGACATCGTTGACGATCGTCGATCCGGCGCCGACGGTTGCGCCGTCGGAAATTTTCACCGGTGCCACAAGCTGGCAGTTGGAACCAATGAACACATCGTCTCCGATCTCGGTGCGATGCTTGTGCGCCCCATCGTAGTTGCAGGTGATCACGCCGGCCCCGATATTAGTATTACGGCCAACGGTACTGTCGCCGACGTAACTAAGGTGATTCGCCTTCACCCCTTGCGCCAATTCGCTGTTTTTGATTTCCACAAAGTTGCCCACGTGGACCTCGCGGCCCAGCAGTGCGCCGGGCCGGATTCGCGCGAACGGACCGATGCTGCAGCCGCCGGCGATCTGCGCGTGCTCGACCACGCAATTGGGATGGATGGTGACGTCGTCTCCCAGCGAAGCCTCCCTGATAACATTATTGGGTCCAACGGTTACGCGGTCCCCTAGGGTAATCGAACCCTCCAGTACGACATTCACATCCAAGACGCAGTCGCGTCCGACGTCGATGTCGCCGCGGATATCGACTCGGGCTGGATCGATAATCGTTACGCCACGGCGCATCAGTGCATTCGCCCGGCGCCGTTGAACGATACGCTCCAACAGCGCCAGATCCTCCCGGCTGTTTACTCCTAGTATTTCCTCATTCGTCGGGGCATGGACAGTGTGGATCGGCGCCCCTTCGGCGCCGGCGATGGAAACCACATCGGTCAGGTAGTATTCGCGCTGGGCGTTGTGATTGGTAACCTGCGCCAACCACCGTTTCAAATGTCCCGCACCCGCTGCCAGGATGCCGGTGTTGATTTCGTTGACCGTACGCTGCGATTGTGTTGCATCGCGCTCCTCGACGATGCCGGTCACCTGCCCATTGGCATCCCGCAATATGCGCCCGTAGCCCGAGGGATATTCGAGTCTCGCGGTCAACAGCGACAACCGCAACGGGTCGGCGTCCGTGCTGATCAGTGCTCGTAGAGTATCGGCACGCACCAGGGGAACGTCTCCGTAAAGCACCAGCACATGCGCGGTGTCGTCGACATCCGATAAGGCTAAGCCCACCGCATGACCGGTGCCGAGCCGCTCCGTCTGATGCACCCAACGACATGATTCGCCGGTCAGTGCCGCCCGCAGCGCCTCGCCTCCATGGCCATATACAATCCGTATCGCGTCTGGGGCCAACTCAGCCACCGTGCGCAACACATGGGCAATCAGAGGCCGGCCGGCCAGCGGGTGCAGCACCTTGGGCAGGTCGGAGTGCATACGCCTGCCTTGACCGGCGGCAAGGACAATGACTTCTACTCTCATTGGATTGGCGGGGGATGTTACCAGAATCCTGATGCCATCAGTGAACGCGCGTTCAGACTAAGGGCCCCGTCCGTTCAACACGGACAAATCCGGCTCCGCATCACCGGTTCTCAGTTCCTCGTCGCTTGCATCCCGTATGCCAACCACGGTGACCTCATAAGTGAGATGCTTGCCGGCCAGGGGGTGATTGGCGTCAACCGTCAATCTGTCCCCATCGAGCCTGGTGACCCGGAAGTCGCGACGGTCTCCCTGGTCGCTTTCGGCCTGAAATTCGGCTCCAATATAGCGCAGTTCCGGCGGTACGTTGTTAATGTCATCCGTGAACGTAAGACTCGGATCGTGATCTCCAAAACCTTGCTCCGGCGACAAATTCACCGTTGCCTTGTCGCCGACCTTCTTACCTTCCAGCGCAGTCTCGATCTGTGCAAAAAGTGGCCTGCCACCACCATGTATATAGGCCACCGGCAGATCCCGGTATTCGCAAATCTCCCCCGACTCGTCACGGATGACATAGGTGATAGAGACGACCTTGTTGGCCGCGACACGGGGGCTCACGATAGACTCAGGCAGATTCGGCCTCAACCCCGGCCACGCTTGCGCAACTTCTGAATGGCGCGTAGCTGTGCGGCGGCCTGAGCAAACTCGGCCTTGGCCTTGGCATAGTCCATTTCCGACTTGCGGTCACGCATCTCCTGCTCGGCCTTCTTTTGCGCCTCGAGTGCCGCTGCCTCATCCAGGTCCTTCGCCCGAATCGCCGTATCGGCCAGCACCGTAACCACATGTGGCTGCACCTCCAACAGGCCGCCGGACACGAAGAAAAACAGCTCTTTTCCTTCCGGGGTCTGCACTCGGATTTCACCGGGTTTCAAGTGCGTCAGAAACGGTGCGTGGCGGGGATATATGCCCACCTCGCCCATTCTGGCTGGAGCATACACGACAGCCGCGCTCCCGGAGTGGATCTCCTCCTCGGCGCTGACGATGTCCACGTGCAGAGTCATTGCCATAGCTTGTCCCTGCCGGTCAGGCTACTGTCTTGGCCTTTTCCGGAACTTCGTCGATTCCCCCCACCATGTAGAAGGCCTGCTCTGGATACTGATCCAACTCCCCCTCCACAATCATATTGAATCCGTGGATGGTCTCCTTGAGCGCGACATATTTTCCAGACTGGCCGGTAAATGTCTCGGCGACAAAAAACGGTTGGGACAAAAATCGTTGAATCTTGCGCGCCCGCCCGACAATGAGCTTGTCCTCTTCCGATAATTCGTCCATACCCAGAATCGCGATGATGTCACGTAATTCCTTGTAGCGCTGCAGCGTGCCCTGCACCGCGCGGGCCACGTCGTAGTGCTCTTGGCCGACAACCAGCGGATCCAACTGACGGCTGGTGGAATCCAGTGGATCGACCGCCGGATAAATTCCGAGTTCCGCAATCTGCCGCGACAGCACCAGGGTTGCATCCAGGTGAGCGAACGTCGTCGCCGGCGAGGGATCCGTGAGATCGTCGGCGGGGACGTAAACGGCCTGAAACGACGTAATCGAACCCGTTCGGGTGGAGGTGATACGTTCTTGCAGGGCGCCCATTTCCTCCGCGAGGGTCGGCTGGTACCCCACAGCCGACGGCATCCGCCCGAGCAGCGCCGAGACCTCGGTTCCCGCCAGGGTATAACGATAGATATTGTCGATAAACAGCAACACGTCCCGCCCTTCGTCCCGAAAGTGCTCGGAAATCGTGAGGCCTGTCAATCCTACGCGCAAGCGGTTGCCCGGGGGCTCGTTCATCTGGCCGTAAACCAGAGCCACTTTGCTGAGCACGTCCGCCTCTTTCATCTCGTGGTAAAAATCGTTTCCCTCGCGGGTGCGTTCGCCGACCCCGGCAAACACGGAAAAACCACTGTGCTCGATGGCGATGTTACGAATCAATTCCATCAGAGTCACGGTCTTGCCGACACCCGCGCCCCCGAACAGACCGATCTTTCCCCCCTTGGCGATGGGCATAATCAGGTCGATAACCTTGATTCCGGTCTCCAGGATTTCGATGCTGGGAGCCTGGTCCGCGTAGGCCGGGGCCTTGCGGTGAATAGGTAAGCGCTCCTTGGTGTCCACCGGACCCGCATCGTCGACGGGCTCACCCAACACGTCCATGATGCGACCGAGGGTGCCTTCACCGACCGGCACCGCAATCGGTGCCCCGGTATTCTCCACTCCCAAGCCCCGGCGCAGCCCGTCGGTGGAGCCCATCGCGATGGTACGCACAACCCCGTCACCCAGCTGCTGTTGAACCTCCAGCGTCAACTCGACATCTTTCAACAGCAGGGCGTCGTAAACCTTTGGGACCGAGTCGCGAGGAAATTCCACGTCGACGACTGCGCCAATAATTTCAATAATGCTGCCGGTGCTCATAGTTGCTGCCTCGTGTCTTTGTCGTGCCCCAAACCAACCACATCAAACCGCTGCGGCGCCGCCGACGATTTCGGATATCTCCTGGGTGATCGCCGCCTGCCTCGCCTTGTTGTAGACGAGTTGCAGCTCATCTATCAATTGCCCCGCATTGTCCGAGGCTGCTTTCATCGCCACCATCCGCGCGGCCTGCTCGCAGGCGATGTTTTCGACTACACCCCGATAAATCAGGGACTCGATGTAGCGGGTGAGCAACACATCGAGTACTTGCTTGGAGTCAGGCTCATATATGTAATCCCAGTGATGGCGTAACTCCACTTCCTCGCTCGGCGGTAGTGGGAGAATCTGGACCACTGCAGGGCGCTGGGTCATGGTATTGATAAAATCGTTGTGAACCAGAAACAGGCGATCCAGCCGGTCATCTTCATAGGCGTCCAGCATGATCTTTATGGCCCCGATCAGATCGGTCAGCGCCGGGGAGTCACCGAGATGGGTGGCCTCAGAGACTATATTGCCGCCGAGCCGCTTAAAAAAACCCAGCGCCTTGGCGCCTATGATGGCCAAATCGATCTCTATACCCTGGCCCCGCCACTCCTCCATGGCCGACACGATTGTGCGAAACATGTTGACGTTCAGTCCCCCACACAGGCCGCGGTCGGTTGAGGCGATGATGAAGCCGACCCGGCGTGGTTCACGCTCTATGGTGAAAGGGTGTTTGTACTCGGTGTGGGCCCGCGCGATGTGCGCGACGACATTCCGCATTTTCTGAGCATAGGGCCGCGCCTCACGCATCCGTTCCTGGGCTTTGCGCATCTTACTGGCCGCCACCATCTCCATCGCCTTGGTAATCTTTTGAGTATTCTGAATACTCTTGATTTTTGTGCGAATTTCTTTCGCGCCAGCCATACCTGTTACCGATTCGTATTAGGGGCAAGAACGTTTGCGCGTTGTTACCAACTGCCGTGCTCTTTGAAGGCCTTGAGCACCTCGTGCAGTTGTTTTTCCACTTCCTCTGTGTACTGCTTGCTCTCGTTCATGGAGTCCAGCAAGCCCGCCGCCTCCGCCTTCACATAGGACTGCACGGCGGATTCTAAATCCACCACCTTCTTCACGTCTACGTCATCCAGATAACCCTCGTTGACCGCGAACAAGGTCACCGCCATTTCCGCGACTGACATGGGCGTGTACTGTTTTTGCTTCATCATTTCGGTAACACGCTGCCCGCGCTCCAGCTGCTTGCGGGTCGCCTCATCGAGGTCGGACGCAAATTGCGCAAATGCCGCCAGTTCGCGGTACTGCGCCAGGGCGAGACGTACGCCGCCGCCCAACTTTTTGATCAAGGAGGTCTGGGCTGCGCCACCGACACGCGACACCGATAGGCCGGCATTGATGGCCGGCCGTATCCCAGCGTTGAACAAATCGGACTCCAGGTAGATCTGCCCGTCGGTAATTGAAATGACATTTGTCGGCACGAACGCCGACACATCACCCGCCTGCGTCTCAATGATCGGCAGGGCGGTCAACGATCCGGTCTTCCCCTTCACCTCTCCACCGGTCATTTTTTCTACAAATTCGGCATTCACACGGGCCGCCCGCTCCAAAAGGCGTGAGTGGAGGTAAAAGACATCACCGGGATAGGCCTCACGCCCGGGTGGGCGCCGCAACAGCAAGGACACCTGGCGGTACGCCCAAGCCTGTTTGGTTAGATCATCATAGACGATCAACGCGTCCTGACCCTTGTCGCGGAAATATTCGCCCATCGCGCAGCCGGAATAGGGCGCAATATACTGCATGGCGGCAGATTCGGATGCCGACGCCGCGACTACGATGGTGTGCTCCATCGCACCATGCTCTTCCAGCTTGCGGACCACATTGGCAATGGACGATGCCTTCTGACCGACCGCCACATAGATGCAACACAGGTCCTTGCCTTTCTGGTTGATAATGGTGTCGATGGCGACCGCCGTCTTACCGGTCTGGCGGTCTCCTATGATTAGTTCGCGTTGACCACGGCCGACCGGGACCATGGCATCGATGGATTTAAGCCCCGTTTGTACTGGCTCAGACACGGACTGTCGGGCAATGACGCCCGGCGCCACCTTTTCGATGGGCGAGCTGGCGCGCGCTTCAATGGGCCCCTTGCCGTCGATGGGGCTGCCTAATGAGTCCATCACCCGGCCGATCAGCGCTTCACCCACTGGAACTTCGAGAATACGCCCGGTGCACTGGACCGTATCGCCTTCGGAGATGTGTTCAAAGTCACCCAGAATCACCGCGCCTACGGAGTCCTGTTCAAGATTCAGCGCCAGCCCGTAAGTGTCACCGGGAAACTCCAGCATCTCCCCCTGCATGGCATCGGCGAGTCCATGGATGCGGGTTATACCGTCGGTGAGGCTGACTACCGTTCCTTCGGTACGGGCTTCCGACACGGCTTCAAAATTCTTGATCCGCTCCCGGATCAGTTCGCTGATTTCGGATGGATTCAATTGGGTGGTCATAAGACGGTTCCTCGAAATCGATGTGTACTCTTCATTCGGCCGGCTAGCGGGACAACCCTGCCGCCAATTTTTGAATCCGGCCACGCAACGAGGCATCTATTACAGTATCGCCGGCACGCAAAATCGCGCCTCCGATTAAACTCGGATCTTCGATGACTCTCAGCGTCACCTGCCTTCCCAGGCGACCAGATAGCGCACTGACAATAGTGGCCTGCTGCGCATCGCTCACCGCCTGCGCCGACATCAGTTCCGCCTCGATGGTGCCCTCGGCTTCCGCCCGCTTCGCTTCGAACTGCCGGGTAATATTGGGCAATACGAAAAGCCGCCGGTTTTCGATGAGCAGCCGCAGAAAACTCTTGGCTGCCGGAAACAAAGCGTCGCCGCAGACATCTTCGATCAACCGAAACAAGTCGTCGCGCTTGAGCCGCGGATTTTGCGCCATGTCCTGAATCTGTGGATCCTCGGCAACCGCCGACAAGAAGCCCAAGGCGGTCGACCACGATTGATAATCCCCGGCCTCACGGGCCAGTTCAAAAACCGCTTGGGCATAGGGTCGCGCGACGGTGTGATTTTCGCTCATTCGTCCGCCCTGTCAGAGCTGAGCCGCCAACTCGTCGAGCATTTGCGAATGAACGGTTGGGTCTATCTCTCTACCCAGTATCTGTGCCGCACCCGCGGTGACCAGGGCGGCCAACTCTCCACGCAGCGCCTCGCGGGCTCGGTGCGCCTCTTGATCGATTTCGGTGTGCGCGGCGGTGATGATGCGTTCCCCCTCCACCTTGGCATCGTTCTTCGCTTCCTCGACGATTTCTGTACCGCGCTTCTCGGCGCTGGCAATGATCTCGGCCGCCTTGGATTTCGCGTCTTTTATCAATTCCATCGCTCGCTGCTCACCGAGCTCCCGTTCTTTCTTGCCGCGTTCCGCCGCCGCCAGTCCGTCGGCGATGTTCTTCTTGCGTTGTTCCAAGGCGCTCATGATTGGTGGCCAGATATATTTCATGCAAAACCAAACAAACACAATGAACGCGATGCTCTGTCCGATCAGGGTCAGGTTTATGTTCATGGCCGGCTCCTAAAACACGAGAATCAACACGACGTTGTTATTAACCACCAACCACCGCGAACAGGATGTACAGCGATATAGCCACGCCGATAATTGGAATGGCGTCCACCAGGCCCATGACGATGAAAAATTGAGTACGAAGCATGGGCAAGAGTTCGGGTTGACGCGCGATCCCTTCCAGAAAACGGGCTCCCAACACCCCCACACCAACTCCAACACCAACACCGGCCAGACCTAAAAGCACTGAGCCGGCCACATATAGCAATGCTGTTTCCATTATTTTCTCCTCTCGTAAGTTCGGATGAGACAGATATTATTTTGCTTAGTGTTCCTGATGGGCCATCTCTAAATACACTACAGTCAGCGTCATAAATATGAAGGCCTGAAGAAGCACAATCAGTATGTGAAACACGGCCCACGCCCATTGCAACACGCCGCCGAGTAGACCGAATATCAAGCCACCGCTGAACAACAGGGCGATAAGAATGAAGATCATTTCGCCGGCAAACAGGTTGCCGAATAAGCGGAGCGACAGTGATACCGGTTTCGCCAGCAGGCCAATACCCTCAAGGAACAGGTTCACCGGCATGAACAATAATTGCAGCAGCGGATTCTTGGCTTGGAATGGCTGCATGGTGAGCTCCCGGGCAAAGCCAAGCGGTTTTTTGATTTTGAAACTGTAGTGAATCATTAAATAGAATACTCCGAACGACATGCCAAACGTTGCATTCGGATCGGTGGTCGGCACGACCTTCATATATTGGATGCCCAACAAGTGAGCGATCTGCGGTATCCAATCCACGGGGACCAGGTCCATGGTATTTTGCAGCAAGATCCAAACGAACAGCGTGAGGGCCAGCGGCGCCACCAGATCATTTTTACCCGTAAAGGACCCGCGGACATTGTCGTCAATGAACTCCACAATCCACTCTACAAAATTAACCATCCCGCTGGGCGTATCGCTGGTCGCGCTTTTGGCGGCCTTGCCAAACAACCACAGAAACAATACTCCAAGGATGACGGACCAGAACATGGTATCGAGATGAATTGCCCAGAAACCCATCTCCTTGGCCTCTTGTGGCGTGTGCGCGAGGCCCCAACTCCCATCCGCATGTCTACCGAATGTCAAGTTTTGCAGATGATGTTTGATGTATTCCGTCGTTGTTAGCTTGTCACCCGCCATCGTAGTTGTTAGTTGCGATTATTCGATTGGATCGAAGTTTTGTTGGTGTTCCCGGTCACCATCCCGATGGTCCCCGCGATCATTGTGCCCACAAAACCAGCCACGAACGCCAGCATATTGATCACCTCTACCGTGCTAAAGGTGGCCGCACACATGGCCCCTATCATGACCAATTTACCGAACTCCGCGCGGTAAAACTTGTAAAGTTCCCCCCCCGCAAAAGATTTTTTGTGCGGCGAAAATATCCGCCATCCCGCATAGGCGTTGGCAACTAAGCAAATCACCCCGCCCAACAGCGCCGAGTACGCGGCGACTCGATTGTAGACAGCAAGAACCGACGCCAGCACAGCGATACTGCCCAACTGGGCGACCAGCGCCCTCTGAACCGGCAAGTAGGCGTTGGCTTTCATGCTAGCGGGAGCTCAGGGCCTGATCGGAGGTGTTTTTCAAGTTAAACCCTCGCCGGTTGCGACCTTCCCGTTCGGATAGAGACCTCAATCCGCCACCCGGCGACGCTTAGCTGCGCTGCAACAAAGGCGGCGAAGTATAAGAGACTCGCCCAGTTTTGGTCAATATAGGCCGATAGATTTACTTTATCGGCCCCGTTCTGGCACCGCTGACGTTTGGAAACGTTCGACAATGCCATCGAGCTGCTCAAGGTTATGGTACTCGATGATCACTCGACCGCGGCCGCCACTGTCCCGGATCGACACCTTGGCGGCCAGCCGATCGGATAACTGCTCCTGGAGCCGCACGACATCAGGATTCCGGCTCGATCCCGGCCGCTTGCCGGGGGCCTTGGTCTTTCGTTGCAGACGCCGCACCAAGCCCTCCGTCTGCCGGACCGAAAGCTCCCTGCGAATTACTTCCGATGCCGCCTGGTCCTGACTACGTCCAGACAGCGACAACAGTGCGCGGGCGTGGCCCATTTCCAGGCGTCCCTCCTCTAACAGCCCCCTGGGCACGGGATTGAGCGACAACAAGCGGAGCAGATTCGTGACCGCGGACCGGGACCGCCCGATACTGTCCGCCACCTGCTGATGGGTGAGTCCGAATTCGCTCATGAGTCGCTGCAGCCCACTGGCCTCTTCTACCGGATTGAGGTTTTCCCTTTGAATATTCTCGATTAACGCGATTACGAGTGCAGCATCATCAGGAATCGGCCGGACAACTACCGGCACGGACTCTATTCCGGCAAGTTGAGCGGCGCGCCAGCGTCGTTCCCCGGCAATGATTTCATAGCTGCCGCTCGAAAGCGGGCGTACGACAATTGGTTGCAGTACACCTTGGGCCTTTATCGATTGAGCGAGGTCTTCCAGCGCGTGCTGGTCCATATGTGTCCTCGGTTGATACTGACCGCGCTCCAACACATCTATGGGGAGTTCCCGGAGCGTATTGAACTCTTGGTCAGCGGCTGGCGGGCCGCCGCCGAGCAATGCGTCCAGTCCACGGCCCAGGCGCTTTTTTTTTGTCATGTTCATGCCGCTCTGTCCTTTCCAATGATTTCTCCGGCAAGCGCCAGATAAGCCTGCGCCCCCTTGGAGTTCTTGTCGTAATGCAGTACAGGCTTGCCGTAGCTAGGTGCTTCTGCAAGTCTCACATTCCGTGGAATGATAGTTTGATAAACCTTATCTCCAAAATGTTCCTGGAGTTGGTCGGAAACTTCGTTGGCAAGGCTGTTTCGTCCATCGTACATGGTACGCAATAATCCCTCAATGCGCAGGCGCGGGTTCAACAACTGGCGAATTTTGCGGATCGTGTTGACCAGCGCCGTCAGCCCCTCCAAGGCAAAATACTCGCACTGCATGGGAATGATTACCGCATCGGCAGCCACCAGTGCGTTGATGGTCAATACATTCAATGCGGGTGGGCAATCTATCAATATGTAGTCGTAGTCACCGCGGATCGAATTGAGCGCCGAGCGCAGCCTCAGCTCTCTACCGATTTCGTTTATCAGTTCCACCTGAGCACCGGTCAAATCACCATCGGCCGGCACCAAGTCATACCCCGCCGTGGACGAGACAGCAACATCCGCCATGTCGGACTGTCCTAGCAGGACCTGATATACGGTCTTGTCCAATTTCGACGCATCTACACCGCTACCCACCGTAGCATTGCCTTGGGGGTCGATGTCAATGAGCAGGGTTCTACGTTGAGTGTGGGACAAACATGCCGCCAGATTAATGCCAGTGGTGGTTTTTCCGACCCCCCCTTTTTGGTTGGCGACTGCAAAGATCTTTGCCATGAGTGTTTGTCGATACGATGACCGCGTCTATTGAGGCCGATCCACCGGGTTCGGCTTCGTGCGGATAATCAAAAGGTGACGAGCGGCGTCGAGCCCTGGTACCGAAAGGCGGGGAACGTCTACCAATTCAAAGCGGTCGGTTGGCATTTGTGCAATCTCTCGCCGGGGGTGTCGGCCTTTCAGCACCAGGATTCGACCGTTTGATCGACATAGGTGTCCTGCCTGATTCAACAGCACCGGCAGCGGGCCGAACGCGCGTGCAGTTAGCGTATCAAATTTCCGACGTGGCCGGAAACGTTCAGCACGCTGTACGGTGACCTCGATGTTGGTCTTGCCGAGCCTGCCAACGGCGTGGATGAGGAACTGTGACGGTTTGCGACGACTTTCGAGCAGGGTCACCGCCAGTGTCGGGTTTGCGACGGCCAGCGGAATCCCGGGCAATCCCGCGCCACTTCCCACATCCAACAATCGCGGCCCATCGACGTATTTTATAATCGCCAAACTATCGAGCAGGTGCTTCACCACCATCTCATTCGGGTCGCGCAGAGCGGTCAAAGAGTAACGCCGGCCCCATTTTTGCAACAGCTCGAGGTAGAGTACGAGCTGTTGGATGGCACGCCGGTCGAGGTCTAACCCAAGCGCCCGCGCGCCTGCCTTCAGTGTCGCCCCGGCGTCCACAGTTCGAATCGAACCACTGCCGAGAAGGCGGTCCGTGCTATGCCTGGCGACCGTGCCTGAGTGTTTACCGCACGGCCGGAAGGATTCATCAGCCGCTCGTGAACCACTCGGCGAGCTTGGTCTGCCAGGTGCTCGGTAGCGCAAATGCCTTTTTGATGCGCACCAAGATCACCGAGATGTTGTCGACACCGCCACGGGTGTTGGCTAGCGACACCAGCCTACCCGCCGCCTTGTCCAGATTCATGGCGTATTTATCCAGCGTCGCCGTGATGGTGTGTTCGTCGACCAGGTCGGTGAGTCCGTCTGAGCACAACAAGTATACGTCTCCGGGCCTCACCCGGTACTCGTGCAGATCCGCGTGCAGTTTAGTGGCCAGACCAAGGGCTTTAGTGACTATATTCTTGTTCGCAGCATGGCGCGCCTCTTCAGGCGAATACCGTCCCGTGTTCAACAGCTGCTGTACCACCGTATGGTCCACCGTGAGTCGCTTGAGCTCCCCACGCCGCCAGCAGTAGGCTCTGGAGTCGCCGACGTGGGCAACGGTGACGATGTTGTCATAAAACAGGAGCACCACGACCGTGGTCCCCATGCCTTGGTATTCCGGCGACTGTCTCGCCGCTTGGCGGATTACCTTGTTGGCGATGCTCACCGCGTCGCTCACCACCAGAGATTCAAAACGCAGGCCGGTTTCATGGTTGGTCTGTCCACCCACCAGCGTTGCCATCGCATTGCGAATCTCTTGAAAAATAATGGTCGTGGCAAGGGCGCTGGCGACCTCTCCGGCCCGGTATCCTCCCATACCATCCGCGAGCACCGCGATGCCGCAGGATGGGTCACAGGCGGTGCTGTCTTCATTGTGCGCCCTGACCCGGCCCACATCCGAGACCACCGCTATCTCCAGAGATCCTTGCAGATTCATGTCAACGAATTAACGATTACGTCGGCACAGGGAACCAGGTCTTCAATAAACTCGTCGCAGTTCTGGTAACGGTCCTGCGGCCGCTTTTGCAGCACGTTGTCAAGGATTGCCCGCAGGCATACACCAACCGTGCCGAGATCGGACCGCAGGGCCAGGATGTCGGGTGGTTCTTCGTGTTCGATCTTGTGAATCAACGCCTCCATCGAGTCGGCCCGAAACGGCACCACTCCGGTAATCAGGTGGAACAGAGTCACCCCGAGGGCGTAGACGTCGGCACGGGCATCTATCGGCCCTCCGGCCACTTGCTCGGGCGCCATGTAATAAGGGGTCCCGGCTATAACGGTAGACGGTCGCCAGCTCGTGGCCAGAGTTTTGGAAAGCCCAAAATCGGTGACCTTGACCGCGCCGCTTTGGCGCTCGTACACGATGTTAGCCGGTTTGATGTCGCGGTGAATGACGCCTTGTCGATGGGCGTATGCAACCCCTTTTGCGGCTCGAGTGACGATGCGGAAGGACTCCTTTAGCGACAGCCCGGCCTCACCGCGCAGATAATACGAAACATCGTAGCCGGCAATGTATTCCATCACGACATACGCCAAACCATCTGCCTCTCCACAGTCATAAACTCGCACGATATTGGGGTGACGTAGCTTCGACAACAGTTTCGCCGTCTGCATAAAGCGCCTGTTCATCGTCGTTGTGTCCGGCTTTTTCCGAGATTGCGCATCTGCGGTCAGCGTCTTGATCGCCACGGGACTTCCATCCGGGCCACGGGCCAGCAGGACTGTCCCGGTAGCGCCACTGGCGATTTTTTTTACCACTTTGTAGCGATCAAACATGTCGCGACGCTCGCAGTCGGGGTGGACGATGATCAAGCAGCGCTTAATACTGACCGCTTCTTCAAATGCACGAGCAAAAGTGAAATGGCAGCCGGTGTAACGCCAGGAATTCGAGAGGCCTGACCAATCGTTGCCGGGCGGTGTTGATTCAGTTTCTGCTGTACTTCAACCGACAGACCCCTGACCTGCTGGTAATCCATACCTGACGGCAGTCGGGCCTCTTCGTTGCGCCGGTGGCGTTCAATCTCTTGCTGCTGTCGGTCGATGTAACCCGCATAACGGGCCTGGATTTCGATCTGCTCGCTGACCGCTCTGTCGGTAAGGCCCGGGCCAACACCGGGTAGACTCATCAGGCCGGCATAATCAACCTCTGGCCTGCGCAGCAAATCCATTAAGGTTGATTCACGCTGTAACGCTTGGCCCAGCACCCGCAGGCCGTCCTCGTCTGGTATCTGGTCGGGGTGCAGTCGTGTGTTGGCCAGGCGTTGTTGTTCGAGCTTCAGGGCCTCGGACTTTGCGCAGAATGCGCTCCAACGGGCGTCATCCACTACGCCTAGTTCCCGACCGATAGGGGTCAACCTGAGGTCCGCGTTGTCTTCACGCAGTGACAAGCGGTACTCCGCCCGCGAGGTGAACATCCTGTATGGTTCCGTGGTGCCACGGGTAATCAGGTCATCGATCAGCACACCGATGTAAGCCTGGTCCCGCCGCGGCCACCACGGTTCACGATGTTGAACCCGCCGTGCCGCATTGATTCCCGCCACCAATCCCTGTCCCGCCGCTTCCTCGTAACCGGTAGTGCCGTTAATCTGCCCGGCGAGAAACAGGCCCGACAAACATCGGCTCTCCAGGCTTGGACACAAGTCGCGGGGATCCAGAAAGTCATATTCGATGGCGTATCCTGGCCGCGTGATCCGGGCGTTTTCAAAACCCTTGATGCTGCGGACCAAGTTCCATTGAACGTCAAACGGCAGGCTCGTGGAAATACCGTTAGGGTACACCTCGCTCGTGTACAGCCCCTCGGGCTCCACGAACAGTTGGTGTGCACTACGCTCGGCAAACCGGACAACCTTGTCTTCGATGGACGGACAATACCTGGGACCGGCGCCTTCGATTACACCGGTAAACAACGGTGACCGATCAAGCGCGCGACGAATAATGTCGTGTGTCCGTTCATTGGTGGCGGTGATGTAACAGCTCATCTGTTTGGGATGCTGGGAAGCGCGGCCCAAGAAAGAAAACACTGGAACCGGATCATCGCCCGGTTGTTCGAGAAGTACCGAGTAGTCGATACTGCCGCCGTCAATTCGCGGTGGTGTTCCGGTTTTAAGCCGATCTATCCTGAATGCCATCCGACGTAAGCGCTGGGCAAGCGCCATTGCCGGCGGATCGCCAGCACGGCCACCCGGGTAGTTGGTCAAACCGATGTGTATGCATCCGCCGAGGAATGTCCCGGTGGTCAAGACCACCGCTCGGCTACGAAATCGAAGTCCCATCTGGGCTACAACGCCGACGGCCCGATCCCCCTCGACAATCAGGTCGTCGACCGCCTGCTGGAATACGGACAGGCCGGGCTGGTGGTCCACGATCTGTCGGACCACGCGCCGGTAAAGGCTGCGGTCCGCCTGCGCCCGCGTCGCCCGCACCGCCGGACCCTTGCTTGAATTGAGCACCCGAAACTGGATGCCGGCCCAGTCTATCGCCTTGGCCATGGCCCCGCCCAGCGCGTCGATTTCCTTCACGATATGGCCTTTCCCGATACCGCCTATTGCGGGATTGCAGGACATTTGACCGATGGTCTCGAGATTGTGTGTCAACAGCAAAGTGGCGCATCCCATGCGCGCAGAAGCCAGTGCTGCTTCAGTGCCGGCATGGCCGCCACCTACGACAATGACATCAAATTCGACTGGATGTTGCATGGGTTTTCGCACCGTTGCATCGGGTTGCCGAATCATAATCGTTGTTGGGGTCAATGCAAGTGGTCGGACCGGGAAGTTTCGGTTTCGATTCAATTTCGGTCTACACTTAGTAACGCAACCCACCCTCGAACTTTAGGTGACGATCATTGCCTTACAAACTGATGGATGCAGGAGTATCGAAAACCGATGTTGTCACTGCGGATGCCCATGCACTGGACCGCATCTGCAAAGCGATTAATCGGGTAATACTTGGCAAATCCAGGACGGTGCGCCTGGCCCTGAGCTGTCTGCTGGCCCGCGGTCATCTACTCATCGAAGATATACCGGGTGTCGGCAAGACTACTCTGGCCCACACCTTGGCTAAAGTTCTCGGTCTTCCCTATCAACGGATACAATTTACCAGTGATCTGTTGCCGGCAGACGTGATTGGCGTGTCGATTTATGAAGCGGAGACGCGCGCATTTCGGTTTCACCCCGGCCCTATCTTCGCATCGGTGGTGCTGGCCGATGAAATAAACCGTGCGACACCAAAAGCGCAGAGCGCATTGCTCGAAGCCATGGAAGAGCGCCAGGTCACAGCGGAAGGGGAAACCTTGCCCTTGCCCCAACCGTTTTTCGTCATCGCGACTCAAAACCCGCAACATCAAATCGGCACATTCCCCCTCCCCGAGTCGCAACTGGATAGGTTTTTGATGCGGGTCGCGATCGGGTTCCCCGACGCGGCGGCGGAACGGCAGCTGTTGAGCGGCACCGACCGTCGCGATTTGTTGAAGAACATGTCGTCGGAAATCGACGCGCAAGAGCTGGTTCAACTCCAGAACGCCGCAGACCGGGTGGTGTGTAGCAACGCCCTCTTGGACTATGTTCAGGCGCTGCTCAATGCAACTCGCAAGGCCAGCGGATTGGCGCACGGCCTGTCCCCGCGTTCCGGCCTCGCACTGATGCGAGCGGCACGTGCGTGGGCGCTGTTGGCCGGACGTGAATTGGTGCTGCCGGAGGACGTGCAGGCGGTAGCTCCAAGCGTGTTTGGCCACCGCCTGGAGGCCGCCACCGGCGACGGGGCCGAGGGAAGCGCGCTGGTCGAACAACTGATGCGATCGGTGCCCGTCCCGTGACCCAGACTGATTCATCCCGGCGGCGGTTTTACGATACCGGAGGCCCGGTTTGGGACCAGGGGCTGTTCGTTACGACCACGGGGCTCTGCGTCACGGCGAGTATCCGGGCTTAGTGCCCGGGTTCCTTTACCAAGACGGCCGGCTTCTTCCCCGTGCAATTTACCCCTAACGAACTCCTCCTCGGCCGGCAACGCTTGTACATGCTGCCGACTTCACACGGCATCTATTTTGGCCTGCTGCTGCTGGCGATGCTACTGGTGGCCGTGAACTATAACAACGGATTGGCTTATGCATTTACGTTTTTGCTGTCTGCTATGGGACTGGTCTCGATGCTCTATACGCATCGTAATCTGGTTGGTTTGCGCATCATCCCCAAAGACGCGGACCCCGTATTTGTCGGCCAGCTTGCGAGCTTCCCGGTTCAAATAGATAACCCCTCGCCAACTATTCGATCTGACATCTGGCTGGTCAGCAACCAGTGTCGCCGCCGGATGGATCTCGGCCCACAATCGCATGAACAAGTTTTATTGAGCGCGGCGACGACGCGGCGTGGATATTTGCGCTGCCCGGTGATAAGCATCTCCAGCGCGTTTCCCTTTGGGCTATTTTATACGTGGGCCAAACCGGCGCGGCCGGCCTATCGCTGTTTGGTCTATCCGAAGCCGGGGCCTTTGCTGCCCTGGCCGGCCCATTTTCGCTCAGGCGGGGGGCGTGAACCACATCGTGGTATTGATGGCGATGACTTCGCGGGCCTGCGGGCCTATCAATCCACCGACCCGCCCGGTCATGTCCATTGGAAGGCGGCGGCACACGGACAGGGTCTGCAGACCAAGCGTTTCGGCGGTGCCACTAACGCCACGATCTGGCTGGACTGGCGCGCCACACATGGCCCGGACATCGAGGACCGCATCGGTATCTTGTGCCGTTGGGTATTGGACGCCGACGCCGCAGGCCTGCGTTATGGCCTGCGAATGCCGGGCGTTGAGCTGGCGCCTGAACGCGGACAGAGCCATCTCCATCAGTCGCTGCGTGCCCTCGCGTTGTGGAGACCGCCGGATGTTTGAGTTTCGGTCCTACCGACCCCCGGACGATGCCCCGGACCGCACCGCCGCCAATGCCCTGCTGGCCAGCACCGTCGCCGTATTCACGCTCCATGTGCAAAGGCTGCCGCTGTGGTTGAGCCTGGTAGTCGCTATGCTGGTCGCGTGGCGATATCTGATCGAAAACCACGGCTGGCGAACGCCCGGCCGGATGGTCAGATGGGCGATGGTGGTGGCCGCGACGGTGATGGTGTTCAATCAATACCACAGCCTGCTGGGACGCGATGCGGGTGTTGCGTTGCTGGCAATTCTCATCGGCTTGAAACTCACGGAAATGAGGGCGTTTCGCGACTACGTCATCGCCGTATTTTTGCTGTATTTCTTCACTTTAAGTGCGTTTTTGTTCTCACAATCGCCAATCACTGCCGTCACCGCGTCGATCGTTACGGTGGCTACTACGGTGACTCTGGTTCGGTTGCGAAATATCAGTGTGCTGGCCGCTTCCCGCAGCCTGAAAATGGCGCTGGGCCTGCTGCTTCGCGCACTGCCGATTATGCTGATCATGTACCTGCTCTTTCCACGCATCCAAGGCAGCTTGTGGGCGTTACCACACGACGCCTTCGGCGCCCGGACCGGCCTGACCGATCGGGTGGCGCCAGGGACGATCAATCGCTTAGCCGAAGACGACGAGATCGCGTTTCGCGTCGAATTCGACGGCCCGCCACCACGTCCGGATCAGCGGTACTGGCGGGCGCTCGTGCTCAGCGCAACAGACGGAAGAACCTGGTATCGTAGTCGCGGATCGATGGACGGAGGCGCTGATTGGCGGTTTCGCAGTCACGGACCACCGTTGCGCTACACCGTCGATTCTGAAGCCACCGGGAAACAGTGGATGGTGGCCCTAGATATGCCCGCCCTGCCTCCGGCCGGTGCGCTCGCCGGTCCCGGCCGGACCGTCGTCGCACGCACTCCGATACAAAAACGGTTCCGATATTCCATGGCGTCGTATACGTCATATGCGACCGAGGAAACATTGAGCGCGGCTGTGCGTGCACATGCGTTGCGGACTCACGGCCCAGCGAGTCGGCGGCTACGGGGACTATTGCGGGAGTTTCGGGCGCGGCCCGACCCCGTAGAGGCGGTACTGGGTTTTTTTCGCGATCAAGATTTCCAGTACACCTTGACCCCACCCGGCTTGGGCGACGACCCGCTGGATGAATTTCTATTCGAGTCCCGCCGCGGTTATTGCGAGCATTTTGCTTCGGCGTTCGCCAGTCTTATGCGACACCTGGGGGTGCCGGCCCGATTGGTGGTCGGATACCAGGGCGGGCGTTGGAATCCGGCTGGTGGCTACCTCATTGTCCGCAGGTCAGATGCGCATGCCTGGAGCGAGGTGTGGCGGCCGGACCGTGGCTGGATTCGCGTTGATCCCACCGCAGTAGTGGCGCCCGAGCGAATTGATTGGGGAATCGAAGCCTTGCACGCGTTGTCGGCCCAGGGAGTGGTGCCGGGACAACTGGGTTCTGCCACCGTGCGCGCGCTGCTCACACGGCCTTGGATGACCCGTCAATGGCAGGCGTTGCAGCTGCGCTGGGACGCGCTGAGCACCACCTGGAACCGCTGGGTGACGGCCTATGGCCCCGAAAGTCAAGAGCGTCTCATGCGCCGGCTGGGTTTCGCAGCGCCGTCTTGGGCCGGGATGGCGATAGGCCTGACCGCGGGGGTGACCGCAGCACTGTTGCTCGTGTCCGCCACCCTGCTGGGACGGCGACGAACCCGGGATCCGGCGGCCGATGCCTACTCACTCATCTGCGCCAAACTGGCCTCCACGGGCCTGCAGCGCCGACCCCACGAGGGCCCACTGGCGTTTTCGCGTCGCGTCGGAATTGAGCGCCCCGACTTGGCGGACGAGTTCAGTCAGTTCATAGACTTGTACATCCGCTTGCGATACGGGCCTGATGCGTCGCCGTCACATATGTCAATTCTGCAAAAACTGGCGCGCCGTTTTCGGGCCGCGCCAGCTTGAGTATCAATGGTCACCGATAGTAGTAATCGTATCGGTACAATAAATCATTGGTAAACGACCATGCCTCACTGTAAGAAAGTCCACTCTGTTCGGGGATAACGATCTTGGTGTACAGTTTTTTTCCGAACTGATCTTTCAGATCCCTGAGCCTGTCGTGTAGAGCTGATCGACTCATCTCTCGATAGGCCGTCTCTCCCGGTTCACGAAGCTGAATAAGAAATTGGCCGTTTTGTTTCGAGTATCGTATGTCCACAATATGTTTGCCCAAAGCCGTTCGTGCAGGCCTGACCAAGCGGTCGTATTTTTGCTTCAGGTCCGCGTACTCGCCCTTGAGTTCCACAAAGACGCGTTGCTCACTCTGCCTGCTGCGTTGAACCGTTTCCAACTCCGATTCCTTTACGGTAAACAACTGCCGGAGCGCTTGCAGGTCATCAGCCAGCGCCATCAACCGCTGTTCCAGCGTGGACTTCTGCGCGGTCAGCGCCTGCTTGCTCTCCTCGGTCTCGGCAAGATTGTCCGTCAAGGCCGTCACCCGCTGCTCGAGGGCAGATCTTTCGGAGGTCAGCGCCAGGTTGGTTTGCCTGGCGCCGGCCAGCTCGTCGGACACACCGGCCAGTTTCGTCTCCAGCTTGGCCTTGTTAGACACCAGTTTTGAGGTGGTTTTCTGGGCCTGTGACAGCTCACCCTGGAGCTCCGCCCGCTCGGCGACAAGCGCCTGCTTCTCGCGCTGCAGGGCTTCTCGCTGACGACGCACAAGGTCCCGTTCGTTCTCTATCCGGCGAAGCTCCGTCGCTCGCGCGACCAAATTCAGCTTGGTCGTTTCGTGTTGCTCTTGCTCCTGAAGCAACAGCAGCCTGAGTTGGGAAAGCTGCTCCTCCAACGCCACCAGGCGCACCGCCAGGTTGGCTTTCTGCTCGGCAGTCGCTTGGGCAATCTCCGCAGCAGCGCGTTCCGCCTCCATGGTTGCGCGTAATTCCTTTACGAGTTCCACGTTGCGGATCAGGATGGCAATCAAGACCATTAAAAAAATCATCACCACAACGGTCATGATATCGGTGAACGACGGCCAAACACTGTCTTCGTCCATCCGATGCAGCGCGTCGACGCGTAAGTCTACAAATCCTTGTGCATGGGCACTCACGATTTACCGTCCTCAGGCAGCCGAAACCCTTCGCGCAGTACCGATCCCAACTCATTAAATTGACGATCCAGATCAATCATCCGCCCCTGGGCTTCGCCCACCAGATCACTCAAAGAGCGCGTCACTTCGGAAAGCTGCCGCTGGGATCCATCGAGGCGCTCGAACAAATTCGCAGCGGCCTGCAACATTGCCGTAAATTCACCCAGGACGTTTTCGGCAAACCGTTGATGGGACCCCTCCAGACGCTCGACCAAGCTCGATACCGCCTGCAGCATCTCGCCAAAATCTTTTACCACGCTGTCGGGTTGCAGTTGGAAGCGCGGCACTAAGGTAGTGGCCGTAACCTGCTCAACGCGGCTGATCAGATAAGTCTGGGTGTCGATGAGTTTGAGATAGAAGTAACCGAAAAACAAATAACACAAGATTGCCGTCATCGTCGTGGATAACGCAGTGGACATGCCATGAATGACCGTGCTCAACTCCCCGATTTCCGCCGCCGTTCCCAACATGTCTGACGCCCCGACCAGGGCAATGGACAGTGAGACGATGGTGCCAAAGACACCGGTCAGGATCAGCACATTGTTGACGAACTTGGGATAACTAATGTAGCTGGATTCCGTCGCTAACAAGGTCGCCGCGAATGCATTTTGATTGATCGTTGACCGGCGCACATAAAGATCTCGAAACAACCGGTATCGAACTGCAATGATACTGTGTGGATCGGTGCCTTCAGTTGGATCGATACTACGCTGAAAATTATTGACGAAGCGATTTATATCGATTTCCTCCGAGCGGTAACGGCGAAACAAATTGATCAGCCGCACCAGTCCCGTTAGAAACAGCAACATGATACCGCCGTTAATGATCCATCCCGCGGTGGTAATCTGGTTCTTGAAATAAACGTCGACGAAAAACTGGCGCTGCCAAATAACGATCGCGACCACCCCCAAGCTCAACAATGCCATTCGGATGAAAATATTCTTTGTGTAAGAATGGTGCTTTACCGCAACGGTCATGCTGACATTACCCTTGAGATCTGTCCGGCCACGCTACACGACCAAACGCGCCGCGCCAAGTAGGATATTTGATTTTTCTATTTTCCAATACAAAATGATGCAAAAATTCGTCCCAATAGATCATCGGCGGTGAACTCACCAGTAATTTCAGACAGCGATTTCTGCGCTAAACGGAGTTCCTCGGCGAGCAATTCGCCGTGCCGCGTCTGCAAACAGTGCCTGGCTGTTTGCACCCTTTGCTCCGCAACGCGCACCGCCTCCACATGCCTGGAGCGGGCGATAACACTCGTTTCTCCGGCGGTTTGAAACCCCATGCATTGTTTGAGGTGTCTACGCAGCTCGTCCAGGCCCGCCTCGGTCTTGGCCGACAATGCCAACTCCGACCCGCTACTGCCATCGACGTGCCCCGGCGCCCGTTGCGTGAGGTCGATCTTGTTGCGCACTATGGTATAACCGCCGATAAGGTCCGGAAGCTGAGCAATCAGCGCGGAAACATCAACGTCAGTGGTGTCATCGACGACGATGAGAACCCGGTCCGCCTCACGCATCGCTGACCACGCACGGGTCACGCCCTCTCGTTCAACGGCATCGACGGTTTCGCGCAAACCGGCCGTGTCCAGCAGATGCAGCGGTAAGCCATCGACATGCATATGCAAGTCGACGATATCGCGGGTGGTCCCCGGTGCTTCGCTCACAATCGCTCGTTCCGACATGGCCAGTTTATTCATCAAGCTGGACTTGCCTGAGTTGGGCGGACCGGCTATCACCACGCGCATACCGTCGCGGAGCAGACACCCCTGCTCGGCGGTGGCTAAAAGTCCACTCAAGCGGCCCAGCAGTGCATCAATTGCCTCGGCAACGTCGGTGTCCGCCAGAAAGTCGATTTCCTCGTCAGGAAAATCGATGTCCGCCTCCACGTGCGTCCGCAACTTGCTAACCGCCTCAACCAGCTCGGTGACTTGTCGGGAGAATTCCCCTCTCAAGGACCGCAACGCAGACCGAGCTGCCGCCCGCGAACCGCTGTCAATCAAGTCGGCGACCGCCTCCGCCTGCGCTAGATCGATTTTTCCGTTTAGAAAAGCGCGTTCAGTAAACTCTCCCGGCTTTGCCAACCGCGCCCCCAAGTCGAGGGCCCGAGACACCAGCAATTCAAGCACCACCGGGCCTCCATGACCCTGCAGCTCAAGAACATGCTCGCCGGTGAAAGAGTCTGGTTGTGGAAAAAATAGTGCAATGCCTTGGTCTATTGGTGTCCCGTCATCGTCTCGGAAGCAACGGAACGTCGCATGGCGTGGCGCTGGCAGACATCCCAAAATCCGCGGCGCAAGCCTCGGGACCAGTGGTCCGGACAGACGCACAACACCTATTCCGCCCCGTCCCGGAGGCGTTGCAACCGCCACAATGGTGTCGATGTCGGGGTAGGTGTTTTCGGCCAAGGTGGCAACTCATGCCGGGCCTTACCGGCGCTGGTCGAAAATATTTTCCTAAAAATCAGGTGTTTTTCACACCGATCGTTCTGTTGATGTACCACTGCTGTGCGATTGACAACACGTTGTTAACCAGCCAGTACAACACCAACCCGGCAGGAAAGTAGAGAAACAACACAGTAAACACGATCGGCAAAGCCATCATTATTTTCTTTTGCATGGGGTCCAACGGCGAGGGATTGAGGAATTGCTGTGCCACCATGCTCAAGCCCATCAAAATGGGCAACACAAAATACGGATCTTTTACCGACAAGTCATTGATCCAAAGCGCCCAATCAGCCTGTCGTAATTCCACACTCTCCAGAAGGACCCAGTAGAGCGCGATGAAAACCGGGATCTGAATAACGATCGGCAAGCAGCCTCCCAAGGGGTTGATCTTGTCTTTCTTGTAAAGCTCCATCATTGCCTGCTGCAGCTTCTGCTTATCGTCGCCGTAACGTTCCTTCAGCGTCTGCAGTCTCGGCTGCAGCTTTTTCATTTTCGCCATGGACTTGTAGCTGGCTGCCGACAGAGGATAAAACGCCAGCTTGATCAACAGCGTCAAGATAATAATGGCCCAGCCCCAGTTCTTGACGATACTGTGAATCTGTTTCAACACCCAGAACAATGGTGCCGAGACGGGGGTCAACCAACCATAATCGACGGTTAGGACAAAATTCTCCTCTTGCTGCCGCAAACGATCCTGCTCTTTCGGCCCAACGTATAAACGCGTGGACAGTTTTCCCTGTTGGCCGGCCTCCACCTTGGTCGAAGAAAGAGTTTTGTAGCCGATGTTGTAACGGGGGCCTTCCGGGTGCCGATTTACGCTGCTGTAGAACTGGTATGGACCGGGGGGTTGTGGGAACCAGGCCGACACAAAATAATGCTGCAGCATGGCGATCCAACCGTTGCTGATTTCGCCACGGTTCAGGTCGGCGTCGATCATCTCGGAAAAATCAATCTTTTCGTATTTCTCTTGTGGGGTGTAGATCGCCCCTCCTAAGTAACTTGGGGCGACATTGAGAAACAGCCCTCGATCAGGCACCACCTCGGTGCGCTGGAATTGCGCATACAGGTAACCGCTCCAGGGTGTAGAGGAGCGGTTATCGACCAGGTAGTCGATTAATAGATCGTACCTGCCGCGGTACAAAGTGTATATCTTTTGGTATTTGACGCCATCCGCACTCTCCCAAAACAGCGGTACCTGTATGCGGTCGGTGCCTGGCTCGAGCTTATAGATTTGTTTGTCCGCTTTATAAAGTGTCTTGTGATTTGGCAGCTCCCGATCATGCCCTATCAATCCACTTTGGGTGATAAAGATGTCCGCCCCTTCTTGTTTGAGCACCTTGAAGGGTACTCCAGGCTCATCCAGAGTTATCGGGTAGGTTACTAGTTTGGCACTAACTAAATCACCGCCAGCGGTGTCGATCTCTACCCGGAGCAGATCGGTCGTGACAACGACATGGGCGCTCCCCGACGAGCCGTCAGCTGACGACGCCCCTGGAGCAGGGGCCGGTGATATTGGAACATCCGTGGGCGTCGCCGAGGCCTCTGGCGCCTTCGGGATGTCTGCCGATTTGACGGAACCGGTGGGTGCATCAGCTACTGTAACAGGTGGCGGCGTTTGCTCTTCCAACCATCGTTGATAAATCAAAATCAATACAAAGGCCAGGGCAATAAACAAAAGTCCGCGCTGCATATCCACGGCTCAGGCCCCCGTCGTTGAATGCTTGTGCACTGCGTGGTTGGTCTCCGGCACTGGATCATAACCCCCGGTGTGCAACGGGTGGCAGCGCGATACCCGGCAAACCGTTAACCATCCACCGCGCAGGACTCCAAAACGCCCGATTGCGGTTACCGCGTATTCGGAACAGCTCGGGTAGAATCGACACCTTTGGCCGAGGAAAGGGCTTACGGCATACTGATAGCTACGTATTATGGCGACCGCAATTTGCCGCATAATCCCTCCGATAGCTTCCAAATTTTCTCTAACTCTCTGTAATTTGAAAGGTTTTTCGCCGAACTGGAAGAAGGCCGCGCAAAGAGCAAAACGTCCATACCGATTATGCTATTTTGATGTGCACGGAAGGACTCACGAATGAGCCGTTTCAAACGATTGCGCGCGGTAGCCTTCGTCGATACCCGCCGCGAAACCGCTAGTCCAAGACGCGCGTACGGCAGTCCATTGGGCGCAACACAGAGCTCGAAGTTGCATAATCGAATCCTTTCACGGCTCCGTGACAGGCGCGATAATTGATTGCGCTGACGTAATCGTTGATGACGCCGGAGTCGATGCTCGGGACAATCAGAGTCTCTCACCTCAAGCGCTTAGGCGAACCCTGCCCTTGCGACGGCGCGCATTGATTATTGCGCGACCCGCCTTGGTTCGAATCCGCGCCCTGAATCCGTGGCGCCGCTTACGCTTAATTTCACTGGGTTGGAATGTACGTTTCATGATAAGAAATTAAATACCCCGGATGGTTCGACTTTTTACGTATAATAACGGTGTTGACGTCGAAAAGGGCGAGCAAAGTTAAAAGGTTTGCCCAGCAGTGTCAACTCATTAGATGGTTTACAATCGGTGACGGCGTAAAAGTGGTAAACCCATCAACGCAGCGATAGACTGCGATCACGACCCAGCACCTAAGAGATCGACAACCTTGGCAACCCCAAAGATTTGGGACAAGTGCCTTAGCCACTTGGAGGATGAACTGCCCCCCCAGCAGTTCAACACCTGGATACGACCGCTCCAGGCAGTTGAGGAATCATCACAACTACGGTTGTTGGCCCCCAACCGCTTCGTAATGGACTGGGTAAAACAAAAATTCCTGAAACGAGTCGACGAATTGGTCGCTAATCTTAGCAGTCAGAACGTCAACGTGCTGCTCGAAGTCGGCTCCGACGAGCGCTGGCGTACGACCGTTAGTCAAAACGACAAAGCAACGGGCAAACCGTCAAGAAATACATGGCCAGGGACATTAAACCCCTCATTCACATTCGATAACCACGTTGAGGGCAAATCGAATCAGCTTGCTCGGGCAGCTGCCTACCAGGTCGGCGAGAACCCCGGCGGAGCCTATAACCCTCTGTTCATATACGGTGGTGTCGGCCTCGGCAAGACCCATCTCATGCAGGCCGCGGGCAATCTCATCATGGACCGGAACCTCCATGCAACGGTCGCGTACATCCATTCAGAGCGGTTCGTAGCCGGCATGGTCAAAGCACTCCAACACAACACCATAAACGAATTCAAACGCTACTATCGGTCTTTGGATGCCCTGCTAATTGATGACATCCAGTTTTTCGGCGGGAAAAGTCACTCTCAAGAAGAATTCTTTCATACTTTCAATACGTTACTTGATGGAAAGCGACAGGTAGTCATCACCAGTGACCGCTTCCACAAAGAGATAACCGGGGTTCAAGAACGCTTGATTTCACGCTTTGGCAGCGGTTTGACGGTGCCTATTGACGCTCCTGAATTGGAAACCCGCGTAGCCATCCTCAGCATGAAGGCCCAAGCCAAAGGCATTGAACTGAGCGACGAAGTCGCGTTTTTCGTCGCCCGACAGGTTAGATCCAACGTCCGAGAACTCGAGGGCGCTCTGCACCGCATACTGGCAAGCGCCCGCTTTACCGGTAAGCCTATCGACATACATCTGGCACGTGAAGCCCTGAAAGACCTGATGGTTTTCCAGGAACGCCAAATCACCATACAAAATATACAAAAGACCGTCGCAGAATATTTTAAAATTCGAGTGAGTGACTTGCACTCAAAACGCCGTATCCGGCAGATTACACGGCCAAGGCAAATGGCAATGTGCTTGGCCAAAGAACTAACGAATCTGAGCCTGCCGGACATCGGTGATACATTTGGCGGCCGCGACCATACCACCGTTTTACATGCCTGCCGGAAGATCGACGAGTTATTAAAGTTGGATGCAAAAACGAAAGAGGATTATGAAAACCTTCAAAAGTTGCTGATCGGCTGAATTCAGCGTTTAAAATGTCAATCTATTCTGTGGATAACTGCCTTCAAAATCCTAAGGAACACCCTTTGCCGGTTCTTTTCCGCCCTATCGACAACCGTAAACCACGACTTATCAACAGACATTAGAATTGTTTATCTTATTGTTTTTAAATAAAATTATATACTTATCCACAAAAAACATAAATTATATTAATAAACTCTATTTATACTTATGAAAATTACAATAGAACGGGATCGAATACTTAAACCCTTGGGAAGCGTCAGTAGTGTAGTGGAGCGCCGTCAAACCTTGCCGATGTTGGGTAATGTCTACATACGCTATGAACACTCAACGGTGACTTTGATTGGCACAGATCTGGAAACAGAGGTGAAAACTAAAGTTAATGATGTAGAAGGAGAATTTGGGGAATGCACAGTCGGAGCGCGTAAACTGCATGACATTTGTCGCGCTTTAGAGGAGAACTCGAACATTGAAATGCAGCTCAGAGACGAACGGTTGATGGTTAACAGCGGTAGCAGCCGGTTCAATTTACAGACCCTTCCGGCGATGGAATTTCCAAGGATAGAAACGGAGGACTGGGACTGCGAGCTGGAAGTTTCACAAGGAGAGTTGAAGAAACTTATTGAAAAAACAGCGTTTTCTATGGCTCAACAAGACGTTCGTTATTATTTGAATGGATTGTTGATGGAGATCACAGGAAAGATCTTGAGAGTCGTTGCCACCGATGGTCATAGGTTAGCAAAATCTGAAATCACATTAGATCGAAGTGCGGGAAAAACGACTCGACAGGCAATTATCCCTAGAAAGGCGGTGAATGAATTGGGTCGGTACCTGGAGGCTAGTGACCAACTGGCTAAGCTCTGCCTGAGTACGAACCACCTGCAGGTGGAGGTAGGTTTATTGGTTTTTACAACAAAATTAATAGATGGACGATTCCCAGACTATGAAAAGGTAATACCCAAAGACTTGGCTATCCATTTACAGGTGCATAGAAACGAAATGTTTGACATTTTAGCGCGTGCTTCCATTCTGACGAATGAGAAATTCAGGGGTATACGACTGGGTGTGAAATCGAACAAACTCTCGGTGATGGCAAATAATCCGGAGCAAGAAGAGGCGGAAGATTCGATGTCGATTGACTATGAAGGTGATGAGATTGAGGTCGGATTCAATGTAAACTACTTGATGGAAGCGCTGCGAGCGTTAGAGGGGGAGACGGTCGATTTGGGTGTGCAGGATCCCAACAGCAGCTGTACGATTCAACAACCTAATGATAATTCAACAATTTATCTAGTGATGCCCATGCGTCTGTGATGTTTCACGTGAAACATCGGACTGCTATTGAATAGATTGTTGTCGGGGTTTTATTTCGATAACCGTTATTTTGACTGATATGCCGACCGAGCAAATATACGACTCAAGCAGTATCAAAATCCTGAAAGGGTTAGACGCGGTCCGAAAGCGTCCCGGGATGTACATAGGAGATACTGACGACGGGACTGGTTTACATCAAATGGTCTTTGAAGTCGTTGACAATGCCGTCGACGAGGCCCTGGCGGGATATTGTTCAAACATACATGTTACGGTTCATGCGGACGAGTCTATTACCGTTGCAGACGACGGACGGGGAATTCCGACCGGTATTATTGAAGAGGAAGGGCGCTCTGCTGCCGAGATCATCATGACCGTCCTGCACGCAGGCGGAAAATTTGACCAGGACTCTTATAAGGTATCGGGTGGCCTGCACGGTGTTGGAGTTTCCGTGGTAAACGCGTTGTCGGATTTCCTCAAACTGACTGTTAAACGTGGCGGTAACGTTCATTTCCAAGAGTTCCACCTGGGCGTTCCCAGCAATCCACTGTTGGTAATCGACGACACCCAGGAAACCGGGACAATAGTTCAGTTCAAGCCGAGCCCCCAGGTCTTCAGCGACACGACCTTTCATCACGACATATTGGCTAAGCGATTGCGCGAACTCTCTTTTTTGAACTCGGGCGTAAGGATTACGCTGCACGATCAGCGAATAGATCGCGAGGACGTGTTCGAATATCAAGGTGGAATCGCCGCGTTTGTTGAACACTTGAATCGCAAAAAGACCGCTTTGAATAAGAATGTCATAGAAATTTCGGGGCGCCGGGGGTCTATTTCCTTGGAACTGGCCATGCAGTGGAATGACTCCTATCAGGAGAATGTTTTCTGTTACACCAATAACATCCCACAGCGGGACGGTGGAACTCATCTTGCAGGACTCCGTTCGGCCATGACCCGGACCCTGAACCAGTATGTCGACCAAGCGGGTCACGCCAAGCGTGCCAAGGTCTTGTTGAGCGGTGACGATGCTCGAGAAGGGCTTACGGCCGTCCTGTCGGTCAAAGTCCCCGACCCAAAGTTTTCGTCGCAGACTAAGGACAAGCTGGTCTCTTCCGTAGTCAAGGGCGTCGTCGAATCAATTGTCAGCGAAAAGTTGTCGGAATATTTGTTGGAGAATCCGGCCGACGCTCGTCAGATCGCGGACAAGATCGTCGAAGCGGCCCGCGCCCGCGAAGCGGCCCGGAAAGCGCGTGAAATGACGCGTCGAAAAGGTGCTCTGGATTTTGGTGGCCTGCCGGGTAAACTTGCCGATTGTCAGGAAAAAGATCCTCGTAAATCCGAGATCTATTTGGTCGAGGGTGATTCTGCAGGGGGTTCCGCCAAACAAGCCCGTGATCGGCATTTTCAAGCGGTGCTGCCGCTGAAAGGAAAAATTTTAAACGTGGAGAAGGCCCGCTTTGACAAAATGCTGTCCTCTGAGGAAGTCACTACTCTGATCACGGCATTAGGCACCGGGATTGGAAAAGATGACTTTAATATCAATAGGTTAAGGTACCACCGCGTCATTATTATGACCGACGCCGACATCGATGGATCACACATTCGCACCTTGTTGCTGACCTTTTTCTACCGGCAAATGCCGGAACTTTTGGAGCGGGGATACATTTATATAGCACAACCGCCGCTGTACAAGGCTGTTCGCGGTAAGAAAGAGTTTTATATCCGTGACGAGGGCGAGCTTCAAGACCACTTGCTGACACTGGCCGTGGCGGACGCGTCGGTGGTCAATGGGGGTACCGGACAGCAGACAAACGGTGTCGCCCTGGAGGCACTGTGCCGGGAGTTTATAGCGGTACAGGCGATGATCAAACGTTTGTCCCGCCGGCTGGACGAGCAGGTTTTAAATGCCTTGGTTGCAGTCCCGCTCCCCACACACAACGTCTTAGACGACCCAGTTATTGCCACCGAGTTGGCGCAACGGCTCGAGCAACATTTGAACGATTCAGTATCACCATCTGTTCGTTATGACCTAAAAGTGGTGGAGACCGAAAGTCTGGGTCAGCGTTTGTTGCGGTTGGGGCGCAGCAGCTACGGCACGCGCACCGAGCACAACCTCAATGCTGAGTTTTTTTCATCAAATGAAATCCTTTCCCTGCGTGCCTTGGGCGAGCGATTACGCGACGTCGTTGGCGACACTGCCGAAGTACGGCGGGGCGATAAGACCCAACCGGTGAAGACTTTTGCCGAGGCGGTCGCGTGGTTGTTGGCCGAATCCCGCAAAGGGTTGGTGCTGCAACGTTATAAAGGGCTTGGCGAGATGAATCCCGAACAGTTGTGGGAAACGACCATGGATCCCGCCAGAAGACGGTTGCTTAGGGTAGCAATCGAAGATGATGTATCGTCCGACGACACCTTCACCATATTGATGGGCGATCAAGTTGAACCTCGCAGGCAATTCATAGAAAAAAACGCCTTTGCAGTAAGTAATCTAGACGTTTAGAGTTTGACGCCGCCCAGTAAGAAATGCGGGCTGGCCCACCGGCATTCAGTGCAAGGTTTTAGGCGTTGACAGTGTGAAGGTCGGGATTTTTGCGTCGAAGCGCGTACCATCCTCCGCCACCATCTGATAGCTGCCGTCCATTGTTCCGACCGGCGTCTCGATTACGGTCCCGCTGGTATATTGATAGATGCCCTGAGGCTGAATCAGAGGTTGTTCACCCACCACCCCCTCGCCGCGAACCTCTTGGACCCGGTCATTCGCGTCGGTGATGATCCAGTGGCGAGTCATCAACTGCGCCGGTAGGTGCCCCTTGTTGCTGATGGTTACGGTATAGGCGAAGACATAGCGATCGGACTTTGGATCGGATTGCGCCTCGATGTAGGCGGATTTAACGTTTACCTCAACACGATATTTATCGTCTGCCTTCATGGGAGGTACATATCATTTTGACCGATTATAACACATGCCACTTCCTGAAAATTCAGCTCGACCCGCAGGCCACGCTGTCAAATTGAATTTCGGTGGAATCCAAGCGAACCGACGTCAAACGACGACCCCAAACACAGCCACTGTCCAGGCAGATCGCCTCGTTGACAGACCGGGCCCCCAGTGTAGACCAGTGCCCGAACACTAAACGAGCGCCACGGAGTTGACGGGGCCAATCAAACCAGGGCCGCAGCGAAGGCGGTTGCGTACCGGGCGGGCCGGCGTGACCGACATCAATCCGGCCGTTGCGGTCACAGTACCGCATGCGGGTAAATATATTCGTGATACAGCGAAGGCGCGCCCACCCTGATAATGAATCGCGCCATCGATCCGGTTGATCACCGTACATGTGCCGGAGGAAATCCCCGGGGTTTGCCTGCAGCACGGCCTCCACTTCTCCTGCCAAGGCCTTGGATTGGGATAACGACCACGCTGGGTCAACCCCAGCATGAACCATCACGACACCCAAAGCGACGTCATGATGGAGCAGCGGCCTGAAACGCAGCCAATCGAGCAATTCATCGCGGTCCGATGCGGCCAGAAAGGATGTCAGGGTATCGGGTGTTTTGACCGGCCGGGCGCCTACCGAGACGGCGAGTAGATTGAGATCATGATTGCCAAGTACGACTTGAGCGCCTGAACCCAAGCCCCTTACGAATCGGACCACCTCCAGCGACTCAGGACCACGGTTCACGAGGTCGCCAACGAACCAGAGATGGTCCCTGCGGGGTTCAAAATCAATCTTACACAACAGCTTTTGTAATGGACCGTAACAGCCTTGAACATCGCCGATGACATACACTGCCATTTACCCGGTCTGCCTGCGGTCTCAACGGCGCGCTAGCCGCCTAGCGATATTTTGGGTGGCCTTCAGCAGTGCGTCCGTGACGCCGGGCTCGCTGGCCGAATGTCCGGCATCCGCCACGACATACAACTCCGCCTTTGGCCACGCCTGTTGCAATTGTATGGCGTTCTCGATGGGACAGATCATATCGTAGCGCCCATGCACGATGATTCCCGGCAGCTCTGCGAGCCGGTAGCTATCGCGAAGGATCTGATTTGGCGACAGAAAACTGTCATGAACAAAATAGTGCGACTCGATGCGTGCCAGGCTCAACGCGATGTGCGGCGACCCAAAAAATTCCTGGACGGCATGATTGGGCTGCAGCGTGGCGCACCTGCCCTCCCACAAGGCCCACGCCTTGGCCGCGGCCATCCGAGCCAGCTCGTCATCACCGGTCAAACGCCGGTGGTAGGCCCGGACAAAATGATCCCGCTCTGCCTCGGGGATCGGTGCGATGAAGTCCTGCCAAAACTCCGGAAAGATTCTGTTCGCGCCTTCCTGGTAGAACCACTGAATCTCATGGCGACGGCAGAGGAAGATTCCACGAAGGATGAGCGCCAGTACCGTTCCCGGGTGCGACTCCGCGTACACCAACCCGAGGGTAGAACCCCATGAGCCGCCAAATACTACCCATTGGTCGATCTTCAAGTGCGTTCGAATGCGCTCGATGTCGGCGACCAGGTGTTGGGTCGTGTTGTTCTCCAGGCTGGCGTGTGGTTTTGATCGGCCCGCGCCGCGCTGGTCAAACAGTACGATTCGAAAAATCTCAGGATCAAAGAACCGCCGTTGATAGTGCTCGCAACCGGCTCCGGGGCCACCGTGCAGCACTACGGCGGGGATTCCCTGTGGATTACCACACTCTTCGACATACAGCTCGTGCGGCGGGTCCACCGGCAGGTAAAAATGCTTGTTTGGTTTTATCTCAGGAAACAATGAACGCATCGCCATAAGGCCTACCGGAGAAACTCGTCCACCGGTGGATTGCCGTCATAAATGAGATCGCGCCGCTTTTGACGGAAACTCTCGCGCGCGAATAAATACGGGTCGAGTTGCATCTGTAGCAGCCTGGTGACCCCCAGCAGCTGCGCCCGATAGTCGATGACATCCAACCCGATGAGCGCCACTTGTGCCCCGGTGCTGTCAACCGCGAGCCGTGGGTCGGTGTAGAAATAGTACGGGAGCAGTCCCACGGAATCGCGCACTGTGCTTAGACCCAGGAAGGGCAGTACCAGATAGGGGCCTGGGCCGAAGCCCCAAGCCGCGAAAGTCTGTCCGAAATCTTCCTGATGTCGTTCCAGTCCGAGGTGCTCAGCAACCTCGAACAGGCCCAACACACCTATCGTAGAATTGATTAGAAAGCGGCCGCTGTCGGCAAAGGCCTGGAAGAGTTTACCCTGCAACAGAGCGTTGATGATGGTGGTCGGTTCTAGAAGGTTTCGGTAAAAATTACCGACGCTGCGGCGAACAACCACAGGTGTTACGCGGTGGTAGCCTTTGGCGATTGGCTTGATTACAGCGCGATCGACTCGATCGTTGAATCTGAACACGCGCCGATTGAAGTCCTCCCAGGGGTCGCCGTCACAAGCAGTAGCACCGGACTCAACGGTGTTGGATACGGTCTGGGTCGTGGCGCAGGCACCAAGTTGGATGACCAAGGTCAAAACGAGCAAGAGCCGGCCATGGTATTTGTTGCTAGGCATTATGTTGTGTGTTGGGGCGCAAAAAACGCTTAGTGTATCAGCCTTCGATTTGGCCCAGTACTCATGATGCGTGTAAAGTATGTTGCGATACCACATAATTGGAGGTCACCAATGAGCTGGAAAGAAGAAACGGACAAATTGTTCGAAACTTGGGCGGAGGCGCAGCAGAACCTGTGGCGGACGTGGACCCCGGACGCCACAAAAAAAACCCCCGTAGAGAGCTGGAATCAGGTCCTGGAGCTATGGCAACAGTCTTGGCGCCAGGCGGTGGATTCGCAGACAGAATTGATGAACTTGTGGGCGAGCGAAGGCCAACTGGGCGGAGCCTCGAAGCCGGACTTAAGTCAATACTTACCGGTTCTCCAGGATATGTTTTTACAGTGGAGCACGGCACAGCAGCAGCTCTGGGGCCAGTGGCTGGATTCCATGAAGGGCTTGGATCCTGGCAAACTGAATGAGGCTTGGCAGAAACAAGGGGAACAGCTAATGGAACAGTTTTCCAGCTCGGCCAAACAGATTATGGACGCCCAACAGGAGGCGATGGATCAATTGCTGGATTCGTTCCGCTCCTGACAGACGTTACCGACGCGCCATCCGGGCCGACGTATAGCCCCAGCCGGTTCCCAGTAGCAGGCCCACTGTATGGGCCATGTTGGCGATATGGCCTACGAAGCCCAGCCAACATATGACGAACCATACCAACATCATTATTACGATGGGTTTGTGGAGACGCATGCCGAACCGAGGGTTATGCCTCCCCTGCATCCAGAAGTAACCCAGTAATCCATATACGACCCCTGACATACCTCCGAAGGCGGGACCCTGGTAAAAATACTGACCTAGGTTCGATGCAACTCCGAGTATCACGACCATTGTACCCAAAGCCGCCGCCCCCAATCGGCGCTCCAACGCCCCGCCCAACTCCCACAACCAGAGCATATTGAACACAATATGGAGAATCCCGAAGTGTATGAAAATCGGCGTCAGCAGACGCCAAAACTGACCGGTGCGCACCTCGATCAGCAGTTGGTCCATCCGCTCAGTGATGAAGAAGTGCTGCAAGAGGTAGAGCTTGCTCCCAAAGCCTGAGCTCAGCGCAAGTACCACACAAAACAGCACTACAGACGTCGTTAACGGCGGTAATATCGTGTGACGAGCCATGAAAAAGCGTCGGTGTACGGCTATGGGCTAAAAGGTGCAATCTTTGGTCGGCCGCTAGAGAAGCTAACAAAACCGTTGGACAAATGCGACCGATGATCCCCCCGATCCTGTATCGCGTGGGCAGGCCTCAGGTTGAGGCCGCACTTTCCCAGTATCGGGGCTATCCAACTATAATGCACAAAGCTGGGCTCCAACTATTGCATTTTATTCCAAGGGTTTCTATTTATTACAAGGACAGCGTAAAAGAATTCCCAGACCCGGAATAGCGCAATGCTCTCTCACACAGCCATTTTTACACGGATAGTTCGCGACCATATGGGGCCGGCACCGATGACGGTGCCGACAGCCACTGCCTGTGCAGACGCTGTGCGCCGAATGCGAGAGGTTAGGGCAGATAGTGTCGTGGTCATCGGTAAGAATGGTGAGCCTTGTGGAATTGTTACCGAGCAAGACGTAGTGCGCCGCATGATCTTCCAGGTAGATGCAAACACCCCCGTGAACGAAGTCATGTCCCGGCCGGTTCAGTACGTACGCGACGACGCGTTGCTCTACCACGCTATTGCACAGATGCGACGTGGTCGTCTACGTCATATGCCGGTCGTAGACGCCGGCGGAGGCGTGGTTGGCGGACTGCAGTTGCACCATGCGTTGGCCATGGCGGCCGAGCAGATGGTGAGGCAGATCGAAATCCTGACCCACTCGGAGACCGCGGAAGGGATGCAGCACACCAAACAAGCGCAGGTAGAAGTCGCAAAACAGCTGTGTTCCGATGCGGTCCCCGCCCCAGAGATCCAGGCGTTGATAACGCGTATCAATAACGATTTGTACCGTCGTATCGTCGCTCTCTGCCTGCGAGATATGGCGGAATCTGGATGGGGCGGCCCGCCCGTTGGTTTTGACGTGATCGTAATGGGCTCCGGCGGCCGCGGCGAAAGTTTCCTGTATCCGGATCAGGACAACGGCTTCATCCTTGAGGACTATCCCGACATTCTACATAAGAACATCGATCCTTGGTTTATAGAGCTCGCGGTGCGCATGACTGGCGCGTTGGATCGGGTAGGCTTCGGGTACTGTACCGGGCATGTTATGGCGACCAACCCACTTTGGAGGAAAACAATTTCTCAGTGGCGCAAACAAATCCAACAGTGGGTCGGCAGGGGTGCTGACATTGCTTTGCGGTTGGCGGATATCTTTTTTGACTTCGTTCCGGTGTATGGGGACGGCAGCTTAACCGCCGAACTACGCACGTACGTAACCGACACAGCGCGTCGGCCTTTCTTTTTACGTGAAATGTATAAATTCGACGAAGAACACGAAGTTGCACTTGGCCCGTTCAACCGCTTATTGCTCGACAAGCTTGACGGACCCAACAAAGGCAAGCTGAATCTCAAACTTACAGGAACCTTACCCTTGGTCGGTGCCGTACGGATTGCTGCCTTGGCTAGTGGAATCGATGTAACCTCTACCTTGGGTCGTGTCACCATGCTGTATGAAAAAGGAGCTTTATCTCCCGATGAGCAGGACTATCTTTCCGGCGCGTTCAGGCACATCACAAATTTATTGTTTCGGCAGCAGTTGAGTGATTACGAGGCTGGATTGGAGGTGGGTAATCATGTGGCTGTTGATGTGTTGTCGAAGCGCGAGCGAGACATGTTGATAGATTGTTTCAGGGCAATCAAAAGATACCGGAACCGACTACGCACACAGCTGACCGGTGATGTGTTTTAGTTTATGGCCCAGACACTAACCACAGCGTCCCGGCTCGAAGCGAAAGGTCGGTAGTACTGCTTGCCTGTCCGACCAAAGCGAGCAACAACCAACCGTGACTGTGGGACATTCGGCCTCCTGCCTCGGTACAAGAAGCAAAACGTCCGCCGCCAACTGTTTTGCGGGAGACGTTTGGGACGTATACTTTGAATCGAGCAGTTTTACTGCCAACAAAACCGGCCTAGACCGGGACTCGCAACTCTGGATTCAATCGAGGAGAACGGCGATGTCTGAAAACTTCAGAGACTACCTTATCGCATTGGCCGATGATCCTGCTTTGCTCGCTCGATACAAAGCGGATCCGAAAGACACCCTGAAGGACGCGGCAATCAGCAACGAAGAACGGCAAGCTCTGTTGAGTGGGGATGTGTCAAAGATCAACGCCTTTCTGGCAGGACAAGACGTGCCCAAGCATGTGCAAGATCTGATTGCCAAGTTATAGGCTAACACATGTAATGCACCTCCTTCGCACTGATGGCGCCATAGGCGAAACGGATTTCCTCTGTGGCCTCGGTGTTGGGGGGCAGCATACGGGCGGGATGATCAAGGGGCGGCGAAAGGACTTTCTTTACCAGTTGGGCGCAGCCGCGGTTCATGACTGTTGCATGTGTATATAATCACTGGCCATGACTGATACCACTGGGAGAAGGGTACTCATCGTCGACGACGAGCCCAATATCGTCTGGTCGCTGGAGTTCCTGATGAAAAAAGAGGGATACACGGTGCTTACCGCGACCGATGGTGAAGACGCCTTGGCGCAGATGAGGGAGGCGACCCCGGATCTGGTGTTGCTGGATATTAATATACCCAAGGGAAACGGCTACGAGATCTGTCAGGCCATACGCACCAATCCAACATGGGAAGGTATTCGAGTGGTGATGCTGACTGCTAAGGGTCGTGATGTGGATCGTGAAAAAGGAATCGCAGTGGGTGCGGACGATTATGTCACCAAACCATTCTCTACCCACGAGGTGGTTGCTCTGATTCGCCGTTTGCTCGGGCCCGACGGTTGAAGCGCAATGTCGGCGCGCAGCAAGTTCTGGCTGCTGCTGGCCACAATCTTGGGCGTGCAGTTGGCCGCGTTGGTGTTTGTGGCTTGGTGGCTAACCGACCGCCCTCCACAACAGACAATCACGGCTGAGGTCCTGATCGCATTCGGTGGTATCGGAATCGTTCTGGTGACCTCTCTGGTATTAACGTGGGCCTGGCTGGACCGGTCCGTGTTTCAAGCACTGCGGACATTAAGACGAGGCGTCGACATTATTACCCAGACCAACCCGCAGCATGAGTTGGAAGTTCGCCCACACCACCTGCTCGATGAACTGCCGGATGCTATTCATAAACTAGGCTTAGAGCATGATCAGGTCAAGAATGAGGTTGCTCAAGCCCTGATCAGCGGCGCCAAAAAGGCGGAAGAACAGAAAGTCCGGCTAGAGGCGGTGTTGTGTGAACTCAACGAGGGCGTGTTCGTGTGCGACGCGCGATCGCGGATCTTGTTGTACAACCCTTCAGCGCAACGAATCCTCTACAATGTTACCGTAGTAGGCCTTGGCCGTTCACTGCACAATATTTTTGCCCGGGAGCCTGTGGAGCACAGTCTAGAGGTATTGCACCGGGCGGCGAAAGAACACCGGGAGGTTGGCGAGCCGGAGACCGATTTCGTCTGCGCAACCGTCGACCAAAAGCTATTGTTGCGCTGCCGCTTGCGGCTGCTGTCACCGGATTTGGGAATTCAATCCGGTTTTGTACTTGCGTTTGATGACGTCACCCGTCAAATACGGGCGCTTGGGCAGCGCGATAATCTGTTGCGTAAAGTACTCGACGACAACCGCGGTCCATTGGCGAATCTCCGCGCCGCCGCTGAAAACTTGGTTGCACATCCGGACATGGAGAGTGAGATGCGCGTGCGTTTCCAAGCGATTATCGCCCAGGAGAGCGCGAAGTTGAGCGAGCAACTCGACCAAATGGGAGCGCGCGCCCGGGCGCTTGTCGGGAGCGAGTGGCTGATGGCGGATTTGTATTCGGCGGACCTATTTGGCATCGTCGTGAACCGGTTCAATAAAATCGGTGATCCAAAGGTTGTCATGACTGGAACACCACTGTGGCTGTACGGTGACAGCCACGCCCTCACGCTGCTGCTCGAGCAAATGATCCGGCGTCTCCAAGTGCTTACCGGTGTGTATGAGTTTGATCTGGATGTCTTAATGGGTGATCGCCGTATATACGTCGATATTGTATGGAAGGGGGCCCCGATCAATGAATCAGTGCTCGCCGAATGGTTGCAGGAACCGGTGAAGCATACGGTGGGCGCATTAACCGTCCACGAGGTGATCGACATTCATAGCGGCCAAATCTGGAGTCAGCGACATCGTCGCCACGGTTATTCGGTGTTGCGCTTGCCGGTGCCGGTCTCAAGCAAACAGTGGGAGCTTCCGCGAGACAAACTGCCGCCCCGTCCGGAGTTCTACGATTTCGATCTCGCAGCGCAACCCGCGGATTTGGGGGACCTCGCCGATCAGCCGCTGGACCGTCTTAGTTTTGTGGTATTCGACACCGAAACCACGGGCTTGAAGCCGTCTGCCGGTGATGAAATCGTATCGATCGCCGGGGTCCGCATTGTGAAAGGCAGGATTTTGACATCCGAGACCTTTGACCGCTTGGTAAATCCCAAACGGAACATACCCAAGCGTTCTATCCGCTTCCACGGCATTAGCGACGACAAGGTCAAGGACAAGCCGCCGATCGAGGTAGTTCTGCCCCAGTTCCAAGAATTCATCGGCGACGCTGTATTGGTGGCACATAACGGCGCATTTGACATGAAATTCATCCAGCTCAAGGAGGCTGAGACCGGATGTCGATTTGATAATCCAATGCTCGATACGCTTTTATTGTCGGTTTTTCTGCACGACCATGTGGAAGACCATACCCTGGACGGTATCGCGAATCGACTCGGCGTGGAGATATCTGGTCGCCACACGGCTCTGGGGGACGCCCTGGTGACCGCAGAAATCTTTCTTCGTCTCATCGCCTTGCTCGCTGAGCATGATGTAATCCGCTTGAGTGACGCGTTAGCAGCATCTGACCGAGTAGTGAATGTCCGAACGGAGCAAGCCAGTTTTTAGATCATGCAAAAAGAAGGACGACAGAATGAGCGGCTGGTCGCACTGGTACTGATAGCCGCACTCGCTTTCAACGGCCCGTTGCTGAGCCTGTTCGATTCGCCAGTCCTGATCTTCGGTATACCGGTTCTGTATCTATACCTCTTTATCGCTTGGGCTGTGCTTATCGGCCTGGTACGCAGCGCAATGCAGAATCAGCGGTCAAACGAGCGTGAACGCGATCTCCCGCAGCAAAAACAGTAGACGATGTTAAAAGAATGGGTGATCCTAACAGTATCACTGGGCTACCTAGCCCTATTGTTCGGGGTTGCATATTACGGTGACAAGCGCGCCGATATAGGGCGCTCGATTATAAGCAATCCGTATATCTACACCCTGTCCATAGCGGTTTACTGCACAGCCTGGACATTTTATGGTAGCGTTGGGCGCGCGGCGAGTACCGGGGTAGGCTTTCTTCCCATTTACCTCGGTCCGACGCTCATGGTTGCACTGTGGTGGATCGTATTGCGAAAGATTGTCCGCATTGCAAAGCTGCACCGCATCACGTCAATCGCCGATTTCATCGGTTCCCGCTATGGCAAGAGCGCACTACTCGGCGGGCTCGTATCGATTATCGCGGTAGTAGGCATCATGCCGTATATCTCGTTACAGCTGAAGGCGGTGTCCACCAGTTTCAATGTTGTGCGCCGCTATCCCGACCTGACATTGGGTGCGCAATCGGGGACGACGCCCTTGTGGAACGACACCGCACTGTACGTGGCGTTGGTGATGGCGGTGTTCACGATTCTGTTTGGCACCCGGCACATCGACGTGTCTGAACGTCATGAAGGGATGGTCGCCGCTATCGCATTCGAGTCGTTAGTAAAGCTGGTGGCGTTTCTATCAGTGGGAATATTTGTGACCTTTGGGGTTTTCGGCGGGCCGGGAGAACTGTTCGCACGCGCTGCGGCCGATCCCGAATTAGTCCGATTGATGAGCATGGAGGGTGTTCCCGGTGGATCTATAAGCTGGTTGTTTCTAACCGTGTTGTCGATGTTTGCGATCGTGTTTCTGCCTCGACAGTTTCAGGTAGCGGTAATCGAAAACGTCAACGAAGAGCATATACGCAAAGCCATTTGGTTATTCCCGCTGTATCTGTTTGTGATCAACCTGTTTGTATTGCCAATAGCGTTCGGTGGCTTGCTGCACTTTCCAAATGGCGATATCGATCCTGATACCTTTGTGTTGACGATACCCATGGCGGAGCATCAGGAGGCCTTGGCCCTGTTTGTGATTCTGGGTGGACTGTCGGCGGCAACCGGCATGGTGATCGTAGCGTCCATTGCATTGTCGACAATGGTGTGCAACGACTTGGTGATGCCGGTGTTGTTGCGAGTCAAGGCGTTCAATTTGGCCCAGAAGAGAGACCTCAGTGGCCTGTTGCTTGGGATTCGGCGCGGCGCCGTTGTTGTGATTCTACTGCTAGGGTTCCTTTATTTTCGTTTGATTGGCGAGTCCTATGCCTTGGTTACCATCGGGTTGGTGTCCTTTGCAGCGGCGGCTCAGTTTGCTCCGCCGATTCTATTTGGAATCTACTGGCGGGGCGCGAGCCACGCAGGCGCCCTCGCCGGATTGACCGCTGGTTTCGCCGTGTGGGCGTATACACTTATGCTGCCTGCCCTCGCTAAGTCGGGATGGCTATCTGTGAACTTCATAGAGCACGGAATATTCGGCCTGGAGTTTTTAAAACCATACCAACTGTTTGGGCTGGAAGGTCTGGATGCGATATCCCATGCGGTCTTTTGGAGTCTGTTCTTTAACGTCGGGGGTTTGGTCGGTGTTTCGTTGTTTTCGAGCCAGAGCCCCATTGAACGCGTACAGGCGACTTTCTTTGTTGATGTATTCCGACAGGCAATATACGGAGAAGAGGCTCAACTTTGGCGCGGTACGGCTACCGTATCGGAACTCTACGATCTTTGCGCCAGATTTCTTGGCGTATCGCGAGCAACCGAGATAGTTTCCGTTTACGCACGGAACAGGGAGATACAGCTTCAAGACGAACTGCAGGCCGACCCACAACTGGTTAATCTAGTTGAACGCGAACTGGCCGGCGCTATTGGTTCGGCTTCCGCGCACGTAATGGTGTCGTCCACAGTCAAGGGCGAAGCCCTGAGTGTGGAGAGTGTCATGCAAATCTTGGATGAGACCTCCCAAATGTTGGAATACAGCCGTCAACTGGAACAAAAGTCGACAGAACTAGAGAAGGCTACGAAAGAGTTGCGTGCCGCGAACGAACGTCTTCAGGAGTTAGATCGCCTGAAGGACGAGTTCGTGTTTACAGTTAGCCACGAGCTTCGTACACCACTAACATCGATCCGGGCGTTCTCAGAAATACTTCTTGATAATCCTGAACTCGATCCCGAGGAACGGCAAGAGTTTTTAAAAACGGTAGTAAAGGAAACCGAACGCTTGACGCGTCTAGTAAACGAGGTGTTGGACTTGGCGCGTATCGAGTCGGGACGTATGGAATGGCGCATGGAAGATCTGGACCTGCGTGATCTAGTCCGCGATGCAACGGCCTCTGTAGGACAGTTGTTCAAGGAACGGGAGATCACTCTGCAACAGGACCTGCCTACCCGCTCCATGCTGGCACGGGTGGACCGGGATAGACTCATGCTGGTGTTAATAAACTTGCTATCGAATGCGAAAAATTTTTGCGAACCGGTGAGCGGACAGGTCGTGGTGCGACTATCTGAAGTGTCCGGAAAGGGTTATCGATGCGAGGTCATCGACAACGGTCCCGGTATCCCACGTGAACAGTTGGGGCTCGTTTTCGAACGCTTTTATCAGGTCGTCGATCCAGAGCAAGGCAGACCCAAGGGATCCGGCCTTGGTCTCGCCATTTCCCAGCGTATAATCGAACACCACGGTGGCCGTATTTGGGCGAATAGCACACCGGGACAGGGCACGACGGTGTCGTTCGAGCTTCCACGTGTGGTGGATTTCCCCAGCAGTGACAGACCGCGTGAACGCGCAGGATAATCGTCGTTATGACGCTGGTGTCTCGCGAAAAAACATTACAGAGCCTGACCGGCGCCGAATTGGTGTTAGGGCCACGATAACGGCGCCTCGTCCATTAAAGCGGCCTGCTCGCGCAGCGACAAGATGTGGTCTTCCCAGCAACGCTGAGTATTAAACCAAGGGAACGCCCGCGGAAACGCCGGATCCTGCCAGCGCTTCGCCAGCCATGCGTGATAGTGCAGCACACGCAATGTACGCAGCGCCTCAATCAGATTCAACTCGCGTGCATCGAAATCGTTGAATTGCGTATACCCTTCGAGGACTTCATTCAATCGCGCGGTCTGATAGTCCCGACCGCCCGACAAGAACATCCACAGATCCTGAACAGCTGGGCCGCTGCGGGCGTCATCGAGGTCGACGATGTGCGGTCCACTTTCACCCCAGAGGATATTCCCGCTGTGGCAGTCCCCATGTAAACGCAGATTTTGAAACGCGCCCGCGCGTTCGAAACAGTTTTGAATTCGCCGCACTACATCTTCGGCGAGAGACTCGTAGGCCACCTCCAGTTCTGGTGGTATGAAACCATGGTCCAGTAAGTAACGGTAAGCGCGTAATCCGAACGACTCGACCGACAGGGCGGGACGGTGCGCAAAAGGGCGGGTTCGGCCGATACGATGCATGCGGCCCAGCAGCCGTCCCAACTGCTTCAAATGTTCCGAATTGTCGAGTTCGGGTGCGCGCCCGCCCCGCCTGGGAAACACTGCGAATCGAAATGGGCCCAACACATGCAGGGTGTGCGCCGCGGCAAATCGCCGCGGCGCAACAACCGGGATTTCGGCTTCAACGAGCTCCCACGCGAATTGGTGTTCCTCATGAATGGCTTCGTTTGTCCAGCGGTGGGGCCGGTAGAATTTAACTATGACCGGGTCGTTTCCGTACAGGCCGACCTGATACACGCGATTTTCATAACTGTTCAGCGCCAACAGCCGTCCATCGCAGTGCAGGCCCACCGACTCCACGGCATCCAAAATGTGTTCCGGCCCAAGTTCCTGATAGGCGCGGGCCTCGTCAGCAAACCGGTCGGAGCGGGAAGCGTGCGTATAGGGCATGAAAACACCTTAGCGCAGCCAGGGTAGGAATAGTAGCCATAAACCGGCTTCCGCAGGATGAGGACGCGCTCGTGAAATCGGATAGACGGGCGGTGATCCGGTTGTCTTGGGGGGAGACCGGTGTCGACTTAATGCTTTGACGGCCTGTCTCAGTTGAGGATTTTCCAGGACCCGTCAGCTTGCCGGCAGGCTGTGCCGTAGGCTTTTTCCCGCTTGCCACCCACCGTAATCTCGGTTTGAAACTCTCGACAGTATTGTCCCGGCGATCGTTCGTAGGTCTTGGTTGGGGTAATGGCTACCTCTTGATCGCCGTCGGGATTGACCCAACGGGTGGTTTCACCGGCCCGGTTGTACTCGAGAACGTGCTGGGCATGCCATTCGTCCATCCGGTCCAGGGAGCGTCCGACTTCCTGACCCACCAAAGCCCCGAGCACCATGCCGACGAAGGTGGCGGCGATTTGGCCACGTCCATCACCAATGGTCGAACCCAGCACCCCGCCGGCTACAGCCCCGGTCGCGGTCCCGGCCTCTTCCTTGGTCATGGCGCACCCGCCCAACACTAAGGTGCCGGTCAGGACAAGTACAATTAAGCGATTGTGCATTTGTGTCACCCCGCAGCTTGTAAACCTTATAACGGTACAGGCAGGGATTTGGTTGACAACTGCACCCGGGCAGGATCAGCGAAGCGGGTGGTGCCTATGGAGCCTTGACCGCAGACCGTATAAGATCTACCGCAACGAACGGCGAGAACTGTACTTCCGGGCGGGAGGGGTGGTCGACTGTCAGTCTCCGATGAGCATGGAAAAACTGGTTGCCGGTGACCTCTGCTTTACCTCCAACCGCGTGTCGCCGCCGAATATTGGCCGTGGTGCCCGGCCCTCATTCGGGTTGGGCCGGGTGTGGTGTGACTCACTGAGCGGAGACAAATCGGTCTTCTATCGATCGTTAACGCCATGCCCATTGCGGATCAAATGGATTGGAACATCAGACGGCGGGTGATTAACACGCCTGTTGGCGGCGCAGCGTGAAAGCCGGCGCAGATTGGTCCGCGCCTCATCTAGTTGCCCACCGCGGCTATCCCTCAATGATGCCAGGGAACACCTTGATCGGGTTCGAGGCCGCGCTGCTGGCTGGCGCCAGGCACCTCGAGCTCGATGTGCAATTTACCGCTGACGCGGTCCCCGTTTTGTATCACGATGTCGGTACACAACGTATGTCCGGCGTAACTGGTCGGCTGCTGGAGCGGTCCCGGGCGCAGGTAGCCAGTCTGGAGGCGTCTTTCCCGGCGCGCTTTGGAGAACGTTTTCGTGGTAATCCGATCGTCTCGTTAGCAGATTTCTGCGCTTGGATTGTGTCCCGTCCCGGATGGGACACGGTGTTTGTGGAGGCCAAGCGTGCCAGCCTGAGGCATTTTGGTCGTGAGGCTGTCATCGATGCGATCATCGATGTAATGGCGCCGATACGTGAGCGGGCCGTGATTATCTCATTCGACTATTCGGCCGTCGACTACGCACGAACGGCGCACGGAGTCCCTATCGGCTGGGTGCTGCCGATCTGGAGCGGTAGACACCTAGCGTTGGCCGGTACCTTGGCTCCGGAATTCCTGTTCTGCAGCGAAGAGATTCTGCCGCAAGATGCTACGGAAATCCATCGAGGTCCATGGGCGTGGGTGGTCTACGTAATAGATGATCCGGAAATGGCGCTCGAAGTTTACCGGCGCGGTGTAGGCTTTGTAGAAACCGATTGCATCGTTGAGATGCTCCGGCACCCGCTATTGGCGGAACGCGCGCGCTGTGGATAGTTACGACGTGCTGGTGGTCGGCGGTGGAATTCACGGGGTCGGTGTCGCCCAGGCGGCGGCCGCGGCGGGCCATTCGGTGTTGCTGCTGGAGCGGCAGGGCCTGGCCGCAGGTACCTCCAGCCGGTCGAGCAAGCTAATTCACGGTGGCCTGCGATACCTGGAGACCGCCGACATACCGCTGGTCCGAGAGAGCTTGAGGGAACGTGAGCTGTTGCTCCGCTTGGCCCCCGAGCTGGTGACGCGGCAGCGGTTCTTTATCCCGGTATACCATTACACCTCCCGCCGGCCTTGGGTCATTCGCACCGGATTGAGCCTGTACGCGGTGCTAGCTGGACTGGGTGCCAAAGTCCGCTTCCGCACCGTGCCGCGCGCGGAATGGGGGAACCTCGATGGGCTGACCACCGAAGGGCTGCAGGCGGTGTTCCAATATTGGGATGCGCAGACCGATGACGTGCAGCTGACCCGTGCGGTGATGCGCTCGGCCGCGTCGCTCGGGGCTCGCAGCCTCTGTCCCGCGTCGTTCGAACGCGCTTCGGTGGGCGCTGATGCGTGCCGGGTGACTTATCGATACCGGGACACCGATCAGGTGTGTGAGGCAAAGACAATCGTGAACGCGGCCGGCCCATGGGCGACCTCCTTACTGGAACGCATCGATCCGACCATCCCCGGGCTGGCGGTAGAAAACGTGCAGGGTTCGCACCTGGAGCTGCTTGGCCGGGTCGAGCGCGGGTGTTACTACATGGAGGTCCCCTTCGACCGGCGCGCGGTGTTCCTCATACCTTGGCGCGATGAGACCGCTCTGCTGGGGACAACCGAGCACGCGTTCCAGGGGGATCCTGCCAGTGTCACTCCGTTCCCAGAGGAGATTGACTACCTGATGACGGTATATCGTCACTACTTCCCCGGACGTCCAAGCGACATACTCGATGCCTGGGCGGGGTTACGGGTGCTGCCAGGCTCTCAAGGCAAGGCGTTCAGCCGGTCCCGGGAGACACAGCTGCCAGTCGATGATCCCCGGCAACCGCGGGTGGTGACTATCTTTGGCGGAAAGCTGACCGGATACCGCGCTACTGCCCAAAAAGTCATGCGACAGCTCCGCAAGTCCCTTCCCGTGCGGGAGCCGGTGGCGGACACGCGGACCTTACCGCTGCGGGCGGTAGACTGATCGGCCGCGATAAACGGTTATGAACCGATTGCTAGTTCTCTTTGAGCAGGTCTCGAATTTCAGTCAGTAATTGTTCTTGTTTCGGTGGTTCTGGGGGCGCCTCGTCTTTCACCTCTTGTTGACGTTGTAAGCTGTTCAGGCTTTTGATGACCAAAAAAACAGCGAGTGCCACAATCAGAAAACTAATGACGGTATTGACGAATACCCCGTAGTTTACAGTGACGGCGCCAGCCGCCTTGGCGGCCTCCAGACTGGCGTACGGGCCTGCCGTGGCGCCTTCTTTGACGACTGCAAACAGGTTGGAAAAGTCCACGTTACCGAGCAACAACCCGATGGGTGGCATCAGAATATCTCCGACAAAAGATTTAACAATTGTGCCAAACGCCGCACCAATTACAATTCCGACGGCCATGTCCACAACATTGCCACGCATGGCGAATTCTTTGAACTCATTGAGCACGAGAAATCTCCGGATAAATTGAGACCTAAAAATTGTAGAGATCTCCGAATGGGTCAACCAGTGAATGACGTCAAACAACGTAAATTCCTAAAGGCCTGCCGGGTCGGCCGGTCCGGACACCCGGCACACAGGCATGTTACGATCGGATCCTTACCTGCGACGGAGGGTTGGCCTTGATTGTCGAACAACTGTGGACAGGCAACGCATGGCGCAACTTCAACTATTTGGTTGTCTGTCCGGAGACCGGCGAGGCGCTCGCCGTAGATCCTCTGGACCATGAGCGGTGTCTGGCCACAGCCAGAGATCGCGGCTGGGAGATAACCAAAATACTGAATACGCACGAGCACGGCGACCACACGGGCGGCAATCACAAAGTAATCTCCGCTACCGGTGCAAAACTGCTGGCCCACGTGAACGCGTGCGACAAGATTCCCGGGGTCGATGTTGGTCTGCGGGCCGGCGAAGTGGTGAAGGTGGGCAAGACCGTGGAGCTTGAGGCATTGGACACGCCGGGCCACACAATGAGTCACGTCTGCTTGTTTGCACATACGGACCCCCCAGCGTTGATCTGTGGGGACACCTTGTTTAACGCGGGTGCGGGTAATTGCCATAACGGCGGCCATCCTGATCAGCTCTACCAGACCTTCGCGGGCCAATTGGCCGGGTTGCCCGACACGACGAAGGTCTACCCCGGCCACGACTACATTGCCAACAACCTGCTGTTTACCTTAGATCGCGAGCCGACGAATCAGGCGGCGAGGAGCCTCTTGGCCGCCGTGGAGAAACAAGACACCAGCCGAGCGTTGGTGACCAATCTGGCGCTGGAGAAGGAAGTTAACACGTTTTTTCGGTTGTACAGCCCTACCGTAATCGCCGGATTGAGAGAGGTTTACCCCGATCTGCCTGAAGCTCCGGACGAGAAAACTGTGTTCCTGAAGTTGCGCGAATTGCGGAACCAATGGTGAGGCAACAGCTCCGGCCTTCCCAGCGCCGGGATAGGCGCGTTCTCGGGCACAAAGTGTCGGACTGAGTATGGCCCGGACACACAACGTCACCTCCATGGCTGATTGAACTGCTCAGGTCAATCAAGTTGATTGCTTTTTGTTTCGCCGCTTTGGTCCAGTCGAGTTTTTAGCCAATCCAGAGCGGCGAATAGATCTGCAAAAGACGCTTCGTAGGCGTACAGACGCCCGATCTCTTCGCCAGCTTCCGGGATCCTTGGCGCACTATGCAGGTTAGCGGCGGGTCCCCAGTCGCCTGGGTCAAACTTCCAGCCGGTGTCCAGCTTGTCGGGTTCGGCGACCGATATGCCGACGAGGTGCTCGAGCCCCTTGAGACTCCGGAAGATCAGCTTCCGGTGCGCCCACGGACAGGCGTAGGAGACGTAAAGGTGGTACCGGTCAGGGCAGGCATCGAAACTGCCCTTTCCGGTCGGTCCGGCGGAGCCGTCTTCGGTGACCCAGCTTCGAAACTGGCTCTCGGCGCAAACAAAGCGGCCACCATGTGGTTGGGTGTCGCGCCATCGGTCATGCCGGGTACCGTCGACCAATAAACCCATGATCCGATCTCCGAATGCGGGGCGCCCGGGCGGGGTAACTAACCCTGAGGTGTGCGCAGCCAGCGGCTCGCCCGCTGTTCAATCACCACGTCGGGCTGGTGTTCCCGGACCAGCTCTTGAATGGAGGACAGCGGGACCGGAGTTGCCGGTACGTAGTACACATAAGCGAACGACTCAGACAGATAAGGCATCAACTCCACCGCGTATGAGTCCCGAAACATCAGCAGCCGGTATTGTGCCCGCTCGCAGCGGGTCGAAAACGCCCGACTGTTGCGAATTACGTTGTCGGCGTCCGGTGGGATTCCAGCGGTGACCACGCAGTCGGCAATCGGGTGGTTGAGCTCCACCGAGGGCTCTTCGAGAATGTCCCGCATATCGAGATTTTGTGCCAGGTCGCCGCCAGGGCGACGGCGAACAACAAACGCCGTCATCGGCAGTTCGAGTTCCCGAGCGCCGGGCAGCCAGGTCGCCAGGCGCCCCTGAATGGCTCGGTATCCGATGTAACCCCCGAATGCATTCCAGTGGGTGTCGGTCTTGTCATAAGCCTGCCGCCAGCGCTTGGCGCGCAACAGCGGCGGCCGCAGGTCGAGGACCGTTACCGTGGTGTGTGCGGTGAGGTGGGCGACTAACTGGTCGACCCGCGATTGTTTAGAGACGCGATTGATTGCCGCCGGCAGGTGCTCCGGATAGATCAGGTGTTTGTTCGGCGCCACGACGAACAGGTAGTGAATTCCGCGCGCGGCCAGCCAGTCACGTTTCTCGGTCAGCACGTTGGCCCATTGGGCCAATTCGCCGGGGCCGAAGGGCCACGAATTACGCATATCCCGGATGTGCGGGCCTCCGCCCTGGTACAGCCAGCCCTTGTCACCCACGAGCACCCACTCGGTGGGAGACACTCCCAGCCATGTCACTCGCAACCGGTTGAGCCAGCGGACCAGGGGCCGCCGCAGTCCGAAGTGATCGTCATAGAAAGCCTCAAACTGCCGTGGGAACTCCTTGAGTGACCGCAGGTCGGGCGGCCGTTTAGGCAGCGGCGCCAAACGGCGTTTCTCCGCCTCTGAAATCGTCTCGATTGGACCGAGCATGGTCAGCAGCGGCGGCAGCCATATAGCGCCGAGAAACAGAGTGACCAACAGGAGTTTTGCGGGTCGTGCCAACATCTCTAAAACCGGAAATAGATGAACGGATTGTGGGTGCCCGCGGCCAAATGCATCGCCGCGCCGAGAACGATCAACATCAACAGAGATATCATCAGACCGGTAAACACGGTGTTGAGCACCAGAGATTGCCGCACCGCCACGCCAAGCCGCGGCCCCCGCAGCAGCCAGCCACGCTTCAGCCAAGGCAGCAGCGGCGTCGCGCCGAGCGTGCCGATAATGAAGGTAATCAGTATTTCGCGATTCCAGTAAAGCCCGATGTGATAAGCGGTGCCGTCGCCGACCCCGAGGCCCGCCAACGCCTGCAGATAATCCATGGCGTAATCCAGGGTGTCCGCCCGGAAGAACACCCATGCCAACATCACCACCCCCAGAACGTAAGCATGGCGGACCGGAATCCACGCACGGGTCAGCAGACCACCGAAACGGGACCTTTCCAGGATCAGGAAGGCGCCGTGAATCAGTCCCCATAAGACAAAGTTCCAGCTCGCCCCGTGCCAGAGACCGACGAGGAAGAACACGATCAGTAGGTTTGCATAGGTCCGCCAGGGTGCGCACCGGTTTCCGCCCAGTGGCAGATAGAGGTAGTCGCGATACCATCGCGACAGCGAAATATGCCAGCGCCGCCAGAATTCTCGAATTGACTGAGCGATGTAGGGATAATTGAAATTGATCAGAAAGCGAAAACCCAACATGCGACCCAGTCCGATCGCCATGTCTGAATAGCCCGAAAAGTCAAAGTAGATCTGCAACGTATAACAAGACAGCCCCAACCAACTCAGGCCAAAAGTCAAGTGTTCAGCGGGAACGGCAAAGACTTGGTCGGCTACCTCGCCCAGAGGGTTGGCGATGAGCATTTTCTTGCCCAGGCCGATGACAAATAGAACAACACCGCTGGCAAAGCCGTCCAGAGTGACGGAGCGTTGAACGAGCTGTTTTGCTATGTGGTGGTAGCGAACGATCGGCCCGGCAATCAGCTGTGGAAACAGGCTGATGTACAGCGCGCTGTTGATGGGATTCCTCTGCACGTCCGCACTTCCGCGGTAGACGTCGACCACATAAGACATGGCCTGAAAGGTGAAGAACGAAATGCCGATCGGCAGGTGCACCGGATCCAGGTAGATCGGTTCCCATCCGACAGCGGTGAGTACGGCGCTCAGATTATCAACCAGGAAGTTGGCATACTTGAAGCTGGAGAGCAGCGCGAGGTTGGCGAATACGGCGACTGCCAACGCCAATTTGGCGGCACGCTGGCCACGATATCGATGAATTAGCAGGCCGCCGGCGTAGTTGAGCACGATGGAGGCCAGCATTATGGTGACAAAAAATCCCTCGCCCCAGGCGTAAAAAATCAGGCTCGCGAGCAGCAGCAGAAGATTTCGGGCCCGGACGGGGACGACGAAATATAGGGTTAATACAAGCGGCAAGAACAAGAATAGGAAGACCGATGAGCTGAATACCATTGATCTCGGACTCTAGCTTGCACTCGGGTTGGGCACGAATTCGGCCCACAGGCGGTAGACGTGCATGAAAGGTGGCCTCTCCACACAGCCGCGATCGCCGAGCCTGTTTACGCTGGGTTCCGGCGAGCGGACCCGGTCCGGCGGCGGGCCGTTGGGTCCCAGAGTGACCACACGCGCAGCGCCGGGCGGGACCCTCCGCCGTATCGACTCAATGGCTGACCGCCCCCCCGCACGCGGTCGGTGTTGCAACGGTCCCTGGGGAAACCAGACGCTCAGTGTGTCGTCCCCTTCGTGCAACCGGGCTGAGATTACCCCAGCCTCCATCGGTGAAACCGTTGTACCCAACGCAGCAGACCTTGGGGGGCGTGAGCGCGCCGCCACTCCCCGGCCGCGAACTTGTTGGCCTCGGCCAGGGTCGGGTAGACATGGATGGTGCGTAGAACCTTGTTCAGGCCCAGGCGGTGCCGCATGGCCGCCACGTATTCGGCGATTAGATCCCCGGCGTGCTCACCGACAATGGTTGCGCCCAGAATTCGGTCTTTGCCGGGTAGCGTGAGGACCTTCACCAGCCCGTGGGCCTCTTCATCGGTAATTGCGCGGTCCAACTCCTTGAGTTCGTAGCGAGTCAGCTCGTACGCCAACCCCTTGTCCTTGGCCTCCATTTCGTTCAGACCTACGCGCGCGACCTCCGGATCGGTAAACGTGGCCCATGGGATGACTGAATAATCGGCTTTGAACTTTTTGATTCCACCGAACAGTGCATTGACAGTCGCGTACCAGGCCTGGTGTGCGGCAACATGGGTGAACTGATACGGCCCGGCAACGTCACCGCAAGCAAATATGGAGGGTATGCTGGTACGCATGTACTCATCAACCTCAATGGTTCCACCACGTGTCAACCGGACTCCCAATTCCTCGAGCCCGAAGCCGGCGACGTTGGCCCGACGGCCGAGGGCGACTAAAATCCGGTCGAACTCGAGTTCGACAGAATCATTGCCGGTCTCGCACATCAGCCGAAACGTCTCCTGATTCCGTTTAACCGATTTTGCCGTGTGGTTCGTGCGCACATCGATGCCCTCGTCGACGAAACGCTGGCGGATCAGCTCCGAGACGTCCGCGTCTTCTTTACTGAGTAGACGCGGTAACATTTCCACCAGCGTCACCTTGCTGCCCAAGCGGGAGAACGCCTGGGCCAGCTCGCAGCCGATCGGGCCGCCGCCCAAGACCAAAAGCCGTCCCGGCAGGTCGTGCATCTGCCACAGGTTGTCGGAGGTCAAGTACTCGACGGTATCCAATCCGTCGATGGGCGGCACCAGTGGTCGGGCTCCGGCGGCGATGACAATACTGCGTGTGGTCAGCCGGGTGCCGTTGACTTCGACGACGTAAGGCGAGACGAGGTGCGCCTCACCTTGCATGCACTCGACTCCGAGCTCGGTGTACCGATCCACCGAATCGTGGGGCTCGATCGTCTCGATAACGCGATGTATCCGCCGCATGACGTCCTCGAAGTCGAAATCGACGGTCGCCGACTTTATGCCGTAATCGGCGGAGCGATGAATTTGGTGCACGAATTTCGCGCTTCGGATCAATGCCTTCGACGGCACACATCCGGTATTCAGACAATCGCCACCCATCTTGTCCTTTTCGATCAGGGTGACGCGGGCTTTTAGCGTGGCTGCGATGTACGCAGCCACCAGCCCGGCGGAACCGGCACCGATAACGACGAGGTTGCGGTCGAACCGCTCAGGTTTAGGGTGTTCGCGCAGTGCTATTCGGTATTTCAAGTAGTCAACGGTCTTTTTCGCTACCAGCGGAAAAATGCCCAACAATGCAAAAGACAAGATCAGCTGCGGGGACAGTATTCCACTCAGCGACTCGACCTTGGCCAGCTGGGTTCCGGCATTAATATACACCATCGTTGCCGGAAGCATTCCAATCTGGCTGACCAGGTAATACACAAGGGTACGTATCGGTGTGAGCCCCATCAGTAGATTGATGACGAAGAACGGAAACACCGGCACCAGCCTCAAGGTAAATAGATAGAACGCCCCGTCCTTTCGTACACCTTCGTTCACCGCCATCAGGCGATGTCCAAAGCGCTGTTGAATCCAGTCCCGGAGTAAAAACCGGGCGACCAAAAAGGCCAGCGTAGCTCCAATGCTCGCCGCAAAAGAGACGATGACGGTGCCAATCACAAACCCGAAGATTGCACCACCGACCAATGTCATGAGGGCGGCGCCAGGCAGAGACAAGGACGTTACGGCTATATATATGCCGAAGTATACGGCTGCGGCTGTCCACGGGTTGGCTCGATAAAACGCATCGATCTCTGCCTGGCGCGAATTGAATTCCTCGATCGTAAGATACTGCTGTAAATCGAGGGAGAAGAAGGCCGCCACCATGATGGCGACGACTCCAAAGACGACGAGCTTTGATTTGCGAATCAAGGGCCGATATTTATTGGTGTTCTTGCAGACTTTTTGTCCCGATCTCACGCACGTCCCGGGACAAATTCGGCGCATCCAATATCCTCTTGATCAGTTTTTCCATAAAAAGAGCTCTCCCTCCGTCATAACGCCGCCATTCATTGCGCCCCTTGCAGGTACGGTAGTCTCCGGGGCGCAGCAGCTCGCCGCCCAGCGACAGCGACCGTAGGGCCAGCGCGTTACCGTTCAAACTCAGTGGTTCGGCATGGTCACCACGGCGGTGAACGTCCAGCCTGGCGTTGACTATTATGGTGGATACGTCCAAATTAAAATACAAATCGACCGGGTCGACCCTGAATTTGGGCTGGCGGTAGTCTCGGAGGTGGACCGTATGCGTCCCAACCAGCATAATCGTGCTCCCGGGTTAGGACAGGACCAGCAGAAGAACGACCAGCGCCACCACAATCGCCAGCGGTATCAACAGTCCGGCCCAGTCCTTTTCCGCGCGCCGGCTCTGCTCGAATGCAGCCTTTACGCCGGGCCTGAAGACGAAAATCAGGATAATTGCCAAGGCCCCGACTAAGATTAGTTCCCAGGTTTTCGGTGACTCCATGCCAGAATATAGTTACTATAACGACAAAGGCCCAAAGGGCATACGGTCGAAACAATCCGAGCGACCGGTAATACTATCGCATATATGAACGACCAGGATAACGAGGTGATTCTGCAGCGAATTTCAGAACTCGAACTCGAGCACCGTGACCTGGACGATGTCATTAAGCGATTACAAGAGGGGATTTACGTGGATCAATTGCAGATGCGCAGGCTCAAAAAACGCAAACTGCAACTCAAGGACGAGATAACGAAGCTCAAAAGCGCGCTGATCCCGGACATAACCGCTTAAGACAATCCCGTCTCAATCAAGTTTCGTATCCCAGCACCGGAGCCAACCAACGCTCGGCCTCGGCGAGTGTAATTGATTTGCGCCGGGCGTAATCTTTCACCTGGTCCCGCTGAACATTGGTGATTGAAAAGTATCGGGCCGCTGGGTGTGCGAAGTACCAACCGCAAACCGATGCCGTCGGCCACATCGCATAGTTTTCGGTGATGGATATCCCGGCCCGTTGCACCGGATCAATCATTGCCCAGAGCACCGCCTTTTCACTGTGGTCGGGACAAGCGGGATATCCGGGTGCCGGCCGGATTCCGCGATAAGCCTCTCGAATAAGCTCAATGTTCGAACGATCCTCGTCCGGCGCATACCCCCAATACACCCGGCGCAGCAACTGATGCATGCGCTCAGCAAAGGCCTCGGCCAAGCGATCCGCCAGTGCTTTCAATAGAATTCCCTGGTAGTCATCGTGTTGTTGCTCGAAGATTTTGAGTCTGGATTCAATGTTGATACCGGTGGTGACGGCAAACGCCCCGATGTAGTCCGCAACCACCGCCTTCGGAGCGATGAAGTCGGCGAGACAATAATTGGGCCTGCCTTCCGGCCGGACCGATTGCTGCCGCAAGTGGTGCAGAGTAGTCAGTATCGTGGTGCGGGAGTCGTCCGCGTAGACCTCAATGTCGTCGCCGATACTGTTAGCGGCAAACAGACCGATTACCGCACGGGCGGTAAGCCACCGCTCGCTGATGATACAATCGAGCATCGACTCCGCATCGGCCAGCAGACGCCGGGCCTCAATCCCTACAACGGGATCTTCGAGTATCTTGGGAAAACGTCCTTTGAGTTCCCAGGCATGAAAAAAAGGTGTCCAATCGATATATGGCCGTATTTCATCGAGGGCGTAATCCTCAAATTGACGGACACCCAGCGTGGCCGGGGGTTCCGGTCTGTGGTCCTGCCAATCACAGTTGAACCGGTTGGCCCGGGCCTGATTGAGAGGCACGGTTTTTCGTAGTCGTCGGTTGCCGGACCGCTCGTCTCGAATACGCTGGTACTCGGCGCGTACCTCGGCACGGTAGGCCTCGGCACCGCGCCTGGACAGCAAGCTCTGCGTAACTCCCACCGCCCGTGACGCATCAGGCACGTAAACGACAGGTTGAGAATAATTGGGTTCGATTTTTACCGCGGTGTGTACTTTGGAAGTCGTTGCGCCACCGATAAGCAGCGGGATAGACAACCGGCGTCTCTGCATCTCTTTCGCTACATGAACCATCTCATCCAATGACGGTGTGATCAATCCCGACAGGCCTATCAGGTTGCAATCGTTCTCAACAGCGGCCGTCAGGATCTTGTCCGTCGATACCATGACCCCCAGATCGAGAACCTCGTAACGATTGCATTGGAGCACCACGCCAACGATGTTCTTGCCGATGTCGTGGACGTCGCCTTTAACGGTAGCGAGCAGGATCCGAGCCTGGGGCGCAGCATCCGCCTGCTTCTCGGCCTCGAGGTAGGGCAGCAGATAGGCAACCGCCTTTTTCATCACCCGAGCCGATTTGACCACCTGAGGGAGAAACATCTTGCCGGTGCCGAAAAGGTCGCCGACGATGTCCATGCCCTCCATCAGCGGTCCTTCAATGACGTCGAGGGGCCGCTCCGCTTGCCGGCGTGCCGATTCAGTATCTTCTTCAATAAAGTCGGTGACTCCCTTCACCAGGGCGTGTTCCAGGCGTTTGCTGACCGGCCATTGGCGCCAGGCCTCATCTTCCCCGTCACCGGTAGCTGCGGAGCCTCGGTGTCGCTCCGCGACGACGAGCAGACGCTCCGTGGCGTCGGCCCGGCGATTAAGAATCACGTCCTCGACACGCTCGCGGAGTTCGCCCGGGAGTTCCTCGTAAATAGCCAACTGTCCGGCATTGACTATTCCCATGTCCATGCCCGCCTGTATGGCATGATATAGAAACACCGAGTGTATCGCCTCACGAACTGTATTGTTGCCGCGAAACGAAAACGATACGTTTGATACGCCGCCGGATACCAGTGCATCGGAAAGCGTCTGCTTGATGTCCCGAACGGCGTCAATATAGGCGATGGCGTAGTCGCTGTGCTCCTCAATACCGGTTGCCACCGCAAAAATATTAGGATCGAAAATAATGTCCTCTGCCGGGAAGCCGATCTGCTCCGTCAATATGCGATAGGCGCGCGTGCAGATCTGCACCTTACGGGCCCTGGTGTCCGCCTGTCCGGTCTCATCGAACGCCATCACCACCGTCGCGGCACCATAGCGCCGAATCAAACTGGCTTGCGCGATGAATGTAGCTTCGCCCTCTTTCAGGCTGATCGAATTCACGACCGGCTTGCCTTGTATACACTTGAGCCCGGCCTCGATAACTTCCCATTTAGACGAGTCCACCATTACCGGTACCCGGCATATCTCCGGTTCCGAGGCGATCAGGTTGAGAAATCGGGACATCGCGCCTTTCGCGTCGAGCAGACCTTCGTCCATGTTAATGTCGATCATCTGCGCGCCGTTATCGACCTGCTGCTTGGCGACCGCCAAGGCCCCCTCATAGTCACTTTGCTGTATCAACTTGCGGAACCTGGCCGATCCGGTGACATTGGTGCGCTCGCCCACGTTTATGAACAACGAGTCCTCGTCGATGTTGCAGGGCTCGAGGCCCGCCAATCGGCAGGCGTGCGGCACTGTTGGTATCTGACGGCGTGGGTGAGACGCAACCGCATCGCGGATCGCAGCAATGTGCTCCGGGGTTGTCCCGCAACAGCCACCGACGATGTTGACAAGCCCCTCGCGGGCCCACTCCCCGATTTCTGAGGCCATATCCTCCGGGGTCTCGTCGTATCCCCCTAGTTCGTTGGGCAAACCGGCGTTTGGATGGGCCGATACGCTGGTGTCGGCGATTCGCGAGAGTTCATCCACGTAAGGGCGCAACTGGTGTGGACCCAAAGCGCAGTTCAAACCGATTGATATAGGCTCCGCATGTCGAAGCGAATTCCAAAACGCCTCGGTCACCTGTCCAGTCAGCGTGCGCCCCGATGCGTCGGTAATGGTGCCCGAGACCATAACTGCTTGTGCCTGGCCGAGGTCATCGAGCAGTTTTCTGACTGCAAACACGGCGGCCTTAGCATTGAGGGTATCGAAAATCGTCTCGATCAATAATGCGTCCACCCCGCCATCCAGGAGCGCCTGTGCGGACTCGTAGTAGGCCTCGACCAACTCGTCGAAGGTGACATTCCGGAAGCCGGGATCATTGACATCCGGTGAAATCGATGCCGTACGATTGGTGGGTCCAATTACACCGGCTACGTAACGCGGCCGCTTGGGGTCCCTTTCTGTAAACGAATCCGCGACGCTACGCGCGAGACGTGCTGCAGTCAGATTGATTTCGCGGGCCAGCCCCTGCATGCCATAGTCGGCCATGGCCACCCGGGTGGCGTTGAAGGTGTTGGTTTCAACGATGTCGGCGCCGGCCTGCAAGTATTTCGCATGAATTTCGCGAATAATTCCGGGCTGGGTCAGGGACAGCAGATCATTGTTACCCTTTAATTCACGGTCCCAGTCGGAGAACCGTTGGCCGCGATAATCGTCCTCCGCAAGCCCATAGCCCTGGATCATCGTTCCCATCGCGCCATCCAGAAGCAGGATGCGCTCACCCAAAGCCTGTTCGAGCGTCACAAGGGCAACCGCGTCCAGATTTCCCGGGCCGGCCGGTATCTGTTCAGAGTGTAGATGTGCAGGCCCGGTGCGCCGTGCTCGAGCAGCGTTGCGCACAAACGTGTGGAGACTTCCACGCCGAACTGCCGCAGGGAAGGCAGGTCGTCCTGATACTGTTCGAGCCGTTTACGGATCCAGCGCGGAATATCCGCCCCACAAGTGTCGGAAAACCGGGCCAGCTGTCGGTAGTTGGTAATTGGCATGATCCCCGGAACTATCGGTATTGTTATTCCGACGGCTTCGCACTCCTCGGTAAACCGAAAATACGCATCCGGTGTGTAGAAGTATTGCGTTATCGCAGAATCCGCCCCCGCCTCTACCTTGCGTTTGAAGTTTTCCAGATCTATTTGTGGATTCGGCGCCTCGGGGTGGAATTCCGGGTAGGCCGCGACCTCAATATGAAACGCATCACCGGTGATCTCGCGAATGAAGGTCACCAACTCGTTCGCATATCGAAACTCTCCGCGGTCTACCAGACCGGATGGGATGTCGCCGCGCAGAGCGACGAGCCGTTTGACACCGATCGCGAGGTAATCGTCCAACATTTCACGAATACTGTCTCGATTGGCACCGATACAGGAAATGTGCGGCGCACCGTTCAAGCCCAGTTGTTGAATCTCCTTCACCATCTCGAATGTTCCCTCCCGAGTACTACCGCCGGCGCCAAAGGTCACGGAGAAAAACTCCGGTTCGAGCCGCGCCAATTCGGTGCGGGTCCGGCGCAGACTCTCGACGCCATCGGGCGTTTTCGGCGGAAAAAACTCGAAACTGAACAGTCGAGACGTTTTTTGGGCTCGAGAATTCATCTGTATACAACAATCCAGGTGGTGTTGGACCGGCCAGCTCTACCAGCGCCTCGGACGATTGAGGCCCGAGCCGCGCATTTTGCCAAATCCAGTCTGCCCGCAGCAAACGAGACATCCGTGTGCCCGGGCACCTAGAGTGGACCGGCCCGTCTCAGACGCGTATCGATTCGGCGGTCAGGGTTGGCGCTTAGAGATATACGGGTGTTGCTTCAATACCGGTAATTTTCCGGTTTGTACGGTCCTTCTACCGAAACGCCAATGTATTCCGCTTGATCTGGAGTCAACGCAGTCAGTTCGGCGCCGATCTTCTGCAGATGCAACCTGGCCACCTGCTCGTCCAAGCGTTTCGGCAGCACATAAACCCTATTATTGTACTGGCCACGGTTGTTGAACAGCTCGATCTGTGCAAGGACCTGATTGGTAAACGAGTTGGACATCACAAAACTCGGGTGGCCGGTCGCGCATCCCAGGTTTACCAACCGCCCGCGCGCCAGCAGTATGATTCGACTGCCATCTGGGAAGATCACATGGTCAACCTGGGGTTTAATATTTTCCCACTGATAACGTTCCAGGCTGGCGACGTCAATTTCGTTGTCGAAATGGCCGATGTTGCAGACAATAGCCTGGTCTTTCATCGACGTCATGTGATCATGACTGATCACGTGCCAGTTTCCCGTGGCGGTGACGAAGATGTCAGCCAGCTTCGCGGCCTGATCCATGGTGACCACCCGATATCCTTCCATCGCTGCCTGCAACGCACAAATCGGGTCGATCTCGGTGACCCACACAGTGGCGCCCAACCCACGCAGCGACTGGGCACAACCCTTGCCGACATCTCCGTAACCACATACGACTGCGATTTTACCCGCCACCATAACGTCCGTTGCCCGTTTTATACCGTCCACCAGAGATTCCCGGCAGCCATAGAGATTGTCGAACTTGGATTTGGTCACGGAATCGTTGACATTGATAGCCGGGAACGGCAGCCGGTTTTCTTTTTCCATGGTGTAGAGTCGGTGCACACCGGTGGTAGTCTCTTCGGTGACGCCGCGGATGTTCTTCAGGACGTTCGCGTACCAATTCGGCTTGGAGTCGAGCCGTTTACGAATTGCGGCGAACAGCGCGCGCTCTTCCTCGTTGGCCGGATCGTCCAGGATGGCGGAGTCTTGTTCCGCCAGAGTCCCCAGGGTGGCGAGCAGCGTGGCATCACCACCGTCGTCGAGGATCATATTCGGCGTGCCGCCATCGTGCCACTCGAAGATGCGATGGGTGAACTCCCAGTACTCGTCCAGGGTCTCGCCTTTGTAGGCGAACACCGGGATGCCGGTGGCGGCAATTGCGGCGGCGGCATGGTCTTGGGTGCTGTAGATGTTGCACGATGCCCAGCGCACCTCAGCGCCGAGTTCGACCAAGGTTTCAATTAGCACGGCAGTTTGAATGGTCATGTGCAACGACCCCGCCACACGGGCGCCCTGCAGGGGTTTGCGAGCGGCAAACTCCTCGCGGGTCGACATCAGACCCGGCATCTCGGTCTCGGCAATGGCGATCTCTTTGCGGCCCCAATCGGCCAGAGAAATGTCGGCCACCTTGTAATCCGGGGCCAGGTTTTCAGCAGTTTGCGTACTCATATCGATTATTCCCACCAGTACCAGATAGAAAGATAGTTCCGAAGGTGTGCATGATTAGTGAATGGCCATCAGGCGGAGCGTATCTCATCACCCAGACCGGCGGCATCGCGCAGGATCGCCGCTTTATCCGTGCGTTCCCAGGTGAACTCAGGCTCGCTGCGGCCGAAATGACCGTAAGCGGCGGTGCTGCGATACATCGGCCGCAACAAATCTAGGTGGACGATAATCGCCTTAGGGCGCAGATCGAAGTGCTCGCGGATGAGGTTTTCGATCTCGTCTTCGGGGATCATGTTGGTGCCGAAGGTATTGACCATGAGCGACACCGGCTTGGCGACGCCGATGGCATATGCAATCTGAACCTCGCAACGTTCGGCAAGGCCGGCGGCAACCACGTTCTTGGCTACGTATCGCACCGCGTAGGCTGCCGAGCGGTCTACCTTTGAGGGGTCTTTACCCGAGAAGGCCCCGCCACCGTGATGGGCCGCGCCGCCATAGGTGTCCACGATTATCTTACGTCCGGTGACGCCGCAATCGCCGACTGGACCGCCGATAACGAATCGTCCGGTCGGATTGACCAGGTAACGGGTTTCCTTGACGATCATTTCTGTAGGCATTACCGGCTTGATTATTTCTTCGATCACTGATTCTTTCAGCGTCTCATGGGCGACATCCGGTGCGTGCTGGGTTGACAGCACGATGGTGTCCAGGCTGACAGGCCTGCCGTTTTCGTAGCGGACGCTGACCTGGGATTTGGCGTCCGGGCGCAACCACGACAGCGTGCCGCTGTGGCGCATCTCCGCCTGCCTCTTCACCAGGCGGTGAGCGTAATCGATCGGAAACGGCATATAATTTTCGGTCTCGGTGCAAGCGTATCCGAACATCAGCCCCTGATCACCGGCGCCCTGCTCAAGGTCCAGGCCCTCGCCCTCGTTCACGCCCTGAGCAATGTCCTGGGACTGCTTATCCAGCGACACAATCACCGCACAGCAATTACCGTCGAAACCGAGCTCGGAAGAGTCGTAACCGATCCGGCGAATGGTGTCCCGGGTAACTTCCGTGTAATCTGTCGCGGCCTTGGACGTGATCTCTCCGGCCAGCACGACCATGCCGGTGTTGACCAAAGTCTCACAGGCGACCCGAGAGCCGGTGTCTTCGGCCAACAATGCGTCAAGAATGGCGTCGGAGACCTGATCCGCGACTTTATCCGGGTGGCCCTCGGAAACAGACTCGGAAGTGAAAAGAAAGCTACTTGACATGGGGGCAACTCCCACAATCGGAATCGAAAAGGGCGGCAAGTTTAACAGTTCTTCGCCAATTAGACAGCATACTCCGATATCGGCTGGTTTCTAACAGCCGGCCCGGGCGGCATAATGACAGCGTGATCCGTTCCTCCAAATCTCCCAAGACCCTTCTTCGAGCGGCAAGCCGAGCCATCGGCGACTACGTCATGATACGCCATGACGACCGGCTGCTCCTGGGCCTGTCCGGCGGCAAGGACAGCCTCAGTCTGCTGCACACGCTCGATCACCTCAAGACCTATGCCCCAGTAAGCTTTTCGCTCGGCGCGGCGACGGTGGACCCCCAGATCGATGGGTTTGGCCCCTCGTCGTTGAAAACCTATCTGGCAGGGTTAAGTGTTCCCTATTTCTACCGCTCGGAACCGATCATGGAACGCGCCCGGGCGCATATGGACGGTGACTCGTTTTGTTCGTTCTGCTCCTGCATGCGACGGGGATTCTGTATTCCACGACGCGTCAGCAGGGCTGCAATGTACTGGTTCTTGCCCACCATCTCGACGACTTGGCAAAATCTTTCGTGATGAGCGCGTTTCACCATGGGCAGATGGAGACCATGAAGGCGCCCTATGTTCGTGATGCTGGAGATCTCAGGGTGATCCGCCGCTTCGTCTCTCTGCGCGAACGACAGGCGGCTGATTTCGCCCGCCGTGCCCGGTTGCCGGTGATCCCTGACAATTGCCCCGCCTGTTTTCGTATGCCGAAGCTGCGCCAGCACATGAAGGATCTGCTGGCGCAGCAGGAGCAACTGCTCCCACATTTGTTTGCCAAGTTACTGCATGCGATGCGTCCGTTGATGGGTGAATGCTACGGCCGAACGTCAGACCGGCAGCACCGACGCCTCATCGCAGCCGGTTGATTGTCCCCCGGGCTGAATAGAAAATGAAGCGTTCACGCAGACGTTTTTTAATTACCCTGGGGGTGCTGGCCGGTGCCGGGGTCAGTGTGGGCGCGCTGTATCGTAAGGGATTACGCTATCCTCCACTACAGTTCGATCCGGAACCAGTGGTAACGCAGGCCGAGTTGCCCGGGTATCGAATTTCCGCTGTCGGTGCTTTTATCCAGCCTGGCGATAATGGTGTGCCCCGGTATCGTGCTTTTGAACCGCAACCGCGGCTCCTCATCGAAGCGAATCAATCCACTGTATTCACTCTGCAGTTGGGAAACCTGCATCCCGCGGCGGTGTTAGATACCAACGCCGGTGCACGGCTTACCGAGCAGACGCAAGGACTGACTCGGGAGCTGAGCGGGCGGCTGGAGGTCGGTGGCCGAACGCGACTGCAATGGCGCATGCCCAGCCCGAACGCATACCGATTTACGGCAATCGGGGACAGCGGAGGAGGCACCGAGCTGCAGTGGGCGCTGCAACGCTCGGTCCAGCTCAACGCTGGTTTTGTCATCCATTTGGGTGACCTGAATTACGGTCAGGATGACCTCAAAAAAGCGGTGCAGGCCCTTGAGGCCGCCTCGATCCCGGTCTACGTGGCAATCGGCAACCACGATTTTCATCAGGATGGGCGGTCGGTTCATCAATTCTTCACGACCTATATAGGCCCCCGCAACGGTACTTTCGAGCTGGGTGGTGTTCGGTTCTTGAACTTCGATACGGCCGCCGATGCCTTCCCATCCGAAATGGGCGCCCGCGGCAGACTGATCAGGCGGCTGCCATCCTTGCGTGAACCGCAGCCCGGGTTTCGCGAATATGTGGCCTTCACGCATCGGCCATTGACTAACCCCCCTGCGTCGACCGCTGGTGAAATCGAACATGCGGTGGGCCGTCGGGAGGCGGGCTGGCTTCGGGATCAACTGCTACAGCGCGGGGCCCAAACCTTGCTCGCTGGCCACATCCACATATCAACAGAGTTTGAGGACCGAGGCTTAAAGACTTTTATCTCGGGCCAGGGGCTGGCCCATGCGGACCTCATCGTCGGCCGGCCAGTCGCCCGAATCCTCGTCGGTGAAGTCGGTCCCGGAGCGCCGGTGCGATACAGCTGGTCGGATCTCAAAATGCCTTTCGAGGCCCACTGCAGTCCGCGCGGGTGGACAGTCCTAGAGAGTCTCGGCAAGCACGAAGACAAGGCACGCCTCGGTCAGGTGTGTGGCTAAGCCCCGAGTCCGACGGGCGAACGCCGCGGGGGCCCTGTGCGACTTGTCGTGGACTAACCGTCGCCGGTTTCGGGCCTGGGTGCTACCGATGTTCGACTTCCAGCTCTTTCAACTTCCGAGTCAATGTATTTCGGCCCCAGCCCAAGCGCTGCGCGGCCTCCAGTTTTCGGCCGTCAGTGTGCTTGAGGGCGGCCTCCAAAAGCACGCGCTCGAAGGTGGCATTCAAGTCGGTCAGTATTCCACTCTCGCCCTGGTCGAGCTTGCGTTCGACTACGCGACGAAGTTGGGCCTCCCAGTCTCTTTCCACGCCGGTGTGAATGGGCGCCGGTTCTTGTAGCTCGGTCGGCAAGTCCTCGGCGGAAACGATTTGCCCGGGAGCCATGACGGTGATCCAGCGGCAGATGTTTTCCAGTTGGCGGACGTTGCCGGGCCAGCGATAGCGGGTCATGCGATCCAGGGCTGCGGGACTCAGGGTCTTGGCGTCCACGTTGAGCTCTTGGGCGCTTTCCTTGAGGAAGTGGTTCGCCAGCAGCGGGATGTCCTCACGGCGCGCGCTCAGGGCCGGCAGGCCAATACGAATCACGTTGAGGCGGTGGTAAAGGTCCTCTCGGAATCTGCCCTGTTGCACCCGGCGGCTCAGGTCTTGATTGGTCGCCGCCAAAATACGCACGTCGACCGCGACCTGAACATGACCGCCGACACGATAGAAACGTTTATCCGACAATACTCGCAGCAGCCGCGTCTGCAGTTCCGCAGGCATGTCGCCAATCTCGTCGAGGAACAATGTTCCTCCGTTGGCCTGTTCGAAGCGACCGATGCGTTGTTCATGTGCCCCCGTAAATGCGCCTTTTTCGTGCCCAAACAAATCTGACTCGAGCAGCTCCGCCGGGATCGCCGCCGTATTGATCGCGACAAACGGTTTGCCCGCGCGGGGGCTGTGACGATGCAACGCGCGCGCAACCAGTTCTTTACCCGTGCCCGAGTCCCCCCAGATCAAGACATTAATGTGAGAGTTGGCGAGGCGTCCGATCGCACGGAACACCTCCTGCATAGCCGGTGCCTCACCGATAATCTCCGAGGCCTGGGTAGTGGTATCCGCGGCGTGGTCGCGCCGCTGGTCGCGTTGCTCGATAGCGCGCCTCGCCAAGGCGACGGCATCGTCCACATCAAACGGTTTCGGAAGGTATTCGAAGGCCCCGCCCTGGTACGAGGCCACCGCACTTTCAAGGTCAGTATGTGCGGTCATCACGATGACCGGCACGCTGGGGGCCTTGGCGTGTATTGCCTGCATCAGCTCCAGACCGGACAGCCCGGGCATGCGAATATCGGTCAGGATGGCGTCGGGTTGTTCGCGGCTGAGCATTTCAGGCACGTTGACACCGTCAGAGAATGTGCGTGCCCGCAGCCCCGCACCCTGAAACGCCTTTTCGAGCACCCATCGAATCGATGCATCGTCATCAACAATCCAAACTTGATTCATGGTTCTAAACCGGCTCGGTAATCGGCAGATAGAGGGAAAAACAAGTGCAGCCGGGCACGCTGTTGAATTCGATCAGGCCGCCGTGTTTGGCGACGATGTCCTGAGTAATCGCGAGACCCAGTCCCGCGCCTTCCGCACGCTGGGTGACCATCGGATAGAATATCTGTTCCTGTAACTCCACCGGGATTCCCGGTCCGTTGTCTTCAATGTCGACACGGATGACATGACGGTGGGGTATTTGGGCGATGGTCAGAAACCGCTCAACCCGCGAGCGGAAACGGATTCGACCCCGGCCATCCATGGCTTCGACCGCGTTGCGGACGACGTTTAATACGGCCTGTATGAGTTGTTCACGGTCACCCTTGAGGTCGGGCAGGCTCGGGTCGTAATCCCGCTCGATGGTGAGTCCCTCCCTGGCTTCCACGAGCATCAATTTGCGGACGTGTTCCAAAACCTGGTGGATATTCACCGGCTTGGGCCGCAAGGGTCGACGGGAGCCCATCATGCGGTCGACCAAATTCCGCAGGCGATCCGCCTCGTAGATGATGATCCGGGTGTAATCCCGCTGTCTACGATCCGGCAGTTCACGATCCAGTAGCTGGGCAGCCCCCCGCAGACCGCCGAGTGGGTTTTTGATTTCGTGGGCCAGTCCCCGGATAACCGCACGATTCGCGGTGTGGCTGTCCACAAGCGTTTCCTCTCTGGCTAGGCGTAAGAACCGGTCGACGCGCCGAAGTTCCAATATCAGACGCTCCACACCGTTCCATCGAACCAAGGGGGTGACCGTGTAATCCACAATGATCGGCGTATCCGGTGCCACCGTCAGTCGAATTCCGTGGGCGGTAACGGGCTGCCCCGAGCCCAGGGCTTTCGCGACCGGCGCAAAGGCAAGCCGGTCGCTGCCGAACAACTCGAGCAACGGGCGGTGCAACATGTGATTTGCACTCAGGCCAAACAGCAGTTCTGCGGCTGGATTCGCCATGATCACCCGAGCCCCTTGGTCGCAACTCAAAACAGCGGTGTAGAGGTTGTCCAGGATGCGGCGGGCCCGATTTTCACTCGCCCCGTCAGAAAGCTTGCTTGCCGGAGAGCTGGACATGACACAACAATCGCGTGGATGGATGACCTGAGCGCCCCTGCCTGCAGGCAGGGGCATTTGCACGGCCTGCCTAAACGCTGTAATACATATCGAACTCGATGGGATGGGTGGTCATCGCCAGGGCATTCACCTCTTCCATCTTGAGGTCGATGTAGGCGTCAATGATGTCGTCGGTGAAAACACCGCCCGCCTTGAGGAAGTCCCGGTCCTTATCGAGCGCGTCCAACGCGTGTTTCAACGAATCCGCTACGGTTGGGACCTTGGCCTCCTCTTCAGGGGGGAGGTCATACAGGTCCTTGTCGAACGCCTCGCCGGGATGAATCTTGTTCAGGATGCCGTCCAGACCGGCCATCAGCATCGATGTGAACGTAAAGTAGGGGTTTCCGGCCGCGTCCGGGAAGCGGACCTCGACTCGGCGCCCTTTGGGGGTCGTCACGTAGGGAATCCGGCAGGATGCGGAGCGGTTGCGGGCCGAGTACGCCAGGAGCACTGGGGCCTCGAAGCCCGGCACGAGGCGCTTGTAGCTGTTCGTTGAGGCGTTGGTGAAGGCGTTGATCGCCCGGGCGTGCTTGAAAATTCCACCAATGTAATAGAGTGCGGTCTCGCTGAGTCCGCCATACTCATCGCCGGAGAACACGTTCTCACCGTTTTTAGCGAGTGACTGGTGGACGTGCATACCGTTGCCGTTGTCGCCAACGAGTGGTTTGGGCATGAAGGTGGCGGTTTTACCGTTCTGGGCGGCGACGTTGTGGATGCAGTACTTGTAGATCTGCAGTTCGTCCGCCTTGCGTACCAGACTGTTGAACATCATACCAATCTCACCTTGGCCAGCGGTGGCGACCTCATGATGGTGCACCTCGATGGTCAGTCCCATCTCTTCCATGGCCTGGCACATGGAAGACCGGATATCCTGCAGCGAGTCCACCGGCGGAACTGGGAAATAGCCGCCTTTCACTCCGGGACGATGCCCCAGGTTTCGTTCGTCGTACAATCGCCCAGTGTTCCAGGACGCTTCTGCTGAGTCGATCTCGTAAAAAGCTCCGCTCATTTCGACGTCCCAACGGACGTCATCGAAGATGAAAAACTCCGCCTCTGGACCAAAGTACGCCACGTCGGCGACTCCAGTGGACTTGAGATACGCCTCGGCGCGTTTTGCGATCGAGCGTGGGTCACGTTCGTATCCCTGCATGGTCATTGGCTCGATCACGTCGCAACGCAACAGCATCGTCGTATCATGCAAGAAAGGATCGATAACCGCTGAAGCGGGATCCGGCATCAAAATCATGTCGGACTCATTAATCCCTTTCCAGCCGGCGATGCTCGAACCGTCAAACATCTTGCCGTCTTCAAAGAACGACTCGTCGACCACATGGGCGGGCACGGTGACGTGTTGTTCTTTGCCTTTGGTGTCTGTAAACCGAAAGTCCACGAAGCGGACATTTTCCTCGGTTATTTGCTTGAGGACGTCTGAAGCAGACATGCAAAATCTCCTTTAATCTGTCGTTATAGTTGAGTGTTCAGGCCGCAAAGCGCCGTGCGTTTACAACGGGCGAACCCTATATCTAGCATTATGCGTGCCAGCTATGATTGTGGCTAAATTAGGGACTTGTGGAAGCAACACGGAACGCTCGTGGGACTCGGGTGCACTATAATAGTGCATAAGGCGATCCTGTGCACCAAACGAATGCAATCCCAGCCTCAGCCCTCCAACTTTCGTACCCGAAGGCGCACCACCAGTTCCCCTTCTCGCTCGACCGCTTCGATCACTTCGTGGCCATGAATGCGGCACCAGGCGGGAATGTCGTGCAATACCCCCGGATCGGTGCAGACAACCTCGAGCTCGTCGCCGCTGCGCAGTTGTTCGACTTTTTCTTGGGTGCGAACAACGGGCAGTGGGCAAATCAAATTTCGCGCGTCGAGGGTGAAGCGGCTCACAGATACCAGTCCTCGGGAATCTGCTCGCTGGACCACGGGCTGACCGACATTATGCGTGCACTGCCATCCATTGCGGTGACCCGGACCCGGACCTCTTGCTCGTCGCGCCCCTTGCCGAAACGGGCGGTCACCCTCGCTGCGAGCGCTACATCCTCGTCGTTCGTTTCACCATCGAGCAGCACCACCGGTCCCGGGTGGCTGTCGCTCGTGAGGTGCGTGAAACGTCGGCAATAACCCTGTAGAAAGCGGTTTTCGCCCTCGTCGCGGGCGATGATCATCTTGAAGTGGGGCCGCGGACGCAGGTGACGGCCTACCTTCAACAGCATGATGTCGTCGAGTTCGTAGTCCTTTTTCTCCCTGTATCGCCAGAAGTCTCGAAGTTTGGCAGAATAGTTCGCGTCAGTCAGGAAACAGCAACCGCCGGCGGGTTGCGCGTATCCGGTGAAACCATACGCCTTTGCCAACGCTATCTGACCCCGGCGGCTGCGGCCGCTGATTGCGCCCAGGCGGTCACGGTCTACCCAGCCGTTACGCTCGGGCAGGGTGGGGCGGAGCAGTTTTGCACTCAGCGGCCGCAGTAGAAGGTCTTCGGTACCGGAGTCTCTGGCGACTATCGGAAGCTTGGATTTCAGTTGTGACTTTGGTCTCTGTCCGAGTACCTCGCCGGTTAGGACGAAATCAAAACCGTGTCGCTCCATCCACTCCCGAGCTTTGCGCACCATAAGGCCTTTGCAGTCTAGACAGGGATTCAAGTGCGCACCGTAGCCATGTTTCGGGTGGATGACGATATCTTTGTATTCGGCAACCACGTCGAGAATATGGAGTTCGACGCCAAGTTGGTCTGCAACCCATAAGGCGTTGTTCCGCTTGGGTTTCTCCTTATGCTTGAAGCGTATTGCCTGGGTGTGGCCCGTTATGCAGAAGCCCGTGTAGATGTTGATTCCCACCACATCTACGCCTTGGTCTAGCACCATCTTCGTGGCCAGCATCGAATCGAGACCACCGGAGATCAATGACACGGCCCTGGCGCGTACAGTCATGGGTGGCAGTTTAAGCAAGGCTAAGAATTTGTGGGCAGACCAGCGAGTAAGAAAAACAAAAGGGCCGCAAGCGGCCCTTTCGGTTTCGTTAACAGGCTCGCAGCCTGTTCCTCCTCGGTGACTTGGGCGCGATGGCCCTGAAAGCTGATAGACCTTATACCAAATTCACTTTGATGTCTAACCATTTTACGTATTGACAGTAGACCGCATCAACGGTTGCCGCTGAGTTATAATCCTCCGCCACGATGTGCCTACGAAATCTTCGATTTTTCAAGAACTAAGCCTGAACTCGTGACATTTCAAGACATCATTCTATGTCTCCAACAATATTGGGCTGACCGAGCTTGCCTGTTGATGCAACCTTACGACATTGAGGTTGGGGCCGGCACGTTTCATCCGGCGACTTTTCTGGGCGCTATCGGACCAGAGCCGATCCGGGCAGCGTACGTGCAGCCGTCCAGACGACCTACCGACGGACGATACGGGCAAAATCCCAATCGCCTTCAACATTATTTTCAATATCAGGTGATACTGAAACCCTCGCCCAAGGACATTCAGGACCTCTACCTGGACTCCTTGCGTAGCCTGGGCGTAGATCCTTTGCGTGACGACGTTCGTTTTGTTGAAGACGATTGGGAGTCGCCCACTCTAGGGGCTTGGGGCCTGGGGTGGGAGGTCTGGTTGAACGGTATGGAGGTCACGCAGTTCACCTATTTTCAGCAGGTCGGAGGGCTGGATTGTCGACCGGTGACCGGTGAGATTACCTATGGATTGGAGCGTATCGCCATGTATCTTCAGGGTGTCGATAATGTGTTTGATTTGCTGTGGACATCGGGATACCGCTACGGGGACCTTTACCATCAAAATGAACTGGAAATGTCGGCCTTTAACTTCGATCACGCGGGAGTCGAGAGATTGTTCCGCCAGTTTGATGATTATGAGAGAGAGAGCAAACAACTGATGAATCAAGGACTGCCGCTACCCGCCTATGACATGGTCCTCAAGGCGTCCCACGTGTTCAATCTTCTTGACGCCCGCCACGCCATAGGGGTGACTGAACGGGCGCGCTACATAGGCCGGGTCCGCGCGCTTGCAAAAAGTGTTGCCGAGGCCTATTACGACACCCGTAAAAAGATCGGCTTTCCACGGGGTCGATCAGTGGATATGCCATGAATGCTCGACCAAGCAGCGATTCTGTCGGTAACCTGTTGATCGAGATCGGCACTGAAGAGTTGCCTGCCAAGTCACTTCTTCGGCTCGGGCAGAACTTCGCTGTGCGTTGTCAAAAGGGCTTGGCGGACGCCGGCCTGTTGCAGGATCCGAGTTTAGGTTACCGATGGTTCGCGACCCCTAGACGACTAGCTGTGTGGATCGGGGCAGTGCGGAAAAAGCAACCCGATCAACAAATCATGCGCCGTGGGCCGGCGCTGGTCGCAGCATTTGACCAATCCGGCCAACCGACAGCGGCGGCGCTCGGTTTTGCCCGCTCATGTGGAATAGATATCGCTCAGCTGTCTCGCTCGAAGACCGATAAGGGTGAGTGGTTGGTCCATCGCGTCACCAAGCGGGGACGTAACGCGTCCACGTTGATTCCTCAATGTATCGACGAAGCAGTAAAGCGCTTACCGATATCAAAGCGGATGCGCTGGGGCGACGGTATGGCCGAATTTGTTCGGCCGGTTCATTGGCTGGTTATTTTACATGATAAGCAACCGGTGTCCGCCCGTTTGATGTCGGTCGAAGCCGACATCTATACCCATGGCCATCGGTTCCACTGCAACCGGCGTTTGCGATTGACCAGCCCCGACCGGTACGAAGAAATTTTGCGGGGGCAGGGTTTTGTCATCCCCGACTTTATGGAACGCAGGCAGCGTATCGTGAAGCAGGTACGGCGTCTGGCGCGTCGGGTGGAGGGTGAGGCGATCATGGACGTGGACCTGTTGAACGAAGTAACCGGTCTGGTGGAATGGCCACAATCCGTGCTTGGAGCATTTGATAAAGCCTTTCTGAAAGTGCCGTCGGAAGCGCTGATATCGTCCATGCGCGACCATCAAAAATATTTTCCCATTAAGGATGCACGCGGCCGGCTCCTGCCCCATTTCATTACGGTCAACAATATAAAAAGCAAGCGCCCAAAACAGATTCGCGCCGGTAATGAACGCGTGCTGCACGCGCGGTTATCGGATGCGCGGTTTTTTTGGGACACCGACCGCGGTGCATCGCTGTCGTCGCGTATAGACAGCCTGAAGCAAATTCTTTTCCACAGCAAACTCGGCTCAGTGCACGCCAAAGTATTGCGTCTTCAGACTTTGTCGGCGACTGTTGGCGATCTCCTCAATACCGATGTTTCAAACTGCAAACGTGCTGCTCTGCTGTCTAAGGCCGACCTGGTGACCGAGATGGTCAATGAGTTTCCCGAGCTTCAAGGCGTCATGGGCCGTTACTACGCGAAACACGACGGAGAGCATCCAGATGTTGCGGCAGCACTAGAAGAGCACTATCGGCCGCGATATTCGGGTGATCGCTTACCCAGACACGCTGTCGGTCAGGCCGTTGCCGTGGCCGATCGGATCGACACTTTGGTTGGTATTTTTGCCGCCGGCGAAGAGCCAAGCGGTGATAAGGATCCTTACGGTCTGAGACGTGCTGCCATCGGGGTACTGAGGATCCTGATTGAGAAACGGCGGAATCTCGATCTCAAATTATTGCTCCAGGCATCGGCGCGTATCTATTCCACGCAGCCCGAGCCGGTCGCCGTTTCGGGTGCAGTCGTTGACCGCGTGTTTGATTTTTTGCTCGAGCGGTTGCGAGCCTACTATGCCGACGACGGTTATCGGATGGATGATTTCAACGCCGTGTTGGCCACCCGGCCATCCAGCCCGTTGGATTTTGATAAACGGCTGCGCGCTGTCGCGCGGTTTCGCAAATTGCCTCAGGCCGAGTACTTGTCCGAAGCCAACAAGCGTATTCGAAATATATTGCGCAGAGCCGAAGACAATGAAATATCTACGGTGGACGCGGGGCTGCTAAGGGAGCGGGCCGAACAGAATTTACTAAAAACATTAACTGAACTGACGGAATCCGTCGGCACACAGTTTCTGTCCGGCGAATACAACCGTGGTTTGAAGCGGTTGGCGTCCCTCAAACAGCCGATTGACCGCTTCTTTGACCAAGTTCTGGTCATGGATGAGGACCCTGGGTTGCGCCGTAACAGGTTGGCTCTGTTAAGGCAGGTTGAGGATCTGTTTTTGCGGGTGGCGGACATTTCACAACTCAACATAGAAAAACAATCGAAACGAGTGAAATCGTGAGCTTGGCACCAGTTGATAGAATATTCGGTTCAGCCGACACGTGTGTGAACTGCGTAGACCCGGAACCACGTAGGACAGCATCCGGGTGGTTTATGCTGGAGGGTTGATAATGCTGCTGATCATTCTCGACCGTGACGGAGTGATTAATAATGAATCCGACGAGCACATAAAGTCACCGGATGAATGGGTTCCAATTCCGGGCAGTCTCGAGGCCATTGCCCGCTTGTCGCGAGCCGACTATCGAGTTGTCGTGGTGACTAATCAGTCCGGTATTGCCAAAGGTCTGTTTGACATCGATATGCTCAATAGAATTCACGCCCGGATGCTCGAGCGGGTGCGACAGAAGGGTGGAGAGATCGACGCGATCTTTTTCTGTCCCCATGGTCCCGATGATCTGTGCGCGTGCAGAAAACCACGGCCCGGGATGTTGGTCGATCTGGCTGGCCGACTCAAAATCAATCTTGCGGCAGTTCCCGCCGTAGGCGACTCACTTCGAGATCTACAGGCCGCACGCGCAGCTGGGGCAATGCCGATCCTGGTGCGTTCCGGCAAAGGCGAGGTAACGGAGTCACAGTTGATCGGCACCGAGTGTGCAAGCACGCCGGTGTTCGATGATTTGTCCGCCTTTGTGGGTGCGCTGGTCAGCGGAGGTCTGCGACACTACGGTCCGGTTCAATGGCGACCGGCGGTGTGATCGACTCGTGCTGGTTTTGCGTTCCATGTTGTTCGCTGTGGGACAGGCCTTGTCCGCTACGCTGTACGGCCCGTTAGCGATACTGTGCATCCCGCTGCCCGCCGTACTTCGTTCTCAAATCATCGGCGGCTGGGCATACTTCGTCGTCTGGTGGTTGCGGATAACCTGCCGCATCACCCACGAGGTTTCCGGAATCGAAAATTTGCCTCAACAGCCGTGTGTCATTCTGTCCAAGCACCAGTCTGCCTGGGAGACCATCGGCTATCAGGTAATCTTCCCGGCACAGACGTGGGTCCTCAAAAAAGAATTATTGTGGATTCCCCTGTTTGGTTGGGGCCTGGCGGCAACTCGGCCCATTGCAATAAATCGGAATGCCGGTATTAAGGCGCTGGAGGAGGTAGTGAACAAGGGTGTAGAACGGCTGCGCGGCGGGCGGTACGTAGTAGTGTTTCCGGAGGGGACTCGGGTCCGGCCGGGAGAAACGGGTCGATACAACCCCGGCGGCGCGCTGCTGGCAATAAAGGCCGGTGTTCCCATTTTGCCCGTTGCGCACAACGCTGGCGAATGCTGGCCGCGACGTGGTTTTATCAAACGGCCGGGCACCATTCAGGTTGTCGTTGGACCGCCGATCGAATCCACCGGCCGACGCGCCCGCGACCTGATCGGGACGGCTGAAGCGTGGATCGAGTCCACAATGAAAACGCTTACCAGTTAATCGATTGCTTCGATATCTATCGCCGCTTCGGTTGATGGCACATTGATTCAACCGGAAACTGCATCTGCGCATTGTTCACTGCACGGATACGAGGCTCTCCGTCATCATCTCCAATCTCGTACTTAAGGTCTGCGAGCTGGTGGGGCGGGACTCCGGATGCCGGCCCGTCCTCAGCGGAGGTTTCTTTAATCCCTGTGTCCAAATCCAATGTGGCACCGGGTTTGAGCCGTATTGGAGGAAGCAGCATGGGCGCATATCCATCGACGACACGCCCGTACAGCACAGCATTTTCGATGAGCAGGTGTGGCTGTTGATCTTCCAAGGGTGCGCTCCAATGAAACAGTAATTTACCGTAGAGATTACCATTAGTGCGGAACACGGCGATGCCTCGCTCGTTGCGGTCTGCCTGCAGTTTAAATAATTTTTTTTGAAATTTTTCGTATTGATTACGGGTAATCTGATTGGCCAAGGTGGAGACATAGCGGTCGGGTTCGACGAGAAAACGATTGGCCATGAGATGCTCGTACTCATCGTAAATTACACTGCAGTCGAAATAACCTCCCTGCGCACCAAACGAGGCAATGCCTGAGATGACAATCATGGCGGTCTGCAAGCGCCCCAACATCGTTGGCCTTGAAATGGTGTGCATGTTCCCTCAACCGTACATTATGGGTGGCTTGAGACTGTAGTTGGAGCGACGTATATGGATTCGGCAGCGAGCCGGACGTATTCTCCAACGGTCAACTGTTCGGGCCGACGTCTCGGGTCGATGCCCGCCGCACAAATTTGCGCTTCATCGAGCAGTGGCTGGAGCGCATTTTTTATGGTTTTGCGCCGGTTGTTAAAAGCCGTGCGCACGATCCGCTCAAACCGAACCGCATCGGGCAGTGGATAAAACTGAACCCGGTAGGGTGTCAGCCGAATCACAGCTGACTCCACCTTGGGTGGCGGCGAGAACGCCCCCGGCGCGACCGACAGCACCCTTTCCACGGCACAACGTTGTTGCACCATCACACTCAACCGCCCGTACTGTTTGCTGCATGGCTTGGCGTCTATGCGCAGTGCAACTTCCTTCTGCAGCATGATACACATATCTTGAATACGTTCGCCGAATTTGAGTAGGTGGAATATCAGCGGCGTCGAAATATTGTAGGGTAGGTTTCCAATGATGCGCATACGTCGGTCCGCTGCGCTTGCGATTTTACCGTAATCAAAAGACAAAGCGTCCGCTTGATGAATAGTAAGCGATGGGTGTCGGGAGCGCGCCCGATCCAGTTCCAATACCAAGCGTTTGTCTAATTCGATGGCATGAAGCGTTCGAACACGATCGGCCAGACGTGAGGTTAAGGCGCCCCTGCCAGGGCCGATCTCAACAACGACGTCGCCGGGTCGTGGGCAAAATTCGTCGATGATCTTCTCAATCACCGACTGTTGGTGAAGAAAGTGTTGACCCAGTGACTTTCGCGGTGCCGGAGTACTCACGGAGCGGCCGTCGCAGTTGGCCGGTGCTGCTCGGCCATTCTCAACGCCATGTTTTTCGCGGTGTCGATCGCGGCCAGCAGGCTGCTCGGATCAGCGCGGCGGGTGCCCGCCAAATCCAGGGCGGTGCCATGATCGACGGATGTGCGAATGATGGGGAGTCCCAGTGTAATGTTTACGGAACGGCCAAAGGCTGCGTATTTAACGACCGGCAATCCCTGATCGTGGTACATGGCCAAAACGACATCATAGCGTTCGAGGTGAACCGGCGCGAAGATTGTGTCCGCAGCAAGCGGCCCAAAGACCCGGAGCCCGTCCTGCCGTAACCGTGCCAACACCGGCAGAATGACTTCGTTTTCCTCGTGCCCCAGGTGTCCACCTTCGCCGACATGCGGATTCAAGCTGCACACGGCGATACGCGGCTCGACCACGCCCAACCGGTCATCCAAATCTGTGGCTAGCACGCGCAGGACCCGCTCCAAGCGGGTCTGAGTGATTTGCTCGCTGACCCGTGCGAGAGGGATATGTGTGGTTGCCAGGGCGACGCGTAACCGCCCGCTCGTCAGCAACATCACCGGGCAGTCAACATCAAGGCGCCGAGCCAGATACTCCGTATGCCCCGAAAACTCAATGCCGGCATCGTTAATCACGCCTTTATGGACCGGGCCCGTGACCATGGCATCGAATTCGCCTGCCGCACATGCGCCGGCTGCATAATCCAAGGCAGCCAACACATAAGGAGCGTTGGAGCAATTAAGTTGTCCCGGTCGACAGGGAGCCTCCAGCTGTTTGGTGATTACCGCCAGCGTGCCGGGACGGTGGCATCGGGCCTTCCAGTCGGTTATCGTGACGGGCACATCCAGCGCTGCAGCGCGCTCGCGCAACAGCTTGGGATCACCGATCACGGCGAGACGACAGGGCAATTCCCGGGACGACGCCATGATTGCCACATCTGGACCGATGCCCGCGGGCTCGCCCGGGGTGAGCACAAGCCGAGGTATAGCGTCACTCATGGTCGCCGCTCAGTCGAGGGAATTGTGCGTGCCATCACAGTACGGCTGATTGGCGCTGTGCTTGCACCCGCACAAGGAAACTCGTCGGGTTGCAGCGATTTCCAGCTTGACGGGGGCAAACTCTGTGTCTTTGTGCGACCCGTCGCAAAAGGGCTGCTTATTGGAACGACCGCAACGGCACCACCAATAGACGCCCGGTTTCAGATCCATAGTGTACGGGGATTTCTGCGGTGATTCCGGCTCTGCCACTTCGTAATACATTCTGCAACAATTAAGGGTCGAACATGATACCGGTCTGGCAGAGTGAAAGGTAGGCACAGAAATCGGACAACTCCGTGACGCAGGTTCTAAGTCTCGAGCGGTTTACCGCCAGAAATCACAGCTTGATGGAGAATCCACCGCCACCGCTCGATCTCGACTTGCAGGGCGGGCAGATCGTCTCGATTTTGGGTCCGTCCGGAAGCGGCAAGACATTGTTGTTACGGGCGATTGCCGATCTCGATCCCGGGGACGGACTCGCACTGCTCGAAGGCCGCGAGCGCGATACCTACACGGGACCGGAATGGCGACGATTGGTGGCGTTCGTGGCCTCGGAGAGTGCGTGGTGGGCGCTGCGGGTGGTGGATCATTTCAAGACGCCACCCCCAGTCGCTGATCTCGCCGCCCTGGGTTTGAGCTCACGGCTGTTGGATCGCGAGGTGCGGAACCTATCGTCCGGTGAACGACAACGCTTTGCCCTGTTACGGAGCCTGGCTAATGATCCCCGGGTGCTGCTCCTGGATGAACCAACCGCCGCCCTCGATCCGACCAACATGGATTACCTGGAGTCGATGGTGAAGAGATGGGTGGGCGAGTCGAACGGATCAGTGCTCTGGGTAAGCCATGACCCGGAGCAGGTGTGTCGGGTTGCAGATCGCTCGATTTGTATTACAGACGAACGATTTCTAGAGTGAGCTTCCAACGATCGTGGGTATCATACAACTGAGCAATTTAGATCTTGTCTGGTCCGCCGGGCTGGTAGCCGCGCTCGCCGTGCTGGCCTGGATGTCCTCACTCGGAGTTTCGCGTGACCTTTTGATAGCCTCCATCCGGACTGCGGTTCAATTAATGTTGGCCGGAGTGGTGTTGAAGGTGTTGTTTGCAAACGCCGGTTTGGGCTGGGTAGGACTGATGGCGCTGGTCATGTTGTTGGTGGCGGCATGGGAATCGCACGCGCGTCAGCGGCATCGGCTCGACGGTGTTTGGGGCGTAGGCCTCAATGTGTTCGGCTTGTTTATATCGTCCTTTAGCTTGCTCGTGTTTGCACTGCTGGCCGTGATTGAGCCTCATCCCTGGTACCAGCCGCAGTATTCGATACCCTTGCTTGGAATGCTGCTCGGCAACACCATGAACGCAGTAGCACTCGGTATGGACAGGCTTAACAGCAGTGTGATCCAGCAACAGGCGGTCATTGAGGCTCGCCTTGCCCTTGGACACCCATGGCAGGATGCCATGACTGACATTCGTCGCGACAGCGTGAGGGTCGCCTTGGTGCCGGTGATCAATGCGATGGCGGCCGCCGGGGTGGTCAGCCTGCCCGGCATGATGACCGGACAGATTCTAGCTGGAATTCCACCGCTGGAAGCCGTCAAGTACCAGATTTTCATCATGTTCTGCATAGCCGTGACGACCGGAAGTGCGGCAATCCTGGTGGTGTCGCTGGGCGCGCACCGCTTGTTCGACCGTCGCCAGCGGCTATGCTTGGACCGATTGCGTCTGCGCGGCGGTTGATCTCGCGGACGAGCGGGCCGACCGGCGGTTTGATTACGCCGACCTTCGGCTATACTTAAAGCAATCCGTGCCTTTCCGAAGGCGCGCCCACACTGTGACGGCGATTCGGCTGGGGGTCCGAGTCCACTGTGGAATTCCTATCCAACAAGCTGAAAACAATCACTCGTGCTGGCCTGGACTTGGGTGTCTTGGCGCTGACTATTGGCGCGGTTTACGCCGGTCTGTCGTACCTGGGGCTTTTCCCACCGTTCTCGGACGCCCAGGAATGGGGCGCCGTCGCGCTCCTGGTGTTGGTGGCGCTGAGTCTGGCGTGGTTGACGTACCGGCGTGTGGCGGACTCCCAGGCCATTGACGCCCACTACCGGCTACTGGTCAATCGCAGCTGGGCCCTCGTCGGCACTCACAACCTTGATGGCATCGTGCTCTCCGCAAATCCGGCCATGGCCGATTCGTTGCGATCGCAGGAAGAAGAGGTTTCCAACCAGTCCTTCGGCGATTTTTTCTCAGCGTCGCATCGACAGGAGTTTGATGAGTACCTGCGCCGCGTTAGAAAGTCGGGTAGTGCCCGCGGTCAATTCAGGTTGTTGACCAAGGACGGTGAGGCGCGAATTTGGGACTATCGTAGCCAAATTATTGACAAACTTAGTAGTAAACCGGTCGTGCTCATTCAAGCTCTTGATATTACAAAGCGCCAGGTCGCAGAAAACGCCGCCAAACAGAGCGAGGAACGATTTAAAGATTTTGCAGCCGCCGCTGCGGATTGGTGGTGGGAGACCGATGCCCAGACGCGGATCGCCTACCTGTCGCCACGCTTGGTTGAACACAGCGGTGTGGCCCCGGAGAGAGTTCTCGGTCAGACCCTGGCCGAACTGACAACATATTGGAACAAGCAGTTGGACGGCTGGAGCGAGTTCGAACGCAGTATAGACGAACATGTTGGATTTCGTGACTTTCAGTTTCCAATGCTCAAGCGTGACGGTGGGTTCTGCATCATGCGCATAAGCGGGACGCCATTTCTGGATATCGACGGAAACTTTGCCGGGTATCGGGGGATTGGTAAGGACATAACCAACGAGCACCAACTCAATCAACAGTTGGCCTACGAGGCGCGACGCGATGCATTGACCAAGCTACTGAATCGCGCGGCTTTCGATCAACACGTGAAGCAGGCCCTGCGCAGCGCACAAGCCAGGGGCTCGAGGCACGCCATGTGCTACATCGATCTGGACAACTTCAAAGTGGTCAATGACACTGCCGGCCATTTCGCAGGGGACGAACTGCTGAGGCAGATTTCCAACCTGTTTCGCCGCTATATACGTGGCCAGGACGCCTTGGCGCGCTTGGGAGGCGATGAATTTGCTATTTTGTTAATGAATCGATCTCTCGAATCGGCCACCAAGATCGCCAACCAAATCGTTGACGATGTTCGCGCCTTTGGGTTTGAGTGGCGAGCCAGCTTGTTTTCCGTATCAGCGAGTGTCGGTGTCACTGAAATAGTTGCTACGTCAGACGGCGTGGACGACATCGTGAGACAAAGCGATGTCGCCTGTTATATGGCCAAGGAGCAGGGCCGCAACCGGGTATATGTTTATCGGTCAGACGACGAAAACATCCGGCGGCACGACGCTGCCCTGAACCAGGCGACAGAATTGTCGTCGGCGTTGAGCGAAGATCGCTTCCGCCTGTACTGTCAGCCGATTATGCATGGCTCAGATAGAGCGGTTGACCCGTTAATGTATGAGATTTTGCTGCGCTTGGTGGATAGGAAGGGTAATATTGTGCTGCCCGGAGATTTCATAGCGTCGGCCGAACGGTACGGTTTTATGCCCTCGGTAGATCGGTGGGTCGTGGAGCGTACGCTGCAGATTGTGGCTCCGCGTATCGATTTCCTGTCTGGTGCGCCGTTGGCGTTGAACATATCGGGGACGTCGTTGAACGATGGGAGGTTCATGGAGTTCCTCCACCATCAACTGGACCGCTCGCCCATCCCGTCGAAAAACATCTATTTCGAGATCGCAGAGGCTGCCGTAGTCCGTTATCTCGAGGCGGCGAGAGACTTTATGAACAGCCTGAAGAAACGAGGTTGTCGATTCGTGCTGGACGATTTTGGCATTGGTCTATCCAATTACCACTACTTGAGAACTCTACCCATCGATTTTTTGAAAATTGATGGGGTGTTCGTGCGAAATATGGTCACCGATCCTGTTGATGAAGCGATCGTCGGAGCAATACATCGCGTTGGCCAACTCATGGGCATCGAGACTATCGCCGAATGTACGGAATCCGCAGCCACGTTACAACGGCTTGAAGCCATGGGTGTCAAATACGCGCAAGGCATCGCGCTGCAACCACCGACCCCGTTCACGGCGATCATGGCTGCCCTGTCCCGGGACGTTGAGTCAGCCGAACCCCCCGCTAAAAGTCTGGCTCAGTAGATCGACTTAGCCTGCAATATGCAGGTTAGGCGCGCTGCGTCCAGCCGCCCGATCCCTTCGTAAGTTACGGGGGCGGTTGCCGCAAAATGCGCGCCAAATTCACCCAATTGGGTGAAGAAAAGCCGGTTGCTCGGCAGTAAGATCTCGCCAACGGCCGCCGACGTTCGACTGGCGTGACTGCTGTGTTACCGGATCTCAGTGGTCAATCGGCGCGCCGACCAACAGCCTCGACAGCAAACGCACCAAGTCAACCTGGCCGCGGGTGTTGGTCTTGCGGTATATGGACTTCAGCTGGGTTCGCGCGGTGTTATGGGTGACATGAGCGCATCGGCAATATTCGTCTACGGTTTGGCCATTGAGCAGTGCCGTTGCCAATTTGCTTTCCTTATCGGTCAATCCGTACATCGATTTGATCAGAGGCTCTGGGCCGGGCACCGGCTGTGTAGGATCGATCAGCATGACGATAGCGGAACGGTCGGCCTTATCTGATTCCTGGGTGACGCCAAGCGGAGAGACCCAGATTTGAATCTTGGTACCGATCAAATGGTTTTCCAGGACGAGCGTGCCCATTGCGGTGGTTTCCGTTGGGCTCAGAGCTTTGCCGAGTACACGTTTGAATTCCCTCCCGTCTATGCTCCCGGCCGTGCACAACTTCCCGCCGCGATTCGTCAAAAATTTAGCGTCGTTGAGTGTCCGCCTGGCCGTCTTGTTTTGATTTACGATGTGCCGCTCATGGTCGATGATTACCAGACCCATGGTGAACTGGTCGAGTACGACGTCTATCCGATCACCATGTTGTTGTTGCGCATCGAAATGCCTGGCGAGGCGCTTGTTCATGTCTGCAAAACGGGCCAGAGCGGTCTCAATACTGGGGACCAGCTGCGCGGCCGAAAGCGGTTTTACCAGATAACCCACCACACCGTTGCCAATGGCCCGCTTAACGTTATCGGCATCACTGTGCCCCGACAATATGATGATGGGACGATACACCACCTCCAGCATGCGTGCGGCAAGGTCGGTGCCGGAGATGTCCGGCAGTCCGATGTCGAGCACGGCGATATCCGGCGGCCGGTGCCCAAATTCAGACAGAGCGGGCAAGCCGCATTCATAAGCATCGACGAGGTAACCCCTGTCTGTCAGTCCGCCGCGCAAGGTGTTGATCACCACGGGGTCATCGTCTACCAACAGAATTCGCGGGATTGCCCGCCGACTTTCATTGCCCGAAATCATCGTAATTGTCCGTCGAGACACGGCGTTGATTGATCAAATTATAGCAACCAGAAACCAGTTTGCGGTGTTGTCACCGATTTAGGAGCTAAAGGGCTGGCAAATGACGGGAGCACGGAAAAGATCTGGAGCGAAGAAACTCTGTCGTACTACGCATCACTGGCGCGCCAGCGATGAAATTTATCGTGATTTGTTCGAAAACGCCACGGACATTGTCTTTACGACGGATTTATCGGGCCACTTTCTTGATGGCAATAAGGCGGTAGAGCGATTATTGGGTTATACGGTGGAAGAGGCAAAAGGACTGACTTGGAAAAAGTTGGTTGCCTCCTACGATATGGCAAAGGCGCGCGAGGTGTTGAAACGTCACGCGAAAGGTGAGCGACATGTTAACTACGATCTCGATACGATCACTAAAAGCGGAGTGATTCGATCCTTCGAGATCGGTTCCAGACCAATTTTCGAAGACGAGAAAATCATCGGTTTCCACGGCATCGCTCGTGACATCACAGAACGGAAACGTATTCAGCAGGAGTTGATCTGCGCCCGTAAGGCGGCGGAAAACGCCAATCACACGAAATCAACGTTCCTCGCCAATATGAGCCACGAGATTCGAACTCCCATCAACGGAGTACTCGGATTCTTGGCCTTGATGGCGAAAACAGAATTGGATGAAGAGCAGCGGGCCTATCTGGGGCCCATGGAAGAATGCGCCAAGGGACTGTTGAAGATTATCAATGATATCTTGGATCTATCCCGAATAGAGGCCGGACAGGTCCCTTTGGAGGAGGAGGTATTTGACCTGCGTGCGGTGCTCAATTCGACGGTGGCGCTGTTTCAACCGATGGCATCTGCGAAGGCATTGTCATTGTCGTTGCACGTCGACGAGGGCGTTCCAAAGGCGCTGATCGGGGATGAGACGAGAATCGGGCAGATCGTCGCCAATCTGGTGAACAACGCCATCAAGTTCACCGATCAGGGGCGGGTCCATGTGCGCGCAAAACTGCAAGATAGTTCGTCTTCACGGGTGACCGTGCAGATCGAGGTGACCGACTCCGGAATTGGCATAGCACCTGAAGAAGTCAAAAAGTTGTTTGAGCCTTTCCAGCAATCCGATACCAGTATGCAGAGAAAATACGGAGGTACGGGACTGGGGTTGACGATAACTCAAAACTTAGTGAATGCGTTGGGCGGTCAAATCGATATTGATGGCCAGCCGGGTCACTACACCAGGGTCAACGTGAGCTTACCGTTCGAGGTAGCGGATCAGTTGCCACACACAAAATCCGCACACGTTGCGGTTTGCACATTCGATGGCAGGGGATTGCGGGCTTTGGTGGTGGATGATAATAAGATAAACCGGTCCTTTTTGAGCACCTTGCTGCGCAAATACTCATGGTTGGTAGATGAAGCGGAGTCCGGGTGTCGTGCGCTCTACGCCGGGCGGAGACGTAGGTACGATATTGTGTTCATGGACATTCACATGGCCCACATGGACGGCATCGAGACCGCACGTCGTTTCAAAATGATGGGCCTGCACAATCTGAAAACACCAGTTTTGGCCATTTCAGCGGACGTGCTGAGCGGCGATCGGCAACACTTTCTCGGTGTCGGACTGAGTGGTTTCATCGCCAAGCCCATCAGTGACCAAGCCTTGGTTCAAGAGTTGATCAATTGGTTTCCCGATCGGTGTAAAGAGTCGGTTGAAGAATCAACATCGGAACGCCCCCAGAGCGACATGGACCAGCGTGCGAAGCTGATTTTGGATGTGGAGGGCGGCGTACAACTGGCATCAGGCGATCAGAAGTTGTGGTGCAGCAGCCTTAAGATTTTGGTGGACGGATTGCCCGATAAGCTCGACATCATGGAGTGTGCCGCTGAATGTGGGCGGCTTGGCGACATCAAGCAGATTGCTCATGGCATCGCCGGCACGGCCGCTTATGTTGCTGCTCACGCCCTGCGTGGCGCAGCACAGGAGTTGGAACAGTGCTGTAACGAGGCGAATGCTCGATCGATCGCAAGCCGCTTGCACAGGACCGCAGAGGAGGCGTCGCGTCTTGCCCAGTTATTTCATGAGAAATTCGATGGTAACTAGCCTGCATATTGCACCCTTGGTGCAATATGCAGGCTAGGCCGTACCTTGCAACAAGGCGGCGAGAAAAAACCCGCACCCCCTGAAGGGTGCGGGCTTGGTTGCGCCGAAGCGCACCAGAGGGCACTTGGTCGAGTGACAATGATTCGGCGCCTGGTCAAGCGCTGAACTCGTTCTGCCGTGGGGGCGGCGATAACCGCGCGAATTTGTTCCGGTCCGGCACCGCCGCGCGCTCAGGCCTGAATTGCTGCGCTGCAGCATATTCGAACCGGTGTCGGTTGTCAAGACCACAGGTTCGGCAGTAACGCGGCCCACCGTGGACATAGCCCCCAGTCTGCACCAGGGCGTCGCGCTCATATTTAGGGTACGTAGTTGGAGATATCCACCGCGTTTAGTCCCGGAACTGACAACAATCGACGTGGCAGGTCTCCTGGCAAGAAGTAAGAGCGGGACTGTCCCGGCGCAGGCTCGGTCTCGAACGCCTGGGCTTGCGCTTCACGTAATCCATAGCTACGACTGTGCATGTCGTTCCAGTGCGGCGGCCTTACCAATCGATCTTTCCGCCATCATCCAGGATCCTTCGTGGAATATGCGGGTCAATGAAGTGCGACCTTCTTCGCTCGGGTCGGCCCACCCAGACCGGGACACTGTCCAGGCACCGGTCCGGTCTATGCAGGGACTTGGCGCGCGGCTTTAGCGCTGCGGGACCGCAATATCCATTGTCGGCGTGTGCCAGCAGTTGTTAACGGCCGTTTACCGGCCGCCGCGATGCCAATGCGGTGGGTCTGACTATTTCTCGGTATCCGTGTCCTTCTTTGGACGCTTCTGGACCACTCCGGCGGCTTCGAAAAACTGGTCTTGAAGGTCTTGCCAGACTTTCATATTGTGCTGCGTCAACTCGGTAATGGCCGACATTGGGTTACCGGGCAGCTTCATTGCCGATTGAAGCTGCGCCTGATACGTCTTCCGCTGTTCGTCAAAAAGCGACAGACTGTGCTCGAGGTACGTACTCAAGGCATCTTGCATCGACTCGCCGTAAAGCCGTATGAACCGCATCAATATGTCGGTCGTGAACAGCGGCTTGCCGCCGCTCTCCTGCTCGGCGATGATCTGTAGCAGGATATTGCGGGTGATGTCCTTGTTGGAGTTGGCGTCTCGAACCTCGAAGCTGATCCTCTCCAGAACCAATTTCTGAAGGTCGGCGAGGGTGATGTAACGGCTGACATCCGTATCGTACAGCCGTCGGTTCGGATATTTTTTAATAATACGTGGTTTAGTCAACGTGCATCTCTATGGTGTATTAGTACATATGCTGACCGCCGTTGATGGACAGCGTCGAACCGGTGATGAATCCCGCGTCATCCGCCACCAGGAACAGAACAGTGCGGGCGATTTCATGGGCCTCGCCCAATCTGCCAACCGGAATTCGGGAGATAATTTTTTCAAGGACTTTTTCCGGTACAGCACGGACCATGTCGGTTCCGATGTAGCCCGGGGCAACGGCATTAACGGTAATGCCCTTTGCCGCGCCCTCCTGGGCCAGGGCCTTGGTGAAACCGTGAATGCCGGACTTCGACGACGCGTAGTTCACTTGGCCGTACTGGCCGGCCTGGCCGTTCACCGAGCCAACATTGACAATGCGGCCAAATCCTCTGCTACGCATCCCCTCAACCACACATCGTGACACATTGAAACACGAGGTCAAATTAGTGCGGATGACGGTATCCCAATCTTCAAAACTCATCTTGTGCATGGTGCCGTCGCGGGTTACACCGGCATTATTTACCAGAACTTCTACCGGCCCGACGTCTTCTTCTACTTGCGCAACGCCCCCTTGACACGCTTCGAAATCGCCCACATCCCACTTGTAGGACGGGATGCCGGTGGCCTCGGTGAATTTTGCCGCGGTTTCTTCGTTACCGCCGTAGTTCGCGGCCACTTCGTACCCCGCGTCCTTGAGCGCCAGACAGATCGCCTCTCCAATACCCCGGGTCCCCCCGGTAACTAGTGCAACTCTACCCATTATTGTTACTCCTTCCGTCTCCGTTATTTATCGTTGCACGGCAATGGCAACACCTTGTCCACCACCGATGCACAGCGTGGCTAAACCTTTGCGGGCGTCCCTACGGCTCATTTCGTGCAACAGCGTGACAAGAATGCGCGCGCCAGAGGCACCGATGGGGTGGCCCAGCGCTATCGCGCCGCCGTTTACGTTTACTTTATCAGTATCCCAGCCCATGTCACAGTTTACCGACATGGACTGTGCGGCAAACGCTTCGTTGGACTCGATCAAATCCAGCTCATCGACACTCCAGCCCGCTTTTTGCAGACATTTCCTCGCCGCCGGTATGGGCCCTGTCCCCATAATCGCCGGATCCACGCCGGCACTGCTGTAGGCGACTATCCGGGCCAATGGCTTCAATTCAAGCTCGTCGGCCATCGTTTCCCGCATTACCAACAATCCAGCGGCACCGTCATTGATGCCGGACGCGTTGCCCGCCGTAACCGTACCCGTCCTGTCGAAGGCCGGTCGGAGTTTAGCCAAACCGCCAGCGGTTGTGCCATGGCGTGGGAACTCGTCGACGGCAAAACGTAGCGGATCCCCTTTGCGCTGCGGTATGTCTACGGCGACGATCTCGTCGTCGAACTTGTGTTCCCGCTGGGCGGCTTCTACTTTCTGCTGCGACGCCGCTGCGAATTCGTCCTGCTGCTCTCGCTTGAGCTCGTATTGTTTGGCGACATTTTCGGCGGTGACTCCCATATGATATTGATTGAACGCATCCCACAGACCGTCAACAATCATACTGTCGGCCAACTTCCAGTCACCCATTTTTGTGCCATTGCGGGATTGAGGTAACACGTGGGGACTGAGGCTCATATTTTCTTGTCCGCCGGCAACGATTACGTCAGCGTCACCGCAACGTATGGCCTGGGCCGCAAGATGAACCGCCTTTAGCCCGCTTCCGCAGACCTTATTGATCGTCATCGCTGGGATCGTGTTCGGCAGGCCGGCCTCGATCAAGGCCTGGCGTGCCGGGTTCTGGCCCGCACCCGCGGTCAACACCTGACCCATGATGACTTCGTCGACCTGCTCGGGCGCCAGCCCAGTGCGCTCCAATAACGCCGAGATTACCTTTGCGCCGAGACTGCTCGCGGGCATACTGGCCAAGGTGCCGGCAAATGCGCCAACAGCTGTCCGTACAGCGTCGACAATGACGACATTATCAGTCATCCTAGACTTTTCCGGTGGTGTGTTGATGCCTGTTTTGGCAAGGTATGCATGGCGACGACAACAAGCGGCGCCCGCTTCGAACTTGTACTCATTATCACTGATAGCACTCGGGTTACGACCTAGGTGACGGGAGTCGTGATCATGCTGCACTGCACAATCGTGTTTGTTAAGATCCTTAGCTTACCGCACTTTTCCTGCATGGACACAGTCCACCCGGCCGCAGATGACCAGTGACGGCACAAGCCAGTGGTGGAGCCAGTGGCTCGAAGGTTGGCAAGCGCTGTCAGGACAACATCGGCCAGCCAACCCCTGGTCCGCCGGATTGGATCACTGGGCAAGCGCGTTCGCGCCCCCGCAGAGCCCTGCCATGGATCTATTCCAACGTCTGTTGTCGCAGGGCAACTCGTTCTTCGCGTTCGGCGATACCTTCGCCCACGCCTTCGAGGCGGCGAAACCGGACGCCGATGCTTCTGAGATATTGAATGGAGCGCTGGAGATCATCAAGCAATCGTTCGAACCGGAAAAAATGCGAGATGCAGCGAACACAGTTGGCGGCCTCTGGACGTTTCCTTTAGAGTCCTGGCAGCGGACCGCGAATCTGCTCGGTGATTCCGCAATCAAACCACTTCCCAATGCCTCCCTCAGCGATGCGCTAGGAGTATTTCAGCAGCCGCTGGAACGCGTTTTATCTACACCGGGGTTGGGGTACAACCGAGAATCACAAGAGCAGCTCCAACAATACGCGAAGTTGAAGTTGCATTATCAAAAGGCATCCCAAGCCTATTCGGCGGCTTTTGCTGACATGGGCAAACGCTCCATTGAGCGGCTGCAGGACCACATAAAACAAAGGACGACGAAAGGCGAATCGCTCATCACCTCGGCGCGACAGCTTTATGACCTATGGATAGACAGCAGCGAGGAAGTTTATGGAGAGTTTGTCATTGGTGAGGAGTTTGTGCAATTGCATGGGAAATTGACCAATACGTTGATGGCGCTAAAACAGCACGAGGGGAGGATGTTGGACGACTATTTGGAGTTTTTGAATTTGCCGTCGCGAGGGGAGATTGACACTCTGCACCGTCGTTTCCGGGACAGTCGCCGCGAGACTAAGACGTTGCAGGCGCAGCTGAACGCCGTGGTGGAGCGTTTCAAAGCCTTGCAGAAAGCGCTGCGTCGGATGGAGAAGCAAAATAAATCCGAAAAGGCAAAGAAATCCAGGAAGAATGCCGGTCGCAAAGCCAAGCCGAAATCCGGCAGGAAATCGCACAGCTAAACGGAGTGCTCCCCAATGTCGCCAGTACAGTTAAGGCCCGATCGCGTTACCCAGGAAATGCTCAACTACGCACGCAAATTAGGCGACGGTCTGGCGAAACTCTCCAAAATGGGGCCCATTGAAGCCGGCGTAACGCCCAAACAACTGGTTTATCAAGAGGACAAACTGAGCCTGTATCGATATCGGTCTCCGACGAAGTCCGGGAGTCGAAACCCCATCCCGGTCATTATCGTTTATGCCCTGGTCAATCGACCCTACATGGCCGATCTGCAGGAGAACCGTTCAATGGTCCGCGGCTTGTTGGGCGCCGGCTTGGACGTGTACCTCATAGACTGGGGTTATCCAGACCGGGCCGACCGATTTCTTACCCTTGACGATTATATAAATGGCTACTTGGATCGTTGTGTCGACGTAGTCCGCCACCGCCACGATCTGAATGCCATCAATTTACTGGGAATATGCCAGGGCGGTGCCTTCAGCCTGTGCTATGCGGCGATGCATCCGAAAAAAATTAAGAATCTCATCACCATGGTGACGCCGGTCGACTTCCGGACTGATGACAATCTGTTGAGCCGTTGGGTACAAGAAATCGATGTGGATCTTGCTGTTGATACCTTGGGAAACATTCCCGGTGAATTGTTGAATTGGACGTTTTTGACGCTAAAGCCTTTTCGATTGATGAGTCAAAAATACATCGATACTGTAGATGTACTGGACGATGAGAAGGCAGCAAAGAACTTCATGCGCATGGAAAAATGGATCTTCGACAGCCCGGACCAGGCCGGCGAGGCGTTCCGAGAATTCGTCAAATTCTTCTTCCAACAAAACGGCCTAGTTCGCGATCTAATCAATCTAGGCGGCCGGGACGTCCGGCTCAGAAACATCAAAATGCCGGTATTGAATATTTACGCCAAGCAGGACCACCTGGTACCACCGGCCGCCTCGACGGCTTTGCGGCGACTGGTAGGGAGCCGTGACTACTCGGAATTGGAGTTTGCCGGTGGACACATTGGCATCTACGTCAGTGGTAAAGCGCAACAGCAGGTCCCCCCGTCCATCGGTGATTGGTTAGACCGGCGAAGTTAGTAATCTGTCGGACTAGGGTTGTATCTACTGCCTAATTAGGCATCGCCAGTTTTACGAGCCGGGTCTCGAATGTTATTGGTCGCTGCGGGACTAGGACCGGAATACCTCGGCGCCGGCTCGGCTCAAAAACTGGTCGGGGTCGGAGTTGCTCACTTCGACCCCAGTTCTTCTTTCATAAATTCCGGTTGCGCCAAGGCGCCGCGATGTGTGCCGAGGTTGTAATAGCGGGTCGCAAATACCTTGGTCCGTACGGCGTCCTCACGAAATTCCGTGTGTGGAATGGCGCCCCCAGCTAAAGTTGCCGACCACCAGCCGGAAGGATAGGTGCACTGAGGGAAGGTCAGAGTAGTGATCTGCCCAAAGCCGGCGTCGGCCATCGCTTTGCGCACGGACTGAATCAGATCTGTGTGAATCAAGGGCGATTCACTCTGTACCACGAGTATCCCATCCTGACCCAGAGCGGCGTGACATGCGGCGTAGAACGGCGCCTGAAACAGTCGTGCCGCCTGACCGACGGGGTCGGTGGAGTCGACTACGATGACGTCATAGCTCCCCGGGGCCGCGTCGGTGACCCATTGAATACCGTCCTTGAAGTGCAGGCCAGCGCGTGAATCCTGATTAGCGGCGCACAGCTCCGGAAAGAAGCTTTCGCATACCCGGGTAACACGCTCGTCAAGCTCCACCAGGTGGGCCGTCTGAATTTTTGGGTGTCGGAGTATCTCCTGGAGGCAACCGCAGTCGCCACCGCCCACCACCAGCACACGCTGAGGGTTGGGGTGTGTGAATAGGGCCGGGTGGACCATCATCTCGTGGTACAGGAAATTATCCCTGGCGGTCAACATGATAAAGCCGTCGAGCACCAACAAATTTCCAAAGTGCGTGGTTTGATAGACCTCGATATGCTGGAAGGACGAGGTTTCGTCATGGAGCTTTTTCCCAAGCTGTAATGCAAAGGCTGAGCCGCTCTCTTCACACAATTCAGTGAACCAGCCCGGGTGATCGGAAATTGCCGGTCCGTGTCCAGTCACTCTTCGCTGCCTGTGGCGCTGATGAAGTCCTCTTGCTCATTGGCAAGCGGTGCGTGCCAGAGTACTACTCCTGCAAAAACGGCGCCGATTTTCGACACCTGAAGATCGATGGAGGCGGTCTGCACATGAGCCGTTTGCCACTCCCGTGCGGCAAGACCCGCCTCGACCATACTACGGACCACGGTCTCCGCGTCCGCGCGATGCCCATGCGCGTGATACTCCATGATCAGACCAGGTAGCGCGGGGTCTTCCGGCCAAGCGGCGGCTACCGCCGCGCAGATCATCGAGCCGGGTATGTCAGAACTCATCGACGCATAGGCGGCCGGTACCAGCGAGCCCGGTGGCAGCTGCAGTTCGGATACCGGCAGCTGACGACTGCCGGGCGGCACGATGGACGACATTTTAATGAGGTTGGTGTTGCCGATACCCGCGTCCAACAAAGCCCCGTCAAAGGCGTTCAGCGGGGTATAACCCTCACTGGCTCCGGTTACAAAGGTATGGGTTGTAGGGTTTGAGATGATCACGGACTTACAGACTCAATGCGCGTAGTTTCCGAAGCCATCGTTCGTAATGCCGACGCTCAAGCCACACCCGTCCGGTCGATTAGTTCTCGGTGAGCCGCAACGGCAAACCATTGATGCCGAGTTTTTGCAGGCGCTGTTTGTCGTTCTTCATGTGCCTCTTGTTTGTATACGGTCCCAGGCGCACTCGGTAGTATACGCCTTTCCCGGCGATGGCCACCTTCTGTATTTTGGCTTCGAATCCCGAAAGCGCCAACTGCGCTTTGAGACGGTCGGCGTCCTCGTAGTTTCCAAAGGATGCGGCCTGGAGCATGTACGATGCCGGCTTGCGGAACTGTTCGGGTGATGTGTCGTCAGTATCGTCGAGTATGATCCGTTCCATACCCGGCAGCACGGTATAGAAATCAAATTTTGCGGTTGGCGCCGTGTTTTGCACCCCTGCGGCAGGGCTGCGAGTGGTCGGACTCTCAGTGGGGCGCTCGCGTTTTTCGAATAGCGTTTTCAGTCCACTGCCGAGTTGAGAGTCGTTGTCTCCACGTTGCGCTCCAAAATACAGCGCCGCCAGCACGGCCCCCGAGATGAGTCCAATCACCAGCATTCCCCAGCCAGGGGGTGAGCGTGGATTGCTTTTACGGGCTGGTTTTCTACGGTATTTTTTCTTTGCCTGAACCATCGGTCACATCGACTCAGGGGCGCCGACCCCGAGCAGGTTCAGTCCATTGCAAATGATTTGTCGAGTCGCATCGACGAGCAGCAGCCGCGCAAGCCGCAACTCTGGCTCAACGTCCAGGAAGCGGTGAGCGTTGTAGTAAGTGTGAAACTCGGTGGCCAGATCCCGCAGGTAGTAAGCAAGTTGGTGGGGCTCGTAGTCTCTCGCGGCACTGTGCAGCACGTCTGAGTATCGCGACAGGGTTGCACCGAGCTTGTGCTCTTGCGGTTCAGTCAGTTGGGCCAGGTCAGCGGAATCGAGGCGCCCAACATCCAGGCCCAAGTCGCTGGCCTGACGGAACACACTGCAGATACGGGCGTGGGCGTATTGTACGTAGTACACGGGGTTTTCGTTGGTCTGGGCAGCAGCCAAGTCCAGGTCGAAATCCATGTGCTGATCGGATTTTCGCAACACGTAAAAAAACCGGGCTGCATCAACACCGATTTCCTGACGCAGCTCGCGGAGCGTTACAAAATCGCCGCTGCGGGTCGACATCGAGACCTTTTCGCTGCCCCGGTAGAGCACGGCGAACTGCACGAGCAGTACGGTGAGTCGGTCCGGATTTTCCCCCAGCCCTTGTAGGGCCCCCCGAACACGGGCGATGTATCCGTGGTGATCCGCGCCCCAAATGTCGATCAGCTGATCGAACCCACGGTCCAACTTGTTGAGGTGATATGCAATGTCGGAGGCAAAGTATGTAGGCTCACCGCCGGCACGGACCACCACACGATCTTTCTCATCGCCAAACGCAGTCGAGCGGAACCACCAGGCGTTGTCCCGCTGATACATATAATTGGTTCGTTTGAGATCCGCGATAACGCGTTCGACCTCAGCCTGGGTGACCAGGGCGCGTTCGGAGAACCAGCTGTCGTACTCGACGTTGAGCTGTTTGAGTTCGCCGCGAATATCTTCCAGTATGGTCTCGACGCCGGTCTTCAGAACGGTCTGATAGTGCGGCCCGAGCAGATCTTTGGCACGTTGAATCAACGCGTCCAATCGGGATTCGGGGTCTGCAGCATCGAGGGTCGAGTAGATTTCGTCCGCGGAGCGGCAGAACAGGATTGCGTGTTCGCGGTGCACGGTTGCGGCGATGTCGAAAATGTAATCGCCCTGATAGGCGTTTTCCGGATAGCTCGTGGTCTCTCCACACAACTCCAGGTATCGCAGCCACACGCTGAGCGCGAGAATGTCTGTTTGTCGGCCCGCGTCATTGACGTAGTATTCCGACTCGACATGGTGACCGACTGCGCTCAGGATACGGGCCAGGGCGTCCCCATAAGCAGCCCCGCGACCATGGCCAACGTGCAGCGGTCCCGTGGGATTGGCCGACACAAACTCAATCAAAATCCGCCGTCCCGGTTCTGCATGTCCATACCGATCCCCCTGTTCGCGGATTCTTCGCAGCACCTCAAACTGGGCGCCCGGCACGAGAAAAACATTAATGAAACCCGGCCCGGCAACTTCGACTCTGGCCAGCCACTGCGATTCGGGCAGCGCGTCGACGATCAATTGCGCCATCTCACGGGGTGATCGACGGGCTATTTTGGCGAGTGTCAAGGCGAGATTGGTCGCAAAGTCACCGTGATGAGGCTGGCGGCTGCGTGCGAACCTGATTTCGTATGCTGCGTCCCGCGGCAGCGCACCATTCGCTCGCAGGTGCTCCAGCGCGGAGGAAAAAAGTTCGTGCAAATGCCGTTTCAAGGGGCGCTCTAGGGTGCTCAAAATCGGGGCGTGATTCTACCGGCGGTCTGCATCGAGGAGAAGCGATATTTCCGTCGGTCGGACTGTCAGCCCGGATATTGCACCAAAGCGGCGGAAAAAGAGGCGATCAACCTGTTTGATATAAGCTATTCGATCGGCGGTGGAAGCTCCGCTTCGTATCCGGAGAATCGCTCATCCCGGTCCTGGCTCCATTTCGGACGCCTGCACTTGCGCTTCATTCAACCCATAGATGGTGATGCATTTCGTACCAGCGTGGTGTTCAGTCGCCCGAGTTCATCCGGGTTAGTACATGTCGACCGGGTCAACGTCAATAGACCACCGCACCTTCTTCGTTTGGGGCAGTTTGTCGATGCGTTTCAACCATGCCGCCAAAAATCGATGCAAGGGAGTTCTATGCGCGGCACTGACCAACAGCTGTGCGCGGTACCGGCCAGCCCGCCGCTCCATGGGCGCCGGCACCGGATCCAACACGTGAACTTGATCGGGCTTATTTTTTCGAAGTACTACTCCCGCCTGTCGGCGGGCCAGATTAAGGAATTCAATGGCTACGCGGGCGCGTGTCGACTCCGCTCGGAGAAGGGCCAAGTAGTGGTAGGGCGGGAAGTGTGCGGCCCGGCGTTCGGCGAGGGCCAGGTGGGCAAACCATGAATAGTCGTGATCGCGCAGCAGCTCAAAATAAGGATGGTGCGGATTCCAGGTCTGCACCAAGACCTCTCCAGGCTTATCTGCTCGTCCCGCGCGTCCCGCAACCTGAATAATTTGCTGAAACAGATGCTCCGGCGCGCGAAAATCCATGCTATAGAGACCCTGGTCGGCGTTGACGACGCCGACCAGGGTCACGTTGGGAAAGTCATGGCCTTTAGTCAGCAACTGGGTGCCGACCAATATATCGGCGCCACCTTCCCGTATGCAGTTCAATCTAGCCTCAAGGTGCCCCTTGCGACGCGTGACGTCGCGATCTATGCGCAGCACAGCTGCGTCGGGGAATAACGCGCTTAGGGTCTCCTCAATCCGTTGGGTGCCCTCACCCAGGTTTATCAATGACAATTTTTGGCAGACCGGGCACATGGTGGGGGCCGGTGCCCGATGGCCGCAGTGATGGCACTGCAACGAACCGGATTGTTTGTGGGTGGTCAGCTTGGCGTCACAGCGCGGACACTGGGCGATCCAGGAGCAAGCAGTGCAGTACAACACCGGTGCGAATCCCCGCCGATTCAAGAAAATTAAACTCTGCTCTTTACGCACAATTCGTTTGCGTATGGCTTCGATGAGCGGTCCGGTTAGTCCGTCGGTCGTGGGCAGGCGACGGAGATCCAGCAGGTGTGCAGACGGCAGGTCTGCGGCGCCGGGACGTGACGGCAATTCGATACGCCGGTAACGACCTCGATCAACGTTGACCAGGCTTTCAAAGGCGGGGGTCGCTGATCCGAGTACGACTGGCACGTTTTCCAGCTTGGCTCGGTACAGAATCAAATCACGGGCATGATAACGGAATCCGTCTTGTTGTTTGTACGAAGTGTCATGCTCCTCGTCTATGATAAACAGACCCGGGTCTCGCAGCGGCGCAAACGCCGCCGAGCGAGTCCCCAGTACGACTTGGACAGAACCGGTCAGCGCCGCCCACCAGGCCCGGTGACGTTCGCTGTCGGACAAGCCAGAATGCATCACTGTAATGTTAACGTTGAGTCGCTGGCGGAAGCGTTCAACCAGTTGGGGAGTCAGTCCAATTTCCGGGACCAGCACCAAAGCTTGCCGGCCGCGCGCGACCACTGCCTCGATCGCAGCGAGATAAACTTCGGTTTTACCGCTGCCGGTGATGCCCTGGAGCAGCGAGGTCTGAAAATTGCCCAATGACGACAGGATGTTGCTAACAGCGCTGGCTTGTGTCGGATTAAGGACGATAGGGAACAAGCCGTCCGCCGGTCCCGGTCGGCGGCATGATTGTTGGCCTTTACTGACCAGCCCTTTCCGGATCAGTGCGTTCGCCGCTCCTCGCCAGGCCGGTGAGATCCGGCGTAAGTGCGCTGCCGCTGCGCCCTCCCCACCGGGGGCCACTGCTCTTAGCATCGTAACCACCTGCCGCTGGAGGGGCGCCCTGTCCAGGGCGGTGGGGTTCAGCTCGAGGCCTTGCCTGGTCAGCCGGTACACCTCCGGCAGGCGCGGGCCCGCCGGTGCCCCGCGCCTCAGCGGCAGGGGCAGTGCGCTCTCGATGACCTCGCCGATGGGATGGTGGTAGTACTCGCTGGCCCAACTCAGGAGCCTAATCAAACGATCGGGAAGCAACGGATCGGCATCCAAGACATCAATAATCTGCTTGAGGCGGGCGCTTGGTAGGTCGCTTTCGGTGGTCAGCGCCATAGTCATTCCGATCAGTACACGACGGCCAAACGGTATACGCACTCTGGCTCCCCGCCGAGGGGCCGCGCCATCGCAAGCGAGGAAATCGAAGGTCTTGCGAACCGGGACCGGAACTGCGACACGGGCAATTACGCGCTGAGACATGTCGTCAATCTATCACAGCCTGCACCAGTGAACCGGAGCGGTCCATCGTTAACTGATTGATTGAAAGATATTTAGGGGAGTTACTCACAGTCTCTGTGGATAACTGTGTGGACAACATGTGACAGTGGCGCGACACGAGTCGTCATGACACCGAATTCATCAACTTGCATAAGAAATAAGCAAGAAAAATATTCTCTATCTATCAATCGCTTATAGCCGAGGGTCCGAGCGCAAAGTTGGTCAGCCGGCAGGCCCTTGGGAGGCCGCGACGGATGTGCCAAACTGTGAATAAATCGTGGGCCAGGAAATGGAAATTCAAAGAGTTAGCCACGGTAGTTAGTTAAATGCTGTAGACAAAGACGCGAAATGACCGATTGGGAGGAGCGTGTTTGCGCCCACATCAGTGAGGCCACTGGTGTGCGGTTTGTTGCGGAACGCAGACAAACCACGGGGGGAGGCTGCATCAACCAGGCAGTGATCCTGGTGTCGGAAAAGCGTCGCTATTTCGTCAAAATCAACCAAGCGCCATTGGTGGACATGTTCGCGGCGGAAGCGGAAGGCCTGACCGAGATCTGCCGCAGCGGCACGGTGCGGGTTCCAGAGCCGATCTGCTGGGGGACGGCGGCCCGGTCTGCCTATCTGGTGCTGCAACACGTGGCGCTCGGGCGTGCTCGCGGTGCTGAAGCTGAGCGTCAACTTGGGCGTCAGTTGGCAATGATGCATAAAACCACCCGCGGAGTGTTTGGCTGGCGTCGGGACAACACCATAGGCTCTACTCCCCAGATCAACACCGAAAATTCCGATTGGCTGGCATTCTGGCGGCAGCATCGCCTGGGTTTTCAGCTCGAACTCGCTGGCCGCAAAGGGCATCTCGGCCGGCTACAGAGCATCGGCGACAAATTGCTAATTTCTCTCGACGCGTTTTTCACTGGGCATCGTCCCACACCATCGCTGCTGCACGGCGATCTGTGGGGCGGTAATTGGTCTGTGGACGCCGCAGGCGATCCGGTAGTTTTCGATCCGGCGGTTTATTACGGTGACCGTGAGACCGATCTGGCAATGACCGAGTTGTTCGGCGGATTCGGCAGTGATTTCTATGCGGCATATCGCGAACAATGGCCCTTGGACGCAGGCTACCGGGCGCGCTTGGATCTCTATAATCTCTACCACATTCTCAACCACCTCAATTTGTTTGGAGGCGGTTACCGCGCCCAGGCGGAGTCCATGATCGAGGGGTTGCTCGCCAAGTGTTGAGTATGATCGAACGCAAAAAGCTCGTCCGAGGTTTCTGCCCTTGGCGTAGTCCCGTCCTTACTTCTTGCCAGGAGACCTGGTAAGTCGATTGTTGTCAGTTCCGGGACTAAACGCTGCGGATATCCCCAACTGTGTACCCTACATAAGGGTGGAACGCTTTGGTGCAATATGCAGGCTAACCCTCTATGCACGAGCAATACACTATGTTTGGAGGCTCTTGAAGTATCAAGCCAACGGTTCCGTGGCCTTGCCGTTCGATTCATACGAATCCGCGCCTGGTGTTTGGCAACGGTATCGTCGATCAACCTTGTCGAGACGTAACGAAGACGCTATGCTGCGCGCCCTCCCAGTCTTCAGTTTGAATATCAGGACGTTTAGATGATGAGCAAATCGAATTCAAAAAAAGACAAGAAAAAAACAAAAAAAAAGAAGAAGGTTAAACTAACGGCAAGTACAGTGGACAAGTATGAGCTGTACCAGATTTCCGTGCAGTCGCCAGAAGAAGACATAGTATTTCTAGATGAAACGTATAGAGACATCAGGGGTCGGTCGGCAAGACATTTTCGTGAGGATTTTTGTGGCACTTCGGCGTTGACAGCGCATTGGATCAAGCGCGGCCGTCAGTACACTGCTGAGGGTTTCGATATCGATCCGAATCCGGTGAATTGGGGTATCAAACACAATTTAAAGCCGCTGGGTGATGTCGCCCACCGGGCCACTCTGCACATTAAGGATGCCCGCGAGCCGAGCAATGAAGCGCCGGACATCCGTTGCGCTCAAAATTTCTCGTACTGGGTGTTTAAGACCCGGCGTGAAATGCTGGACTACTTTTCCAGGGCGTACAAAGACTTGGCGCCATCTGGAATCTTCGTGATCGATCTTCACGGCGGTCCGGAATGTCTCGAGACTATGGAAGAGGAAACCGAAATGGACGAAGGTTTCACCTATGTTTGGGACCAGGATGAGTACTGGCCCATCACTAACGAGGCCAAGCTTTATATTCATTTCCGGTTTCCAGACGGAACTGAGTTGCATCGCGCTTTCAGTTACGATTGGCGTCTGTGGGGCCTGACTGAACTGCGCGAAATATTGCAGGATGCGGGTTTTCCGCGTGTGGACTGCTACTGGGAGGGCACCGACGATGACGGGGAGAGCGGCAACGGAATTTTTACCCGGGAAGAGAAGGGGGAAAGCTGCCTGTCCTACGTCGCTTACCTGGTAGCCCAGAAATGAACTGCGAAGCGGCCGTCTAGCCTGCATACCCAAGGATCCCGGAAGCTGGCGAAGGGATCGGGCGGTGAGGCCGCCGTCGGGAACGGGTCTCCGACGGAACTCGAGGTCAGTCGTATCCCGTTAATTCGACGTAGCCGCTGCCCGTGACGTCTTGTTCCCCCAGCCTGCCCTTTACCGATACCGCTCCTTCCCAGTAACGAAAGGTTGAGGTAATTTCCTGGTCGTTGATCCAAGGCGAAACGGTCAACGAGAGTCCATGACCGGGGGCTTCGATGCGCCAACCCGAGGGATAGATGATGCCGGTCTTCAGGCTCTTCCACGTCGCCAATGCACTGATCTCGAAGTCGTTTCCAGCAAGCGGAGTCACCCCACCGCTCCGGTCGATAAAGCTGCCGCTCAAGTAGTCGCGGGCAGCGCGTTCACGGTCTCGCATACGGAACAACATCAACTCTGAATCCGTGGACAGTTGTAATGAAAACCAGTCCCATCCGGTGTGGTTTGACTCCAGGAACGAGGTTGACCATTCGTGATCGAACCAACTGAGGCCGGAGACCGAGTGGTCGCGACCATTGACACGAATCGCACCTTCGGTGGTCATACGCGTGTAGGAGTAATAATAAGACGCGTTGGTGGGCGTCTCGCTCTTTTGGCTCCACCCGTTCACACCATGCCGAACCATAGGTTTATTGTTGGCAACCGTAATGGCAATCCGAAAGTCCCGATGTACCGCGGTGATGGTAAGCCGGAGGCATTCATTACACGCGAGCGCGGTGGGTTGGGCCTCAATGGCAGACCAATCTTCCAGCCAGGCGCGGAACGGTTCGGTGGTGACCCCGGCCAATCCCATCGCCCCACGGGCGAATCTTTCGTCGTGGTAGAACGACCCGTTATTGACGTCGGTGACAGCGAGATGGCCCATATAAATCTGGTTGGTCGTCCAAGCGGAGGGGCCAGTGCGGGGTTGTGGAGTCAACGCGCTGCGGAACAAAGTGAATTGGTATCCGAATCGATGTCCTTCTTTGCTGACCACATTGCCCGTGAAATACCACCACTCGTGTTTGAACTCCGGGTGGGCACCGTGGTCCCACGGAAATCGCAATGTAAAAGGGCGGGTCGCCCTGCGGTAGCTCCCGGTGTCGTCGGTCGACAGAATGTCCGTAATTGACGGACCACGGCCAGCGGCGGGCTCGTTGGTGGATGTATCGCTGCAGCCAAAAGACAGCGCCAGACCCGCTGCCACCAACCATCGAACTGCTACGTTGATTGGCTTACTCATGTCGGAGCGCGAAGCAGGGCGGTCGCCGTGCGATGCGCAGGGCCGGGTACATGCCCGCGATCAGGCCCGCGGATGCCGCCAACACCACCGCATGGATGAAATGCTCCGGGGTCAGCACCAATTGCATGGTCCAGCCAAAGGAGCGCCGGTTAATGATCATGATCAGTGCGCCGGCCATGAACAGACCCAAGGGCAGCGCCAGTACCCCGGCGGCGAACCCCATGATCCCGGTCTCCGTCGTGACCAGCGCCCACAGCTGCCGGGGCGTAAACCCGTTGGCGCGAAGAATCGCGAATTCCTTGCCCCGCTCCAATTGAATGGACATCAACGCGGACAAGATCCCCGTCACCGCGATGATCACTGCAAGCAGACGGAGAACATTCGTCACCGCGAAGGTGCGATCGAATATGCGCAAGGACAAATCACGCAGAACACGACTGGATCGCGCCCTCAAGTTGGTTCCGGGCAGCATCTCCGTCTCCAGCTTTCGCAACAACTTGACCGGGTCTGCACCAGGCTTCAGGTACAGCGCGAAGGAGGTGAATGCCGGGTCGTTCCAATACCGGCTATAGGTGCTGCGGTGCAAGGTAACTACGCCGCGGTCCGATCCATAGTCGAAGTAGACCCCCGCAATCTTGAACATTCGTTCTCCCTGATCGGTGCGCAAACGCAGCGTATCGCCGACCTTCCGGTTGTTGTGGTACGCATAGGGCTCTGAAACAATGACCGCGCCGCGTCGCGAAAATTGTACCCAGGCCTGCTCAGGGTCGCCGTGCTTGAGTTGAAAGTTATCGAAAGCTTGGCGCTCCAGGTCGACGACAAACAATTGTGTCCGCCCAGTCTGGCCTTCTAAGGTGACACGCCGACCGGTGCTGACGGCGCCGACCTCCGGCAGGTACTTGATAGCTTCGAATAGGGCCGCTTCACTGCGGTTCACCGGTGAGCCGTCAATTGTCGACAGGTAGATGTCCGCCCGCAAATAGCTGGCCAACCAGATCTCAACGGTACCTCGAAAGCTGGTAATCATGACCGCGACTCCGACCGTGGTGGAGACGGCAACCGCCAGTGCGGCGACGGCGATTCGAGTGCGGCTCAGGGTGGCCGTTACGCCGCGAGCGGCCGTATGTCCGATAAGTCCCAGCACAAGGTACAAGAGCGGTTGGATGAGTTTGACAATCTTGACGAGCAACCACGGAGTGAGCAGCACAAAAGCGAACAGGATGAGGAAAATGCCTGCAAACCCCAGAACCAGGCTCCGGCTCGGCAGCATGAGTACGATTGCCCCAAGCGCACTGAATATGACCGCCCCCCACAGCAGCCTGGTTATTGACTCCCCGGCGCGAGTTTCGTATCCGGAGCGGATATAACTGAGCTGCGGAGGAACTCGACTCGCTTCAAAGGCTGGGGCCACCGCGGCGACGAGAGTTGCACCCAGTCCCAGCAGCACAACTTTGCTTACTCCACCCGCCATGACGGTGACGTGCTGAACTTCGCGGGCAAAGTACAAATCGTTGATGGTGCGGATTACGAGCCTCAATAGCCATTCGCTCAACGCTATGCCGAGCCCGACGCCGCCGATGACACCGATGATGCCCAGCACCATTGCCTCGCCGACAACGAGTGCGAACAGCTGGGCGTTGCTGACACCAAGTGTACGAAGTATGGCGAGTTGACGATGGCGCTGTAGTACCGAGATGGTCAAGGTGTTATAGATTAGAAAGGTCCCTACTACCAATGCGAGGAGGCTCAATGCCGTGAGATTGGTATGAAACGCCCGCGTCATCTGCTGCACGGCGCTGCCGCGAGCAGCGCTCGACATTAACTCGGTGCCCTCGGGCAGGAGACTGCGAAGCCATGCTATTTTGTCGCGGTCGTCCGGCAGCTCGAGATCGATGCGGGTCAAACGGCCAACGGAATCCAATATCTCTTGAGCGGTAGAGATGTCGGTGATCAGAACGGAGCGCAGGCTTGTGGCAATCAGCTCGTCAATGAGATTCAAGCCGGCAACCAGACGAACCTGACGTCGCACCTTGCCGTAACGCACATCCAGGGTCGAGGGGATCTGCAGCCCCAAGCGCTCGGCGGTGCTGTCGAGCAGTACGGCTGCGTCTCTAGTGGACAGCAGCTGTACAGGGTTCCAACCCGCTGTCGATTGTTCTCCAGCCAGCAGCATGGGGTCCGCCATTGGATCGATCCCGAGCACCTGCAGTCGCCGTCCCGAGCCGTCGCCGAGCTGAACGTGCCCTTCCACGACGGGGACCGTTCCACGTATCGCCTTTTCGACGCGCAGCCGCCGGTACAGATCTTCGTCGAGACCGCGCGGACCTCCGATGATGTGGTGGGTGGTGTGACCAGCGACAACATTGTTAGCAAACTGGAATGCTCGACGGGCGCTGTCGTTTGCGATGTCAATAGCCAATACCACGGCTACGCCTATCACAATACCGATGATGGATAGCGTCGATTGCCAGGGACGCCAGAGCAGGTTGCGTAACCCGGTGCGTAGCAGGATCATGCCGGCTTATCGCTCAGTTTGCCGTCCTGCAGATAAAGCACACGATCCGCGCATGCCGCTACGTCGTTGCTGTGGGTTGCAGTGATCACCGCAGCCCGGTGGGTAACGGGCATGTCGCGCAGAAGTTGGAGTACGTCTCGCTCAGTCTCGCAATCCAGATTGCCGGTAGGCTCATCGGCCAGCACCAGCGACGGTCGGTGAGCAACAGCACGGGCTATGGCCACCCGCTGTTGTTCACCACCACTGAGCTGATCAGGAAATGTGTTGCGCCGCTCCAAAAGTCCGAGATTGCTCAGCAGCTCCCGTACCCGGTTCTTCGCCGCCACTCGATCGATACCGTTAAGCTCGAGGTTGAGCAGCAGATTTTCGGTGACGGTCAGAGTGGGTATGAGGTGAAAGAACTGAAATACAAAACCGATGTGTCGGCGCCGAAACAAAGTCCGGCGGTGTTCGCTGAGCGCGGTAATCTCTTGCCCGTCGATCCAAATTTCCCCGTCGCTGGGGAGATCAATCCCACCGATCAGGTTCAACAACGTCGACTTTCCAGAACCGCTGCGCCCATGAACGGCGACAAACTGGCCGGACTCAATCATCGCGTCGACGCCGCTCAATACCATACGGTCGCGAGCGGCGTCCCGGTAGCTCTTTGATACCGCGTCTAATTTTACGAGTAAATTTTGATCGTCCACTGGGACAGCTCTGGTTGATGCCGGATCGATGCAGCTTAATGTCTAATCGCAATTTCGTGAAGTGTGGATGGAGATTGGACCGACGCGTTATTTACGATCGACATTGGTATAATTCCCGTAGACGCCCTCAACGCGGCTCCCGCCGCGGCTCTGGAAACCTCAGATGACCACCGTATTGGCCGTTTCAGTTGTTGTTCTTGCACTAGCCTTGCTCGGAGCGGCATACGTCGCTCACCCTGCCCCGGCGGCCTTTGGGAGCGCGGTCAATCCGCCATCTGCTTGGCTCAAGGATGCGCCGCCGGAATTCGTGATCGGGACGTTCAATATTCACGGTGGTCGGGGACTGGATGGAATAAGAGATCTGCAACGTTGTGCGGTGGAACTGCGCAATGCAGACATCGCGGCGTTACAAGAGGTACATGCCGACACTTGGTTTGGTAGACCGTGCCAGGCCGATTCAATTGCTGCAAGCTTGAACATAGGTTGGTTATTCGCGCCGACGCGCAGGCGTTGGTTTCGGGATTATCGTGGCAACGCGCTGCTCACCCGATTTCCGGTGACGGAGTGGCAGAGTGAGCCCCTGGTAGACATCTCCGGGCATAGTTTCAGGATTTTGACCGTTGCACGACTGCAGGTGGGTGGTCGCGAGCTTTGGGTGTTGTTTACACATCTGCACCCGCGCTTGGCTACCGCTCAACAATTACGAACGGTGATCAGTCGTTTCCGCAACTACAATCCCGCCGTACTGATCGGCGACCTCAACACAACGCGGGGAGACCAGCAGCTGAGGGCGCTTCTGGCCGAGGATGGTGTGACGGACGCGTTGGGATCGGCGCTTGGCGACAAAGACCGCGCCGATCGCATCGATTGGATTATCACCCGCGGTCTTGAGATCAACGGCGGCGGGTGGATTGCCGCGGGGGCCTCGGACCATCCCTATTACTGGGTGCAGGCCGGTATACGAATGACATCACAGCCAGGCGGCGCCGACGACTTCGAGTGATTGCCTGTCGTGCCGCAGTCGCACCGCAACCGCTTCCACTCCTGCCGCTAGGACCCGTTCGAGGGTCGCTGCGTAATCCGGATCGATGTCTCCAGCCGGTTCGAAATAGCGGCCTTCAGGTCGATTGACGGCGAAGACGATAACGCCACGGTGACCACGTTTGACTGCAATGTGCAACAATCTCAGATGCCTGCGGCCACGCTCGGTTACGGCATCGGGGAATCGAACGGCATCGTCTTGTAGCAAGGTAACGTTCTTGATCTCGACGTAGGTTGCGGCCAGGTGGTCGTCGTTGTGTAACACGAGGTCGAGTCGTGAACGCGGGACGCCCCGCGCCGAGAACACTGGTTCGCGAATCACCACGCTGTCGGCCGCAAAACCTGGAATCCGGCCGCGTACAATGGCCTCGGCCACGACTGGATTGACGCGTCCGGTATGTACCCCGATCCAGCCCCGCCCCATATCCACCCGTTCGAGGGTCCAGGCCAATTTACGATGCGGCTTGTCCTGGCGGCTGACCTGCACCGGTGCGCCAGGTCTCCAGCACGTCGACATGGAACCGGTGTTTGGACAGTGGGCAGTGACGACGCGCCCGTCTGCCAGTTCGACGTCGGCGAGGAATCGCTTGTATCGACGAAGAATATGCCCGTTGCTTAGTGGTGGCAGCTGCATGGACGGGCAGTCGATGGTTGCGGCGCTGGGAGCGATTGCGCCGATCGCCGTGCATACCGATGGCGCAGATAAACAGTCACAGAATAAGCCTGCGACGCACCAGGACCACCGCCAAATAGTAAGCGATCGCCGCATATCCAATTAATACCGCCAGATGCAGGCCGACCGCCGTCGGCGGCTGACCGGAAACCAGCGGCCGCACCAGGTCAACGGCGTGGGTCAATGGAAGAATATTTACCATGGGCTGTAGAGCCGGAGGCAAGCTGGTGGTCGGGTAAAATACCCCGCACAAGATGAACATCGGTGTGACGACCAGCGTAAAGTAGTAATTGAAAAAATCATAGCTTTTGGAAAAGGCGCTCATGACGATTGCCGGTCCCGCGAAGCAAAGACCGATTACGAATACGATAGGTATAACGAGTAACGCAGACCAACTCAGCACGGCACCCAGCATGGAGGCTACGGCCAGGATTGCGGTTCCGCTGATGGTGCTTTTCGTAGCACACCATAGCATTTCGCCGGCGATGATGTCATCGACGTCCACGGGGGTAGCGAGCATGGATTCATAAGTGCGCTGTGGCACCATCCGTGTGTACACCGAGTACATGCCCTCGAAGCTGGCGGTGTTCATCGCCGACGAGGCGACGATGCCCGAGGCCAGAAATGTCAAATACGGCAGCCCGGCCATCTCTCCTATGAAAAACCCGAGACCGAAGCCTAGTCCCAACAGATACAAGAACGGTTCGCCAAAATTTATCAGTAGACTGGGTGTGATGAGTTTGCGCCACACCAGTATGTTGCGGCGCCATATGATCAGAGACCGCGGACCGATGCGGGGCAGGCCAATATCCATCTACTCTCTCAAGTCCCGGCCGGTGATCGTGAGAAATACGTCTTCCAGGTTTGCTGGCCGCTGCAGGCGACTCACTCCGGGCATATCTGGAAAAAGACGGGCCAGGGTCTGGGTGTCATCCGTATAGCAATAGACCGTGTCGCCGATGGTTTCGAAGCGGCAGGCGGGGCCGCCGTCAGCTTGCGGTTGTACGGCCAATGCCAGTTGGAGATCGCCGCTAGGACCTCGAAGCTCCAACACTTCGGGTTCTACGTAACGTCTTATTAATTCAGCGGGCGAGCCGTTGGCCAGAATTTGGCCGTAGTCGATGATCACCAGGGTGTCACACAGCCGTTCGGCCTCTTCCATATAGTGAGTAGTCAGTAACAGGGTTTTTCCCGACTGCTTCAGTTCACGAAGACGGGCCCAGATCATGTGACGGACTTGGGGATCGAGGCCGGTAGTCGGCTCGTCCAGGACTATCAATTCCGGGTCGTTGATCAACGCACGAGCAATAATCAATCGTCGCTTCATACCGCCAGACAACTGTTCCACCCTTGCATTCGCACGATCTGAAAGATTAAAAAAGGTCAGCAATTGTTCGATTCGATCATCCAATTCGCCCCGCCGTAGGCCGAAGTAGCTGCCGTAGACTCGCAGGTTCTCGACCACCGTGAAGTCCGGGTCCAGGTTGTCGTTCTGGGGCACTACACCGATCCTCTTTCTAGCCCACCTGGCATTTTCGGGCATCGGCCTTCCGAACACCTGCAGGCTGCCGTAACTGATCGGTGATTGTCCTAGGATCATTTTTATGGTTGTGGTCTTGCCGGCACCGTTGGGTCCAAGCAAGCCAAAACACTGCCCTTGAAGCACTGAGAAATCGATACTGCTGACAACTTCCTGCTTGCCGAAGCGCTTAGTCAGGCACTCGGCTGCAATGACGATTGACTGGGCCGTTGCGGCGTCGGCACTCTGACTCATCCGCCGACTGCGTTGGAGGCTGAGTTGCGATCGGCGGTCGCCCGGTGAATGGCTTCGATATAGGGGGCACAGGCACGCTGCTGGATGACGAACGTGTGGGCGGCCTCCAGTTCCCAGCCCTTCACCCAGCTGAGATAAGCGATGGCCACCGCCGGCGCACGGCCAACGCCGGCTGTACAATGGACGTAGACACGATGTCGAACCTGCAGTAATTGATCCAGGGCGCCCACGGCGCCGCTCAGGCGGTGGCGAAGATCCTCGGGATCGAAATCACGTATTGGCCAGCGGATGACGGCCAGATCACGAGCCAAATACTGCTGTTGCAGATCCGCCCAGTTCAGCCTCAGAGCTGCAAAGTCTTCATCGGTCTGCAAATTCAGTATCGCGGAAACTCGCGGACCGGACCTTAGACGCTCGATATCCAGTGCATTCTGGGCGTATGTCCCGACGTACAGGCACGATTGAATTCGGGTCAAGTTGATCATTGTGCTGATGGATCACAGCGGAAACAACAAGAATACCAGGGAAAAGGACATCTTCGATAGACGCATCTCGCGTTGAGACCGGTGTCCAATTGCTGGGCGGCGAATCGGTTTGGACACATAATGTGGATATTGTGAAGACACTCGAACAGCAAATGGCTGTCTATGCGGCGTATCACCGGCATCCCGTGAACCGGTTGACTCACTTCGTTGGGGTGCCGATGATCCTGTTCGCCGTGTTTATTCCACTGGGATGGCTGAGACTACCGATCTTCGGGATGGAGATCTCAACGGCCACACTACTGGTGGCCCTGGTATCGGTCTACTATTACGTACTCGATCGAGCCCTGGCGCTGGCCATGGTGGCATTTATGGTGGGTATGCTTTTCGCAACTGAACTCATCGCCAGTCATTGGTCGGTTACGACCGGGTTTTGGATCTTCCTGACGGTGTTTATTGTCGGCTGGACCTTCCAACTTATCGGACACGTTGTTGAGGGTCGGCGGCCGGCGCTGGTCGACAACCTCTGGCAGGTGGTCATTGCCCCGATTTTCCTCATGGCGGAGATTTTTTTCGCTGCAGGATTGAAATTGAACCTAAAGCGCAGAGTACAGGCGTTGGTTGGTAATTCTCCAGGGTGACGCAGGCGCCCCCGCAGCTTTCTCCCATAACGGCGGCCTTCCCGTTGTCCACTTCCTTAGCCATCATTCGGAATCCTAGAGGCAGTAAGCGTACTCCTAGCCCGCACAGTGCGCCAGTCGGCTACCGGCCTTGAGGTAGCTGATTGAAACATTGTTTACACATATCGAATTCGCCTTGCTTGGCCCGCGCACGGTTTGTATACGGCCGCTGTCCTATCCGTGCTAGCGGGCGGGCGCGGTAAACACTTCAGCGTTTGGGTGGAAGGCGATCCAGGCGAACCAGAAGGCCACGGTGCTGGGGAGTTCTTCGCCATGCTGGTTGAGCACACGGCCGCTGCGATTGCGGGCATCGAATTGGATTTGTAACACTTGCCCGGCAAATCGATCATTGAAGTTTGCCGCCATTTTCGAAAGCTCCGCGAATGGATAGACTTTGGTCCGATCAGCAATTATCAGGCCGATGACCAGCTCTTTCGGATGGTAGCGTCGGTTGATAGAACTCACGGGAAACCAGATATTCGAACTCTCATCATAACCCGCATAAGGGCTACGCGCGTAGTTCCGAGGATAGCCGGTGTCGATGGAGAGGACCAGACTGCTTGGGTGACGCCGGCGCCAGTCGCGCCAGGTCGTGTGAGTGAGTGGCAACTGCTCTAAACTGGTCCCCTTGAGTTCACCGCTGACTGCTTTGCGCATTATTTGTGACCACAGCGACTCGGTGGAACGGTCGTACAACAGCACATCGCTGTTGTACAACAGGCCGGACACTCCGAAAGTATGACGCTGGCCTGCGGCTTCGGCGGAAAAGGCCATACCGGTACCGCACAGGGGACAGTAGCTTACAACAACACTCTCCTCGCCGAATTCGTCGTTGACAATCTCATGGTAATCGAGAATTCGTATCGGGTAGGCCTTAGTGATGCCGTTTCTGTCCACGCCCAGCACGCGGTCGTTCTCGTTGAGGAAGGCTGCCTGGTCGGCGGTGATGAACCTCGGCCGGTCTATCGACGGTATGCCGTCCCGCGGCGGCCCACCGTGATGTATTTCTTCACGGGGGATCAGTGAGCCGTTCAAGTCGAACCCGTTGGTACCGAATGCATGAACACCGTTCTGAATCAACACCAGAATGACGGCCGCTGCAACGACCAAATACACCGCCCATAGGGCCGAACTACTGGCAGGCCAGTTAACCGTCAACCGTCTCATACCGTCATTAGACCGTGCCGCCCAGCAATTGCTTACCGAACATGTTCAAACCCGCCGTTATTCGCGGCTCACCGTTGCTGTAGCTCGGGCATTACCGACTGGTCGCCCCACCCCCCGCGGTGCTGGACCAATCCTGCAGTCCGACTGAAATCCCCGGGGGACCCAGCAGAGATTATGGTAGCCTATCAGCTGGTGCAGTTCGGCGTCCGCTTTGACAGACCAGAACTACGCCTAAATTGACCTGCGCGATGAAAAGATGATGGAAGACAATATAAGTGATGCAGATGAAGGGGGTTCCGAGGACACTCATTCGACTATGCCTCTGGCGCGGGCAGCGGATGTACTGCCCCGCTTGATCCACCTTCTGCCGAGTCCCGCACGTCCCTTCTTCCCGGGCCAGATAATGCCTTTAATGTTGTCTTCAGCACGCTGGACCGACACCTTGCAGGCGGTGCGCGAGTCCCAGCACGGCGTCATTGGTGTTGTATTCACCAGGAATGAGCAGGCCGAGGACGCCACACCAGCGGATTTTTACACTATGGGGACTGCCTGCCGCCTGCATCATGCGGAGCAACAGGAGAAGGTATTGCACGTGGTGTTGGTTGGGGTACAACGATTCAAGATCGTTGACTGGATCTCGTCGAAACCACCCTTTCAGATTCGGGTGGATTACTACCCGGAAACCGACTACAAGGACGTTCCGGAGATCAAGGCATACGTCACCGCCATCATCAACATCATCAAGGAGCTGTTGCCGCTCAATCCTCTCTACGGCGAAGAGCTGAAGATGTTTCTGCAGAATTATCGTCCCGATAACCCATCTTATTTGGCGGATTTTGCGGCCAGTCTGACCACGGCCAGTCCTAAGGAACTCCAGCAGGTCCTGGAGGCGATTCACATCCGACCGCGCCTGGAAAAAGCGTTGGTGTTGGTGAATAAAGAACTTCAGGTTGCCAAGGCACAGATGGAAATTCGGCAGCATGTGGAAGGAGAAATGCAGTCTCGTCAACGTGAGGTATTCCTGCGCGAACAGTTGAAGTTTATTCAGAACGAACTTGGCATCTCGAAGGACGACCGCACCGCGGAGCTGGAGCGATTCCGCCAGCGCATCGACAGCCGTACCATTCCGTCACCAGTGAGCAAACGGATCGAAGAGGAGTTGCAGAAATTTAAGGTATTGGAGATGGGCTCGCCGGAATATACGGTCACCCGTAATTACCTAGATTGGTTAACCGGCCTGCCGTGGAACCAATACAGTAAAGACAACCTTGATCTTGATCGGGCGGCTGAGATTCTGGAGCACGACCACGACGGTCTGGAAGACGTCAAGGAGCGAATTCTGGAGTTCTTGGGTGTCGGGATCATAAAGGGGGACGTCTCCGGCTCTGTTCTATTGTTCGTTGGCCCCCCAGGCGTGGGCAAAACCTCGCTGGGGCGTTCCATCGCACGTGCCATGGGCCGGACGTTCTATCGCTTTTCACTCGGCGGTATGCGTGACGAGGCGGAAATAAAGGGCCATCGACGCACCTATATCGGGGCCATGCCGGGAAAGTTCATCCAGGCCGTCAAAGAGAGTGGAACTGCAAACCCAATCATCATGCTGGACGAGATCGATAAAATCGGCGCGTCCTTCAGGGGTGATCCGGCATCCGCGCTGCTGGAGGTTCTGGACCCGGAGGAGAACCACGATTTCTTGGACCACTACCTGGATGTGCGCTTTGACCTGTCGAAGATCTTGTTTATCTGTACGGCGAATCAACTGGATACCATACCTGCACCGCTGTTGGATCGAATGGAGGTGATTGCCCTATCCGGATACCTGGCCAGTGAAAAACTGCTCATCGCGCGAAATCATCTCATTCCGCGACTGCTACACAGCGCCGGATTGAAGAAGCGTGGCCAACTGCGCATTGAGCCGGCGGCATTGAAGAAAATCATAGAGCAATACGCCCGGGAGGCGGGGGTAAGACGATTGGAGAAATTATTGCGCAAAATCGTGCGTAAAGCGGTGATGAAAATATTGCGTGACAAAGTTAAGTCAGTACATGTGCGTGCGGGGGACGTCGAAAAATATCTCGGCAGCCCGGTGTTTCGAAAAGATAGACGTATCACCGGCGTCGGCATCGTCACCGGACTGGCCTGGACGGCGATGGGAGGTGCTACCTTAAGTGTTGAAGCAAGCAAGAGCCACGGTTTCAGTCGTGGGTTCAAACTAACGGGTCAACTCGGTAATGTGATGCGCGAGTCCGCGGAGATCGCTTACAGCTATATTGTTTCCAATGCCAAGCCGTTTGGAGTCAAACCGGAGTTCTTCGAGCAGGCGTTCATTCATATACACGTGCCCGCCGGTGCCACGCCAAAAGACGGTCCCAGTGCCGGAATCACTATGGCCTCTGCGCTGTTGTCTCTGGCCCGACGACGGCGGCCCAAGAATATGGCGATGACGGGTGAGTTGACTCTTACCGGCCATGTGCTTCCTGTGGGTGGTATCAAAGAAAAGATCCTTGCCGCGAAGCGGGTCGGGATCAGTGAGGTGATTCTACCAGAGTCCAACCAGGGTGACTTTGAAGAACTTCCCAGTGCAGTAGTGGCTGACGTGAACGTGAATTTCGTCGATCACTATAAAAAGGTAGTGTCATACTTGTTTGATTGAGACAAATAATCTACGAGGTGCAGAGGCATGGCTCACCTATTCCTAATTTTATTCTTGCTTGGTTTTGTTCTGACCCAGGTGGTGAACCACGTTGATTTACCGTATCTGGATACAATTGGTTCTGCAGTGATGGCTATTGCCGCTATTTCATACGTAATCGCCCTCGCCGTCGGCTGGATGCGGACTCGTACTAGAAACCAAAAGCCGTAGCTGAAGACACCAGATGATACCGCTCCTGAAAAGATAGACTTGGCCAGCGGCGAAAATACGAAATCTCTTAGACGCATATGTGAATGACGGGTTGAAAATCAGCCGAACCGCTGGTTTGCAGGCATGGCCGCTTGATGCAGCGCTCGCGCGATTCGTTGACGCGGTGCGGAACTGGCGTACAGTCGTTAACAGATCCGCGCGGCTCATTTTCTGGCTACAGCGGGTGGATCGAAATTGCGGTTGTGAGGTAGAGATGAGTTATGGATGTCAGTAAATTGACGAAAAACAAGGCGTACAGCAACGAACGGTTCCTAAATAGCCGTCATGCACGTCCACTGCGCATACTCTCGGAGTATATAGAACCGGCTAGCAGATTCGAACACTACAATATCGATGACACAATTGTCTTCATGGGTTCTGCCCGCTTCGTATCCCGCGAGAAAGCGGAGGCGGAATTACTGTTGGCCGAAGGAGGTTACGGTGATAAGAGACGAGCCCGACACCGACTCAAGATGTCGGTATATTATGAGGCCGCTCGTGAGCTGGCGCATCGTTTAACCCTGTGGTCCAAGGAGCTTCCAGATGATCATCGCCGTTTTGTGGTCTGCACCGGCGGTGGTCCGGGCATTATGGATGCCGCCAACCGCGGCGCCTCCGAGGCCAAGGGATTGAACATTGGCTTATCGATCTCGATCCCAAAGGAGCAGCTGGAAAGTAATTACGTCACCCGCGAGCTTTCGTTTCATTTTCATTACTTTTTCATGCGCAAATTCTGGTTTGCGTATCTTGCCAAGGCGGTGATTCTCTTCCCGGGTGGGTTTGGTACCTTGGATGAACTGTTTGAAATACTCACGCTGCGCCAGACTGGAAAAATGCGTAAGCACTTGCCGTGTGTGCTGTTCGGTACGGAATACTGGAACAACATCATTAATTTTGACGCGTTGGTTGAATACGAAAGTATCGAAGCGGACGACCTAGAGCTGCTCTATCGGACCGATTCCGTGGACGCGGCCTACGATTACCTGACAAGTGAGCTCATCGAATATGGAATCCCCAGGCCCGGGGCAACACTGTGATCGCCGGAAAGCAGGGTGTTTTAGCGGCACAACTGTCCGATTATGTGAGCAACGATCCGGTACGACTCTCGCCAACACAAGCAGGGGCGATAAGGCAAGATCGAGAAATACGTTCGCAGTCCGGTACCTACCTCTTGTTTTTTACAATGTACGTCGCGACGCCGGATACGGGTTGGACACCTCGGGTACCTGTACACGCGTCCGGGCTGTTACCTTTACGCCGGTAGCGCTTTCGGTCCAGGTGGTTTGGCAGCCCGGTTGGACCATCACCGCCGGCCCGCCGTGCGGCCTCACTGGCATATAGATTATCTTCGATTCACGGCGCCGCTGAGGGTTCAGCTGCTACAGCTATGACCCAGAACCCCGGGAGCACCTGTGGGCGGCTGCCGTCGCCAAGCTCCCAGGGTGCCGGGTTTCGGTTGTTCCGACTGCCGTTGCCGGTCCCATTTATTCTGGTTCGCAGCGACCCCGACGTTTTACTCGTGTTGTCAGCTGCTGCCGACAGCACGCGCCCACGCACCCCGTCCCTGGATGGAGCCGGAGGTCGCGGTGTCTTGCTGGCGGTCGGGGACTTGATGTAAGTCAATGATATTCGGGCAACATGCAACCACACTGGTAGCCGTAGCCATGGCGGGAGACAGCGATGACGGTGGGCGCCGTTTGCACTCGTGACGTAGTAATCGCACACTCTGAGATGTCAATCGTAGCGGCCGCACGGTTGATGCGTGAGTATCACGTAGGGAGCCTGGTCGTCGTCAACGATGAGGCGGGGAATAACGCCCCCATCGGGGTCGTCACCGATCGCGATCTAGTGATCGAGGTGTTAGCCGTGGATGTTGACAGCGACAGTGTGACCGTCGGCGATGTAATGAGTCAACCACTGTTGACGGTGAACGAGGATGAGTCTCTGTGGGATGTCATCCAGCGCATGCGTGCAAAAGGCGTGCGCCGAACACCAGTAGTGAACATGGACGGCGCCTTGGTCGGTATTTTATCGGTAGACGACCTTGTTCAACTGCTCGGTGACGAACTCAGTGCTCTGGCCGGTGTATTTGGCACCGAGCAACAGCGGGAGACGCGCCACCGAGCCCGCCCGTAACGGTTTCGGCGTTGCCCCTCACCACCATCCCGTGCGGCACCGCCGGCCCGCATAATGTACTAACTCTATCCTCGCCTCGCAGGCTGGAGCATTGAAGGTCGCTATTTCTTGAAACAGACGCTGCGGGATTCACCTGTGTAGACCAAGAATAGAGGCGGGGCTGTTCCGGCCCTGAAATGCGGGCCCGCCTACTCGACTATGGAAAGCAGATCCGCATTGCCGCCCACGGCAGCGATGTTGTTAGAGACCGTGCGTTCAGTGCTAAGACCAAGCAGGTAGTTCGGGCCACCAGCCTTGGGACCGGTGCCGGACAGTCCCTCGCCGCCGAAGGGCTGTATGCCCACAACTGCACCGATCATATTGCGATTGACATATATGTTGCCGACACGCGCGCGCTGAACGATGAATTCAACGGTTTCGTTGATGCGACTGTGTATGCCCAGCGTCAGCCCATAACCGGTCCCGTTGATGGATTCGATAACTTTGTCAAGCCGGTTTGCACTGAAGCGAATTATATGCAGGATCGGTCCGAAGACTTCGCGCTCGAGTAGAGACATTGACTCTATCTCGACGGCATGGGGGGGGAAGAATCTGCCTTGCTCGGTAGAAGCGGGAAGGCTACACCGTTGCAGGATGGTTGCCTGAGATTTAATCCGCTCAATGTGCGTACGCATGGCGTTCTGAGCATGTTCATCAATCAGTGGACCGATATCCGTGGTCAACAATGCAGGATCATCCACGCTCAGCTCTGTCATGGCACCTGTAAGCACCTCGATGATTCGTGGCGCTACATCCGCTTGCAGGAACAGCACCCGTAACGCCGAGCAGCGCTGCCCCGCGCAGTTGAAGGCCGACTGTATTGCGTCGATGACGACCTGCTCGACGAGTGCTGAACTGTCGACGACCATCGCATTCTGACCGCCGGTCTCGGCGATTAAAGGCACTATTGGCCCCGGTTTCGCTGCTAAACTCCTCTGAATGGTTTTGGCGGTCTCCGTTCCACCGGTAACCAGGACACCATCAATCTGTGGATGGGCGACCAGGGCCGCACCGATCTTCCCGTCTCCCGTCAGCAGGCTGACGACGTCTTTCGGGAGGCCAGCGTCGTACAGCATTCGCACTGCTTGACAGGCCGTCAGCGGCGTCTGTTCGGCCGGTTTCGCAACCACAGAGTTGCCAGCGGCCAGCGCCGCGGAGACCTGCCCCAGAAATATGGCCAGCGGGAAGTTCCAGGGACTGATGCAGGCCAGCACGCCCCTCCCACACAATCCCAGGGTGTTCAATTCGCCGCTGGGGCCGTGCAGAGTCCTAGGCATCGACAGCTGTTGGCGTGCCTCCCGTGCGTAGTAGCGGCAGTAATCGATCGCCTCTCGAACTTCCCCCGCTGCGTCTGCGATGGTTTTTCCCGCTTCGCGAATGCACAACGTCATCAGCAGTCCCTTATTCGCCTCCAACACAGCGGCCGCGTCTTCCAGAATTCGTGCGCGTTCGTCCGCCGGGGTGATTCGCCAGCGCTCGTACCCGCGCCGTGCTGCAGCCAACGCCTTATTGACCTGTACCGGGTCGGACCAAGATACGCTGCCGACCTGGTGGTGTCGTTGCGCTGGATTGAAAATTGGTTCTTCCTCCGATCCGTCCTGTTCACCGTCTATGAGCGGCGAGGCCCGCCATTCCCCCGCGTCCGCGGCCTCCATCTTGGCTTGCAATGCGCTCAGTTCATTGATGTCGGCGAGATTGACACCGAGCGCGTTGCGCCGCTCGCCATACAGGTGCACGGGCAGGGGGATGCGCGGATGTGGCTCGTAACCCCCGTCTCGGGCCCTGACGATGGGATCCGCAACCACATCTTCGATGGGAACCTCACGGTGAACGATGCGGTTCACGAACGAGGTATTGGCGCCGTTCTCCAGCAGTCGTCTTACCAGATACGGCAACAACCGTGCGTGGCTTCCCACCGGGGCGTAGACCCGGCACTGGAGGGCTGGTTGATGTTGCCGCACCAGGGCGTACAGCGCCTTGCCCATACCGTGCAGGCGCTGAAACTCAAACTCGGCGTTACCGGCAAGCGTGGTGACCGCCGCTATGGTGTGGGCATTGTGGGTCGCAAATTGAGGATACAAATGCGATCTGGCGTTCAGCAGGTGCCGGGTGCAGGCGAGATACGCCACGTCCGTGTGCGACTTCCGGGTGAAGACCGGATAGCCGATCAGCCCTTCGACTTGGGCACGCTTTATCTCAGTGTCCCAGTAGGCGCCCTTTACCAGGCGCACGGGGATCGGGCGCCGGTGGCGCTGCGCTAAATCCATCAGCCAGTCCAGTACCGGCAGCGCACGTTTCTGATAGGCCTGAACGGCAATGCCGAGGCCGTACCAATCTGACAAGCCGGGGTCAGCGTAAACTTGCGCAAAGACGTCGAGTGACAACTCGAGGCGATCCGCCTCTTCTGCGTCGATGGTGATCAGCAGTCCAAACTGTTTTGCCAGGCGCACCAATTCCATTAGCCGGGGCGAGAGCTCGGCGGTTACCCGGCCGCGCTGTGAAAAGACATAGCGAGGATGCAGTGCCGAAAGCTTGACCGAAATTCCCGGGGCATTCCAGCCGTCGGCCTGTTCGCTCCTACCGATGGTCTCAATGGCGTGAGCGTAGGCATCGAAATAGCGCCGCGCGTCGTCGGCGGTCAGCGCGGCCTCACCGAGCATGTCGTAGGAATACAGTTCGGCCTGGTATTCCGGTTGCCGGCGTCGTTCCAGGGCCTGCTCAATCGATTTGCCAAGCACAAATTGTTGGCCGATGACTTCCATCGCCTGCCTCAAGGCCAACCGCACTAGGGGCTCCCCTCCACGTGCCACCAGGTTTTTCAGGAATGCCCCCAGGTCGTGGCGGGTTTGCGGCGCCAAGCGTATCAGCCTCCCGGTTAGCATCAGTCCCCAGGTGGAGGCGTTGACCAGAACCGAATCGCTCTTACCAAGGTGCTCGACCCAATCGCCCTGTGTCAGCTTCTCGCGTATCAGCCGGTCGGCGGTCTCGGGATCAGGTATACGCAACAGCGCTTCGGCAAGGCACATCAATACGACGCCTTCTTCGCTGGACAGGTCGTATTCCTGTAACAGCGCATCGAGGCCTTTACTTGCGTCGGCGCTGTCGCGCAGCCGTTGCACGATTCTGCAAGCCTGTTGGAACACCCCTTCCCGAGTCGTGGTATCGAGATTGGCGTATTCAATGCAACGCTGAACACACGCCGTCTCATCCATCAGGTACGCGTCACGGATGGCCTGCCGCAGGGGGGTGGCCGATTCGATCGGTTGCGAAAAGATCATGGTCGCTGAGGAATGATTATGCACCGCAGGACCGGAAAACGCATGGAACAGTGCGCCCGTAAGGCTAATGTCCCAGTCCCGCGATACATCAGCTATTCGTGATAGGAGACGCTGAGTTCGCGCACCGCTTGGACTAGGGCTCCGAGGTGTTCCGGATTCACGCTGGGCTGGATGCCATGTCCGAGGTTGAATACATGACCAGTGCCGTGACCGAATCCGTCCAACACCGCTTTTACTTCATCGCGGATCCGGTCCGGGGAGGCGTGTAGCACAGCGGGGTCTAAATTGCCCTGTAACGCTACACGGTCTCCTACCCGGCGGCGGGCGGCGCCGATGTCGACGGTCCAATCCAGGCCGATGGCGTCGCAGCCACTGTCGGCGATTTGCTCCAACCATTGGCCCCCTCCTTTGGTGAACAATACTATTGGTATTCTTGTGTCATCGATGTTGCGTATGAGACTGTCAATAATGCGGCGCATCGGCGTCAGTGAAAACCGATCGTATGCCCGGGTCGACAACAGGCCGCCCCAGGTGTCGAACAGCATGACCACCTGGACCCCGGCGGTAATCTGCGCATTGAGATAATCAATGACACTCGCCGTTACGATTTCCAACAACCTCTCCATCGTTCCGCTATCGTTGTAAAGCATGGTTTTGGTGATCGTGAATTCCCTGCTGCCTTGTCCCTCGACCATGTAGCTGGCCAGCGTCCACGGACTGCCGGCGAAACCGATAAGCGGTACCCGGCCGCCGAGTTCGGCGCGGATTAAGCGCACTGCGTCCATGACGTAACGCAACTCGCCCTCCGGGTCCGGAATCTTCAGGGCATCGATATCGCGTCGGGAGCGAACGGGTCTGGCAAACCGCGGCCCCTCACCCTCGTTTATGGTCAGCCCCAGACCCATGGCGTCCGGAATAGTTAGAATGTCGGAAAACAAGATTGCCGCATCTAATTCGAAGCGCTCGACGGGCTGCAGCGTTACCTTGCAGGCGAGTTCCGGGGTTTTGCATAGGGTCAGGAAATCACCGGCCTGTTTGCGGGTGGCCCGATACTCGGGCAGATAGCGTCCGGCCTGGCGCATGACCCATACGGGTGTGCGGTCCACCGGTTGGCGCAGCAGCGCTCTCAGCAGTCGATCGTTGTTTGATTGGCTCACGCCTTGGTTCTCATCCGTTAACGGCTCGGTCGATTTCACTCTGTAAGCGTTCCGCTGCGATTCGCGGATCCGCGGCGTCTCGAATGGCCCGTCCTACGACAACGTAATCTGCGCCGTTGGCGAACGCCTGCGGTACGGTCACCACCCGTTTCTGATCGTCGTCGTTGTCGACCGGGCGGATGCCCGGCGCCACGATCAGAAAACCACCACCTAGCGACTGCCGCAGGCGGCGCGCATCGCGGCCGGACGCCACTACGCCATCACAGCCGTAAGCCACCGCCCGCCGCGCCCGGGATTCGACCAAGGCCTCCAGGTCGCAGTCAAATCCCAGATCCGTCAGATCGCCGCGGTCCAGGCTGGTCAATACTGTGACCGCCAATATTTTGATGTCGTCCTTGGCCTCTGCGGCTGCCCGCATCATGGCGTCATTGCCATGGACTGTGGCGAAAGTAATACCGCGTCCGTTGAGTTGGGCGACCGCCCGGGCTACGGTGGCGGGAATGTCAAAGAACTTTAAATCCACGAACACTTTTTTATCCCGGGCGCACAGCCAATTCACGAGCGAAAAATAGTCTCCCGACATGAACAGTTCGAGCCCCAGCTTGTAGAAACTGACACTGTCTCCGAGATTGACAACGAGGGCACGTGCTGCCTCCACAGTCGGCAGGTCCAACGCACAGATGAGCCGGTCCCGGGGGGGGATGTTATCGTTTGGGTTCTGCAAGGCGTTGTGAAGTAGTCCGATTTGATTGAATATTGTACTCAAAACGACGCTCGCCTTCGGTGTAACATGGAGGCCGCCGCGGACGGTGAAAAATGTGGGCATAACGATATCATAAAGGGACTATAATGGGGCTTGGTTCCGTACGACCTTGGTACCTCCCCAGACGCCAGCCTATGGAGCTGCCATGAAAGCCAAAGACGTGATGAGGACACCGGTCATAACGGTTCCCCCATCAATGGTGATCAGCGAATTGGAGGAATTGTTTACTGCCGAGGGGATAAGTGCCTCGCCGGTGCAAAGGAAAAGCGGCATCATCGCCGGTGTTGTAACCAAGACCGATGTTGTCCAGGCGCTCCGATTTCTGAAGAACGATAAGTTAAAAGACGCACTCGGGCCGGAGCTCAGCGTGGGCGATGTGATGAATCCCTGGGCGGTGTTTGTGGCCCCCGACGCCCCCGCTGGACTGGTGGCTGAACGAATGGTGAACGATCAGATCCACCACGTTTTGGTGGGCAGCGCCCGCCACATCGTTGGCATCGTCAGCAGTTTTGACCTGATTGCGGCAATGTCCTGAATGCAGCGCATTGCCGGGCCCACTGAGCGACGGCTGCCGTTAATCACCGGAGGCCCTCGGTTATCCGGCCCTTGGGCAGCGGACATTCAGTGATTACGTCCCTGACCGTACACTGCTGTGCTTGGAATGTCCGCATCCAGAAACACCGGGTCGCCGCCACTACAGAGTAATTTTGGTGTTCCGCCGCGGTTGGTCGCTGCTGTCTCGGGCAAGGCCGCCGCAGCGCCCCTCGATTCGATTAAACCGCATATTGTGCCAGTATCCGGGCTCTGGCTGGTCCAGCCAGAGCCCGGATAGGACACCGGCCGTCTGCGTCACGGACGATCGTAACTGATTGTTCAAAACGGTACGTTCGCGATGCCGTAAAGGCAGATTTGGCGTGACACGCTGCTGCTCAACCGCAGGGTGTGGAACGAACTCGAGGATCACGTCCTGGACCGTTCCGCGGCCCTGAATTCAAATGTATCTATCCTTAACGGTCCGGTGCTGCGCGATGACGACCGACTCTACCGCGGGATGGTTCGGCTACCCCGGGAATTCTGGAAGGTAGCGGTGTTGGTGAACGCCGAATCCGGCAAGCTGTCTGCTACGGGTTACGTCTTGAGCCAGGGAGAGATGATCAAGGACGTTACGGAAGCCGCCTTTGTGTGCGGGCTAGCATCGGTGGGCGCTGTACGTGGCCCAGGGATGTCCAGTCTCCCTCAGCGGCTGGCGACGATCGCTTTGCGAATAGATTCGATCCAGATTCCTTCGTTCGCCGCATAGGTGCCCGGACCGTCCAACCTTCTCAGACTTTGGCTGCCGGCATGGTGCAAACCGATCAATCGCCACTGCGCATTGAATACGGGGCTGCCGGAACTGCCTGGCTCGGTGGGCGCCCGGTAGTGCAGTTTGGGCGCCTTATGGGCGATCAACAGGTTGTCTTGAAGCGAGAACGACAGGGTACCGCCCTGGGGATGGCCGATGACGTAAACCCGCGCCCGGTTAGGCGTTGGCAGCCTGGTGTGTAAGGGATAGGGTTTAATCCCGATCACCGGCTGGTTCAATTTGACCAACGTTGCATCCAGTGCTCCCGGTGGTGACGTGAACAGGACATCATCTACCTCGTACTCCTGGTGCGCCTCATCAAGCGCTTGAAACGTGATCACCACCTCGTCGGGACGCAGGGCCGGAACATCGGCGTCGTCACTGATAACATGGGCGTTGGTCATCAGAAACAAACCGTTGCCCAGCCGCTCGTCCAGATCCGTACCACGGAGCAGAAAACCGGTACCCGCTCCGTGATCGATCTCCAGGCCGATGCGCGCCACCGCGCGAGCGCGTTCGAGGCCGGTCAGCCACCAGCGGTAACTCTGAACGCCGGTTCGGCCGAGGATTTTTTCCAGATGCGGCTCGTCCGCGTCCTGATACGCCCGGGCCCCGGCAATTTCCATGCCGGTAAACTCAACCGATGCACCTTCCCGGCGCAATAATTCGCGGCGGACAATCGGCAATACCCTGGAGCCCGGAGGCCGGTCGGGCGCCAGGCCCCAGACCTCGCGCAGCTGACGCTCCAAGCTGCCGAGATGAAACGCCGTTACTGCGGCCTGTGAGGTGTAGCGCTGAGTCCAGCGCAGGGCGCCCTCATAGTCTTCGAGCCCAATGCACGCCTCCGCGGCTGTTGCCATGTCCCACAGCGACGGCCTGCGCTTCTTGGTGACGGCAGTGAGAATGTCGGCCGCCAATTGCTTTGGCTTGGGGTACCCCACGACGCGCATGCCGTCCCGCTCAGCCCTCTGCATCAAGGCCACGGTGTTGACGCCATGCCAGAGGTTTTTGGGATTATTTTTATACGCGAGGTGGTAATGCTTGATGCTTTGTCTCAGCGCGTTATTCACCCACCCCCCCCGGATACCGGTGGCGTCGACGTATAGTTGTTTGTATGCACGCCCCAGTAGACCCGAGGCCTCGTCGTGTTCCGCGGGATCCTTGCGCCGGCTGTCTCTGAGCAACTGTTTCAGAATGCCGATTCCAGCGGTGACATTGCCCTGATCGAGCAGGGACTGTGCATATTGCCGACGGATACGTAGACTGTCCTGCCCGGACTGGATCAAAGCATCGGACACGCGCTGCATGAGCTCGAACTCGCGTACACTGCGCAATTGACTCAACAGGTCCTCGGCAATCCTCTGCGAAAGCGGTTTGCTCGACGCCCGTATGTCGCCGATGATGGTCTCCGCAGCATCTCGGATGGCGTCCCGATCCGTGTTCTTTATCGCTTTGCTCAGGGCGAGCCGAAGCGATCTTATCACTTTCTCAGACATTACCCTGGGGTCCCGAACAACATCCCCCGCAAGGCCTGGCGCAGCTTGGGTTGGCCGAGGTACTTGTCAATGCTGTGACGCCATTTGCCGTAGTTTTGTTCGTTGATATCCCGCACGACGCGCTGACCGGCTTGAAGATAGTCATTGGCGAAATTTGGATCAAAGCCGCAGACCGGGTCCAGCCGGTCGAAGACATTGATCCAGTCGCCGGAAACCTTGGCGGCCGGGAACCCGTCCTCGCGGCTCCAATTCGGTGGTGGATCTGCACCGAGCACGTCTTGGATTTCGTCCAGACCCAGGGGACTGCCAACCGTCATAAGCGCGTCGACGCGATGGCAGTCGGCCACACGTTTCAGGCAATCGTACGCGATTACCGTACCCATGCTGTGTGACAGGACGATGTGAGGCCCGGTCTGGCCGCCGCCCACCCGGACCGCATCGACAAATCGCCGACGAATCTCATCGCATACTTTATAACGCTCTCCGGGCCGGGGTTCGGAGTCGGCGTTAAAAAGGTAGTGATGAACATCGCGCAGTAGAATCTTCATCAACCGGCGCTTGACAAACCAAGGCAAGGGAATCCGCTCGAATGCAACGGCCTCCGCCTCTCCGGGCGGCGGCGGTGTGTAGGCGTCGTCACCCCCCGGTGCCTCAGCTTCGTGTCCAAGCCTTTCCGCCAGTCGCATTACAAAGCCCTGCTCATCGCCGGTCAGCGATGCCTGCCACGCAAGGTCTTCGTCTGCGGTCCCGGGTACCGACTCGGTCAGAGACTCCAAACGTTCGTCACCTTCAATACCCGTGTCGGGTTCGGCATAGAGTACGTCCGCCCAGTACACCATCTCGGAGGTGATGCCCTCGGCATCCAGATCCAGGCCGGTATTTTTCGCCAGTGAACGGATCCATATTTCGATCAGCTGATCTTTCGGGGGCTTGTTCGCGATGCCGTGTACGAAGGTGATGTGGGCCATAAAGCTTGTCTCCTGAATGAATTGTGTCCTAACACGTGTTTAGAGCCCGCCCGGACTCCATACGGTCATCCGCAACGCCGGTGATCGATGCGGGTAAGACGTTCGTTTACTTTACATTCCGGAAGTCTATGGTAACTCAGGCCGGCTGGGCACCGGGTACAGCGATAGTGGAACCGGACGACTGAGGCGATGAACGGTCCGGTCAGCTTGCGGACGGGCCGGATCGTTCAGACGAGCATGTTGCCAGCGCGAGATCTAGGTTCGATGCGCCGCGGGCCATCAAGGCAGCAAAGTAGCGCCCATCAGGAATCGATCTATCTCCCTGGCCGCCTCGCGGCCCTCGTTAATGGCGTTGACCACCAGCGACTGCCCGCGGCGGCAATCACCCGCCGCAAACACCTTCGGGATGTTGGTCTGGTATACCCCATAGTCCGCTTGATAGTTGGAACGCTGGTCATAAGCCAATCCCAAGGCGTCGGAGACGGCGTGTTCCGGGCCCAGAAAGCCCATGCACAGGAGTATGAGATCCGCCGGCCACACCTTCTCGGTACCGGGCAACTCCTGTAAACGGCCACCTTCCCATTCGATTGCTACTGTACAAATCCCGGTCAGTCTGCCTTGTTTGCCGATAAATTCCTTGCCAGAGATGCAATACTCGCGGGGATCGCGGCCGAACCGTTTGGCCGCTTCCTCGTGCCCGTAGTCAACCCTGAAGATCCGTGGCCAGGTCGGCCAGGGGTTGTCCGCAGTGCGTGTCGCCGGAGGCTGCGGCATGATCTCGAAATTGACCAAAGATCGGCATTGGTGGCGCAAAGACGTGCCGAGGCAGTCCGTTCCGGTGTCGCCGCCGCCGATCACGATCACGTCCTTATCCTTGGCTGACAAAAAACGGCCATCTTGAAGATTGGAATCCAGCAGGCTCTTGGTGTTGGCGCTGAGAAATTCCATGGCGAAGTGGATGCCGTCGAGATTACGGCCCGGTATCGGCAGGTCGCGGGGTGTGGTGGCTCCAGTGGCGAGCAACAATGCGTCGCTGTGTTCCAGTAATCTGCGGATGTCTACGCTTGCATCGCCACCGTCCCCAATCTTCGCGTTGACGACAAATTCAATTCCCTCCTCGCGAAGCAGGTTGACGCGCCGTTCAACAATGCCTTTATCGAGTTTCATGTTGGGTATACCGTACATAAGCAGACCGCCAACCCGGTCCGCGCGCTCGTACACGGTCACATGATGGCCGGCCGAGTTCAGCTGTGCAGCGGCGGCCAGTCCCGCCGGGCCGGAGCCGATGACGGTGATATGGAGTCCGGACCTTTGCTTTGGGATGTGCGGCACGACCCAGTGCTCGTCAAATCCACGGTCGATGATGGCCATCTCAATATTTTTTATGGTAACTGCTGGATCGGTTATACCCAGTACACATGCACCCTCACAGGGTGCAGGACAGACGCGACCGGTAAACTCGGGGAAGTTATTGGTCTGCTGCAGCCGGTCGAGGGCCTCGCGCCATTGACCGCGATAAACCAGGTCATTCCATTCCGGAATCAGGTTATGAATCGGACACCCGTCCAGGGACTGGCAGAACGGCACGCCGCAGTCCATACACCGGGCACCCTGGGTTCGCAGGCGCTGTTCGTCGTGGCTGGTGTAAATCTCACCAAAATCCAGGATCCTGGACGATCCGTCCCGATACGGTGCAGCTTGTCGCTGGAATTCCTTGAACCCGGTTAATTTGCCCATTGCGGCCCCCGATTGGGCATCAACTCGATCGGGTGTGCCCGGTGCCGATGTCTCAACGACAGAAACCGCCCACTACGTTGCGTGGTTGTTGGATTGGGGCGGGTGCCGGTAATCAACGGGTGGCCGGCCGTTGCGTTGGGTGCGTCGAACATTATCTCGTCCAGGTGAGTATCGAGCCTGTGCCGCTAGACAGCCTCGGCGGTGAGTTCGTCGCGTGCCGCCTGTTTTCGCAACAGCAGTACCCGCTTGTAGTCACTGGGCATGACCTTGACGAATTGACTCACTGCCTTCGGCCAATTGTCCAAGATTTGCCCGGCTACGGCAGATGCTGTGTATCGAAGGTGCTTATCAATGAGAGCCTTCAGCTCCTCGATGTCTTCGAATTCTTCGGTGCGTTCCAGTTCCACCATCTCCAGATTACAACGATCGGCAAACAAGCCACTGGGGTCCCACACATACGCGATCCCCCCGCTCATGCCGGCCGCGAAATTCCGTCCGGTCTCACCAAGCACCACGACCCGGCCACCGGTCATGTATTCACAGCCGTGATCGCCAACGCCCTCGATCACCGCATTGGCCCCACTGTTTCTTACACAGAAGCGCTCCGCGGCAACTCCGCGGAAGAAGCATTCGCCGCTGGTGGCCCCGTAAAGCACGACATTGCCGATGAGAATATTATGCTCCGGTACGAATTGGCTTGTGCGGGGTGGATAGATAATGATTCTTCCGCCCGACAGCCCCTTGCCGACATAATCGTTTGCGTCGCCTTCGACTTCCAGCGTGACACCTCGAGCCAGCCATGCGCCGAAGCTTTGTCCGGCACTGCCCGAAAATTTGAAATGAATGGTGTTGTCAGGAAGCATGTTTGGCCCGACACGCCGTATGATGCGATTGGAGAGCATCCCGCCCACGACACGATTCGTGTTGACGATCGGTAGCTCGTGACAAACCTTATCCCGCCGGGCGAGCGCAGGCTCCGCGAGTTCGATAAGTTGATTGTCCAGCGCGTGCTCGAGTTCGTGGTCTTGGGGGTGCTGACAGTACACGCCCAGGCAGTTTTCGGGCTCGGCCGCAGGACGCAGCAACTCGCTCAAATCCAGGCCCTTACCCTTCCAGTGATCGGTGGCCGTATCGACCGACAATGTATCAACCCGTCCAATCATATCGTTGACAGTGCGAAAACCCATCTCCGCCATGATGGACCTCAGCTCCCCGGCCACCATGAAAAAGTAATTGACTACGTGGTCGGGTTGTCCTTGAAATTTTTTACGCAGATCAGGGTCTTGGGTTGCGATGCCCACGGGGCAGGTATTGAGGTGACACTTGCGCATCATGATGCAGCCCATGGCGATGAGGGGCGCGGTGGCAAAGCCGAACTCTTCAGCCCCGAGCAACGCTGCCACAGCGACGTCCCGGCCGGTTTTGAGTTGACCGTCGGTCTGTAAAACGACTCTGGAGCGCAGATTATTCATCACCAGGGTCTGGTGGGTCTCGGCAACACCAAGCTCCCAGGGCACGCCCGCGTGCTTGATCGATGTCAACGGCGATGCGCCGGTTCCCCCGGAATCACCGGCTATGACCAAATGATCGGCCCGGGCCTTGGTCACCCCCGCGGCGACGGTGCCGACACCAATCTCGGCCCCCAGCTTGACACTGATTCTGGCCTCGGGATTGGCGTTTTTGAGATCGTGAATCAACTGGGCGATGTCTTCAATCGAATAAATATCGTGATGCGGCGGGGGACTGATAAGGCCAACCCCCGGTGTTGAGTGCCGAATCGAAGCGATAAAATCGTCCACCTTGAGCCCGGGTAACTCGCCGCCTTCCCCCGGCTTGGCGCCCTGTACGATCTTGATCTGCAGCTCATCCGCGTTCGACAGATAATTGATGGTGACGCCAAAGCGCCCGCTGGCCACTTGTTTGATGGCCGAGCGTTTCGAATCACCGTTCGGCAATGGTTTGAATCGCTCCGGGTCTTCGCCGCCCTCGCCGGTGTTGGATTTTCCGCCGATCCGATTCATCGCGATGGCCAGGGTCTCGTGGGCCTCTTGGGAGATGGACCCGAAACTCATGGCCCCGGTCGCAAACCGTTTGACGATCTCGGTCTCGTCCTCCACCTCGTTCAGCGGAATCGGACCGCCATTGGCACCTGGTTTGAAGTCCAGCAATCCCCGTAGTGCACTGTGTCGGGTGCTTTCCCGGTTTGCGTGATCCGCGAACTCCCGGTAGGTGTCGGCGCTGTTGCGCCGCACCGCAACCTGCAGATCGGCCACTGATTGAGGATCCCACATGTGTCGATCGCCACCCCGACGCCAGTGAAAGTCACCGGGATTGGGCAGTACCGGCAGGCGCACGATGTCCCGCGGCGGATAACCGACGTCATGCCTGCGCTGCATTTCATCGGTGAGCACATCAAAGCCAGCACCTTGGACACGGCTGGCGGTCCCAGTGAAGCAGCGTTCGATGACTTCATCGGCCAGTCCGACGGCCTCAAAAATTTGCGCGCCTTTGTAAGACTGCAGAGTGGAAATGCCCATCTTGGCCATAACCTTGAACATCCCCTTTGCGGTGCCTTTGCGGTAGGCGGTGACGACGTCGTCGTCACAATTGATGTGGTCCACGTCGTCGAAGGCCCGATCACGGCGAGCCTGCCACAGTGCCTCGAAGGCGAGGTAGGGATTAATGGCGTCTGCGCCGTAACCGATCAACAGGCAATGATGATGCACTTCCCGGGCTTCGCCGGTCTCAATCACAAGGCCGATACGGGTCCGCGCGTGAGTACGAACCAGATGGTGATGCACGGCGCCGGTGGCAAGCAGCGCACTAACCGGTAGATTATCAGGCCCGATTTTGCGGTCGGACAACACGATGAGGCTATAGCCTCCTACAATCGCCTCGCTGGCCTCGCTGCAGATCCTATCCAACGCCGATAGTAGACCGGCGCTCCCCGAGCCTTCGGGAAACGTGATATCTACCGTGCGACATTTCCAGCCACGGTGGTCGATGTGCTTGAGCGTGGTGAGCTCCTCGTTGGACAATATGGGGTGTGGTATTCGCAGGCGATGGGCATGTTGTTCCGTGCTCTCAAGCAGATTGTCTTCGGGCCCGATGTAGCACTCGAGCCCCATGATGACCTCCTCGCGTATGGAATCGATGGCTGGATTGGTGACCTGGGCAAACAATTGTTTGAAATAGTCATACAGCATGCGTGGTTTGTCGGAGAGCACGGCAAGGGCCGCGTCGTTGCCCATGGAACCCAATGGATCCCTAAGCTCTTTAACCATGGGCAGCAGCATGAACTGCATGGTTTCGGTGGTGTAGCCGAAAGCCTGCATCCGGGGCAGCAGGCTTTCGGGATCAAACCCATGTGCCTCCCGATTCGGTTCCAACTCTTCGAGGTTGATGCGCTGGCGATCGAGCCACTCCATATAAGGTCGTCGACGCGCCCACTCGGACTTGACCTCCTCGTCGGGGATCATGCGACCCTGCTCGAAATCAATCAGAAATATTCGGCCGGGCCTTAGACGACCCTTCTCGATCACCCGTTCGGGGTCGACGGGCAACACCCCCACCTCCGACGCCATGATGCATTTGCCGTCATCGGTGACGTAGTAGCGGCTGGGACGCAAACCATTTCGATCGAGCACTGCACCTATATAATTACCGTCGGTGAAGGCGATGGAGGCGGGGCCATCCCACGGTTCCATGAGGCAGGAGTGGAATTCGTAAAACGCCCTTTTGTCAGCGGGCATGTTCGGGTGCCGTTGCCAAGCCTCTGGAATCATCATCATGATGGCTTCCTGCAACGTGCGCCCGGTCATCAACATGAACTCGAGTACATTGTCAAAGGTGCCCGAATCCGAACAATCCTCCTCGACCACCGGGAACAGTTTTTGTAAATCGTCTTCGAACTGCGCTGAACTCACCACTCCCTCGCGGGCGTTCATCCAATTCTTATTGCCAAGCAGGGTGTTGATTTCGCCGTTGTGGCTCATGAACCGATTCGGTTGCGCGCGATCCCAAGAAGGGAAGGTGTTCGTGCTGAATCGGGAGTGCACCATGGCCAGGTGGGATTCGTAATCCGGATCGTTGAGGTCCTTGAAAAACGGAAAAACCTGCTGCGGTGTGAGCATCCCTTTGTACACAATAACTTTGGTGGAGAGGCTGCAGACATAGAATAGTTTCCGCTCCACCAGCTTACTGTCCCCGCGCAGCAGATGGGTCGCGTGTTTTCGTATCAGATACAGCTTTCGCTCGAAGTCATCTCCTTCGAGCCCTTCACTCGCCCCGATGAACAACTGCTCGATATGCGGCATCGCAGACCTGGCAGCCTTACCGATGTCGGCGCCGTCCGGGTCGACGGGGACCGGCCGCCAGCCGAGTAGTGTTTGACCCTCAGCAGTGATGCGTGCGTTAAAAGTGTCTTTGCAGTGTTTGCGCTCAAACGGGTTGCGTGGGAGAAAGACAATTCCGGCACCATAGCGGCCGGATTGGGGTAATGTCACGCCGAGTTCATTTAAGGAAAGCTTGCGCAGCAACTTGTCGGGAAGGGCAGTTAAGATTCCGGCGCCGTCACCAGTGTTCTTTTCATAACCCACCCCGCCGCGGTGGACCATGCAGCAATTGATATGATCAGCGTCTTGGACGATCTGATTACTAGGTCGACCCTCGATATCACAGATAAAGCCGACCCCGCAGCTGTCGTGCTCGAAGCTGGAGTCGTAAAGGCCGCAGGTGTCCGGCAAGCCACGTGTTACATTTTTAGTCAGGGCGTTTCTATAGTGGCCCGTCATAAACGTTTCTCCACATTTGCGTCCGGCCCCAGGGCGTCGAGTGTCAACAATGCCTCCCTATGATCGTGTCAAGGGGACACCCAACTGCGCGTGGTGGCGGCGTACCACTCGTTGGCGGCGCTTAGTGTTCAGAGACGCTGTCGTTCCCCCGGCGGAACGACAGCGGCCAGCGACTGTATCATCCGGCGTCCACAGGTCTCAAGCTCACCGGCCCCCCGAATGTGATTATAGTTCGGTAGAGATTACATAAGCTGCTGATAATTGGCCCTTATTTTGTAATGCAAAGGGCTGGTAGGGCGAGGCGGAAATCGCCGGTTGCTGCACTGCACTAACCTGCATATTGCAGTGCGCCGTGGCGACAAGGAGCGCTAACGATTTGTCTGGCCTGAGATACGCGATCAATGCGTGGGGTAACACTTTGCGCCCGGGCAGGCGCATATCCCGGTGTTGGCTCGATCTCGAAGGCCTGGACTGGCGCTTCAGGCAATCCATGGCTACGGCTGTGCATTTCGCTATAGCGTGGCGGCCTTGCCGCCCGAACCTGCGACTACACGCAGGACAAGTCCCGTCGCCATCATCCGGGATCCTTTGTGCAACATGCGGGCGAAATTAGGTCGTCGTGGTGATGATCCGGGCGCCCAATCATCTCGGTGCCGTGATCAGGAAGTGATACCGAACTGACTCAATGTTTCCTCCAGTCGCGACCGGGGATAATCCTGACACACGTAAGCCTGGCCGATCGTCCGCAGGAGGATCAGGCGGATGTTGCCGTGAACCACTTTTTTATCCGCCTGCATGAGACGCAGGAATTGGGATCGCGTGATTCCGCTGGGGGGGCAGCCGGGCAGTCCGGTCCGGCCGATGAGCTTGACGACCCGCTCATAGTCGGTGGCGCTCAGGTCCCCCAGGCGTTGGGATAAAAAGGCCGCCATCTGCATACCGGTGGCCACCGCTTCGCCGTGCAAGCAGCGGCCATATCCGACCGCGGTCTCGATTGCATGACCGAATGTATGACCGAGATTGAGTAAAGCGCGTTTGCCCCGCTCATGCTCATCAGCGGCAACTACTTCCGCTTTGTTTCGGCAACAGCGCTCCACCGCAAACGCGACGGCGTCCGGGTCCCGATTCAGCAGGCCGCTTAGATTGTGCTCCAACCAGGCAAAAAACTCGGGATCTCGGATCAGGCCGTATTTGACGACTTCTGCAATCCCCGCGCGTAGCTGCCGATCATCCAACGAATTCAGCGTGTCGGTGTCGGCAATCACGGCACGAGGCTGGTAAAAAGCACCGATCATATTCTTGCCGAGCCGATGATTAACGGCCGTTTTACCTCCCACAGATGAATCCACCTGCGCCAGCAAGGTGGTCGGTACCTGAACATACGGCACCCCGCGCTGGTAACATGCCGCCGCAAACCCCGCCATGTCGCCCACCACACCACCGCCCAGAGCCAGCACGCTGGTCTGGCGGTTGCAAGGTACCGCCAGCAGGGCGTTGAAAATGGTGTCCAGGGTGGTCAGGTTTTTGTACTCCTCACCATCGGGCAGGACACAAACATGCACGTCCAGGCCACTCAAGCCCTGTCTCAAGAGCTCCAGATACAATGGCCCGACCGTCTCGTTGGTCACGATCATCACCTGGTGCCCCGGTATGTGGGGGCGCAGCAAGTGCGCTTGGCCCAGAAGTTGCGGCCCGATGAAGATGGGGTAGCGTCGGGCGCCCAGTTCCACGGTCAGCGTTATTTGGGTCACCGTGCCTTTCCCAGCCGACGGACGATCTCCAGTACAACATTCGTGGGTGAGCGGTCGTCCGCGTTAATCACAATATCGGCTTCCTGACGGTAGAAGGGTTCACGAGCGCTCATCAACGCTTCCAGTTCGCGGCGTGGGTCGTCGGTGTTCAGCAGTGGGCGGTTTTTTGCGCTGGCGGTGCGTTTGAGCTGGGTGTCTACCGAGGCATGAAGGTATACGACGGTTCCACTTTTACGCATGTTCTTGCGGTTGTGCTCACACAATACGGCACCACCGCCGGTCGCCAGGACGATATTGTCCTTTTGACAAAGTGCTTCCAACATCGCGCACTCGCGCTTTCGGAATCCTTCCTCTCCCTCGATATCAAAAATGATACCGATGGTGACTCCGGTGCGTTTTTCAATTTCTTGATCAGAGTCGATAAATTCTTTTTTCAACTGCGCTGCAAGTTTGCGGCCAATGGTAGTTTTACCAACGCCCATTGGGCCGATTAATATTATGTTACGGGCCACACCGATTACTTCCGGTCGGTTCGTTTTCAGACCTTACTGGGTATTCGAAGCAACGCGCCTGCGGTATCTCGGCCGCAGTGAATGAAAATCGCAATAACGTCCGGTAACTGACGATCAACGGGTGCGGCGGCGAAGACACCGACCACCCAAACGGAACCACTCGGGGTATTCAACCGACATTCAGTTCCGGACTGATGATGCGGGGCGTCAAAAATATCAACAATTCGGTCCGTTCGTCCCGCTTGGATTTCTTGCGGAACAGTATTCCCAGCAATGGTATGTCTCCCAGGTACGGGACTTTGGTCATATCATCTGAAAATTCTTGCTGGTAGATACCGCCAATAACCGCCGTCTCACCGTTTTCCAGCAACACCTGAGTGGTGATCTGCTTGGTGTTGATCGTGTCGACAGTCGGGCTGACGAAGGTGTCCTGAGTGATGAACACGTCCAGTATGATGTTGTTGTCCGGCGTGATCTGCGGGGTAACGGTCAACCCCAGCACCGCTTTTTTGGTCACCACGCTGCCTACGCCGAGAACATTGGTGGTGAACACGCGTTCCTGCCCCTGTTCGATATGCGCCTCTCTCTGATTAGCGGTGATCAAGCGCGGGTTGGCGATGACTTTACCTTCACCCTCGGCCTCCAGGGCGGACAGTTCGAGGCTGATCAGGTGTGCATATCCGGTACCGGCCTTGAAGATTTCGAACGCATAGGAGGCCACCGGGTCGCCGCCGATGCCTGGGGCTGGAAGATTGACCGCCAGTCCATCGGGTACGGTAGAGTAGGCCAAGGTATCCGGAGTCCCATCATTGAAGGAGTTGCCTATGGTCTCTGTACCGGCCAACGAGCCACTGCCGATCGCGGTGCCTATGTTTGAGTCTTTGATACCGGGGAAACGGGCGTCTTGAGTCAATCGTTGGAATCCGAGCCGCGCTCCCAGGTTGCGGCTGAAGTCGTCGTTGGCTTCAACGATACGCGTCTCGATCAGCACCTGGCGCACCGGTTTATCCAGCTTTGCGATCAATCCGCGCACTTCGGCGATCTTGCGCGCGGTGTCTTGAATGAGGATGGAATTGGTCCGTTTGTCGACCGTCACGTTGCCGCGGGACGACAGTAGAGAGTTACTGACTGTTTCAACTTGAGCGACACTCACACTACCGAACAAGGATGGAGTAACTCCGGTGTCCACGGCGCGGATCGACCTCAACAGCTTGGCGATGTCACGGGCTCTGGCGTAATTGATCTGTATCAGCTCCGAGACCAGGGGTTCCAATTCAGTGACTTGCCGGCTTGCTTCCAGCTCGGCGCGCTCTCTGGCGGCGATTTCATTGGCGGGCGCAACCCAGACGACGTTGCCCTTCTGACGCATGCCCAGCCCACGGGTCTGCAGGATGATGTCCAGTGCTTGATCCCAGGGCACGTCCTTCAATCGCAGTGTCAATTCACCCTTGACAGAATCGCTGGTAACGAAGTTGAGTCCGGTGAAATCTGCAATCACTTGCAGGGCCGCCCGCACGCTTATCTTCTGAAAATTGAGTGAAAGCCGCTCCCCCGAATAGCCGAATTCGTCCTTTTTCTTCTCTTCTTCCTCCTCAATGATGGGATTGACGTTCACGGTAAACACATTTCCCGCCTGATAGGCGAGATGATCGTAGTTCCCCGTGGGCAGGATGACCACACGCACATCCCTGCCTTGCTGGAACGCATCGATGGTTTGGACTGGAGTCGCGAAGTCGACGACATCAAGCCGCCGTTCCAATTCCGCGGGAAGTTTGGTATCCAGAATATCGACGATAATCTCGCCCGCCTCCTGGCGGATATCGATCCCTACCGTGGGGTCCGATAGATCAATGATGATTTTGCCACCGCCCTCCTTGTTGCGCCTGAAGTCTATGCGTTCGATACTATGGGCGCTGGTCCTGCTCGCCTTCGCGAATCTAGTCGTTTTCGGGGCGACGCTCCGGGCAATGCCGCCTGCGGCACTCTCGAGAACGAGCACCATCCCATCGTCGTTGATCTGTGTGTCATACGACACAGGCCGGACGAGATTCAGCACGACACGCGTGCGGTCGTCGGTCTCCACCACTACGATGCTGTCGACCGCTCCGGTATTAATTTTGGTTACGTTCTGCGTCAACGCATTTCGGACGCCGAAAAAATCAAGCGCCAAACGCGGCGGTTTATTGGTGCTGAAGCTGCCCGGGGCCTCCGGTCTGGACTTGGTCTCGATATTGATTTGAACGCGGCCACCGGCCAGCGGTGAAAACTGGATGTTGGTTATCTCGTTCGCCGCCGGTGGTGCTGGAATCGGCGCCTGGGTGGCCGCTTCCGGTGCCTGGGCAAGCTGGGCCGGCGTTTCTTGCGGCTGCGCTGGGCGCTCCGGCTCCGCTACCTCAGCTGCGGCTGCCGTGACCATGGGTTTGACTACGAATCCATAGTCCGTTGCTTGTACCACCAGGGTACCGGGCTCACGCATGAGCAGGTCGACGTGTACCGAGCGCCCGCTGTCGGAAAGGTATGGAAACACGCCTTTTACGGGCCCTTGCCCTGAGATGTCGACGGCATCGGCACCCAGTGTTGTTTCTGCGAAACTTACTCTCAGCCGTCGTCCGTCGTCCAAAATTTCCATGTTGTGCGATGCCACAGCATCCATTTCGAGTCGTAGGGCGGCCTCGGGGAGGTCCTCGGCCCAACTCAGGCTCTTGAGTTCGGCGCTGTAAGTGGATAGTGGCAGCGCCCAACTCAAGGCGGTTACCGCGAATCGTACCAACGATTTATTAACCATTTTCATATCAATATGCTCCATGTCGCGGAGTCTTGTTCGTTCGATTTATCTGACAATGGCGATATTGGTCTCACGTTCCACCCAATTTCCATTCGGGCCCTGGACGAGCTCTTTGACGCCGAGTTTCTCGTCGCTGATTAAAGTGACCTTTCCGTAGTTCTGTCCCAAATAGTTTCCGTGGCCGATACGGTGAACGGTGCCGTCGGGCGCACGAATAACAGCCCAGGAGGCTTCGCCCTTGGCCAGTGTGCCCACCATACGGAGCGAGTCAAGCGGAAACTGCTCCAGCGGTTCCTTGCGCCGATTGACGTCGGGGCGCAGGCCGCTGTCCTCCGCCGTAGGTTTGCGGCGTTGCAGATTGCCGGAGGAAAACGGGTCTGTAAGATTGGTAGCGGTGTAGGTATACGTCTCGTAAGGCCGGATTCTCGGTAGTGGCTCTATTCGGGGTTTGCGATCTTTGTGAGCGTTCTTAACAAACTGACGTAGGTCGCTGATATCACCTTCACTGCAACCGGCGATGGCCAGTACGAGCGTCAAGGGTAACACGGCGAGGCGAGTCATGGTGGTCACCTTCTCCGGCGTTTGCCCTTCTTTTTGGCCTTGGCCCGTTTCTGAATCTGGTTTTCGTCCAGATAGTGATAGGTCTTTGTTGTCGCCGACATCTTGAGTCGTTTAGAACCCTTGACAGGCGTGAGGTTTAGGTCGCCAATAGTAACGATTCTCGGCAGCGCTGCGAGGTCGCTGACGAATTCACCCAACTGGTGATAAGTGCCGCTCACGGTCAGATTGATGGGCATTTCGGCGTAAAAGTCTGCCTGTTTGCTACGCTGCGGTTTGAACGTCTCGAATTGAAGACCGCGCCCCAACCCGGCCTGGGTGATATCTATCAACAAATCCGGCACTTCGGTCTTGTCCGGTAGTTGTTTGAGCATGACACCGAAATTTTCTTCGATCTCCTTCATCTGCTGCCGATAAGCTTCGAGGTTTATGGCTAACGCCTTCTTCTTGAGGTAACCGTCCTTCAATTTAACCTCGGTCCGCTGGGCTTTCTGCAGGCTTTCGAGCTGGTCCTTGATCACAAACCAGTAGCCAGCGAGAAGTATGAGTATGGATATGAGCGCGGCGCTCGTGATTTTCAGCCAAAGGGGCCAGGAGCCGATGTCATTGATATCCAGGTTTTCTAAGTCTCGTAAGGCCATAAGATCAGCCCTTCCTATCGGTGGCGATGCGTTTGCTGATCACATCCTTACCAGCTGGTTTTTTCTTGCTGGTCCGCTGTTTGATCTGCAGAGTAAACTTGCTGACCCTTGTACCACTGCGTGGTGTCACGTCAATAACATTTAATCTTGGGTTGGCAAACCAGTCTGATGCATCCAGGTTTCTCATTAGCGTTGAAATACGGGCGTTCGACTGTGCAAACCCGGCCAGCGTGATGTTGCGGCGTTTCTTCTTAAGACTCGTGAAGTACACGCCCTTAGGGAGTTTTCTCACGATGTCGTCAAATACATGGACAATTTGAGTACGATTAGCCTGCAATCTTTGGATGACGTCCATTCGCGCTAACAGCGACTCTTTACGCTGTTTAATCTGGCGAATTTCTTTGATTTGCTTGTCCAGCTTCTTAGTTTCAGTTTTCAAATAGGCGTTGCGGTCGGACTGGTACTCGATCAAGCTGTTCATATGCCACCAACCGTAAAACACCAACAACCCCATGACTATCCAGATTCCAATGCTGCCGACCATCAACTGCCGGTCCCGTTCGCGCCGTAGTATGTCTCGCCACGGCAGTAAATTTATTCGGGTCATGTGTCAAAGCTCCGCATTGCCAAACCGCAAGCCACCATCATCGATGATGCGTCCATGCTCAATGTCTGTGGCTTTATTCGAGACGCCAAAGACATGCTGGAGAAGGGGTTTGCGACGTTGGTCGGTATATTCAGTCGGTCAGTAATCAATTCATCGATATTGGCGATCTGTGCGCAGCCACCCGCCAGCAAGATCTGGTCGACACTATTAAACGGAGTCGACGAGTAGAAAAACTGGAGTGCGCGCATGGTTTCCTGACACATTGCCTCCATGAACGGCTGCAAGATATCGGTTTGATAGTTATCCGGCAGTCCTCCGACTTTCTTCGCCAGGCCCGCTTCCTCGTAGGACAGGCCGTAACGGCGTTGGATTTCTTCGGTCAACTGACGTCCGCCGAATGTGTGATCGCGATTGTACACAGATCGGTTGTTGTGCATCACGTTCATGTGTGTCGTGGTAGCACCGAAATCCAGAATCGCAATGGATTTTTCCATACCTCCTCCCGGTAACTGACGCGCTATTAATGAGAACGCGTTTTCCATCGCGAAAGCGTCAACGTCTATGATTTCAGGCCGCAAACCGGATCTCTCTACCACTGCGACATAATCGTCCACAATCTCTTTGCGGCAGGCGGCAATTATCACTTCATTTTCGTTGGCATTGCTCTCTGAAGGCCCGAGAATCTCGAAATCTAGATTCACCTCCTCGAGGGGGTACGGGATGTAGTGATCCGCCTCCATCTCTATCTGTTGCTCAAGCTCCTGGTCCTTCAGGCCGGTGGGCATTACGATGGTCTTGGTAATGACGTGAGACGCCGACACCGCTACGGCGACTCCCCTGGTCTTGGTGCCGGATCTTTTGACAACCCGATCCACGCTTCGGCCTACCTGTTCGACGTCGGTAATGGCGTTCTCCACCATCGAATTCTGCGGCAAGGGCTCCACAGAATATCGTTCGACTCGGTAGTGACTACCGCTCTTCGCCAGCTCCAGCAGTTTTACCGCCGAAGAACTGATGTCGAGACCGAGTAAGCTGGGTGAGGTCTTTTGGAACAGAGCCAGATTCCTCCTTTCAGATCCACGAGTTATATGCTTAATGTACCAAATTACGTTAGATTATCACAAAACTATAGACGATCGTGGTGGGACTGACAAATGTGGATCCGCCGTTTCCGGGCCAGCTGTAGTAAGCTTAGCCGGTTTCTAGACCGATTTTTCATTTATTAACATGTATTGGATGTTCCGCGGGCTGTTTGGGCTGTTCGCCATCTTGTTTGGCGTGGCCATGGCCATTGCGTTGGCGTTGGCCCTTTACACGCTGTCCCTGCTGCCGCAGTTGCCGACGATCGAGTCGATTAAGGACGTTCGCCTGAAGGTGCCGTTGCGCATCTATTCAGCAGAAGGTGACCTGATTGCCGAATATGGTGAAGAGTTGCGGGAACCGGTGAAGATGGAAGCGGTTCCGCGGCCCCTGATCAACGCCGTGCTGGCTGCCGAGGACGATGCTTTCTTCCATCACCCGGGGGTTGATCTCACCGGTGTTGTCCGCGCCGCTATCGCCAACCTGAGATCGCGCGGTCATGAGCAAGGCGCCAGCACCATCACCATGCAGGTGGCCAGAAACTATTTCCTTTCTCCGGAAAAAACGTATACCCGCAAGCTTAAGGAAATGATGTTGGCGTTCCGGCTGGAGCGCGCACTGACCAAAGCGGAAATTCTTGAACTGTATCTGAACAAGATTTTCCTCGGTCACCGCGCCTATGGGTTTGCAGCTGCTGCGCGGGTCTATTACGACAAACCGCTCGACCAGTTGAATCTGGCGCAGATCGCGATGCTGGCCGGATTACCGAAGGCGCCATCGAGAGACAATCCGCTCACTAATCCTGATTACGCTGTCAACCGCCGCGATTATGTGCTGCGGCGAATGCATCAGCTCGGTCACCTTTCGGACGAGGAGTTCCGGAAGGCTAGTGGCGCCGCAATTACTGCGCGCAAGCATGTGACCGAGGCCGACGTCGTGGCTCCCTACCTTGCCGAGATGGTTCGGGCGCACATGGTCGACCGCTATGGGGAAGACGCTTACTGGCGGGGACTGAAGGTTTTCACCACTGTAAAAACAACCCTCCAGCGCGCTGCTAACCGATCGCTGCGAGACGGACTCATACGATACGACCGTCGACACGGTTACCGTGGACCAGTGGCGCATCATGCGCTCAACGATGCCACCACTGTTGAGGAAATGGATCGCCTGCTCAACGACTGGCCACGCAGTGACGATTTGATTCCTGCTATTGTCATTGAGGTGCAGGCTAAGGCCGCCAAGCTGTACAACCGAGACCGTGCAGTGATTGAAGTCGTTTGGTCCGGACTTTCGTGGGCCAAGCGATTCATTAGCCCCGATACTATATCCGACGAACCCCGAAGCGCGACCGATGTTATGAAGGTTGGGGATGTCGTCTATGTGCAGAACACGGATAAGGGGTGGCGGCTTTCGCAGCTGCCAAGGGTAGAAGGCGCATTGGTGTCTTTACGTCCCGCAGATGGAGCGGTGTTGGCGCTTACCGGAGGATTCGATTTCTATTTGAGCAAGTTCAACCGGGCCACGCAGGCTCAACGTCAGCCGGGGTCCAATATCAAACCGTTTATTTACTCCGCTGCGCTGGACCACGGATTTACGCCAGCGACCTTAGTCAGCGGCGCTCCGATTGTAGTGCCCGACGCCGCACGCAGCACCGTGTGGCGACCGGAGAACTACAGTGGAAAATTTTTTGGGCCCACGCGCTTGCGTAAGGCATTGAGTCTATCTTTGAACTTGGTTTCCGTACGAGTTGTGCGTGCCCTCGGTGTAAATGCCACGATGGATCATATGACGCGGTTAGGTCTGGACAGTAAGCGCCTGCCACGTGGCCTGTCTCTGGCGTTGGGAGCGGGAACGTTGACTCCCATGGAAATGGTAGGCGCCTATGCTGTGTTCGCCAATGGTGGATTCCGGGTGGAGCCTTATTTCATAGATTGGGTAGAGAACCGCGACGGACAAGTTGTCGAGCAAGCCAATCCGACCATCGTATGTGGCGGCTGTATCCCCAGGCTGCCGCAAACCGCCTACAGCGCTGAGGCGGTATCGCCACGGCAAGCGTTGCGAGTGTTGCGGCCCGAGAATTGGTATCTGATGACCAGCATGATGCGCGATGTTGTACGGGTCGGCACCGGACGTCGCGCCTTGCAGTTGGGCCGAAACGATCTGGCGGGTAAGACTGGCACCACCAACGATTTTCGGGATGCCTGGTTTTCGGGTTTTAATTCCGACCTTGTTACGACGGTGTGGGTCGGGTTCGATGACGCCGGGACCCTGGGTCGTGGCGAAGCCGGATCCAGAGCAGCGCTGCCGATCTGGATCGAGTACATGCGGGTTGCGTTAAAAGGCCTGCCGGAAAAGCCGCTGCGGCAACCGGACAATGTCGTAGACCGTTTTGTCTCCGCCGAGACTGGCCTGGCGACCTCTACCACTGATCCGCAGGGCTACAAAGAGTATTTCGTGGTGGGCACTGCGCCGGCGCCATCTTCTGACGGTCCGCTGGCCGACCGGCCCCAGGCATCCTCCGCGCCCGGAGCGTTACCGGTACCTGAGGGGCTGTTTTGAATATGACGGGCCGGGACAGCCAAAGACCCAGGCGAGCGGGCCATGGTAATCGTTCGGACGAGTTCACGCGCCGGGCGGTGTGTGAGGCCGCTGCTCGAGTCATGGATGAAGAAGCCGTTCGTGATTACCGCGTGGCAAAATTGAAGGCATGCGAACGCCTAGGTTTGGATCTTCGTCGAACGCCCTTGCCGGCGAATAGGGAAATTGATTCAGCGTTGCTCGCGCGAATCCGCTTGTTTCGAGGGCGCTGGTTGGCCGAAGAATTGGGGCGAGTCCACCAGAAGGCAGCCGAGTTGATGCGATTGTTTCTGCCGTTTGAGCCGCGTTTGGTCGGTGCCTTACTGCGCGGCAGCATCACGAAACACACGCCTATCGAGTTACATTTGTTCGCTGACAATCCAGAGGATGTTGTTCGTCATCTCGCTCATCACCACATTCCCAGTGAAATTTTCGACAGGCGGGTTCGTTTCGCCGGCAAGCGTTACCGGCTGATCCCTGGATTTCGATTCCGCGCTGAGGATAGGATTGTAGAAATATTGTCCTTCACCTTGAAACAACTACGAGAGGCGCCACTCTGTCCAGTGGAGGGCAGGCCAATGCAGCGCGCGAATATCAATGCTGTCGAAGCACTGGCGGTTCAAATGAGTTCCTCGAACAGCCGGGCCGGCAACTCGGTCGATTGAATGATCTAGATCAACGCCCGATCCCTTCGCCAGCTTCCGGGATCCTTGGTGCAATATGCAGGCTAGCGGGCGGTAGTCTTTCTGCTGCTTTTCTTCCTGCTGCTTTTCTTCTTTTTCTTTTTAGTCTTTGCGCTGCGTAGCGGCGCGTTGGCGAGCAGATCGGTGCACTGCTCCAGGGTCAAGGACTCTGGTTCCGTACCATTGGGCACTCTGACGTTTTTCTTACCGTTGGTGATATACGGTCCATAGCGACCCCGGAGCACCTGGAAATCGGAGCTGTCAAAGGTCTTGATCACACGGTTCGCGTCGGAAGTTTTCTTGTCGGCCACCAGTTCCAGCGCGCGCTCCAGCGAGATAGTGAAGGGATCGTCGTCCTTGATAGAGACATACTTGTTGTCGTATCGAACATAGGGTCCGAACCGCCCGATGTTGACGGAGATCTTCTCGCCGGACGGGCTAATCCCCAGCTCCCGAGGCAGTTTGAACAATTCCAAGGCATCCTCTAGGGTAATCTCGTTCATTTTTTGACCCGGGCGGAGCCCGGCAAAACGAGGTTTCTCATCATCCTCACGGGTTCCGATCTGGACAAACGGACCGTAACGCCCCATGCGCGCGCTGACCGGTTTACCGGTCTTTGGATCCGTTCCCAGTTGTCGTACTTGGGCCGCCTCCGCACGTGGCACCTGCTCCTTTTCCTCTACTTGGCTTTTGAAGGGTGTCCAGAACTCATGCATGATCTTGATCCAGTCGTGTTCTCCCCGCGAAACTGAATCCAGCTGATCTTCGAGCTTGGCCGTAAACTCGTAGTCCACATACTTTGCGAACTGAGTCGACAGGAAACTATTTACTACCCGGCCCATATCCGTCGGACGAAAGCGCCGCGCCTCCAAGGTTACATAATCACGCTGCAGCAAAGTCGAGATGATGCTGGCGTACGTAGACGGCCGCCCAATCCCGTACGCCTCGAGGGATTTCACAAGGCTGGCCTCCGTGTAGCGGGGCGGTGGTTCGGTGAAGTGCTGCTCCTTACGGATTTCACTCACAATCACGAGGTCTCCGGGCGCGAGGAGCGGAAGCATTTTTCCGTCGTCTACAGACTTATTGTTGTCGTCACGGCCTTCTATATAAATGGCCAGGAAGCCGGGATTCGTTATGGTTGATCCGGTAGCCCGCAGAAAATTTCCGGTTCCGGCTTCGAAGTCGACGGATACTGTGTCTAGGGTTGCGTGAATCATCTGACTGGCGACTGTGCGATTCCAGATGAGCTGATAAAGCTGCATCTGTTCGTCGCTCAATGCGTGTTTCAGTTCGTCCGGTACTCTTGTAACAGAGGTCGGTCGGACCGCCTCATGCGCCTCCTGCGCATTTTTTGACGTATTTTTGTAAACCTGTGGATTGGCGGGTACGTTGTCCGCGCCAAAGCGACGCCCAATGTAATCACGAATTTCCTTGACTGCGTCTGCTGCCAGGTGCACGGAATCCGTGCGCATGTAACTGATCAAACCCACGCTCGCCCCGTCGATTTCGATTCCTTCATAAAGCTGCTGGGCGACACGCATTGTCCTCTGGGTGCCGAATCGCAGCTTGCGGGCCGCCTCCTGTTGCAGTGTCGAAGTGATGAATGGCGGGGAGGGATTACGCCGGCGCTGTTTCTTTTCAACCTTGGCTACCTTAAGCTCTCCCCTGGTGTTTTCGATCAACCGCTGCTGAACCTGGTTGGCCCGTGACTCGCTGGTTATTGTAAATTGCTTCACCCGCTCGCCCTCGAACTGGGTGAGCCTGGCAACAAACCCCTGTCCGTCCTTGTGAAGGTCCGCTTCGACGGTCCAATATTCCCGGGCCGTGAATTTCTCGATTTCCTCCTCTCGTTCGACTATCAATCTAAGGGCCGGGCTTTGCACCCGACCAGCCGATAGTCCGGGACTGATCTTCTTCCACAGCAGCGGAGATAGGTTGAATCCAACCAGATAATCCAAGGCCCGTCGCGCTTGTTGGGCATTGACTAAACTCGAGGAAAGGTCGCGTGGGTTTGCGACCGCATTTTGGATCGCGTCTTTTGTGAATTCGTTGAACTCTACTCGATGCACAGCCTTGTCAACGAGGGCTTTGCTCTCTTTGAGAATTTCAAAAAGATGCCAGGAAATCGCCTCGCCTTCCCGATCCGGATCGGTCGCCAGGTAGAGCGCATCCGCTTGTTTCAATGCCTTTTTGATGGCATCGATATGTTTTTTATTACGTTCGATGACTTTGTAATTCATTTTGAAGTCATGGTCGGGATCTACCGCTCCCTGTTTCGGTATAAGGTCCCGAACGTGGCCGTAGGAAGCCATGGCCTGGAAGTCCTTACCGAGATACTTGGTAATGGTTTTCGCCTTTGTGGGCGACTCGACGACAATGAGATTCTTAGACATGCAAACTGGCGGCGGATCGGTGTTCGTCTCGCGAAGATATCGATTACTGGAGAAATATAGACCGTTCTGCCGGTAAAGCTACCGCGCTCGACCGTGCTGATTAATGCAGGTGGGCCTTGATGCCGTTCAGCACTAGGCCTTCTGTCCAGTTGTCCAAATCGTCATGTCCCGGCCAAGTGGCCAACACCATCATTGTGACCCACTTTACCTGATCGAGGTCGATTTCTTGCGTCTCCAGAGCCAAAATCCGGTCGATCACGACCTCGCGGGTCAGTGTGTCCAAGATGCCGGCTTGTTCCAAAGCCATCAAAAACCCCCGCGCCTCTGTATCGAGCCTGTGTGTTTCGTGGCCGACAAAATATCTAAATGAAGTCTCTCGGGTAACGGTCGGCGCGGACTCACCCGCGTCGCACATTTGGGACAGATCCTCCAACCAATCGAACGCTTTGCGTATTTCGCCGTGCCCAAAGCCCGCCTGCGACAGCTCTTTACCAAGCATGCCGTGGTCTTCGTGCGCGTTGGCATCGTCGGTTTCGTAGTTTTCGAACAAGTACATCAGCACATCAAGCACATTTTCTTTCATACACAATCATTCCTTTTTATTTAACGATCTACCGTTCTAATATAGCTTTGACCTGCAAACGCGTCGACTAAACCTACAATCTCCATTTTTAACAGCATGGAGGAAACGCTCTCTGCCGTCAATCCACTACGCGCCACCAGTGTGTCCACATTGACTGGATCGTATCCCATATGTGTTAACAATTGTCTATATTCCTCGGGTATGGATTTGGATGATCTTGGAGGACTCAATATCGACGGCGACTTGCTCAGCGGTAATTCCACCAGGACGTCTTCAACGCACTCGACGAGTTTTGCGCCTTGTCGGATCAAATCGTTGGTCCCCCTGGAGAGCGGCGAGTGTATTGGTCCTGGGATGGCGAACACCTCACGGTTTTGCTCGAGCGCCGAGCGTGCCGTGATCAACGAGCCGCTTCTTACCGTTGCCTCCACCACCAGTGTCCCCAGGGATAGTCCGCTTATAATTCGGTTGCGTTGTGGAAAATGAAATCGCCGGGGCGGCACCCCAGGGGGATACTCAGAAACCAGGACCCCATTTTCCAATATCCGGGCCGCCAACTCTCGGTGCCGGCGTGGATAAACATGATTCAACCCGTGAGCCGCAACCACGATGGTGAATCCGTGATTGTCCAGGGCACCGGCATGCGCCGCTGCGTCGATGCCCAATGCCAGCCCGCTGACGATACCGATGCCACAACGGGACAACGAGGCGGCCAATAAAGACGCCACTCGTCGTCCGTAGGGTGTCGGGTTGCGACTCCCGACGATCGCTATCTGCGGTGCGTTCAATCTGGCGGGATCACCCAGGGCGTATAACAGTAACGGTGGGTCCGATATCTGCTTCAGCAGCGGCGGAAAGGCGGCATGGGTGAACGGTAGGATGTGATGCCCCGGCTCGTTGGCCCAGCAGAGGTCGTCATTGACCTTAGATTTCAATACGCCTTGTTGGAGAGCGTGGTGCAGTTGCTGGTAGCTTGAGCGCTCGATCAGCCGCGCCAGAGCCGGCGCAACCAGCCGCCGAGGGCTCCCGAATCGTCGTAAAAGTTCATGCTTGTCCGCCAGGCTGACGCCGGAAACATGATGCAGCGACAGCCACCCCCGCAGCTCTTCCGTTTGCTCTTCCGTAAGCATGTCGATACCTCCTTGTTAATAAGTTATCGTTATGGTGTCTCCACTACGTCTAGGACATTTACCGGCCGCACGGCCTTGACAACCAGCGCATAGCTCACCTTCTCAAAGGTCCGAAACACCAGCAATAGTCCGGAATCTTCATCGGGAATCTTGAACAAGTCCCGGGTGACCGGATCGCGATACATGCCAGCGTCGTGCAGAATTCTCAATACATGCCCCGGCTGAATATTGTCTCTTTCGCCGACACTGATGACCACCACTGACAGCGGACCCACTTGGGCTACCCCGCCGGGGGCATCCAGAATATGTCCACGCACTTGGTCTTCCGGTGCACGTGGCGTGAAGTACGGGAAACCGATCTTGTCCGGAGCCGGTATCATACGGTCTCCCGGACTGACTTCCAGATTTGAGCGAATGACTTCCAGCTTTGCAGTGACACCGTACTCCATCATACGGGCGTCGCCAACATGGATCGCTTTCTGTCCAAGGAACTCATTGGTGATCGGATCGATGAACTGTTTCCCTGGGCGCAGGATTTGATAGAACTCGGTATCGTCGGGCGCGAGGCCGCGTGCATAGAACTGACTGTAGGCGCCTAGCGCTATTTTGTCGTCGAGACCTATGGCGACGTATCCCGCGCCGTCGAGTTCGTCCTGCTCGACTACTAATGGTGATGTCAGAAAAGCCTGAATTGCACTCGGAGGAATCGTGGGAATCGCGTCATCCAACGGTTCGGTGTGAATGGTGGGAGACAGTCTAACGACCTTGCGGCGAAGTACTTTGAGCTCCGGCGAACCATCGATTATGTTCAACACCAGCACGTCGCCTGGGTAGATCAGATGGGGATTTTGAATCTGGTCGTTACGCTGCCAGATTTCCGGCCAATGCCAGGGATCTTTCAGGAAACGGCTAGCGATTCCCCACAGTGTGTCTCCCTTCTTGACCGTGTAGCGGCTCGGGTGATTGGACTGCAACTCGGGGGATGCCATAGCCGACCAGCCCGGTGCCGCGATCGTCAACAAGAGCAAGGTAAGTACAGCTTGGATGATAGCGCGTTGGACCATGGGAGAATTATGACTGTTTTTCTGCAACGGTGTTGGGTGCCGTTTTGGTTTTCGACAATTGTATCCTGCTGCGAGTCTAGCCGATCTGCCAACGGACGCCAACGTAAAATGCCCTTTTTATTCAGTATCATCCGTAAAAATAGTAAAATATTTATCAGCTTACAACTTCTTTGTGTCTTTGACCCCTAATAAATGGCTGTTTTGGATATATTGGTCTATCCCGACCCGAGGCTGCGCCAACCGGCGTTACCGGTCTCCCTGCTGGACGATGAGATCCGCCGGCTGGTGCGCGATATGGCGGAGACAATGTATCAAGCACCCGGCATCGGACTTGCCGCCGTCCAAGTCAACGTGCCGTTGCGGGTGATCGTCATCGACATCTCTGCAGACCAGAGTGATTTACAGGTTTTCATCAATCCGGAGATCATAGAGCGCACGGGCGCCACACAGACTGAGGAGGGGTGTCTGTCAGTGCCGGGGATATTCGCCCCCGTAGAGCGCGCCGACTCCATCACTGTTCGATCGTTGAATCAGGATGGAGAGACGGTTGATTTGTACGCTGAGGGGCTGATGAGCGTGTGTATACAACACGAAGTGGATCACTTGGACGGCAAGGTTTTTGTTGATTACTTGTCCCGCCTGAAACAAGAGCGGATTCGAAAGCGATTACAGAAACAGATCAAGCACGGTATCCAGAGCACTCCGGTTTCGGATGCCGTTACCCTCTAGCCCGTATATTGCTCCAAGGGTCCAGGATAATGGGGAAGGGATCGGGTGGTAAAGCCGCAGTGCTGATACGAAACGCATTAAGAATAAGGGGGTTCTCTTGAACAACTCCGTCCCTACTTTCTTTTGAGTGAAGCGCAAATTCAAGTGTTTGAGACCAAGACAGGGCAAAGAAGCCCTGGTGCAACATCCGGGGTAGGGCCGTTGTTGCCCTTTTCGGTGTAAGCTAATGCGCATGACTTTGAGAGTGGTTTTTGCCGGTACACCGGATTTCTCAGTTCCGACTGCGCAGGCGCTATTAGACAGACCAGAGCAGTTCGAAATGGTGGCGGTGTTTACGCAGCCTGACCGTCCCGCGGGCCGCGGTCGACGCCCCAGGCCTTCTCCAATAAAGCGGTTGGCCGTGGCTTACGGAATCGAGGTACATCAGCCTCGCATGTTGCGCGGTTACGCACCGATGCTGGCGGCACTGCACCCGGATGTAATGGTGGTTGTCGCGTATGGTCTGCTGTTGCCTCCGGAGATATTAGCTGTACCGGAACTCGGATGCGTCAACGTCCATGCATCCTTGCTGCCCCGCTGGCGGGGTGCCGCGCCGATTCCGCGGGCGATAGAGGCGGGTGATGTGGATACCGGCGTCACCATAATGTTGATGGACGAGGGTCTGGACACGGGCCCTACTCTTGCTGTGTCCAATATCGCCATCGGTGAACGGGACACTGCGGGGACGGTTCACGATCGGTTGGCAATGCTGGGTTCGGAACTTCTGGCGGACACCTTACTGCAGCTGGAACAAGGGCTGATTCAGCCGGTGGCTCAGGACTCGAAACTGGCCACCCACGCACCTAAACTGAGCAAGCAAGAATCACGGATCGATTGGAGCCAGTCCGCGACGGGAATTGCGCGCCGGATAAGGGCGTTCAACCCGTGGCCGGTCGCGTACGGGTGTCTGCGGGGACAACGAGTTCGCTTTCTGAACGCTGTCGTTTCCGATCAGCAGGATGGACATCCACCCGGCACGGTCGTTTCGGTCGGGGATGCGGGGATCGAGGTTAGCTGTGGATGCGGTTCGCTAATCCTCACGGAACTGCAGCGCGAAGGTGGCAAACAAATGCCGGCACAGGCATTTGTGAACGGATTTCCGCTAATTGCAGGCGAGCAATTCGATGTGCCCAGCAGCGAACATTGAGTCCGGCGAGATGATACATCCCCAGGCGGGGGTACTCGCGCGGGTCGACGCGGCCCGCGCCGCGGCATCGATCGTCGATGGTGGCAAATCTTCCAGTCAAGCGATATCCGCAGTCCTGTACGGACAGGGGTTGTCGGTCCGCGATCAAGGGATGGTCAAAGAGATGGCGCTGGGTGTTGTTCGTTGGTACTGGACTCTCGAAGACATCGCAAACCGGATGCTGAAGGCCTCCATGCGAAAAAAAGATCGGATTATTTTCTTTCTGATATTGGTAGGCCTGTATCAACTCAAGTTCATGCGTATCCCGCCACATGCGGTTGTTAACGCAACGGTAAGCGGCTGTGAGGTTATCGGAAAACCGTGGACTAAGGCGTTGGTGAACGGTATGTTGAGGAATTATCAACGTCGCTCAGCGGAGATTGACGGCCAAGCGGCTACGGTTGAAGCGCGCACTGCCCACCCAAGATGGATCCATGACAAAATTCGCGCCGCCTGGCCGGAGCAGTCGGAAACCATTCTCGACACCAACAATCGGCGTCCTCCGATGTCTTTACGGGTCAATCTACATCGCATTGCCCGGGATCAATATCTGGAATGTCTGTGGGCCGCCAATCTAAAGGCAGCAGTCGATGTCTGTACAGAGTCCGGTATAGTACTGGAGAAGCCGACGGCGGTGGAATCGTTGCCGGGGTTTGTGGACGGCCTCGTCTCGGTTCAGGATATCGCCGCGCAGCTGATCGCACCCAGATTGGACATACACCCAGGTCACCGGGTGCTGGATGCGTGTGCCGCACCAGGCGGCAAGACCGCGCACATGCTCGAAATTGCACCGGGGGTGAGCGAATTGGTCGCCTTGGAGGCCGATCCAGGCCGGCTTGAGCAATTGCGGTCCAACTTGGAGCGTCTCGGATTGGCCGCCACATGTGTTGTCGCTGACGGTACCTGCACCGATCAGTGGTGGGACGGACGGTTGTTCGACCGTATCTTGATTGATGCGCCATGTACCGGTTCAGGAGTAATCCGCCGGCATCCGGACATCAAGCACCACCGCCGCGCCACGGACTTGATTCAATTGTGTAGGATCCAGTCCAAATTGTTGGACGCTTTGTGGCCTCTGCTCGTCTCCGGCGGCAAGCTCATGTACGTCACCTGTTCCGTGTTTCCCGAAGAGAATGAAAGTCAAATCGGTGACTTTCTCGCCCGGCACTCCCAGGTGGAGGTGTTGCCGGTTTCTGCCCCTGTTGGGCTGGATCGCACCATCGGCAGACAGACCTTGAACGGAGTCGATGGATTGGACGGCTTTTTTTTCACTCTTCTCCGGAAGCGCGAATCCGGCCAGTAACAGCGGTCGTATGTTTTGAACCGCAATCTAATATCGACGATGAAATTGAGGGCCGTCATTTGGTTTGGAGTGTGGGTCGCAGTGACATGGCTCCCATGGTTGCAGGCTCATGCCGAATTCGTAGTGCGCAAAGTGGAGATGCTGAGAGATGGTGAACAGATTCTGGTGTCTACCGACATCGAATTGAATCTTCCATCCGAGGTGGAGTCCGCGGTTAACAATGGCGTACCATTGGTTTTACTCACCGAGCTCAAGTTGGTGCAGGACTGGTTCATCTGGAAGGAGACGATCAGCGATACCAGGATAAGATCTGAGTTGCGCTATCACTCCTTGAGCGATCACTATATCGTTAAGAGTTCCGAATCCGAGCGTATCGAAATGTTCCGTTCGGTGGGCGAGGCTTTGAAGCGGATCGGTTCGGTGAGGAGCCTGGCCCTGAACTTGCCGCCGGAAGATGGTGTCCGGCGGGGTTTGGCGGTGCGCAGCCATCTCGATATAAACGCCCTGCCAGGTCCGCTGCGTCCGATGGCCTTTTTGTCCCCCAGCTGGCGCCTCAACACCGACTGGACACACTGGCGGGTAATCCCGTGATCCGATCATTATTCGGCCCGATCCCAGCGTTGATCTTATCGCTGCTGCTGCTGCTGGCGGTGCTGTTGTTAACGTCGTCCGCCCGTCATGCGGAGGTGTCGGGAGAATTTTATTCCTTCTTGTTGATCGTCAACATTCTGGGGATTCTGCTGCTGGCAGCGTTGATCGTCGGGAATATCTGGCACCTTTACCGCCAGCTCCGGGCTGAAGTGCTCGGTTCCCGGTTGACCTTGCGCCTGTTGGGGATGTTCGTGCTATTGGCCGGTGTTCCATTGAGCATTGTCTACTATTTCTCGGTGCAGTTTCTCAGCAAAGGGGTCGACAGCTGGTTTGATGTACGCGTGGAACAGGCGATCGACGACGCCTTACTGCTCGGTCGAACGAGTTTGGAGGCGATAAAACAAGATGCCGTAGATGATGTGGTCCAGGCGGCATCGCGGATGTCGGACGCCACCAGTCCCCTGGAGATCATCCGCTTGTTAGACGAATTTCGGGAGCGTGGTGGATACTATGAAATGAGCCTATTCGCTCTGAACGGTCGTATCGTGGCGTCAAGCAGCCAAGAGGGCGGATCTCTGGTTCCAGACGCACCGGATGAGTCGGTGTTGCTTCGCGTGGGGCAACACGACGTTTATGCTGACTTGGAACTCGTTTCCGATGCGGTGCAGCAACTTCGCATTGTAGTGCCGTTGTTTTCCACCGATGTGGGCGCGCAGATACAGGCCTTGCAGGCCTTGAAGCCATTGCCATTGCGGTACGCGAAATTGACCGACAGCATAGAATCGGCGTCAACCCAATACAGGCAAATGGTGTTTTCTCGCGGACCGTTAAAGTTCAGCCTGATCTCAACGTTGACGTTGTTGACGCTGGTGACCATGCTGTTAGCGGTGTGGGCGTCGATATACGTATCCCGTCGGTTGTCCGCTCCGCTGCGCGATTTGGCTGAGGGCACGCAGGCGGTTGCCCAGGGGAACTATAGGAAGGAACTGCCGGTGACCAGCAACGATGAGTTCGGGATCCTGGTCAAGTCGTTCAACGACATGACGCGGCGGATCAACAGGGCGCAAAGCGCAGCCCGTCGAAGCCAACGAGAAGCCGAGGATCAGCGCACCTACCTCGAAACGGTTTTGGTGCACCTTTCTTCGGGAGTACTCTCGTTTGATAAGGACTTTAATTTGTTGACACACAATGCAGCGGCCAGCCAGATCCTCGGCGCTGAGTTGTCGGATATCCAGAGCCGGACGGTGCTCGACAAAGAGCATAACCCCCCGCGTCTCGAGCCTTTTTTTACGGTATTAAAAGATTCCATGACGGCGGGATTGGAAGAGTGGCAACACAACGTGACCGTTTTCGGCCCCCGCGGCCGTCAGGTGCTTATCGCGCGAGGCACCAAGCTTCCGGACAAGCGCGGGGGATATGTAGTGGTTTTCGATGATGTGACCGATCTCATTCAAGCCCAACGGGATGCGGCCTGGGGCGAGGTAGCCAGACGGCTCGCCCACGAGATCAAGAATCCACTTACCCCGATTCAATTATCCGCGGAACGCATACGTCGGAAATACTTGAATGGACTGACGATTGAAGACAAGGACACCCTGGACCGCGCGACCAGAACCATTGCGCAGCAGGTGGAGTCGATGAAAAGTATGGTAAACGCATTTTCCAATTACGCACAACCCACGCGTATTCGTCTCAAGTCGGTCAACTTGAATCAGTTGATTCAGGATGTGGCGGAGTTGCACAAGCGCGAAGACAACCCAATCAAGATATCGTTTGACCTGGACCCGGGAATTCCGGAAATAGAGGCGGACGGCGACCAGTTGCGTCAAGTGCTGAACAATTTGATCATCAATGCGCGAGACGCTCTCGCCGACACGCGGAATCCGCAGATTATGATCACGACTCAAGGTGTCACGGAGCACGATGGCTGCCATATCCGGCTTGTATTTTCCGACAACGGCCCGGGAATACCAGCGGACATTATGGATCGTTTGTTCGAGCCGTATGTCAGCACCAAGTCAAAGGGAACCGGTTTGGGTTTGGCGATTGTAAAGCGTATCGTCGAGGAGCACGGCGGAACTCTGTGGGCCGAAAATCTGGAGCGTCATGGGGCTCGGGTTACGATTCAGCTCCCGCAGGTCGTGAAACGCGACGTCGTTGATCCGGAGTCGGGTCCCCGGCTGATTCGGACGCCCAAGACGGGGAGGAATATATCTTGAAGGGAAAGACTATCCTGGTCGTCGATGACGAGCCGGACATTCGAGAGGTGATACGCGAGATCTTGGAGGATGAAGATTACTCGGTGTTGACCGCGGACAGCGCTGGGGAGGCCCGCCAGCTTCACCGCCAACGCCATCCCGACCTAGTGCTGTTGGATATCTGGATGCCCGGAACCGACGGTCTGTCGCTTTTAAAAGAGTGGTCGAACGGCGAAACCCCGGAGATTCCAGTGATTATGATCTCGGGCCACGGTAACGTTGAGACCGCCGTCGAGGCAATTCGATATGGGGCCTATGATTTTCTCGAGAAACCCTTGTCCACGGCCAAGCTATTGGTGACCGTGGAGCGCGCCCTGCAAAACGATCAATTGCGTAAGGAGAACGTGCGGTTGCGAAGCAAGTTGGAGTCCTCATTCACTCTAGTGGGTAATAGTCCGATTATCCAGGGGCTTCGCGAGCAGGTAGGTCTTGTGGCTAACACCGATAGTTGGGTGCTGATCACCGGTGAGCCCGGCAGCGGTAAAGAAGTGGTTGCCAGAAGCATTCATGATCAGAGTCCGCGCCGTGACGGGCAGTTTGTGGACATCAGTCTGGCAGCGATACCGCCGCAGAGCATTCCAGTCCAGTTGTTTGGGAGTGAGGAAGCTGCAATTGTGCGCCCCGGTCGATTCGAAGAGGCGAAGAGCGGCACTTTATTCCTGGATGAAATCGGAGACTTGGATTCGGACACCCAGGCCAAGCTGCTCAATGCCCTGGAAGAGAGCCGTTTTCTGCGCATCGGAGGGCAGCAATATATAAACGTGGATGTCCGCGTTGTTGCGGCGACCAACCAGGATCTGCCGGCTGCGGTCGCAGAGGGCCGGTTCCGCGAAGACCTTTACTATCGCCTGAACGTCGTCCCGATACAGGTACCGCCCTTGCGCGATCACATCGAAGATATCCCGGAGCTGGTTAAATTTTATCTCGACCGGCTGGTCGAGAGAGAACAGCTTCCCTACCGGAGATTCACGACGGGTGCCCTGAATGCACTGCGCAATTACCACTGGCCGGGTAACGTGCGGGAACTCAGAAATCTCGTTCAACGCCTGTTGATTTTAAATCGCGGCGACGAGGTCACCACCGAGGAAGTGGTTGCCGCACTTGATGCGGCCAAGCTCCAGCCACGGATTAGCTTTCCAGATACGGTATTGAACCTGACTCTGCGGGAGGCAAGGGACCGTTTCGAAAAATCGTACCTCGAACACCACCTGCAGCGCGTTGGTGGCAACGTCAGCGAGTTGGCCAATTTCGCTGCTATGGAGCGTACCCACTTGTACCGCAAACTCAAGGCGTTTGGAATAGACCCAAAGACTCTGAAGAATGCGCCAAATTCCGACGAATCACAATAAACTTCACCGGTCTCTTACGCCATGAAGATTATCATATTGGGGGCAGGTCAGGTCGGTGCGTCGACTGCTGAAGTCTTGGCGGGCGAGGCGAATGACGTCACTTTGGTAGATCTTGATGCACGCTATTTGCGCAAGCTGCAAGACCGCATGGACATTCGCACCGTTATTGGCAGCGCTTCTTATCCACCGATACTCGAAGAAGCTGGAGCGGAAGATGCCGATTTGCTGTTGGCGGTTACCAGCAGCGATGAAGTTAATATTGTCGCGTGTCAAGTTGCCTCCAGTAGATATGACACACCTACTAAAATTGCCCGTATACGCGCAAGCGAGTACCTCAGCTGCAAGGAAATCTTCGAACCCGGAGCGTTTCCAATTGATGTGCTGATCAGTCCTGAAACGATTATCACAGAGCACATTCTGCGCCTGATTGAGTATCCGGGTGCGATTCAGGTTCTGGACTTTGCGGATGGCAGGATACAACTGGTCAGCGTGCGTGCCTATCATGGTGGGCCGCTGGTTGGACATCCGTTGGTGGAACTGCGCAAGCATATGCCAAAGATCGATACACGGGTTGCCGCAGTCTTTCGCAAAGAAAGTGTACTGACGCCGAAGGCGGACACCATTATAGAGGCCGGCGACGAGGTCTTTTTTGTCGCGGCAAAGCAGCACATTCGTGCCGTGATGGGAGAGATGCGCCGTTTGGATGAGGCCGTGTATCGAGTCATGTTGGCCGGTGGAGGAAACATCGGTCTTCGTTTGGCGCGGGAACTCGAAGAGAAGGGATACAACGTCAAAATCATCGAGCACAATTACGCGCAGGCGGAGCGAATTGCTGATACGCTGGATAACTCAGTGATTCTGCACGGGGACGCGGCTGACGAGGAGTTATTACACCAAGAAAACATCGAAAGCATGGACGTCTTCTGCGCCGTGACCAATAATGATGAAGCAAATATCTTATCAGCGATGCTGGCCAAAAAACTCGGTGCGCGCCGGGTGATGGCGCTGGTCAACCGGTCCGTGTACGTGGATCTCTTAGAGCACGGCGAAATAGACATAGTTATTTCGCCACGAACCGTTACGGTTGGCAGCATCCTGGCGCATATTCGACGCGGCGACGTGGTTGCCGTGCATTCGCTGCGACGCGGGGCGGCGGAGGCAATCGAAGCGATTGCCCATGGCGACACAAAGACGTCTCGGGTCGTCGGCCGCGGTGTGCGCGACTTGCCCCTACCGCCAGGCACAGGGATTGGGGCGGTCTTGAGGGACGGTAAGGTTTTGATAGCGCACAAAGACACCATTATTCAGCCGGAAGATCATGTCATTCTTTTTATGGCGGATAAGCGACACATCCCTGACGTGGAAAAACTCTTCCAGGTCGATGTGACCTATATCTGACCAATCACAATGCAATACCCTGTTGTCTTCAAGGTGCTCGGAGTGTTGCTGGTCCTGTTCAGTTCAACCCTGCTCACGCCGGTACTGGTGTCATGGATCTACGCTGAGGACTCTGCCAAGCCGTTTTGGATCGCCTTTGCGACCACATTTCTGACTGGTGCCGTCCTGTGGCTGTCGACCAGTCGGGTCAGTCGGGATCTGCGCTTTCGCGAAGGGTTTATGGTCGTCGTGCTGTTTTGGACCGTGCTCGCATCGTTCGGTTCGATACCGCTGTATTTGGGTGACCAACCATCGCTATCGCTCACTGATGCCTTTTTCGAATCGATGTCGGGGTTGACCACCACGGGCGCAACAGTCCTCACCAACATCGATGGGTTGCCGCGCTCAGTGCTGTACTATCGGCAACAACTCCAATGGTTGGGCGGCATCGGAATTATCGTTCTGGCGGTGGCAATCATGCCGATGCTGGGTGTGGGTGGGATGCAGTTGTATCGCGCCGAAACGCCTGGGCCGATGAAAGACACCAAATTGACGCCCCGAATTACTGAGACCGCAAAAGCTCTTTGGTATATCTATCTCGGGCTTACCGTGATCTGTGGCGCATTTTACTGGATAGCAGGCATGGATCTGTTCGATGCGATCGGCCACAGTTTCTCCACAATCGCCATCGGTGGATTCTCTACCCACGACAATAGCCTGGATTATTTCAAAAGTGCAGCGATCGATTCCGTAGCGATGTTGTTCATGCTCGTATCCGGGGTAAATTTCGCACTCCATTTTACCGCGTGGAGAACCCGCAGCGTGGTTACCTATCTACGTGATTCCGAAGTCGTCGTGTTCTTCGGATACATTTTCGCCGCAGGTGTCGTGGTGGTCTCCGTATTGAGTACGAAAGGTGTATTCGGCAATACCGAAGACACATTCCGTCAGGGCTTATTCCAGGTCATCTCCATCGCCACTACCACCGGTTTCACAACCGGTGGCTATTACTGGTGGCCATCGTTTCTTCCGGTGTTTCTGCTCCTGCTGAGCTTTGTGGGTGGTTGCGCTGGATCAACCGCAGGTGGGGTCAAGGTTATCCGCGTTATTTTACTGTACAAACAAAGCCAACGGGAAATGAGTCGGCTAATCCATCCGAGCGCATTGCTGTCGTTGAAGCTCGGCGGCAGACCGATCTCCGATAGCGTGATGAACGCAGTGTGGGCATTTTTTTCCTTATACATAACTTGTTTCGCAGCGCTGGGTGTCGTCATGGCGGCCACCGGCCTGGACTGGGTTACCGCATTCTCTTCGGTCGCCGCGTGTATAAACAACCTGGGCCCCGGTCTTGGAGACGTCGCGGCCAACTATTCGGGGGTGGGGACGATCGGAAAGTGGACCTTGAGTTTCGCCATGTTGTTGGGACGACTGGAACTGTTCACCCTGCTGGTATTGTTCACCGTGACCTTCTGGCGCAGCTGAATGAGCGTGATTGAGGCGCCATTGGTTCGCCAATTGCAGCCATTGATCGATTTACAGATCTGTTGTCGAGCGGCTTCGTTGACAGGCGCGCCCGGTGCTGAACATACTGCCGTGGATTTATTTGTCTGCCTAGTCCGCATATTGCACCGGGGCGGCGAAAAGAAGAGCTAATATTTTGTTTGGCATAAGAAATGCGATCAATGCGTGGCGTAACACTTTGCGCCCGGACAGGCGCCGATCCCGGTGCTGGCTCGGTCTCGAACGCCTTGGCTTGCGCTTCAGTCAATCCATAGCTGCGGCTATGCATTTCGTTCCAGCGCGGCGTCAAGCCGCCCGGTCCCTTCGCATGATCCGGGATCCTTGGTGGAATACGCGGGCTCGGATGCTTGAGGAGCCCCCGCCGAGCGTGGTACCGGCCTGGTGTTGAAAAACGGCGTTCAGCCGTCGCGTGCTCGACGTGGCAGACCGGGTTTCGTCTCGCCTTTATCCCGTGGCGGTCCCGGCGGGGCCTGATTGTGAACGACAATACAGTGCCGACTTCGAGACCATTGTGGATTCTTGAACATCTCGCTTTTTTGATGGTTATTGGATATCAGTAAACCGGGAAACAATCCGTTCATGGGTGCCGCCCTCGTTAGATTGATTATCCGTATTCGCGTGTTGGTCGTTATCGCGACGGTGGCGCTCGTGGGATTCGCTGCGAGCGGTATTCAATATCTGACATTCACTACCGATTACCGCGCCTTCTTCAGCCGGGACAATCCTCAGCTCAAGGCGTTCGAGGCCATTCAGAATACCTACGCCAAGTACGACAATTTGATGTTTGTCCTCGCCCCAGCGAACGGTCATGTCTTTACAAGAGAGGCGCTGTCAGCCATTGAATGGTTGACCGAGCAGGCCTGGCAGGTGCCGTACTCGTCGCGGGTTGATTCTCTGTCAAATTTTCAACATACCTATGCCGAAGGCAACGACCTGGTCGTTGAAGATCTGTACACCGATGCCGTGTCACTGGACGAAGAGCAGATCCTGAAAATTAAAAGCGTCGCGATGACGGAGCCTTTGTTGCGGAATCGGTTGGTGTCAGATCGCGGTCATGTGACCGGGGTAAACGTCACGGTCCAACTGCCCGGGCGGAATCCAAACCGTGAGGTACCGGAAGTGGCCGGTTACGGGCGCCAGCTGGCAAGCGATTTTCGAGAACGCTATCCAGCGATAGATATCCATCTGACCGGTGTGGTCATGATGAATGTCTCTTTCCCCGAAGCGTCTCAGCACGACATGCGGACATTCATGCCGGTGATGTTTATCGTCGTGATTGTCACGCTGATGCTGATGACCCGATCGGTGGCCGGAACATTGGGTACCGTATTAGTGATTGCGTTTTCAACTTTGAGCGCCATTGGGTTGGCGGGCTGGATGGGAATAAAGCTTACCGGACCATCGGCGGCGTCACCAATCATCATCTTGACACTTGCAGTGGCGGACTGTGTTCATTTGTTGACGAATTTTGTTCAAGCAATGCACCGCGGAGTTAGCAAAGTGGACGCCATGCAGGAGAGCATGCGTGTAAATCTACAGCCACTATTTATCACCAGCCTGACCACCGCAATCGGTTTCCTGAGCATGAACCTGAGCGACGTACCTCCATTTCGTGACCTGGGAAATATTATTGCGACAGGGGTCGCACTGGCGTTCGTGTTTTCAATTACGTTTTTGCCTGCATTCATGAGTATCATGCCGGTGCACGTGCGGCGGCAGCCGAGTCATGGTGATCGAGTGATGCGCTGGTTTGCGGAATTCGTGGTATCGCGGCACCGCCAGCTGCTGAGGTGGCTGGGTCCAATGTTGTTGGCCTTGATTGCGTTTATTCCAGCGAATGAATTCAACGACGAATTCGTCAAATATTTCGACAAGACTATTGAATTCCGCCGGGCAACCGATTTCACGACGGAGAACCTCACCGGGATTTACACCATCCAGCTGTCACTGGATTCCGGGGGTTCAAATGAAATTTCCAAACCCGAGTTTCTGGCCGCAGTGAACGAATTCACCGAGTGGTTTCGGCAGCAGCCGGAGGTCATTCATGTCAATTCCATTACCGATACCTTCAAACGCCTGAATAAGAGCCTCCATAACGACGATGAGGCGTGGTATCGAGTACCGGAGCGCCGCGATCTGGCCGCTCAGTATCTCCTGTTGTACGAGATGTCGCTGCCGTACGGGCTTGACCTTAACGACCAGGTCAATATCGACAAATCAGCGACGCGTTTTGTGGTGACAACACATAGTCTATCCACCAAGGACACCCTGGCACTGGAGGCGCGCGCCCGGTCATGGCTGAAACAAAATGCGCCGGAGTCGATGCATTCCGCCCGGGGTTCGAGTCCCAACATCATGTTTGCCCACATCACTAAGCGCAATATCCGCAGCATGTTGGTCGGTACCACCTTGGCGCTGATAGCGATATCTCTCATTCTTATTGTCGCGCTGCGCTCCCTGAAGTTCGGCCTGATCAGCCTGGTACCGAATCTGACGCCAGCCGCACTGGCGTTTGGGTTGTGGGGGATTCTGGTTGGGCAAGTGGGGCTGTCAATCTCGATCGTCACGGCAATGACACTGGGTATCATCGTCGACGACACGGTTCATTTTCTGAGTAAATACACGCGTGCACGCCGGGAGGACAACATGGATGCCGCCGATGCGGTGCGCTACGCCTTTACCACTGTCGGCATGGCCTTGTTGGTGACCTCGGTGGTTCTGATCGCCGGCTTTTTGGTGTTGTCGCAATCCGCGTTTCAGGTCAATTCGGGTATGGGGCTGCTCACCGCGATCACTATTGCGTTCGCGTTGATCGCCGACTTTCTGTTTCTGCCACCGTTGTTGATGGCAATGGACCGGTGGAAGATGGCCCGGAGTGGGACGCCAGCCCCGGCAGTAGCCGGTGAAAGTGTGCCAGTAATCAAGAAAAATATCCCACTTTGACTATAATTCACTCTATCTATGGTCAAATAACAGCAAAATCACTTACATATAGCGATGTGGTGGGTGTCTAAGCCCCATGTTTGCGATTATTTTGCCAAAAGTGGGAGGGGTAACTCATCGCCAGGCCTCCGCGGCGACGCGAGCCATGACGGACGTGCGCAGGCCCTCGGAAACACGCTGGTGTACCGCAGGGCGGCCGCGCGCGTTCCCGGTACGCAACGCCGCCGTGATGGTCAACGGGGTGGACCCGCCAGCAGCTGCGGGTGCCGATTCGCCAGGAAGTCGCGCAGCGGCCTGAATTGGCGACGCACCCGCTCGACGTCATCCCAGAGGTCGAGATCGATCAACTCCGGCAGGACGAACAAATCGATACCGAGCCGCTGCGCCGTTGCCAGGGTCGTTCGATAGACCGAACTCAGTCCCCAGGGCATGTCTTCGAACAGCGCCGGTTGTGGACGAGTGAGCCCTAGGAAGTAGTAGCCGCCATCGTGGCTCGGTCCAAGCACACAGCGACCTTCGCGCAACGCGAGGTTGGCATCGATTAGGGCCTGGGGCGGGCAGTGAGGAACGTCGCAACCCATTACCCCGCCTGGATACGCGGTTTCCAGCGCTGCGTGCATTTTGGCGCCGAGATCGCCGACCGCCTGCACTTGCAGCTCGATGTCGAGAGACTGACACAGGGTGGAAAATATCGGATGTTGGGGGCCGGGCCACACATGCAGGTTGATTGGACCTGACCACGCGGACTTCGCCAGACGTACCGTATATTCGATACACCAGGCGGCGATATCAGCGGCCTCCTCGGCCGAGCAGTGTGGCAGCAGTCTGGTCTTGACCTGCCCGGCGACCGGCGCCTTGGTGAGCAGGTGTAGCGCAGGAGTCGGCACGTCGAGCGGTCAACGGATATGCGGGTAACGGTGCGCGAGGCGGCCAGGCGACACACCAGCCCAGTACTGCATGCGAAACCACCACATCCGTAAAATCGTGGCGATGACGCCCGATTCGCGCCATCTTCGGCTTGACGTGATCACCGGTCGCCGGACGCGATGCGGAGGACCGAGACGTTTGAGCTTTTTAGACAGGGCGATGTCCTCCATGAGGAGTATATCGGGAAAGCCGCCAACGCTCTGGAAGGCCTCACGACTAACGAATAATGCCTGGTCGCCGGTGGCGATACCGGTCAATGCGGACCGATGGTTCATCAACCACGCAACCGATTTCATGGACAGCCGATTGGTGTCAAAACTCACGTCGAAGCGGCCCCAAAACCACGGACCTCGGTCGGCCGCCGCCAGTTCGGTGCCGGCGTCACGGGGAAGCCGAGTATCCGCGTGCAGGAAGATCAGCACATCACCATCGGCCAGGGCGGCCCCCCGATTCATCTGCCGTGAGCGACCAGATTTGGAAACGGCAAGAACGACCTGTAGAGCGCGCACCCGATCCCGGCCGCTTTGGGCCAGATGCCAGGTAGCATCGTGACTTCCGCCGTCCACAATCACCAGTTGATCGATAGACCGATCCTGGTCCAAGGAGTTAACCAGATCGGTGATTTGGTCTTCCTCGTTCAGTACCGGGACAACCACCGAGATGTAGGGCATGCTACCGGCGGCGGTCACGGGTCGGGTGTACCTCGCCGGTACTGATACATCAGTTTGAGTAGCACCAGCACCGGTCCGCACGTGTGGAAGAGCAGATCAAAGACATCAACCGGCCGCACCAGGACGCCCGAATACAACATCTGTAATTTCTGCCACAAATGGGGCTCCGGCAGGACCGGGGCCAGCCCGAGCCCTGCACCCAAGGTCAGCGCCACCCACCACGGTATCCGGTCAAGCCATTTCATCGTCCGTTACGCGGATCCGCAAACTCTCTTCTGCCGTGGCCTGGAATGGTTGACCGATCCTTCATCGCAAGCTGACCGGCACGGCGGATACCGTCTGTTGGAGTAACCATCACCTCCCCCGGCGAGCGGCGATCCGCAGGCGTAACGCGTTTAATTTGATAAAGCCGGTGGCGTCTGCCTGGTCGAATGCACCGGCATCGTCTTCAAACGTCGCCACCCGCTCATCGAACAGTGAATCGCTGTCCGAGCGACGACCCACTACAATGACATTGCCTTTGTACAACTTCAATCGCACCGAACCGTTGACGATCGCCTGAGACGCGTCAATCAATTGTTGCAGCACAATCCGTTCGGGGCTCCACCAGTAACCGTTGTAGATCAGGCTCGCATACCTCGGCATAAGTTCATCCTTGAGGTGAGCGACTTCCCGATCCAAAGTCAAAGACTCCATTGCCTGGTGAGCCTTTAGAATAATTGTTCCACCCGGTGCTTCATAGCAGCCGCGTGACTTCATTCCCACATAACGATTTTCGACGATGTCGGCGCGTCCAACTCCGTGTCGGCCGCCCAGTTCGTTCAATTGCCGCATGACTGCTGCAGGGCTGGTCGGTGTGCCGTCGACAGCGACGATGTCTCCATGAGCAAACTCGAGCTCCAGATACTGCGGGTCGTCCGGTGCGAGTTCCGGCGCCACCGACCATCGCCACATCGAATTACTGGGTTCTGTCCAGGGGTCTTCTAATTCACCCCCCTCGTAGGAGATGTGCAGCAGGTTGGCGTCCATCGAATACTGAGATTTGCCGGTTCGGTTTTTTTCGACCTCGATGCCATGCGTATCCGCATAAGCCACCAGCCTGTCACGGGCGTCCAGGTCCCATTCACGCCATGGGGCAATGATTTTGATATCCGGATTGAGGGCATAGGCCCCGAGTTCGAAGCGTACTTGGTCGTTTCCCTTGCCGGTAGCGCCGTGAGCAATCGCGTCGGCACCTGTTTCTTCCGCAATTTCTACCAGACGCTTGGCGATGAGAGGACGGGCTATCGAGGTACCGAGTAAATAGGTCCCTTCATACAGGGTGTTACAGCGAAACATCGGGTAAACATAGTCGCGGGCGAACTCTTCCTTGAGATCCTCAATATATATTCCGGCGGCGCCCAGACGCTCGGCCTTGACCCTCGCCGGTTCGATTTCATCGCCCTGTCCGATATCGGCGGTGAAGGTAACCACTTCGCACGCATAGGTCTCTTGCAGCCATCTGAGAATGACCGAAGTATCCAGTCCACCCGAATAGGCGAGGACGACTTTTTTTATGGAAGACAAGGGCGTTGACGGAATCTCAGAGTGAGGATCATATCATCGTAAGAAGTACCGCCAAGGTCAAGAATGAAACGGCATGACGCGGAAGACAGGCAACGACGCGCCACGAGACATGTTAAACGGCAGGGGGCGTTGTAGGGCATCTTTACGTGGGTTGAGCGGGCGCCGGAATGAGGAAGTATTCCGGCAACTTTCATGTTGCTTGCAGGCTCGATGCGCCACGGTTTGTCTTGAATAATCGGCACAGCACTGTCATAGTCTTACGCATCGATTTGGGGTCACTTACCACAACAGATATAGGGGAATGAATATGAAGAATCCATTAGACTCCATAACCGGAACTATTGTCGCCGGCTTTGTCGTAACAGTCATTCTTTACGTATTTGCGAAGTCGTTTTTAGGTTAGCCCTCTCAAAACAGAGGAACAGAAAAATGTTGGAAGTGATCGACCGCTGGTTGCACATTCTTTCAGGCATCACCTGGATTGGTCTTCTGTATTATTTCAACTTCGTTCAAGTCCCCGGCTTGGGTAAGGCCAAGGCAGAAGGCACTGCTGCGGGTATAACCAAGCACATTGCACCACGGGCCCTGCTATGGTTCCGTTGGGCTGCGCTTGCGACCTGGGTTACCGGTGCGCTCTATCTTCTACTTGGCCACGGCACCCAGACAACAAACGGCATTGTTCGCGCTTTTTTACTGCAGGACTCGGCGGCTTACATAGGTATCGGGGCATGGCTAGGCACCATAATGCTCTTCAATGTCTGGGTGCTGATCTGGCCCAACCAGAAAAAAGTCCTGGGCCTGGTACCAGCCTCGGACGAGGACAAGGCCAGCGCCGCACGGGTAGCGCTATTGGCATCGCGCACCAACACGATGCTGTCAATTCCAATGCTGTTTTTCATGATCACCGGATCGCCCGCGCACCAGATGGGAGTCTTTAGTTAGAGCTGAGTCGTCGATGCAGAATCTGGCCCGGTGATGTTATCGGGCGCTAGGTGGCGTCGGTTGGCAGCCCTCAGGGAACCGTTTACACTTTGAATTGTAGCGCTCTGTTCTAGAGCGCTTTTGTATTTATGGGACAGGACACACAGTACTTGATGCATACGTATTCCCGCCTGCCAGTGGCCTTCGAGCGTGGCAGCGGTGCGTTGTTGTGGGATGCCGCTGGAGACTGTTATCTTGATGCGCTTGGCGGAATAGCGGTGGTTGGGTTGGGGCACGCCCATCCCGAATTGGCGGATGTTATCGCCGACCAGGCCCACACCTTATTGCATTGTTCGAACCTCTACGATGTTCCGCTGCAGAGCCAACTCGGTAAGCGCTTGTGTGAGGTTTCAGGGATGGACCGGTCGTTTTTTGGTAATTCCGGCGCCGAGGCCAATGAAACGGCGATTAAACTCGCCCGCCGATACGGTCACGGCAGGGGTATTGACATACCGGAAGTATTGGTGACCGAAGGGGCTTTTCACGGCCGTACCTTGGCGACCTTGACGGCGACCGCCAACCGCAAGGCCCATGCTGGATTCGAGCCCTTGGTCAGTGGCTTCAAGAGAGTGCCTTTCGATGATCTGAACGCCGTGTGCCGGGTGGCGAGCGATAACCCAAATGTCGTCGCCGTTTTGGTCGAACCAATTCAGGGTGAAGGCGGGATCAATATTCCTGACTCGGGTTATTTGACGGGGCTGCGAGAGATTTGTGATCGCCAGGGTTGGTTGCTGATATTGGATGAAATTCAAACCGGGATGTGCCGGACGGGTAAGTGGTTCAGCTATCAACACGATGGAGTCGTGCCGGACGTCCTCACCGTCGCCAAAGCGCTTGGCAACGGCGTTCCCATTGGAGCCTGTTTGGCCCGGGGCGAGGCCGCCGAGGTGCTGCTGCCGGGTACCCACGGTTCGACCTTCGGCGGCAACCCGCTGGCGTGCCGCGTCGCTCTGACGGTAATCGATATTCTGGAGCGGGATCGGCTGGCGGACAGGGCGGCAGAGCTCGGTTCCCGTATTCTAAAGATGCTTGAGCAGCGATTGGCGCCCCGGCCCATGGTTCGGTCGGTACGCGGACGCGGGCTGATGATTGCTGTCGAGCTCGATCGTCCTTGCGGACAACTGGTGTCTCAGGCGCTTGAGCAGCATCTGCTGATTAATGTGACCGCTGAGACCGTCGTCAGACTGCTACCACCTTTGGTGATCAGTGACGAGGAGGTGATGATGCTCGTCGATCGTTTGACTGTAACGATTGACAATTTTCAAGCAAACGGCAACGGGAAATGACAGTTCGGCATTTTTTGAGTTTGATGGACCTGAGTCCCGACGAACTACGCTGCTTAATACGTCGTGCGATCGAGATCAAGCAGGGTCTCAAGGTAGGTGAAGTGAGGCAACCGCTCGTAAACCGCACTTTAGCCATGATTTTCGACAAGTCGTCGACGCGCACGCGGTTGTCGTTTGAGGTGGCAATGACTCAGTTTGGAGGTAATGCCGTGTTCTTATCGCCGGGAAGCACGCAACTTGGTCGTGGGGAACCGGTTGAGGACACGGCACGGGTTATGTCGCGCATGGTGGATGGGGTGGTCATTAGAACGTCAAGCCATGCAATGGTCGAGACCTTCGCCCGCTACGCGGAAGTTCCCGTCATAAACGGACTAACGGATGCTTTTCATCCCTGCCAATTGTTGGCTGATGTACAGACGTACCATGAGATGCGGGGCGACATTCAAGGGTGCCGCGTCGCGTGGATTGGCGATGGAAACAATATGTGTCATTCATGGATCAATGCAGCACGTCAATTTCGTTTTTCTTTGACTATTTCCACACCGGCTGAGTTTCGACCTCGCGAGGATCTGTTGACTGCCGCAAGGGAATTCATCGTCCTGAATGACGACCCCGCAATCGCCGCGGAAGACTCCGATGTCGTAGTTACGGACACTTGGGCGAGCATGGGCCAAGAACAAGACAAGGCGCGCCGTCTTGAGGCGTTTGAGGCGTTTCGGGTCGACCGGCGCATTATGGAGAAGGCCAAGCCGGACGCCGTATTCATGCATTGTCTTCCGGCCTATCGGGGGCATGAGGTGACGGCGGAGGTGATCGACGGGCCTCAGAGCCTAGTCTGGGAACAGGCAGAAAATCGCTTACATGCGCAGAAAGCGCTGCTGGAGTTTCTGCTGGCTGGCTCGGGCGCGATTACTGCAAATAAGGAGTAGCCATCGGTAACGTGGCCGGCATGCATGTCGAAAATGTCCTAGAGGTGCGGGGCATTGTGTGCGCTCACGACAAACGTACAGTGGTCCGAGAGTTGTCGTTCGCGGTTCCGGAGGGCGCGTTGGTGTGCCTATTGGGTCCGAGTGGGTGTGGAAAGACCACCGTACTGCGGGCGGTGGCCGGGTTTCATCCACTTGAGGAGGGGGAAATCAGGCTGGGTGGCCGTGTCGTTTCGCGGCCGGGATACCTGCTGGCGCCGGAGAAACGCCGGGTCGGCATGGTGTTTCAGGATCGGGCGCTGTTCCCTCACCTTAAGGTGCGCGACAACATCGCCTTTGGCCTGCGTGGCCTGCATGCCGGCAATCCGCAAGCCTCAGTAGCCGAACTGCTCGACCGGGTAGGTTTATCCGCAATGGGCGACCGCTATCCCCACGAATTATCCGGTGGCCAGCAGCAGCGTGTTGCCCTGGCGAGGGCGCTGGCGCCAAAGCCAGACCTGTTAATGATGGACGAGCCGTTCTCCAATCTTGACGTCGAGCTTCGTGAGCGGCTCGGCAATGACGTCCGCCGGATACTCGACGCGCAGGGAACAACATGTGTGCTGGTCACCCATGATCAGCATGATGCGTTTGCACTGGGTGAAAAGGTGGGAGTGATGTCGGAAGGCGCAATCATGCAGTGGGACACGCCTTACAATCTGTATCACGAACCTCAAAATCGGTTTGTCGCCGATTTTATCGGGGAGGGTGTATTTCTTGCAGGTCAATTACTTGACCCCACTACCGTTGATACTGAACTCGGTATTGTCCGCGGGCAACGGGTATACGACTGGGGCGCGGGAACGGCGCTGGATGTACTCATCCGTCCGGACGACATCGTTCCGGATCCGGCCAGCACGGTCATCGCACGAGTTGAGCGCAAAGCTTTCAAGGGTGCCGAGATACTTTACACCTTGCGGTTGAATAGTGGAACGGAAGTGCTTTCATTGTTTCCGAGCCATGCCAATCACCGCGTTGGCGAGGGAGTATCAATTCGTCTCCAGGCCGATCACTTGGTCGCTTTTGCCCGTCATGCGTGACCGGTTAACAGGGAAGTTGGCGTGCAGTTGCTTGCTGTTGTCCGTTTCTGCAGAGCCGCTCGCGGCAGATGCCGTGACGACACCTCGCGGGTTCGCGAGCGATGCCGGTCAACAGACATCCCCAGCGGCGCGCGCGGCACGCAGGGCGATGGAACGCGGACGTGAACTGAGCAGTGGCGGCAAATTCGAGACTGCTCGCATACAGTTTGAAATTGCCCGACAAATGTCACCTACGGATAGCACGCTGTATAAGCAGGCGAGTGACGAACTCGATTTCCATCTGCCCATGCGCGAGATTGAGCGTCGACTGCACGTTGGCGACCTCGCGGCCGCGGAGCAGTTGCTTGCGGAACTCCTCACCCGCTACGCAGGTGACGTTGAGCGGCGTGGCCAGATTGAAGCGATGCGTCAAGCATTAACAGCTCTGCGCAATGCGCTACCACTACCGGGTAGCGTTACGGTGGACGGGGATGCCGTGCTTGTTGGCGTTCGACGCATACTCGAAGACTACCGCCGTCGTAATCGCCGTTATCCGATCGGTTATCGGGAGCTCAATACAGTTTTGCCACCGAACCGACCGCCGCTCGAAGTTTTTCTGGTGGCGCACTACGAAGCCGACGGTTCCGGATACCTGTTGGTATTGCGTAACAGGTATGAGCAAAAGCATACTCTTACACTAAGGAATACTGGGCTTATCAAATGAACGGCCCAAGCGGGTTGTATCGGCCAGCCGCAGACCGTTTGGCCGGACTCACTACGCCGTTTGTCGGGAAACGCCAGATCCCCTCGAAACAGTCGCTATATTTAACTCAGTGAGAAAAATTCTTGAGGACTTTGCCTTGGTACCGAACGCTCAACGACTCATTAACTCAGCAATCCAAAACCGGCGTCGATTGTTGATCCGTTACAATGGGCGAACGTACTCCAGATTCATTGAACCGCACATGCTGTACCGAGGGGCGGATGAAATGGTAACGCTGATCGCCTATCAGTTGCGGGGCGATCATTCAAGCAATCGCCGGGGGACATTCTGGCGTCCCTTCCAGCTGTCCAAGATAAACAGTATCTATGTGAGCCAGGATGTGTTCACGCCCCGCGTCAGGCAGGGTTATGAGACGGTGATCGAGTTGATCCGCGGTGACACCATTGCTGTAGTCGATGTGAAACCGAGTGAATACTTCTTCCATCACCGCGGAATTCAAGGACCACGCCACCGTTTTGGCAAATCCGGAACGCTGTCTGCGGCAGTTGATGTAAAAGTCGCAAACGCAAGCTGATTTTAACGTTTACTACGTAATGTAAAAGGGCCCCACTGGGGCCCTTTCTTTGAGTTTCGCAAGTAAATTATCTTACGCAACTAGGGTGTCTTTCATCCTGTCCAGGGCCCGTTTCTCGATCTGGCGAATTCGCTCGGCGGATACGCCGTATTCCCTGGCCAATTGATGAAGGGTGGATTTGGGCTCCGCCAGCCACCGTTTCATGATGATGTTACGGCTTCGCTCGTCTAGGTCGTCCAGAGCCCGCTCTAACTCGGCCCGATCCCACACCTCGCTGTGTGCACTGCTCACCAATCGTTCTGGGTTGTAACGCATATCGGGTAAATAGCCTGCCGGAGACAGCGGCACTTCGTCATCGTGATCGTAACCGTCAAACGGCACATCGAAGTTACCCATGCGCGACTCCATTTCCTGCACCGTCTCGGTCGGTACGTCCAGCTCATCGGCAATTGCTTCAGCCTCGTTCTGGCTTAGCCAGCCGAGATGGTTCTTCGACTTGCGTAGATTGAAAAACAATTTACGCTGCGCCTTCGTGGTAGCGACCTTGACGATTCGCCAGTTGCGCAGGACGAAGTCGTAGATCTCGGCCCGGATCCAGTGAACGGCGAAAGAAACGAGGCGTACGCCGCGTAGGGGATCAAAATGCTTGACGGCCTTCATCAAACCGATGTTACCTTCCTGGATCAAGTCGGCGAGGGGGAGGCCGTAGCCGGTGAAACCTCTAGCCACCCGAACCACATACCGCAGTTGGGAGAGAACCAGTTGGCGGGCGGCGTCCAGATCATCCTCGTTCCGGAAGCGTAACGCCAGTTCTCGCTCTTGCTCCGCGGTCAGTATCGGCGCGGCATTCACCGCCTGCAGGTAAATGGCCAGCTCCTTACTGCTTGGGACGTCGAGGGCAATCGGCAAACCTTGAGTCATTCAATTTCTCCACAACTTGATGTTAGACGTATTTTAGCACTCCAGACATTAGAGTGCTAAACCGCAAAAAAGTTTTATAAAAAACATATAGTTCAAACCGGTCTAGCCTGCATATTGCACCAAGGATCCCGGAAGCTGGCGGAGAGATCGAGCCAGGGCCGGGATAGGCGATTGCAGAAGCACAAACTGTACGAATCACCTCAGACCGAATCATTGAACAAAATCAAGTTGATACACCATTATTTCGCCGCCTTGGTGCAATATGCAGGCTAGATAGCCGCGGCGGGAGCCGATCGGCCGCCGCCGGCTTCGTCCGGAGACGCGGGTAAGGCGCGATTTTGCAGGCTTAAGTTGGTCCGGGCAGGTGATGGCTTACGGAGTTTTTACGGGCCGAACCGTGCTCATGTGGGCTGGATCTCCGCCAAGTGGCGCCCGACCGACCAGCGCGAGGCCAGCCAGCCCAGACCTCCGCCGATGGCGCACACACCCAGCATTTCAGGTGCGGTGAGGCCGATCAAACGAAAACCGCTGTCGTACAGCTTCGCCAACACTGTGACCGGCCCATTCAACAATTGGACGATCAGAACGATAAGGATAACGGCCGCGATGGCGCCCAATAACCCCTGCAGTGTACCGCTGTATAGGAACGGCCGCCGGATGAACCGATCCGTCCCCCCGATGAGCTTGATGATCTCGATCTCTTCACGTCGGCCCAGGACCGCCAGGCGGATGGTGTTGCTGATGATAAATGTCACTGCCAGCGCCAGCAACACCGACAACACCACAATGGTACGCGAGGCTAGCGACAGAATTACCCGGAACCGCTGAACCCACTCCATGTCCAGCTGCGCCGCATCGATGCCGGGCAGTTTGGTCAACTCATCGACCAGTTTCTGCAGTTCCGCCGGGGTTACCGCGTCTTTATGGGGGATTACGACAATTGAGGTCGGCAGCGGATTATCCGGTAACATGTCCAGTGCCCGCCCGAACCCGGAGAGCTGTTTGAATTCGAGCAAGGCTTGTTCTGCGGTAATGACGCGAGCCTGATCGACTTTGTCGTGATCCCGTATTCGGGCGACCACTGCGCCGGTCCGTTCAGTATCTGTATCCGAGTTTAAAAATAATGAAATCTGGGCGTTGCCGTGCCAACCGCTGGTGACTTGTTCGGCATTGGTGACCAGAATGTAAAGAAGAGTCGGCAAGGCAAGTGTGATGCCGATTACACCGACGGTCAGGATGGTGGCCCAGGGTGTGCGTGCGAACTCACCTAGACTTGAAACCAGCACTTGCAGTTGTCGCAGGACGTATGCACTCACCGTTGTGGGTCCCCACCGTGGATCAACTCACCGTTTTTGAGTTCCAACACCCGTTTGTTGAGCCGGTGAATATGACGGCGCTCGTGGGTGGCGACTAGGACTGTTACACCATGCTGATTGAAGTGCTGAAACAAACCGATGATCTCATTGGAAAGTTCGGCGTCCAGATTTCCGGTAGGTTCGTCGGCAAGTAACAGTGACGGACGGTTGGCCACTGCGCGGGCGATTCCCACCCGCTGTTGTTCCCCACCGGACAGCGTAATTGGGTACAGCTTTTCCTTCCCCAGGAGTCCGACCTTGTCCAAGGCCGCGCGTACCCGGCGGCTGGTGTCTTGATGCCCCAAGCCCGCGACCACGAGTGGCAGCGCAACGTTGTCGAACACAGTGCGATCGTCGAGGAGTTTGTGATCCTGAAATACCACCCCTATTTCGCGCCGCAGATGGGGTATTCGTGATCGCCTGAGCTTGGCGAGATTCTTGTTGTTAACAATAATTTGTCCACGGGTACTGCGCTCGATCAGGGTGATGAGCTTCAACAGGGTGCTTTTCCCCGCCCCCGAGTGTCCAGTCAAGAACGCCATTTCTCCCCGTTCAATTGTGAAGCTGACTCGTTTCAAAGCCTCATAGCCGTTGGCATAGCGTTTTGTGACCTGACTGAAGTGGATCATTCCTCAGTTCGATTGTCCGAATACTTGCGGGTCGGGTAGCAGTGCATCGACGAAATCCGCTGCGTCGAAAGGGCGCAGGTCCTCATAGCTCTCACCGGTACCGACAAACCGTACCGGCAGAGAAAACCTATCCGCGATCGCCAGAAGCACGCCGCCTTTCGCCGTTCCATCCAGCTTTGTCAGACACAGGCTGTCCAGCGCGACCGACCTATTGAAAAATTCTAGCTGAGCCAATGCATTTTGACCTGTTCCAGCGTCCAGCACCTGAAGCACCTCATGGGGCGCGTCCGGATCCAGGTTTGCCAACACCCGTTGAATCTTTGCCAGCTGTTCCATTAATTCGCTTTGTGTGTGTTGTCGACCGGCAGTGTCTATCAGTAGAACATCGGTGGATTTTGCCTTTGCCGACAGCAGCGCATCGTGCGCCACGGCCGCAGCATCTGCTCCCGGTCCCTGAGACACGACAGCAACGCCCAGCCGGTCACCCCAGAGTTTTAGTTGTTCAACGGCAGCGGCGCGGAAGGTGTCTGCGGCGGCCAACATTACTGATTTCCCCTCGTTAAGAAATCGTTTTGCCATTTTGGCGACGGTGGTTGTTTTACCGACGCCATTCACGCCCACCACCAATAGGACATAGGTGTTACCGGCGATGATCAGCGGGGCCATGCACGGTTCGAGAATTTCGACCATTTGTGCCCGCACTTCGCTCAGTAGTGCCTCGGGACTAGTGATTTGCCTGTTGTCGACGGCGCCGCGGAGACGGTTCACGATCTTGGCGCTCGGGCCCACTCCAATGTCGGCACTGATGAGTACATCTTCCAAGTCGTCGAGCAGGCCAGGATCGAGTTGCGCTCCGGCGCCGAACAGGGAGGCAAACCCACGGGTGAGGAGTCCGCGTGATTTTCCCAGGCGGCTGCGTAGAGAGGCTGAACCTGTGTCATCCGCGCCACCCGGACTGGATCGGCTAAAAATCGGCATATCTCCGCATGTGTTATTCGTCGGCAGGCCCCAATATCCTAACACGCCGTTTCACCGGTAATACCGCCGATTGAGGCCATCGCTTACTTAACGAGTGTTAATTTATTCGCTGCTTGTTTCGCTGTTAGAATGCCGCCCAGTCGGTTTCGAGAATTAATGTTGATGAAAACGAAATCATTGAAAATTGGCGGCCTGGTGCTCGTGGGCACTTTGATCAATGCCTGTGCCACTCCCGGCGGCATTTCAAGCGTGGACGGTGGGGTGTATGAGAAGGTTTTTGACAATGGTCTCAAGGTGATCGTTAAGGTCGACCGCCGGGCCCCGGTCGTGGTTTCGCAGGTCTGGTACAAAGTGGGGGGAAGTCACGAGCCCGATGGATTAACGGGAATATCACACGTCCTCGAACATATGATGTTCAAGGGAACCAGTGAACTGGGCCCCAATGAGTTTTCCAGAATCATTGCTGCAAACGGTGGACGGGAGAATGCCTTTACGGGGCGGGACTACACAGCCTATTTCCAGAGGCTCGAAAAATCTCGTCTGGCAGTCAGCTTCGAACTCGAGGCTGATCGCATGCAGAATCTACAACTCGACGCCGACGAGTTTGCCAAGGAGGTAAAGGTTGTCCAGGAGGAGCGCAGGCTCAGAACTGAGGATCGCCCCGAGGCCCTGGTCTACGAAAGATTCATGGCAACCGCTTTCAAGTCCAGTCCCTACAAAAACCCGATCATCGGTTGGCCGCAAGATCTCGAGAAGCTGACACTCGACGATCTGGAGCGTTGGTACCGGAGCTATTACGCCCCCAATAACGCTACGGTGGTCGTTGTGGGTGACGTTGATCCAGATAGTGTCTATGAGCTTGCCCAACGGTATTTTGGTGAACTACCACGACGACAAGTCGCTCCGGTATTGAGTTCAACGATGTCAAGCCAGCCCTCCTCAAGAAGAATATCGGTGTCCGCCCCCGCGAAGGTGCCCTACCTGCTGATGGGTTTCCACGTGCCGTCATTGAATAGCGCAGGACCTGATGCGTGGGAGCCATACGCCTTGAGTGTCCTGGCGTACGTTTTAGATGGCGGCAAGAGCGCACGGCTGGAGAGCAATCTCGTACGGCGGCAGCGTGTGGCTGCGTCCATCAGTGTGGGTTATGACCCTGTTTCCCGTTTATCGACTTTGTTTCTGGTTGACGCAAACCCGTCGGATGGAAAAGACGTGGCGCAAATTGAGGCTGCCATTCTGAGTGAGATTGATCGGCTGACTCGCGAGCTGGTGACCACCCAGGAGTTACAGAAAGCAAAAGCACAGATTGTCGCCAGCCATGTCTACCAGCGTGATTCTGGATTTTATCAAGCAATGAAACTGGGTGAACTGGAGACAGTAGGACTGGATTGGCGGCTCGAGGGACAGATGGTTGACAGGCTGCGCTCGATCTCTGCCGAACAGATTCGATCCGTGGTACGGAAGTTTTTTCGGCCAGCCAATATGACGATCGCGGTGCTTAAACCAGTGGCATCATAATACCAGGATTGCGTTAAATGATGATACGCATCGGGTTGTTGTTGCTGTCGTTGATCGTTTCTGCGCATGCGTTGGCGGTGCCAGAAATCGAGACCTGGCGCACCGCCAACGGCGCTCGGGTATATTTTGTCGAGACTCATGAGATACCCATGGTTTCCATATCGCTGGCGTTTGATGCGGGAAGCGCCCGCGACCCGGTGGATAAGCTTGGCGTCGCTCATCTGACCAATGGTTTGATGGAGGAAGGTGCCGGGGACCTTTCCGGCGAGCAGATTGCCGATCGTCTCGAATCGGTGGGTGCCGAACTGGGCAGCGAAAATGGCCGCGACATGTCGGTATTTAATTTGCGCACCCTGTCCGGACCGGTCGAATTGGACACCTCGGTCGGAATCTTGGCCGAAGTTCTCGCGCGTCCGAGATTCCCCGACGCCGCGCTGCAGCGGGAGAGAAACCGTTTGTTGGTGAATCTTCAGCGTGTGCAGCAGTCTCCCCGGGCGGTGGCTGAACGCGCTTTCTATCGGCGGGTTTTCAATGGGCATCCGTATGCGAAACCGCCGAACGGCGAGGAGCAGGGAGTTCGTGCGATTCGACGCGACGATCTGTTGGACTTTTACCACCGTTATTTTACCGCTGAAAACGGCATCATCGCTCTGGTGGGGGACCTGTCTCGCGGGCGGGCCCGGGAACTCGCCGACCGCTTGTTCGGTGGTCTGCGGCGTGGGGATCCGGCGGCGCGTGTTCCCCGTGTGCCCGATTTAACGTCCAAGCTCGAGGAGATGATCGAATTTCCGTCTCAACAAAGCCACATTCTGATGGGGCAGCCGGGTGTCACACGCAAAGATCCGGATTACTTCCCGCTGTATGTGGGCAACTACATACTCGGCGGTAGCGGACTTATTTCGCAGTTGGCGGTCGAGATTCGCGAAAAACGCGGATTGGCGTACGGCGTTTCCAGCTATTTCCGGCCCATGCGGGAACGCGGCCCGTTCATAATCGGTCTGCAAACCCGCAATAATCAACGGGGGCTTGCAATATCACTGATCCATGACACCTTGGCGGAATTTGTAGACCAAGGCCCCACTCAGGAAGAGTTGCAAGCGGCGATCAAAAATATTACCGGCGGGTTTCCTTTGAACATCGACAGCAACACCAAGATAGCCGGTTATCTGATGTCAATGGCCTTTTACGGTCTTCCACTGAATTACCTGGATGACTATCCCGAGAAAATCAAGGCGGTCACCGTACAGATGATCAAGGACGCGTTTCGCCGGCGCATTGACCCGGCAAGATTGGTCCACGTGATAGTGGGTGGGCAGGTCAGTTAGTTCTACACGCCGGTGGATTAGAATTATAGCCGGACGCTGGCGTGGGCGGCGCATTCAGGTTCCCGACAGCCCGTATATCCGTCCGACTCCCGATCGTATCCGTGAGACCCTGTTCAACTGGCTACAACCATTCATTAACCAGGCCGATTGTCTCGATCTGTTTGCCGGAACGGGTATCCTGAGTTTTGAAGCTCTTTCCAGAGGAGCGCGTTCATCGGTCTGTTTGGAAAACGAACCTCGTGCGGTACGGTCTATCCGCCGACAGGCCGCGCGGCTCGGCGCCGAAAGACTGAAATTGATCGAGACTGACACCGTCAAGTTTTTGAGCTGTCACCAACCGTGGCCGGCAGACGTGGTGTTTGTGGATCCACCGTATAACTCGCGGATCTACACCCAGGTACTCGGCCTGCTCGAGGATCGAGAATGGTTGTCGTCCTGCGCATTCATTTACGTGGAATCCAGTGTCGACGGCCCGGCGTTCACCGTTCCGGACGGTTGGAACCATCTGCGCGTCAAACGCGCCGGGGCGGTGGATTACCGCCTTTATCAACGCGTCCAACCGTTGAGAGATTGACGCCGCCTTGTTGCAACAAGTAGCCTTAGCCGGGCTAGACGTAGCGAGGCAGCAATACTAATGACAATAACAGCCCTTTATCCGGGGACGTTTGATCCGATCACTAACGGCCATATCGACCTGATCACCCGGGCCTGCAATATATTCGATCAAGTAGTTGTAGCAATCGCCGCAAATCCGGATAAACAACCACTATTTACCCTGGCAGAGCGTGTTGATCTGGCTGAAAGGGTCGTCCAGTCCTTGTCATGCGTACAGGTCGTGGGTTTTGAATCACTGCTGATACAGTGCGTACGCGATAACGACGCCAGCGTTGTAATTAGAGGCTTAAGAGCATTGTCGGATTTCGAGTACGAATTCCAGCTGGCGTCTGCGAACCGCCGTCTGGCACCGGAGATTGAGACGGTATTTCTAACTCCCTCTGAGAGTCACACGTTTACTTCAGCGCATTTGGTTAAGGAGATCGCAATGTACCAAGGCGATGTCTCGAGCTTCGTGAGTGCCGAGGTCCACGCGGCATTGAGGGCCAAATTTAAGTAAAATTACCCGAGTCAATGGTTTCTGCAGCAGGTGACGATGGCGCTGTTAATTACAGATGAGTGCATCAATTGCGACGTTTGCGAACCGGAGTGTCCCAATGATGCAATCTACCAAGGCGAAGAGATCTACGTGATCGATGGGTCCCGCTGTACCGAGTGTGTCGGTCATTACGAGCGTCAGCAGTGCGTGGACGTGTGTCCCGTCGATTGCATCATCGTCGATCCTGACAATCAGGAGACCGAGTCACAACTGCGAAAAAAATTCCAGGCCTTAATGGACCGTCGGGCTGTTTTGACGTCTTCGGGCTAGAGTTGTTCCGCCCCTCAAGCGCTCTTTTCAGTCAGCCCAGATCCGGTGCGTGTCTCACCAAGCACCTCTTCGACGTTGACGATGAAATCCTCAAGTTTAGTGCGCTGTTGAGTGATTCCACTCTTGACGTGTTCAAGCTCTGCCAGGCGGTCTTCGAGCGTGTCGCTCGCTTTGTGGATGCGTTTAATGCTCTCAAGGCGCCGGCGAAGCTGTATTTGATGCTCGCGAACCTGTGATTCCATTGGCGACATGATGGTCTTAAGCCAGTCATCGGTGTCTCGATTGGCCCGCTGAAATACCCGTCTTACGCTGGCAACGGCGGATTCGTAGAAGCGTCGGGCCAGCACCATCTGCTCGGTCATCACCATCGACGGGCCACGAATAAAGTGCTCATGACGTTCGATGAGACGCTTGATTTCGCGCTGGTACTTGTTGATGGAAAATCTCCGGGGTCGGATATTGACTAAGCCGTGCTCCTCTTGAAACTTCTTGTAGACTCCCTCCATGAGTTGCTGAATTTCCAACACTTGCTTGGACGAATTCTCCATGGCCTCGGTGGCCTCCTTGAAAAACTTAATCATCGCTGTCCGCAAACCGCTTGTGGTCAGACTTATCGCCATGTCCTTTTTGGTCTCGGCGATCAGGCGGTCGATTCTTTTTGTGCTCAAGTAGCTAAACAACTTGTTGCTCTGTTGTGAAAAAATGGACCGTGTTGCCTGGAACCGCTGCAGGTTCTTTTCCAGGCGCTCCTTATCAATCCGCACTTTCTTCATCATATCGTCAATGACTTGGACGTTCTTGCCATTGAGTTTCTGAAGCTCTGCCATATGTTCTTGAACGTCCAGAATCCGTTGATCGTTCATCGCTCGAGTCGTCTTGAAGACATCCTCGATTTCACCGCCAACGTTGCCGCTGACGATCTCCCGTTTCGCCGGTATCAGCAAGTTGGTGATGGCATTCTCGAGATTTTGTATGCCACTGCTTGCTAATATCGTTTCGTCCCGTCTCACCTTGCCCAACAGGCCTTTTTGTGCCGATATGGGAAAGATTTGGGTCGGCGGCACGCTGAGAATCTCGCACGTGTCCTGAATCTGTCTCTGAATCTCCCGCTCTACTTCGCGGGCGTCTTTGAGTTCGTCCCAAAGCACATCGACCTTGTTTAAAACTACGATGCGCCCCTTATTGGAGACGCCAATCTGGCCGCCATTGATATGGTCGCGCCACAGCAAAAGATCTGTTTTGGTGACACCCGCGTCGGCGGCAAGTATGAACAACACCGCATGGGCGCTGGAAAGCATGTTCAAGGTCAGCTCCGGTTCAGCACCCAGTGCGTTCAGCCCCGGTGTGTCGAGGATGACCAGGCCTTGTTCGAGCATGGGGTGGGGATAGTTAACCATCGCATGACGCCAACGGGGGATTTCAATGTTGCCGTCCACCCGCATATGAAGACCGTCCTCATGTGCCTCGTCTTCCGAGACGTGCAAGCCGAGAGCTTCCGCCTGCTCACGGGCAACCAACTTAATCTTGGTCAGTTGTTGCAGCGCTGACTGCGTTTGCTCGGGATCGTCAGGTTGGAGATAAACCGTCTCCCAATCATCCATGGACTCCTTATAGTCGGCGATGCTTGTATCCTGCATACGGGTCTCCACCGGCAGCAATTGGATACAAGGCTCGCGGTTTGGGTCGTAATACAGTTCGGTGGGACACATCGTTGTACGCCCGGCGCCGGAGGGGAGTATTCGCTGCCCCATGTGGCCGAAAAACAGGGCATTGATCAGTTCTGATTTGCCTCGCGAAAACTCCGCAACAAAGGCGACATACAGCTTGTCGTCGTGCAGTGTGTTCAGCACCTGTTCGATGCGCTGCTCGGTTTGTCCATCGCTGAACTTCTGCCGCCTCAGCCATTCACCGAACGTGGTGATCGAGGATTGCAGGCGTTTACGCCAATCGCTGTACGCGTCAAAACCGTTTTCGATGCTTGTTTCGATCATGTTCCGAACCGTATCACCGTTGTAGTTTTCGTTGGCCGATTGCTTGAAAACATACCCTCTCAATCATATTTAAGCAAAAATGGCAGAAAAACCAAGCGTTTTCAATGAATTTTATCTTCTAGCCCATAATCGACTTTAACTTTCCGTCACTTAGCGCTGGCAGCGGGTACAAAAATAGCTGGAACGTTGCGCGATTACTCGTCGCTGAATGAGACCGTGGCAGCGGGGGCAGTGGGCGCCCTCTTGATCGTATACCTGGAGATGGTGGCGGAAATAGCCGGGATGACCGTCCTCGCGCACAAAGTCACGCAGCGTGGTCCCACCGGCATCGATAGCACACTGCAGCGTCTGCTTGATGCCCTTTGACAGGCGACTCAGCCGCGCCAGCGACACGCGACCGGCCGCCCGCTGAGGGTGAATACCGGCGCAATACAGGGCTTCATTTGCATAAATGTTGCCCACTCCCGCCACCACGGTGGCGTCCATGATGAAGGGCTTGATGCGAACCCGGCGCCCACGGGCGGAGTGGTACAAATAGCGTCCGTTCAGCGCGTCGGACAGCGGTTCCGGTCCCAGATTGCGCAGCAGCGGATGGTGCAGGGGGTCGTCCGGGGTCCAAAGAACCGCCCCGAACCGGCGTGGATCACGAAGGCGCAGACAGTAGCCATCCCGAAACACAATGTCCACGTGGTCATGTGGGCCGGCCGCGGCCGCTGCATCGACTATGCGTAGGCTGCCGGACATTCCAAGATGAAGAATAAGGGTTCCAGTCTGTGTGCGGATCAAGAGATATTTTGCTCGACGGTCAACCGACAATACGCGTTGATTGCGTATCCTCCGCCCCAGGAGTGGCTGGACCGGCCAACGCAAATGAGGGTTACGGACCTTTGCCGTAGCTATTGTATGGCCCGACAAATACCGCTGAATTCCCCGCCGCGTGGTCTCAACTTCCGGTAGCTCTGGCATTGCTCGAAAACGCGTCCTCGGCATAGACGTTACAATATGATCATCTCTCGGAACTGACTCAACATTATGACGGTGACCTACACCATAACGCTACACGCAAACGGCAAGCAGTTCGCCGCGCGGGACGATGAAACAATTCTGGACGCCGCCCTGCGTGCCGGCTATGTGCTGCCGTACAGTTGCCGAACCGGCTCGTGTGGGACTTGTAAGGCGCGGTTGATAAGCGGTGAAGTGGATTATGGGGAGTACCAGGCTCAGGCTATGGACGAACAGGAACGCGCCACCGGTGGGGTACTCTTGTGCCGCGCCAAGCCGCTCGGCGATGTGACCGTTGAGGCGCGGGAGGTGGTGGCTGCCGAAGGTATCGAGATACGAATTTTACCGTGCCGCGTGGCGCGCATGGAGATCCTTTCAGAAGATGTGATGCGATTGATGCTTACCCTGCCTAAAAATCAGGCGTTCACGTACTTACCCGGCCAGTACATCGACGTGTTATTGAATGGGGGCCGGCGGCGCAGCTTTTCCATTGCGAATCGGTGTGCAGACACGGGCGGCCTGGAGTTACACATCCGGCGTATCGCCGGTGGTGTGTTTTCCGATCAGGTGTTTACCCGGCTCAAGGAACGAGATCTGCTTCGTTTCCAGGGGCCGCTTGGTACGTTCTTTATCCGCGAGGAGTCTACTCGACCGATTTTGCTCCTGGCGGGGGGAACCGGTTTCGCACCCATCAAGGCGATCATTGAGCATGCCATCGCCTCCGGGATGTCACGCTCGATGCACCTGTTCTGGGGGGCACGTACCCGCCGCGACCTGTATCTGAGGGAACTCGCCGAATCGTGGGCGATGTCCAATGGTTTATTTAAATTTACACCGGTACTGTCCGAGCCGTCTGCGGAAGAGGATTGGTCCGGGGCCGTTGGGTTGGTGCATCAAGCGTTGCTCGAATGCTATCCGGATCTCAGTGAGTACGAGATCTACGCATCAGGCCCTCCGCCGATGATCGAGGCGGGCAAGTCAGAATTTGCCAAGCGGGGATTGCCGGCGTTGCACTACTATTTCGATTCTTTCGAGTTTGCTAGCGATCCGATTCCAGCGGCGTGTCCTCCAGCGACGGCGCGGTGACCGATGTGTCCTCACCCACCGGCAACGCAACGGCCCGGCTCGTCGAAGGAGAGGCCTGCTCCAATCCTTGACGATAATAGGTCAACGCGTTTTCAGGCTCCTCGAGCTGCTCGAGGAGCTTACCAAGCTCTCGATATGCTTCAGTAGATCCACCTTTGGCGATGCACTCTTCCAGATAAGAGCGGGCTTTGCCCCATAGTTCGTTCGCCATCGACAATCGTGCCAAGGTCAGCAACAACTGTGGATCATCCTTGTGCTCCACTGCCCACTTTTCAGCGACCTGCAGTTGTTTGGCGACATTGTTAGAACGAGTTTGTCCGTATAGTCCAACCAGTTCGGGGTCCCAACTTCGCCTGATCTCTTTGCGCAGCAGGACCTCCGCGGCCTCCGACTTACCTTGACCGATCAGTTGTTTTGCATACGTAGCCACCAGCTCGTGATTTTGCCTGAGATCACGACGCAGATTTTCCCAGACACTCTGTAACTGACCGTTTTCGCTATCGGAATGGGTCAGCAATTGGTGAGCGATGCGCTGTTCCAACTGATCCAGTTTTTCGTCGTCCATCACTGCCAATTTGCGTGCCGCTGGCACGAGTTCTGCGACCGCTGGCCAATCGTGTAAGTGTTGGTGAACCTGCAGAATCAGGCTCAGGACTTTCTTGTTCTTCGGTGCGTTGGACCGCAGTCGATACAGCGTGTTCAAGGCTTGTTCCAGCTGACCGGTTTGGTACTGCAGTTTCGCCTGGGTCAGTCCTATGGCGATGGTTCGCCGAGGATCGCTCTTCTGAGCTTGGGCGAGATATTTGTCACGCCGGTTGAGGTCGCCTTGCGCCTGAGCTGCGTGAGCGGCGCCGACGTAGTTCATCACAGGTGTGTCAGTGTGGCCCGTATAACTCAGCAGCTTCTTCTCGGCCTTACTCCAGTCGCCTTCGATCAAGCTCATCATGCCCTGAGTCTGCGAACGATTAGCCTTTGTATTTAATCGACGACCGTGCCACTCGCCGATGTCCCTGGGCGTTCTCCATAACCGGACCAAGAAACGCACTGCCAGGTAGACCACAATGAACAACGCTACCAGCAGCACCAAGAAAAGTGAAAACGATAGTTCGACGCTCCACGGTTTGACGGTGATCAACACGTAACCGGGGTCATCGACTGCGACGTAGCCAATGGCCAATGATCCTGCCAGTGCCAGCAGAATGACGATCAGTATTTTCATCCCGTGCTTGCTCGCTGCTTGATCTTCTGAAGCGCATTCAGGGAGGTGCTTATATCCGGCAGTTCGGGTTTTAAATCGACTTGTCCTATTTCCTCAAGATCCGTCATGATCTTGGCGACCCCGCCGTCTTCGGTGTCAAAGTAATTCCGTAACCAGGATTCGGCCTGACTCAAGTTGTTGCGAAAAGTGCCGGTGTCGGCTTTCAGAAGCGCGATCTGGGCACCGGTAAGCAGTAAGCGAAGATTTTCGAACAAGTAGAATCGCTGGTCTGGACTCAACAGGGGTTTGGCAGGTTCGGACACGTTTTGAACACGCACCAAATCTTTCAGGTCCGCCAACAGCTCTTGCCCCGCTTGGTACAACTTGTCGCTCGTTGACGCGGGTTTGACGGTGTTCGAAGAGGCGGCTTCCCCCGCAAAACCACGCTGCGGTTTAACCGCCAACGGCAGTTTGTCTACGCTGGACGTGATGCTGCTGAGACGCAACGCAAGCCCGGCCACGTCAGGTTGGCCAATCCCTTGCAGCTGTACTAATTCATCAGCAATCAAACGCCGGACCTCGGTAAATTTGGGGTTGCCCAGCTGGTGCAGGCGGCGATCGGCGAGTTCCAGGCCCGCCCTGGCCGTATTGACATCCTGCGAAAGGCTGAGGCTGTGGTTGGCGATTCTCAACAGTTGCTCGATTTCCTCCAGCGCCCAGCTGTCGAGACTCCGGTCCAGGTCCGTGTAGACTTTTTCAACAGCGGTGGAGAGCGATTCCATCGATGAGCCCAACTTAGCCTGCGATTTTTGCAGGGTAGCCTGCGACACTTTCAGCGGATCAATATTTTCTTGCACGATCTGTCTAATCGTTTTTTCGATCCCCCCCTGCCGCGATTCGATCTCGCCTTGCCGGGATTCCAATCTGTTCTGCAGTTTCTCGAGTCCTGCCACCTGTTGACCCAGGCCCTTGATATTGACGTTGATGTCAGCGGTGCTCCGGGTTTGCTCGAGCTTTTGCTGGACTTCAACGCTGTACCACAGATAGGCGCTCAGGCCGATGGCCAGCAACGACAATACCAACGCTGCTATCGGCAGCGCTCGACCGCCTCGATCCTCACCGGCCTGCGTTTGATCTGGCTCGGTGGCCGTTGTCAACTCTTCAACAGAATCCGACTCGGTAAGCTCTGATTGGGACTCCTCTTCGCTGGGAGGGCTGTCAACAGAAGGGGGCTCTTTATCATTACTCATTCTGATGTTTCGCCGTGGGTCTCTAATCCGCTGACTTTACCATACGCTGCCGTATTGTGCCCCCTCGCCAGGTTCCGTATTTAACCATTATTTTCAAGCGCTCCTTCGCTGCGGTGCCAGTTGACCAATGCCTCCAACATCGCTTCATCGGTGGCGTTGTCGGCGACGGTTACGGTGGCCCGCCAGCCAAGGCGAGTGGCGGATTGGGCAATTCTGTCGCTGGCGACTATCAAGGGGGTGTTTAACAGCATATCGAGTCTGTCGTCACCCACCGCGTCGATCAACAGGGTCAAGCTTTCAGAACTGGTAAGTGTAAAGACATTCAAGCGTTGTTCCCGCCATGCGCGTTCCAGCACGGCGGCATCCGGACTAGCCGGCGTCCGCCGATAGCATTCCGCATAATCCACCATGGCGCCACGGTTTTCGAGGGATTCGCGTAACAGGCCGAGCCCACCTTCACCCCGGAAGATCAGACATCGGCAGCCCGAAACCCGGCGTAATGCAGCCTCGGCCAGCAAGGTTTCGCTGCGGTAAGGTGGCTTCGGAACGACGTCGACAGTCCAGCCGGACTCGCGCAGTGCGTCGGCAGTCTTTTCCCCAATTGCGGCAATCTTGGCGTGCGTGGGCGGGTTGCCCACACGAGTGATCGCCTCAAGGCCCATGCGCACTGCGTTGACGCTGATGAATATCAGCCAATCATAGCTTGGCAGGCGGCGCAGCCGGGCCAGTAGCGGCGCGATGTTCCGAGGTGGCCGGATGCTTAACAGCGGGAATTGTAAGGCCTGCCCTCCCGCGCCCTCAATTCGATCCATGAAGTCTGCGGCTTGGTGGCTGGGACGGGTCACCACCACGCTGACACCTTTTAAATCAGCGTCCGAAGAGTTCACGCAGGATTTTATCCGCACCTTGTGCGATGAGTTGGCGCGCCACCTCCTGGCCCAGGATCTCGGGCTGCTCTGCTGATCCGACCGCCTCTCCACGCAGCAACTCCGTGCCGTCGCTGCGGCCCACAAGGCCCCGCAGTCGCAGCCGGCCCAGCTCGAGTTCCGCAAAGGCCGCGATGGGCACCTGACAGCCGCCTTCCAACGCCGCATTGAGGGCTCTTTCGGCCCGCACGCGCAGGTGGCTCGGGGGATGGTCAAGCGGCCTGAGCAGGACATGAATCCAGTCGCAGTCCCGACGGCATTCGATGCCGACCGCACCCTGGCCGACTGCGGGAAGCGATACAGTCGGACTGATCAGCTCGGAAATGCGGTGCGACAACCCAAGCCGGTTCAAGCCGGCCGCGGCGAGAATAATGGCGTCGTACTCACCGGCATCGAGTTTGGCCAGGCGCGTGTTTACGTTACCCCTCAGGTTAACGATCTCAAGGTCGGGGAAGGCATGACGTAATTGACACTGGCGGCGCAAACTGGATGTTCCAAGTCGCGCTTTTTCCGGCAGATTTTCCAGACATTCGTAGCGAACCGAGACGAATGCATCGAGCGGTTCAGCGCGCTCGCAGATTACCGGAATATGAAGCTGATCTGGAAGCTCCACGGTGACATCCTTCATCGAATGAACCGCAATGTCGGCCCGACGTTCAAGTATGCCCTCTTCGAGTTCTTTCAAGAACAATCCCTTGCCGCCCACGTCCGCTAGTGGAGCGTCTAGAAGCTTATCGCCCTGGGTAGACATCGCGACCATTTCGACCGTGAGTCCTTCGTGCCGGCGCTGAAGTTGGTCGCGGACAAAGTTCGCTTGCCACAGCGCCAATGGACTTTTACGGGTTGCCAGGCGGACGTGGCTCATGGTGCCTTATCAGCAAACTGCGTCGATCCGAAAATGCATCCACGACCCACTGACCACTCGGACCACAGGTCTGCAGGGTCCAGCGTCGGTGACACCGGGTTTCCGGCCGACGCGGTGTGCGGAGTTGCTGCGTAATTCAATCTGTATTTACTGCCGGCGGGTCCAGCGACGCACCGCCGGAGTGTGTCGGCGGCTCACATCCAGTTTGTCATCCACGTCACGCAGCAATACCCGCCAGCGGCCAGACGGTTGTTTTTCAATACCGCGGATAAAGTCCACCGCGACCAGCGCATTGCGGTGAATGCGCAGAAACCGATCTTTGAACTCATCTTCCAAGCTGATGAGCGAGTCCTCGATCAGATGTTGCTCTCTGGCGGTACGTACCGTGACATATTTGTTATCCGCCATGAAGTAGACGACATCTTGAATTGGAATAAGATTGATCTGTCCTCGCATGTGCACACTTATATGAGTGCGTATCTGGGGTTCATCCTGAGCTCTGGTCACTTCCTTGAGCTGTTTGAGGGTCAGCCGCCTTGCCTTTTGTAAAGCAGTATCCAAACGGTCCTTACGAATCGGTTTCAGAAGGTAGTCGACAGCGTTGACTTCAAATGCTTCGAGCGCGTGCTGATCGTAGGCGGTGGTGAAAATTACCGCAGGTGGTATCTCCATTGACATCAGGTGCATGGCTGCTTCCAGGCCGTCCATCACCGGCATTCGAATGTCCATGAGCAGCACCTCGGGCTTCAACGACATCGTTTTTTCAATTGCCTCGTTACCGTTCATGGCCTCGCCAACGATCAAGTGCTCTCCGGTTTTCATGATCAGCTCCCGCACCCGGGCACGCGCCAATTTTTCATCGTCCACTACTAAAATTTTCATCACTCGAATCTCCAAACGCAGGATGACTGATGTTTACCGCCACAGAGTTCTCGTCCTTCTGAAATTCAAGCACGGCGGCGTCGCCGTATAAATCTTGGAGGCGAAGCCGGATGTTGTTGATCGCGGTGTCGTCCCCATAGTGTGTTGTGCTGGTTTGTTCGGCCATTGGATTGCGTACTGAGATATGCAGACGTGTATTCTCAATCCACAAGTGGACGTCGATAATACCGCCCTTGGCCAACGGCTCGATTCCCTGATGAATCGCGTTTTCCAACAATAGCTGAAGCATCAGTACGGGAGTCTTCGCGGTTCTGGGTAAGGTATCGATTTGCCAATTGGCGGTAAGGCGATTTTCCAGCCGTAACTTCTCAAGCTTTAGATATTTGCGGGCGATTTTTATTTCTTGGTGTATGGGCAATAGATCCTTGGTGTCATCCAGCATGAGACGAAACAATTCCGCCATATCCTCCAATGCGGACTCCGCCCGCGCCGGCGCCCGGCGGGTTAAACTGGCAATGATATTCATACCATTGAATAAAAAATAGGGGCGGATGCGATACTTCAGTACCGTGGCGCGGGCGCGCTCCTCGGCAAGTGTCCGCTGCCGCAACTGGTGTCTGGCAACAAAATAACGCAGTGCCAGGGCATTAACAATGGCGCTGACGGTCAGATTCTGACCGTGAAAATAGGCATACCAAGGCGGTCGGGCCGAGTCAGTTATGCCGGCGCCGGCCATCACCCAGAGTGCAAATTCGCTGACGGCCCATGTGACGCAAAGCAACAGTAGATAGGCCATCAGCACCGCGCGGCGTTCCTTGAGTCGGTTCAGATAGGGGCGCGCCATGCACAGTGATCCGACGCTGAACAGTCCGATCCATTGTAAAAACAACGATATGAAAAACAGGTCCTGAAAAATGCTCGCTGTGATCGGTGGCGTGATGATGGTGGCCACGATTGCCAAAAACTCTGCTAATACGATGACATTTATCACCATCTCCCCGCGACAGAAATTGGGCAGCAAACCCTCGCCATTGTCAGGCGTGGACGCGACGTCCGCGGCGCGGCTCCCGGTCCCACGTGGGTTGGTCAGTCGTTCAATATACTGGAGCATCAAGCTTCGTCATCAACTGCGGATGATGGGCATACGAATTTTTACATGATAGTTGCCCAATTGCTCAAAATTCTGCAAGGTGGCTTTGCCGCCAAAATGCCGCGTCAAGCGCTCCTGGACATTATTCATGGCGATTTGATTGCCCTTACGATGGGCGCCCTGATTGGTGACCTCCGGGATTGGATTGCTCACCATTACATTGAGGATCTCATTGTTCTCGGACCACATCTGAATGTCGATGGTCCCGCCGGAGACGCTGGGTTCGATACCGTGGTATACCGCGTTTTCAATAATTGGTTGTAAAGTGAGAGAAGGGATCTGAGCGCTACGCGGAACGTTTGAAGCCGTCCATTTGACTTGCAGCCGGTCACCGAGGCGCATTTTCTCAATATCGAGATACTGACGCGCAAGTTCACCCTCAGCGGTGATCGGCACCATTTTGCGTGGATCGGCAAGCAATACGCGAAACAGATCAGCGAGATCCTCGAGGGCCTTTTCCGCCAGCTCCGGGTCGGACTGGATCAACGATGCTACGCTGTTCAAACTGTTGAACATAAAATGAGGGCGTATCCGGGACTGCAGCGCCTCAAGGCGGCTGCGTTGCCGCGCTTCGCTTTCCAACTGGGCGCGATGCGCCATGATAAAATAACGCAGCACCAGCACCGCGATGACTGCGCTGATTATTAAGGTCCGGCTCAGCATGGATAAATGCCATTCCGGCCATCGATCGGCGACGAAATCCAGGTAGTACATACTCCAGACAACGCCCTCGGCGATGATGACGGTCACCACCAAGTGCGCCGCGAAAACTATGGCGGCACCCACCCCGACATTCAAATGCGCCACTGTCGGCGAGATGAGCTTCAACACCGCGATACTTCCTATGGCAATCAGCTGAGCGATTGCGGTAAGTTTGAGGAAATCCTGCCAGGCAGCCGGGTTGAGCTCGTCATTCCGGGTTACAGCGAGCACGATGGCGATAACCAGGGCGACCGCCATCAACCGCCACGCCGTCGTGCGGCTTCCGAAGTCAGGAAGAAAACCTTGGGTGCTTTGCTCGGTGTTGTCCACTTTTGGTAAATGGCGATCCTGATCTCGCCGTCAACAAGCTATAATTATGGCACCGGAGCCGCGGTCCTATAGCTATTTTTTCCTGATCATCCGTTGGTTCTGTAAGGCCGTGTCTGCGCTGCCGGGGCAGTTTGGCCCAGGTCGACGATTCCGGGTGCCCCATGACCGGACAGTCGACTTGTAAGTCCGTCAATATCGGCATCCCGCGGATTCTGGAAGTCCGCACACCGCGGGTGGCGCCAGTCGGCGGCGGGGGTTTGATGCGGCCAACAAAAAAAACCCCCCGGATGCTGTCGGGGGGCGAGGTGACCTGATTCGGATACTAGGTGGGGGTGTCTGAGGAAGGTGTCCCGAACCAGGTATATCTTGCTTAACAAATTATAAATCAGGCTTAAACGAGTCTAGGTCAGCCGCTGGGAGGGTGCAACTGAGATCGATAGGCGGATGCTAAGGGCGGACAAACGGCGAATATCGCGGACCTCAAACGGGTGCTAAACGTGACATATATTCTAGGTAATCGGCAGTGGTTCACAGGCGTTCAAGGTATACTGCCGCGCTTATGGACGAGAAAAAACCATGGGGCGGGCGCTTCAGACGCTCGACCGATCAGCGGGTCGAGTCCTTCACCCAATCCGTGGACTTCGATCAGCGTCTGTACGCCCACGACATCCGGGGCTCCATCGCCCACGCCAGGATGCTTGCCCACGTGGGCGTGTTGTCGGATGCCGAGGCGGATGCCATCGTAGCGGGACTGTCGCAGATCCGCGGCGACATCGAGGAGGAGGTGTTTGAGTGGTCTTCCGCGCTGGAAGACGTGCACATGAATATCGAACACCAACTCATCAAGCGCATCGGCGATGTGGGTAAGAAGTTACACACGGCACGTTCCCGGAATGACCAGATCGCAACCGATCTGCGCTTGTACCTGCGTGATGCCGTAGACGACACGGTTAAGGCGATTCAATCACTGCAGGACGTGTTGCTGGGTCTTGCTGAACGGGAATTGTCAACGCTAATGCCGGGATTCACCCACTTGCAGGCCGCGCAGCCGGTGACCTTGGGACACCATATAATGGCCTGGGTCGAAATGCTGGAGCGGGACCTGCAGCGACTCACGGAGACTCGGCGTCGAATCAATATCATGCCATTGGGTTGCGCGGCGCTAGCCGGAACGGGCATTCCCATCGATCGCGAGTTTACGGCGCGGGAATTGGGTTTTGACTCGTTAAGTACGAATTCCCTGGATGCCGTTTCCGATCGTGACTTTGCTTCAGAATTCATCGCCGTCGGTGCGTTGTTGATGATCCATCTTTCTAGAGTGGCAGAGGAACTGATCCTCTGGTCTTCGGAGCAATTCGGGTTTGTTGATCTTGGCGATGCATTTTGCACCGGATCCAGCATCATGCCGCAGAAAAAAAATCCGGATGTCGCAGAGCTTACCCGGGGTAAGACCGGACGGGTGGTCGGACACTTGATGGCGACCCTGATGCTCATGAAGGCTCAGCCTCTGGCTTACAACCGGGACAATCAGGAGGACAAGCAACCGTTGTTCGACACGGTGGATACCGTGTTGGCCTGCCTGGAGATCATGGAGGCGATGCTGGCGCAGGTTCGCTTCGACCGCCGCCGCATGCGCGCGGCGGCGCAGCAAGGACATTCCACGGCGACGGATCTGGCGGAGTATCTCGTTACCAAAGGCGTGCCGTTTCGGGATGCCCATGAAGCGGTGGGTGCGGCGGTCCGGTATGCGGTTGACCACGACATGGCGCTGACGGACATGAGCCTGGAGGATCTGCAGCGCTTCCATCCGGCGGTCGCGGAGGACGTGTTGGCGAGATTGACCGTAGAGGGCTCGGTTAAGGCGCGCGCCCACATCGGCGGCACCGCGCCACAACAAGTGATGCAGGCGATTCAGTCGGCCAGGGAACGGCTGGAGCGCAACCGGCAACTGACGCACTACGTCGCGCAAGGCGACCCCCGGGGAACGACCCAGGTCGGCTAAGGGTCTGTCGGGCTCGGGCTGAATTCACCACTGCGGCGGCAAAGTTGTTCGGCTGTGAGGATTTATCGTGCTAAATGGACGGCTGTTCGCCTCACAAATTCGTCATGCTGATCTCAATTTGCCACCTGTCTAGCTGCCAAAGTCTCATCGCGGCAACCGCCGTTGGCGGAAACGGGTCCCGAATTTGAGCTTTAGCAGACCGCATCCCGCCGCCGTGCGGAGCCGAAACCCCGGGCATCCGAGGACGAATGTATGGCGACCGTCTTGGAAACCGGGTGCGAGGCAGTGGACTTGGTTTGACCACAAACGGAAACTGGTTATCCTTGACACTCCCATCTCAAAACGAACCAAGACAGGAGAATGTCCGTGACTTGGCAAGCCAAAACCGTAGCGTTAGCCGCTTTACTATTGAGTGCTTCCTGGATAGTGACGGCTTGCGGCCAGAAAGGACCACTGTTTCTGCCGGATGACGTCAACTCTGAAACAGATAAAGACAAAAAGGACCGCGAGACCAAACCATATTGATTTGGGGCGCCCTTAAGGGCGCCGGCGCCATCGTTGAATGCACGCTTGGAGATACTCTTGGGTCATTTCGATCGCCGCGGTCCGGAACTGCACGCGGAGCAGGTCTCGCTGACAAGAATTGCCGCTGATGTCGGCACGCCCTGCTACGTCTACAGCCGGGCGGCCATCGAGGAAAATTGGCGGCAGTTCAACGCCGCGTTCGGTGACTACCCGCACCGTGTCTGTTATGCAGTCAAGGCGAACTCGAACCTGGCGATTCTAAACCTGCTGGCCCGGCTTGGGTCTGGCTTCGATATCGTTTCCGGCGGCGAATTGGAACGGGTGCTGCGTGTAGGTGGCGATCCCCGGAATATCGTATTCTCGGGGGTTGGCAAGAGTGAGTGGGAAATACGGCGGGCTCTCGACGTCGGTATCGGTTGTTTCGATGTCGAATCCACTGCGGAACTCCGTCTCGTGAATTCGACGGCTGCCAGCCTCGACACGGCCGCGCCGGTCGCGATCCGGGTCAATCCCGATGTCGATGCAGATACCCATCCGTACATCGCCACCGGTCTCAATCAAGCCAAATTTGGCATCGCCCTGGAGCAGGCCCTGGATGCCTATCGCCTGGCGGCTGAAATGCGCCACGTCTCTGTGTTGGGGGTGGCATGTCACATTGGGTCGCAGATCACCGAGTTGGCGCCTTTCGAGGATGCACTGGAGCGTTTGTTGCGGTTGGTGGAGGATCTGGAAGAAACCGGCATTCCCATCGAGCACGTCGATGTCGGTGGTGGACTCGGTGTCCGCTATCGGGACGAGCAACCGCCAAGCGCACGGGAGTACGTGTCAGCCTTAATCGAGGGGATGTGCAAACGGGGATTCGACCTGCCGATCACGATTGAGCCTGGGCGATCCATCGTCGGCAGTGCGGGGGTAATGTTGACGCGGGTAGAGTACGTCAAGCGCACCCCGGTAAAACAGTTTGCGGTGGTCGACGCTGGGATGAACGACCTGATCCGGCCAGCCTTGTACGCCGCGTGGCACGATATCCTCCCGGTGGCGCTGAGCGCCACAGGTAGTACGCAACGTTACGACGTGGTCGGCCCGGTCTGTGAGACGGCGGATGTGTTGGGGCAGGATCGGGTGCTCGATGTCGCGCAAGGAGATCTCCTCGCTGTCTGCACCGTTGGCGCCTACGGTTGGGTGTTGAGTTCGAACTACAACTCCCGCCCCCGGCCGGCCGAAGTGATGGTCGATGGGGATCAGTTCTATTTGATCCGCAACCGCGAGACCATGGACGAGATGTGTGCCGCTGAGTCGATCCTGCCGGAATAGCGTGCACCGCGCACTTCGGACCGGGTGTTCTGGACGCTAGTTCTAAGGTTTTGAATTAATATGCATCTATATGCAGCATGTGAGATCGCAAGGTAATTGAGTGAGTGACTTGTTCGAATTCGAGTCAGCCGCTCGCCTGTACGCGGTGATGGGGAATCCGGTGGCCCACAGCCAATCACCGCAAATCCATCAGCAATTCGCCGAGCAATTTGGGCTGCGAATTGATTATCGGCGGATCCAGGTGGATCCCGGTGGGTTCGAGCAGGCGGTGGCCAATTTTCGAACCAGTGGTGGCTGCGGGCTCAACATAACCGTACCGTTCAAGCTGAATGCATGGCGCCTGTCGGAGCAGTGCAGTCCGCGCGCGGAACTGGCGCAGTCGGTGAATACGATCGTGTTTACAGGGACCGGTGGAATATTCGGCGAAAATACCGATGGCGTAGGCATCCAACGCGACATCACCGACAACCTTCAGCAACCCATCGCAGGGCGCAGGGTATTGATCATCGGCGCAGGAGGCGCGGTGCGGGGTATTATCGGGCCGATACTGGAGCGGGCGCCGGCAGCGGTGGTAGTCGCCAATCGCACCGTGGACCGCGCCATTGATCTCGCGCAGCGTTTCGGGAAGCTCGGCCATATTGTTGGCTGCGGTCTCGACGATCTGTCGGGTCAGGCCTTCGATATCGTGATCAACGGGACGTCAACCAGCATGACCGGGCAGGTGCCCGCCATACCCGACCAGGTATTCAACCGCGGGGCACTGGCTTATGACATGATGTACGCCGAACACCCAACCGCGTTTATGGCGTGGGCCATGGAGCGCGGTGCCGACCGGGCCAGCGATGGCGTGGGCATGTTGGTCGAACAGGCGGCGGAGTCATTCCTTATCTGGCACGGTAAAACACCGGATACCGGGCCGGTGATACAGCGACTGCAGGGCCAGCACGCATATTAAACCAAGGCGGTGGTAAAGAGGCACCCGCGCAAAAAGTACTGAAAGTCGCGGTGTGATCTGTCAGACGATGTCTCAACACAAAGTCTGTAGTCGATCCTTTTCAGACCCCCAAGTTAGAAATCGTAGACGGTTTGCATGGGGTGAAGCACTCACGATTCGACATCTTTTACACCTGCAACTAGCCTGCATATTACACCAAGGATCCCGGAAGCTGGCGAAGAGATCGGGCGTCTGTACGCCGCGCTGGAACGAAACTCATGGCGAGCTATGGGTTGAGTGAAGCGCAAGTGCAGGCGTTCGAGATCGAGCCAGGGCCGGGATGGGCGATTGCAGAAGCACAAACTTTACGAATCAGCTAAGACCGAATCATTGAACACAATCAAGTTGATACACCATTATTTCGCCGCCTTGGTGCAATATGCAGGCTAGTGCCTCTACAGAAAACCCTTTCGATTCTTGTACTAGCGTTCCGGGACGTTGAGGTCACCGCCGGTTAAGTCCTGCTTCTCTTCGGTATCAATCACAGGATGGACATCACACTTAACCTGTTCCCCACATCCGGCGTCTTTGCCTTTTTTAGGCCAGGTTCTATTGAGCCGCCCAGGTCGGCACCTTTCATTTTGTGCCGTTGAACCTCGTTTGACTGGATAACTCGAGAGTTCTGGTCCGCCGTCAATAGGCCAGAAAACGCAAACAGAACGGCGGACACCGAAAGGTTCAATAATGTCTTCATCTTCATGGTGTTCATCTCCAAGTAAAGGAGGACAATTATTTTGATAGTGTGTTTATACAGTGAAGATATATAACCCCTCACGGGAAAAGTAAATGAGCCATTTGATTCATTTCTTCTCCTCCGTGCTCAAGTAGCGGTGACGATGATGGATGAAAATCTAAGTTAATAGGGAAGCGAGCGACCTTTAAAGATACTCATGAAACAGGACATTCAAAGCCGAGGGTCTCCCAATCGCTGACGGACTGGATTAGACCGGGACCTGCGATTAGCTGTGCCGCAGCAAATTAGAATCTCTGTTCGAAAATCAAATCTCGGCTCCCGACCCGAAACCGCAATTCGCTTTGGGGGTCGCTAATGACTCTTATGCGGTGCCCCCGGCTTCAGCTCGTGAAGAAAGTGAAACCTTTTTGTGCAACACAGCAAAGGTTTCGCAATATCTAGAAGCGAACCTTTTTTGCGCCTCTCAGGCACCGTCTGTCCATCATTTTGGGTAGCCTCCGTCAGATATTGGTTTTTCTCTTCACCAATTATTATCCTCATGGTAGGAGCCCTTCCAAAATCTCATTTACACACCCATTGACGATTGCCAAGGAGAAAGACAATGACAGTCGAGAACAAACAACCGAGGCAACAAGAAGCTTATATTCA
>CAMYJT010000002.1 GCA_947258785.1 uncultured Gammaproteobacteria bacterium
TCCGATGGCCAAGGTCGACGAACTCATCCCGCGTAACTGGAAACAACACTTCGCCGACCATCCGTTGACTTCGGATATCCAGATCTAAAGTCAATTACGTCGTAATTTGGCCGGTTACATCGTTCCACTGGCCATCGATACAGTGAAAAACACGAATCTATGGCACAACTCGCGTTCTATGGCACAACAGCCTTTTCCGAGTGCACCTAAGTCATTGAAAAATGGCGCGCCCGGAGAGATTCGAACTCCCGACCGCCTGGTTCGTAGCCAGGTACTCTATCCAACTGAGCTACGGGCGCGTGACCGATCACCCAAAACGTGATTATACCTGCGTCCTAAACTTGTGCGGGCCTGTCTGGCACACCGCCGCACTATGTTGACAAGCTGCTGGGGACACTTATCTGCGTTGCTTGCCACTCGCCTTGGAATGGTTCCTTGAATTGGCGGAGAGAGAGGGATTCGAACCCTCGATGAGGTGATAAGCCCCATACTCCCTTAGCAGGGGAGCGCCTTCAACCAGCTCGGCCATCTCTCCGTAATGGTAGTGCTAGTCCTGACTACCTTCGGCGGCGGCGTTGTCCTCGTTGCTTGAGGCCTCTGCCTCTTTCTGCCGTTGTTCCTGCTTAATCCGTTCGTAGATTTCCTCACGATGCACCGGAACTTCCTTCGGCGCATTGATCCCTATACGCACTTGATTTCCCTTGATGCCGAGGACCGTTACCTGAACATCGTCCCCGATATTCAGAGTCTCTCCTATACGTCGGGTCAAGATTAGCATCTCTCGTTTTCTCCTGAAGACCTGCTCTTAACAATGACCATCGCCGTGGATACTGCGCATCCACGCTAACCGAGCGATTATACAACAGACTCGGAGCCCCCACCTAACCAGCCGAGGGCGGAGTATCTCCATGCTTTGTCCCATTTTCGAGGCCGAAGGCCTTATGCAAGGTTCGCACACCGAGCTCCATGTATTTATCGTCTACAACCACTGAGATCTTTATCTCCGAGGTCGAGATCATTTGTATATTGATCCCCTCCTCGGCAAGACTGCGGAACATCGTGGTGGCAATTCCGGCATGCGACCGCATTCCGACACCAACGATTGAAACTTTCGCAATGTCATCCGCGCCAACAACATCCCGCGCCGATAAGACCTCAGCCGTCTGTTTAAGTATAGACAACGACTGGGGATAGTCATTACGGTGAACCGTGAACGTTAAATCCGTCGTGCCGTCGGCGCCGACGTTTTGGACGATCATATCGACGTTGATATGGGCATCGGATATCGGTCCCAAAATGCGATAGGCTATACCGGGTTCGTCCGGAATTCCCCGGATAGTCAATTTCGCCTCATCCCTGTTGTAAGCGATTCCCGAGATCATCGGTTGCTCCATGAGCGGCTCCTCGAAGGTAATCAGTGTGCCCGGCCCGCTGCCAAAAGAAGACAGCACCCGCAGCGGGACCCGGTACTTGCCGGCGAACTCGACGGAACGGATCTGTAACACCTTGGTGCCCAAACTCGCCATCTCCAGCATCTCTTCTACCGTGATGCTGTCCAGCCGCCGCGCTTCCGGCACGATCCGCGGATCGGCGGTATATACACCGTCCACGTCGGTATAGATTCGGCATTCGTCCGCTTTCAACGCCGCAGCCATCGCCACCGCGGTGGTGTCCGAACCGCCGCGGCCGAGCGTGGTTATGTTTTGTGCTTCGTCTACGCCCTGGAAACCCGCCACCACGACCACTCGTCCCTGACACAAATCGTGGCGCACGCGGGCGTCTTCGATATCCAGGATACGGGCCCGTCCGTGGACGGCGTCGGTGCGAATGTGGACCTGTCCGCCGGTGTAAGATCTGGCATCGCAGCCCCGGCGGTGCAGCGCCATGGTTAACAGCGCGATGGTCACTTGCTCGCCCGTAGCCAACAGCACATCCAGTTCTCGCGCCGGCACCTCCGGGTTCACTTCCGCGGCCAGTTCCGTCAACCGGTTCGTTTCGCCGCTCATGGCCGAGACCACGACGACCATTTCATGGCCTTCGGCCCGTGCTCCGGCAACCTTGTCGGCCACCGCATTGATACGCTCGACGTCGCCGACCGACGTACCACCGTATTTTTCAACTATCAGGGCCATAAACGAGCCGTGTGCACGGTTTGAAGGCAGGCGGACTAAATCGTGTTTCGGGTGCGCGGTAAATATGCCGGCGGCGGATCAATGGCTTCGCCCTATTGCAGCTGTTTCTCTACCCAGGACTGCACCGCCTGCAGAGTCCGATCCAATTCAGCCGCATCCGGCAGTCCGCCCTCGGCCATGTCCGGCCTTCCACCGCCCCGGCCACCACCCAGCGCGGCAACATGCTGAATCAACTTGCCGGCGTGAATGCGCTTGGACAAACCCTTCGAGATCCCCGCCGCCAGCCGTGCCTTGCCGTCGTCCGCCTCCGCGCCGATGACAACCACCGCGTTGCCGAGTTGATCGCGTAATCGATCGATGGTTGTCCGCATCGCCTTGGCATCGGCCCCGTCCAGCCGCGCCGCCAGGACTCGAACGTCTCCCACCTGCTGGACCTGTTCGGTCAGATCACTACCCGCGCCGGAGGCCAGACGGTTCTGCAAACGAAGTTTCTCCCGTTCCAGCCGGCGGATCCGTTCCAAGGCCTGTTCCACTTTGCCCTCGGCGTCTTCCCGCGATCCCTTGACCAGCTGTGCGATGCGGTCGAGCGCGGCTAGACGCCCATCGATGTACTGCCAGGCCCCGGCGCCCGTGACCGCCTCAATGCGCCGTACCCCAGCGGCAATGCCGGTCTCTGTGACGATCTTGAACATTCCGATATCGCCGGTACGGCAGACGTGGGTGCCGCCACAGAGTTCCAGCGAAAACTCGCCCATGCCGACCACTCGCACCGTCGCGTCGTACTTTTCTCCAAACAACGCCGCCGCTCCGGCGGCCTTGGCCTCGTCGAGCTCCATGACCCGGGTCTCCACCTTGCGGTTGGCCAGTACCTCGTGATTGACCAGGCGTTCGATCTCGCTCAATTGTTCCGTCGCCACCGGCGACGGGTGAGAAAAATCAAACCGCAGCCGTGCCGCCTCCACCAGGGAACCTTTTTGCTGGACGTGCCCCCCCAGCACGGCTTTGAGCGCCGCGTGCAGAAGGTGTGTCGCCGAGTGGTTGCGCGCGGTTGCCGCGCGGTGTTCCGGGTCCACCTCGGCCTGCACCCGGTCATGGACCCGCAAGCGGCCCATGCGCACGCGGCCGAGGTGTCCGACCACGTCGTTGCCGAGTTTCTGGGTGTCGGTGATATCAACGACGGCGTCGCCGGAGCGCAGGCGCCCGCCATCGCCGACCTGACCGCCGCTCTCGGCGTAGAATGGCGTGTGATCCAGCACCACGATCACATCCATGCCGCCGTCGGCCTCGTCGACGGAAGCATCATTGACCACTATGGCCGTAACATTAGCCGTCTCCGCGAGCAAGCTGTAACCGGTAAACTCCGACCCACCGTCGAGGTCCAAATTGACCGTCGCAGCAGCGGCGAATTGACTGGCCGCGCGCCCCCGCGTCCGCTGTTCGTTCATGTGGGCCTCGAAGCCATCGACATCCACCGTCAACCCCCGTTCACGGGCCACATCGGCGGTCAGATCCATGGGAAAGCCATAAGTGTCGTACAAGCGGAACGCGATATCTCCGGGGATGACCGTCCCGCTCATTTTCGCGACCTCTTGTTCGAAAATGCGCATCCCCTGCTCCAGGGTTTCCGCAAAACGCTCTTCTTCGGCCTTCAGCGTTGCTTCAACGCGTTCCTCGGCGTCGGCGAGCTCGGGAAAAGCCGCGCCCATATCCTTTACCAGAGGTTTGACCAAGCGGCAGAAAAACGGGGTCTCGGCACCCAATCGATACCCGTGCCGGATGGCCCGGCGGATAATACGACGCAACACATAGCCGCGTCCTTCGTTGGCCGGCAGGACACCGTCGGTAATCAGGAATGCGGCAGAGCGGATATGGTCGGCCAACACCCGCAGCGACTTATCGTCGATATTCGATGCTCCGGTCACGGTCTGGGCAGCGTTGACCAGGCGTACGAACAAATCGATGTCGTAGTTGCTGTGCACCCCCTGCAATACCGTCGCCAGACGCTCCAAGCCCATCCCGGTGTCCACCGACGGCTTGGGCAGAGGGGTCATCTTGCCGTCGGCGTCGCGGTCGTACTGCATGAACACGAGATTCCAGATCTCGACATAGCGGTCGCCGTCCTCGTCGGGAGAACCGGGCGGCCCCCCTGCGATCCCTGGGCCGTGGTCATAGAAGATCTCGCTGCAGGGACCGCAGGGTCCGGTGTCGCCCATCGCCCAGAAATTCGCGTGAGCGCCGATGCGGGCAAAGCGTGCTTCGGGGACGCCGATCTCCCGCAGCCAGATCTCCGCGGCTTCGTCGTCGTCCTCGAATACCGTCGCCCACAGACGATCGGCGGGCAAGCCCAGTTTATCCGTCAGAAACTCCCAGGCATAGAAGATGGCCTCACGCTTGAAGTAATCGCCAAAACTGAAATTACCAAGCATTTCGAAAAATGTGTGGTGGCGGGCCGTGTAACCGACGTTTTCCAGGTCATTGTGCTTGCCGCCGGCGCGTACACACCGCTGGGACGAGGTGGCGCGGAGATAAGGACGCTTCTCATTACCCAGGAAGACGTCCTTGAACTGCACCATGCCGGCATTCGTAAACAGCAAAGTTGGATCGTTGTGCGGCACCAGCGAACTGCTCGGAACCAGGGTGTGATCCTTGCCAACGAAATAATTCAGAAAACAGTTTCTCAGTTCGGCGGTTTTCATTGCTGTACGGTTGGAAAGACCTGGTGAATCTGCTCGGCGCTGAAACCGCGGCGCTGCAGAAACTTCGCCTGCTGCGACCACTCCCGGTAGCTGCCGGGGCGCTGGGCGCCGAACTTCTTCTCGCGCACCTCGCGCAGCCGCACCAACCACTGTTGGCCGCGGACATCGAGGCAGTCGTCAATCGCCGCGTCGTGGACGCCACGCTGACGCAGCTCCTGGCGGATCCGATACGGGCCGTAGCCCCGCTGCATGCGGCTGTGGACCAGGGCCTCGGCAAAACGCTGATCGGAGACCAGATCCTGCCGCTTGAGTTCGGCCACGGCCGCTTCGGCGGTGGCCTGTGCAACGCCTTTGCTCACCAGACGGTCGGCCAGCTCGCGCTCCCCATACTCCCGCCGCGACAGCATTCGCAGCGCGCGGGCCGTCACATCCATCGTCGGTTGTTGCACAGGGACGTGGTCGCTACGCTTCAACTTGCTTCGGCTCAATGGCGGCGTTCGCGCGGTCGGCAACGTCGAGCCCTTTCGCGGTCCGAATGGCGGTCTCTATTTCGTCACTGACCTCCGGGTTCTGTTTCAAGAAATTGCGCACGTTGTCGCGCCCCTGCCCGATGCGGTCGCTTTGGTAGCTGTACCAGGCCCCAGATTTCTCGACGACACCGGCGTCCACCCCGAGGTCGATCAATTCCCCCTCGCGGGAAATCCCCTCGTTGTAGAGAATGTCGAACTCGCACTGTTTGAAAGGTGGAGCGACTTTGTTCTTGACCACCTTAACGCGGGTTTGGTTGCCGAGTATTTCGTCGCCTTTCTTGATCGCTCCGATGCGGCGGATATCCAGACGGGCCGAAGAATAGAATTTGAGCGCATTGCCGCCGGTGGTGGTCTCCGGGTTTCCAAACATCACCCCGATCTTCATACGAATCTGGTTGATGAAAATCACCAGCGTGTTGGAGCGCTTGATATTGGCGGTGAGTTTACGCAGTGCTTGCGACATCAAACGGGCCTGCAAGCCCATGTGTGAGTCGCCCATCTCGCCTTCGATCTCCGCCTTGGGAGTCAGCGCCGCTACGGAGTCGATGACCACCACATCGACCGCGGCCGAACGCACCAACATGTCGACGATTTCCAGGGCCTGCTCACCGGTGTCCGGTTGGGACACCAACAAGTTCTCCACATCGACCCCCACCCGGCCGGCGTAGCCGGGATCCAGCGCGTGCTCGGCATCGATAAAGGCCGCGGTGCCCCCGAGTTTCTGGGCCTGTGCGATGACCGAGAGGGTCAGCGTTGTCTTACCCGACGATTCCGGGCCGTAAATCTCCACCACCCGCCCCCGCGGCAAACCGCCGACACCGAGGGCGACATCAAGCCCCAGGGAGCCCGTCGGCACGGCCTGGATATCCGTTTCCACTTCGGCGTCACCCAGGCGCATGACCGAGCCCTTGCCAAACTGTCGCTCGATCTGGCCGAGTGCCGCCTGCAGCGCTTTGCGTCTATTTTCGTCCATTTCCGTCTCCGTGTGAGGTCTGTTCAGTCAATCTACCAACACCGGATTATTCCATAAGCCCCGCACAGCGCCTAGAAGCCTGTCCGAGTATTCTGCCCATCGCGAGAAAGGGCGAGCACCGAATACTTGGACAAGTTCTTAGGTGTCTGTCGGCCCCCGCGCCGGCGAGGCGTGCGGCGCTCGGCAGTTTCCGTAGAGACTCGCGCGACGGCGGTATCTGACGCCTTGGGCGGACGCTGCCTGCTGAAAAATGTGGACTAGCCCGCCCAGCGCCCTACGACCCGGTAGACAGAACCGCGCGTCCCGAGCGTGGAACGGACGAGCGTCACCTCCGACACCGGCCAATGGATGTTTGGGGACTGCACCCGGACCCGCCGCGGCGCACGGCGCAACAAGGTTACATGGGGTTTGAACTCCCGCGTGTCGGGCTTGAAGCCGAGCCGCGCCAGACACCGTTTCAGCTCGCTGACCAGGGCCGCGAGCGACGGATCCACGACACTGCTGCCGACCCAGACCAGGCCGGTTTTCGGCCAATAACCGACCCGGTCCAAGCGAAGTTCCGCGCACAGGCTCGGTAAGGCGTCCAGGCATCCGGTGACCGCGGTGATCTGCGGTGGAATCAGATCACCGAGAAACGCCAGCGTGAGATGAAGATTGTCGCGGGGCACCGGCCGTCCACCGACCTGATCCGCACACCGCTCGAGCAACTCCGCCAGGCGCCCACGGACCTCGTCGTCCGGCCACAGGGCAACGAACATCCGCTGCGCCGCGGGGGCTTCGCCGGTCACCGTCGAGCCAACCGGACACATAACTCGTCGATGGCGTAGTTGACAGCGGCCCAGCGGATCTCGCTGCGGTCACCGTCAAACCGCCGGGTGCAGGTCTCCACGGCGCCGCCCGCCAGGGCCCAGCCGAAGCAGACCGTGCCGACCGGCTTGTCCACACTCCCACCGTCCGGACCGGCAATCCCGGTGACCGCAATCGAGACATCCGCCCCACTGTGCGACAAGGCGCCCTTCGCCATTGCGCGTGCGGTGGCCTCGCTCACTGCCCCATGGCTGTTCAAGACCGGGCGCGGTACGCCCAGCGCCTCGGTCTTGGCGGTGTTGCTGTACACCACAAACCCGCGCTCGAACCAGTCGGAACTGCCGGGGATTGAGGTGAGCACCTGAGCGATCCAACCGCCGGTGCAGGACTCCGCAGTTGCGCACACCAGCCGCCTCGGCCTCAGCACTGCCTCGAGCCGCCGGGCGAGCCGTATGGTCTGCTTCTCTCGATCCACCCCTTACCTCTTAGTTGCTTTACCGCCGCATCGTTAAGGCCTACGGACTATATCACCTCAGCGCACGGGTGGATCCCAGGGTCTGGGCCGGAAGCTCCGCGGCCCTTGAAGGCCGCCCAGACCGGCTGGCCGACGATGGCCGAGGCGGATGACTTATCCGCTGAATCGGATACACTTAACGTTCGCGTCCTGAACCCCTCCCGCCGGTTGGACCCGCGGGGACGCGGAGCGGCGCTCCGGTTGCAAACGCCCCAGCGTCGCGCGGCACGCTGTCAGGCCGCCGCAATCGGGCGCAACGGCACGGACGTCGGCAACGACTTTGGCGGCGAACATGACCCATGACCCAATCATAAAGTACGCGGTTTCGGCCATCGGCCTGCTGTTTTCCCTATGGGCAGTCGCGGTGCCGGCCGACGAACTCGACGCACTGGTGTTTGACGACAACCCCAAACTGCGCGATATCCGGCATCCGCCCTGGTTCAAGACCAGCTTTCTCGATTTGAAAGATGACTTGGAGGAAGCCGTCACGGCCGGGAAACGGGGCATCATGATCTACTTTGGTCAGGAGAACTGCGCCTACTGCGAGGCGCTGATCGAGGTCAATTTCGGGCAACCGGACATTGCCGAGTACACCCAGCGCAACTTCGACGTCATCGAAATCGACATCTGGGGCAGCCGGGAGATCACGGATCTCAACGGCGACACCTACAGCGAACACGCGTACTCGGTAAAGCGCAAGACCACCTTCACGCCGACTATCCTGTTCGTGGATGGCAAACAGCAACTGGCGATGCGCCTGCGCGGCTATCACCCTCCGTATCGTTTCCGGGCGGCGCTGGAGTTCGTGGCCGGCGGTCACTATGAAAACGAGACATTCCGGGCGTATCTGGAGCGGGCCGATCCGCCACCCAAGTTCGAGATCGGCGACCTCAACAATCAGGACTTCTTCCTGCCGCCCCCCCACATGCTGGACCGATCGCGGATACGCGCCCAGCGGCCACTGCTGGTGTTCTTCGAGCAACGTGACTGCCATGCCTGCGACATTTTGCACACCGACCCGGTAGCCGATCCGAAGGTGCAGTCGCTGTTGCGCCGATTCGATGTGGCGCAGGTCGACATGTGGTCCGAAGATCCGATCATCACCCCGGACGGCTCACGGATCCCCATCGTCGAGTGGAGCCGTAAGCTGGGCTTGTTTTACGCCCCGACGCTGATGTTCTTCGACGAAACCGGCCGCGAGGTGTTTCGTGTCGCCTCCGTGATTCACGTGTATCGGCTGGGCCGGGTGCTGGAATACGTTGCCGAGCGGGGCTACGAGACCGGGTTGACCTACCTTCAGTGGCACGGCCGACGGCGCTTCCAGCAGACCAGCCGGCTCGATTGACGCGCCTGCTGTAACCAGGCGGCCAATTGCCCCGACTGCGGACGGCTATTTCAACCTGTCCCGTTGCCTGCGGACCTCGTACAGGCAAATCCCCACGGCCACCGAGACGTTGAGGCTGGCGACGGACCCATGCATCGGTATCCGCACCAGCAGGTCGCAGCACTTTCGTGTCAACCGCCTCAGCCCATCGGCCTCGCCACCCAGCACCAATCCCAATGGGCCGGCGAGCCGGGCCTGTTGAATGGCTTGGGGCGCGTCGACCGCGGCGCCCACCAACCACACCCCCGCCTGCTGCAGCCCGCGTAGTGACCGCACCAGGTTGGTGACCCGGAATACGGGCACCAGACCGGCGGCCCCGGAGGCGGCCTTGTGCACCGTCGCGTTGATCGGGCAGGCGCGGTCCTTGGGCACAACCACCGCGTCGACGCCGGCCGCGTCCGCGCTGCGCAGGCACGCGCCGAGGTTGCCGGGATCCTGCACACCGTCCAGCACGAGCAGCAAGGGCTCGCTGTCCAGGCGCTCCAAGAACGGGCCCAGGGCCGATTCCCCCTGCACGGTGAACGGCCGCACCTCGGCGGCAACGCCTTGGTGACTCGCACCACCGGTCAAGCCGTCCAGCTCGACCGCTCGGCACCAGCGCACCGTCAAGCCCAACGGCTCGATGCGCCGATCTATGGCGCGCGTGCGCGCGTCGTCCCGCGACGGATCCCGCAATACCCGGACGATGCGTTCCGGGTGCCGGCGCATCAATGCCTCAACCGGGTGCAGACCGAATATCAGCACCGGCGGGCTCCTGGGAACTATCGCCGCCGCCCGCGCCGACGCGCGGTGACACCGCTGTCCACCAGCATGAAGTCGATCTTGGCGTCGTCGAGATCGACCCGGGAGACCTTGACCTTGACCCGGTCGCCCAGTTGAAACCTCGCTCCACTCCGTTCGCCGGTCAACCGCCGCCGAGTGGGATCGAAGTGAAAATAATCGTTTCCCATCTCGGTAATGTGCACCAAGCCCTCGACATACAACTGCTCCAGCTCGACAAAAATCCCGAAATCCACCACCGCAGATACGACACCCGGAAACTCCTCACCGATGCGATCCAACATAAATTCAGCCTTCAGCCACTGCACGACATCGCGCGTGGCCTCGTCCGCCCGCCGTTCGGTCATAGAGCAGTGTTGCGCCAGCCGCTCGAGTTGTGCGTCGGGTCCCTGTATCGATTGGTCGGTTGCGGCGGCCGGTTTCAGTTGCTTGATGACGCGGTGATTGTGCAAATCCGGGTATCGCCGGATCGGCGACGTGAAATGCGCGTAGCGGTCGAATCCCAACGCAAAATGACCGCTGTTGTGCACCGTGTAGACGGCCTGCTTCATACTGCGCAATAAAGCCGTTTGCACGATGTGACTGTGCACCGCCCCCGCACACCGGTCGATCAGTTCCGCAAAATCGAGTGGCTGCGGGTTGCCGCCGCCAGCCAGCGTCAGCCCGAATTCAGCCACGAATTTGCGCACGTCTTCGATCTTCAGGGGATCCGGCCGTTCGTGGACCCGGTAGATCCCGGGCGCCTGATGCCGCTGCATGACATCGGCCGCACACACATTGGCAGCCAGCATGCATTCCTCGATCAAGCGGTGTGCATCGTTGCGCTCCACCGGCTCGATGCGACTGATTTTACGATTGGCGTCGAACACGATGCGGGTCTCCGGCAACTCAAAATCGACGGTCCCGTCTCGGGCGCGCCGTTTACGTAACCGTACGGCGAGTTCGTGCAGGGCTTGAAGATATTTGACCAAATCGCGGCGCTCCGCCGTCGCCGCCGGGTTACCGCCGCCGATAATCGCGGCCACCTCGGTGTATGTGAGACGCGCCCGCGACCGCATGACAGCCTCGAAAAACCGATACTCACCCAGGCTGCCGTCGCGCTCGATCTCCACCTCGCATGCGAAACAATATCGATCAACGTCCGGATTGAGCGAGCACAGGTCATTGGAAAGCCTTTCGGGCAGCATCGGTATCACCCGCTCCGGGAAATACACGGAAGTTCCGCGCTCCCGCGCCGCCTGATCGAGCGCCGTACCCGGTGCAACGTAGTGCGAAACATCGGCGATCGCCACCACCAGCCGCCACGCGTCCCCGCGCCGCTCGCAGTACACTGCATCGTCAAAATCGCGCGCGTCCTCACCGTCTATCGTCACCAACGGCAGGTCGCGAATGTCTTCGCGCTGGCCCGTATCCACTGGCCCGGCCATCCGCTCCGTCTCGGCGGTGACCGCCGCCGGCCAACGGTGCGGCAGGCCGTATTTGTGGATCGAGATCTCGATTTCCATGCCGGGGGCAAGGTGTTCTCCCAACACATTCACTATCCGGCCGACCGGTTGAAAGCGCTTGTTGGGTTGACGGGTGACCTCCGCCACGACAATCTGATGTCCGCGCGCGTCGCCGGCTTCCTCGGGCGGGATGAACACGTCCTGGCTGATGCGCTGATCGTCGGGGACGACGAAGCCGACGCCCTTCTCGACGACGTAACGCCCGACGATCGTCTTGTTGGTGCGCTCGGTGACCGCGACGATGGTGCCTTCCAGGCGCCCCCGGCGGTCCACCCGAGTCACGCGGCCGACCACCCGGTCGCCGTGTAACACATTGCGCATCTCCCGCGGCGACAAGTACAGGTCGGGCCCACCTTGATCCGGCACCAGGAAGCCGTAGCCGTCGGCGTGCCCGCTCACCCGGCCGTGCACCATATCCATATGCGACGGCAGAGCGTAGCGGTCTTTACGATTCTTGATCACTACGCCCTCGCGTTCCATTTCGCCGAGCAAACTACGCACGCGCTGTTTGTCCTCCGCACGCTTGACGGTGAACGCGCGGAATAGTGCCGCCTCTGTCAACGGCTGCCGGCGCTGGTTCATATAGCTCAGAATTGCCGTGCGATCCGGCAGTGTTGTGGTGGTTTTTCGCTTCGTTGACATCATCAGCATCGGTGGTTAGAGTGGCCCGCCCGCATACACAACTCGATACCTGTGCCGAGGTGGCGGAATTGGTAGACGCGCTAGCTTCAGGTGCTAGTGGGGGTAACCCCGTGGAGGTTCAAGTCCTCTCCTCGGTACCAACTTTATATTACAACGGGCCAGCGATCATCTACTCTCGCACCGCGTTTATCTAGCACCCCTCTCATTACGCTTGGCTCGAACTCGACTAATCTATATATCGTTTGGCGGCGCCATGCCGCGCGAAGACCCTCCTTAGTCCGCGGTGACGACTGCGGTGTCGTTGACGCGTTTAGGATGCGCCCAGATTCTGCAAATGTTCAATCGGTCCGTGGGCCCGTGCCTTGAGCCAAAGTAATTGCAGCCGTCGGAGGCAGAGTGGATGGGGCACGGCGCGAGTGACTCAACTGGCCGCTCGACTTCAAAGAACAGGATCTTGCATGCAAACCTTGCGTTTGTTGTTGTTTCCACCCTGACCCGGCCGGACGGAATTATTCCGCACAACCGGGGTCAACTTATTTATTGTTTCCCGGTATTCAATATACTATACAAGAATACTAGGTTATTCTATACCGGCCCCCAAAAGAATTGAAGGAGAACAAACATGCGTCGTCCGGGCACACTATCAATCCGCAAAGCATCACCCTTCAAACACCGATTACGTATCGCAGGTGGCTTGGGGGTGTTGTCGGTCGCAGCCTTTTTGTTCAGCGGTCCGGCATTCGCCCAGCCCAGCTTCAGCAAGAATTTCGATCCGAGCACCATCGGTCCGGGCAGCGTCAGCACACTCGAGTTCACCATCACCAACGGCGACGAGAGTCCGGCAGACTCGTTGGCGTTCAGCGACACGCTGCCCGCCGGCGTCACCATCGCCTCGCCGGCCAACGCGGTTTCCGGCTGTGGGGGCATACTGTCCACGCCCGGGGGCGGCACGACCGTCAGCCTGAGCGGCGGCCAGGTCGGCGGCTCCGCGTCCTGCACCGTTTCGGTGGATGTGACCGCCGCCGTACCCGGGATCTACACCAACGTCTCGGGCGACCTCACCTCCAGTTTGGGCAACAGCGGCACCGCCGAGGCCGATTTGGTCGTTGCCGGCGACCGCCCCGGATTCCGCAAGAGCTTTGACCCAAGCGGGGTTGGATTGGGCGAGCGCAGCACCCTGACGTTCACCATCGACAACAGTCTCAACACCAACACGGCCTTTAACCTCACCTTCACCGACAACCTGCCAACGGGTCTGGTCGTGGCCAATCCGGCCATTGCCTCCACCACCTGCAGCGGGGGCGTAATTACCGCCAGTCCCGGCGGGACCGTCGTCTCCTACGCGCCGGCGTTTTTCGGTTTCGGCGACGCGTCGGTTGCGGCCGGAGCCAGCTGTACGGTCAGTGTCGATGTGGTCGCAGCTGCGACCGGTGTGTTGATCAATACCAGCGGCGAACTCACTTCCTCACCCACGTCGTCGTCGTTCGACCCGGTCTCCAGCGGCAAGGCCAGCGCGACGCTGGATGTGGACGTCGAGATTATTCATCTGACCAAATCGTTCACCGATGACCCGGTCGAGCCGGGCGGTACCGTTACCCTGGAGTTCACGGTCGACAATCGCGACCGTAACCTGTCGGCCACCGACATCGCGTTCACCGACGACCTCGACGCCACCCTATCCGGCCTCGCCGCGATTGGGCTGCCGGCCACCGATGTGTGCGGCGTCGGGTCGCAACTGACCGAGACCGGCGGCGTGCTCGAGCTGAGCGGTGGCAACCTCGGGTCGGGTGGATCGTGCACCTTCAGCGTTGTCCTCCAAGTGCCCGCGGGCGCGGTGCCCGGCGCGTATCCGAACGCCACGAGTACACTCAGCGCGGAGCTGGGCGGCAGCCCGTTCATCGGTGAGTTGGCCGCTTCCGACACGCTGTTTGTCGACACCGCACCACGGCTCACTAAGGCGTTTTTAAGCAATCCGGTGGGCACGGGCAATACCGTGACCGTGGAGTTCGAGATTACCAATACCAGCCCCACATTTGCGGCGAGCGACATCGCGTTCGACGACAATCTCAGTGCGTTTATCTCCGGAGTGACGGTCGCATCCCTGCCCGCCGATGGATTCTGCGGGGCCGGTGCCTCGTTGTCCACCGCGGAGATAGTCGGACAGCTGCACTTGGTGATGTCGGGCGGCGAGCTGGCGGCCGGCGCCTCGTGCACCTTCACGGTGGATCTGGATATCCCGGCCACCGCGCCGGACGGAACGTTCACCAATACCACCGGCAACATCACCGCAACCATAGACGGGTCGACCCGGATCGGGAAACCCGCCACGGCGACCCTCACGGTGTTTTCCGAACTGGATTTTAGAAAGGAGTTCACCGACGACCCGGTCCAACCCGGCGATACGGTGACCCTGCAATTTACCATCTCACTTGGAGAGGAAACCGCCGGGGACACTACCAACATCGCTTTCACCGACGATCTGAACGTGACCTTGGCAGGGCTGGCGGCGGCAGCGGGTCAATTGCCGATGAACGACGTGTGCGGCGCCGGATCACTTTTGAGCGGAGATCCGGACGACTCGACGCTGAGCCTGACCGGCGGAAATCTTGCCATCGACGAGTCGTGCAGCTTCTCCATCGTGCTCCAGGTACCCGCCGGCGCCCTGCCGGGCAACTACCCCAACACCACGTCCGACATCACCGCAACAGTGGATGGGGTGAACGTGTCCGACGTCGGTGCCAGCGACGTTCTGCAGATTTCAGGCCTCGAATTTGTCAAGTCGTTCACCGACGATCCGGTGATTCCCGGCGGCACCGTAGACTTGGAGTTCACGGTCACCAACACGAGTACCGCGCTGGACGCCACGGCCATTCAATTCTCCGATGATTTGGGGAACGTGCTGCCGGGACTCGTGCCCGCCGGCAGCGAAGTGTTCCCGCAGGCCGATCTGTGCGGGGCCGGCTCGGAGTTGGCCTTGGGTGGAACCGACTTCCTGTCGTTTACGGGCGGCAACCTGCTCGCCGGCACCTCCTGTTCGTTCACGGTGACGCTACAGGTCCCCGCCGGCGCGGCTTCCGACACCTATCCCAATACCACCAGCAACTTGGTCGCGGACATGGGTTCAACGGTGGTCGTGGACCCGGCAACGGATCTACTCGTGGTGACCGCCGACATATTGGCGTTGAGCAAGGTCTTCACGGACGACGCGGTTGCTCCGGGTGACATCGTCGGGCTGGAATTTACCGTGACCAATCTCAGCCTCACCGAAACGGTCACCGACATTACGTTCACCGACAATCTGCCCGGCGGCCTGACTGCGGTCGGACTCCCGGTCAACGACGTGTGCGGCGCCGGCTCCCAAGTGAGCGGAACCGACTTGATAACGCTCACCGGCGGCAGTCTGACACCGGGCGCATCCTGTATCTTTTCGGTCGACGTGCAGGCCCCGGCGGGTGGCGAGTTGGGAACGGTGTTGGAGAACACCACCAGCGAAGTCACCGGTCTGGTCGGCATCCTGCCGGTGCGCGGGGATCCCGCCAGCGACACGATTCGCCTCCGCGCAATCACCTTCACCAAGGTCTTCGCCAGTGATGTGCTGCCCGGCGACACGACAACGCTCACCTTTACCATCGAAAATTTCGACAGTGAGCGCGTTGAACGCCTCGGGTTTACCGACGATCTGGATGCGGCACTGCCCGGTTTGGTTGCCACCGGCCTGCCGCTGTCCGACATCTGCGGTGCGGGTTCCTCAATCACCGGCACCGACCTGTTGGCGTTTACCGGCGGCAATCTGGGCTCCAGCGGCGTGTGCACCTTCGATGTCTCGGTGCTGGTCCCCGCCGGCGCCGTTTCGGGTGACTACACCAACACCACCAGCGACCTGACGGCGGACGAGGCGGTGGTGGCCGATCCGGCAACGGCAACGCTCACCGTCCTGGATCCGGTCGACGACCGGGTCACCATCTGCCACAAGCCCGGCACCCCTGCGGAGAAAACACTGCGGCTGCCGCAATCAGCAGTACCGGGCCACCTTGGGCATGGCGACACCTTGGGCGCCTGCGGATCGGCGGGCGCCACCGACGCGGCGCACTCCGCGGCCGCGACTACCAGCGGCGCCGCCAACCGCGCTTATCTGCCGCCATCCGGACACCAAAGCCCAAACAACCAAGGAAGTACCCAACTCGACGGCAGCGCGCCACTTAGGACATCGTAATGTACTGCGCACACGCGTCTGTGGATGGTGACGACGACGGCAACTAGCCCGGATATTGCACCAAGGGTTCCGGATGATGGCGAAGGGACCCGGCGGCTTGACACCGCGCTGGTGCAATGTGCGAGCTAGAGAAATTGTGATCAGGCCGATGATTGGCGGTTAATCAAGCGGTTGTTGCCGGCTTGTGTGCAAGTGTGTGCTCCACTGTACGGGTCCGCCGTTCACGGCGCAAATAACGCGTAATCCGGAGCCTCGTACCGTCCAGGCTATGCCTCAAACGGATGTTGTAGACAAATCGTGTCCGCACGATCGGCGCCGGTCGAGACGATATCGATCTTGACTTCCGTCAGCATTTCAATCCGCGCGATGTAATCCCTGGCCTGTGTGGGCAGATCCTCCATACGCCGGATCCCGGAAGTCGAGGCCTGCCACCCCGGCAGCGATTCATACACCGGTTCACACTCCGCAACCGCCTCCGCACTGCTGGGCGGCACGGTCAACACTTCACCGGCTCGTTTGTAGGCGGTGCAGATACGCAGGTTGTTCAATCCATCCAGCACATCCAACTTGGTCAGACACACTGCCGACAGGCTGTTGACCTGCCGAGCACGACGCATGGCCACGGCGTCGAACCAGCCACACCGCCGCGGCCGTCCGGTGGTGGCGCCAAACTCCTTTCCAGCCTCGCCAAGGTGCTTGCCAACGCGGTCCTTAAGTTCAGTCGGAAACGGTCCGGCACCGACGCGCGTGGTGTAGGCCTTGCTGACCCCGAGCACGTAGTCGATGGACAAGGGACCGATGCCGGCGCCGACCGCCGCCGCGGCGGCGGTGGTGTTGGACGACGTCACGTAAGGATACGTGCCGTGATCTATGTCCAACAGCATGCCCTGCGCCCCCTCGAACATGATGGCTTTGTCTTCGCGGACGTACGTATCCAACAGAGTTGTTACGTCGGCGAGTAATGGCCCCAGACACTCCTTCAGCATCATGCATTCTTCGAGCACCGGTTTGTAAGCCACGGGTTGATGCCGGTAGTATTGCGCCAATAGAAAGTTCTGATAGTCCACAAGCTCGCGCAGGCGTTCGGGAAAATCATCCGATTGGATCAAATCGCCGAAGCGCAACCCGCGGCGCGCGACCTTGTCCTCGTAGGCCGGCCCGATTCCCCGCCCCGTCGTGCCTATTGCTCGCCCGCCGCGCGCCTCCTCCCGGGCCGCATCCATGGCGATATGATAGGGAAGAATGAGTGGGCAGGCCTCGCTGATGCGCAAGCGGCCCCTCACCGCCACACCGTTGTTTTCGAGCGCTTGGATCTCCTGCCACAACGCCGCGGGCGACAATACTACGCCGTTGCCGATCAGGCACATCACGCCGTCACGCAGAATTCCTGAGGGAATCAGATGGAGGATGGTTTTTTTGTCGTTGATGACCAGCGTGTGGCCCGCGTTATGGCCGCCTTGGAACCGCACCACGGCATCGGCCCGGTCGGTCAGCAGGTCGACGATCTTACCCTTGCCTTCGTCGCCCCATTGGGTCCCGATCAAAACGACACGCTTAGCCATAAGTTTTCATCCCAGTTTCTCGATGCTCCAGTCCCCATCGGCTCGTACCAGCTTTCGATCGCATTGCGGGGCGAGGTCGGTCTCGTGCTGACCGGGCAACAGGTAGATCACCCGTTCACCGGAGTCGCGGAGCTGGTTGATCACCCGACTCAAGCGTGAATCCAGATCAAAGGGCGCCGCCACTCCGGGCGCAACTATTGGTGCCGCCGCTCGCGGATGGCCCGCCAGGCGGCGCAGATCAGCACTGAATCCCGTTGCCGCCCGTGCGCGCCCGAAGGCCTCACCGATGTCGTCGTAGCGACCCCCCTGTGCGACCGCGAATCCCTGCCCGGACACGAAGGCGGAGAACACCACTCCGGTGTGGTAGCGGTAGCCCCGCAGCTCCGCCAGATCGATGTACAACGGTAGGTCCCCAAATGCCCGATCGACGAAATTGGCCACCACCCGCAGGTTCGCCAGCGCCTGATCGAGCTCATCGCTGACGCCGCCGAGCACCCGCTCGGCATGCTCGAGCACCGCAATGTCACCGTTCAGCTCCAGCAACTGCCGAAACTGCGCCGTCCTGTTGACGGCAGAGCGGTCGAGAACCGCATCGACATCGGGCCCGGATTTGCGGCGCATCGCGTCGTAGAGCTCCCGTTTTTCCGAGGCCGTCAACCCGGCACGGTCGACCAGGGCCCGGTAGACCCCGACGTGCCCGAGATCCAGGTACAAACGCTCTATGCCACTGACTCGCAGCACGGCAACCATGGTCTCCAGAATCTCGCAGTCCGCCGCCGGTTCGCTGCTGCCGAACAGTTCGGCCCCCACTTGCAGCAGCTCACGCCCTGCCCCGAACTGATCCGGTCGTGTGTGCAATGCCGGTCCGAGATAACACAATCGGCTGATCGTTTCCGTCTTCAGGTAGTGGGCGTCGATGCGGGCCACCTGTGGCGTGAGGTCCGCACGGACGCCCATGAGCCGGCCGGTGAGTTGGTCAGTAAGCTTGATGGTCTGGAGATCCAGGTCTTCACCGACCCCGGTCAACAGGGCATCGAGATATTCAAGCAGCGGCGGCATCACCAACTCGAAGCCCCGGCGGCTGAGCAGATCGATCAGGTCCCGGCGCAGACCCTCCAGCAACCATGCCTGCTCCGGAAGCACCTCTTCCACACCATCCGGTAACAGCCAGCGGTCGTCGTTGGTCATGTTGGTGGACGCAGTCAATTATTGTTTAACGAAATACAACAGCACCAGTCCCGCCACCATGGAAATCGCGCCCATCACCCGTAATTGGCGATCACCCATGCCGCTGACCATTACCAGTGTGCGTTTCAATCCCCCCGGATTTAAAAACGGGAGGATGCCCTCAAACACCAATAGGAGCGCCAGCGCCGCCAGCAGATCTTGCCACTCGATCATCGGACTAGCAGCGCTCGTATCCGCCGAGGACTACGGCTCGGACGGTTTTGGATGGAAATACTTAAAGAAATCAGAATCCGGCTCGAGTACCAACATGTCGCTTTCGTTGCGAAACGTTTCTTTGTAGGCGTTGAGCCGCCGATAGAGCCCGTAGAAATCCTGGTCACGGCCGAATGATTCGGCATAAATAGCGGTGGCCGAAGCGTCTCCCTCACCCCGAATTTCCTCCGCCTCCTTGAATGCGTTCGCCAGCGTAATCTCCCGTTGCCGTTCGGCATCGGCGCGGATTTTCTCAGCTTCCTCAGCGCCCTGAGCGCGCAGCTCCTTGGCAACCCGTGAGCGCTCGGCCTCCATTCTCTTGTAGACGCGCTCGCTGATCTCGGGATCCCAGTCGACGCGCTTCAGGCGCACGTCCACCACCTCCACACCGATCTCGCGGGCTTGCGTGTCGGTAGCCTTGCGGACCTCTTCCATAATTGTGGCGCGATCGCCGGAGATCACCTCTTGTACGCGCCGCTTACCGAACTCCTCACGCAGGCTGTCGTTGACACGCTGTGCGAGTCGCGCCCGGGCGCTGGAAATCAGGCCGCTCACCGTGACGTAGTATTTGGCGACGTCACGGATACGCCACTTGACGAACGAGTCGACCACAAGGTTTTTCTTTTCGATGGTGAGATAGCGTTCAGGCGCCGCATCCATGGTTTGGATGCGGGCGTCGTACTTTTGGACATTCTCGATAAACGGGATTTTGAATTGAATACCCGGCTCGTCGGTCGACTCCACAATTTCGCCGAAGCGGAACACGATCGCCTTTTCCCGCTGGTCCACCGTATACACGGTGGATCCCGCCGCGGCAATGATCAACACCACAACGACCAATCCGGCCAACAATTTGACGTTCATTATGGCATCCTCCTCTGCCGGACGCCGATACGGCTGCGCGAATCCCGGCTGCGGTCTGCGGTGCCATCGGCCTTCAGACCCTCGTCGCCGCTGTCAGACCCCTCCGCAGACGATGCATCGGCGCGGCGCTGGCGTATCAGTTGATCCAGCGGCAGGTAGATGACGTTGTTCCCCCCCTTCTGGTCAATCATCAATTTGCTCGAATTGCTGAGCACCTCCTCCATGGTCTCCAGATACAAGCGCTCCCGCGTAATCGCGGGAGCCTTCTGGTATTCGGAAAGAACCTGGGCGAACCGCGACGCTTCACCTTGCGCACGAGCAATGACACTGGCTTTGTAAGCATTTGCCTCCTGCACGGCACGCGCCGCACGGCCACGCGCCCGGGGAATTATGTCGTTGGCGTAAGCCTCTGCTTCGTTGGTCAACCGCACCTGGTCCTCACGCGCCTTGACCGCGTCGTCAAAAGCCGGTTTCACCTCTTTGGGCGGCTGTGCGTCTTGCATCTCCACCGCGATCACGTTGACGCCGGTCTGATACCGGTCCAGGACGGTCTGCAGCAGTTTACGTGTTTCTTGGACGACCTGTGGCCGGCCTTCGGTCAGCACAAAGTCCAAAGGGCTGGACCCAACGACCTCACGGACGGCGCTCTCGGTCGCGCCGCGTACGACCTCCTGCGGATCATCGGCGACGAAAAATATCAGGTCTCGTGGATCCTTAATGTCGTACTGCACCGCCAGCTGCAAATCGATGATGTTTTCGTCTGCGGTCAGCATCAGCGCCTCCCGCGGGACCGTGGAACTCTGGCGGTTACGACCGGAAGTTCGGTAACCAACTTCTACGGTGTTGACCTTCTGCACATGCACCGATATTACTTGTTCGATAGGCCACCAATGCCAATTCAATCCGGCGCCCGTGGTCTGGGAATATTTACCAAACCTGAGCTCGATGCCGGCGAAACCCTGCTCGATCTGATACAAACTCTGAAAGGCCCACAACGCGAGCAGCGCAATGAGTATGACCGGAAGCGCAGCCTTGGCCGGAAACTGCCCGTTGGAGCCACGCGAACCACCGCCACCACGGCCACCGAGAAGCCCGCCCAATCGGCTCTGAACATTCTTTACGATCTCATCGAGATCCGGTGGCGACGAGCGGCCCCCCTTGCTTCCCCAGGGGTCTTTGCCGTTCGAGCCCGGTTGATTCCAAGGCATCAGGTAGCTACTCCTAAATCAATGTTGATTGGATTAATGGGTGGCACAGCAATCAAGGATTCTATCATGGGAAAGCGAGTGCAACGGAAGGGATTATTACCGTTTTGTCAGGCCCCGACTACCTGGTCGAGACGGTACGGACCATCCAGGAGATAGTCGTCGTCAAACTCACTGAGTTGCTGCAGCCACTTGAAGGTCGACTCCGACATCTGCACTTCCAGTAAGCAATCTCCGTTACGGTCGATGCGTTCGCTGACCACCGTAGCCCTGCGGAACAGCGATGCCCTCAGGCGACCCCGTTCGGAAGGCAGCCGCAAGCTATAACTGCGATGGTGACGGCGTAATTGTCTGCTGACCGCGTCGATTAAAAGTTCCGTGCCCGCCCCCGATTGCGCCGACACCCAGACCTTACCGGGCACTCCATCGGCGTCACATTGCCAGCGCGGTTCTTTGTCGATTAGATCTATTTTGTTGTATACCGTTACGGTGGGTATCGCATTGGCGCCTATTTCCGCCAAAACGCACTCCACGTGATGCATCCGCTCCCGGCAGTCGGGATCTGCAATATCGACGACATGCAGCAGCAAATCGGCGTTGGCGACCTCTTCCAAGGTCGAATGGAACGCCTGCACCAGCGTGTGCGGCAGCTCACGAATGAACCCGACCGTGTCCGACAAGATCACCGCGTCTTGACCCGGCAACGCCAATTTCCGCATGGTCGGGTCCAGGGTCGCGAACAAGCGGTCTTCGGCCAGCACCCTGGCACCGGTTAACCGGTTGAACAGCGACGATTTGCCGGCGTTGGTGTAACCGATCAGAGACACCGTTGACACGGGCACCTTGCGGCGCGATTTCCGCCGCACACCGCGTTGGGATGAGACCCGGGCTAAGCGCTTGTTCAGGTGTTTAATACGCTGACCGATGAGACGGCGGTCGGTCTCCAGCTGCGTTTCTCCAGGCCCCCGCAGGCCGATGCCGCCCTTTTGCCGCTCCAAGTGGGTCCAGCCCCGGACCAAGCGGGTCGACAGGTGGCGTAACTGCGCCAGCTCAACCTGTAATTTGCCCTCGTGACTCGCCGCGCGTTGCGCGAAGATGTCCAGAATCAGCCCGGTCCGGTCCAGGACGCGACAGCCGATAGAGCGTTCCAGATTGCGCTCCTGAATCGGCGAGATATCGTGATCGATCAACACGAGTTCGGCACCGTGGTGCGACACCGCCTGGCGCAGTTGCTCCACTTTACCCCTGCCCAGATAGGTCGCCGGATCGGGTGATGAGCGGAATCCGGTAATGGTCTCGCACACCAGTGCGCCGGCCGAGTTTGCCAGCAACTGCAGTTCTTGAACCGCCTCAGGGTTTTCGGCGCGCTTACTGCGCTGATGTATCAGAATGGCCCTTTCTTTACCGGTGTCATCCACGGGACAATCTATTTGATACTACTGCCTGCATAGCTTGTACTGTAAACAGCCCGCACAGACGTTGTTAAGGGCTAAGCGTCGGAAGAGTCGTCCGGGTATTCCGTTGGCAACTTCACCGGACGGCTGGGCACGACCGTCGAAATCGCATGTTTATAAATCATCTGACTGACTGTATTTTTGAGCAGTACCACGAATTGATCGAAAGACTCGACCTGGCCTTGTAATTTTATGCCGTTCACCAGATATATGGAGACCGGAACCCGTTCTTTACGCAGGACGTTCAGGAACGGATCCTGAAGCGCCGCCCCTTTTTGTTGTGCCATAATCATTCTCCTGTTTTCGTGTACAGCTTGTTTATAAATGGGGCGCTGTCCCGCAAACTTCAATATGCATCCCGCCCGGCGACGCAGCCAGCGAGCGCGCCGTCTAGATAATTGCTGACTGCCTTCACGTGCCCCCTCAAGTGACGCCGTTCGCCGCCACCGACCCAAACCACACCGCCCTGATTGCGCAGCCAGGTCAATTGGCGCTTTGCAAGCTGCCGGGTACTGGCAACCGCACGTTCAAACAATTCATTATAACCGACTTTGTTGTCAAGGTATTCGACCGTCTGGCGGTATCCGATCATCCGAAACGCCGGTAAATCCGGCGTATTTTCCCGGCTTTTCAGGAGCCTTTGCACTTCGTCCACCAGACCGGCCGCGAGCATTTTACGAAAGCGTTTCTCAATACGCTGATGCAGAGTACTCCGCTCGGTAACGGTAACGGCGAGTTTGTGGATGCGATAGGGGCACGGGCCGCATGCCACCGGCGCCGCATCGATGCCGCTGGCATTGAGTGCGCTGAGCTCCAGGGCCCGCTGAATGCGTTGACCGTCGTTTGGATCAATCCGCCGTGCGCGGCACGGGTCGATCACCGCCAACCGCCGATGCAGGGCCGGCCAGCCGATCTGGTCCGCGCGCCGCGTCAGGCGGTCACGAACTGTGGGATCAGCGGCCGGGAGCGCATCGATACCCCGCTCCAAGGTTCGAAAGTAGAACATGGTGCCGCCGACCAACAACGGAATCTTACCGGCTTCGGTGATCTCGCCCATCGCACGGCATGCGTCGCGGTAAAAATCCGCGGCGGAATAGGTCTGGTGGGGCTCTCTTATGTCAATGAGACGATGCGGCACCACACGGCGGCAGGTTCCGGACGGCTTGCCGGTACCGATATCCATGCCCCGATAGACCTGCGAGGCATCCACGTTAATGAGCTCGAAGGGATACAACTGGCACAGAATGATTGCCAGGTCCGTCTTGCCCGACGCGGTTGGCCCCATCAGAAATATCGCCGGCGGTGGAGATTGCATCAGCGACGTGGTCTAGCGACCGCGCAGGAACCACTTGTCGAGATCAGCCATCGATAACTGCACCCAGGTCGGGCGCCCATGACTGCACTGATTACTCCGCTCCGTGGCCTCCATGTCCCGCAGCAGCGCGTTCATTTCGTCGATTGACAACCGCCGGTTGGCACGCACCGAACGGTGACAGGCCATCGACGTCAACAACTGATCCACGCTGTCCAAGGCCCGCCGGCTGCTCCCATGCACCGTCAGGTCCGACAATATGTCACGCAACAGGGCGGCGACATCGATATCGCCCAGTGCTGCGGGCACCTCACGAATGGCCAGGGAATCGGCCGACAGTTGATCGACGTCGAACCCCAGTTCTCCGAACACCGACCGGTGTTGCTCCCAGACCGCGGTCTCCTGACGGGTCACCTTCATTGTCACCGGGATCAGCAAAGGCTGACTCGCGATGCCGCCGCCGTGCCATTGGGACTTCAGCCGTTCGTAGGTAATCCGTTCGTGCGCCGCATGCGCGTCGACGAGGACCAGCCCGGACTGGTTCTGAGCCAGCACGTAGACACCATGTACGTGGGCAACGGCGTAGCCGAGCGGCGGTGTCTGCGCAGGCGCGACATCACTGCCGGGGCGCCGCGCGCTGCCGGCACCGGCCGTCGGCCACCCGCCCCAGCCGCCACCGCCCGCGACCGGCTCCGCGGTTCGCACGGGCATGGACAACTGTTCGGCATCGGTCCGGTCTGTGGACGGCGATTGGGGCGGCTGCAGGGTTGCGTGGTGATCGGCGGGGCAGGTGTCGGCTACGACTTGGTGCAATGTTCGATAAACGAAGTCATGGACCAACCGGGATTCGCGGAACCGCACCTCGTGTTTTGACGGATGGACATTCACATCGACCAGGGCGGGATCCAGCTCCAGATACAGCACGTACGCCGGATGACGAGCTTGGTACATCACATCCTGGTAGGCCTGGCGCACCGCATGATTGATCGTCTTGTCTTTGATCATTCGGCCATTGATGAAGAAGAACTGGAGATCTCTCTGACTGCGGGAAAAGGTCGGCAATCCGGTCCACCCCCACAGGGTCAGCCCCCCTCCACGCCGCTCGAACTTCAGACTCTGATCGAGAAGGGCCGAGCCGCAGACCGCGCGCAGCCGCTTGTCGTACTCAGCATCACTGCGGGCCGCCGCGTACACGCGTTCGGCACGGTCGTCGCTCCGAAACCTGATGTTGACGTCGAATCGGCTTAGAGCGAGACGCTTGACGATGTCCTCCACATGCTGCATCTCGGTGCGGCGCGTGCGTAAAAACTTGCGTCGAGCCGGGGTGTTGAAAAACAAATCGCGGACTTCGACCGTGGTTCCCGGCGCCTGCGCCGCCGGTAACGGCCCCTCGATCTCAGCACCGCCGTTGCAGGCCACTTCCCAAGCTGCATCTTGGCCGGCTGTCCGGGACCGCAAGCACAATCGGGATACCGAGGCAATGCTCGGCAGAGCTTCCCCCCGGAACCCCAGTGAGGCAACGCACTGAAGATCGCTTAATTCGGTCACTTTGCTGGTGGCGTGCTGAGACAGAGCCAGACGTAAATCGTCTTTGTGGATGCCGACGCCATTGTCACTAACGTCGATGTGCTTCAATCCACCATCCCGCACACCGACGCTCACCGCATCCGCGCCGGCGTCCAGGCTGTTTTCCAGCAGTTCCTTGATCACCGAGGCCGGGCGCTCAATGATCTCTCCGGCCGCGATTTGATTGACGATATGCGGGGCGAGCGGACGGATTCTGGACATTGGTTCGATCAGCAAACTATCCTTCTTCGTCTACCGGAATCCTCAGTTTCTGACCCTGGCGTATCACGTCCCCATTCAAGTTGTTGACGCGCTTGAGACGGTTTACCGAGGTTCCGTACTTTGCGGCGATCGCCGACAACGAGTCGCCGTCTTTCACGACGTATTCATTATCGCCGGCGCCGCGCGCGACCCTGGATGGAAATCGGCGAAAATACCGTTTCACTCCCTGGTATATTGCGTTGGCAACGCGGCGCCGGTGTTTGCGGCTGCGCAGCAGCCGCTCTTCACTGGGATTGGAGATGAACGCAGTTTCGACCAATACCGATGGGATGTCGGGGGACTTCAGTACTACGAACCCCGCCTGCTCCACGCGCTTTCGATGCAGGCGTCCGATTTTACCCAGCTCGTCGAGCACGTCTTGGGCCAGAATCAGGCTGTCGCTCACCGTCTTGGTCATCGACAGATCCCACAGCACCTTTGCCAACAGGTCGTCCTTGTCCCGCAGGCTCACACCGCCGATGAGATCGGCGGTGTTCTCCTTGTCCGCCAGCCAACGAGCGGCCTCGCTGGAGGCACCACGCTGAGACAAGGCATAAACCGACGATCCTTGCACCGACCGCTTGGGAAAGGCATCGGCATGGATAGATATGAACACGTCTGCTTGGTGGCGCCGGGCGAGGGCGATCCGGTGACGCAGACTCACGTAGTAATCGCTCTTGCGTATCATCACCGCTCGCATCGCAGGATCCCGGTCTACGAGCCGCTGTAATTCCGTGGCTACCGACAAGGTAATACGCTTTTCCTGAGTTCCCCGGCGTCCGACGGCTCCGGCATCCTCACCACCGTGTCCCGCATCGATGGCGACGACAATGATCGATGACCGTTTCGGGGGGGGTGGTGTGCGGTCAACCGGACCGACCTCCCCCTCGGCGTCCGGCGCATACAGGTCGGTCACCAGACGGTGGCCGTAGATGCGGTTCGGGGTCAGCACAAACGTCCGCGGCCGAACCGGTTGCTTGAGGTCGAGAACGATCCGCAGCACGCCCTGTTTCGGCACTCCACTGCGTATTTGGCGCAAATACGGGCCGCTGTCGTCCATCGACGGCAATTTGCCGCGCAGCGTGGCCCCGTCCAGGTCCAGGACCAAGCGGTCGGGATTGGACAATTCGAACAGTTGGTGTGACACCGGTCCACTCAAGTCGAAGACCAAGCGTGTGTGATCCGGCGCCCGCCATATCCTCAGGTTCTGCACGGTCACCGCTGCCGCGTCGGAGACCCCCGCCCCGAGCAGCAGCGACACGCACATCATCCTGCGGCAGAAGCTCATGGCCCCTCGCATAGGGCTCGTCCCAACCGGCTGAAACACCTGAAGGTCACGACACGGCGTTGCTTATCGTAGTCGATTTGCGCCTGGGCATCCGGTGAAGGCAGTACCCCCCGGCCCCGCTCCGGCCATTCAACGACGCACACCCCACCTCCGTCAAGATAGTCCCGGATTCCAATAGCCTCCAATTCCCCGGCATCGCGCAGCCGGAACAGATCCAGATGATAGAACACCAGCGTCGCCAATTCATAGGGTTCCAACAGCGTATAGGTCGGGCTTTTAACGCTCCCCCGATGCCCCAATCCCCGCAACAGGCCGCGCACCAGGGTCGTCTTTCCCGCACCCAGCTCTCCGTAGAGAAACAACAATTGACCCGGCGCCAGGTGCTTGGCCTTAGCAATGCCCAATTGCACCATCTCTGCTTCGCTGCCCACATCTATTCGCAATCCGCTCACGACGTGAGTTTGGTCAACAGCCTGCTCAAGTATGGATGGAGGTCGCTGGCCATCAGACCCATTTCGCCCACCGTACGCACGGCGTGATCCGCCGCCGCCGCGTGCAGCCAAACCCCCAGCCTGGCGGCACGCTGCAGCGGCAACCCCTGCGCTGCCAGCGACGCGATCACCCCGGTCAGCACGTCACCCATACCGCCTGTCGCCATTCCAGGATTCCCGCCGTCGCACAACCAGGGTACCGAGTCCGGCTCGCCGACCAGCGACCCAGAGCCTTTGAGCACAACCACCGCACCGAACCGTTCCGCGAGTCGTCGCAAAGCCTCCACGCGATCTGCTTGGACCGCCGCGGCGCTGGTGCCAAGCAATCGGCCGGCCTCGCCCGGGTGGGGGGTCAGTACCCACTCCCGGTGCTGGCTCGACTCCTGTGCGAGCAGATTCAGCGCATCGGCATCAACCACCAAGGGCCTGCGTGAGTCGAGCGCTACCGACAGCATCGCTTGCCCCCACGCACCCTGACCCAGTCCGGGACCGATGGCGATCACGTCGCTGGCCTCCAGCAACGGCCTGATCAACGCCGGGTCGTCGGCTCCGGTCACCAGCAGTTCAGGACAAACAGCCGCCATTCCGGCGGTATGCCCGGGTCGGGTGATCACGCGAACTAATCCCCCACCGGTCCGGTAAGCCGCGTGGGCTGCCATCTGAGGCGCTCCGGGCATGCCGTATTCGCCGCCGACCACCGCCACCCGGCCTACGGCCCCTTTGTGCGCATCCTGGGATCTGCGCAGGGGGTCCAAGAGTTCGGGAGACGGAACAATGCGTCGGGCCAGCGGCGAGACACCCAGATAGACCGCGTCCGGCACTGCAAGGTCGTCGAAAATCAATTCCCCGCAGAACGCGCGGCCACGCCCAGTGAACAAACCGAGTTTCATGCCGATAAAGGTGATCGTGGCGTCCGCACGCACCGCCCGACCCATAACGCCGCCGGTGTCGGAATGCAGGCCGGACGGTATGTCGATCGCCAACACAGGCGCCGAGTGACGGTTCAACAGGTCTATGGCCTGCTGATAGTCTCCGGCCACCTCACGCTCCAAGCCCGTACCCAGCAAGGCATCGACCACAACGTCGGCGCCATCGAAGGGGATGCCGGAAGACAACGGCTCCACTTCTCCGCCGGCCGACCGGTAGTCCTGGCAGGCTCTGGCGGCGGTCTTTGACTTGGGCGGCGCTACCTCGATGAGTCGAACCGACATACCGGCCGCCCTAGCCAGGCGGGCCACAACATACCCGTCACCCCCGTTGTTTCCCGATCCGCACAGGACAACCATGTGCCGGGTGCGCGGCCACCGCTGCAGCAGAATCCGAAACGCGGTGGTTCCAGCTCGTGTCATCAACTCATAGCCGTCAATTCCGCGTTCCTCGATGGCGATGCGATCCAGCTCACGGACCTGCGCCGCACCGAACAATGCCTGGGGTAGCTGACTCATACTGGTTATGATAGGGCCTTATGGTAGCTGTGCGAAGCGAACCCATCGACTTTCAGCAGCTCGCGGCGAACATAAAGCGGTGGGGAAGAGAACTGGGCTTTCAGGAGGTGCGGATCGCCGACACCGACTTGAAAGCGGCCGAAACCCATCTGTTCCGGTGGCTCGCGCTGAATCGGCACGGCGAAATGACCTACATGAAGCGCCACGGCCAGCGACGAAGCCGCCCGGGAGAACTGCTTCCCGGCACGATCCGGGTCATTTCGGCGCGCTTGAACTACTGGACCGACCAAGCGGGCGGCGCAGATTTGGTGCTCGAAAATCCGGCCCTGGCGTATGTGTCCCGCTACGCGTTAGGCCGCGACTATCACAGGCTGATCCGCAGGCGTCTGCAGCAGCTCGCCGACCGGATTGGCCGTGACTGCGGGACCTTTGGCTACCGGGCATTTTCCGACAGCGCACCGGTGCTCGAAAAAGCACTCGCCGAGAAGGCCGGTTTGGGGTGGATCGGTAAGCACACCAACCTGATCAATAAAGACCTTGGCTCGTGGTTTTTTCTTGGCGAGATCTACACCGATCTACCCCTGCCCGTCGACTCTGCGGCGGGCAATCACTGTGGAACCTGCCGCGCGTGCATTGACGCCTGCCCCACCGGGGCCATCGTTGGACCATACCAACTCGATGCCCGCCGCTGTATCTCTTATCTCACCATCGAGTTGCGCGGCCCGATTCCCGTCCACCTGCGGCCACTGATCGGCAACCGCATTTTCGGCTGTGACGACTGTCAGATCGTCTGTCCGTGGAATCGATACGCGCGGCCCACACGAGAACCCGATCTGATGCCGCGGCACGCGGTCACCGACCGCGATCTGGTCTGGTTGTTCCGTTGGTCGGAGCAGGAGTTTCTGGACCGTACTGCAGGCTCCGCGATACGTCGAATCGGCTACGATTGCTGGTTACGTAATATCGCGGTGGCCCTGGGCAATGCGCCGACCTCAGCCGAGATCGTTACAGCATTACAATCACGACTGGATCGCGGCTCGGCGCTGGTCCGCGAGCATGTAGCGTGGGCGTTGACTCGCCACCGTCACGCGCCGCCGTTTTATTCATCCGGGTCGGTGGGCAGCCGGATGAAATTATCGCGGTAGTATCGCAGCTCCATAATCGACGCCCGGATGTCGTCCAGAGCCTGGTGGGTATTCTTTTTAACGAGTCCATCATAGATCTTCGGCACCCACCGCCGGGCCAGTTCTTTTAAGGTGCTGACGTCTAAATTCCGGTAATGCAACCACTGCTCGAGTTCCGGCATGTAGCGGCGCAGAAATCGTCGGTCCTGGTAGATGCTGTTCCCGCACAGCGGTGACCTGTTCTTTGGCACGTACTCCTGGATGAAGGCCAGGGTTTCCGCTTCGGCCTGCTTCTCGCTGCAGTAGGAAGATTTCACGCGCTCCACGAGGCCGGTCTCCGTATGGGTTCTGGTATTCCATTCGTCCATTTGCGCCAGCAAGCTGTCCGGTTGCTTGATCACCAGGGAGGGCCCCTCGGCAACGAGGTTCAGATCGCTGTCGGTAATAATTGTCGCAATTTCGATGATGCGCTCAATATCTGGGTCCAACCCGGTCATTTCCAAGTCCATCCACACCAACGCATTAGAATCCTGTGGCATCATATCGCTCCCGGGTTCATGTGAGACTATGTCCTGACCATTCTGGTGCGACCAGTGTATCAGCAGTATTAGTGCTTATCGAAATAACCTCGTCGATAGGAGGTAAACTACTCATGTATAAGTTGCTTATTGGATTTGTTTGTTTTTCTGCGGCAACGGGAATTGCCCATGCTTTCTTGCTCGGTGACGCTGAAAACGGCGAACAACTGCACCGTAAAAACTGTCAGGGATGCCATGCGCAACGTTTCGGCGATGATGGTTCCGAAATCTACACTAGACCGAATCACAGTGTTAAGACTATTGAGGGCTTGATGGGGCAGGTGGAATTCTGTAATAAACAGATAAGCCTCGGACTTAAAGACGACGATATTAATGATTTAGTGCTGTACCTCAACGACAATTTTTATAAATTCGAGTGAACCAAGACATGGACAATCTATTGGATAAGCGCTGCCGGCGCCGTGCCGGCGGTGAGGAACCTCTGTCCCGTAAACAAGTGGAGGATCTGCTCGCACAGGTCCCTGGATGGACGAGCAACAGCACCCACAGCGTTATAGAACGGACCTTTGAGTTCAAGAATTATTACGAAACCATGGCGTTCGTCAACGCGCTGGCGTGGCTCGCGCATCGCGAGGACCATCATCCCGACATCGAGGTGAGCTACCGGCGTTGCCAGGTCCGCTTCACCACACACTCCATTGACGGTCTTTCGGAAAACGATTTTATCTGCGCGGCAAAACTCGGCCCGTTGATCGGCTAGTCCGCAAAGCCCGCCGATGATGCCGGCGGCGTGCCATGGGATCGATCGGCCAACCGCCGGTTTAGCTATACGGTCCGCCGATCCTCGAACGCCTGCGTCAGCGTGCCTGGATCCATGTATTCCAACTCCCCGCCCATGGGCAAGCCCCGGGCCAATCGGGTTATCCGACAACCGGCAGATTCGGTCAACTCTCTAATGTACTCCGACGTGACCTCGCCCTCGGTGGTGAGATTCGTTGCGATGATCACCTCTTCAATCGACTCCGTCTCCAGCACACGCCGCAGCCGGTCGAAGCCCAAGTCATCGGGGCCGATGCCATCCAGTGGAGAGAGATGTCCCATGAGCACAAAGTACATGCCGCGAAACACGCCGGCTTGTTCTATCGCCTCTAGATCCGCTGGAGTTTCGACAACGCACAATATCTCCGCCTCGCGCTTTACCGAGCTGCAAATGTCGCACAGTTCCTTTTCACTCAGTGTATTGCAACGGCGGCAATGAACAACCGAATCCACCGCCCGGTTGATGGCAGCGGCGATTTCGACGGCGCCTTCGCGGTCACGCTCGAGCAGATGAAACGCCATCCGCTGCGCGGTCTTGGGACCCACGCCGGGCAGCTTGCGAAGCGCCTGTTTAAGGGCGTCAATGGCGTGCGCGTTGACCATTCACACTAAAGGGGCAGATTCAATCCGGGTATCGCCATCCCCGATGTCAAGCCGGCCATTTTTTCCTGCGACGTCTTCTCTGCCTTTCGAACCGCGTCATTCATCGCCGCGGCGATCAAATCTTCCAGCACCTCCCGATCGTCCGACATCAGGCTGTCGTCGATCTCCACTCTACGCACATCGTGCCGACAAGTCATTGTCACCTTTACCAAACCACCGCCGGCCGCGCCTTCTACTTCAACCCCGGCAAGTTCCTCCTGAGCCTTGCGCAAATTATCCTGAATGGCCTGTGCTTGTTTCATCAGATTTCCAAGTCCACCCTTCATGTCCAACCTCACTTTACGAATCACTAAACTGTATTGACTCGGGAATAATCTTTGCGTCGAATCGTTTGATTATTTCCTTTACGTTCGGATCGTTTTGTATTGCCGTCTGGGCGGACTGGTGTCGTTCTTCCGCATGCCGTTCCACGCTTGCCGCCGGCGTTTCCCTGTCCGTCTCACCAATCGCCACTTCCAGTCTGAAGTGGGTACCAAAACGGCGATTCACGGCATCGGCGAGCACATCGATGCGTTCCTTCGAAACCAACTCTGCATGGTTGCGATGCAAGATCAATTGCAGCACGTTGTCCTGTACCGCTTTCGGCGCCACATTCATAGCCAGTTCACGGACCAGACCGGTCAGATTCAAACACGGGACGTATTCAGCCCATTTCTGCGCCTCAAAAGCGGCGCGAGTTTGGTCATTTTGAGCCGTGTCGGCGGTTCGCTGTTCAACTCGCCTCGGGGTCGCGCCGTCGGCTGCGCCTTCCGCCGGCCTGAACGCCAGCATGCGCAGCATGGTCATCTCGAAGCCGCTCCGCAAATCCGGCGCCAGAGGCAGGTCCCGCTTGCCGATCAGTCCGATCTGGTAATACATCTGGATGTCTTCAGGCGCGAAGCTTCCTTCCCACCGGCGATATCGATCTAGGTCCATTTGCTTGGCTGCCAAGGCGTCCGGCGCGTGGTGGTATAGAGCCAAATGATGAAACTCCCGCAGCAGCTCGTTTAACGCGCCGGTAAAATCGCAGGAACTCGAGAACATCCGGTCGACGGCAGCCATCAACGCACGTCCATCTGCACCGGCCAGCGCGGTAAGCAAATCCTGCAGGTAGGGACGTTCCAGGGTCCCCAGCATGTCGTGTACCGAGGCCTCGCGCACCTCGCCGCCGCCGTGGGCGATGCCCTGATCCAACAGACTCAGGGCATCCCGCATGCTACCGTCCGCCGCTCGTGTCAACAGCCCCACAGCCGACGAATCGAATGGGACTTTTTCCTGCACGAGCACATGCTCCAACTGGGCCGAGATCTGTTCTGGCGCCAGCGCATGCAGGTTGAACTGCAGGCATCTCGACAATACGGTGACCGGAAGCTTCTGCGGGTCGGTAGTGGCCAGTAGAAATTTGACGTGGGGTGGCGGCTCTTCGAGTGTCTTTAGAAGCGCGTTGAAGCTGTGGCCGGATAACATGTGGACCTCGTCGATGAGGTACACCTTGTAGCGCCCCCGGGTCGGCGCATACTGTGTGTTGTCGAGAAGCTCCCGTGTATCGTCAACCTTGGTCCGCGACGCAGCGTCCACCTCGATGAGGTCTATGAACCGCCCCTCATCTATGGACTGACAAGCGTCACATTGGTTACACGGTTGTGAAGAAACACCTTGCTCACAATTTAAGGCCTTGGCGAAGATCCGGGCCAAGGTGGTCTTACCGACACCACGGGTTCCAGCGAACAGAAATGCATGATGGACGCGGTCATTGTCCAGTGCGTTGGTTAATGCGGTGATTACGTGCTGTTGACCGACGACCTCGGGAAAGGATCGTGGGCGCCACTTGCGCGCTAACGCTTGGTAACTCATCGCCGGTGTAAGGGGGTGGCGGCTCCAGTTAGCCCGACCACGGCACCCGATACAGCTGCTGCGGCTGCTTCCTTCCGGACCTGACCGGGTTCACAGCCTATCGTCACCGTGGAGACCAACTTTCACCGCCATTGTTAAATTATTCACTTTCACTGTATCACCGACTGATCGATCTCCGCCTTGCCAATAAACGTAGTGGCGGAGAGGGAGGGATTCGAACCCTCGATACGCGTCAACGTATACACGCTTTCCAGGCGTGCGCCTTCGACCACTCGGCCACCTCTCCGTGATTACCGTGGAGCTGGGGAGCCTGTCCGAGTATCCGGTGCTCCTTCTGCGAAAGCGGACGGGTCCTCCTGCATGGCCCCATTATAACATTCGATCTGTTGGCATTGGCTGTACTTGACCCAACCCACCCGATGCCCTATTGCCGGCGACCGCCACAGCCGGACGACACCAGTTTCGTATACCGCATGTCCCGTTGCCCGGCACATCAACGACGGTTCAAATACGGGCCGGCCGCAGGGTTCGGTGTGCACCGGTACCTCCGCAAGTATCGACAATCAAATCGCGACAGCAGGATATCGAAAAGGCCTTAAGCTCTTGATTTGGCGGAGAGGGTGGGATTCGAACCCACGTGGGGCATAATGCCCCCAACGGATTTCGAGTCCGCGCCGTTATGACCGCTTCGGTACCTCTCCGGGAGCCGGCATGAATAGCTTACGTAGCTTGTGCTGTGACGACAAGTGGTCGACGACGATTCAAGGCATTACGTCGAGCGAGACAGACTTGCCATGAGCGAAACAGACAAACAGCATCGTTGGTGGAACTGGTTTCCCGTCGTGCTGCTGCTGGCCGGTCTGTGCCTGTTGCCCTTGTTCTTCGTCCTGGATCGTTCACAGTCGACGGACGCCCTCTCACAGATCAAAAAAAGCGGTAAACTTCGTGTTCTCACGATTAATGGTCCCAATACGTACTTCGAAAAGGCCGACAGCCCGGCAGGCCTGGAATACGAACTCATCGCGCGGTTTGCCGATTTCCTGGATGTCGATTTCGAACTCGAGGTGGCCGACAGCCTGGCGTCTTTGATTCCCAAGCTACTCCGGGGCGACGCCCATCTCGCCGCGGCCGGTATTACGATCACCGATCAACGGAATAAGATACTGAAGTTCTCCCGCCCGTATCATCAAGTCCGTCAACAAGTCGTGTATCTGCGAGGCCAACGGCGGCCGCGCCGCGTTAACGACTTGATCGGCCGGCAAATCCTGGTAGTGGCCGGAAGCAGCGCCAGGGAACGGCTGGCCGAATTGAAGGTGCAACATCCGGATCTACATTGGGTCGAAAGCAGCGCCAAGGATGCTGAAGAACTGCTCGCCGAGGTATGGTCCGGGAGCTTGGAACTCACTATCGCGGACTCGCAGACCGTGGCGCTTGTGCAGCAGCACTTGCCGAAATTGAGGGTGGCGTTCGACCTGCCGCACCCGGAAAACCTGGCCTGGGCGTTTCCAGTAAATGTTGACGACAGCTTGTTTGACATGGCCAATGCGTTCCTCGAGGCCGTCAATGAATCCAGGGAATTAAATCAGCTCATCGATCGCTATTACGGGGCGGTGGAAAATTTCGATTATTTAAATGTGGCCACCTATCGCCGTCGAATATTCACCAAGCTGCCGACCTACCAGCCGTTATTCAAGGCCGCCGCCCAACAGAACGATCTGGATTGGCGTTTGCTGGCCGCGCAGTCCTATCAGGAATCACAATGGAACCCGAATGCAGTCTCTCCCACCGGGGTGCGCGGCATCATGCAGTTGACTCAGGTCACCGCCACCCGGTTCGACATTGCCAACCGTGAGGATCCGCAACAAAGCATCCTGGGCGGCGCGCGTTATCTGCGTAACATCATGGACCGCTTGCCGGACGAGGCCAAAGAACCGGATCGCACCTGGCTCGCTTTGGCCTCCTACAACGTCGGCCTCGGGCACCTGCGGGATGCCCAGCTGTTGGCGCAGCGCGCGAATCGAGACCCGAACAAATGGGCTGATGTAAAACAATTCCTGCCTCTGCTATCGGTACCGAAATGGTACAAACAGACCAAGCACGGTTACGCGCGCGGCCACGAGCCCGTGAATTACGTGACCCGTATACGATCATTTTATGAAATTTTATTGAAAATAGACCAGGACCGGCGGTCCAGGGAACCACCACCGATCCCCGACACGCCCGGGTTGATGGACTTGACGCCTCTGTAAAGAACGGACCTAATTTCCAGCTTCGAACACATTGTTGATCCCGTCTGCCGACGCCTTGGTATGAGCCTGCAATATCCCGGACGTTATCGTCTGGCAGCGAAAAACGCTTGAAGTATCTCGCCGCAGTCCTGGGCCAACACATCGAACTCGATTTCGCAGCAGTGATTCGATTGATCGGACTGCAACAGTTGTAATACCGACCCCGCGGCCCCCGTCTTGGGATCACGTGCGCCCACGACGACGCGCTTGATTCGGGCATGCACGATGGCGCCGGCGCACATGGCGCAGGGTTCCAAGGTCACGTACAGCGTAGTGTCCGTTAAGCGATAGTTGGCGACACGGCTCGCAGCCTGTCGTATCGCCACCATCTCCGCGTGCGCGGTGGGATCATGACGTCCAATCGGCCGGTTCCAACCCTCCCCCAACACCTCACCACCACGCACCAGCACCGCGCCGACGGGGACTTCACCCGCATCCCCGGCGCGCCGGGCCAGCCGCAGCGCCCTGCGCATCCAGCGTTGATCGTTGAATGCACCGCGATCAAAATCGAGACTACTACTCCCACTCAATGGTCGCCGGCGGCTTGCTCGAGATGTCATAGGTGACCCGGCTGATACCGGGAACCTCATTGATGATGCGGTTGGAGATCGCCGCCAGCACCTCGTACGGCAGGCGTGCCCAGTTTGCGGTCATAAAGTCGATGGTTTCCACTGCGCGTAAGGCGATCACATACTCGTAGGCGCGGTTGTCTCCGACCACGCCGACGGACCGCACCGGGAGAAATACCGCAAACGCCTGACTCGTTTGGTCGTACAGGCCGTGTTTATAGAGCTCGTCCAGATAGATTGCGTCCGCGGTCCGCAACAAGTCTGCGTACTCCTTCTTTACCTCGCCCAGGATCCTGACGCCGAGTCCGGGTCCGGGGAATGGGTGGCGCTGGACCATCTTTTCCGGCAGGCCCAGCTCGACGCCGATTTTACGCACTTCATCCTTGAACAACTCACGCAGCGGCTCGAGGAGCCGCAGGTTCATCTGCTCCGGAAGACCACCGACATTATGGTGGGACTTGATGACCGTAGCCTTGCCGGTTTTGGCGCCGGCCGACTCGATGACGTCCGGATAAATAGTGCCCTGGGCGAGCCATTTCGTATCTTCAATCCTTGCGGCTTGCTCCTCGAAAACCTCGATGAACAGCCCGCCGATGATCTTGCGTTTCTGTTCCGGATCGGTGATCCCCTTTAACGCGTCGAGAAACCGCGCTTCGGCGTTCACCCGAATTACATGAACACCCATGTGCTCCGCGAAGGTCGCCATGACCTGGTCTGCTTCGTGCAGGCGCAGCAGTCCATTGTCGACGAAGATGCATACGAGCTGGTCACCGACCGCCTTGTGCAGCAGGGCCGCGACGACCGATGAATCCACGCCCCCGGACAGACCAAGCACGACCCGGTCAATCCCGACCCGTGCCCGAACCTCGCGGACAGCGTTTTCAATGATATTGCCCGGGATCCAGTCCGAGCCGCAACCGCAAATCTCGTGCACAAAACGCCGCACAATGTCCTGGCCCTGGCGGGTGTGGGTCACCTCTGGATGAAACTGCAGGCCGTAAAACCCCCTGGTTTCGTCCGCAATCGCAGCCAGAGGGGAGTTGTTCGATGCTGCAATGGCCGAAAATCCCGGCGGCAGCCGGGTGATTTTGTCGCCGTGGCTCATCCAGACGTCCAGCAGGGCCTCGCCGTTACCGCCGTAGTGATCGGTCAGGTCCCGTAACAGCACGGAATCCCCCACCAAAGCCACCTGCGCGTAACCGTACTCCCGCCGATCGGAAGTTTCGACTTCGCCGCCCAGCTCCGCGGCCAAATACTGCATGCCATAGCAGATCCCAAGCACCGGGACACCCATGTCGAGCAGCCCCGAGGCTGCCCGGGGCGTGCCGGTGAACGTGACTGTCGCCGGACCCCCGGAGAGAATTACTCCACGCGGTGCGAAGGTCTGGATTACCTCCAGGCTCACGTCGAAGGGATATATTTCGCAGTATACGCCGGCCTCGCGCACGCGCCGGGCGATCAACTGCGTGTATTGAGACCCGAAATCGAGGACTAGGACTCGATGGGCGTGTGGATCAGACATGAGGACCGCCAACTACCGCCATCGCGAAAACAACTGCCTAAGTAACCATCAATAATGATTAATCTGGTAATTTGGAGATTCTTTGACAATCGTCACGTCATGAACGTGACTCTCCTTGATTCCGGCATTAGTGATCCGGACAAACTCGGTGTCGTTACGCAGTCGATCTAAAGTGCTGCTGCCGGTATAGCCCATGGCGGAGCATAGACCACCCATGAGCTGTTGAATGATATTTACCATCGGCCCTTTGTAGGGGACGCGTCCCTCGATGCCCTCAGGAACGAGCTTCTTGGGAGATTCAGTCTCATCCTGGAAATACCGGTCCCGGGATCCGATCTCCATCGCACCCAAAGAACCCATGCCGCGATAGGATTTGTACGATCGCCCTTGATAAAGGTCAATCTCGCCGGGGGCCTCGTCCGTTCCGGCCAATAATCCCCCGACCATCACACAATATGCGCCGGCGGCAATGGCCTTAGCGATGTCGCCGGAAAACCGCACGCCGCCGTCCGCAATGACGGGCACACCGGAGTCCTTCAGCGCCCCGGCGACATCGTGAATGGCGGTTATCTGCGGCACGCCGACCCCGGCCACCATGCGGGTCGTACAAATCGATCCGGGCCCGATGCCTACCTTCACTGCATCAACGCCTACATCTAGTAGATCCCGCGCCGCAGCGGCCGTGGCGATATTTCCGGCAATTACCTCGATATCCGGATACTCCTTTTTAATCTGCCCAACCCGTTCTATCACCGACGAAGAATGCCCGTGTGCGGTATCCACCACTACGGCATCCACCTCTGCGTTGACTAACATCTCCACGCGCTGCTCGCTGTCTGCGCCAACCCCGACGGCGGCGGCCACCAACAATCGTCCCTTGGTGTCTTTGCAGGCATTGGGATGCTCGCTTTCCTTCTGAATATCCTTAACAGTCACCAGGCCCTTCAAGTTGAAGTCGTCGTCGACCACCAGCACCTTTTCGATGCGATGCTCGTGCAGCAGGGACTGAATCTGCCGGCGTGAAGCGCCCTCTTTGACCGTAACCAGCCTCTCTTTCGGTGTCATCACCCGGCTCACCGGTTCGCTGTAACGGGTTTCGAAGCGCAGATCGCGGCTGGTCACAATCCCTGCCAGTTTATCGTCATCGATCACCGGCACACCGGAGATACGATGGTTCCGGGTAATCTCCAACACCTCGCGGACACTGGTATTCGCGGACACCGTGATCGGATCACTGATGACACCGCTCTCGAATTTCTTGACGCGGCGCACCTCCTCCGCCTGGGAGCCCGGTGTAAGGTTGCGATGGACGACCCCGAGTCCGCCTTCCTGTGCCAGACAAATGGCCGCCCGGGCTTCGGTCACAGTGTCCATGGCCGCAGACAGCAGAGGGATGTTCAAGCGTAACCGCCGGGTGACGTGAGTGGCGAGATTGACATCGCGGGGGAGGACGGAAGACGACGCTGGGACCAGCAGGACGTCATCGAATGTCAGGGCTTCTCGAATGCGCGCATTCCGCATTGCGGAATTATACGGAACGCGCTCGAATTGTCCATTCTGTGGTACAGTTACCGGCTACCAAACTTTTCTCTATGCTCCCATAAACCTTTCCGCCGGGCACTCAGATTGACACCAATTCGATAAACCGGATACTGTATTCGGCATCGTATCGATCGCCGGACCGGCAACTGGTGGGCCGCCTTGGTGCCGATACCACCACAACGAGAACGATAGACGAGCCGCAGTCCCAAGTTTTAGGAGGATACAAAATGAACATCTACTTCAAAGTGCTGACTCTGCTGGCCGTAGTCGCGCTCTACAGCTGCGCCAGCGTCCAGGCTGGATCCGCAGCGCAAACACCCCAAGGCAAGGCCGACCAGGCTATTGCGATGGCGGAAAAGGAACTTGCCGCGGCGCAAAAAGCGGGTCATGTTTGGCGCCTCATCGACAAATCAACAGGCGGCAAGTCGCAGAACCTGGCCAAGCTGCTTGATGCGGCGAAAAAGGCCCGCGACAAAGGCGACATGAACGAAGCCATTCGCATCGCCGAGCGCGTTGCCAGCGCCGCCAAACTTGGCCAACAGCAGGCCGCGGAACAGGCCGACGCGAAACCCGTGTTCTGAGAAACCGCCGTATCCCGTAGCGACCCGTCAGCTTCATTCGCGGTTACGATCTCCATATGCCATGGCCGGGACCCTACCCGGCCTGATGGTTCAGCGGTACACTAAACGGCCGTCGGAGTGGACACCACGCGGGACGCCGCGCGACGCCGACGATTTTTTATCCGCAGAACACCGCCGACCAGTCCGTGAGCAAACCGTTCCCCCCGAGGGAGATCCTGACCGTCTCCGAGCTGAACGAGCAAGTAAGACGGCTGCTCGAGGCGTCGTTCCCGGAGATCTGGGTCGAAGGAGAGGTTTCAAATCTCGTCCAGCCAGGTTCGGGGCATATCTACTTTACCTTGAAAGACGCCCAGGCCCAGGTGCGCTGTGCATTGTTTCGCGGCCGTCTTAAGTCGCTCGACTATCAAGCGACTGATGGAAGTCATGTCCTTATCCGGGCCCGCGTGACCTTGTACAACAACCGCGGCGATTTTCAACTGATTGTTCAGCATATTGAAGACGCGGGTGCCGGCGCGTTGCGGCTGGCGTTCGAAACCTTGAAACGTCAACTGCATCAACAAGGGTTGTTTGAACCTTCGCACAAAAAAGCGCTGCCACCCATTCCGTCGCGGGTCGGGGTCATCACCTCACCCACCGGCGCCGCCATCCGCGATATAGTCAGCACACTGGGTAGACGCTTCCCTGCGATTCCAATACTGGTCTACCCGGTTCGTGTGCAGGGCGCCGGCGCCGCCGAAGAGATTGTCGACGCCATTCGACTGGCCGGCGCGCGCTTGGAGTGCGACGTACTGGTGCTGGCCAGGGGCGGCGGCTCGCTGGAAGATTTGTGGTCGTTTAACGATGAGCGGGTTGCGCGGGCGATCTACGACAGTCCGATTCCCGTGGTCAGCGGAATCGGGCATGAAATAGACGTAACCATCAGCGATTTGGTCGCCGATCAACGTGCGGCGACACCGACGGCAGCGGCGGAACTGATCAGCCCGGATCACAGCGAGCTGCTGCACTCCGTGTCGAGGCTGCAACGAAGAGCTTCGTTCTTGATGCGGCAGAAGATCGACTACGCCTGGCAACGTGTGGATTGGCTCACTAAAAGATTTTCCAGTCCACGCCTGGGGATGACGTCCGCGTATCAACGACTCGACCTGCTGTACCGACGTTTGTTAACGGCTGTGCGCAATCACTGCCACCGTAATCAGGTATCAAAAATACGGATCATCGGGCGTCTGCGTCTTTGCAACCCGTCCACGCGCATCAGCGCACTGCTCGGTAACCTGCGTACTTTGAACCAACGGAATGGACGCGCCGCCTGGCACCGATTGACAGACTGCCGCCAGCAACTCTCCGAATTGAACGTTCGCATAAACAGCCTCAATCCTTTGGCCACATTGGACCGCGGCTACGCCCTAGTCACGCATGCTGAGACCGGGCGCTTGATTTCCTCGTCGCACCACGCCAAGGTTGGAGACCGGGTGGAGGTTCAGCTCGCCAGATGCCGACTGGGCTGCACCGTGGATCAGAGTTCAAAGAGTTAGCAATCTCGCGAATGTTCCGGCCTGCATGGTCTTCATTGTGGTTGAGTATGTGCATGCTCATTCATCTCGTCGCCAATCCGGCCTTCGGGAGCAGTGAGATGCGTTTCCATCACCCCATACCCGGCGGCATTGTAAATGTGTCACTGACCTCAATTGACAATCCACGCCCGGAGGTGAAATTCGGAAACCGCCGGCTGTTAGTGATGCGTGGCACGGACCAATGGGTCGCCCTTTTGGGTGTCGCGTTGGACACCGTCCCCGGTCGATACATCGTATCTGTCAACCACAACGACGATGAAACCGACATCCGTGAAGTGAATATCAAGCCCCACCGGTATCCGGTGCAGAAGGTCCTCGCGCAGACCGGCCGCTCCGCCGGCGCCGACAGATCCAGCCCGCAGCCGCTGCTGTCGGATCACAAATCCAAAGTTGCGGACTGCTCTAGTCAATGGACGGAACCGCTGGTCGCTGAACTGCCATTGCGGTATCCGGTGCCCGGCCAGTCAACGCATGTGTTTGGGTCACGACACGCCGAGGCGGGGCAAATCAGCCAACCCACCGATCATGCGGTGCTGGAACCGCAGTCGGGCGTTTCCCGCGTACACGCACCGGACGGCGGACGCGTGCATTCCGTAATACAGGTCGACACCGACCGCCAGGTCGTCTGCATCGACCATGGACTGGGTTTGATCAGCATCATTGGTCCGCTGCAGGATTTAAACGTACAAATCGAGGACCGGGTTACCACCGCGACCGCGCTGGGTACGGTTGTGTTGGGCGACGGGAAGCTGGGGCGGCTGCAGTGGTTCGTGGCGCTGAATGGGATTTTTGTCAACCCGATGTTGCTGGTCGAAAACCCCGAATAACACCCAAGCTCAGTGTATCCTTATATCCAGCCTTGTTGACGATACCAATCAACGGTGCGGCGCATACCCTCTTTGAGGTCCACCTGCGCTTGATAACCCAGCCGATTTCGCGCCTTATCAATCGAGAAAGCTCGATTGTTTTTAAAAAACTTTACGCGGCGCCGATGGAGAGGCGGTTCCACACCAAACGGCTTGCAGAGTAGTTCACAAAGCCAGGCGGTAAGGAACACAGGGCTGTAGGGTAATCGGATTCTGGGAGGCGGCGCATTAACCGCCTCGGCGGCGATCTCGATATACCGTTGCAGCGGTACATAGCCGGGACCGCCGATGAGAAATATCTCTCCAGATATCCCGTCGACGGTCATCACCTTCCAGAACCCCTCGACCAGATCGTCTATGTACACGGCATGAAAGTTTTCCGCGCACCGACCGATCAGCACAAAACGTCCTCGGCGCAGTAGTTTGAACATCTTAAGCATACGCAAGTCTCCGGGTCCGTACTGCGATGTCGGCCGGACGATGACGATTTCCATTTCGCTGGCGCCTGTCACACGCTGGCAAATTAATTCCGCCTGCATCTTGGTCTCTTGATACAGATCGCCCGGGTTGTAGGGAGACTCCTCCACAGCAGGGGTGTGTTCCACGTGCCCGTGCACACCGATCGTCGAACAATGCACGAAGCGTCCCACCCCGCAGTCTTCAGCCACGCGCAGAAGGCGCTCAGTGCCGTGGACATTCGTCGCGAAGTAACTTTCCGGACTGCCACCCACCGTCCTGAAATTCGAAACCAGGTGCACCACCGTATCGCAGCCGGCAACCAGTTGGGCCAGCGCCTGCTCATCGGTGATATCGCCGTAGATAATCTCGGCCACTCGGCCTTCGAAGCGGCGCGCTTTGTTGGGGTCCCGCGCCAGTATATTGACTCGGCAGTGTTCATCGATGAGACGTTCAGTCAAATGACTTCCCAAAAATCCGGTCGCACCGGTGACCGCGACCTTGACGGGAGTCCTCATTTAATTAGCCCGGCGAAGCGCGGCTTCTCAGTGAACGCCGACACGCTTCGCGACGGCGATCAAGCTGTAACCAGAGGTAAAAAACAACAACCGGTCTAACTGTGCCAATCCCCAAGCGAATGGATAGACGGCGGAAAACATTTTGAATTTTCGTTCATGCTTACGCATGTCATCGGCCTTGACCACCACCCCCTTGGACGTCGATTGACCCTTGGTCAATCGGTCGAATACGAGGCTGACGGCCACATCAAACAACTCGACGAAAAACCGCGAATAGGTGGTTGACTCCATAATTCTAAAGTCAGGAGTGAGAAGCTGTTCAAGTGTCTGCGCCGTGTAGCCGGCCCTGACATGTCCATGTTTTTCGTCGGTGAGTCCGACGGCGAGCCGTAGCCGACGTATGGGGGACCGCGGTTTGTCGTGAGGTACGTTGACAATCAACAGCCCTTCTTCCTTGACAATCCGACTCAGTTCTCTGATGAATTCCCGATCGGTGTGTATGTGCTCTAAAAAGTCTATAATCACCACGACATCGAAGGTTTCATCTTCGAATTCCGTGCGTTTACCGTCAAACAAGTAGACCTTCTCCCCGACCAGCTTGCGGATTGAACCAACCACGTCCGGTTCCAAATCGGCGCTGTGCCACTCACCCCCCAGTTGACGGAGCAGGTAGCTTAGAACACCGTTGTCGGCACCGATATCCAAACACGTCCGTTCTCGCGTATCGGGCAGGTATCGCCTGATTGATGCGTATTTCGCTTTCTTCAGGACAGATTTTCGATACAGCTTTAGAAGTATGTCCCGTTCTTCACTGGGGGGGGCGCTCATGACCGCTCTTCCCCGGCCCGCTGACGGCGGTCCCGCAAGAGTTGTGCCGGCACGCCGGCCGCGACCCCGAACTCGGGCACGTCTTTGGTCACCACTGCGCCGGCACCCAGGATGGAATCACGTCCTACGGTAACGCCGTCCACCACCTTGACGTCCGCACCCAACCACACATTGTCCTCGATGGTGATACCGCGAATGGTTTGGCCTTGATCCATGATCGGCATGTCCGTCCGGTCTGCTATATGATCCCCTCCCCCAATGACGTAGCAAAAGGCGCCGAAAAGAACCTTATTACCGATGTGCACCTTGCGGGCCGATTGTATAAAACACATGGTGGCGATATTCGCGCCTCGACCAATATAGATATCGCCATTCTTGCAACTGAGCACCGTGTTGCGGCCAATCAAAGAATCAGCACCGATGAATATCCCTGAGTTCTCATCTCCTTTTGCATCCAGGACCGAGTAATCATCGATTGCCACACCATCCTCAAGATGAATTTTCCGGGGGTGACGAATGGTGACATTGCGACCCACAATAACGCCGCTTCCGATACTTCCGAGCAGAAACTTCAACAGTGCTTTTCGCAACCAATACCCGAGCGCGCCCGGTAATGGGGCAACCAGCGTCGTATACATCTCATATTTAATCAGATCCCACAAACCGCTACTGCCAATGTTTATGGACTGGTATTTCTTGAGTGCGGAAGTGTTCCTGTCTGCGATTACGCCCTGCAGTAAAGTACGTCCGTCACTCGTGTTGTACTGTTTGTTGTCGGTGTTGTTGGAAGTCATCAAACCAAAGGCCGGATCAGCCGCCAGTATGCATTAAGGAATTTATTCAACCAATGGTACCCAAATGCCAGCACCTTGCCATCAACGTAATCGGAATAAACGAATATATCTCCCGAGCCCATGGTCTCACTGTCGCGCTTAACTCGCCGCGTTTGAATTTTCCGGCGAACCCGCAGAATCTCGGGCAGATGCCTAACAAAATACGCCCAACCTCTAAAGTAGTCCTTGCCTGCGTCCTTAATAACGAGAAACGAGATTAAAGCGATCTCGTAGACAGCGAACGCAGGAAGCGCCAACATAATCGTTCGCCACTGATACATCTCAAGTATGAAACGCAGCCGGTTGCGCACCGCCGCGAGATAACGCTTGGAACTTTCGCCCCGCTTGTGGAGGACTACCGCATCGGGAACCTGATAACAACGATATCCCGTCAAGTTTAATTTGTAATTCAATTCCCCATCGTCTCCCCAACCTAGGAGATATTCCTCGTTGAAGTATCCCACATCGGCGGCTGCAACTTTGTCAATAATCTGCACGCCCCACCCAATGCTGATTTTCGGTTCGTTACTCACCTCTGTGACGAGGCAATCTCTGTTCAAACTCGGTGATGCCCCGACATAATGCAGCATCTGCCCGTCCTGATAAATTTGGTCTGGTCTTTCCCAATGCACCGCCCGCGTAATGCATGCCGCCGCTTGGGGCAGGCTGTTCATTGCGGTAATCAGCTGTTCGAGGCAATCCGGCTGCAGCTCAACGTCGTTATCGACTATAAAGACAAGCCGCTTTTCCGCTTCTTTGAAAGCACGGTTTCGCAGCATATTCAATATCTTAGTGTTACGGCCCATGCCGTATACTTTTACTTCCGGATATCGTTCCGTGATTTTTTCGGTACCACCATCCGTGGACCCGTCATCGACGATGATAACTTCCCCAGGTGGGCGCTCGAGCCTGTCGATGGAAGCGAATAAACCCGGTAGTCGCTCTGCACCGTTGTAATTCATCACCGCCAGTGTCACGTCATTAGCTGTGAACTTTGCGCCGGGTGTATTGTTCATCTACGGGGCTTCTTCACTGGCGAGGCAGGTCGACAAAAGGTCGGTATTTTTTCAGTTTTGAACTTCGTGTACAAGCCGTTCTAATAAACTTTATCTATTGGAACTCAAAGGACGATCCACCAGATACGCCCCGCCGCCCAGCAGAGAAATCAACAGATCTGTCATCGACAGAGCGAGTCCGAGGGCAAACGCATCGGTGGTCGACATACCGGCCACCGCGAACAATGCGACGAAGATACCCTCGCGCAATCCCAGGCCTCCGATCGATATCGGCAGCATGATCACCAGCATCGAGACGGGTATCATAATGAAATAATAGACCGGAGGAATTTCGATCTGCAGAGCCACGGCCATGGCGTACACCGCGGCTACCCGGACCAGTTGAAACACAATGGACAAAACAAACGAATACCCGAGTGTCGCCAGATGTTGCTTATAATCCAGGAAAGACCGGTATATCTTCAGCAGCGCCCCAGCGAGACGTGCACCGAACCATCGAGGCAGGACTTTGGCCCACCAGCCCGCAATGCCCTCGTGTTGCAAGACGTACACCACCGCAGCGGTGGCTAGTAAAGTCCCACCCAGATAGGCGCTCAAATCCGCGCCGCGTATTCCGGCGCCATGAAACATCAACCCAAACAGGCCCATCAACAACAGCGCCCACAGAGACATGACCTTGTCGATCAGCACCGACGATACCGCGACGGCCGCATCGTCTGTTTTTCGAAACAGGTAATAACCCCTGACGATGTCCACACCGATACTCGAAGGCAGGAATAAGCCCCAGAACTTTCCGATCAGGGTAATCGACAATAAGGCCCGGAAGGGCACGGCAAGCTGTTTTACAACCAGCAGGATCTGCCACTTGTACGCGAACACCAGCCGCTCGAACAACAAGACCAGCAGGTGAACTGCCAACCACGAGGAATCGAGACGAGCGAAGACGTCTTTGACCGCTGGCCACTGTACCTGGTTGAATGCCACGGCAAACACAACAACGCTGACGGCGATACGCAATAAGTATTTCGTCGTGGAGCCGGCGGGCATGATGTCTGGTTCGTCAAACCGCAGCTGCAGTGCAGTAACAACCGGCGTAAGCCGACCGGAGCAACGGTTCAACCCCCACGGCTTTGTTCTCGGCGCCGGAGTTGCTTAATCATCGACCAGGCGCTGGTAGGCAGCGTCCAGACGCTCCCGTTCGTGCCGCAGCTGTTCTTGATCCCATTGATAGTAGCCGGACATCCTCTCCGCACAATAATCGATGGTGGACTGCGGAGGCCGCCCGAGGTGGCCGAGGCCGGTCCGGCGCAGAACGGCGTCAGCAAGTGTGTACGCCCGCTCCTGCTCCATCGCATATTGGAGTTCCGCCGCGATGACGGCGGATCCGGGGATGATTTCTGCCAACGCCGGGGTCTCGTCCGCCAGGCCGATCACGTCCTCGGCATAGCTTCCGTAGTACCGCGCCATGCGGTCCAGAATCGCCGCGCTGAATCGATCGTGGTAGCGGTGCTGCAACTGTTCTGTAAACGCGTCAAAATCATCGATATCTCCACCAGTGAGCCGTGGCGGTACGGGCTCGGAAATCGCCGGCATCCCCAATTTGTCCGCTATCGTGTTCACTGCACGCTCGGCGACAAGACGCGCTGTCGTGTATTTGATGCTCAAGATACTCAACAAGCCGTCGAAGCCCTGCTCCAACCGAGAGTCAATGATTGCCGATCGATCCATCAATTCGAGCTGGCCCCGCTGCTTCGAGTCCACGGCGGGTAAGCGACCGACATGAACATGCCGCACATCGGCCTCGTCAGCACTCAAGTTTCGGATCCGGCCGTTAATGTCCCGCAGGCAGGCTCGAAGCTCCTCCCTGGTGATCGCCTGCCCCAAGTCCCGTCGATCGGGGAAATACCAGGTACCGACGATCGACGCGTCCCCGCAGGGGGTAAAGAACAACAATCTGGTCCTAGCGTTTCCGTTGCGCCCGGCTTCCGGTACGCTGATTCCAACCGCGTAATCCCCCAGCCTATGCGGCAGGATCAGATTTACGGCTCGCAGGAACACCGGCCGGCGCTGATCTATCCGTGTGAAGCGAAACGGTGCATCAAAAATATCCGACCCGGTCGCATTCACCGCGACCGAACAACCCAGACGGTGACGCTCGCCAGTCAGGCGGTTCCTGACACCAACCGAACACACCCGCTCGTCAATGATTTCCAGAGACTCTGCGCGCACGTAGTTGAATACGTCGGCGCCCTGTTCGGCCGCCGTCAGTACATAACTCAGTGTGAAGCGCTCTGTGTTATAGACCTGCGCATCCTGCCAAATGGCCCCGCCTGTCATGGCTGTCGTGATGTTCACCGGCGCCAGAGATTGCAGGTTCTCCAGCGACAACAACGCAGACCGCGTGCCGGCGGTGTTTCTGTGACTCGGCTTGATGAATCTATCGTACAAGAACAACCCACACAGAACGGCAATTCTGCTCTTTTTGAATTCGCGATAGGTGGGCATTACGCACGGCAAATCGCGTATCAAGTGTGGAGCGAGTGTTTTCAGAAACGCCTGCTCCCTGGCCGACCGTCGACTCCGGATCCAGTCGAAATTCTGTAGATAACGAAGTCCTCCATGAATGATCTTCAGGCTGTTCGCCGACGCGCCACTCCCAAAATCATCCTGCTCGAGCATCGCCACCGTGGCGCCGCGGCGGCTCAGCTCCCACGTCAAAGCCGCGCCGTGGATTCCACCGCCGACCACCACCACATCATAATGATCCCGTGGACTCACGGCCCTGCGGCGGCCCGTGGGTCATCCGCCTCGCCGGTCGGCGGGTAGAGTTTCATGACACTCTCGACGAATCGATCATAACTGTATTCCCGCTCGGCGTGCGCCGCAGCGCGTCCGCCGATTTCCCTGCGCCGTTCGCCGTCCGTCAGCAACCCGGTCAAGGCGGTTGCGAAGGCAGCGGGCTGCGGTGGAGCGAGTACCGCGATATCGCTGTTCAGCACCTGTGTATGGGTTGGCAGGTCGGTCGCAACGACCGGTGTTCCCGAGTGCAGATAAGAATAAATCTTCATCGGTGTGTTGACGCCCTTGATTCTCGGGGACACCAGTACATCGGCCTGGGCGAGATAGGTTCCAATGTGCTCAACCGGCCGCGGGCCGAGGAAGTGAACCACATCCGTCAGATTCGACGCCTGGGTCCGACGACGATAGGCCTCGACGTCTTGCTGGGCACCTCCGATCACTACCAGGTGGGCCTCCTGCCGCATGCGGTTCACGTTCGCGAAGGATGCCAGTAACAGGTCAATGCCCTGGTAGGCCTCCAAGTTCCCCACATAAAGTACACACAATTTCCCTTCCAGCCCAAGTTCCCGGCGCAGGTCCGGTGCTTCGTCGGCATCGTTGGAATCCGCTTGAATCAGCGAAACGTCCCGGATCACGACGACGCCTTCTTGCCGGTACTGCCGTACGGCATCCGCCAGATCAGCGCACATGGGCGCGACGGCCAACGCTGTCTTGATCGGCTTGGATTCCAGCCAGGCCAGCGGCGACCGTAGAAAACCGAGCGCTGGAAAGCGGTCCGTGAGCTGCGCCGACAGCAAGGAATCCATGTCATAGATGAATGGGATCTTATAGAGCCGTTTGAACAACAAAGCCATAAAAACCGATTCCTCCACCGCGTGCACAACGTCGTATTTCCGCCGCCGCAACAACCCGGCGGCGGTCATTGCCAGAAAAAAATCACAATAGATCTTCTTGAACGAAAACCCCGGCCGTATGTTGGCCACCCGCCCCCAGGGCCTGATCCTGTGCACCACGATGTTCTTATAATGCCGGTCCCGCCCCTCATGGAACGTGACCACATCGGCCGTGTGTCCGGCACGGTCCAGCACGCCGAGCAGCATGTCGACCGCAATCGGAGTGCCCCGCTCTTGATAAAAAGGATGAGGCGCGAGTAGAAGAATGTTCATCGGCGTCGCACGTTCGTAACGTTATTCCGCGGCCGCTCGCGCCGAAGACTCTCGGGCGTACCAGGCAACCATGCAAGCGTGGCCTTTCCGATCCAGCCATACGGAAAACGGGTTGCGCTCCGCATCATTGCTGGAACCGACCGTTAAGTCTACCGGTCCCTCGGCTGTCAATGGTGGAAAGCTCAACTGAAACCAGCGGTTATCCCGGATGCGGCGGCCCGGGATGTCCCGCAAAATCAACTCGCGCCCACGGGAGTCTCGCAGCACAACCCTCACCGTGTAAGGCAGGCTGGGTTGTAGATAGGTTGCCGCAAGCAACTGGAGTCTGACCAGACCCGCTGCCGGAATATCCAGTGTGGTCTGAAACGGGTGTGTGCGGTTGATCCGCGGCGAAGGCGTTGCTTTTTCGACGCAGAACTTGCCCAGTTGCTCCACCGGCAGTGGATTTGACACGGCCAGCCGCTCCGGCACATTGTCATTCCTTACCAACGGCACCGACAGGGCGGATTTGGCGATGGTGAGCACGGCAATCGCCGCCAAGGCGTAGCCGGTAACGCTGCGCATTCTGCCGATCAGCAGCACCAGCATGAGCACAGCGCCCAGACTCATCACTAATGCACCCAAGGTGTCCCTGTCGTCTCGGTAATACACGCGCACACTCGACTGACCCGGAGGCACAATCAAACCCATGAACGCGCGGTTGACGGTGACGATTCTGGCCGGTTGCTGATCAATCTCTGCACGCCAGTTTTTGAGGAATCCGTAGGGTAGAACAACCAAGGCACGACCGTCGGAGCGCACGTCGAATCGCACGTTGTTGGTATACGCCCGCAACTGACTGATTTCGCACTCAGATTCCGTGATACTCAGATCGCCGCCGACCAGAGCGGGCCGATCGTAGGTGGTAATGATCTTGTACAGATCGGCTCCGGACTCAGCCGTTTCCTGCATCACGTTGGACGCACAGTAAACGCGGGACAACCAATTCTTGATTTTGTAGATGTACTGCTCTCTGCCTTCCAGGACTTTCTCCAATCGGTCGTCCTCATGAGGTTTTCTGGTTATCAGATACTTGACATTTAACAGGCGTAACGCCTCCACATTCGGTTCGGTAAGCAGCAACATGCCATTCAGGGTAACGTGATACCCTCGGAACACCGAACGAACGAATTTCAGGTATTCTGTAGGCATCACCGTCGAGTAACCTTCGACCGTCGGTATCTGAAAATAGCTGAGTACATTCGGTGTGTACATCGGAACATCTGAAATCACCGCCACCCGGAAGATGTCGCTGTCGTTGAGTAAAAACCGGATGGCATTGTTGGCCGGAAACTGGTTTTCGTTGTCCAGCCGCGTGTTGAACGCATACGTTGCGGAAAACAGATCGACGACAGTCAGAACAATCAACATCTCACCCAGATACTTTTTGAACAGCCCGAATCGACAAAGCCAGAACGCAGGCAGAACGATCAGAATCAGCGCCAACAGCGGGTAGAGGAACGGGCGCAATCGGAAGTCGTCTACATAGACCTCACCCATGAGTGGGAACAACATGAATAATCCCATGGCAATCCATATCGACCGATCACCCCATTTCCCCGATCTGTCGATCAAGCTCCGCAGACCCATCGTCGAAAGAATTATTCCGAAAAAAATAATAATCGTAATGAATCGCGAAAAATTTCCCTTTTCGGCAAGCGGAATAACGCCCAGCAGGGTCACCGAAATCGGATTCCGGTACATCAGTGAAAATCCAATTGCCAGCAGCACGAGCAGAGCGAATCGCAGTTTTTGGTCCTTCGCGCCCGGCGTGGTGATCGCCCCGATCAGAAACAAGAACACAGCGAGCACGCCGACATAGCCGCTGTCCTCGACGATGTTTCCGTATGGGCTGGTGTACTGGCCAGTCCAGATTCCTCCGTAGTAATCCGGTGTGTAGAAGCGTTTTACGTCCTCGACCGAAGGAACCAAACTCTTAAGAAATTCCAGCACGGTGTTGATACTCAACTCAAGTTGCCCGACCGGATCGCGGAACTCCTGCTCGCCTCTCAACCCATGGGCAATCATGTCCGCCTCAATAAGGACGTGGAGGCCGTAGAATATAAATGCCCCGAGGTAAATGACATGTATTCCCACCCAGCGTTTTAAATTGCCCCACACACCAGGGATGGGTTCAACAAAAAAGATAAAAAGGCTGTTGAAAAGACCGGCAAAGACAAACGAATAAAGAACGATTTGTGTATACCCGCTGGTAAAAAACAGGACATTCAACACCATTAGAGCTATGACGTGCTCGCGTCTGAATCCCGATCTCAACGTCAGCACATTGCTTAGAAACAACAACGGCATCCACAGCTGGGTTGCTAAGTGCTGGGGAAACTCGAGCCACGCAATTTGATGCAGATTGTAGGTCCAAAGCACGCCTCCGAAAATCGCGCACGTAGCCGGCAACCCGAGTTCGAGCAACAGCAGATACATGAAGAAACCGGCCAGTATGAGTCGCAACCAGGTCGACCAATCGATGGCATCCGCGACATTGGTGATCAGCTGCGGCAAACTCGTTACGAACGCGCCAATTCCCTGGGTCGCCCATGGAATGCCGCCAAAAATGTACGGACTGTAGCTTGGGTTGTGGCCGTGCTTTAAGGTGTCCCAATCAAACTGCCGCTGAGGGTAATGAGCGGTAGGGGAATCGAGCAATTCAGGCCGGTGAACGCCATCAACGAGAAACTCGCTGCGCCAACCAGGTTGCTTTAATATAATATCGAAGGCACCAAGACTGCGATCCAGGAACAGGACATCGGCGAGAAACAGCGTCGCTAAACAGACAAAAACACCCAGCGCCATTCGATGTGCGCGCAGAAACCGGACAACATCGCTCCCTGTTTTTACAGAAGTCATGTCAATGCTATTGTTCTGCCAAGAAATCGATCTGGGACTAGGTGTCCTGAATTGACCTGACAGTTATCGGATACACTAAGGATTCAACACGAATGGCGTCTCCTATCGCGCATTCCTTGACCGGTGCGGCAATCTATTACTTGTTTACCCCCGGACGCCGTCAAAATACAAAACAGCTATTACTCATTGTCATCGCCGCAAACCTGGCCGACTTCGACTTGCTGGCGGGACTCCTTGTCGGCGACCCCGATACCTTCCACCGCATTATTTCACATTCTCTCTCCGCCGCCCTAGCGGTGACACTACTGGCTTACCTGTACTGTCGATACCACTATCGGGTGGAGGCGCGCCGAATTACCTTGATGGTGCTTCTCGCGCTACTGTCACAGCTCGCCATCGACTGGTTGAGCTACGACGACAAACCACCGCAGGGCATCGCTGTCTTCTGGCCTTGGTCAGGGGAATACTACATGTCGGATACGTCGCTGTTTCTCAACGTCCGCCGCGACAATTTGTTTACACAAGCAGTCCTAATGCACAATTTTAAGGCGCTGGTACGTGAAATTTTGATTCTCGGCCCGCCGGCCGTGTTGATCTGGTGGGCCATGCGCTCTCTGCCAACCCCGGGCAGCGGACGCCGAAGATAATCGGCAACCGGTACATCTACAGATTCAGGCGCGTGGTTAAATCGGCCTCCGCAGCCACTTTCGCGATCAACAGCTCCTCAGCGATATGCTCCCACAGCGAAGCATTCATAGATATCTCCCCCGACACTTTCTTTGAAAAACGATCAAAAGAAAAATCGCTGTATTCATGGATCAGATTTGCGGTGGCCTCGAGGAACGGTATCAGGCCTTCGTATTTGCGCAGCTTCTCCCTTTTTGAACGCAGGTCTTCATCCTCTGTTTTTGATTCAAAATACTCCTCCGTATTAGTGGTTATGGTTTCCGCCGCCTTGTTGAAGTTGTTGAAGTCAAGCACGAACATTCCATAAGCACGTTGATACAGCTTGAAATAATCAACGATGAACTCCTTGATTTGGTTGAGTCGGGGGTGATATTTCAAGGCCCTGGTGAAACGCATGAATATATCGTCGACGGACTCGTTTGCGGCTTTGGATCTATCACGTTTCTCCCGCATATCCGGATTCATCGCCATCTGACAAATCGCATAGATGTCATGCAACAGGATGGAAATCTGCTTGGCCAACAATTTGGATTCACGTTGCGCGGTGTCCAACTGCTCCTTCGCACTGGCATAGTCGAAATTGCCGAGCACCTCCTGCTTCATCGACTCCTCCACCTCGCTCCCTGCCTGCATCGCCAGCTTGCCGGACAGCCGATCTTTCAACCGGCGACTGGCCTCCTGCGCTATACGAAACTCGTGGGTGCGCTTGGCCTCTTCCTCCCGCAACTCAAGATAGGATTGCATCAGCTGATTGAAGCGCAGGATATTGTTCTGAAATAAATGCGTGAACGATAGAAACGGCGCGAAAAAATCCGAATTCTCCTGTGGGGTCAAATGCAGCTTGGTGACGTATTGCTTCAGGTATTCGATTTTTTTGCTGATGACCCCGACACTGTTCGATATGTTGTTACTTATTTTAGAAATAGAACTAAATGCTTCGTGTAACTCCTTATTGACCTTTAATATTTCTACGAGTTTTCTCAGCATCGTTTCCTCACCGCTGGTGCGGATAAACAATGCCTGCAGGCTGCGTCGGGCGTCGTTGAGCTGAGCCTGTGTCATCAGGGCGTTCTGCTCTATGAACGACAACGCGGTCATGACCACGAGCATCTCCTTCTGCTTGGTCGACAGCTCTTGTTCGGATCGATTGTTCACTTCGATCTAAATTCTATTGGTCATCGCACGATGGAATACAGGACGAACCGGAAACTATCCCCCAGCGTCAGTGCCGCTGGGTAAAAATTATAGCATTTTTAGCGGCGGACCAATTCGCATTTTGTATCAAGTGGGTCCGATAAGCGATTGAAAAGTAGGTTCTTCCTAATGCCGCGCGGCTGTTTTGAGTGTACCGTAAGGGTTTCGGGCGGTTTTGAATGCGATCCGCACAGGGGTCCCGACCAGATTCAAACGCTGGCGAAAACGTTTTGACAGATACCGGCGGTAGGCACCCGGTACCCGGCCCACCAGGTTGCCGTGGATCACCACCAGCGGCGGATTGGTGCCTCCCTGATGGGCGTATTTCATTCTAATCCGCCGGCTGCCGACCATCGGCGGCGGCACCGAGGTGACTGCCTCACGCAACACAGTATTGAGTTGTGGCGTCGAAAATTGTGCGACAGCCGAATCATAAGCCCGGGCCACCGCCGCCATCACGTCCCCCAGCTTACTGCCGAATTTCGCAGAGACAAACACGCGTTCCACACCGTCTAAAAACGGCAGCTTACGGTCTATCTCGTTGCGCACACTACGGCGTCTCGCTGCTTCCAGCCGGTCCCACTTGTTAACGACCAGCACTGCTGACCGTCCGGCGCTCCTGGTCAACCCCGCCAGCCTGGCGTCCTGTTCCGTAATACCCTCGCGGGCATCCACAACAAGCAAAATAACATGACCACTCTCCAATGCCTCCAGGGTTTTGATCGCGGAATACTTTTCCAAGCGCTCACTGACCCGGGGCCTTCGCCGCATACCCGCGGTATCCAATAACACGTAGTTGCGGTCCTGCCACTGCAAGGGGATTCGCACACTGTCGCGAGTTGTGCCCGGTGATTCGCAGACAACCACACGCGGCATGCCGACCAGTGCATTGGCGAGAGTCGATTTACCCACGTTCGGTCTACCCACAATCGCGACGTGGGGTATGGATTGCTTTGACTCCTCAGGGCCACTGCCACCGGCCTGATCGAGAATCATCTCTATCAAACGCGTTACTCCACTGCCACGGCGGGCGGAAATCAGCTGGGGCGAGCCCATACCCAACTCGTAGTACTCCACCGCGTCGATATCAGCGTCTTTACCCTCCATTTTGTTCACCGCCAGGAACAGCGGCTTGTGGTGCGAGCGGAGCATACCGGCGATGTCCCGGTCTGCGGCGTTCAATCCTTCACGGCCGTCAACCAGGAAAACAATGGCGTCGGCCTCTGCCAAGGCAAAATCAACCTGCTCCTGCAATAATTCGTGCAGTCCGCCTTGGCCACCGGTGATGCCGCTGGTGTCCACCACCCAGAAAAACCGGGAGCCGGTTCGCCCGCAACCCACCAACCGGTCGCGTGTGACCCCGGGATAGTCGTCCACCAAGGCATCACGGCTGTTTGTCAGACGGTTATAGAGCGTCGATTTCCCGACATTGGGACGGCCGACGATGGCGATGACCGGTCTCATTGCGGCCAATACGGCTGACGTTCAGTTAGTCGGCCGCAACGAACTTAACACGCCGCCCTGAGTCAAAACCAGCAGACGACCATCGAGAGCGAGCGGTCCTCCGACGACGGCGCCACCGCCCAGCTTGATTCGACCTACCAGTTGCCCATCGTCTTTAGCGAGCGCGTGTACGAACCCTTCGTAGTCGCCGACAAATATATAGTCGTCCGCCGCCGCCGGCGGACTCAAGCCGCGCCGCTGCAACGCAGTCTGACTCCAAACTGTTGCGCCCGTGAAACGGTCCAAGGCATGAACGTTCCCCTCACCGTCGCTTACGTAGATATTATTGTCGTCGGCGGCCAGATTGTTGTAACTGGAGATGTCCCGCGCCCAGAGGATACGCCGGCTGCCGAGCGCCAGCGACGTCACCCGCCCCTGATACGCCGCAACATAAATGACACTGCCGATCAACAGAGGCTTGGTATCGATGTCGGCCAGCCGCTCGATCTCATTGCGGCCCCTGGGTTGACTGATATTGACGTCCCACAGAATGCGTCCCGTACCGAGATCCGTCACCACGAGCTTTCCGCTGGCAAAACCGGAAACCACGACCTGTTCGTAGATCGCCGGGGAACCGGCTCCCCGCAAAGACAGACTTGGTACTGCACGGCGAAAAGACCAGCGCGGTTCCCCGTCGATCACGGACAAGCCGTGAACACGTCCGTCCACTGTCCGCACTACCGCAATGCCGGAGGCTGCGATCGGAGGGGTTAGAACTTCGCTGGAGACCTGCCGTCTCCAGACCTGTTTACCATCCCGAACGTCCAGCGCGTGCACCACCCCCTTGGACGTTCCAAGTAACACCAGCCCCTCCCCAACGCCGACACCACCGGATACGGGCACGTCCAGATCGACGGTCCATTGCGGGTCACCGGATTTGAGTTCCAAGGCCGTGACGGTTCCGTCGGCATCAGAAATGTATACATTGACTGCGTCCACAGCCGGTATCAGAGTCGACAAACCCGGCGATCGTACGGATCCGGCGCCGAATTTCCAATCCGGTCGGAGCGTCACCGACTCGACGATTTCCGGTACCGGGGCCGGTTCGATGTTCGGTGCCGGATCCTGGTCTTTGAAAACTTTCCCGCAGGCAGCCAATATGGCTGCACAGACTATGATAACAATGCGACTCATTCCGACGCCTCTGTAGCCACGTTGTCCAACTTCATTAGCAAGATATCTTCATAGTTAGAGCCGTCGGCGAGCATTTCCAGTGCACGCTGATACGCCGATTTGGCTGATACGGGGGCGCCCATCTCGAAATACAGATCGCCCTCCAGCTCTTTGTACTCCGACTCAAACCCGCCGTAGTCCGTCACGGCAAGCAGATTCTTGACCTGTTGGATCTTCCCCTCGGCCAATAGCACCCTTCCCAGCCGCAACCGGGCCGCATGCGCCGTAGCCGACTCCACCGCATTGTCGATGACCCACCTCAGCCGGGCCTCGGTGTTCTCGATATCCTTGTTTTCATAGTGAATCTTTGCCAGCAACAGGCCAGCCTTACCGGCATAGGGGCTTGACGTGTATTCGCGGACGATTTGTTCAGCGGTTGCGGTCGCTTGATCCGGCTGCTGTTGTCGATATGCAGACAACATGTGCTCATACAGCCCGGATGCCGATTCTGACTGAGTCGTTTGATAGTCCCGCCATAGATTGATGCCGACAATCGCCCCGACGCCGATCACGACGCCGACAATGATCGAGGTAGCATTCTCCTTCCACCATTTTTTCAGTCGCTCGGCTTGTTCTTCTTCGCTTAAGTCAAAATCAACCATTGGCGTATATCCCTTCTCGGCTGTTGGCGGTCTGCGTAGCGGACGCATCAAGGCAACCGCGCACAATTTCCAACAACCGGTCTGCCGGCGCAGTCAGTTGCCGTTGTCCACTGCGCAGAGGTTTGACAGTGATCATGTCTGATTTCAACTCGTCTTCGCCAAGCAGCACGGCCACGGTTGCACCGCTCTTATCGGCATGTTTCATTTGATTCTTCAGCCCTCCCGTTCCGCAATAGCTGATCACCGTCAAGCCTGCATCGCGCAGTGTATCCGCCAACACCAAACCGGCCTTTCTGGCCGGATCGCCGAGACTTATCATATAAACGTCCGCGCTGTCGGTCTGAACCGGCCGCCTGCCCAGCAAGTCAAGCAAACGTTCCAGACCCAGCGCGAAGCCCGCCGCCGGAGTTGCACGGCCACCCAACTGTTCGACTAATCTATCGTATCGGCCACCGGCGCAGACGGTGCCCTGGGCGCCGAGATCGCCGCTGATCCACTCGAATACGGTACGCGAATAATAATCCAGCCCGCGCACCAGCCGTTGATCAATCGTATACGCAATGCCGGCGGCGTCGAGATATTCACACAATTCCTCGAAGTGGCTTTTCGATTCGGCGTCCAAATAATCGAGAATCTCAGGCGCATCTGACGCGATCTGTTGCGTCGTGTTGTCTTTGCTGTCCAGGATACGCAACGGATTTGTGTCTATCCGCCGCTGGCTGTCATTATCCAGTTGGGTCCGGTACTTGGAGAAATATTCCACCAACCGCTGCCTGTATTGAAGACGCGATTCCACATCACCCAGTGAATTGATATGCAGCGCCAGCCCCGATGCGCCTACTTCACGCCAGATTCTGGTACCGATCTGGATGAGTTCGGCGTCAATATCAGGTCCCGCCCAGCCCACCGCCTCGACCCCAAGCTGGTGAAACTGGCGGAGACGGCCACGCTGCGGCCGTTCGTGCCGAAACATCGGTCCCCAATAATAGAGGCGTTGATGCCGGTTGTGAAACAACCCATGTTGGATCCCGGCCCGCACACACCCGGCCGTGCCTTCCGGCCGCAAGGTAATGCTTTCGCCGTCGAGATCCGGAAAGGTGTACATCTCCTTTCCAACGATATCGGTCTGCTCGCCGATTGACCTGGCGAACAATTCGGTGCGCTCCACTATAGGTAAACGTATCTCTGCATATCCATAGCGCTCCAGTACCCGGCGCACGGCATCCTCGATGCGTTGCCAAACAGCGGTATCAACCGGCAAAAGGTCTTTCATGCCCTTAATGGATTGCAGCTTGTTCATCGGGACGGGATCAGCCGATCATTGGGCCTGCTCGTGCCCTTTGAGGACAAAGCGCGCATACAGACCCGTCTGATACGGAGTAAGATCGAAGGGTTTACCGTTATACTCCAGCGACACCGCGGAGGCATTACCGAGAAACACCCGGAACGGTGGTACTCCCTCAACGCTCACCACGCGCCCAGGATTCAAACTCTGATGCAACAATCGCTTATTAGTGGCATCCCGAATCTCGGCCCAGGAGGCGTCCTTGAATGTCAAAACGATCATTGCCGTTGCCGGCTGCGCCTGATCTGTGTCCACGCGCAGAGGCGACTTGATCTTCGCGGAGGTAGCCTGTTGATTCGCCGACGAGTCGACGTGCCCTTCGCTCGCCTCAGGTTCGGACCGCGGGACAATATCGGGAGCCGGGCCACTGGCTTCACCCGCAGCTTGCTTGAACGACGAGGTCACAACGGTTTCCACCCGTGGTGCGCCCCCCGGCGATGGATCTTGGCCTGCGTCGTCGCCTGACTTCTGTGTGAATAATCCATCGTTGAAATCTAGACCGACCTGTGTCTGCCACCACAGAACGACGAGGGCGACGAGCACTACAACGACGCTGTAACTGATCATTCGAACCCAGCGATCGCCACTTTTCGCCTGCCGGCGTATCGGTTGCGCTATGGTACGCGCCGGTGAGGAAACCGGGTCCGGTTGAAACGGCGGCAATACCAGGTCCTCGTCGATTTTCACCAACCTTGCGTAACTCCGCAGATACCCACGTACGTAAGTCATGCCGGGGAGATCCGTATAATTGTCAGCTTCCAACGCCTTGATCTGAGACACCGACAGGCGCAGTTCATGCGCAACATCTTCCATGGACAGCGCAAGTTTCTCCCGCGCTTTACGCAATGCGGCGCCGGGACGCGGCACATTCGCGGCCAGCATGTCAGCCTCAGGAATCATCTTGTGGCCCCATCAGCTTTGCCAGTTCCCCGGCCTCCGCGGATCCGGGGAACCGATTGCGCAACCGCGATGCGTAGTCGGCGGCCACGTCGGCGGAGTTCAATTGCCGCTCGATCTTGAAAGCCAGCAACAGGCTCTCAGGTGTCTCGCTCGCGGTTGAGAAGTAACGTTCTATATAACCACGTGCCGGCAGATAGTCTCCACGTTGAAACTGGATATCCGCCATGAAGTACAGCGCACTCGGCAGACTGGGATTGCTCTGCAGCGCCTTGCGGAAATATTGTTCGGCGTTGCGGTGATCGCTATTCTGAGCCAGACATTCTCCAGCACGCAGGAAGGTCATCGCGACTTCCTGATAAAGGGGGTTGGCAAGCGCCTTCTCGAATTGCTGAATGGCCTCGTTCACACGCTGCCGCCGGCACAAAAACGTCCCATAGTCGTGCATCGCCCGGGAGTTCTCGGGGTTCACCTGCACCGCACGCCGGTAATGCTGTTCCGCGAGTGCATCATTACCGAGCCTGTCCTGTAGCGCCGCCATGGCATGGTTGGCCGCGGAATGATCCGGTTGTATAGCCAGAGCCTGTTCCAGTTCTGTTCTAGCGATTTGCAGCTGATTGCGCTGCATGTAGTTGACCGCCAGCTGGGTGCGCACATCGGCACGCTTGTCCGGCTCCCACTTCTTGGCGATGCCCTGATCAGTGGCGCAATTCACCAGTATCGGCGCAACAAGGGCGGCCACCAACCAGCTTCTGCTTAGGCTGTACATGCAACTCTTCGCCGGCCCCAACGTGCCGAACGGTGGGTCCGATCAGTGAACCTGCCGGCGAGTTGCCCGCAAGCGGCGTCGATGTCGCTACCCCGGGTCTTCCGGGTAATGGTCATTATGCCCTCCGCCAACAAGCAATCGCGGAATCGATCAATGGCGTCCTGGTCGGAACTTTCGTATTCGAGCCCAGGGTAGGCGTTAAACGGTATGAGGTTGACCTTTGACGGTATCCTCCTCAGCAACTGAGCAAGCTCGGTGGCGTGCGCAACGGAGTCGTTGACACCGGCAAGCATCACGTACTGGAACGTGACCCGGGATCTTGGTTCATGCGTGATGTATCGACGGCAGGCATCGATCAGCTGTTCAATCGGATACCTCCGATTCAGGGGAACCAAGCGGCTGCGGAGCTGGTTGTTCGGTGCGTGCAGCGATACCGCCAGACTCACGGGACACAACTCACGCAACTCATCGATCTGCGGGACCATGCCGGCAGTGCTCAGCGTCACTCTGCGGCGCGACAGTCCGTAGCCGAAATCGTCCAGCAGTACGCCTGCTGCGCACGCAACGTTGCGTAGATTGAGTAACGGTTCCCCCATACCCATCATTACGACATTAGTTATGGCTCGCTGCTCCCGTCCCGGACCTTTCAGCATTTGATGACCAAGCCAAATCTGGCCGAGTATCTCGGCACTGGTGAGGTTTCTGTTGTATCCATGCGACGCAGTGGCGCAAAACGTGCAGTTCAACGAACAGCCGACTTGAGACGATACACACAGCGTACCGCGCTCCGGCTCCGGAATAAACACCATTTCTATGCAGTTACCATCGCTGAGTCGCAACAACCACTTACGGGTGCCATCAGCGGAGGTCTGATCCCCGGTGACAGAGGGGACCGATATGCACGCAAACCCGGTCAAAGCTTTCCGTAGTGTTTTGCTCAGATTCGTCATCGATTCGAATTCGGTAACACCTTGCTGGTGTATCCACTTAATGACTTGGTCGGCGTGATATCCCTTAACCTCCAAACGTGCAAAAAGCTGCCGCAACGACACACGATCGATACCCATGAAGTTCAGCGGCTTCTTCGATGTCATTGGAGTTAGCGCGTGCGGAGGCAGATTTCGGCGGTGCTGAAAAAAAACGCGATTTCCTCGCGTGCAGTCTCGCTGCCGTCGGACCCGTGCACGGCGTTCTCTTGAATGTTTGTGGCGAAATCCGCACGAATGGTATTTGCTGCAGCTTGGGCGGGATCCGTTGCCCCCATGATATGCCGGTTTTTCTCAATGGCCTGTTCACCTTCCAACACCAGCACGAGCACGGGACCGGACTGCATGAACGCCACCAGGTCGTTAAAAAAAGGCCGCGCTCGGTGCACAGCGTAAAAGCCCTCGGCCTGGGTCTTGCTGAGGTGGAGCATTTTGGCTGCAACGATCCGCAACCCGCCCTGCTCCAAACGCCGGCAAATCTCGCCGATGACGTTTTTTGCCACCGCGTCGGGTTTGATGATCGACAAGGTCCGTTCTGTTGCCATAACTAATCTCCAAACTGCTGACTATATTATGAAAAACCGCGCGGTATGCACGATTTCGGGGAACATCGCAGGGGAGCGTAGTGTACCGGTTACACGGCCGGGCGGGCAATCAGCCCGTCGTGATAAATAGCGCTGTATTTCACCGTCCGCCACTGGCCAACGTCGCCGCTGGCGGCGGGAACGTGCACGACCAGGTAATCGGCGGCCCGGGCGCGCTGATAACCGTGCGGTGACCGGCCACCTGCTTCGACCAGCACGCGTTCGACTCGGCCCAGCCGGCTGACCAGCAAGTCATCGCGTATCCGCTTTGCGGCGCGGCGCAGCCTGGCCGCACGCTGCTTCCTCACGATGGGCGGCACCTGGCGGGCGACCGGGATACGCGCCGCCGGCGTACCCGGTCGATCGGAGTAGCAAAACACGTGTGGAAACGCGACTGCCAAATCCCGGACCATCCTCTCGGTGTCTCGATACTGCGGATCGGTTTCGGTGGGGAAACCGACCATAAGGTCCGCGCTCAGCACCAAATCCGGGATCCGATCGCGCAAAGCGGCCACACGTGCATACACTTCATTGGCCGAATAGCGGCGCTTCATCCGCTTCAGAATCAGGGTGTTGCCGCTCTGCAGAGACAGATGCAGGTGCGGGCACAGCTTTGGACAGTGATCCAGCGCATCGATCAACCCATCGTCGAGGTGCGCAGGATCTATGGAACTCAGGCGAACCCGGAAATCTCCAGCGATACGACCAAGCTCGAGCAACAGGTCCGACAAGCGGTAATGCCGCCCCTCCGCTGCGGTCATGTCCAGGCCGTAAGCGCCCAGGTCGATTCCACACAGCACGATCTCTCCGTACCCCTTACTGACCAGACGTTCGACCTGCCGCTTGATCAGGGCGGGCGCCAGCGAGCGGCTCGGTCCACGTGCGCGATGGATAACACAGAATGTGCAGCCCTGGTCGCAGCCCTGCTGGACTTGCACGAATGCCCGCGAGTGGCCGGTCAGCCCGTCCACCAGACCGCTCGGCAGGCTCAAATGCTCGCTGACGTCGCCCACCAACACCTGCGGCGATTCAGCGGCTGAGCGCTCCAGCAATATTCGATCCAGATCCAGCTTGCGGTCATTACCGACTACCAGGTCCACACCGGGTATGCGTGCGCAGGCGCGCGGATTTACCTGCGCGTAACAGCCGGTGACCACGACCAGGGCGTTTGGGTTTCGGCGCACGATGCGGCGCACCAACTGGCGTGCTTGACGGTCGGCTTCGCCGGTTACCGTACAGGTATTGATGATGAAAACATCGGCGGTGTCGCCCGCATCGGCCACGTCCCAGTTGATGTCGCGCAGCGACTGAGCCAGCAACTCGGTTTCGAAGGTATTGACCTTGCAACCCAGGGTCTCAAAACCGACGGTTCGGCCCGGAGTCCGCGCCGGCCGCGACACAGAAACGAAGACCGGCGGTTCAACAATTGGCATGCTATGGAGTCCGCTAAAACATCCGGCGGGATCGGCGCATCAAAACGGCATTCAAACGCTGAAGCTTTCGCCGCAGCCGCACGTGTTCTTGACCCTGGGGTTGTTGAACTGGAACGACTCGTTTAGACCGTCTTTTTTGAAATCAACTTGAGTCCCATCGACCAGCTCTAGGCTTTGCGCGTCGACGATGACGCTTACGCCACGGCTTTCGAACACGTGATCCGTTTCATTGATAGCATCGGCATAATTGACCACGTATGCATAGCCCGAACAGCCGGTGGATTTGACAGCGATGCGCAGTCCCATTCCATGCCCACGCGACCGAAGGTAACTCAACACGCGCTGCGCCGCGCTCTCCGTTAAGGTAACTGACATGACCTACCTCATTAATGTGGAATCCGGACCCGTACGTCGCGCTCTTGGCGTGAGGCGACGCCTTGAACATGGGGCCGGCTGAGCAGTTTTCCAAGTGTGACCTGACTCAGAAACGATCTGATCCGATCGCTCAATTTCACCCACAGATCGTGCGTCAGGCAGGTTCTTTCCGCTTGGCAGTCTCTGTCACCCCCGCACTTCGTGGCGTCGATGTGCTCGTCAATAGCGTCGATTATCTGCGCCACCGATATGGCGTGGGGACTGCGACTCAGATGATAGCCGCCTCGCGGACCACGGGTGCTGACAACCAGCCCCTCGCGACGCAGTTGGGCAAACAATTGCTCCAGATACGACAGTGAAATGTGTTGGCGTTCGGCAATGTCGGATAGCGCCACTACGCCGCCGTGATAATGTAACGCTAGGTCAAGCATGGCGGTTACGGCATAGCGGCCTCGGCTGGTCAGTCTCATAGGGCTGTTCGTGTTGAACCAGCCGCTGATCTTCCCTTACTTGAGTAATTTGGTCAACTTTTTCCACGGTCCGATACTGCACCCTCCTCCACCTTATCGGGAGTGAGTTCTTCGGATTCACCCAGGTGTTCAACCTTTATCGCTGGAATCTCAAGTTCACCGACGTCGATCCCGGTGTCAACCAGCTTGTTGATAATCCTGTTGGTTCGTTCATCAATGGTGTGCAGATGATCTAGAATGCAGTCAACGGCATGGGCAACCGGATCGCTCATATTTCGGGTTTGTCCGTAGGCGTCGAATCCGATCCGTCTCGCCATCTGGATACGCTGTACTTGGTCCTGGTCCGTCGACGGCCGCACGACGTGACCCGGGATACCCACCACCGTAGCGCCTGCGGGGACGTCCTTGACGACCACGGAATTCGATCCGATCCGCGCATCGTCGCCGATTTCGATCGGTCCCAACACCTTTGCTCCGGCGCCCACCACAACGTTGCGGCCGAGGGTCGGGTGGCGTTTAACCTTCTCCCAGGTTGTCCCGCCCAGGGTTACGCCCTGGTACAAAGTGCAGTCGTCGCCGATTGATGCCGTTTCGCCAATCACCACTCCCATCCCATGGTCAACGAAAAACCGGTGCCCGATCCGAGCCCCCGGATGAATTTCGATCCCCGTCAACCACCGCGAGATATGGGCCAGGAACCGCGCCAGCCAGTGCCACTTTTTGTTCCACAACCAATGGTTGAAACGGTGGGCCAGCACGGCGTGCAAGCCCGGATAGGCGGTCAGCACCTCGACAGTGGATCGCGCCGCCGGATCACGCTCGAACACATAGCTTATGTCTTCTTTCAGTCGCGAAAACATGTTAACGGTACCAACGAGTTTCGGCTAATGAAGCCAGCGGTAATAATCTTTGTCAAATTTTTTTCCCCGCCACAGCCTGTATCTCACTGAGTATTCCACGCAGGATGCTGACCTCTTCCTCGGATAGCGCAGCCCGGTTGAACAGCCGAACGAGTTTTCGCATCAACTTGACCGGCGGACGGACATTTGGGAAGTCGATATCCAGCAGCACCGACTCCAGATGCCGGTAAAAACGCCGCATCGTCTCCTGGTCGGCGCAGTTGTCTGCGCCCAATGCGGACGGCTTGCCGTCAGTCGCTTCGCTGAGCCCAAGAAACAACTCATAGGCCATAATCTGTGCAGCACTAGCCAGGTTCAAGGACGTAAAATGCGGCGCGGTCGGAATGGCCACCAGATACCGGCAACGTTCCACTTCCCGGTTGTCTAAACCACTGCGTTCTTGCCCGAACAGAACGGCCACCTGACCATGAGCCGCATCGCGCACCAGTTCCTTCACCGCTTCGGTGGGTAACAAGGTCGGCCAATCGATCGAGCGGGTACGGGCGCTGGTGCCGACAACCAGTCCACAGGGCCCGATCGCCTCATCCAGGGTTGAGCAGACCTGCGCGCCTTCGAGCACATCGGCGGCACCCGCCGCCCGGCGAATCGCCTGCTCACCCGGGAAGGTCGGCGGTGGGTCCACCAGCGATAAGGATCTCAGGCCCATTGTCTTCATGGCCCGGGCGACGCCGCCGATGTTCCCCGGATGAGTGGGTCGAACCAGAACAAAACGGATTCGTTCAGATCGACTCACAAATTCGCTTTCTTTCACTGACACTCACTAATACAATCTCGCGCCCAAGCCGAGAGTCCTGATTCGTCACCTTAACCGAAAGGAATACCATGCACCCGATGTTGAACACCGCGATCAAAGCGGCGCGGAGCGCCGGTAAACTGATTGTACGTTACCTGGATCAGATTGATCGAATAGAAGTTGAGAGAAAAGGTCACAACGATCTTGTGAGTGAGGTGGATCGTGCCGCGGAGGAAGAGATCGTCCGGATCATCGAGCGCAGCTACCCGCAACACGCCATCCTGGCTGAGGAGGCCGGCGCGAAACCCGGCCGCGAATATGAATGGGTCATCGATCCACTGGATGGAACCACAAACTACCTTCACGGTCATCCGCAGTTTGCGGTGTCGATCGCCCTGAGACGCGGTAAAGAATTGGAACAGGCGGTTATTTTCGATCCCTTGCGCAACGAGCTGTTCAGCGCTACGCGCGGCGGCGGTGCCTATCTAAACGATCGGCGTATCCGGGTCAGCCAGGTCTTCCACCTGCAGGATGCCTTGATCGGCACCGGGTTTCCGTTCAAGGTGGTGGACCGCCTCGACCTGTGGATGTCGATGTTCAAAGACGTTCTGCTGCGCAGCAGCGGTGTGCGACGGGCGGGGTCAGCGGCACTCGATCTTGCCTATGTGGCGTGCGGCCGGTTCGACGGGTTCTGGGAACTCGGTCTGAGCCCATGGGACATTGCGGCCGGCTGCCTGCTGATCCAGGAAGCCGGCGGACTGGTGAGCGACCTGGACGGCGGCCAACAACACTTTGCAACCGGCGATGTCGTAACCGGAGGCTCCGAGATCCACCAGCAACTGCTCGAGATTTTCCAGATTCACCCGCGATGAAATGAACACAGCGCCACAACACACGCCGATGATGCGGCAGTATCTTCGCATCAAGGCGGAGCATCCTGAGACGCTTTTACTCTACCGGATGGGTGATTTCTATGAGTTGTTTTACGACGACGCCAAACAGGCGTCGAAATTGCTGGATATCACCCTGACGCAACGCGGCAGTTCCGCCGGTCAACCAATCCCCATGGCCGGCGTGCCGGTTCACAGCGTCGACCAGTATCTTTCGAGGCTGGTGAACGCCGGCCGTACAGTGGCTATCTGCGAACAAATTGGCAAGCCAGGCATCGCAAAGGGACCGGTGGAGCGCATGGTCGTGCGCACCATCACACCAGGCACTCTGACCGAGGAATCCTTATTGCATGTGCGCCGCGAAAACCTGCTGACGGCGGTGCACATCGATGCGCGCAGCGCAGGCCTGGCCACTATTGAGGTCTCCAGCGGTCGATTTCAGGCCCGCGAACTGGCCGGCGCTGAATACCTCGCCAACGAACTCGCCGGACTGGATCCCGCGGAACTCATCGCCACCGAGTCCGGCATGCGCGCGGTGCCCGCGCAATTCAGGTCGCGGGCGCGCCAGGTGCCCGATTGGTATTTTGATCTCGACGCCGCAACCCGGCTGTTGACCGAACAGTTGGGCACGCGCGATCTGGCGCCGTTCGACGGTGACCGCTATCCGCTGGCCATTGCGGCCGCCGGGGCGGTGTTGTGCTACGCCAAAGACGTCCAGCACTCTGGTTTACCTCATGTGCGCGATTTCCACATTGAACACAGTTCACAATACATCCTCGTTGACGCCACCAGCCGGCGGAACCTGGAGTTGGAGACCAATCTGTCCGGGGGCCGCGACCACACCCTGCTCTCTTTGCTGGACCGCTGCGCAACCCCAATGGGCGCACGACAACTGCGACGTTGGCTGCTCCACCCGCTGCGTGATCAGGCACGAATAGAACAGCGCCTGGCACTGGTCAGCGGCTTGTCCGACGGACACCCCCAGGGCGTGCACAAGTTGCTCTTGACGGTGGGCGACATGGAACGAATCCTGGCCCGGGTGGCACTGTTCTCGGCACGCCCCGGCGACCTGGTGAAACTGCGCGCGGGACTCGCGGCCATTCCTGAGATTGTGAACACCCTTACCCGGCTCGACGCGACTACGCGGGATCACTTTGATCGCCGCATCGTACCGTTTCCAGATGTCCTCGAGCTACTGGAACGGAGCATTGCGGACGAACCGCCTTCGACAATTCGTGACGGTGGTGTGATTCGCGACGGTTACGATAGGGAGCTTGATGAACTCAGGACGCTGAGCCGGGACAGCAGCGATCATCTCGTCGGATTGGAAGCCCGGGAACGGGAACAGACTGGCATCCACAATTTGCGTGTCCGCTTCAATCGCGTACACGGCTTTTACATCGAAGTCTCCCGAGGACAGGCGGAGGCTGTGCCGGATCGCTATATCCGTCGTCAAACACTGAAAAATGTCGAACGCTATATCACCACCGAGTTGAAGCGGTTCGAAGACCAGGTCCTGAACGCTCGGGAAAAGGCGCAGGCCCTCGAAAAACGGATTTACAACGAGATCCTGGAGCAACTGGGACAAACGCTGGCTGCACTGCAGTCCTGCGCCGGGGCACTGGCGGAGTTGGACGTACTCAACAACTTTGCCGAACGCTCATTGAGTTTAAACCTGTCGCGGCCACGTCTAGTGGACGCACCGTGTCTGGAAATCACCGCTGGCCGACATCTCTTAGTGGAACATAATCAGAGCCAGGCGTTCATTGCGAACGACCTGAGCATGACGACGGAACAGAAGATGTTCATCATCACCGGCCCGAACATGGGTGGAAAGAGCACCTTCATGCGCCAGACCGCTTTGATAACGCTAATGGCCTTCATCGGCTGTCCGGTCCCTGCGGAATCCGCCACCCTCGGTCCGATCGACCAGATCTTCACCCGCATTGGCGCATCCGACGACCTGGCCGGCGGCCGGTCGACATTTATGGTGGAGATGACCGAGATGGCGCGGATTCTGCGGCAGGCCACGGAGACCAGCCTGGTTCTAGTCGATGAAATCGGGCGTGGCACGAGCACATTCGATGGCCTGTCGCTGGCGTGGGCGTGCGCTGTCGGGCTGGCCGGACAGGTTCGACCATTCACCCTGTTCTCAACTCACTATTTCGAGATTACACAACTGGCACAAGAACTTACCGTAGTCGCCAACCTCCATCTCGACGCCGTGGAGCACGGCAACCGGATCGTGTTTCTGTATTCCGTGAAGCCCGGCCCGACCAATCAATCCTATGGCATACAGGTGGCCCGACTGGCCGGTGTTCCGCCCGACGTGCTCGATTCGGCCCGGAATAAGTTGGCGGAGCTCGAGGACCGTTACTGCCATGACCCTAAACTCGGTGCCGCGCTGGCCACACAGCTCGGTATGTTCGACCACCGCGAGACGGCAGACCCACCGGTCATTGAGCGTTTGCGAAAATTGTCCGTGGACGACTTGTCTCCCAAACAAGCGCTGGAACTGCTTTACGAACTTCGGTCAGAGGCGGACTTATGGTCGCGGCGGGGGGGGCGACAGTAGCAGCTGCGTATAGCTTCCGCTCCGCTCGACGATTCGCAGTGGCGTTACTGTTTGCGGTGGTTCGTCCTCCACGGCCACGATCACCAGTTTGTCACCGCGCCGGTAGACTCCGCGTGAGACGATCAGCGAGGTCGGCAGCTTCAAGGCGCCGTTACCCGGCAACATTAAAGCCGGATAAAAACCACCGTGGGATTCACGCCGCACGGCCACGGGCCGTGCCTCCGGCGCCAGCATCTCAAACCCCAAGGTCACGACGTCTTCGGCTTCGCAGCGCAGCCAACGAATCGCCCCGATTCGCCATTGTCGGTTCGGTGGTTCCTTGACCGCGATCAGCTCTCCGGTCTTGATCTGCAATGCAAGCGGCCCAACGAACTGCAGTGCCGAACCCGAAGCACTGGCGTTCCTGATCCGGCAGGTGTAGAGCTCGTTGGGCTCCACCGTTCGCGATTCGGGCGGCCCGGGCTCTGCCATATCGGCGTCCTCCTGCGCCGAAAACTCCGGCTTGGATAATTCACCGGGCCGCTCGTCTTCTACATCATCCGCCGGCAATTCAAAGTCCGTCGACCAAACCGGTGGCTCGAACACGGTTTCGCCGTTCAAATAATAGTGAATTGTGCCGACGCCGAAACAGGCTGAGAGCGGCTCGTCTCTCTCCACACGCAGTGACCGCCGTTTGACCGTTACACCGCCGAGAAATCGACCAGCGCGACGCAATAGATCGACGTAAGACGTATCGATGCCAACTCGCGCCATCGGGCTCGGAAACGTCGGTAGCGTGCTGTCACGCTCCAGACTCCGTAGTACGCTGTGGATCTCCCGCAGCACATCCAGCGCGTCCAGCAGACGCAGCGGATCGCTTGCCGCTACCGATCCCGCCTTGATGAGCGGAACGGGCGGCGCATCCACATCCAGGTTGATAACGAAGCGGCCGGCGGGGTCTTTCTTTTTGAATTCCCGGGTAATCTGCGCACCACCCTGCCAGTGTAAAAACAAGTGATACAGCTTCACGCATTCGCCCTGCAGCAAGCCATAGGGGCCACACGCGCCCAATAAGATTATCTGTTGATAACTGTCCGCGACGGTGGCCAAGCCGTCCGGCGCCTTGGAGTCCGGGGCCGTCACCGGGGAATTCAACAACTGATTTTCCTCGGCGTAACGATACAGCTGGTGCATCTCCCGCCATACGCCACGCGGACAGGTCTGGTAGATCTGATACACATTGACCAGCAGCTGACCCAGAAAGTGCATGGCCCGCTGCAGCGCCAACACGACTTCGGACTCGTTCGCCTTGCCGCGCGCAGTCAGGTCGTTAGCGACAATTTTAAATCCATTGGCCGTCTCATTGAGCAACCGCGCCGTCAGTAAGGAACACTCCCTGTAGCGGGAGGACAGCGGGAAAGACGTGGAGGCGTAGGTCCGCTGCAGTGCCTCAACCGCTGTAATGACCGGTTCGCAGTACAGCTCCATGATGCTCAACCGATTCTCTGCCTCGAGCGCCGTTCGATTCTGGCCGAACAGGGCCTGGCCCAGCTGCTGAGCGGTGTCTTGGGCGCTGGCCCGTGGCAACGACTCCAACCATTGCTCGACTCGCCGTGGACGGACTTCGGATGTTAATGTCTTTTTCGCCCTTATTTTAGGTACAGAGGCGGTGAGCACTTTACGGACCATTCCACCTTTTTGCCTTACAGCGCTACCTTCGAGCATAGCAAATTTCCACGGCCGACTGGGTCATTGTAAACGATGCACGCCCGTGTATCCGATCCCCGGGGGCAGTGTTCAGGGGCATTATCGTTTACCCGCCTAGTTTGAGTCCGTACAATACGCGCGCTTTTCTCGAGATACACCGTTGGAGGCATTATTTATGACCTACGTGGTCGTGGAGTCGTGCATAAAATGTAAATACACGGATTGCGTTGAAGTTTGTCCGGTGGACTGCTTCCACGAAGGCCCCAATTTTTTAGTTATTGATCCGGAGGAGTGCATAGATTGCAGCCTGTGCGAACCAGAGTGCCCCGTCAACGCGATTTTTTCGGAGGACGATCTTCCGGCGGATCAGCAACATTTCCTAGAACTCAACGCGGAACTGACCGCCGAGTGGCCCGTATTGACGGAGAAAAAACCCGCCCCGCCGGACGCTGCGGAGTGGGAGGACATCCCGAACAAGTTGCAGCACCTCGAGCGCTAAAACAAAAAGGCGGCATTCCTGCCGCCCCGAGCGTGCGTTTCGCGTCCTGCTTACGATGGTCATTCGTCAGAGGTCTTCAATACCACACGCCTCCCAACCTGCAGTCGGTCCGTCAACAGGTTGAGCCTCCATTCCCGTTCACTATAAACCAGTCCAATTACGAACACAAGAATAAATTATACTTATAATTTACAGTAGCTTATTGGGTTGTAGGGTTTTCAAATTTCTGAAATTACACGGCAATCGCTAAGGCTCGAACGGCACCGCTTGGGCGACGTTTTACCCGGATTCGGTCACTGCCCGGTCTCTACAGATCTGCCGGCGCCTCATCCTGAGTACCGCTGGCCCCCCGGACCCCCAGCTCCAGGCACACCCGCACAAGGCCAGACCGGGCTCGCGGCAATAGCCAAGCTCGGCGCCATGGTCCATCGTGGCGGGCCGCACGGCTCCCCAGTCCCTGCGGTGTAGGTGTTGGTCCCCGGTCACTAATACCGAATAACCCGGCGCAGCAACCGTTCGGTCTGCGCAGCCCGGATGGCTGCATACGCCGTTCAGCGTGTCGAAACGCCCGCTTGGGGCTGTCGACGACTCAGTCCCGGAAATTCACGAACTGCACCGGAAGGTCAAGCTCCGCGGCTCGGAGCGCCGCGATGGCCTGCTGCAGGTCATCGCGTTTTTTCCCGGAGACCCGGATCTGGGGTCCCTGAATCGAGGCCTGCACCTTGAGCTTCGTGCCTTTGATTAGTCTGACCAGTTTCCGCGCCAGGTCCTGATCGATACCGTGGCGGACACGCAACTCCTGTTTAGCCTTCCCGCCGGCGGTAGGCTGGACCTCGCCCGCCGCCAGGCACCCCAGATCGACGCCACGCTTCGCCAGCCGGGTGTGAAGAATCTCGGCCGCCTGCTCGACTTTGTACTCGTCGTCGGCGTAAACGGTCAGATTGTCGTCGGACTGATCGACCCTGGCGTCCGTGCCCTTGAAGTCGTATCGGTTGGAGATTTCTCGATTGGCCTGATCGACGGCATTGCGAACTTCCTGCCAATCAACTTGTGACACAACGTCGAATGTCGGCATCGCCCTCGGTTACTCGGTAATGGGTAGAAGAATGTGCGCCATCATAGCAATCTCAGGTTCGGATCGACAGCGTGCCGCAGAGCGGCTTGTTCAGGAACACGCAATGACGGCAGGGCTTTTAGTGCATACACACCCAATACCGCTGCAGACCGCAACAATGATTACTCTGACACCATCGCGCCAACGGATCGAAACAAGCACTGGCGCAAATTATATTAGTGTTAATTTGTACCTGACCCCCGTTAAATTGGGCTATATTCGGTTAAACGGCAGCGACACTCAGTCCGTCATGATGGGATTTCGACTGGCTCCCGGTCTACTCACCGTTGTTCTTGTGATGTTCAGCCTTGCGGCGCAAGCGGCGCGTATTTACGTGTACCAGCACAGCAACGGTTCACGCCTGATCACCGACCACCCGCGGTCCGAGTCCGGTTATCAGCTTCTGAAGGTCTACGGCATCGATGAGAGCGGGTGGGCGACACGCGCGCCAGCTAGCCGCCGATTACGGCCGGTCCGCTCCAAGTACGATCCGCTCATCCACACCACGGCAACGCGTTTCGGGGTCGACGCTGCCCTGGTCAAGGCGGTCGTCCACGTGGAATCCGGTTTCGATCCCTACGCGGTCTCCGCAAAGGGCGCGTCCGGCCTGATGCAACTCATGCCGGGGACCGCCAGCCGGTACGGTGTGAATAGCGTATTCGACCCCCGCGAGAACGTCGCCGCGGGGGTTCGATACTTGCGCGATCTGTTGAGCGAGTTCGACGGCGACACCCGATTGGCTCTGGCGGGCTACAACGCGGGCGAAAACGTGGTCGCGAAGTACCGGGGAGTGCCCCCTTACCCCGAGACCCGCGGCTACATTACCCGCGTCCTGTCGCTTTACCAGCAATATCGGAGTTCACCGCTCACCGGAAGAAAATAACCGCGTGCAACATGATGGCAGTGTAGAGACCGGCAATTACGTCGTCGAGCATGATCCCGAAACCACCGGCGACGGCCCGATCCACCCAGGCAATGGGCCACGGTTTTAGGATGTCCATCAGCCGAAACAACAGAAATCCCACGACGACCTCCCACGTGTGTCCGGCCAAACCGGTCATGGCCACCAGGTAACCGACGATCTCGTCCCATACGATCGACGGGTGATCGTGAACGCCCAAATACTCCGCCGTGTGGCGGCACGCCCAAACGCCCATTACGAACAGCAGCAGGGTGAGTGCCGCATACGCCCAAATCGGCATCCACTTGACCGCCAGGTAGAGGGGGACCGCCACCAGCGTCCCGGCGGTCCCTGGTGCGACGGGCATCAAGCCACTGCCAAAGCCGGTGGCGATGAAACGGAGCGGATGTCGGAGCAGGAGGCCGGCAGGCATGGCGTTCAGCTTGAGAAATGCTTGTACCCCGCGTGGTTCAAGGCATACGGACTGCGCTGCTCATCGAGCAAATGAAGCGCGCCGCCGGCGGTAATCACGCCGACCCGGGCGATGGGTACACCGAGCTCCCGGGCCAGTTGCTCGATCCGCGGCCGCTTTTGTGGCGGCGCGGTGAAGCACAATTCATAGTCGTCGCCCGACGCCAGGGCCGTATCCCAACCGAGTTTGATCTGGTGGGACCGGTACACCTCGGAGCGCGGCAAGCGGTCGAGATACACCCGGCCCCCAACCCCGCTCGCGGCCAACAAATGACCGAGATCCGCGGCCAGTCCGTCCGACAGATCGATTGCCGCGGTGGCCACACCGAGCAGGCACTGGCCCAATTGAGTCCGGGGACAGGGAAAGTCGAGGCGGCGATGCACGGCCTCGATCTGTGCCGCGGTCAGGGACAAGGCACCGGCGCGTTGGCGCAGCGCCACTCCAGCGTCGCCGACGGTCCCGGAAACGTAAATGTCGTCGTTGACCCCAGCGCCGGAGCGACGCAGCCCTCGGTTTGCCGGTACCCAACCGCTGAGCTGAACGCCGACCGTCAGCGGCCCGCGTGCGGTGTCGCCGCCGACCAAGGCCACACCGTGCCGCTCCGCCAGAGCGAAAAACCCGTCGCTGAACGCACCCAGCCACACCTCACTGACCGACGGCAAAACCAACAACAGCGTGGCCCAGCCGGGCGTCGCGCCCATCGCCGCCAGGTCGCTCAGGTTGACGGCCAGGGCCTTGTGGCCGATGGCCCTGGGCGCGGCGGCCTCGTCAAAATGAACCCCGCCGACGAGGGCGTCTACGGCCATCACCAGCTGATGACCGCGTGGGACATCCACGACCGCCGCATCGTCACCAATACCGACGCACACGTCCGGCCGCATCCGCGTGCGGCCGCCGAAGTATTTGTCTATGAGGGCAAACTCGTCCAAACGCCCGCCGGCTCGGTACGAGCGGCTACTCTTTGGACACCGTGGCCGAACCGCCGGCGGGATCCCGCTGGGCGGCGTGACCGACGTCCATCTCGCCGGTGCGTAATTTGTCCGCCAAGCGATCGAGCACACCGTTTACGAATTTGTAGCTGAGGTCCGAACCGAACGTCTTCGCGAGCTCTACGGCCTCATTGATGATTACTTTGGTCGGCACATCGTGTTGATACTCGAGCTCGTACGCCCCGATGCGTAAAATAGCCCGCTCCACTGGATCCACATTGTCGAAGTCACGATCCAGATACGATCGAAGATTGTCCTGTATCTCCCGGCGGTACAGCGGTACCTCACGGATCAGCGTGTGGAAGTAACCCTGGTCAGTGCCTCGCAAGTCGTGTTGCTTAATGAAATGTGCCTCGATGTCCCCGGGATCTTGCTCAGTCAAGTCCCATTGGTAGAGCGCTTGCACCGCCGCCTGTCTTGCTGCGTGTCGACTACCACCGGTCATCGCTTGGTCCCCGTGTCTCTCGGTTAAACGCGCTTCCGCCGACTACTCCTTCAATTGTTTCATTACGTTCAGCATCTCCAAGGCTGCCAGCGCAGCATCGGCTCCTTTATTACCGGCTTTCGTCCCCGCACGCTCGATGGCCTGCTCGACGGTATCAACCGTCAGCACACCAAACCCGAAGGGCATGTCGTAATCCAGACTCACTCGCGCGATACCCTTGGCGCATTCACCGGCCACATAATCGAAGTGTGCTGTGGCACCGCGTATCACGGCGCCGAGGCCGATCAGCGCGTCATATCTGCCCGACACCGCCATCGCTTTCGCCGCCAGCGGCAGCTCGTACGCGCCCGGCACCCACACCACATGCATGTTAGCATGATCCACACCGTGGCGTTCCAAAGTGCCAATTGCCGCGTCCAGCAGGCGCTCGCTGATGAAGCTATTGAACCGGGCGGCGATCAAACCGAATCGCGCATTGCGCGGAGCCAGATCTCCCTCTGTCTGCCTGATTTTTCTCATGTTACGGTTGCAGATTCAACTCGTTAGGTATTCAACTATCTCCAGATCGAAACCCGATAACGCATGTGCCCGTTTCGGGCTGCCCAGAACACGCATTTTGCCGACACCGAGATCGGCGAGGATCTGCCCGCCGACACCCAGCATTCTAAGTTCGCTGCCCGCCTCGCGCCATGGAAATTCGATTTCCGTGCCTTCTATGCTCGAGTGGCGAATCCTTTTAATGATCTCGCCGCCGGGTTCATCATAGTGCAGAATCACCAGCACACCGCTTTCAGCGAGCCGGATTCGCTGCAGTGCGTCACCGATGGTCCAGGTTACCGCCTGATTGAGTTCACGGAATACATTGGACAGTCCGCTCTCCACGTGCACCCGCACCAGGGTGGGCTCATCGTGTTTGATTTCTCCTTTCACCAGAGCTACGTGGGTCTGATCCTCAATGATATCGTGATAAGCGATGACTCGAAATTCACCGGCGGCCATGCTGGTCCTGCTTTCCGCCTGGCGGGTAACCGTGGGCTCTCGATCCACCCGATAGCGAATCAAATCGGCCACCGTACTGATTTTAATATCGTGGGCCTGGGCGAAGTCGATGAGATCCGGCAACCGCGCCATAGTTCCGTCGGCCTTGAGTATTTCGCAGATCACGCTGGCCGGTTCTAATCCGGCCAAGCGGGCCAGATCCACACCGGCCTCGGTGTGACCGGCGCGGGTTAATACACCGCCCGGTTGTGCCATGATCGGGAAGACGTGCCCGGGGGTCACAACGTGGTTCGGCGTGGCGTTCGATCCCACCGCGGTCAAAACCGTGACCGCGCGGTCCGCGGCCGAGATCCCTGTGGTCACGCCGTCGGCGGCATCAATGGATTGGGTGAAGTTGGTGGAGAAACGGGAGTTATTGGCTGCCACCATCAACGACAGACCAAGTTGCCGGCAACGCTCTTCGGTCAGGGTCAGACAAATGAGCCCTCGGGCATGGCCAGCCATAAAATTGATGGCCTCCGGTGTCACCTTTTGCGCCGCAATCAGCAGATCCCCCTCGTTCTCACGAAGTTCGTCATCGGTCAAGATAACCATCTTCCCGTGTTGGTAATCGTCGATGATGTGCTCGATGTCGTTCAGCGCCATGATCTTTGGAAGACCCCAGGAGCCCGTCCGAGTATTCCGCCCATTACAAGAAATGGAAGAGTGAGTACGGATTATGGTTCGAACATCTTAAATCAAACAACGTTGCCCGTCTTGTTGCCTTGGCGCAGCTTACGGCTTAGTCCTGCGGTGGCGGGAAGCCCTGCTCAGCCAGAAACATCGTGTTGATGCGCCCGTCATCGTCGTTGTAATCCGCTTTCAGAAGCCGCTCGACGTAGCGCGCGATCAAATCGACCTCCAGATGAACCAGCTGGCCAACTGCGTACCCTCCAATGACGGTCGCAGCGAGGGTGTGCGGTACAATGTTCACGTCGAAATTCCTACCATCGACACGGTTGACGGTCAAGCTCACCCCGTCGATGGTAATCGATCCTTTCTCGGCGAGATAGTGGGACAGCGGTGCGGGGGTTTTAAACCGCATTTCAGTCGACCGCCCGACCGGCTCCAGTCGTTCCAGCTCTCCGATGCCGTCGACGTGGCCGGACACAAAATGGCCGCCCAGGCGGTCGGACGCCAGCAACGCCAGCTCGAGGTTTACCGGTGAACCGACACGCATACGCTTGAACAGTGTTCGAGAAACGGTCTCCGAAGAGATGTCAAAGCACAGGCAGGCGTCATCATTGATCGCGGCGACCGTCAAACACACGCCGTTCACGGCAACGCTGTCGCCGATCCTTATTCGATCAACATCGAGATTGGCCGGATCCACCACCAGTGTGAGATCCACACCGGCTGTATGGATCTCGGTGATGCTGCCTACGCATGCCACGATTCCAGTGAACATCTATCTGCCCAGATGGTTTGTCGAGTCGTCGTCGGTCCGCGTCAAGGTCACACGCAGATTATCCCCGAACTGACGAAGATCGCGAATTTTAAACTCAAACCGGTCTTGCAGCCGCTCGAGTCCGGGTAATCGGAACATCCCCTGAGCGGCGTCTCCCAACAGATACGGGGCCAGGTACACGATCAGTTCGTCTACCAGATCTGCCTGTAACATGGCCCCGTTCAAGGTGCGCCCGGCTTCGATCAGCAGCTCATTGACGCCTCGCGCCGACAGTTCGCTCATCAGTGCGGGTAAATCCACCTCTCCCTTACAGTCCGGGAGTACGACGACTTCCGCGCCGCAACGGGCCAATCGCTCGGCTCGCCGTTCATCCGATACCGTCGTGCAGATCAGCACCGGGCCGCCCCCATCAAACACCCTGGCCCGCTCGCCGATCGACAGGCGGCTGTCGGCCACAACCTTCATCGGCGACATCACCACACCGGGCAAACGCACGGTAAGCGCCGGATCGTCCGCCGCCACCGTGCCAATGCCGGTCAGAATTGCCGAACTGCGTGCGCGCAGGACCTGCACGTCGCGGCGGGCCGCCTCATTGGTAATCCAGCGGCTCTCCCCGGAGGCCATGGCGGTGCGCCCATCCATGCTGGCCGCTACCTTGAGGACTACCCACGGGCGGCCGCTACGCATGCGTTGTATAAACCCTCGATTCAACTCGGCGGCCTGGCGCTCCATGAGGCCGACGTCCACATCGATCCCGGCCCGTCGCAGCTCTGTTACCCCCCCGGCGGAGACCCGCGGATTCGGGTCCTCCATCGCGACCACCACGCGCGCCACACCCGCATCGATCAGGAAACCCGTGCAGGGCGGCGTGCGGCCCTGGTGGCAGCAGGGCTCCAGGTTGAGGTACACGGTGCCGCCGCGCGCCCGATCACCGGCCTGTCGCAGGGCCAGCACCTCCGCATGTGGTTCCCCGGCCCGTTCGTGCCAGGCCTCTGCCAACACCTCCCCGCGTCCAACGATCACACATCCGACCCGGGGATTGGGGCTGGTCGTAAACAGCCCGCGCGCTGCCAGACGCAGCGAGCGGGACATGTACCCGCAATCCTCAATCGTCGTCATCGTTACCGGACAACAAAGACATCTGCCGCTTTTTCAGTGCGGTATCGGGCTGGTTCTGCAGCCGGCTGACCTCGTCTTTAAATTCGTCCACGTCTTGAAAGGAACGATAAACGGATGCGAATCGAACATACGCCACCTGATCCAGGTCGGTGAGCTCCTGCATAACCCACTCGCCGATCTGTCGGGAGGATATTTCGCGCTCGCCGCTGGTCAGCATTTTGTGCTGTATGCGGTGAATCGCGCTTTCCACATTCTCCGCATCGACCGGTCGTTTTTCCAGAGCGCGTTGAATGCCAGCGCGGAGCTTGTGATCGGCGAACACCTCGCGCTTGCCGTCGGATTTGATGATTTGCGGCATGCGCAAGAACGCCCGCTCCAGCGTCGTCCACCGTTCTCCGCACTGCGTGCACTCCCGCCGCCGACGCACCGCATCACCGTCCTCCGAGAGGCGTGAATCGACGACCCGCGTGTCTTGGAATCGACAGAACGGGCAACGCATGACGCCGGGATGCCGGGCGGCTTACACCGCAAAGGTCAACTGCGACGCATCTGCATCCACATAAACCGGAAACCGGCGGCAGGTTGCCAGCACCTCTTGATGCACACGTTTGCGTATCGCCGCATCCTGCGGACTATCAAGGATGTCACAGATCCAAGCGCCGAGACGCTTCACTTCCGGTTCCCGGAAGCCCCGGGTCGTAATCGCCGGTGTGCCGATGCGGACACCGCTGGTGACGAACGGGGACTGCGGGTCGTTGGGAACGGCGTTTTTGTTCACCGTGATGTTTGCAACACCCAGCGCCGCTTCAGCATCCTTTCCCGTCATCTGCTTATCGATCAAATCGATCAACAATAAATGGTTGTCGGTTCCGCCGGACACGACCTGATAGCCCCTGTTCATGATCTCCGCCGCCAGAGTCTTCGCGTTGCTGATGACCTGCGCCTGATAAGATTTAAATTCGGGCATCAGCGCCTCCTTGAAGGCCACCGCCTTCGCGGCGATCACATGCATCAATGGCCCGCCTTGAGATCCCGGGAACACCCGCGAATTTAGTTTCTTTTCCAGCTCAGGATTACTGCGCGCCATGATGATCCCGCCCCGCGGACCGCGCAATGTCTTGTGAGTGGTGCTGGTCGTGACATCGGCTATGCCGATCGAGCTTGGATACAAACCAACTGCGACCAGTCCGGCAACATGAGCGATGTCGGCAAGCAGATAGGCGCCGACGCGGTCGGCGATATCTCGGAAGCGCTCCCAGTTCAGCACCCGCGAGTAAGCGCTGAAACCGGCGATGATCATCTTAGGTTGGTGCGTCTTTGCGAGATCGTTGACCTGATCGTAGTCGACCTCGCCGGTCTCGTAATCCAGGCCATACTGCACCGCGTTGTAGAGCTGCCCGGAAAAATTGACCTTCGCGCCATGAGTCAGGTGTCCGCCGTCCGCCAAACTCATGCCCAAAATGGTGTCTCCCGGCTTCAATAAGGCCATGTACGCCGCCGCATTGGCCTGGGAACCGGAATGCGGCTGAACATTTACGTAGGCGGCACCGAACAATTCCTTGGCACGCTCGATGGCGAGGTCCTCAGCCCGGTCGACGTATTCGCACCCTCCATAGTAACGTCGGTGTGGATAGCCCTCGGCATACTTGTTGGTCAGCACCGACCCCTGTGCCGCCAAGACCCTGGGGCTGGCGTAGTTTTCCGAGGCGATCAGCTCGATATGTTCCTCTTGACGACGCTGCTCCGACGCGATGGCCGCCCAGAGTTCATCATCAAAACCCGATATGGTCATGTCATGGCTAAACACTTGAATCTCCTAATGCTGGACAAAATCAAGAAACTATTTGTTTCTCGTCGGCGCCCTCTTTTTTCACCGGCAGCATGTCTTCGCGCGACACTCCCATTATCAACACCGTGGGACTGGCCACGAATATCGAAGAATACGTGCCGACGATGACGCCGATAATCAATGCCGTCGCGAAGCCGCGCATGACTTCACCGCCCAGCACGAGTAAGGCGGCCAAAACCAATAAAGTCGTCAACGAAGTCAGCAGCGTCCTGGGCAGGGTCTGATTGATGGATCGATTCATAATTTCCACGACACTGCCCCGACGCATTTTCCGGAAGTTTTCGCGAATTCGGTCGAACACCACTATGGTGTCGTTCAATGAGTAACCGATTACGGCCAGAATCGCCGCCAGCACGGGTAAGGAAAATTCCATATACAACAGAGAATACATCCCAATGGTAACAATTACGTCGTGGACCAGGGCCACCACTGAAGCGATGGCAAAACGCCACTCAAATCGCCAGGCCACATACAGAAGGATTCCGACCAGCGCATAGATCATGGCCAAGCCGCCTTTCTCGGTCAGCTCTCTGCCGACCTGTGGACCGACAAATTCGACGCGGCGCATCTGCACGCTGCAATTCACCGGGTTTGGATCCCCCGCCTTCGTACACTGCTGAACACGGCCCTGAGAGGACTCGCCCAGTGTCTCCCGCTGGTCCCGGCGCAACGCTTCCACGACCGCCACACTCAGTTTGGCTCCGGTGTCGTCATCCCGCACCGGCAATCTGACCATGATGTCGCGGGAAGTACCGAAATACTGCACCCGCGCATCCTCGACGCCGGCCTCACGCAGGGTCTTGCGGACCTCGCTGACTTGGACCGACTGATCGTAACCGATCTCCACCAGGGTGCCGCCCGTGAAGTCGATGCCGAAATTCAATCCGCGAACGAACAACGAGACGATCCCGACTGCGATGACCACCGCGGAAACAACCCACGCCAATCGGCGCCGGCCCAGGAAATCAATGTTTATATTTTTAGGCAGGATACGCATCAGATGGACAACCTCTGCACCCGGCGACCTCCGTAAATGAGATTTATGACACCCCGGGTCCCCACGATGGCGGTGAACATCGACGTGACAATGCCAATGCTCAGAGTGATTGCAAACCCCTTGATCGGACCGGTACCGAAATTAAACAACACAATGGCGGCGATCAGGGTGGTGATATTGGCGTCAACAATGGTGGACAGCGCACGGTCGTACCCGACATGTATGCTTGCTTGCGGCGAGTTGCCGTTGGCAATCTCCTCACGTATGCGTTCAAAAATCAACACATTTGCGTCAACGGCCATGCCCACCGTCAGCACTATCCCGGCAACCCCCGGAAGCGTAAGTGTGGCTTGAAACAAAGACAACACCGCCACGATCAACACTAGATTGATCATCAACGCGGCGCAGGCTACCGCACCGAACAAGCGGTAGTAAATGATCATGAAAACGAGAACGAGCAGAAAGCCGATCAGTACCGAACGAAAACCCTGATCGATGTTGTCCTGACCCAGGCTGGGTCCCACGGTTCTTTCTTCAATAATCTCGATTGGCGCGGCCAGCGCGCCGGCACGCAACAACAACGCAAGGTCCTGAGCCTCGACTATACTGTCCAGGCCCTCTATCTGAAAACGCTTGCCCAGTTGGTCACGAATAACTGGTGCCGTGATCACATCTTCGACGCGGCGTTTAAGCTTTACCGGATTCCCCTCGGCATCCAACACCGGAAGACCGCCTGCATCCCGCTTGGTTTCCTGTTTTATTTCGATGTAGACCACCGCCATGCGTTTACCGATATTCTTGCCGGTTATCCGCTGATTAATTGCCGCACCGCGGGAATCCAGCGTAATGTAGACTACCGAGCCGCCGGTGCGGGAATCGATTCCGGCGGCGGCATCAACGACGTTGTCGCCGGAATAGATGACTCGCTTCTTCAGCAGAATTTGACCCCCCCTGCGCTGTCGCAACAACTTGGAACCGGGAGGTACCGACCCTTTAAGTGCCGCCTGCAGGTCGTGCTCTTCGTCAACCATCATGATCTCGAGCGTAGCGGTGCGGCCGAGAATTTCCTTAGCCTTCGCGGTATCCTGCACGCCCGGCAGTTGCACGACAATACGGCGGTCGCCCTGTTGCTGGACGACCGGTTCGGCCACCCCCAACTCGTCGACACGGTTGCGCAAGGCGGTCATATTCTGATCCAGCGCGAACTTCTTGATGTCTTCCTGCTCCTGAACGCTGATCGTAGCCACCAGATACGGTTTTCCCTCCCGGTTTGCGTCTTTCAATTCAAGTTCCGGAAGCTCCCGGTCGATGACCTGCCGCCCCCGCTCGCGCTGTTCCAGGTCGCGAAACTTGATTTCGACCCCACCGCTCGGGATCTGTCTCACCGTCAAATATCGGACCTTATCCTCGCGCAGCGCCGCACGCAGATCACCGACGTATCGCTCTTCGGCGCGTTTAAACGCACCCTCGATATCGACCTCCATCAGGAAATGCACACCGCCTCGCAGGTCCAGACCCAGATACATCGGCACACCACCGATACCGGCGAGCCAGTTCGGTGTGGTCGGCAACAGGCCGAGGGCAACCGTGTAGTTGTCGCCCAACTCCCGCTGCAGCAGGTCTTTAGCCTTAAGTTGAATTTCGGTGTCTGCAAAACGAAGCTTTGCGCCTTTATTGTCCAGGCTTGCACGCTCCCAGCGGATATCCGCTTCAGCCAGGCTCCGTTGCATCCGGTCCATCAAGACCTGATCGACACGGAACGAACGGATTCCGGTCACCTGTACCCCAGGGTCTTCACCGTAGAGATTCGGCAGGGCATACAGCAAACCGGGGATGACCACCAAGATGATCAGAATATACTTCCAAAGCGGGTATTGATTCATCGGTTAGGACTGCGCTTCCTTGACGGTTCCCTTCGGCATCATGGTTTGCACGGCATGGCGCTGAACTTTGATCTCGACACCCTTGGCGACCTCCATCGTAACGAAGTTGTCGCCGACATCGGTTATCCGACCCAGGGCGCCGCCGGCGGTGACCACCTCGTCGCCTTTTTTCAAGTTGGCGACCATCTCTCGATGCTGTTTCTGGCGCTTCTGCTGCGGTCGGATGAGCAGAAAATAAAACAGCACAAAAATCAATACGATCGGCGCTAGACTCAGCAACCCGCCCGACGGATCGCCGCCTGCAGACTGGGCCCAGGCATCTTGAATCAACAGACTCATGAATTGGTTTCCTTCTCGCTGTAGTGGAGTATGGCGCCGCACCGGGGAACCCCGGTCAAGCTGACGCAAGGATCACCGGGCCCGCCGGGACGGGCGCCGTATTATGCCATAGGGTTACTGGAAAAATGAGGGGTCAACGTGACTATTGTCCACCCGGATCGGCAGCCACTGCCGGGTCTAGGACCACTCTACCGAGAAACGCCTCCGCAAACACCGCGAACGTGCCGGCGCTGATGGCGCTGCGGATCTGCCGCATCAGGTTCAGATAGTAGTGCAGATTGTGGACCGTATTGAGCCGCGCACCGAGAATTTCATTGCTGTGGAATAGGTGGCGTAGATACGCGCGCGAGTAGTTGCGACAGGTGTAGCACTCGCAGACTGGATCCAGGGTCCGGGTGTCGCTCGCGAACCGGGCGTTACGGATCTTGACAATACCCTGGCTCGTATACAGCCATCCGTTCCTCGCGTTCCTGGTCGGCAGAACACAGTCGAACATGTCTATGCCCTGGGAAACCGCGTGCACCAAGTCTTCGGGTGTTCCCACCCCCATCAGATAGCGTGGTTGCTGTTCGGGCATCATGGGGGCCAGCTCACGCACAACGCTGAGCATGATTTCCTTAGGCTCGCCCACGGATAGACCGCCCAGCGCATAGCCGTCAAACCCTATGTCGAGCAATCCGGCCAGCGAGTACCGGCGAAGATCCGTATACATCCCACCCTGGATGATTCCGAACAGGGCCGCCGTATGCCCATTGTGGGCGCGCCGGCTGCGCTGTGCCCAGCGCAGCGAGAGCTGCAGGGACGACTCCACGTGTTCCCGGTCGGCAGGGTAAGCAGTGCAATCGTCAAACGCCATCGCAATGTCCGCACCGAGTTCGTGTTGGATCTGGACGGCGCGCTCGGGCCCCAAAAATACTTGATCGCCATCCACAGGCGATCGAAACGTGACGCCCCGTTCCGAGATCTCCCGCATTCGGGCCAAGCTCCAGACCTGGAAACCCCCCGAATCGGTAAGAATAGGCCCTTGCCAATGCATGAAGGCACGCAGCCCGCCGTGCCGGCGGATGACTTCGATGCCGGGCCTCAGCATCAGGTGGAAGGTGTTGCCGAGGATGATTTCTGCCCCACTATCGGTCAACTCTTCCGGGGTCATCGCCTTGACCGTACCCAGCGTCCCCACCGGCATGAACGCCGGGGTTTCCACCTCGCCATGGGCCAGAATCAAACGCCCGCGGCGGGCTCGGCCTTGCTGACTTTCCAGTACAAACCTCACGGCAGCTCCGCACGGGCGCCGGGCTGAGGGCTGACCAACATCGCGTCGCCATAGCTGTAAAACCGATACCGATGTTCGATCGCATGGGTGTACGCCGACAGGGTGTGATCGGTGCCGGCAAAGGCGCAGACCAGCATCAGCAGTGACGATCCGGGGAGATGGAAGTTGGTCAACAAGGCGTCAACGACCCGAAACCGGTAACCCGGATAGATGAACAAACGAGTCTCGCCGGTGTAGGGCTTCAATCTCCCACTCGATGCTGCGGTCTCCAGCGCCCGCACGACGGTGGTGCCGACCGCAATGACCCGGCCTCCAGACGAACGGGTCTTGGCCACCTGGGCACATACTGATGGCGGCACTTCGAGCCATTCCGGGTGCATCCGATGACACCGCACGTCCGTCTTGCGGACCGGTTGAAAAGTCCCCGCACCCACGTGCAGGGTCAGACGCGCCGTATCAACCCCGGACGCCCGAAGTTGTGCGATCAGCGCCCGGTCAAAGTGCAGTCCGGCGGTCGGTGCCGCCACCGCCCCGGACCGGCGGGCGTATACGGTCTGGTATCTTTGCTCGTCCACCGATTCACTCCCACGTCTGAGGTAAGGCGGCAGCGCTACCTGACCCTCGCTGCGCAGGACCTCGGCAACTGGGAGACTGAAAGATAGAATAAAAAAATCCTCTTCCCGCCGTTCAACCATCGCGGTGACTCGTTGTGAGCCTTCTCCGATCGAAAGACGGTGACCGGGTTTAGGTGCCCGGCTCGCCTTGATCTGAGCCGCCGCCCGGGTAGAGTCAAGAATACGTTCAATTAGCAATTCGCAGCGTCCTCCGCTCGATTTACGGCCGTACAGTCGGGCGCGAATCACCCGGGTATCGTTCAACACCAGCAGATCTTTCGACGACACCAGCCCAGGCAGGTCGGTAAACCGGCGATCGACGACCCGGCCAGATGCTCCGTTCAGCATTAACAATCGGCTACTCCGCCTTTCACTTGCCGGATAGCGGGCAATCAACTCTTCGGGCAGGTGGTAGTGGAATCGCGAGATGTCCCACCACGCTTTCTGCTCGGCATTTTGCTCGGTCATTGTCAACCGCTATACTTGAATGTTGATGCAGTTGGCCGAGGTGGCGAAACTGGTAGACGCGCCAGACTCAAAATCTGGTGGTGGCAACACCGTGTCGGTTCGAGTCCGACCCTCGGTACCAGTCATCGTCCCACCGGCCACACGCAGGGGCGCGCCCCGCCGTAGCAGAGCTCGAGACTGACCGGGCGATACTCGCCCCGCCTGCTCAATGCTGAAATCTGTTTAGCAGTTCGGCCGACGCAGTCGCCAACGGCACATAGCGGGCGCCGACCATCATGCCATAGTCCTTCAGCAGCGCCTCCTGCAAAAGCCTCTTGTCGTTTACATCCGGTTTGGCGCTGAGCGCGAAAGCGACCATGGCCTCATCGACGAACTGAGGCGCCGCCGTGGCCGGATCAGTCCTGGTGTCGTACAACATATAGACGGCGTCGGACAGTTTCCTGGCAAAGAATACCGGTTTATCCGGCCTTGCCCAAGCGTCCTGCCATTCCACGATCAACCGATCAATAGCATTCCTCAATTCGGGGCTCTGATTTTCCAGACTGGGATAGTCCCCGGTGAAGTGATAAGCGAGGGTGCCCGCGTCGATGCGGCTCGGATAAATCGAGCGGTAACCCGCCAGCGGGCGGAGATTGCCGATTCCAAATTCCGACGGCCTATCGAAGTAGGGGCTGAATCTGTCGATGGTCACTTTGTGAAAGCCGGTAGGTGGTTGCAGGTGTTTGAGTTTCGGTAATATCCTGAACAATTCCTGGTAGTCATCCGCTTGTTCACCGGGAAATCCAAACAGCATGTTCCACAACAGGTACATGTCCAGCCCCCCGGCATACCTGAGCAAGGCGATGTTCTGAGCGGTGCTGACGCCTTTCTTCATGTGTGTCAACAGCGGATCAATCAACGATTCGATGCCGGGTTGGATGTACTTCACTCCGCTTTTGTGCAGCTGCACCAGTCGGTCCAGCGAAAGGTTGGATTTCTGCTCGTAAAACAGCTCGATGCCCGGGATACGCTGCTGCAGCAGCGGCAACAGCGTTTTGAAGTACCCGTAGGGCATGATGTTGTCCGACAGATAAATCTTGCTGATTCCGGTCTGCGCGACAATGACTTCGAGATCGCCTAGGGTTTTGGAGGCCGATTTCCCCCTGAACGCCATGCCGGTGCCGTTCAACCCGCAAAACGTGCAGTGATGTTTCTGTCCCCACCAGCAGCCCCGGCTGGTTTCATAGGGGATGAACAGCTTCCGCTTGTCGATATCCGCCGCAAACAGTTTGAGCTGCGTCAGATACTCGCCGTAATCGGCAACCGGCAGCTCATCCATAGTCCTGCACACCTCGCCGTTGACGATCCGATGCGTGGGCAGGTCGTCGTCCGCCAGGCGTGACAGGAAATCCACAAACGACTTGTCACTTTCGCCTGAGAACAGGTAGTCGATCTTATCCGTGAGCGCCGCCAAACCGCCGGCCATGGCGGCTTCGACATTAGCGCCGCCAATGATGGTGACGGTCGAGGGTGACAGACTTTTTACTAATTTCAACAGGAAAATACTGGCGTTGTTCTGATCGAAGTAAGACGAGCAGCCGACAACGCGATAACCGGCTTCAACAATGGCCCCGGCGATGACGCGGCCCCAACTCGACAACAACTCGTCGAGTTCGCCAATTTCCAGCAGAACATCGGCATATCGTTGTCGATACGAACCGCGGCGGTGGTGGGCTGTGGACAAAACTTCGTCGCTCCCCAGCGGCTCGCCGTAATGCGCCAGCCGCGCAAACACCAGCTCTCCGATCAACGGATGTTGATCGTATCCGGCGTTTATTTTCTTATACCTTGATTCTCCCAAATAATGATAGAGACTCAGGTTGGCGTAGAACACCGACACCTGGAATCCGTTCCGCCTTGCCAGTGCCTGCAACAGATGCGCCGCCAGAGAAGGATACTTTGGATTGAGAAACGGCGGAATGACGATCAAGGTGTCCGCCGCGGGTAAAGCCTCAGTGACCAAAGATCGCAAACTTGGCTGCATCATGACACCGGTGAACGATTAACGCCGACCGCAAGCGGTCAGTTCCGATTGCGATGCGGTCGGATGGCCGAACTCGAGTCAGGGCGACTCAAATTCAATATTGTCGATCAAGCGCGCGTTGCCGAGTCGCGCCGCCGCCAGCGCCACCAGTCTCCGGTCTTGCTGGGCCGGGACATCCAAGTCGCCTTGCCGTCGCACACTAACATAGTCTGGAACAAATCCCAGCCGTTTCAGCTTCTCGAAGCCGTCCCGTTCGCTACCTGGCAGATCAGCTCTGCAGTGCTTGATCGAATCACGTACCGAGCACAAAGTTCCGTAGAGACCGGGTGCAACAGCCCGCTGCTCGGTGGACAGGTAACGATTGCGCGAACTCAACGCCAGGCCGTCCGCTTCCCGCACCGTGTCAACACCCAAGACGCGAATCGGCATCGCCAGATCAGTGACCATGCGCCGGATAATCGTGAGTTGTTGATAGTCCTTCTTACCGAATACTGCGAGATCGGGCTGCACGATATTGAATAGGCGATTGACGACCGTAGCAACCCCCACAAAATGCCCCGGCCGGTGTTGCCCGCACAGTATAACCGTCAAACGCGGCACCTCCACCTTGGTCTGCAGGTCCGGGCCACACGGATACATGGTCGAGTCGTCCGGTACGAACACGATGTCGACGCCATGCGCTCGCAGGGCGGCCAGGTCCTCTTCCAGCGTCCGTGGATAGTCATTGAAATCCTCGTTTTCACCGAACTGCAGCGGATTGACATAGATACTGGCAACCACAGTGCACACCCGGGTCCGCACAGTCTCCACGAGGCGCAGGTGCCCGGCATGCAGGTTCCCCATGGTGGGCACGAAGGCAAGCTCCCCGCCTTCGGTTCGCCGATCACGCACCACCGCCCGGATCGAGCTGATGTCGTTAACGACAATCATCACTACGCAGACGACAAGGGATTGAAAAAATGCCTGCCGCGCCGGATTTTTCTGATGTGATCCAACAGCGTCTGGAAGTCGTCTTCCCGATCGGCGAAATTGAGTTCTGCCGCATTGACGATCAACAACGCCGCGTTGTCGTATTGATAGAAGAAGGTCATATAAGAATCGACCAACTGCTGAACATAGTCACGCTCGATGTAACGCTCGTAGTCGACACCACGTTTGCGAATCCGGTCCATGAGTACGTCCAGCGGCGCCTGCAGGTAAACCACCAGGTCCGGCAGTGGCGCGTCGATAATCAACTGACTGTATACCTGCTGGTAGAGCCGATGCTCGTCGTCTTCCAGCGTCACTTTTGCAAACAACGCATCTTTTTCCAACAGAAAATCCGCAACACGTACCGGACTGAACATATCGCTCTGTTTGAGCTCTTGTAACTGCCGTACCCGCTGAAACAAAAAATACAACTGGGTCGGCAGCGCATACTGCCTGCGCGATCGGTAAAATCGCTCCAGAAATGGATTCTCATCGGGTCTTTCCAGCACCATCTGGCACTTCAGCGCCTTGGCCAAGCGGCGGGCCAGACTGGTTTTACCAACACCAATGGGCCCTTCAACCACGATGTAGCCCGGCGCTGAGTCCGAGGTCTGCGTATTGTCGATCCTGTGCAACATTGGGCGACGCTGAATCGTCAGACGGATCCGACAGTCATCAAGAAGTTAAGCGGCTAGCGAGCGCAATACTATATCAAGTATCATGGCGCGGACGGCATCTGGTTATTGTGAATTGAAACTTTTTCCAGCGAGGCTCGATGACGCGCAGGCGCGGCAAAGAGAAGCGTCGTCGGAGGTCGTCGATTGTTACTCGGCGCGGGCACCGGCGACCACCGACCAGGTGACCCCGGCACAGATCGTCATCGCCCTCGAGCAGTTCTTCGATATCGCCCAACGGCTGGACTGTGAATACGGTGAAACGGCCGCGATTGTTCAGGAAGATGTCAGCCAGATCGGCGATTATGGCCTACAATTGCTGACCGATCTCAGCAACTGGGCGAATCAGCTCGATCTGCAGCAGGCCGCGAGCGAGCTCCGGCTCGCATCTCTGGGGGCGAGCGACTGGGTGCTCCGCCATCACGGGGAAATCCGCACCCCGGAGATCGTTGTCGATACCCTCGCCAACCTGGCTAATACTACCAGTGACGTGGAAATACTTAAGCAATTAGAATCGGTTATGACAAACACTTTACATGGATTATCGACCTTCCATAAGCGCGACCTGGAGACCACAAACCCAGGGCGGCCGTGGCGTGTGTTGCACATCAACCGCGCCATTGTGGCCACCCGCACACTGGACCCGACCGTGATGCGCCGGGTGTTCGACGAGTTCGTCCAGGAACTGCCTGCGGAGGCGCCACAGTTCTTTGCCGAGGGACAAGCACAAATGACTAAATCCGTGTATCCGGAAGCGGTTCGCGAGATCGTCCGGGACTACTATGACATCTGGCATCGCCGACGTATGCATTAGACGTTCAGGAACCACTCCCCATGAAACTGTTGTTCGATCTATTTCCGCTGCTGATTTTCTTCGGCGTCTTTTCCGTTTACGACATATTTGCGGCGACTGGCGCTGCTATCGCGGCCTCCATCGTTCAGGTCGGCTGGCTCAAATTTTCAAAAAAGCCAATCGAGCCGATGCACTGGATCACGCTGGCTGCCATCGTGCTCCTCGGTGGTGCAACCATTCTGCTCCGGGACGATGCGTTCATCCGCTGGAAGCCGACCGTGGTGTATTGGTGCTTCGCGGCAATTATTTTTGGAACGCAGGTGTTCGGCCGCAAAACGGCGGTGGAGTACTTAATGGGCGGCAAGATGGAGTTGCCGTCCAACCGCTGGCGATTGATGAATCTCAGCTTCGGCGTGTTTACCCTCGTGATGGGCATACTGAACCTGTATGTCGCTTTTTACTATGGCGCCGACATGGATCCGGAAGTTCAGCGCACGCACTGGGTTTATTTCAAGGTTTTCGGCACCCTGATACTGACTTTCTTGTTCATTTTCCTGTTGATGCTGTTCATCGCCAAAGACATCAAAATGAAAGAGGCCCACGAGGACAACTGATGTACTACGTCATCATCGCTTCGGACTCCCCAGCGAGCTTGGAAGGCCGTACCACCGCCCGCCCCGATCACCTGCAGCGACTTCAGGCGCTCCGTGACGCGGGTCGCCTGCTGACCGCGGGACCGTGTCCGGGCATCGACAGCGAGGACCCCGGTGCGGCGGGATACAGCGGTAGCGTGATAATCGCTGAGTTCGATTCACTGGAGTCGGCCCAGAGTTGGGCCGACTCCGATCCCTACGTCGATGCAGGTGTCTATGAATCGGTCGTCGTCAAGCCTTACCGGCAGGTGTTCTAGCCTTGCAGTGTACGCAAATGATTAGGCAGCGCCTTACGACCGTCCTGGCCCCGGAGTCACTGGAAATCACGGATGAGAGCCATCTTCACGCCGGTCACGCTGGGGCCCGGAGCGGCAAGGGCCACTACGCCGTTACCATCGTCTCCGAGAAATTTACGGGCTTGAGTACACTGGAGCGCCACCGTATGGTCTACGGCGCGCTCACCGACGCTATGGAATCCGACATCCACGCGCTGAACATACATGCCTTCGCGCCGGACGAATTTGCATAATCATCGTCCGCGCTGGCCCGCCCGTTGCGCCAAGGGTCCCGCAAGTTGTCGAAAAGATCGAGGGGATGGACGCCATGTTTGAGCCCGGCACTCTCTTCGGTCGACGTGCCGGTGGCTGCGCGCTCACAACCGCTCGGCGGGATTCGGGGTCAGATCACGTAAGGCACTTCGGCATGCTACGCCCCATGATCTGACCCCGAGTTAGGAGCCTGTCCGGCCCTACTGGATCGGACAGAGCGGCCCACCGACGCGGCTGTTGCCGGCAACGACTTCGAAGTCACCGAACACCGCCCCCGGTCCGATGGGCTGCGAGCAACTGGTGTGGACCCGGGTGTTGAGCACACCGTTTACGAACACGCGGATCTCGGTACCCAGCGTACCTCTTTTCCAGGACCCGGAAAACCCAAATACGTCATCGGGCTGGACGATGTCGTCGAACACAACTGTCTTGCCCTTGTTCTGCTCCACGACGGTGTGTGCGTCCTGTGTGGCACCGAGATAGCGGAAAATCAGATCGGTCACCCGCCCTTCACAGGGTTGACACTCCTGGGACGGCGTAAAATAACCAAAGTCATAGCTCAACACCGGCTCGACCGACACCGGATTGGTCTGACTCGGGCTGGCAGTCGTGGCCGTGGCAGCGGCAAGCTGACCGCCGGTGAAATAGCCAAAATGATCACCATGCAGATCCACACCGGCCACCGTGGCGATGTGTCCCTCGAAACCGGCGTTGGTGGTTGGCAGCAAGCTCTCGCCGGGAACCGAGGAGCCCAGTACTCCGGCTACATCGGAAACCACCAGCCGGTAGACACCGGGTAACAGTCCGGGAAAGATGAATGCACCGTTTGCGTCGGTGGTCGCCGTTGCCGTCGCGACCGTTTCGAACACGTCGGTCTCAACGTTGGCAGTTTCCAGCAGATTCACGGTCACACCGGCAAGGCCGATCTCGCCTGTGTCGCGGCGGCCATCCCGGTCGGTGTCCAGCCATACCGCGTCAGTGATCGACGGCAGAGCCTGGCCGCTCAGCGGAAAGTATCCAAAGTCGTGGTCGAGCGCTGTATCGCCCGCCGCAACGGTAAACGCGGCGGTCGGATTGGTGACCCCGGCCGGGCTGATCAACTCGCACGGCTCCAGGACGCCGCGAAGATCGGTGACATTCACTGCGTAGTTGCCGGGGGCAACACCGGTAAATAGATAACGCCCGCCGATGGTGTCGGTGGTCGCCACCACGCCGCCGGTGCCCACATCGATCAGCTCCACGGTCACAGCGTCGACGCCGGGTTCATCCACCTCGCGGATGCCATTCCGGTTGCTGTCCGTCCACACCAGATCACCGATGACCGCGGCTCCGGGATTATCGTTGGCGTAACCGAAATCGACATCCAGTACGACTTCACCGGCGGCGGTAATGACCTGGGTAGGACCGGGATCGGTGGTGCCGCGGGACGTGGACAGGCCCGCCGGCACGGTGCCGTCCTCGACGTCAACGACGTAGACGCCCGGCGCCAGACCATTGAAACGGTAATTCCCATTCGCGTCCGTCTGCGTCGTCGCCAGCGGCAGCCGGGTGGTCGCGTCGCGCAGCACCAGATTGACGTTCGGCAGACCCGGTTCGCCGGCGTCCTGCGCGCCGTCGTCGTCGGCGTCCAACCAGACGCGGTCACCGATAGCACCGGTGGGCCCGGCGAGATTAAAGTTTTCCGCGGCAACCTCAACCGTATAGTCCACCGGTGTCAGCCCGTTACCCGGAGTGACGTCGAAACGATACTGGCCGGTTGCGTCGGTGACGGTCCGGTCAATGAGATGCACATGGCCCTGAATGTCCGGGGGATCGTACAGATTCAGGATCACCCCCGGTATGCCGGGCTCTTCGGCTTGCTGGATTCCGTCCGCGTTGGCATCGTGCCAGACGGTGTCGCCGATACGGACATCGGGCAACTGCAGACATGGCTCGACGGGGGCTGTGGAGCCCTCCCTGGACTGCTGGCATAAGTTTTGGAGTAACCGCCAGGCGTTGAAATTCTGCATGTCCATGCCCTTCAGTTCGACCCGATAAATCCCCGGCGGCAGATCAAGGCCGTCGTAGTCCGCATCCGCGTCACTGGATTGCTCGGACAATCGAAACCGCTCCCATTCCTGATTACCTGAGGGGTTTTCGTTGACGACCGTCAAACCCGCCGGTGTCGTGATCTCATAGGAGACCGATGGCGACCGCAGAGCGAAGGGACTGAGCGTGTCGTCTGCCGGTGATCCCACACCCTGGGCGCCTTCCGGCCGGGTGTCCGATACCGCCCATGACGGCCGCGGTACCGCCGGCGTATTTGGATCGTCGGTGTCCGCGGTTGACCCGTCGTGGGCCCCGTGGTCCAAGTCCCCGTCCCACACCACAAACTCGGCCGGATCGAAAGTGTTGGGCTCGTCGGCCGGTCCAGGAAGGGCGAAAAAGGTAAACGTGCCGTCATAGGTCGATTCGCTCAAATCCCCGTCACACCGCCGTGTTACAACGTTGAAATCACAGTTCGGGTAGATCACGCTGATGTCGTTGACAGTCCACAGCGCCGCCTGAAAGGCAAACGGCTCGGCGATGGTGGTCAGGATCGAGTCCGGGTTGAGGCGGACCTTGAAATTCGACACCACCCGCGGACCCGGATCGACCAGGTGGATCCGCAACTGATAACGAAACTGCCCGTCCTTGGACTGGGCGCGATCCTCCACCCGAACAACCGGCGCGTCGTACCAGGCATTATCCGGCATTGACGACCCTTGCAACACGTAGGATGGACTGGTCGGATTGTCTGGGTCGAGCGGCACCGGATCGCCGGTGCCGTCGTCGTAATACAACTCGAACACGACTTCCCCGCTGTTACCCTCGAGCTTATTGTCCCAGTGCCCGAGGCTGTTTCCCCACAGATCGCGGGGGCTCGTGTCCCCGTCAAAGATACCGATCTGAAAGCTGTCGACGTCGACCGGAATGGCCAGCGATATGTTGATCGCCTGCCCGGTCAAGGTATCCTGTTTGGGCCCGGCGATAGACAAAAACCGACCGTCATCCACCGCGCAGGTCGGCAAACAATTGTATTGTGCCGACGCGATCCCACCCGCGCCCAGCGCAACAATCGCCACTAAAAGTCCGGCTACACGACGGATCGCACGGGAACCAACCGGTAGACATTCCAAGCGCGCGGTCACCAGGCCGCGCAAAACCGTCAGCATCTTCATTTGCACACCCCCAAGTGTGTTGCAGCAACCGGGCAGTAATTGTTTATGTATGTTGGCGGCCCGGCGGTCTCACACTTAAGGTAAGGCCCGTGGCTTTCCGTCCCCGTCTCGCGGCGGGTTTGGCTTTGTCCAGCGTCCGGATTTCTGCGTTGACTGCTAAAATCGATTTCGAGACCGACACCCAAGGTCTCTGCGGCTCATGGTACTGGATCCCCCGGTCAGTGCAAGACCACAATCCGACGGATTCACTCGGTTTTTGATCTGGATCAAGAATGCCGATTATTGATCTAGATCAAGAAATCGACAGCGATCGGGCCTCGGAGGACCACCCGGCGCCGGGGTGACAACCCGGACCTGTGCATCACACCAGACCGACCGTCTGACAATCTACCGCCACCGCAACGGGGCCGCCGCCAGCCCGGAAACGGGGGCAACACGGTGAATCAACGCCCGGTCGCCGAGTCCTGCGCTTGATCTGTGGACGACTTGTCGCCGCCCATTTTTCGAACCAAGGGGTCGACAAGGTGGTCATCAAGGGCGTTTGCAGCGCTGTCGAAGAATTGCCAGATCGCTTCGCCTGCATCACTGGCGACGTCTACAACGCCTTCAATGACGTCTTGAATAAATTCACCGGAAAAAAATTTCTGCACTTCTGCGTCGAACTCCTGCTCACTTTTAGCCGACTTCACCGAATCCAAAAGTGACTCGAGTTCCTGAATCGCGCGTTGAACATTCTGATCTTCATCACTGCCGTGTGCTTGCTTCAACTCATCGAGTTTACGTTGTAATCCGTTAACGAAAGACCGGCGTCGATGTCTTTTGACCGATTTTTGTCCGGCGTTGTAGGCGGCGAACAGGGCGATGGAGGCAATAGCCCCCCGCAGCAAGAATGGAATAAACGGTGCCATACTGAGCAACCTCGGCTTAAGGCGGATAACAGAAGGGATTTTCGCACGCTGACGCGACGATTTTCCAGTTGTGCCGCCGCAATCACAAACCCTCAGTGGGTGGAAATTGAGCGCTCCACGAGCTCGCGCACATCGAATCGCGCTAAAATCGACCTCCGTTTATTAAAACCCCGCGAGCCAGATTTTAAGATGAGCGTGATCCAACAAGAAGATTTCATCAACAGTGTGGCCGATGCGCTGCAATTCATTTCCTATTACCATCCAGTGGATTTTATTCAGGCCGTGCATTCCGCCTACCAACGGGAACAGTCCCCCGCGGCCAAGGACGCCATGGCACAGATACTGGTCAATTCCCGCATGTGCGCGGAGGGACGCCGGCCTGTCTGTCAGGATACCGGTATCGTCGTGGTGTTTCTGGAAATCGGGATGGGGGTGAGTTGGGGCACAGACCTGGGGGTGGAGGCGATGGTCAACGAAGGCGTGCGCCGCGCCTATCTGGATCCGGAAAACACACTGCGCGCATCCATAGTCGCCGACCCAGCGGGCCGTCGGCTAAATACCCGCGACAACACCCCTGCGGTGGTGCACATGCGGCTGGTGCCTGGCGAAACGGTGGCGGTCAGACTCGCCGCCAAGGGCGGAGGCTCTGAAAACAAGGCCAAAATGGCGATGCTCAATCCCAGTGACAGCATCTTGGATTGGGTGGTCGCCACGGTCCCCACCATGGGCGCCGGTTGGTGTCCGCCGGGTATTCTGGGCCTGGGCATCGGCGGCAGCGCGGAGAAAGCCGCGGTACTGGCCAAGGAGTCACTGATGGAACCGATCGACATTCATGAACTGCGTGACCGGGGTCCGCGGGACGCAATCGAACAACTGCGCCTGGAGATCTTCTCGGCGGTCAATGAGTTAGGCATCGGCGCCCAGGGCCTGGGTGGCCTGACCACCGTGCTGGACGTCAAGATCAAGGATTATCCGACCCATGCCGCATCCATGCCGGTCGCCATGATTCCCAATTGCGCGGCCACCCGCCACGCGCATTTTGTTCTCGACGGCAGCGGGCCCAGCCAGCTGGAGCCGCCCAGTCTCGATCACTGGCCGGAAATAGCCTGGGAAGCCGGGCCGAACGCGCGGCGGGTAAACCTCGATCGCCTCACCCGGGAGGACATTCAGAGTTGGCGGCCTGGAGAGACCATACTTCTGTCCGGCAAACTGCTGACCGGTCGCGACGCCGCGCACAAGCGTATCGTGGACCTGCTCGGGCGCGGTGAGCCCCTGCCCGAAGGAGTGGATTTCACCAACCGATTTATCTACTACGTCGGCCCGGTTGATCCGGTGCGCGACGAAGTCGTCGGTCCGGCTGGACCTACCACCGCCACGCGCATGGACAAATTCACCGAAACCATGCTCGCCGAAACTGGATTGATCGGCATGATCGGCAAAGCAGAACGAGGTCCCGCCGCCATCAATGCGATCAAGCGGCACAAGGCCGTTTATTTGATGGCCGTCGGCGGCGCAGCCTATCTGGTGTCCAAAGCCATCCACAGTGCCCGGGTGATAGCGTTCGAGGATCTGGGCATGGAGGCGATTCACGAGTTCGGCGTACGGGACATGCCGGTGACCGTCGCGGTGGACGCCAACGGTGAGTCGATTCACCAGACCGGACCGGCAGAGTGGCGGGTCCGGCTCGCCGACGTGGCCAGATCCACGTGAGTCAGCAGCCGAATCGGTCAGCCCACGAATCGATCCGCAATCCGGTCACCACGCTGAACCAATGATACGACTGGGATCGCAGTGGTTCACGCCGATCCCGGCTTTTATTCGAGACCAAACCGGCAGGGGACGCCGCGGGCTAAGCCTGCATATTGCACCAGGGACCCCGGATACAGCGGTCAGTAGCCTGGCTACGCCGCCTGTTGGCTCTGTGACACCAAGTCGCGCAACACAAACTGCAGGATCCCTCCGTGCACGTAGTAGTCCCATTCCTTTGGTGTGTCGATCCGCACCTGTGTGGTAATCCGGCTGCTGTCGCCCCCTCCCTCGGGTGTGACTACCACGGTAACGGTTGTGGCGCCGACTTCCAGTCCCTCTATGTCATAGGTCTCTTCTCCACTGAGTTCGAGCCGCTTACGGTCTTCGCCGTCCAGGAACTGCAATGGCAGAACCCCCATACCGATCAGATTGGAGCGGTGGATCCGTTCAAACGACTCGACGATGACCGCGCGCACACCCAACAGGCGGGAGCCCTTGGCGGCCCAGTCCCGGGACGAGCCGGTACCGTACTCCTTGCCGGCGATCACGATCAAGGGCACACCCTGCGCCTGATAGTCCATCGCCGCATCGTAGATCGTCATCTGCTCGCCGCCGGGTTGGCGGCGTGTCCACCCACCCTCGGTCCCCGGCGCCAGCTCGTTGCGTAAGCGGATGTTCGCGAAGGTCCCGCGCATCATGACCTCGTGATTGCCGCGCCGTGAACCGTAGGAATTGAAATCCGCCGGCTTGACCCCGTGTTCGATCAGGTAGCGGCCCGCCGGGGAATCCGGCTTGATCGCTCCGGCCGGTGATATGTGGTCGGTGGTGATGCTGTCGCCGAGTTTGGCCAGCACACGCGCACCACGGATCGGCTGAATTCCCTCCGGTTGCCGGGTCATACCGTCGAAGTATGGGGGTTTTCGCACATAGGTGGAGCTCGGGTGCCAGCTGTAGAGGTTCGACTCCGGTGTTTCGATCTTCTGCCAACGCTGATCGCCTTTCAACACGTCGGCGTATTTGGATTGAAACATTTCCCGGGTGATGGTCCCGCTGACCACTTGGTTGATCTCCTCCCGTGACGGCCAGATGTCGCTTAAATAGACGTCCTTGCCGTCGGCGTCCCTGGCCAGGGGTTCTTTGGACAGGTCGATGTTGGTTGTGCCAGCGATGGCGTAAGCCACTACCAAGGGCGGGGAAGCAAGGAAATTCATCTGCACGTCGGCATGTACCCGGCCCTCGAAATTACGATTTCCGGACAGCACCGAACATGCCACCAGGTTGCCGTCATGAATCGCCGTGCTGATTGCTTCGGGTAACGGACCGGAGTTGCCGATACAGGTCGTACAGCCGTAACCGACCACGTTGAAACCCAATTGTTCCAGGTACGGCAGCAATCCGGAATTGTTGAGGTACTCCGTGACCACCTGTGAGCCCGGTGCGAGCGAGGTCTTCACCCACGGCTTGACGGTAATGCCCCTCTCGACTGCCTTCCTGGCCAGCAAACCAGCGCCCATGATTACATCGGGGTTCGACGTATTGGTGCAGCTGGTGATGGCGGCGATCACGACGGCGCCATCCGTCAGCTCGAACTGCTGGCCGTCGTGAACAACCGACCGGGCCGCCGGAGTGGGTTGCATGTCGTGCAGGTATGACCCGATGACGGATTTCGCCTGACTCAGAGAGATGCGGTCCTGTGGTCGCTTCGGACCCGCAAGACTGGGCTCCACAGCGGCCAGGTCGAGCTGCAGCACATCCGTATACTCAGCCCGTTGAGATCCGGTTTCCCGAAACATACCTTGTTTGCGCGTGTACGCCTCCACCAAAGCGATTTGTTCTTCGGTTCGTCCGGTCAACCGCAAATAGTCCAAGGTCTCGCGATCGACTGGGAACATGCCACAGGTGGCGCCGTACTCCGGCGCCATATTGGCGATTGTAGCCTGATCCGCCAGCGACAGATGGTCCAGCCCATCGCCGAAAAATTCGACAAACTTTCCAACCACGCCTTTTTCACGCAACATCTGCACGACGGTGAGCACGAGGTCGGTGGCGGTGGCGCCGGCGGACAATTGACCTTCCAGTTTGAACCCCACCACCTGCGGGATCAGCATGGTTATCGGTTGACCGAGCATGGCCGCCTCCGCTTCAATACCGCCAACCCCCCAGCCGAGCACGCCGACACCGTTGATCATGGTGGTGTGCGAATCCGTGCCGACCAGCGTATCCGGGTAGGCCTGCAGAACACCGTCATCAATACGGCTGAACACCACCGGCGCCAGAAACTCCAGGTTGACCTGGTGCACGATGCCGGTATTTGGCGGTACCACCCGAAAATTTGAAAACGCCTTCTGGCCCCAGCGCAAAAACTGATACCGCTCCTGGTTGCGCTGGTATTCCAGCGCAGCATTGAGATCCAACGCGTTCTTACTGCCGTAGTGATCCACCATGACCGAATGGTCAATGACCAAATCTGCCGGCGACAGCGGATTGATCCATTCAGCCTTCCCGCCCAGTTCCTGCATCGCATCGCGCATGGTCGCGAGATCGACAACCGCCGGCACACCGGTGAAATCCTGCATCAGCACCCGCGCGGGAGTGAACGCAATCTCGTCCGTGGGCTGCGCCGTCGGCTCCCAGTTCGCCAGGGCCTCAATGTCGGCACGGGTGACATTGTGTCCGTCTTCAAAGCGGAGCAGGTTTTCGAGCAGGATCTTAAGAGAATACGGCAAGCGTTGCAGGGAATAATCAGCCGTTAATGCATCCAGCGCGAATATTTCGTACTGCTTACCGTCCACATCCAAACTGCTGCGGGCATTGAAGCTGTCATTCATCGTGTTCGACTCTCCGGATTCTTTCGTCGTGTAGGGGGTCCTGCATCGACGACGATCGACACGGCGGGGATTGAACCGCCGGCTCTCGATGCATTGCTTGTGTCAATCTTAATTATTAAATTAATGCATAACATCTATAGATGATATTATGGTTCGCTATAATAACCGCAAAAGGTCGCGGTTCATAACGATACAATATGATTTCATAAAGCGGTGCGCACCGACACCGCGCCAAACCAAATCAACCAACGCGAGGAACAATCAATGGCCGATTTCCACTCGATTTACAACCGTTCTATGCACGACCCAGAAGGGTTTTGGGCTGAGGCTGCTGCTGAGATTCATTGGGACAAAAAGTGGGACCGAGTGCTGGACGACAGCAACCCGCCGTTTTACCGTTGGTTCCCCGGTGCCCAGCTCAATACCTGCTACAACGCAGTGGACGTACATGTCGAGAACGGTCGCGGAGACCAGCTGGCCTTAATCTACGACAGCCCGGTCACCGGTTCACAACGCAAGATCTCCTACCGCGAATTACGCGACCTGGTAGCCCGGTGCGCTGGGGCCCTGCAATCGCACGGTGTCGCAAAAGGCGATCGGGTGATTATTTACATGCCCATGGTGCCCGAAGCGACGATCGCGATGTTAGCCTGCGCCCGCATCGGGGCAATCCACTCCGTCGTGTTCGGCGGATTCGCCGCCAACGAGCTGGCAACCCGCATCGACGATGCCAAGCCCAAGATGATCGTCAGCGCCTCATGCGGCATCGAACCCGGCCGTGTGGTGGAATACAAACCCCTGCTCGATGAAGCCATCGATCTGTCGAGCCACAAACCGGAACACTGTATCGTGGTGGCGCGTCCTCAGGCTACGGCTGCGCTGGTGGCCGGACGCGATCTCGATTGGTCCGACACCCTCGCAGCCGCCGACCCCGTCGACTGTGTGCCGGTGGCGGCGACGGATCCGCTCTATATTCTTTACACATCCGGCACCACCGGCCAGCCCAAAGGCGTGGTGCGGGACAACGGCGGACACGCCGTAGCTCTGAAATGGTCGATGAAAAACATCTACGACGTTGATCCGGGTCAGGTGTACTGGGCGGCCTCCGACGTTGGTTGGGTAGTGGGTCACTCGTACATCGTCTATGCGCCGCTGTTGCAGGGCTGCACCACGGTAATGTTCGAAGGCAAACCGGTTGGTACCCCGGATCCCGGCGCGTTTTGGCGGGTCATCGCGGAACATGGCGTCGAGGTGATGTTTACCGCACCGACCGCATTCCGTGCGATAAAGAAAGATGATCCAGACGGAGAATTCATTTCGAAGTACGACCTGTCCAAATTTCGTATCTTGTTTCTCGCCGGCGAGCGTTGTGATCCGGATACCTTGCACTGGGCCGAGGACAAGCTGAAAATTCCGGTCATCGACCACTGGTGGCAGACCGAAACGGGCTGGGCCATTGCCGCCAACTGCATGGGCATCGAACCGGCCCCGGTGCGGCCGGGCTCACCGACGCGGGCGGTGCCCGGGTATGACGTGCAGGTGCTGGACGAGGAGGGCCGCGAAGTTGCCGCCAATGACATGGGAGCGATTTCCATCAAGCTGCCCCTGCCGCCGGGGACACTGCCCACGCTGTGGAACAATGATGCCCGCTACCGAGACTCCTATCTCAGCCGTTACGACGGCTATTACCTCACCGGTGACGCCGGTTACAAAGACGATGATGGGTATCTCTGGATAATGAGCCGCATTGACGACGTCATCAACGTCGCCGGCCACCGGCTGTCAACCGGCGCCATGGAGGAAGTATTAGCCAGCCATCCGGATGTCGCCGAATGCGCAGTGATCGGCGCCGCCGATACCTTGAAAGGCCAGTTGCCGGTCGGCTTGGTGGTCTTGAAATCCGGCGTAGACCGTTCTCCCAGCGAGGTTCTACCCGAACTGGTCAAACTGATGCGGGACAAAATAGGCCCGGTGGCGGCGTTCAAGCAGGTCACCGTGGTCAAGCGTCTGCCCAAGACACGGTCCGGTAAGGTGCTGCGGGCAACCATGCGAAAAATTGCCGACGGCGAAGATTACACGGTGCCCGCCACCATTGACGACCCGGCCATCTTGACCGAAATCACCCAATCGCTCTCCGGGCTCGGTTACCCGAAGGCCGGGTGAACAGAGGTGCCACCGGACGCCGGGTCGGAATTGGGAGCAGCTCGGAGGCGCCAAGACTAACCAGGGGTCACCATCCGTGGTTTCCCCTGGGACCGTCCTTGGTAGTGGCCGCATTCCCTGCCGCCGTCGTCCAAGTCCTTGCCGACAACTTATCCCACTCGGGGAGAGATATCATCACCTAGATGAGTGAAATTTCCTGCGGCTGGCAATAGGCTGCAGGCCGGGCGTATTGCGTCAGTCCGGCCGTGTCAGGTCTTCGATGGCTGCCATCAGAAACCGGGTCGCCTCGCCGCCGGTCACCGCCCGATGATCGAATGTCAACGACAACGGCATGACGGCGTGAACAAGCGCTTCGCCGTTCGCGGCGACTACCGCGTTGCGTATCCGCCCCGCACCGAGTATCGCGACGGTTGGAGGAACAATGATGGGGCTGGCATATCGCCCCCCCAAAGTTCCGAAGTTGGACAGCGTAAACGAGTAGCCCCGCAATTCCTCCGGTGGCACGTTGCGGCTGCGCACGGCCTCCTTCATCGCCGCCATACCCTGCCGCAGATCATCGACATCCCGGTTTCCCACGTCACGCATTACCGGCACGAACAACCCGTCCTCGGTATCCATCGCGATGCCTAAGTCGATTTTCTTCAGCACCCGACGACCCAGCGCATGACCGTCGTACCAGGCATTGAGGGACGGCTCCGCCCGGCACGCTGCAACGATGGCCCGAATCAACCGCATCATGGTGTCCCCTGCCCGCCACGCGTCGATGTCGGCATCGTCGAATACGGTCACCGGAACCACTACGTCGTGGGCCAAAGACATGTTGCGGGCCATCGCGCGCCGTGGTCCGCGCAGCAGCTCCATCGGCCCGACTTCTTTAAAGATCTTCGCCACTCGTTGGACATCGGCCGCCGTAATTGTGCCGTCCTTACCACTGGGTGTGACAACCGACAGATCCACCTCAAGTTTGCGCGCCAGCGCCCGCACTGCGGGTGCCGCCTTGACGCCCACTGCGGCCTTGCCGACCTGCGTCACCGGTTCCCTGACCACCTCGTCGCCGACCGCCACTGCGCCGACCACCGAGCCGCTGTCAGGACGCGCTTCGGCGGTCAATCGCTGCGCCGCGTCATTCGCGACCGACTCAAAACTGATCAGTGGCGATCCCGTGGTAATGATATCGCCCACCTCGCCATGCAGCTCGCCAACCCGGGCGGCATATGGGCTGGGAATCTCGACCACCGCTTTAGCGGTCTCCATCGACACCAGCGGTTGATCCTTACGCACCTGGTCACCGGCCGCGACATGCCACTGCACGATCTCGGCATCCGGGAGGCCTTCTCCAAGATCCGGCAAGTTGAAGACCCCGAACGCCATCACCCGAACTCCAGGACCTCGCGCACTGCAGCGATAATTTGCTCCACTGAAGGCAGATAATAACCCTCGAGTTTATAGAGCGGCATGACCGTGTCGTAACCGGTGACGCGTCGGACGGGCGCGTACAGATTGAGCAGACCGTGCTCGGCCAACTGCGCGGCGATTTCTGCGCCGAATCCCGCCGTACGTGCTGCTTCATGCACAACCACACAACGTCCCGTCTTGGCGACCGAGTCCAGGATGGTCTGCACGTCCAGGGGCTTTAACGTGACCACGTCGATGACCTCGGCGTCGACCCCGTCCACCGCCAGCGCGTTCGCCGCCAGCTGCGTCTCGTGCAGGCTGCCCCCCCACGACACCAAGGTAACGTCGGCGCCCTCGCGCAGTATGTAACAGGTATCCAGAGGCAGGGCCTCACCGTTGTCGACAACATCCTGTTTCACCAGCCGGTAGATCCGTTTAGGCTCCAGGAAAACAACTGGATCCGGATCGCGAATCGCCGCCAGCAACAGTCCATACGCCCGTGCCGGCGAAGACGGAATGACGACCCGCAGCCCGGGGATATGGGCAAATATCGCCTCGGTGCTTTCGGAATGGTGCTCGGGCGCATGAATACCACCGCCAAAGGGCGCACGCAGGACAAGTGGGCAAGTCAACCGGCCGTGGGACCGATTACGCAAACGCGACGCGTGGTTCAGAATCTGGTCAATGGTCGAGTAGATGAAACCCATGAACTGAATTTCAACGATCGGCCGCAAACCCTGCGCCGCCATGCCGACGGCAACGCCGGCGATGAGAGTCTCCGCCAACGGCGTATCCAGGACCCGTTGTTCGCCGAAACGCTCCTGCAGACCGACGGTGGCGCGAAACACCCCGCCGTTCACGCCAATGTCCTCGCCCAACACAATGACGTTATCGTCCGCGTCCAGCTCGTAGGCCAGGGCCGAATTCACCGCTTCGACGAGGGTCATCTCCGTCATGACTTTTCGCCTTTGTGCACCAATTCATCGCGCTGACCGGCGTACGCGACGGGCAACTTTTCGTACAGGTGATCGAACATGCTCTCAGGGGCCCGCGGCGGCGTGTCGAGATAGGCCTGCACCGCCTGTTCGACCGCCTCCCGACATTCCTGCTCGAGCCGTTGTTCCTTATCGTCGTTCCAATAGGCATTGTTCACCAGATATCGGCGGATTCGTATGACCGGATCGTACTGCCGGTTTTCCTCAACCTCCGCCTCACTCCGGTAACGGCTGGCGTCGTCGGCCGTAGTGTGATCGGACAGACGATAGGTCACGGCCTCGATCAGAGTCGGACCGCCGCCGTCGCGTGCTTTGTCGATTGCCGCGGACAATCTTGTCATGACCGCAATCAGGTCATTGCCGTCAACCTGCTCTCCGGCAAAGCCCGCGGCAACCGCTTTTTGAGCGAGCGTCTCACACCGTGTCTGCTCATTACGAGGCACCGAAATCGCCCATTGATTGTTGTTGGCAACAAACACCAACGGCAGATTCCAGACCGCGGCTGCGTTTGCAGTCTCATAGAACTCACCTTTGGACATCGCACCGTCACCAAACACCGTCACCGTCACCCTCGGTTCACCCCGGTACTTCATGGCCATGGCGACTCCCGCGGCGTGGGGAATCTGGCTCGCAATGGGCACGCAACAGGGAAAATCTCCGCGGGGACCCTCGAAATTCATGCCGCGCTCATCTCCGCCCCAGTACAGCAACAGCTCCGTCATAGTCACACCGCGTAACAGTTGCGCGCCGCACTCACGGTAGTACGGCACCAGAACGTCTTCTTCACGCATTACCGCACCAACGGCCGCAAACACCGCTTCCTGGCCCAGACACGGGGCGTAAGTGCCCAAACTGCCGGTGCGTTGCAGCGCGATCGCCTTGGCGTCGAATGTGCGGTGCAGAACCATCGCACGGTACAGGGAAACGATTTGTTCGGGATCATCGGCCAAGGCCGGCAATGGCTGGACCGGCCGACCCTCCATGTCGAGATACTGTGTGTAACGGATATCGAAAGACGCGACCCGCCGGCTTACCCCTTCTGCGTTTAATTGATCTCCTGCCATGGTCTTTTCACCATTGATGCTTACGTGGCAGCCTAGCGTGCTGCAGTGTTGAAACAATTAACTGAGCCGGTTTCATAATTGCCCGCAGCCTCACAATATTCATCAATCCGCAGCCGGTCAAACATTGGTATCCGTTACTTTTCCAATAATTCCGATGAATCCTTCTTCGTCGAGGACAGTGATGCCCAGTTTTTCGGCTTTTTCGAACTTGGATCCAGGCGCGGCGCCGGCCACGATAAAATCCGTGCGGCTGGACACGGAACCGGTCACCCTGGCCCCCAAAGCCGTCAGCCGCGATGCCGCCTCGTCACGGCTCATCGACTGCAAGGTACCGGTCAATACGAATACCTTCCCCTGCAGCGGCAGCGCGGCCGTGGACGGCGACCCGGGTCTTGGTGCGGGCCAGCTCACCCCGGCACTCTTAAGCTTTTCGATCACCTCGACATTGTGTGGCTGCCGAAAGAAGGCATGTATACTTCGGGCCACGATTGGACCGATGTCCGGTATGGATTGAAGATCATCCTCACTCGACTCGGCAACGCTCTCCAGACAGCCGTGGTGTGTGGCCAGCAACCGGGCGGTGTTCTCTCCGACATGAGGTATCCCGAGGGCAAATAAAAACCGTTCCAGCGTGGTCCGTCTACTCCGCGTAATGGCGTCGATGAGCTGGCCCGCCGATTTTTCGGCCATGCGCTCGAGACCAGCTACTGCGGACGCGTCCAGCCGATATAGGTCTGCGACGTCCTTCACCAAGCCGGTATCGACCAGCTGGTCCACGATTTTGTTGCCGAGTCCCTCGATATCCATGGCCTTGCGTGAGGCGAAATGTTTGATGTGCTGTTTGCGTTGGGCGGAACAATAAAGTCCGCCGCTGCATCGCGCGATCACGCCCTCCCCGCCCTCGTAAACGATGTGCGCTGCGCAGACCGGACAGGTGTCGGGAAAGCGATACCGCCTGGTTGCCTTCGGCCGGCGCTGTTCGATGACTTTGACGATCTCCGGGATGACATCACCCGCCCGCCGCACGACCACGGTGTCCCCGACCCGGATGTCCATGCGTTCGATCTCAGATCGATTGTGCAAAGTAGCGTTTGACACCGTAACCCCACCAACGAACACCGGCCTGAGTCGCGCCACGGGCGTCACCGCCCCGGTGCGACCCACCTGGAGTTCGATGCCTCGCACCTCGGTGGTCTCCTCCTGAGCTGGAAACTTGTGCGCCAGCGCCCAACGCGGGGCGCGGGATATGTTCCCGAGGACCTCCTGCAGGGCCAAACTGTTAACCTTGTACACGACGCCGTCGATCCCATATGGTAATGACAGCCGCCGGCCCGCCAGTTTGTCGTAATACGCCAGACAGCCATCGGCCCCGGTCACGACTTCGGCAAGCGGCGAGACTCTCAACCCCCAGCGCGCCAAAAGTTTCAACAAGTCGAATTGTCGATCGGGCAGTTCACTATTTTCATGTTGTCCAACCGCGTAGCAGTACATTTCCAGTGGCCGTGCAGCCGCCAATGCGGGGTCCAGTTGCCGCAAACTGCCCGCGGCCGCGTTGCGAGGATTAACGAAAACTTTGGCTCCCGCACGCTGCTGCTCTTCATTGAGCAACCTGAATCCGTCATGGCTCATGAACACTTCGCCGCGCACCTCCAAACGTGGGGGAAAAGACTCACCTTTCAACCGCAACGGAATGCAGCGTATCGTTCGCACGTTTTGAGTGACATCTTCACCGGTAGCGCCGTCGCCGCGGGTCGCACCTCGCACCAACAATCCGCGCTCATACAATAAACTGACGGCCAGGCCGTCGAGCTTCGGCTCCGCGGCATACTCCACCGCATCCACGCGAGTCAGGTCTCGAATCCGGCGATCAAACAGCTCCACTGCATCCGCGCCAAAGGCATTGTTAAGCGACAGCATCGGTACTTCATGTTTGACTGGTACAAAACCGGACACCGGCTTGGCGCCAACACGCTGAGTCGGCGAGTCGATCGTGATCAGCTCGGGATGTTCCGCTTCCAGTGTTTGAAGTTCGCGTAAACGCCGATCATACTCGGCATCCGATATGACCGGTTGATCGAGTACGTAATAGTTGTAGTTGTGTTCATTGAGCAGATCGCGCAGCTCGGCCGCCCGTTTCAGCGCTTGTTTTGTCGGGATCATTCCGCCCTAGAAAAGACGCACTGCGATATCTCCGCCCGACGGTACGTGTTCCTGCTCCATCTCGAGTTCTATTTTTCGAATCTGTTGACTGATCTGCTCAAGGCCCCTATCGCTCATGGGCTTTCTATTTTGATCGACCAGTTTACCGCCCAATCGATCGCACAGCGATTTTGCATCAGTCACCATTTCCCGAAACGTATCTACCGGCCTCTTGGTGGCGGGAATGTTCATGAACAGCGTCAGACCGTCGGTTCGGAACTCCTCGTTTTCCAGCTCGATCTCACCGTTGCCAAACAAATTTGCAAGACCGTAAAGCCGGCCTGTGCGCACCCCGGATCTGCGCACCTTTTGATAGTAGTTGCGCCCGGAGAACTCCATCCCTAATTCCTGCGCATGACGATCAATATCGATGCCGGAAAACCCGCGCCCACCGTCGGTGAGGACATTGAGAATCGCCAGGGCGTCGAATTTCTTGCAGAATTCGTCCAGAAAAGCGGCTTGTTTGAGAGCCTCGTCAAATGATGTGGAGAAACTGAAACGGCGGCCGAAAACCTCCGAAAAGCGCAGTACCATTTGTGAAAATCTATTCAGATCGGATTCGGTCACGGGTCCGTGACGATCAGCCAGCTGCAGGGTCATACCAAAATGAGTAAATCTGGCCGTTTCAGATTCCCGCTCCAAATCCGCCCACACTTGGGACGGATGTGTGAAACCGAAAATACGGCGAGGTTTTTTGAGGTCGAACTCAAACTGGCGGTACAGGCCGAGGGCGGTGTCTCGCTTGATAATATTCTTCCCTGGGATCCGCGCGACAAAATCGATCTGTACGCTTTCGTCGGCGGCATGAACATGTTCGGTTACCCGAATTTCGGTACCGTGAATGGGGGTGAGCGCCACGTCCTCGGCGTCGCGCAACTCGCGGTCGAAGTCATCGACGTCCAGCGACAAGCTGGGCTCAATCTCCGACGCTTCGGGCGACAACACATAGTGGTCGTCATCACCCGGAACGGCAGGATTGTCCTCAACCTCCTCCCGCCGCACCAGCATCGGCTCCTGCCACTCGGCGTCGATTTCGCGCAGCCTGGATTCCCGCTCCTTGATCCGCATCAGCCGATATCGATCATACGAGATGATCACAATTATAATAAACAAAACGATACCGGCAATGACCAAAGCCGTCTGCAGTTCGATCATTGCGCCATCTCTATCGCCTCGTTCAGATCAACCGACACCAACCGGGACACGCCCGGTTCCGCCATCGTAACTCCAATCAAAACCTGGGCCGCCTCCATGGTAATTTTGTTGTGAGTAATGAATATCAACTGGGTTCGATCAGCCATGGTTCGCAAAATCTTACAATAACGTTCGACGTTCGCATCGTCCAACGGCGCATCGACCTCGTCCAAAATACAGAACGGCGCAGGATTGAGGTCGAAAAACGCAAACAGCAAAGCCACCGCCGTCAACGCTTTCTCGCCCCCGGACAATAAATGTATCGTGCTGTTTCGTTTGCCGGGGGGCCGGGCCAGCACCGTCACCCCGGTGTCGAGCAGATCGCTGCCCGTGAGCTCCAGATAAGCACTGCCGCCACCAAACAACCGCGGGAAAAAGCCCTGAAACCGCGTATTGAGGTTGTCATAGGTCGATTTGAAGCGTGCCCGGGTTTCTTGGTCAATCTTGTGAATCACACTTTCAAGCATATTCAACGCTTCGGTCAGGTCCTGGTACTGTTTGTCCAGGTAGGTTTTACGCTCGGACTGCTCCTCGAACTCCTCGATCGCCACCAGATTCACCGGACCTATACGTTCCACGCGTTTGGTAATCCGTTCCAGCTTTTCCTGGTATGCCTGTTCATCCGCGTCGGCCGGCAGATCTGTCAAATACGCTTGCGGATCGCCGCCCATTTCGTTTATTTGTTCAGCAAGCGTATCGCGGCGAACCAACAGTTCTTGCCGTTGCAGCCGCAACTGCTGTAGATCCTCACGCGAGGTCTGAACAGCGTCTTCGTGTCCGATTCGCGCCTGCTCTTCGCTTTGAATGGAGGCTTCGAGGTTTTCCAACCGCTGGCGCGCCTGACGCAGCTCCTTCTCTACCTCAGTGCGCCGCTCCTGCAACCGCTGCAACTGTTCCTGATGGTGAACTTCCGGTGAATCCACGTCATCGATCAGTCTCCGTAATTCGGTTTTCCGCTCCGCCAGACTCGATCGTTGACGTTCTAATCTCGTGATACTCTCGCCAACTGCGTCGAACGCCGCTTGCAAACGCTTCTCTTCGAACTGCTCACGATGCTTAGTTTCGCGAACGTCATTTGCTAGTCCCGCAGCGTGCTCCAGTGTTTTTCGCAGCCGCGACCGTTCACGCGACAATTCGGCGTGTCGGGACTGGAAGTCTTCGGACAACTGCTGAGCCGTATTCAATCTTGAACGCGCGTGAGTAAGCTCTGCCTCCGCTTGTTCGAGGTCCTGGTCAAGCTCCGCCAGTTCTCCTCGAATTCGATCACGCCGCGAGGTCAAATCGTCGACCCGCGCCTCGTCGTGCCCGAGTCGCTTGTGCAATGCGGTTCTTTGTTGAATCTGCTCACTGAGTCGCTGACGCTGCTCGGATTGTTGAGTCTCGAGCTCCCGCAGTCCTTGCTGACTTTGCTTAGCACGTTGCGATAGCGTTGTTACCTGTTCGTCCAGGCTGGCGGCTTCGGCGAGTAGCTTATCAATTGCATGTTTCCGGACCATGATGCCGGCCCTGGCTCCGTCGCCATTGCTCACGGCCATCCAGCTCCTGCCGACCCAGATGCCATCGCGGGTAACCAACGATTCGTGATCCGATAATCCGCTGCGACGAGACAGCGCGGACGTCAAATCGTCGGCGATGTACACCTTGGCCAGCCAGTGCTGTAAGTCGATTTGTCGGCAGCGGACCTTGTCCGACAGGTTGGGCTGCGAAGCTGGTGCCTGGTTCCCGGTTGGATTTCGCTGTTCGACAAAGTACATGTCGAGATTGGTCAAGCCATCACCGGCGTCCGCCACTGTCCCCAGTGTGTCGATACACACCGCCCCCAACCGGCGTCCCAGCACGCAGTCTACCGCCCTCTCCCAACCCGGTTCGACTTCCAACTTGGTTGCCAGGCGCGATGCGTCGGCGAGACCCGCATGTCCCAACCAGGCCGCCACAACGTCGTTGTCCGTACCAAGTGCGGCCGCTTGAATTTCTCGTAACGATTTTAAACCGGCTTCGGCAGCTTGGTGTTGGTGGAGTGTGTGCTCAAGTGTCTTCGCAGTCTGCTCGCATTGTCCGCGTTGCTGAGTTATGCGTTCGTCGAAGTCATTGATCCGGATTTCCAGATTAAGGCATTGCGCGTCCAGCTCCTTGACACGCCCGCGCAGATCTTCGATGTGAACCTGCTCCAGAACAGACTCGGTTTCGTTCAGGGTCTGCGCCAGACGCGCTTGTCGATTGGCAATGTGTTCAATCCGGCGGTGGTGCTCATCGATGCGCGCGCGCTGAATTTCACGCTCCTGCTCGGGCCGCCCGGCGTGACGGCCATATTCCTCCCACTCCAACTGCCAATGCTGAAACGCCTGCTCTGCCGCCTCCAGAGACAGTATCGCCTGGTCGAAATCCCGAGCCACCTGCCCCACTCGTGGCCGGCAAATGTCCAGTTGTTGGGTCAGCTTAGTCATGCGCTCCCGATCGGCATTCAAATGCTGATCCGCTTCCGATTGTGCCTCCATCAACCGCTCGAGTTCTTGTTGTCGTTGCTGACGGGTCTCGCGGACATGTTCGATTCCTTGTTCGTTGTTCGCAATATCCGCCCCTAACTGGTATAGCGTTCCCTGTACATGATTTAGGTTTTCCGCTGCAGCGCGCTGTTCCTCCCGCAACTTGTCGATGCCCGACTCGGTCCGCTTCAGATCTGAGACCACGGTGTCCACTTCGCGTTGTAGTTTGTCGAGCTCGTCATCCAGGGTCTGTACTTGCACACTCAAATCTCGCCAACGCAGACTCATCAGTTGGCAACGGACCAAACGCTCTTCCTGTTTGAGGGTCTTGTAGCGGGCCGCCGCGCTTGACTGGCGTTTTAGTCGGCGTAATTGGGCATCCAACTCGCCACGTATATCTTCGACTCGTCCAAGATTTTCTCGTGTGTGGCGGATGCGGGTCTCGGTCTCGCGCCGACGTTCTTTGTATTTTGAGATGCCCGCAGCTTCTTCGATCAAAACCCGGAGCTCTTCCGGCCGAGCTTCGATAACACGGCTTACCATACCCTGTTCAATGATTGAGTACGAACGCGGTCCCAGACCGGTGCCGAGAAATATATCAGTAATGTCACGGCGGCGGCACCGTATCTTGTTTATTAGATACTGCGATTGCCCGTCGCGCGACAATTCCCGGCGAATTGAAATTTCTCCGTATTTTGCGTAGGCACCGGGCGCCTCACCATTGCTGTTGTCAAACACCAACTCGACAGACGCTTTACCGACCGGTTTACGGACGGTGGATCCGTTGAATATTACGTCCGCCATGTGATCACCGCGCAAAGTCTTTGCCGACGACTCTCCCATCACCCAGCGGATGGCATCGATTACGTTCGATTTTCCACATCCGTTTGGACCAACAATCCCGACTAAATCGGAAGGGACCGAGACTACGGTCGGATCGACGAACGATTTAAAACCGGATAGTTTTACGTGTAACAAACGCATCAACTATTCCGCAGCAATCAACCGCCGGTCAATTGTCATGGCAAATTGGGGGATCGTTACCAGACTTTCGAACTTCAAAGCAGTCAAACGTAATACGTTACAATGCAACATCGAACCTAACATAGGAACCACCCGATGCCTACTCAGCCGCGCCGGGAACTAGAAACATTCGATAACCCACAGACTGAGCGTGACTACACCATCCGTATTCGAATACCCGAGTTTACCTGCCTGTGTCCAAAAACCAGACAACCTGACTTCGCTCACCTTCACTTGGAATACGTGCCAGACAGGAAATGCTTGGAGCTCAAGTCGTTAAAGTTGTATATGTGGTCGTACCGTGACCAACCGACTTTTCACGAGGCAGTCACCAACCAGATCCTGGATGATCTGGTCGCCGCGGTTACTCCTCGCTACCTCAAACTCACCGCCGAGTTCAATGTCCGCGGTGGATTGTACACCACCATCGTCGCGGAGCATCGCGCATCCGAGTGGCAGGCCGCCGCCCCCGTAGCGCTGCCGTAACTGCCGGTGTGTCGGCTTAGTATCCAGTAATAACAATAGCATAAGAACATTTTTTCATAACTTGAGTTAAACAATTCATCAAGCGATTCCGGCCGTGAAAAAGATTGAAAACAGTCCCTTTGATCCCTTTGTAAAGTGGTTTTTTCCGCAATTGCTGCCCTATGTACCTGCGTGGCTCAGCGCCAACGGCATCACAATCATCGGGATGGTGGCGTCGGCCCTGGCCTGCCTAAGCCTCTACTTGACCCGCTGGTCTCCCTGGATGTGCCTGTTGGGCGCAGTATTCGTGTTCGTCCACTGGTTCGCAGACACCCTCGACGGTGTCGTGGCGCGCGCCCGCAGACCCACTCAGTTGGGTTTTTACCTCGATCATTTCGGTGATGCCCTGAGTGTAGCGCTCATTGGAATGGGTATCTTTATGATCGAGGGCGCACATTTCGTTATCGGACTCGTGATTGTCATCTTTTACCTGCTGCTGATTATTAGTGGTCTCATCAGGGCCGAACTGACCCGCGTAATGGAACTGCCGGTATTCGGTCCAACAGAACTGCATCTGCTGGTGATAGCCTTGCTCATCGCGCAGCCGTTTACGGATTATGGTCAACCGATTTCCTGGTTACCGGCCATCGCCGGAAACAATGGGTGGCTGACTCTGGCCTTGGGTTTCGACCGGGGTCTGACCATGCTGGACGTGGTGGGCATCGTCGTCATCGGCGTGGCAAGCATCATGCTGCTGATAGAAATGATCATAACTATCAATAGGTTAGCTGCCGAGGATCGTCAATGATTTCATCAGGATCAGGGGATCAGCACCGTTGAACCGGTGGTTTTTCTGGCCACCAGATCCGCATGGGCTTGGGCGGCGTCTGTCAATGCGTAGGTTTGGTTTACCTCGATTTTCACCGCACCGCTTTTGACGACCGTGAACAAGTCGTCCGTGGACGACAACAGATCAGAGCGTTTTTCCGTGTAGTCAAACAGTGTGGGCCGAGTGAGGTACAGAGAACCTTTACGGCTCAACACGGCCGGATTGATTGTGGGCACCGCCCCGGACGATTGGCCAAAACTTACCATTAATCCCAGTTTCCGCAGACAATCCAGAGATTTGACGAAGGTGTCTGCACCCACAGAATCGTAGACTACGGGAACCCCGGCCCCGTTGGTGATCTCCTTCACGCGCTCAACGAAATCTTCCTCAGTATAAACAATGGGATAATCACAACCCAGACCGGCTGCGTGTATGGCTTTCTCCTTCGAGCCAACAGTCCCGATGACGACAGCACCGAGGTGCTTGGCCCATTGACAGGCAATCGAACCGACTCCCCCGGCAGCGGCATGAAACAATATAATGTCCCCCGGCTTTACGCTGTAGGTCCGCCTCAGCAGGTACTGCGCGGTCAGTCCCTGCAACATCATTGCCGCCGCGGTCTGATCGGGGATCTCATCCGGAAGTTTGACCAGGCGGTCGGCCGGAAACAGCCGCTTTTCGCTGTAAGCACCGATCGGCGGACTGGCATACGCGACACGATCGCCCTCCGCCACCTCGGACACACCGCGCCCGATCGCCTCCACCACCCCCGCCGCCTCCAGGCCGAGAATCATCGGTAAGTGTGGGGCCGGATAAGTTCCTTCGCGGAAATACACATCGATGTAGTTGAGACCAACCGCCGTGTGCCGTATTAGTGCCTGCCCTAGGCCCGGCTCCCCGACATCGATTTCCTCCCAACGCATCTGGTCGGTCTCCCCGGTCTCGTGCACACGAATTGCCATCACCATAGTTTCATCCCCAAGTTATGGATATTGAGTCAATCGGAGATATTGCACCAATAAGGCCTTTCCATTCAATGCGCTCGGCGCGCGCGCCGAACTTGCTCATAAGCGGTTCGGATATCTTGAGTCTTCACCGTCGCCAGTTTGATCATTTCCTCGGGTAACCCCCGTGCGACTAGTTTGTCCGGGTGATGCTGATTCATCAAGCGGCGATATGCCTTTTTTATCTCCGCGTCGCTGGCGTTCGCAGTAATACCGAGCGCTCGATAGGCATCGTCAAGTGACGGCCGCCGGTGCACCGCCGGGCGCCGTTCGTACGCCGCGGCGCCTTGGATCAACAGCAAGATATGCTCAAAATCCGCCTGGGAAAGCCCAAGCCGGTCGGTAATTCGCAGCAGCATACCCCTCTCCACCGCGTCCAGCGGTCCATCGACCAGCGCCGCCTGGATTTGTATTTCCAGAAACATCCGTAGCAGGGTGGTGCGGCGCCCGCACTCCTGGCGTAGCTGATCGACGATCTCATCGAGGGGGAACTCACGCCGCTTGCCGTCCCGGAATAGATTGATGGCGGTTTCACGTTGCTGGGGGTTGAGACGCAGCTGACGCATGATACTTTCGGCCATGTCGATTTCGACGCGGCTCACCTGGCCATCCGCCTTCGCTACATGACCCATGACGGCAAAAGTGGCGGCAAAGAAAGCAGTCTGGCGGCGCTCGCGGTTACCAACTCGGACGGCGCCTTCGGTGAGTACCGACGCCATACCCTTGTCGAACTGGTGACCGAGCGCGGCACCCAGGGCCGCCCCCAGGGCACCGCCAGCCATAAAACCAAAGGCTCCACCGATCAGCTTTCCCCACCACGCCATGCGCTGCAGTCACCTTCCCGGAATTACTACCAGCACGTCCGCACCGCCCTGCGTGTTGGTGTCAACTGTCAACGCGCCGCCGTAGGCATCGACGATATCCTTCACCGAAGCCAATCCCAGACCCTGACCGTCGACGCGGCCATCCAGACGAACCCCGCGTGCGAGGACCCGCTCGCGCATGGCGTCGTCGATCCCAGGACCATCGTCGGAGATCAACAGGCGCAGTCCGGCGCGGTGACCGGCCGCCCCCGACGCCGCCTGTGCCGAGATTGCAATGTGCGCTCGGCTCCACTTGAACGCGTTGTCCAGGAGATTACCGAGCAATTCCATTAAGTCGCCCTCATCGCCGTAGAAACACAGATCGTCGGGTATGCTCGACGTGATGGTGATGTTTCGATCGGTGTAAACTTTTCGTAAGGCGTTGCTCACTTTGCCAACAGCGGCACACACCGGCACCGGTGCGGCGATGGTGCGCCGGCCGGCGGCTGCGGCCCTGCGGAGCTGATAGTCGACGATGTCCGACATGCGATCGATTTGGACCGCGATGCCGTCTCGGTCCGGCTCGCGGTCCGCCTCGACAATCCCGCGCAGGACCGCCAGCGGTGTCTTGAGGCTGTGGGCGAGATCGCCCAGGGTGTTCCGATAGCGGTCAATATGACGGCGCTCATTATCGATAAAGGCATTGATATTTCGCGTCAAACCGGAAAGCTCGCGGGGATAATCCGCGGACAACCGGGATGCATTGCCCCGCTCAATGGCCGCAACCTCGTCGGCCACGACGCGCACCGGCTTCAAACTCCAACGCAGCACACCGCCCTGGACTACGAGCAGAACCACCACCGCACCACCCAACCAGAACCATAAACTCCGGCGAAAGCTGGACACCGACGCACTGTAATTGACGAGGTCCTCCGCCACCTCGAAGTCATATTTACTGACCGTCCCGTCACCGACCTCCCAAACCACTCCGAACCGCAGCCAAAACAGTGCCTCGCTGTCGGAGGTCTCGGTGCGCCCGAAATCGGATCGGCCGGGCGGGAGCCCGTCGCCGGCCGGCAGCTCGCTCCCCAACAGCGACGGTGAGCGCCAGACGTGGTCGCCGGCGGCATCGACGATTCGCGCATACAGACCGGAGCGAATGCGTGAAAAGCGCGGTTCGGGCAGCGGGTCCGGCACACGCAGTCGACCATCGGCACCGATATCCGCCGCGGCCAGCAGTCCGTAGAGCTGGCCCTGGAGATGGTTATGGACACCCGTCTCTGCGCTTGCTCTAAACGCCCGATCCAGCACCCAACCGGTCAATCCAAGAAACACAACCGACGCCACGCTCGCCGCCATCAACATTCGGTTGTTGAGGGACAGGGTCACGGCGTGCGGAGGAGATTGAATCGATAGCCGCGACCACGCAGTGTTTCAATGGGTTTGATTTGATTGTCCGGATCCAGTTTTCTACGCAGGCGGCCGATAAAAACTTCGATGACGTTGCTGTCGCGATCGTCATCTTCCTGATAAATGTGCTCGGTGAGTTCGGCCTTGGACAACACCTTTCCTGAGTTGAGCATCATATACTGCAACAGCCGGTATTCGTATGCGGTCAGCGTCAACGACCTGCCATCGACAAGGACCTCCTGGCTGGAGGTGTCCAGCATCACCGGACCGCACTGTATCGCGGATTGCGCCAATCCCGCCGCACGTCGAAGCAATGCCCTGACCCGCGCTAACAGTTCCTCGATGTGGAAAGGTTTGGCCAGATAATCATCCGCCCCCGCCTCCAGGCCCTGCACCTTTTCTTCCCAGCGGGACCGAGCGGTCAGTATCAAGATTGGAAAATTACGGCCGCCCGTCCGCAACCGGCGGATCAATTCGATGCCGTCTACTTTTGGCAGCCCGAGATCAATGACCGCCACATCGACGGGATACTCCCGTCCAAAATACAATCCCTCCTCACCATCCGTTGCTGCATCGACGACAAACCCCTGTTCGCGGAGACGGGACACGAGTTGTTCCCGTATTTTGTCCTCATCCTCGACGACCAGCACACGCATTAGATCTACTCTGATAAGACTCTCACTGCTTTGGGCAAGGATCTACGTAGATATTTCGTATGTGTCCGCCCGGCGTCAGAATCTTGATTCGATACATTAACTGGCCGTCAATTTTTTCTCCGTCAGCGGACAAGACCTGACCACCGGTCCGTTTCTTCACCACCGTGGCAGCAGTATCGAGACTGGTTACATTGCCCTCACAAAGAGGCGGCGCTGCAGTCGCAGATGCCAACCATCCGAAAAAGGCGATAAACAGAATGTTGTTGAGCGCTTTCATAATGGGTCGGCACCGAAATTACCTCCAGTGCCGGCACCATTATACACCGCAAGCCAGTGTCCGATTTTTGCCATCATTCCGCCGGCGCGACGTTTACCCGAACGCGTATCCGATCTCCCGGATCGCGACCCATTCTCGTCCGGTATATCCTGCCATCGTATCTATATTTGATCCGATAAGCGATGACCTGTTCCTGCTCGTGATATTCGTGCCGAATGTCGCAGCGCTCCACCGGCTCCTCGTAGGCACGACCATGTCGCCTTTTCATGTCGTGTCCGATGGATCCGCCCAGCACGGCACCCGCCGCGGTAGCGATATGCCGGCCGCGTCCGTTGCCGAACCGGTTGCCCAGCGCGCCGCCGATAATTGCACCAACAATCTCGGGAGTGATGGACTTCGATGCATGTGGGGCGTAACGGGTTTCGGTTTCTATCCAACACTCGCGCTTGGGTACATCGACACGCACGACTTCAGTGATCGGCTTGACGTTAAGCACCTCGGCATAGTCATAGTAGCTTTGATCGCTGTGGCGCGGTCCGGCATTGACCGGCATCGCCAGCAACAATCCCAATACTGATATCGCAGACAAAGTGGCTACACGCTGCATTATCGGGCTCCTTTAACGTAGAGTTTGCGGCGGTTCCATGCCGGGTGAATGGTTCCTGCTCGATGAGGGGATAGACTACGCGTGTACCGCTGAATACGGCCTGAATCGTAGCTGAACATAACCTGAATCGGCTCGAATCTCCGATGCCGGGTGGGCGGTCAGGTCGAGAACCGGCCGTCCCACTCAGACCATGCTGGCGTTAAAACTCTTTTATGGCCGGCTGCGGTTTCCTCGAATGGTGAGAATTTCGCCGCGTTGCAATAACTCAAAGCGCTTTAAAAAGCTCATGCCCAGCAACACCTGATCACTGCCGAGACGTGGGTTGATCGTCGCGGGCACCTTGTCGGCAGCGATGCCACCGACCGCCACTCTGTCCAGCAGAGTGGCATAGGTGATTATCGTACCGTTAGCGGTGTAGGTCGATAACGGCATGCCCCGCTGCAGTCTAAGCCGGGCCGCAATCTTTTGCGGAATTGCTACATCAGTTGCACCGGTGTCCAGCAGGAATTCCACTCTCTCCCCATTGATTGTGCCATCGGTCACATAATGACCGTATCGGTTTCTCTGCAACTGCACCTCCAGGCCACCATCCACCGCACTGCCGGTTGCTGGACTCTGGTTCGGATTGTGTTGTCGGTCGAGTAGGCCGGTAAACAAAAAGGTCAGGACGGCTACGGCGAGAATCCAAGCGACATGGGTCATCCATCGACCCAGACGGCGCGTGCTCGGACTGCTTGCGGGATTTGATTCCATAATAATCGGCGATTCAACGCCTGCATTTTCTATAAGGGTATCGTGATTTTCTTGTAGACCGCGAGACCCAGTATGATAAATTTATTCCCCTCCAATCCCATGATAACGGACGACCGACGAGGAGTATCGAATGAAAGCGATATTACTGGGTGGCCCGGGCGCCGGAAAGGGCACCCAGGCGGGTTTCATCACCGATAGATTCGATATTCCACAGATCTCCACCGGTGACATGCTGCGGGCGGCCGTCAAAGCCGGCACCCCGCTGGGACTGGCAGCTAAACAGGTCATGGATGCGGGAGGTCTGGTATCTGACGACATCATACTCGGTTTGATCGAACAGCGGCTGCAGGAGCCGGATTGTGCAAACGGATACTTGTTCGATGGATTCCCGCGAACCATACCGCAAGCGGAAGCGATGAGGGTCAAAGGAATAACCGTAGACTATGTGATCGAAATCGATGTTCCAGACGACGAAATCATCAAGCGAATGAGCGGTCGCCGGGTCCATCTGCCGTCTGGCCGTACATATCATGTGATTTTTAATCCACCATCGGTCGAAGGTAAGGACGATGTGAGCGGAGATCCGTTGACCCAACGTAACGACGACCAAGAAGAAACCGTCAGGGAGCGGTTGCGCGTGTATCACGAACAAACCGAACCGTTGATCGACTACTATTCTCAGTGGAGCGAGACCAATGACGGGGCGGCCCCGACCTACGTGCGCATCGACGGTATAGGCACGGTCGATGACATACGCGATCGCATCTTTGGCGCACTCACCTAAATTACATGCATACTACGGAGCTTACCAACGCCAACTTCAATCAGGTCATCGACGCTAATGACCTGGTGTTCGTCGATTTTTGGGCTTCCTGGTGCGGTCCGTGCACATCTTTCGCGCCGATTTTTGAGGCCGCGGCCGAGAAACACGACGACATTGTGTTTGGAAAGATTGACACCGAAGCCGAACAAGCGTTGGCTCAGGCGTTCAATATTCGGTCGATCCCAACTTTAATGATTTTCAAGCAGCAGGTCGTGGTTTTTTCGCAACCTGGAGCGGTGCCCGCCGGCGCACTGGAACAACTGATTGGGAACGCGAGGGCCCTGGACATGGACCAGGTCCGCGCCAAGCTCGATAGCAAAAAACGAGCCGATCCCTGATCGGTGGACAATTCTCAGGAAGCGCCGGGCATCTCACGCTCGGTCACGAACTCGCCCGTTGCGCTGCGCTGGATGTCCGAGCCTTGGTCATCAGCGGGCTTTATAGGAAGCCTCGGATCCGGCAGTTCCTCGGTGTTGAACAGACCATCGTCACGACTTCGCTGCTGCTTGCCCAACGCCCATCTGATTTCATGCATGACTGACCCGCTGTCGTAGTTGTCGGCGGTGCGCAACCTCAATAACGGGATCCCGGCGCTGACCAAGGTGTCATCCAGGACGTTGAAGCCGCCCAGCTTGCGCAGTTTCCGTTCATTTCTGGTCTCGAGCTTTATCGCCAACACCGGTCGTACGCTGTTCGGGCTGCAAATCACAAAGTCTACCCAGTGCTTCAGAACCCGCTTCCAGTGCTCTTGAAATTGCGGGTCGTCGCCGGGGTATCGAACCAGGCTGCCCAGGTTTACTCTTGGGATCACCACCGAGTGCGGACCGACTGTGCTACTCAATGTCTGATACAGCGCCCGCTGGCTGGAGTTCAATAACGAGCTCTGGCGTTCGAAGTCGGGCATGCTGCGGGCTCCGCTGCGGCGCCGCCAAATCAGCAAGCCAAGCAGCACAAGGACTATTGTAATCAGCAATAAAAACAATATGTTCAAGGCCGACATAGCAAGTGGCTCGTGTTGACGTACGTGTTACAGGTTCAAGTCAAGGTTCAATGAACGACCGTCACGTTGCGAGCACCGGCAACGGCAGTGACGGTGGGTTCCGGCGTTGGGTCTAGGATGTAGCCACAATATCATCATGTTTGCTCGATCGTCGTTGTCGCGTTCATTATCGTATTTCCAACAGCTCAACTTGAAATATCAAGGTCTCATTGGGACCGATCCGCCCCCCGGCGCCGCGCTCGCCGTAAGCCAGTTCGGAGGGCACATACAATTCCCATTTTGCGCCCTTCTTCATCATCGGCAAAGCCTCTTTCCACCCGTTGATCACGCCCGTCAACGGCAACGAAGCCGGTTTGTTGCGCCGATACGAGCTGTCAAACTCCTCGCCGCTCAGCAGGGTGCCGCGATAATGCACTACCACCGTATCGTCGGAATCGGGCGATTCACCGTTACCGGGGGTCAGGATTCGATACTGAAGACCGCTGGACGTCTCGCTGACGCCAGTTTTGCTCCGATTTTCATTGAGGAACCTCATCCCGGCCTGTTTGTTGTCGGCGGCGACCTGTGCCTGCTGTTTCTGACGGTTTTCCTGATAGTTTCGAATAGCGGTTTGCCGTTGTGCCGACGACAGCTTTGGTTCCGCCCCGGACAACACGTCCCGTATCGCCGCAAACAACGCGTCGGCATCGATCTGCAGACTCTCGTCGCGTTTCAGGTTCTGGCCGATTTGATGACCGATCGCGTAACTCAATCTTTCAACCTCTGTCTCATATGCAGGATCAGCTGCCCGGGCGGCGGTAATCATCACGATGACACCACCAAAAGTAAAAGCCAAAAGTAACAGTCTCATACTATCTCCTGGTGTTTCCGGTTGACATGCTAAAAAGATTAAACAATGTAAAACGTGAACGACTGACGATTTAAGTTGCCGGTCGAATTTAACCGTAAGGTTCGGTTTACCAGTTATTTAATGTTGCGGACTCGAATAATCGCCAATGGGCGAGTGATTGATGTCAATCGCGGGACCGAGGTGCGACCTGCGCGAGGCGCAGGAAACGGCGCCCGCAGTAGTAACAATCGATATATTCCCTGTCTTCAAATATCAAATAAACCACCGGGTGACCCATTACCCCGCCGCCGCCGTCGCAGGCTATTGTATTGGTGTTCGGTTCCACCTCGATGATTTCTGGTGATTCCATTGCGCATCCTCGCCGATTCTCGATTCTAGCAGTCTGTCTGACTAAGGATGCATCTACCGCGGCAATGGGGTAAACGGTCCGATGTAACGATTTTGCCCGTTAAGCGGCCGGCTATTCGCCTCGAAAAATCGTCAAACTGTTCTCGACTTCCCACCCGCCTCGCTACAATCCCCTAGGTCCAACAGACTGCTAGCCCGATAATACCAAAATCCTACCATCTGCATATCGCAATCCTAGATCCCGGATCGCGGTACATCGTCCCGGGCTACCCCCGGTCCGAACCGGGGCCAAGCTGTCGAATCAGTGAACGGCCGCACCCATGGGTTGCACGGTGAGCTGTGGATCCAGGCGTCTCTCGAACCAGTTCATGCCCCAATGCAAGTGGGGACCGGTGGCCCGACCGGTGGCTCCGACCTCGGCGATTATCTCACCCCGCTCGACACGCTGTTCCGGAGCGACGTGAATTTCGCTGAGATGTATGAATATCGACGACACCCCGTGGCCATGATCGAGCATAACGGTCCCACCAGTGAAATACATATCGGCATGGACCAGGCTGACGGTGCCGGTTGCCGGAGCACGCACCGGCGTGCCGGTGCCGGCTGCCACATCGACGCCGTAGTGTGGTCGTTTGGGCTTGCCGTTCAACACGCGCTGGCTGCCATAGACCCCGGAGACACGGCCTTCCACCGGCCAGATGAAGTGCCCCAGGAAATCGGTTCGCGGATCGTCGCGGCGGCGCGACTCCCTAATCAGCGCCGCCTCTTTTCGGATCCTGGGCAGATCTTCGGCCGATGGCGTAACCTGCCGGTCCGGCAGCCCGTCGATGCGCTGAACGTCGTATTTCCGCTGTTCGATCCGCAGCGTACGGCGCTCGCTTGCTCCGGATGGGTAATGGACGGTCAATTCCGTGCGGGCCGGCTCGCTGCGGCCGAAGCCGATCACAAACTGGCCTGTATTCGCCACCCTGACCGGCTGTCCCTCGAACAGCACTCGTGAACCCGCCGGCACTTTGCCGAACAGAATTCCGCCTTGCTGCGGTTTTCCGCTCAGCGTTAAACCGCCTTCAGCGGACCATGCCGGGCAGGCAGGAGCCAGGGACAAGGACCAAAACGCTATCCAGCAGCCTAAGCCGAGGACATACGGAACCCGCCTGCTCATCAATTGATCCGGCGGTCCGGGACGTTAGCCGCTGCCCCGAAATGAGAGACTGCTTCTTCAAAATCGAACACGCGTTGCCGTTTGTCGCCCAGAAAACGTATCGCGGTGTTACGTTGTTCAACTTCCCGCCGCCCAACCACCGCAATGACGGGTGTTTTTTGCACACTGTGTTCCCGGACTTTATAGGAAATCTTTTCGTTGCGCAGATCGGCCTCGGCCCGGACGCCGGCGTCGCGCAACGCTCCGGCCAACTCCTGCGCGTAGGTGTCGGCATCCGAGACAATGGTCGCCACCATCACTTGCAGGGGGGCCAGCCAGAACGGCAGCGCGCCTGCGTAATGTTCAATCAGGATACCGATGAACCGCTCCAGAGACCCGAACAAAGCCCGGTGCAGCATCACCGGGGTGTGTTTCGCACCGTCCTCACCGACGTAGCGGGCATCCAAGCGATCGGGAAGATTGAGGTCCACCTGGAGCGTCCCGCATTGCCAATCGCGACCTATCGCGTCGCGCAATACAAACTCGAGTTTAGGACCGTAAAACGCGCCTTCGCCGGGATTCAGCGTGTACTGCAATCCAGTTTCGCCCACCGCTTCCTTCAAAGCCGCCTCCGCCGCATCCCATACCTTGTCGGATCCAACCCGTGTCTCCGGCCGATCGGCATACTTTATGCGAATATCATCAAACCCGAAGTCTCGGTAGATGTTGAGCACCAGATCGCACACGCGCTTGCTCTCTTCGGTGATTTGCTCCTGCGTGCAAAAAATATGGGCATCATCCTGGGTGAACGCACGCACACGCATCAGTCCGTGCAGCGCGCCGGACGGTTCAAAACGGTGTACTTTCCCGAATTCAGACAACCTCAGCGGTAAATCCCGATAGCTGCGCAAGTCGTTTTTGTATACCTGAACGCAACCGGGACAATTCATCGGCTTAATTGCCAAGGTTCTGTCTATATCGGTCTCAGTGGTGAACATTTGCTCGCCGAAGGTCTCCCAATGACCCGATTTCTCCCACAGGATCCGATCCATTAAATCTGGGGTGTTGATTTCGACGTAACCCGCTGCATCCTGCTTGTTACGCATGTAATTCACGAGGGTTCGAAACAGCGTCCAGCCCCGCGGGTGCCAAAAGACTGCACCGGGGGCCTCTTCTTGAAAGTGAAACAGATCCATCAGTTTGGCCAGCTTACGATGATCACGCCGTTCGGCCTCCTCTAAGCGCCGCAGATAAGCTCTGAGCTGCTTCGGAGTAGACCACGCGGTTCCATAGATCCGTTGCAGCATGGGGTTGCGGGAGTCCCCACGCCAATAGGCGCCGGCCACCTTGGTCAGTTTGAACGCCTTACCCAAACAGCCGGTGGAAGCCAGGTGCGGACCACGGCACAAATCCAAAAACTCACCCTGCCGGTACACGGTAATGGGTTCGCCAGCATTGATGTCCTCGATAATCTCAGCCTTGTACTCCTCCCCGGCCTCTCGAAAGAATTGAATAGCGCGGTCCCGGTCCCAGACTTCCCGGACTATTGGCTCGTCGCGATCGACAATCTCCCGCATCCGCCGGTCTATTTTTTCGAGATCCTCCGGGGTGAACGGTTCGTCTCTCGCAAAATCATAATAAAATCCGTCGACAATGGCCGGGCCTATCGTAACTTGTGTGTTCGGGTAGAGTTCCTTAACCGCCTCAGCCATGACGTGCGCCGCATCGTGGCGCAACAACTCGAGACCCGCATCGGAATCGCGGTTGATAAATTCGATCGACGCATCCTGCTGGATGAGGCACGTTAGATCCTGCGGTCGACCGTTCACCTTCACGGCTAAGGCGTGTCTGGCCAACGGTTCACCCAGGCTGGCGGCGATCTCCGTACCTGTTATGGGCTCATTAAATGTCTTCTTGGCGCCGTCCGGCAAAGTAATTTCAACCGACATGTGTACGTGTTCCGGGCTCTAGGAATTCTCCGTGCCGCACCGAATATATTCTGTGGATTTGGTGCCGCTGAATTGATGGGTTATTCATATTTTGTCTAAAACTTATGTTATAACGAGGAATATATTCCTTCAAATCGCCGTTACCTGTGAGAGAATATTTGCATGTTAGCTAATGAGGGTCGACACCGATCGCGCCCCATTTATTTCCATGATACCCAAAGGGATGGGGGCCGTGACTAAGCGGCTCATCACAAATGTGAGGGTGGTAAACGAAGGTCGCATCTTCGATGCCGATGTCTTGATTGTAGACGGCCGTATTGAGCGGGTGGAAAACGAACTATTTCCGGATGGCCGTACGGAAATTCTTGACGCCAGCGGCAAATATCTCATACCGGGCATGATTGACGATCAGGTGCATTTTCGTGAGCCGGGCCTGATCCACAAAGGCGACATTGCCACCGAATCGGCCGCAGCGGTCGCCGGCGGAGTGACCAGTTATCTGGATATGCCCAACGTCCTTCCGCCCACCACTACCCGGGTCTTGTTGGGCGACAAGTACGCGCTCGCCGCCAGTCACTCGCGGGCAAATTATTCATTCTACCTGGGCGCCAGCAATGACAATATTGAGCAGATTCGCAATCTGTCGGTCAATGAAGCTTGCGGCATAAAGGTGTTTATGGGTGCGTCAACCGGCAATTTGCTGGTGACAGACCCACAGATACTCGAGTTAATTTTCGCCGAGGCGCCAATTCTGGTGGCTACCCACTGCGAAGACACACCTACGATTTCCACCAATGAGCGGATCTTCCGCAAAAAATATGGCGAGTCGATCCCCATCGCCTGCCACCCACAAATCCGCTCCAGCGAAGCCTGTTTCAAATCTTCCACCATGGCAGTCGAACTCGCCAAACGAAACGGTACTCGTCTGCATATTCTGCATCTGACTACAGCCAAAGAGATGGAGTTGCTCAACCCTTTGCCCACAGTTGAGAAACGCATTACCGCCGAGGTGTGTGTACATCATCTATTCTTTGACCAAAACGATTACCGCGATAAGGGCACACTGATCAAATGTAATCCGGCCATTAAAACAACACACGACCGTAACGCACTTGTTGATGCTGTTAACGATGGGCGTATAGACGTAATCGCTACGGACCACGCGCCACACACATTGAAGGAAAAAGAACAGACATACTTCAACGCCGCAGCCGGCCTGCCGCTGGTACAGCACCCGCTGCTTATCTTGTTGGAATTATATCGCTGGAAGCGCCTGAGCCTGGAAACGATTGTGCAGAAGGTCAGTCACGCACCGGCGCAAATATTCGGAATCAAGGAACGCGGGTATATACGCGAAGGTTATTGGGCGGATCTTGTTCTACTGGATTTGGAAGACCACTATCAGGTAGAGCCGGAAAATATTCTGTATAAATGTGGATGGTCGCCATTCATTGGTTATCGATTTCACTCCAGCGTATGGGCCACTTTTGTAAACGGCGAGCTGGCCTATTTTCACAAACGGGTATCTGACCATATTCGGGGCCGCCGCCTGGAGCACGAGTACGAGTAGATCGTTGATGTAAAATCCGGCACCCGACCGGATGGTGGATCTTGAGGCCGCGGTCATGCTCCTTTGGCGATAAAATTCAAGGCCGCCTGGATGCGGTCCAGCGTCTGCATCTTGCCGAGCAAGGCAAGGGTTTCATCGATGGGTGGAGAGACCGCGACGCCAGCTACGGCAACCCGCACCGGTTGGGCGATCTTGCCCAGTCCCAAGCCATGGCGCTCGGCAATCCGATGCAAACAATCATGAATATGTTCCGCCGACCAGGGATCAATATCCCTGAATGCATCGATCAATTCAGTGAGAATTTGGGCGGCACCTCCCGTAAAATGCTTGTTGGCCGCTTTGGGGTCGTAATGATCCGGGGGACGAAAGAACAACAGGCTGCGCTCAACCAGTTCTTTCAGTGTCTTGGAACGGTCCTGATTCAACCGCACCGCACCCTCAACGCCCTCCTCGCGTTCAATGTCGATGCCGGCATGTTCGAAATGTTCGCGGGCGTGTCTGAGCAGTTCCGCCGGAGCGGCCGCTTTAATGTACTCGTAGTTCAGCCACTGCAGTTTCTCTGGACTGAAAACCGCGGCGCCGCGTTGAACCTGCCGTATATCAAACATGTCAAGCATCTGATCGCGGCTGAACTTCTCCTGGTCACCATGGGCCCAGCCGAGTCGAATCAGATAATTCAATAATGCGTGCGGCAGATAACCGTCCTCACGGTACTGCATAACACTCACCGCGCCGTGCCGTTTTGACATCCGCTTGCCGTCTTCGCCCAATATCATCGGTACATGAGCGTAAATCGGGAGATCGGCACCCAGTGCCTTGAGAATGTTTATCTGTCGAGGGGTGTTGTTGATGTGATCGTCACCGCGGATTACATGGGTAATTCCCATATCCATATCATCAACGACTACGGTCAAGTTGTAGGTGGGAGTACTGTCGGACCGCGCGATGATCAGGTCGTCGAGTTCACGGTTGTCAATTATGATTTTACCTTTTATCAAATCATCGACAATGACTGTTCCCTCCCTGGGATTTTTAAACCGCACCACCGACGCCGCATCCGTTGGCGGCGCCTGTCCCACGCGACAACGGCCGTTGTACTTGGGCTTCTCGCCGCGGGCACGCTGTTGTTTACGCATGTGCTCGAGATCCTGCTTGGTGCAGTAGCAGCGGTAGGCCCAGCCGGAGGTGAGCAAACGATCTATCACCTGCCGATAGCGGTCCATACGACGGCTCTGGAACACCGGTTCTTCGTCATAATCCAATTCCAGCCAGGCCATGCTGTCCAGAATGGCACGGACCGAGGTGTCTGTGGATCGCTGCCGGTCGGTATCTTCAATGCGCAGCAGAAACCTTCCGCCTCGTTGTCGGGCGTGCAACCAGGAAAACAACGCGGTCCGCGCTCCACCGATATGCAGGTATCCGGTCGGACTGGGTGGAAAACGAGTTACAGTCGTAGGCATAGGTCGAGAGAACGCCTGAGTCTCCGTCACATTGTAACCCAACTGACAATACGCTGGATAAGTCCCACTCACTGCAGACAGTCGCAACTGCTCTCGCCGGTTTCAGCTGTTAAAATACATCGGATACAATATGCCGAGACGTCATGCCGCGCTTGTTTATCGAACATCTGACCGTAATTGACTACGCCTACCTGGACAATATACGTGGCCTGGTTGGAAACAGCTTAATTGTCGATCTTGAGCTGGACGGGGCTTTGGATGCGCAGAGCATGGTGTGTGATTTTGGAACCGCGAAACACCTGATCAAGCGTTGTATTGATGAAACGGTGGATCACAAGCTGCTGGTCCCGGCCCTGCATCCGGAAGTAACAGCGCGATATCGAGACGGTCTTCTGGAAATCGAATTCACCGATCAACATAACAGTACGCTGATCCATCGCTCACCGGAGAATTCGGTGTGTCTGCTGGAGGACGCTGCTGTCACTATCAATACGATCACCAATCGACTGCTGCGTGCCATTGCGGTTCTCGTGCCGGACAACGTTTCTGACGTCGTGATCAATCTCCGCCAAGAATCCACTCCAACCCCATATTTCCATTACTGTCATGGATTGAAGAAGCATTACGGCAATTGTCAACGGATCGCGCATGGTCATCGATCTCGAATTGAGATTCATGAAAACGGTGAACGCAACCCCGAATGGGAACACTGGTGGGCCGAGAAATGGAACGATGTCTACATTGCCACGACTGCTGATTTGGTCGATAGGAACGAGCTGCGCGTGCACCTCGCTTACGACGCGTTACAAGGGCGGTTTGAGCTGGAAGTCGAAGCCGACCGATGCTATTTCATCGATGTCGATTCGACGGTTGAACATCTTGCCCAACACATCGCCACCGAACTGCACAAAATGCGTCCCCGCTCAACGTTCCAAGTAAAGGCTTTCGAGGGAGTAAATAAAGGAGCCGTTGCACACACTTGACTGCCGGGCTGGCCGGTGTGGGCAGGACGCCGCTTGGTCGCCCTGGAAAAGTCCTCAGCATGCGTTATCGGGGCCGCCGAATTCGAGAACCGCTATCCCGTTTCCTCAGAATGCCCGGCGCCAACCGTATCGAGCGCCGCGCGGGCCCGCGCGTAGATCGCTTCGAGCATGGCCGCCAATCCGTTGCTTCGCGTCGGACTGAGGTGCCGATCGAATCCGATGTCGGCGACGAAGTCGGGTTTGGTGGTAAGGATATCCTCAGGCCTCCGGTCGCTGTACACTCGCAGCAGGACCGCAATTAAACCGGATACGATCGCCGCATCACTGGTCCCATCGATGTGCAGGCAACCATTTCTAACATCGGTGTGCAGCCAGACCTGCGACTGACATCCGTGAATCTTGTTATCGTCGCTCTTCCAGGACTCCGGAAACTCCGGTAGCTGCCGGCCCAGATCGATCAGATATTCATAGCGCCCCATCCAGTCGTCGAACAGCTCGAATTCGCCGGCCAGCTCATCTTGCGCTCGTTTGATCGCTTCCGACATGCCGATTATCCCGTGCGCCGCCAACGAGTGCCGTGAGCGCCGTCTTCCACGGTTACACCCATTTGATGAAGCGTGTCGCGGATCCGATCGGCGGCGGGGAAGTTGCGGACGGCCCGGGCTGCCTCGCGTGCCTTGACCAAACGCTCGATCTCCGCGGTATCTGCTTCCGCGTCCGCGCCACCGGCGAACCAATCCTCGGGATCTTGCCGGATTAGCCCGAGCATGGCGCCGCAGGCGAGCATCGCATTCTTGATGCGGGCCTGTTCACGGCGGTCGGCAGAAAGATGGGCCTGGTGGGCGAGCCCAAACAGCACTGCAAACGCTTTGGGCGTATTCAAATCATCCCGCAGGCATTCGATAAATGCCTCGGGGGGCGCCTCAGATGACTCGTCGACGGGCACGTCTTCCATGTCGCGCAACGGCTGATACAGCCGGTCCAGGCTGCGTTTGGCCTGCCGGAGTGCGGCCTCACTCCAGTCCAACGGGCCTCGGTAATGCGCGCTGAGCAAGGCCATTCGTATCGACTCGCCATCGGCCCTGTCCAACAGATCACGCACCAGCAGGATGTTACCCACCGATTTAGCCATCTTCTCACCGTCTACGGTGATTAGTCCGTTGTGCACCCAGTACCGGCAAAGCGGCCTGCCGTCGTGGCTGCAGGTGCTCTGTGCATTTTCGTTTTCGTGGTGCGGAAAAACGAGGTCGTGTCCACCACCGTGAATGTCGATGGTCTCCCCGAGATGGGTCTCAGCCATGACCGAGCACTCGATGTGCCAACCGGGACGACCGCGGCCCCAGGGGCTCTCCCAACCTGGCAACTCCGAGGTTGACGGCTTCCACAGAACAAAGTCTGCTGGATCGCGTTTGTACGGGGCCACTTCGACCCGGGCTCCAGCCATCATGTCGTCATGGTTCCGGTGAGACAAATTTCCGTAATCGGGAAACGACGGCACATGAAACAGCACGTGCCCTTCCGCGATATAGGCATTCCCGCGCTCGACTAGCGTCTGAATCATACCGATGATCTGCGGAATGTGCATGGTGACCCGTGGTTCCGAGTCTGGAGGCAACACCCCCAAGGCATGCAAATCCGCATGATAGGCGGCGGTGTACTTTTCAGTGAGCGCGGCGATCGGCACACCCTGCTGCTGGGCAGCGGCATTGATTTTATCGTCGATATCCGTGATGTTGCGCACGTACTTCAATCCACCGAATTCCCGGCGCAACAGGCGCGCCAACACATCAAAAACCACGGCCGGTCGGGCATTGCCAATATGTGCGTAGCTGTACACGGTTGGACCGCACACGTACATGGTGACCCGTCCCGGATCTGAGGGGACGAATTCCTCTTTGCGCTGCGTTTGCGTGTTGTAGAGCCGCATGGAGTCGGATTCTACGATGTGCGGCGATTATTCGCCCAGGTTAATTCGCTCATGGTGAGGGTCCCCGCGGCGCAGGAACACGATTCCTTTCTTCGTCTCGTGCTGACTCTCGCTCAACCATTGCCGGGCCGCCTCGACGCTGTCCACATGCTGAATATTACGCCGCGCGTAATATAGCGTTTGCGGAAACGGCGGCAAGCCGTTAATCATGAAAACCACCTCGTCGTCCCTGGACAATCCGTTAATAGGATGGGCGATGCGCTGGTAAAATTCACGGTCGAGCAGTTCGGCATAGGCCTGATACTGGGTGTTGGTGAGCGGCGCCAGTGCCAGCACAACGGCGGTCAACCCCAGATAGTGCCACTTCGACCACTTCCCCACCGACCATATCGAGTAAATCAGCAGCGACGCCACGAATATCAAAAAATAGGTGGTTTTGAGTATTGAATACCAATGCACGGTAGTAAAACGCAATAGCAGTAGATGATGCAATACAACCGGCAGAAACGACAGAAACAGCACTAAGCCGAATCGCTCCTTCAAAACCTTGTGACGCAACGATGTCGCCGCCGCGATCAGCAGGGCGCCGAGCAGCCAAAACAGTGGCGTCATTCCACGCAGATAATTTTCCCAAATCACCGACGGTCTGATGCTGTGGTCGATCCAAGGGAGGACCATCGAGGTTTCGTTCACCCCCGACTGATACAGGAACTGCCTGTTCAGGTAGCCGATGAATTCGGAAAAGCCGATGATCAGACTGTGTTGCAGCACGAACAACCCCACGCCGATTGCGGGCGCGATCACGGCCACGGCCAGCAGTCGCAGGTCTCGATCCCTCCGCCATCGGAATGTTGCATACAAAAAAATACTTCCGCTCAGCAACACACCGATCCATTCACTCAGAACCGTTGCCACCAGACCTAGTCCGAGCAATACCAGATACAGCAATTGCATGGTGGATTCTCTGGCGACCGAGTCACGATAGAGTAACAACAGATAGATAGAGAGGATGAACGGCAGCTGGACAAAAATCTCAATGTAATACGTGTTGCTGTGGAACCACAACGTGGCCGGCAACACCAGATACAGTGACGCCCCAACAACAGCCGGCAGATTGAACCGCTCGGGCAAACCAGCCAGACGAAATACAATCAGATAGATGAAAACCGCGCAGACAAATTGCAGCCCCATGTTGAAGCTTTGCAGGCCGAGTACGCTTGGCCGGGAACCCACCAGGCGAAACATGAAATACGGCGCCACCACACCAAGTGACGGATGGGAGAGGTAATAATAAATGCCTTCGTCGTCCGAGGGATGCTCGACATTAAAATTGGACATAGCCGCATTGTTGATGTACCTGTCTGCATCGCGTCCGAAGGTCATGCGCTGACCAAAGTAGTGCCTCGCAGCGCCACCTTCCTCCCACCAGATGTGATTAACGATCAGTGTATGTGCCGCCATCCATTCGAATCGATCCGAAAGGGCTTGATCCAGATGTGGCAGGCGCAGCCAAATGCTGCATGCGAACACGATCAGCAGCGCGGCAAACTCGGCCAAGCGCAACCGGTTGATCCACGGACGTAAAGCGCCCGCCGCTGAAGAAACGGTTGATGGCATATCTCGTCGGAATGCGGGTTTCGCCGCGCGTTCGTACCCGGGGTGCGCCGACGTTATCACCCATCATCAATGGCTGCAACACGCACCATCCGGCGGAGACTTTGTGATATGGTTGGGCAGTTGAACATACTCGGCATATCGGCTTACTACCACGACAGTGCGGCGGCACTGATCCGCGATGGGCGCATCGAGTACGCGGTGCAGGAAGAACGCTACTCGCGGAAAAAACACGACTCGCGGTTTCCGGCCCACGCCGTCCAGTTCTGTCTCGACGCTGCCGAGTTACACGTCACCGACATCGATCACATCGTCTTTTATGACAAACCACTGGTAAAGTTCGAACGCCTGCTCGAAACCTATGTCGCTTACGCGCCGCGGGGATTCCGCTCGTTCGTGACCGCAATGCCGGTGTGGCTGAAAGAGAAACTGTATCTCAAATCGTTGTTGAAGAAAGAACTTGCCGCCTTGGGCGGCGTCAACAAGGAGCAATTGCCGCCGCTGCGGTTCGCAGAACATCACCAGTCCCATGCGGCCTCGGCGTTCTTTCCCAGTCCTTTTCAGCGGGCGGCGGTGCTGTGCATGGACGGAGTCGGTGAATGGGCTACGACCTCCGTCTGGCTCGGCGAGTGCGAAACCCTCACCCCCCATTGGGAGATCGATTTTCCCCATTCCCTGGGCCTGCTCTATTCCGCCTTTACCTACTTTACGGGATTCAAGGTGAACTCGGGCGAGTATAAGCTGATGGGGCTCGCTCCGTATGGAACGCCCAAATATGCCCAGCTCATCGAAGATGAGCTCATTGACATCAAGGAGGATGGCACCTTCCGGCTCGATATGGATTACTTCAATTACGCCACCGGACTCACCATGACCAACAAGCGGTTCGCCGACTTGTTTGGCGGGCCACCACGCAGGCCGGAATCCGAGATTACCCAACGGGAAATGGATATTGCCGCCTCCATCCAGAAAATCACAGAAAAGGCGGTGTTACGTTTGGGTCGCACCATCCATCGAGAGATGGATGTGAAGTACTTGTGCCTCGCCGGCGGTGTGGCCTTAAACTGTGTCGCCAATGGGCGTTTGCTGCGCGAAGGCCCCTATGAAGACATATGGATCCAACCCGCTGCCGGTGACGCCGGGGGAGCAATTGGCGCTGCACTGGCGAGTTGGCATCAACTCGGCGGCCCGCGGACCGTGAACCGCAACGATTCGATGCGGGGGTCCTATCTGGGTCCGCGGTTCGACGGCTCAGAGAGTCAACGCCGACTGCAGTCGTTTGGCGCCAAGTATGCCGACCACGACGAACCAGAACTGCTGCGCCGGGTGGCCGCATTATTGGCGCAAGAGAAGGTCATTGGTTGGTTTCAAGGTCCGATGGAATTCGGACCACGGGCCCTGGGCGGCCGGTCGATACTCGGCGATCCCCGCAGTCCAAAAATGCAGTCGGTGATGAACCTCAAGATAAAATACCGCGAATCCTTCCGGCCCTTCGCGCCGGCAGTACTGGCGGAGCGTGTGTCCGACTATTTTGAACTCGACCGGTCAAGCCCGTATATGCTCCTGGTCGCTCCGGTTACCCGTGCGTTACGGCTGTCGATCCGGGAGAATCAGAAACAATTCAGTGGGTTCGAAAAACTACAGGTGCCGCGATCGCGGATACCGGCGATCACACATGTGGATTACTCCGCCCGAGTGCAGACCGTTCACGAGTCGACCAATCCCCGTTTCTATGCGCTGTTGAAAGAATTCGACCGCCAGACCGGATGCCCCATGCTGGTCAACACCTCATTCAACGTGCGCGGTGAACCCATAGTCTGTACGCCGGAGGATGCCTACCGCTGTTTTATGCGCACCGAGATGGATTACCTGGTGGTGGAAAACCTATTGCTCGGGAAATCCGATCAACCGGTATGGGAGAAGGACGATCCATGGCGGCAAGACTTCACGCTCGACTGATGGCCGAATTCCCGCTGCTCGACAAAAGCGGATTACGCCGCTTCGGCCTCAGCTTCGGGGCGGTTGTCGTGATGCTGTTCGGTTTGGCCCTTCCTTGGCTGTTCGACTACGAAACTCCGCGCTGGCCCTGGTTCGTCGGCGCCGCATTCCTTGTATGGGCCGTAGCCGCCCCAGGCACCTTGAACTGGTTCTACCGCGCGTGGATGCGATTCGGCCTGTTGCTGAATGCCATTATGAGCCCGCTGCTGTTGGGTATCGTTTTCTACCTGATCGTCCTACCAACCGCCTTTATCATCCGACTGCGGGGTCGCGATCCGCTGCGCCGGAGGACCGACCCGCAGGCCGACAGTTACCGGGTTGGGAGTCATGCGCCCCCTCCCGAGCGTATGGATAAACCGTTCTGACCCGCGTGGCTGCAGGATCCTTGCTCCTGATCCGCGATCCCTGCCGCAAATTGCGGGTCAGAACCGCAGCTTGAGCGTCGACAGAAAAGTAAGCTCGCGTGCCGCCCCTTGCCAATGGTTCGGCTGGTCCCGCATCATCAGATACGCGCCGACCAAAGTGTGTTTGTTCAGGGGAAACCGGTAGTATGTCTCCAGGGTATGCTCGCGGCCGTCCGGCGCCAGCCCGATGCGATCGTTGGATTTGTATATCGCACCGTCTACGTCACGCGCGTAGGGAACCTCCATGCTGACCGTGCCTCCAGTGACTCGCAGCGGCTGTGAGAACGCGATGCCGAACTGATCGCGGTTGCGGAATACGTTGTCAGCCACCATGCCTATTCCATACCATTTTGTGCGAACGCCGGAAAAATCCTTCAGGAGCCCGAATCGGGCGTCTTCGATCTCGCTGTAGCCCAAACCGAAGTTGCCGATCACCGACACATCGTCGCTCAGTCGCACCGACCCGGACATGCTCAACGAGTAGGTGTCCGTCTGACTTACGCCGAACGCTCCACCCGCGGATCCGCCGAACAGACTGCCGGATTCTTCCAAGGCACCGACTTGAACACTGATCGCCCCGCGGTCATCCGTAAACGTTCCCTCGAGAACTGCCGCCGAGCTGTCTTCGCCATAGCTGGATGCCTCCTCCGTCGAGACCATTCCGAAACTCAGCCCGAATCCGCCGGCGCCGCGGTAACCGAATTTCACGCTGTCGGATTTGTCCGCGAAGCCCAGGTAGGGTGTGGAAAACGTCTGTCCGGACAGATACGCCGGCGGGGATACGCCGTCCGCGTCCGCTAGGGAGCGAACCGCACCGAAGTTGAACCTGGGATCCGTGTTGGACTCGACGCGATAGTGATAGCCTGTTGCGCCACCGCCCCGCAGCGAAAACGACCAATCCAGTTCGTCCGCGGCCCACGCCGAATCGCCCGATAATGCAAAGTAGCGCGCCAGCTCCAGCGAGCCGCTGTCCATCGTTGTATAGTACACGTCAGCGTCAACGTCGCGCCATGGTGAAAACCGGTGGGCGCTGAACCGTTCGTCGATACGGTCCAGTATCGAAGACACGCTGGGTCTGTGGTCATCGATTTTGACCAACTTGTTCAGATCGACGGCATACGGGCGGCCGAAGGCATCCAGGATCAAGGTCTTCTTGAGCTTCTTCTGATTATTCAGCAACAAGCCGGCGGCCGCCGCACTGCCGATCACCAGGGCCGCGGTTGTCGTGCTCGATCCACCGCCACCGGCGTCATCGTCGGTGGGGATTCTGGGGGGACCGACCGGGCTGTTTATGACTTGCGCGGCGTCGAACACGACGCCGCGCCCATACACCGCATCGGTGCCGGCGGCGCCGAAGTCGATTGCGGTGGCGAGAATAACCTCCGCCAACTCCTCGCCGGTGAGGAAGGGAAATTGCCGGTTTACCTCGGCGGCAATGCCCGCCAATCGGGCAGCGGCGAAAGATGTACCCTGCACAGCCGAGAAACGGGTCACTCCCAGCGTCGCCACATAGCGGTTCGCCGTAATACCGGCGCGGTTGCTGAGCGCTAGAATGCCGCCCGCCCCATCGGTGCCGCCGACGATCACCACCCCGGGAAATAGGTACGAAGTGGTGGAAACAATATTGGGAACGTTGAGTCCGCTGTTGCCGGACGCTATGGCCACCAACTTACCCGCCCGGGACGCGTCATCGATGGTGTTGGAGACGCCATCAAACCCCTGGCTCAATGCAATAGCCACGACTTGCGGGTTTGCCGCCGCGGACAACACCGCGGCGTCCGTAGCACCCTGTGACGTATTGAAATCAGCGTCGGTAACCTTGTAGTTGCCGATGCCGATGCCCGGGGCAACTTCGTTGATGATCAACGAGGAAGTCGTGCCGTGCTGCGTGTCGGTCGCGTCAAACGCGTTCGGCACGTTGGCAAAGAAATCGAAACCAAACACGATGTTCAGGGCTGCATTGGTCCCGGTATCAACCAGTGCGACGACGGCACGGGCCGCGGGCTGAAACCCAACGCCGACGACAAACAGGACGGAAATCAACAATCTCCGAAAAAACATCAAGACCTCCAAAATTGAGGCGCTAAGCCATTTTGAGCTAGCGACGCTTACCGTTTTTAGTGGAGACGCAGACGCAGTCGACAGGCCCACCCGCTCAGGATGGGGCTGACGGCGTGGCGTATTCTATCACCGGCATCCGCGCTTCACGCAAGCCGGACGAGTATATATCGACGGAAATCACTGCGCAGGACCATCCCGATGAAATGGCCATCTGAAATCTATAACGAACGACTCTACGATCTTCGGTACATCGTGGAACGCGGCTCGAACCCAGATCTTGACCGCCCCGCTTCTACACGCGCCGTAGCGTCAGCGGCTGTCCTGCTCGATGCGTTCGCGACGTCTTCGCATACCTGTGTCCAACACCCGGTCCAATTCCTGCACATGCTCGATGACGTCCGTTTGTGCCTTCCACACGCGGTCGCCGGACTCTCTCGCCCCCCCATCATCCGAACATGCGGTCAATACAAATAGCACCGCCGACAAACCGCAATATCGCAGCGGCGTCAGCCGTTGGGCGTTACAGGTTCTCGACCAGACGCGCGGGCCACGCATTACCGATCCATTTCGCCAACGCCGGGGCGCTGAGCGGTACACTGATGTAGTCACCCTGGACAGAGTCACATCGAAGCGCCGTCAATTCGCGGTAGCTCCATTCATCCGCCACCCCCTCGGCCACCACCTGCATGTCCAGGTTGTGTCCCAGATCGATAATCGCGCGGACGATCTTCTTGTACTTCGGATTATCGACCATACCCAGCACGAACGACTTGTCGATCTTGATCTCCTTGACTGGCAGTTCGCTGAGATGGGCCATTGAGGAATAGCCGGTCCCAAAGTCATCGATCGAGATCCGAATGCCGATGCCCGCGAGGCGGTGCAACATGCTCATGGCCCGCTCGCTGTCGAGCATTATGCTGGTCTCGGTTATTTCCAACACCAGACGGCTGGCCTCGATTCGGTTGGCGGCCAGTAGCCCAGTCACCCGATCGTACAGATCCTGGTCATGCAGGTCCTGCGCCGAAATGTTGACCGAAACTCCCACATGCATCCCGTTACTGGACCACTCCGCCATCTGGTGGCACACGTTTTTCAACACCCACGAGGTTACCAGTTTTATCAAGCCGGTTCGCTCCGCCAATGGAATAAATTCCTCCGGTGGAATGATTCCGTGATTCGGATGACGCCATCGGCTCAATACCTCGACCTCGGCGTTCCCGTCGTTGTTGATACTGAGTTTTGGTTGATACTCCAGCAGTAGCTCGTCACCCTCCAGGGCCTGACGCAGCTCACCAGCCAGGGTTACCCGCCGCGGACTGTTTTTCTCCTGTGAGCTCTCGTACACGATGTAACTTACTTTTTCCTGCTTGGCCGTGTACATGGCGACTTCAGCTCGCTGCAGCAGGTCATCTGCAGAGGAGCCATGATCGGGATAGATCGAGATGCCGATGCTGGCCTGCACGTCGAGTTTGGAACCACTCAGATCGAACGCTGCCTTCAAGGCATTTCCGATGGTGACGGCAATCTGCACGGCCTGCTCCTCGCTGCGGATCTTCGGGAGCAGGACTGCAAATTCGTCGCCGCCGGACCGTGCCACGGTCTCGGTGTCCTGAATGGCCGCACGCAGGCGTGACGCCACCTGCTGCAGCAAGCGGTCACCCTGCTCCCGGCCGAGTGCGTCATTAACGTCCTTGAACTGGTCCAGGTCCATCACCAGCACCGCCATCCGCGACCGATCCTGCTGGGCCAGCTGCACCGCCTGGGCGAGACGGTCCCGCAAAAGCACCTGATTGGGCAGATCCGTAAGCCGATCATGGGTGACCTCGTAGTTGGCCCGGCGCTCCAGAGCGGCCGCGTGCGCGCGCAACTCGTTGGTCTGATCGACCACCATCGCGCCGGCCTGAAACGCCATTAAACTACTCACGTATTGGCCCCAAATCGCAAATCCGAAAGGCGTGAAGTCGAGCAGCCACAAGGCCACATTTGTCTTCTGGGCCTCGATAATCCCGCTCAGAGAGACATTGCCGTGCTGCACGTAGCTGACCAGACAGGTGGCGATGATAATCGCACAGACCGCGATGAGAACGCCGTAAACCGCATACTTACTGGCGCGCGCCTTAAGTAAGTCGACATTGTCTGTCAAGACTTGCAGGGTATTTTGAGGCATCATCGGGTTTTATTTTAAGCGATCAACGCAGTTGACACCCTTCCATTTACGAGTGGCTTGTGGAAAGTTTAGACCAAAATCAGCGCATTGCAGCGCCGACTCCGCGGTCTGGTGATCCGGCATCTTTCTCACCTGTTTGCTGCGGATTAGCGTTGCTGTTCCGCTTGCCCGGTCGCGCGCCCTCCCCGCAGGCCACCTGCACATCGATGTGGTGATGGCCGACTCATCCGTCAGAGCGTTGACATTCGACGTCTTCGGCACCGTCGTGGATTGGCGCGGATCTATTATCGACGAAGGCCACCGCTTGTGGGGTGAAAAAAGGTTAAATCTAGACTGGGCCGCGTTCGCCGACGCCTGGCGGGAACGATATCAACCGTCAATGTCCGAGGTCCGCGACGGGCGCCGTCCCTGGACGGTCCTTGATCAGTTGCATCGAGAAAGTTTGACCAAGATCGCGCCACACTTCGGCCTCGATGGCCTCAGTGACGTGGAACTCGATGACCTGAACCTAATCTGGCATCGTTTGAAACCGTGGCCGGATTCCGTAACCGGACTCACTCAGCTAAAGCAAACGTACACCATTGCCGCGCTCTCCAACGGCAACCTTGCGTTGCTAACCAATATGGCAAAACGTGCTGAGCTGCCCTGGGACGCGATCCTCGGGGCCGAGGTGACACACAACTACAAGCCCCTTCCGGCGGCTTACCTGGGGTCCGCCCGCGCACTCGGCTTGACACCTGCGCAGTGTATGATGGTGGCGGCCCACAACAGCGATCTTGCCGCCGCGCGCCGCTGCGGGTTCAAAACCGCCTTTGTCCGTCGGCCGAGAGAGTACGGTCCTATGCAGACAACGGATCTGCATCCCACCGAAGACTGGGATATCGTGGCAAACGATTTGATCGACCTCGCTGAACGTATGGACCGCTAGCGCTAAGTCATGACAGCGCCCGCGGACCGTCCGGGGTTGGAGCCCGGTGTGGGAATAGATTCGAACATGACGACCAAGCAACGTTACAAATTACCCGCCGACCTTGATGTGGCTACTCTAACCGGCAGGCTGCAAGCCACTGCCAAGTGCCGGCCCGCGAAACATCGGAAATTAGAGCGTGTTTTTTACGATACATTTGACTGGCGGTTGTTCGCCAATGGCCTTGCGCTGGAGCAACGCTGCGCCGCGGCAGACTCTGATTCTTTGTGTTTACGTGACCTCAAAGGCCGCACCGACGATCTCACGACCCCGTTCGCCCGCCCACCACGGTTTGTTGAAGACTTGCCGCCGGGGGCGCTCAGGCGAAAGCTGGCACCCATTGTCGCCGTGCGCGCGTTACTGCCCGTGGCACGGCTGCGGACCAAAGAAATGGCCATTGGTATGCTCAACAAGGACCAAAAAACGATCGCGTTTTTAACTATTGAGGACAATCGGATTGTCGCCAAAAAAGGGCGCGCCCGTGCGCCGTCACTGGGATTTGTCGTCATCAGGCCGGTCCGAGGATACGTCAAGGCCGCCTCACGAGTAACCCGCCGCCTCACTGAAGACCTGGGCTTGCAGGCCGCCGGGGCCGACATATTGGTATACGCGCTGAACACCCTGAATCTGGCGCCGCTGAGCTACAGCGCCAAACCGGCCATTGCACTCGACCCATCGATGCGTGCTCACGACGCCACCAGCTTGATATTCCGGAATCTGCTCGGCGTGTTAACGGCGAATGAAGAAGGACTGCTGGCGGACATCGACTCGGAGTTTCTCCACGACTTTCGCGTCGCGGTACGCCGGACCCGCACGGTGCTCGCGCAAACCAGAAGCCTGCATCCAGAAGCAGAACGCAAGCGTCTCCAGGATGATCTGCGCTGGCTCCAGAGCGTCACCGGTCCTGCCCGGGATATCGACGTGTATTTGCTCAAGTTCGACGGTTACCGAGCGTTGTTGGATCCAACGCTGAAGCCATCGCTGACTGCGCTGCGCCAATACCTCGAGCAGGAGAAAATATCCCGCCATCAACTTCTCAACCGCGAATTGCAGTCCACGCGCTATCGGGAACTGCTCTCCGTGTGGCGGGCGTTTGCCGAAGATGCCTCGTCACCGATTTCAACAATCGCCTCGCCACCAGTATGCGAATTCGTCGGCGAGCGGATCTGGCGCCTGTACCGGCGTGTGATTAAAACCGGCACCGCCATCACCGATGCATCTCCGCCAGAGGAACTGCATTATTTGCGCAAAACGGGCAAGAAACTGCGCTACATGCTGGAGCTGTTCGAATCGATATATCCCAAAGCTGAAATCCGCCACCTGGTTCGGGCGCTGAAGAAACTGCAGGACAATCTGGGCGATATGAACGACCTGCAGGTTCAATCCGACGCGCTGCAGTTGATCGGCGAACATATGTACGACCGCGGCACCGCCGCCCCTCAGACATTGATGGCGATGGGCGCGTTGGTTGACGCCTTGGAACAAAAAAAACACGCCGAGCGCAAGGCATTTCGGAACCGCTTTATAAAATTTACGCAGCAAGGCGTTGACACCCGCTTCCGGCGGCTTTTTCACGATCGTTGACGGTTGCCGTGCCCATGAAGATCCTCGCCAGTTACAACATCAAAGGTGGTGTCGGCAAGACGGCCGCCGCCGTTAATCTCGCTTATCTGGCCGCCCGCGAAGGCGCGCGCACCTTGATTTGGGACCTCGATCCTCAGGGCGCGTCGAGCTTTTATCTACGGATCAAACCGAAAATAAAGGGCGGCGGCAAGGGACTGTTGCGCGGTAACCGAAGCTTGCACGATGCAATAAAGGGATCGGACTACAGCAATCTGGATCTCCTGCCGGCGGATTTTTCGTATCGAAAATTGGAGCTGATCCTGGACGGACGCAAGAACCCCCGCCGTCAACTGCGCAAAGTCCTGAAACCACTTCGCAACGAATACGACTATTTGATTATCGACTGCGCTCCGAGCATCTCGCTATTATCTGAGAACGTCTTCGAAATCTCCGATGCGCTGCTGGTGCCGACGATCCCCACCACACTGGCTCTGCGCACGCTTAGCAAATTGATCGATTTTCAGAACAAACACCGTCTCAATTCGTTGATTCTACTGCCGTTTTTTTGCATGGTGGATCGGCGCAAGACATTACACCGCCTGATCGTCGAACGACCCCCGAACAAGTTGTCCGGCATGCTGAAAACTCAGATCCCCTACGCCAGCGAAGTGGAGAAAATGGGCGAATACCGCGCTCCGCTGGCGACCTACGCCGGCCGCACCCGCGCTGCACTGGCTTTTGAAGCTTTGTGGTCGGAGGTGAAAGACGCTCTGGTAATTATGCAACGGTAAACACAGTGGCCAAAGAGATTGAACGTAAGTACCTGATCGCCAGCGACGACTGGCGATCTGAGGCGCTTGCCGGCGCCTTGTACCGGCAGGGTTACTTGTCTACGGATCCGCAGCGTTCCGTGCGGATCAGAATCGCCGAAGCCGGAGCCTGGCTCAACATCAAAAGCAAAATCTCACCGTTAAGCCGTTACGAGTTCGAATACCCGATACCCAAGGTGGACGCCGAGATCATACTGAATAATTTGTGCCTCCAACCGCTGATCGAAAAGACTCGCTACCGTGCCGTGTACGCCGGTTTTACCTGGGAAATCGATGTATTCGCCGGGGACAACGCCGGACTGATCGTCGCCGAACTCGAACTGGAGTCCGAGAATCAGATCTTCGAACGGCCCCCCTGGCTGGGTAGGGAAATCAGCCATGACCCCCGTTATCTGAACATCAATCTGGTGAGGCGTCCTTTTTCACGCTGGTAGCTCCCAGCCAGCCCTGCGGTCGCAGGGCCCAGATCAATCTGTTGATGCGTTACCGGCCACGGTCGCCGTTTTCAGACCGCTGGGTAGGAGCAATATTTCAATCCGCCGGTTCTGGCTACGGCCCTCGCGGGTGTCGTTTGAAGCAATGGGTCGATACGGCCCATGCCCCACCACCCTCACCCGGGCAGGATCAACGCCCTGCCGGGTCAGGTACCGGGCTGCCTGCATGGCCCGTGCTATGGAAAGGTCCCAGTTCGACGGATATCGATCGCTCAGCAACGGTCCCACCGGCACTGTATCGGTGTGCCCCTCCACGCTGACGGTCCGTTCTGGAATATTTTGGATCTGTTCGGCAATTAAGGCCAAGGCCCGCTGGCCTGGTTCGGTCAGATAAATCGAACCCGATAGATACAGCACGTCACCACCGAGTTGAATGAGGGTGAGATCTTCCTCCAGCTGTTTGATCTTGACATCTTTGGACGACAACTCTCTTTGCAAACGCGTACGCAGCTCGGCGAGCTGCGACATTGCCTGCTGCCTCTCGAGCCGCAGCCGAGCCACCTCTTCCTCCAGTCTCTCAACCTTCTCGTTCAGCGTGTCGAGCTGCGCACTCAATTTGCTGACCCGGCCCTGTGCTGTTTTTAACTCATCGACCTTGGCGCTGACATCCTGATCGGCCGCGGTGACCCGCTGGCTCAGCGCGACAACCTTGGCGGCGGTCAAGCGCAGCTCTTCACCGCTCGCGGTGACTTGGTCCTGCAAACGGCGTTGCGCAACCTGCGCGTCCTCAAGATCCTCCGCCAGGCGGTCACGCAGGGACACGATGGCGGACAACTCCTGTTGGATCCGCTCGCGATCACCCTGCGCGCCCGTGAGCCGCTGATCCAATACATCCCGTTCCTGAACGGTGTCATCGAGTCGAGTCTCGATGCGCTGCTTCTCGACCCGCATCGAATCCAAGGTCGCGGCCAATTCTCCGCGCTCTCGCACGGTGTTGGAAAGCTTTCCTGCCAGCCGCTGGAGCGCTGTCCGCTGGGTAGCATTGTCGCGTTCAAGTTTGTTGAATTGGTTTTTCAGAGTGATGAGCTTCGACGTTAGTCCTTGCTTGTCGCGCCTTAGCCCTTCGGCCAGGTGGTCCGCCCGGTTACGCAGAACGTGCTCCTTGCTGGCATCAGTGAGATAAAACGACCAACCGACAACTGCGATGAAAAGTAGCAACAGTACCGCCGCAACCAAGCCAGTCTTGATAGACATGCGTGCCCTCCACTGAGTGGAATGTTGAACCCGGGATGCGCCGTGTTTTGTTCTACATCGCGAGACCGCTGCAATTTCCCTGTTCCACGGATTCCACCGGCAATCGTATACGCGAGCTTCAACCAAGTTCAACGCATACCGCGCGGTAACCACGGCGACCAACGGCATGCAAATGGGCCGGCGACGGAATCAAGCGGTATTATTTACCACAATTCAAACGCTTACGTCTGATTCCGGTCACCGGGAGGTGGAATCATCCGGGTTCGAGCGAGTCGTCGAGACGCTGGGTGGCCGGGCGCCGGGCAGCCGTGTGAAGATGCCCTTACCCTCGAAACGCGCGCGCCCACCGAGTGACCGCTCAATGCGTATCAATTCGTTCCACTTCACGGTTCGTTCGCCGCGCGCAAACGACCCCACTTTAATCTGCCCGGAATTCATCGCGACGGCGAGGTGGGCGATGAATGCATCTTCGGTTTCGCCGGAGCGGGCCGAGATCACCGGTAGCCAACCGGCTCCCTGGGTCAGCCTGATCGCGTCGATGGTCTCGCTTACCGTGCCGATCTGATTAGGTTTTATGAGAACCGCATTCGCTGCACCCTGCTCGATGCCCATACGGATGCGCTGGGCATTGGTGGTGAACAAGTCGTCTCCAACGATCTGAATTTGGCCGGTCAAGCGATGAGTCAATGTCCTCCACCCCTGCCAATCGTGATCGGCCAGGGGGTCTTCGATGGAGAGGATCGGGTAACGTTGGCACCAGTCGCAAACCTGTTCGATGAATTCCGCCGGTGTAACTCGGCGCCGGTCGAGGGCGAGTCGATAGTGGGTGCCGTCAAACAGATCGCTGGCCGCGAAGTCCAATGCAATCATGCAGTCGTTGCCGGGCACGAATCCCGCCGTGTCAATGGCCCGGACCAGGAACTCGAGTACCGCCTCATTGGCGTCGAATTCAGGCCAGTAACCGCCCTCATCCGCCACGCCTGTCCGGCACCCCCGCCGTAGGAGCAGCTCGCCAGCTGCCCGATACACCTCTGACGTCATCTCCAAGGCCTGCTGGTAAGAGCCGGCGCCGACGGCGATCAACAGAAAGTCTTGAACGTCGGTGCGCCACTGGGCGTGGGCGCCGCCGCCGATTATCTGGACTTCCGGCAACGGCAGCAAGGTGCCCTGATCATCACTCAAGTACTGGTAAAGCGGAATCCGCATTGAATTGGCGGCGGCGGCGGCTACCGCCATCGATGCCGCGAGGATTGCATTTGCCCCGAGCCGGGATTTGTCCTCGGTTCCGTCCAGTTCAATCAGTGCCTGATCGATCAGGGCCTGATCGAACACCTGGCGTCCCTTGAGGACCTGGGCGATTTCACTGTTGACATTGGCTACGGCGTTGAACACCGACAAACCCCCGAATCGGCTGGGATCGTGGTCACGCAACTCAAATGCTTCGTGCTGGCCTCGAGACGCGCCGGAGGGTACGCGTCCCAGCCCACTGGCGCCATCGTTGAGGAACACCCTGCACTCCACGGTAGGCGCACCGCGGGAATCGAATATCTGGTAGGCGTCAACCGATTGGATTTGCATGCTCTTCCGCCGCTCTAATCTGTATCACCCGCCGCCACTCGTTTACACAGCTCTCCAGATTACTGTCCTCCAGCGCCAGTTGTTGGTGTGCAAAATCCCGAATCGTGGACTGTTTACAGTCATCGTGAAGATACTCAACGGGCGATTTGCCGTCGATCCGTGCCAACATCAACATCGGCACGAGTCGTCCCAGACGTTGCGGCATGTCACCTAGGCGTTCCACACCCAATGCCTGAACGTATGCCGTCCAGGCATGGTTCAGCGACGCCAACAGCGCGGCCGCGAGGTGTGGCAGATGTATCGCCTTGAGCATGAAGTGATTCAGAAAAAAGGCGACGTCAAAGACCGGGTCACCAAACCACGCCACCTCACAATCGAGTATAACGACCCGGTTGTTGCCGATGAGGATGTTTTTCGGGCTGTAGTCCCCGTGAACGAGGGCTCGACGGCATTCGGCAATGCGGTTCGCCTCCGTACACAGCAGGTCGTGCAAAGCCGGGTTACGCAATCCGGCGGTAATGAGATACGGTTCCAAGCGTAACGCCCAGAACTGCTCGGTCGTATCGAAGCCGCCCGCCAGCGACGCGTCGTTCCATGAGTTCCGATGCAGCGTGCCGAGCATCCAGCCGGCGTGGGTCGCCCGATCGGGGGGCACACAGCCAGACAGCAGCAACTCTTTGTAGTTAATAAATTCCGGACCCAGATACTCCATGCAGAAAAAACAGAGCCCGGGATTGTCGTACAGCACCTCAGGAACGGCCTTGGGCAGGATACCGGACAGGTAGCGGAGACAGGCCTGCTCGGTTCGGTTGCGTCGCACGTCTGCGTACCAGGCATCTTTGACCCGCAAGCGCCCCCGCGCGCGTTTCAGAACGAAGGGCCGCGTTTCCGGCTCGAGCAACAGCACGTCGCTGGACACGCCGCCCAGCAGCGGACGCACCACGGGATTTCGGTCGGCGATCAGCCCGTGCGCGACAAGATCCTCGATAATCGCCGGATCGATCATTACCGGCCGTTCCGGCACTGCGTTTCCAGCAGCCGTCTGAGCCTGTGCAAACGGCGGTCGCGGACCCCGAGCCGTTCGAGTTCGATCAGAGTATTGACGACATAGTCGATGTTCGCCCCGCTCGGACCCATCCCTTGGACAACGACCTCGGCCTGCCGCTCCACGGAAAGCCCGGTCACGTATTGCGGATGACAACGATTCACGACGAAACCCAGACATCTCATACGCCGCCTCTGCGCGTGCGCCCACAGCAAGCGCGGCTCATACACCCCCGTTACCAGCTCCCGCTCGATGAGGTACTCCTGCACAACCATCCGGTTGGCACCGTTTACGCGAAACGCCCGGCCTGAACACGAACCCCCGACATCGAGACCAAACACCAGTCCCGGGTTATCCCGTGTACCGCGGTGGACCCACGAACGCACGCACAATGCGCGATGAAATCCATAAACTCGCGCCTTAACCACTTCGACGAAATCAAAACCGGGATTCCACATTAGAGAGGCGTACCCAAAGATCCACAGATCGCCGTCCAGCGAGGTGGTCATTTGTTCAGCAAGTTTTGGCAACGCTTTAACCCGCATATCGCACCAGTCGGCTACCGGCCTTGAGGTCACTGATTGAAACATTGCTTACACATTTCGAATTCGCCTTGCTTGGCCCGGTCACGGTTTGTATACGGCCGGTGTCCTATCCGGGCTCCGGCTGGTCCGGGCACGCCGGAACTTGGACTTCACTCAAACCATAGCTACGGCTATGGCTTTCGCGCCAGTCCGGCGTTGTTACCGCCCCTGTCCTGCGCCAGCTTGCCGGATACTGGTGCAATATGCGGGTTAACCGTGTGCAACCGATTCGAACGGATCTACTAAGTAGGCTGGTCCGGCCCTCATTGACCAATCATGACGTGCGCCGCGCCCGGACCGTCGTTTCCGGCGGTGCATCGCCCGGGGTCAAGGAGTTCATCGCTCCTCAAGCCCGTTTGATCTGATCCGGCCCCACGTGTGCCAGCCGTTCAAGTCGATCACCCACGAGATCAAATGCCTGGCCAAAGCCCAAAACGAAACGGCCACTCCGCGGCACGAGGCGGAACAGAACAAAATCCGATAACGAGCTCAGCACCTCAATGACACCCCCGAAACGATCCGCAAACTGGTCGAGCATATCCTGGTATTCGGAGTTGTCCCGGACCACTTCTTCAACGTCGCACAAGTAACTGATCCGTTTACGCGCGAACAGCTGTTTCGTCGCCGACTCGTCCTCGATCAACAGGATCGACGCCACCGGACTCGCCAACAGTTCAGAGGTATGCCTGGAGAGGCGGCTGACGTAGATGTAGTAATGACCGGCTTCGTTGCGGACATACGGCGCGTAACTGATGCTCGGCGCACCACCGTCCCCAATCGTCGCCAATGCCACGGTCCGGGTTTGTTCGAGGAGTTGCCGAAACTCCTCCTGCGCGTCGTTCAGCCGTTCCCGTTTGATTGCCATCTCATGTTCCCGATTTGCCGCCGGTGACAGACGTTCGAGTTTCATTCTGCTCCGGCCGTGTTAGCTCCGCATCCGGTCAGCCGTCGCAATATGGGCTTGCCGAACCGTGTTGCGATCAATGTCTACGGCCGCCCGTCGCCCCGCCGACCAGGATGACTTTACCAGACTATCCGACGAAGACCAGTTTTCCCCGAGTCGCGGCTAATAATTGCTTCGGCGCCAATGGAAATATCGCATTCGGTGTGCCCGCCGCCGCCCAGACGACATCAAACCGGGTCAATTCCTCGTCGACATAGGTCTCAATGCGGTTCAAATGGCCGAAGGGCGGCACGCCACCAATCGCGTAACCGGTCGCCTCGCGCACGTACGCCGCGTCGGCTTTTGCAAGGGTTACCGAAATCCGGGATCCCAGCGCGGTCTCGTTGACGCGATTAGCACCGCTGGTCAAAATCAGCAGCGGCCGTCCGGTGTCACCGCTGCGGAAAACCAGCGATTTGACGATCTGATCGACTTCGCAATCCACCGCCTCCGCCGCCTGCAATGCGGTCCTCGTGGCCTTTGGAAATTCTCTTACCGCGGCGTCAATTCCGTGCTCCCGCAACACGTTCTGAAACCTTGCCGCTTTGTCACTCAATGATCCGGACATCTCTGTATCGCTCGCCGGTCAGTCCCGTACCGCCCGCTTTAACAGTTCCATAACCCAATCTTTGACCTTCCGGATCAGCGGTCGACCAAGTAAGGGAATGCAGAGCAGGAAGGTCACCTCACCGAGCAGAAACAATGACGCAGACAAACTTACCGCCTTCGCCGTGGGCAAATCCAACAGGAACACGAACGGCGCCATTCCCCAGGGAATCCAACTGAAGACGAATAATCCAAGACCGGTGTAGTATTTCCAGTCCTTGTCCAGCGGCGTTTTTTCGATTTCGGTTGACAACCCGTACTTCGATCAATCGGTCAGGTAACTACGCTAAGTGTAATCCGCAACGCGAGCGCCCAGGTGTAAAATCTCCGGCGACGCCGCCGTGCGCCCCTTTAATGCCGCTGCGCAATAAGCGTATGGGACGAACCCGAGCGGGCGAAACGCCGCAGCCGACGGGCTCAGACTGTATCTGTATCGGCCATCGACCAGAGGTCGCGTCCCATTCGTTCGGCAGCCTCTTTGCCGTAATAACCGTGCACACGGCCGGTTCGGCGGTATCCAAGCCGTTGATAAAACGACAATGCGGCGCGGTTACCCGCCCGCAGTTCCAGGGAAATCAAGGGTGTGCCAGCGGTCAGTGCCGTCTCCTCCAGCCAAGCAAGCAGCCTGCGGCCGACACCGCGACGTCTAAAACGGGGCCGTACCGCAAGGAGTTGCAGATGCGCAGTCTCCACCGCAAAAGACATGATTGCGAATCCCGCCACACTGCCGTTGATCTGCGCGACCACCACAACCGTGTTACGACCCCGAATGCAACACGCCACGCGGGACGGAATCCACGACCAGCCCAGACCCGCCTCGATGAAGTGCCGGGACATGTCCGCAATCTCAATCGCATCCGTCATCCTCGCCGGGCGGAGAACCATTTGATCTTTCACAGCAGCGCTCGGCAGGCCGGCATTGTCAGACTCGCCATGAAATACTATCCTCAGCGTGGAGATGCACACTCTCTACATAATCCCTCTGCCAGAGAACAACACACACAGGCGGTGCAAGTCAAACGGCGCCGACGCCAGACGAAGGGTTGACCTTGATCGGCACCGGCTGCCGCGTTCGCTGACAATTCGTCTGCGCCATTGTAGGACCGCCGTCATCACCCCGGATACGGGCACCTCCACCAGCCGGCTGCCGCAGCGTGCATCAGCGCCTGATCAGATCGGCGACACAGTAGACCGAAGCACGCCGCCTCCAAATTTCCGAGGTGATCGCACAAGTAATCGTTCTGAACAACGCTTTGCCAATCTACAAAGATTTCTGGACGCCGGTGACTACTCCTCGGCGATCGAGTTGTATCAACGGATTTATTCGCAGCATGATGAATCCATCAGCGGTGGATACCGCAGCCTGCTCATCGCCGAAGCCTACCGCCTGCAAGACGCCAACCCCGCACAGGGCGTACGGCTGCTCGAGGCGTATCTCGGGATCTTCTACCGTGACACGGAGGCGCTGCTCCTGTTGTCAGAGGTCAAAGAGCAACAGGGCGACTATCGGGGATCCCTCGACCGACTGCAGGACGCCTTTCTGTCCGTCCACAAACTGGAGGACATGCAAGCTATTCAGGCGCAGATCGATAGAGTGCTTGGGCGTTACGGGAAGCGCTTGAACGCCGGGAAGGATTATATCTCGCTGGCAATCTTGTATCGCGCATTGATCGACCGCCAACCCAACCACGCTCCGTACTACTTTGCCCTGGCCCATGCGTATCTGTCTTCCGGTAACTCGGAACACGCGTTGGATGCCTTGTATTACATCCAGAACGACAGCGCTCTGGGCAGCCAGGCCAGGGAGATGATTGCCGGACTCGAGCGTGACGAACCGCCGCAACGCAGGGTCGACCGGGATGTGGTGATTCCCCTGATCCCGAAGGGCGGACATTTCGTGGTGGAGGCGCAGATCAATGACATCCCCGTCCGTTTGATGCTGGACACCGGGGCATCAGCCACCGTCATCAAGCCCGATGCGCTGCGTGATGCGGGCGTGGCCGTCGACCGTTCACACCCGGTCATCCTGAACACGGCGAACGGTCCCGTCAAGGCGGGACGGGCATATCTAAGTCGGCTCAGCCTCGGCGGCGCGGTGAGCGAGTCGCAGGGCGTATTCGTTCTGGCGCTGGCCGAACTTACAGGTATCGATGGACTCCTGGGTATGGATTTTTTGAGTCGTCACCGATTTGCCATCGATCACGACCGACAGGAGTTGTTGCTGTACCGGTAATTCGACCGGTGGCGACTTGCGTCGATCCGGTTCATCGCCTGGAACCGCTTATGCTTGCGTCCAGCGTCTGCATCAGTAACTCGGCGGCTTCATCGGGCCCCGTCGCCAGCACCGGCGGCCTGGCCGGCAGCGCCAACAAGGCGTCCAACTCGGCGCCGATGGCTCCGCATTCGAACTGGCGCCGATCCAGGCGGCGGCACCGGCCATTGTTTGTCAGCCAACTGATCAGATAGCGCTCCTCCGGCCAGTCGCCGCGGGCCACATAGAGCACCGGAACGCCGTTACAGGCCGCCTCGACAAAGCTTGCATAACCGGGTTTAGTAAGCAATGCGTCGCAGCTGCGCAGCAAGTCAACAAAATCGACGCCCAGTGCGTCCCGGTCGACGGCATCCGGGTGGGCGGAGCACAGGTCCGATTGCACCAACCAGTGCACCCCATCGACGCGCGGCCAGTGACCAATTGTAAATCGAGTGTCGATGCCGCCAAAACCAACCATGACCAGGCGGTCTTGTCGCGACAACCCGAGTTGACGACGGATTTTCCGGCGCTGGTCACGACCGGTTGCCGCAATCGGACCGATCGGGACCCGACGGTGGATACCGGGCATGGGCATCGACGGTTCCGGCCGCAGGAACAGCGCCGCACAGTTGTAGGCGGCAAGCATATGCCGGTGGATAACCGGTGCCTCACGGCGACCATGGAAGTAGTGCCAGTAGATGTCCGCCCAGTTCAGGCAACACAGCGCCGCCGAAGGAACTCCCGCATGCGCGGCAGAGGCAAGAGACAGATAGGGAATGTTGGCCAGTACCAGGTCCGGCGCTATGGCCCGGATATTCTCGGCCTCGGCCAAGGTATTCGCCTGCCAATCTGCATGCAGCCGCCGGTATGCGGTAGCGCTGTCCTCGACCCGCGCATCCCAGGCCGAGGACATCAACATGCCGAAGTCGAAGGCGACCGGCTGAAGCTCGTAGGGCCCGGTCACGCGGCGTTCGAAAAACGCTGAGGCGATGGTGGTCCGGATGGTCAAGCGCAGTGCCGGCAAACGTTTACGCAACGCGTTCACCACTTCGACCGTTTGCGCCGCGTGCCCGAAGCCGTGCGGACTGATATCAACCAGGAGCAGAATAGCGGGTGGTCCTTAAGGATTCTTCATCGACACCGGCAGTCCTCGTTCAGCCTGATACCTGCACTCTCAGGATCAACATCGAAACCCCGGGTACCGACCGGGAAACTGTGCCGTTGCGACACTATTTTATAACCCGTTTGATGGAAGCGTCAGGCCCTCCCCAGCCGCAGCAAGCGGCGTCAGCAGCCAGTCCAGGGCACACTGGTTCACAGTGTTTGTCGTTCCCCTCAGTAGGTACCGCCCCGCCGGTCGCGTATAATCCGCACATTTTGTACTGCAGGTAACTACCTGGAATCATGCCGATATACCTCACTGGGCGCGTATTCAACACAGTTGCGTTTCTGGCCTGCGCGTTGTTGCTTGCCTTCGCTTACTATCAGCAGTTCTACGTCGGGCTCGAGCCATGCCCCCTGTGCATCTTCCAACGCATAGTATTCATCGCTCTGGGGATCGTGTTTATCGTCTCCGCCGCCCACGGTGATGGACCGATACGATCCCGGATCCATGCGACACTGCTTGGTTTGATGGCGGGCACCGGTGCCAGCATTGCGGCCTGGCATGTCAGGCTGCAACACCTGCCGGCGGGCGAGGTCCCCGAATGTGGACCGGGTCTCGACTATATGCTGGACGCCTTGCCGCTGACTCAGGCGTTGAAAATGGCCTTTACCGGATCCGGGGAGTGCGCCGAGGTGGTCTGGTCGTTGTTGGGTCTGTCCATGCCCAGTTGGGCGCTGGTGTGGTTCGTACTGTTGGGCACCGCCGGTGTGTGGATAAACTGGCGCAGCGGACGATCGCCGAGCGTCCACTGATCCCTCGACCCCGACGAGAGGCTGTAACCTCCCCCGCTCGCCGACCACCGGACCACACCGCACCGCGGTTCCAGGCGCCCGCGACGCTATCCCGGACATTGCATCAAGGATCCCGGATGATGGCGAAGGGATCAGACGATTAAGAACTGTCACAGCGGACATGCGTCGAAGTCCCCATCTCTAACAACGCGTTGGCGCGTCCTGTCGCCGCCTTGGTGCAATACCCGGGCTATTCATCCGGGGCTCGCCCCGTGGTCTCGCGGACCACCAACTGGACCTCCAGTTCGGTCCGTTCCGGAAATGTGCGCCCGCTGATGCGACTGATCAGATAATCAGCAGCAGCGATACCCATGTGTTCCACGGGCACCCGTGCCGTGGTCAGCGAGGGCGAGATGTGGGAGGCGAGTTCCAGGTCGTCAAACCCAGTGATGGACACATCGCCGGGAACGTCCACGCCCATCGCCTCGGCCTCAAACACCGCGCCCAGGGCCAGCACATCGTTGCCACAGATCACAGCCGACGGCCGCGGGCCGCTCGACATCAGATGATGAAAGGCCGTGCGGCCATCGACGATGCTGTAGGGACGCTCGATGAGCCAGTCCGCCTGTAGCAATAGTCCCTGGTCGGACATTGTCCGTTCGACCCCGGCGACCCGCTCGCTCGCCCGGTCGTTGTCGAGTGTGACACCCGAGATCATCGCGATGCGGCGATGACCAAGGTCGAGCAGATACCGTGCGATGCGGCCCGCCACCTGCCGGTTGTCGAATCCAACGCATGGGTGTGGGCCGCGCGGATCAAAGGTCCACGTGTTGACGTAAGGAATCGATTTGCGCCGCAGCAACTCATAGACCGGCGCCCGGTGGCTGGTGCCGATCAACACCAAACCATCCACCCCGCGGCTGACCAGCGTTCGGATTTCGTGCTCCTCTTGGTCAAGACTGTAGTTGGAGCTGGCGAGCAGCAGGGTGTTGGCCGCGGCGGCCAAGCGGTTCTGCAGGCTGTGAATACCTTTGGCGAAGATACTGTTCTCCAGCGTTGGGACGACCGCACCGATGGTCCCGGCGCGCCGGGAGGCAAGCGCGCGGGCCGCTCCGTCGGGCACGTAGCCGAGTTCTGCAATGGCCGAGTCAACCTTGGCGCGCGCCCCGGGGCGGACCGTTCCCGGCGCATTCAAACACCGTGACACGGTTGCGGTGGACACACCGGCGAGCCGCGCGACGTCGGCAACGGTGGGCGAACGTTTCATGATCTGTAAACGCTTACAGGCAATAACGGTAAGTTCATCACCATCGATTGGCTTTGAATTCCCTTCGATATCAATGGGTAAGGATATTAGTATCGGTATATCGAAGATCGCTCAATGCGTTGGTGGCATTTAACGATGTAAGCGTTTACAATGCAAGCTGGCGACTCTCGTGAGTCAAAACACGGCCGAGATCAAGCCGGAGTACGTTTGTACAACCAAAGGAGAGAACCGCGGACGGCCATCCGCCACCGGTTCAACGAACGCTTCCAATCGACTCGGTCTACCGAATCCGGCTCAATCAACGATAGGGGCAGCCGCCGCCCCAGGGCGGGAAAGTGCTGCGGCGGCATCACCTCAAACGGAGGAGAATACGTATGTGTAGTCGAATACGACTGTTGTGCGGCGCCGTCCTGGCGATGGCGCTGCTGGCTACCGGCTCGGCGATGGCCGGTAAAGTCAAGATACGGGTGCAATCCGTCATCCCGGCCAAGGCCGACGAGGTCACGATGCTCAATGACTTCGGCGCTAACGTCGGTGCGCTGACCAACGGCGAAGTCGAAATCGAGGTCTTGCCGGCCGGCGCAGTGGTTGGCGTCAAGGAGACCCTCGAGGCAGTGGATAAAGGCCTGATCGAAGGCGGGTTCGCCTGGACCCATTACTGGTCCGGCTACCATCCGGCGGCGATGTTATTTGGTTCGCCCGTGGCGGGTGCGGGGGTTGGCATCGACAACATTGCCTGGGTGTCCTGGTTCATGTACGGCGGCGGTAGGGAGCTGTACGACGAGCTTTGGAAGGAAATGGGCATGAACATCAAGGGTCTTATGTTGCAGCCGGTGGGTCCCGAGGCCCTCGGTTGGTTCAAAGAACCCATCAACAGCATGGCGGATTTCCGCAAGTATCGTTTCCGCACCCCCCCGGGCATCCCCGGACAGACTTATAAGGACATCGGTGTCGCCGCGGTGGCCATGGGCGGTGGTGACATTCTACCGGCCCTGGAAAAGGGTGTGATTGACGCCGCGGAGTGGTGCTGCCCGAAACCGGACCTGGTCTACGGCTTTCAGAAGGTACTCAAACACTATTATCTGCAGGGCCTGCATCAAGTAGTCGTCAACGCGGACATCTACATCAATGGTGATGTCTGGAAGAAACTGACCCCGCACCAGCAAAAGGCCATGGAAGTGGCAGCGGACGCGTCTTTGATTCGATCCCTCAGCTACCGCATCTTCGAGAACGGTAAGGCCTTGAAGGAGCTCACCGAGCAACACGGCGTGATCCTCCACGATACGCCCGCGGACTACTTCACCGAATACATGGAGGCCGCCAGGGCGTCGCTCGAGAAAAATGCCGCCGACAACGCATTCTTCAAAAAGGTCTGGGAGTCGCAAAAGGCGTTCGCCGACATTGCCGTACCATTCTGGGCCGGCGCCCAGACGTCGAATGCCAATCTCGGCATGGCCTACGCCAAGAAGAAGTGACGCCGCACGCGGCAGGTCACGTCGTAATTTGACAACGTAAAGCGGGTCGATACGACCCGCTTTACGCCTTCGCTGCCTAACGCCACTGTCATGCCCGAAATCGGCGACGAACTCATAGCCGAGCGCAGGCCGGATTCCCCCGGTACGCTGCCCGACGACATGCCGCGTTGGATGGCCGGCACCATCACGTGGATCGACTGGTTCAGTCTGTGGGTGGGCCGCATTGTCTGCTGGCTCACCGTCCCCCTGTTCACCGCCATGGTTTACGAAATCATCGCGCGCTATGCGTTTACCGCGCCGACCATGTGGGCCTACGACATCAGCCGCATGCTTTACGGTGCCTTGTTCATGCTTGGCGCCGGCTACGCCCTCTCCAAGGGTGTGCACATCCGTGCCGATTTCGTGTATCGCAACTGGTCGGCGCGAACCCAGGGCATCGTTGATGCCACACTCTACCTGGTGTTCTACTTTCCAGGGCTCATTGTCTTTCTATGGATGGCGACGGACTTCGCCTATCTGGCCTGGTTCCGGGGCGAACGCGGCATGGACACCGCATGGATGCCCCACATGGGGCCGATCAAGACGGTGTTGCCCGTCGGAATCATACTCCTGCTCATTCAAGGTGTGTCCGAAACACTGAAAAGCGTCTACGCCGCGACCCGAGGACGGTGGCCATGAGCAACGAAATTCTCGGCATGTTCCTCATCGGCACCATGTTGTTCGCCATCTTCATTGGCTTTCCGATCTCCTTTACGCTGATTTTTCTGGGCTTCGTGTTTGGCTACCTCGGATTCGGAAAGCTGGTGTTCTACCTGATGACCTTCCAGTTCTCCAACGTAATGCTGGAGCAGACCCTTGCCGCGGTGCCATTGTTCGTGTTCATGGGCATACTCATGGAGCAGGCGGGGCTCATGGAACGCCTGTTCCAGGCGGTGCAGCTGATGCTCTCGCGTGTTCGCGGGGCGCTGTTCATAGCGGTCCTGTTCGTTTCGACGATCTTCGCGGCAGCAACCGGAATCGTCGGCGCATCCGTGACCATACTCGGCATCATGGCGGCTAAGACCATGAATCGCTCTAAATACGACGTAAGACTTGCGGCCGGCACCATTACCGCCGGAGGAACGCTCGGCATCCTGATTCCGCCAAGCATTATGCTGGTGGTCATGGGCCCGATCCTGGAAGTTCCGGTCACCGACCTGTTTGCCGCCGCGGTCATCCCGGGATTCCTGCTGGCCTTCATGTACACCGGATACGCGCTGCTTCGATGCGCGCTGAACCCCAAGCTCGGTCCGGTGCTGGCCTTGGAAGACCGCGCCGACAGCATGGCCCATATCTTCGCTGAATTTATGAAGGGACTGGTCCCGCCTGCGGCACTGGTGTTTTCCGCGCTCGGCAGCATCCTCTTCGGCCTTGCGACACCGACGGAAGGCGCCGCCATGGGCGCGTTCGGGGCGCTGTTGTTGACCCTCGCCTACCGACGCCTCACGTGGGGTGGCCTGCAGACTGCACTGGTCAAGACCCTCGAGATATCGACGCTGATACTGTTCCTGGTCGCGGCATCGAATTTCTTCGGCGCGGTGTTTTCGCGGCTCGGCACCCCGACCATGCTCACCGAGTACCTGCTGACCCTGGATTTGTCACCGATGGTCATCCTAGCCATGATCATGGCGCTTATTTTTCTGTTGGGGTGGCCCCTGGAATGGGTGCCGATCGTGCTCATCATAATCCCGATCCTGCTGCCGCTCATCGACCAGCTGGGGTTCAACCTGACCTGGTTCGGGATACTGGTGGCGGTCAACTTGCAGACGGCGTGGCTGTCGCCGCCGGTGGCGTTGTCCGCCTATTTCCTCAAAGGGGTGGTCCCCGAGTGGGACCTGAGGGACATCTATGCCGGTATGATTCAGTTCATGGGCATCCAAGTTATCGGATTGTTGCTGATTATTTTCTTTCCTCAGATAGCGCTCTGGCTGCCGAGCTTGATTTACACGAAATGACATCGTTCTACCAGGCCAGCAGCGAGTTCCTAAACCATCCAATTTCTTAAAAGAGCGATCAAAACAGCCGCGAGTGACGAAGGCGCGATCCGCGAGGTGGCCGCGAACATACTTGCCGACATCGATAGCGGCGGCGAAGCAAAGCGCTCGAAACACTAGCCGGCGTGCCGCCGTCGGAGTTCTGCAATCTGCACGGCAAAGTCGCTCTGGTGACCCGGGCCTCGTCCGGCATCAGGCGGCAGCACGCTCTCCGCCTGGCCGGCGCCAAGGTTGTCACACTCGGTCAGCGCCTGCTCGCCGGTATTGAGCAGAACGGCGACAGCGCTGGGGCCGCATCATCAATATCGCGTCCTTGCAATCGGTCAGGGCGTTTCAAAACGGACTCGCCTACGGTGCTTCCAAGTGCGGCATAGCCCAATTGACGCGGGCGATGGCCGAGGCCTGGTCTTCGCGGGGCATCAACGGCAATGCCATAGCGCCGGGTTTATTCTGGACCGAGATGACCGCAGCGGTAGGGAAACGCGTGGTGTTGAATCTGCTGCTAAGCTGTCGGGTATGCGACCACAGCCAGGGGCATCACTCGAACCTGTGTGTGCACCGGGAATTGATCGGCATGCGGATACCCGGTGCCGACCCGACGCCGGGTTAACCGGCAACCCTGCTTCCCGCACCCGGCCTCAATCGGCGCCACCCGGCCGGAACGGCTGCATTGCGCAGGCCGCGCACCTGTCCGTCCCGTAGAATTTGCTGCTACGCTATGGATATATAAAGTGTTCCGCTGTATCACGGGCGGTCACAAGGTAATTTAAAGCACCGTGAACACACCACCTCCGACGCCAACACCGTCCGGCCGTGCTGCACCGCGCTTGTACGTGCTCCGGTATTTTAGTCTTATCAGTGTGCTGCTCATGCTGCTTGGCTCGGCGGTGATCGCCATCACGCACTATTGGACGTTGGTAGACACGCACGTTCAGCAGGCCGAGCACCAAAGCATCTTGTTTGCCCGCGCCGCCCAGTCGCTACTCTGGCAGCAGCACCAGACATTCTTTGCCGACCGCCAACAACCGCCGCCATCGACGCAGTCCCCGCAACACGCGGATCCTGATGCTCCGTCCGTCGCCGACGACGCCCAGCGTGAAGATCGACAACAACTGGACACGCTCTTCGCACCGCTGCTGGACCATTCGAATATTATTAAATTCAAACTTTACAACCGCGACGGGCTGACTTTGTATTCCACACGGTTCGAGGAGATCGGTCAGTCGCACGCCTGGAGTCGCGGTTTTCAGGAGGCGGTGGGCGGCGTACCGTTTTCCGAATTAATTAACTGGAAGACTACCCATGAGGTCTTGTCCACCGCCTCCGAGTACGTCGAAACCTACTTCCCGGTGCTGACCGTGCCCGATAACCGGATTGTCGGGGTGTTTGAGATCTACGTCGATGTCGGCCCCGAGTTGGGCTCGATACGAATAGCCGCCGCCAAACAAGGCGGTCTTCTCGCGGGCTTATTCACGCTCCTGTTTCTGTTGATCCGTTACGCTGACAGGACGGTCCGACGACAGGAGGTCGCCCGCACACAGGAGCTGATCAAAGCCCACAGTGCCGTGAGCGACAGCGAAGCCAGGTTTCGCGGCATCGCCGAATCCGCCCATGATGCCATCGTGCTGATGGATAGTCGCGGCGTCGTTACCTACTGGAATCGCGCGTCGGAGGATATGTTCGGCTTCCAGGCCAACGAAATCATCGGCAGATCTTTGCATGAGCTGATTGTTCCAAGTCGCTACCATGAACAGGTCTCCAGAGGCCTTTCAGCATTCAAAACCACCGGTTCCGGATCCCTGGTCAACAGGACGGTCGAATTCTATGCGCTCCGTCGCAATGGCGATGAGTTTCCGGTGGAGCTATCGATATCCGGCGTCGCCATCGGCAGTGAGTGGCAAGCGTTCGGTCAGGTGCGGGACATAACAGAACGGCGCAAAAACGAACAGCAGCTGGTCTACCTCGCCACCCACGATACCCTCACCGGCCTGCCGAACCGCAGCCTACTCGAAGACCGCCTGGCACAGGCCATCATCCACGCCAGACGCTATGGCGGACTCATCGCCACACTGTTTCTCGACCTGGACCAGTTTAAACTGGTCAACGACAATCTGGGCCACGATAGCGGAGACCGGCTCATCAATATCGTCGCGGAACGTTTGCACCAATCGGTGCGCGAAGGTGATACAGTGAGCCGGTTCGGCGGCGACGAGTTCGTCGTCATTCTGGCCGAACTGAAGTCCGAGAACGACGCCAAAGAAGTCGTCGAAAAGATAATACACAACCAACGCAATCCGATTAATATCGGCAACCACACTTTGAACACCACCTGCAGCATCGGCGTCAGCCTGTTCCCGAAGGACGGCTTGGACGTGGAAGCGCTGTTCAAGTGCGCCGACATCGCCATGTACCAGGCCAAGGGTTTCGGCGGTAACCAGTGCAGATTTTACACTCCGGAAATGGTTGCCGGCCTGTCGAAGAGAATGCTGATGCGCGGGGCACTGCATCAGGCGTTGGAACGTGGAGAACTGGTGCTGCACTACCAACCACAATTCGATCTGCTCAGCGGCGATCTGGTCTCCGCAGAGGCCTTGCTGCGCTGGCAGCGTGGCGACGGGACCCTGGTCCTCCCACAGGAATTTATTCCCCTGGCCGAGGAGACCGGCTTGATCGTACCGATTGGGGAATGGGTACTCGCTGCGGCCTGCGGTCAGGTCAAGATCTGGCACCAAGGCGAGCTGCCGGAGGCGCGCGTGGCGATCAACCTTTCGGCTCGGCAATTCGACAGCGAGGACATCGCAACGCTGGTCGAGGCGGCGCTCACCGACGTTGGGCTGGAGCCCCGTTACCTGGATATCGAGCTCACCGAGAGTCTGATCATGCAGAATCCGGAACGGGCAATCACCACATTCAAACGTATCAAGGCCATGGGTGTCGGCGTGTCCATCGACGATTTCGGCACCGGATACTCGAGCTTGAGCTATCTGAAGCGGTTTCCCCTCGATCGGGTGAAGATCGACCGGTCCTTCGTGCGAGACCTGACAACCGACCCGGATGACGAGGTCATCGTGTTGACCATCATCGCGATGGCGCACAACCTGCGGTTTCGAGTCGTTGCCGAGGGTGTGGAAAACGAGGCCCAACTCCGTTTCCTGCGCGAACACGGCTGTGACGAGGTCCAGGGCTATGTATGTGGAAAACCGGTGCCAGCACAGCGTTTTACCGCGCTGGTGGCTGAAATTCGTCAGCATTTACAACGAATAGAGTACCAAGAGGCGTCGGCCAGCTAACGGTGTGCCGACCGGTACGGGCTAAGTGGCCGTTGTCGACCAGATTACCGATTGTCCATGCGCTATACTTAAAGACATTAAAACACTATGACGACGATACAAAGACCCGTAGCGGCGCCACTGGCTAATCCGGACACCTCCAAATTACGATCGGGCGGGAAATCTAATGGCATTCCTAGCAATCGCCTCGCAGCCATGCCGGCGGCGTGAACGGTCTGACCCGGCGTTGCAGACAGAGCTTTACGCCGTTAACCGGCCTAGTAATCGACAGGCCCACTGATGGCACCGATGTCACTGTCCATGCGCCCCCGGCTGCTGCTGGTCATCGGCGCGATGTTGTTGCCGCTGACTATTCTAGCCGTAGTGAGCTATTTTCTTTTCCAACGCATCGAGCACGTGGTCAATGAAACCGTCGAGGAGGTTCGACAGGAGTTGCTGCCGATCATGGAACTGCGGACTCTGCTGGAACGGGCCGCCATGCCGCCGAACGATTACCTGTTCCACGGCAGTACCCATGAGCAGAAAATTTTCGAGCGCCTGACTGCACAAATCAACGCGAAGTTCGACATGCTTAAAGCATCGCATTTCGGCTCGGAGGACGAGCGCTCCGCGGTGCGCGACAGCCGCCGTCACTGGCACACCGCCCACAGTCTGGGGCAGGCCTTGGTGACGCTTTCGTACCCGCTTGCCGACAAGCAGAGGGCCGCCATGCACATGGAGACGTTCGACTCCCTCATCGACCAGGCCGTTGATGATCTCAGTCGCGTATATCTGGCGGCGGCCGATGAATTGGGGCAATACACAACCCACGCGGAGGACATCAAAAACAACGTTGGCACCACGGTGATATTGGTCCTTATGGCGACTTTCTTGCTGGCCATCATCGGTGGCATCATGCTGTCACGCACCATTCTTATTCCTCTGAGAATCCTGGATCGGTGCGCCTCGCGGCTCGGCAGGGGCGAGTTGGACTATCGAGTTGAGCTGGCCCGGGACGACGAATTCGGCCGCCTGGGCAGGACTTTCAACGAAATGGCGGAAAAAATTGAGCGACTCGCGACCCACGACGGCCTCACCGGCCTCTATGACCGGCGCGCCTTCGGCCGTCTGCTCGATGAAGAGATCCAACGCTCGATACGCGGCGGGCGCCCGTTTTCACTGCTGATGATCGATGTGGATAATTTCAAAAACATCAACGATACGTTCGGGCACCCGACCGGCGATGAAGTCCTGCGCACGCTGGCGACGATTCTGACCCGCGATGTGCGTACCGTGGATCGTGTCGCCCGCATCGGTGGTGAGGAGTTCGTCGTCATCATGCCGGATACCACAGGAGCGGATGCCGCGGAGATCGCCGAACGGATTCGCCAGGTGGTGGCTGATCAAGACCTGCGCACCCCGGAAGACCGTCCGATCAAGTTTACCGTGAGCGTCGGTGTCGCCACGAACCCAAGCGACGCGGAATCCTCCGAGCCGCTGCTCGCTGCGGCGGACGAGGCGCTCTACCAGGCCAAGGCTGCAGGCCGCAACTGCGTGCGTCAAGCCACGGGCCGGCGGTCTGCCAGAATTAAACAGATCCGCTGAATTGCCGTCCCCCGGATCTGACCCATTCAGGTGGCGGCGAGAAGGACCTTCGCCGTGGCCACAATATCGTCCGCACTCGCCCCTCTCGACAGATCGCTGATCGGCTTGGCGAAGCCTTGTAAAATCGGTCCCACTGCTCTGGCGTTGGCCAGGTACTGAGTCAGCTTGTAGGCGATATTACCGGCGTTGAGGTCCGGGAAAATCAGCACATTGGCCTGACCGGCTACGCTGCTGTCACCCCGCCACTTCAGCTCGGCAACCGACGGCACGAGCGCGCAGTCGGCCTGAAACTCGCCGTCTATCGCCAGCTCGGGTGCCCGCGTTTGGGCAATGGACACCGCCTCCTGCACCTGTCGCACTTTGGCGTGCTGCGCGCTGCCTTGCGTGGAGAAGGACAACATGGCGACCCTGGGTGACTCGTCAAACAGGCTGCGCGCACTCGACGCCGACGCCAGGGCGATGTCCGCCAGTTGCTCCGGGCTGGGGTCTATATTGACGGCGCAGTCCGCAAAAATAAACATCGCGTTCGCGTGACCACGAAAGCGGGGAATCACCATCAGAAAATAGCTCGACGGCGTCCGGATGCCGGGAGCAAGTCCGATGACCAGTTTGCCCGCCTCGATGACCCGGGAAGTTGGATTGGCCGCACCGGCAAGCAGCGCGTCGGCGTCGCCGATATGGGCCATCATTGCACCAAAGTACAATGGCCGGCGCATGAGCTGCCGGGCAATACCGGGATTGGAGCTCGGCCGCTGCGCGGCGTAGGCCGTTGCATAGCGCTCGGACAGGTCAGAGGATTTGGGATCGACGATCTCGATGCCGTCGAGCCGGACTTGGTGACGGTTGGCGGTGCCGCCGACAGCGTCCGGGGCTCCCAGCACCACCACCCGGCCGACCCGCTCATCAATGATCCGGCGCGCCGCAAGCAGCACTCGCTCGTCGTTCCCCTCCGGCATGACCACACACTGGTCGCCGCTCTCCGGGTGTTTTACGTGTAATTCCATGGGGTCCATGGCGTGTCCAGCCCGCGCAATGCACCAAGGATCCTGGCAGCTGGCGAAGAAATCGCGCGGTTAAAACGCCGCGCTGGAACGCATAATAGTGGGGTCGGAGTTAAGCATTCCGATCCCAGTTTGATTTGAATGAAGCGCAAACTCAGGAGTTCGAGATCAAGCTTGGGGCGGGATAACCCCGCCACTATTCTCGGCCGCCACCGTAAAGAATGAAGCATGGTCAATTCCGGGACGATGCACTCAGCACCTCGACCGTTGACATATAAATAGGGGCGGAACGCTTTGGGGCAATATGCCGGCCAGATCGAGGCGATGAGCAAGTCAGTGAACCTCTTTGAGCAATCGTTCCGCCCGCTCGCCACAGATGGAAATGAGGTCGGCAGCAAACCGGCCGGGCTCGGTAAAATGTAGACAATGAACGCCCCGCTCCCCCAGATGGTGCAGTTTCTCTTCGCGATCATCGACATAGACGCAACGACTTAAGTCGGTACCGATCTCGGCGACAGCGATGTCATACAAGACGCCGTCGTCCTTGATGTATCCGTGCTCATCGGAAAAGATGACAACACGAAAGACCTTACCAAATCGCCGGCGCACATCGTCACTCAACTCCGGCGTGCTGTCGGATACCAAGCACAAATCGTAGCCGCCCGACAATTTCTCTATCATACGTCTCATCCTCGGCACAGGTTCATTGAAGCCCACCAATTGGCGAGCCAATAATTGCGCATCCTGCGTGACTCCGAGTCTCTGGAACGGCGCAAAAAATTCCCGTTGCGACAACTGCCCCCGCATGTAGCTTTCGAAATGCTCTCCAGAAAACAGCGCGTTGACAGCGGCCTTATCCACGTCAAACTCTGTATGCGCCCAGGAGCTGAAGCTCTCTGATCGCTTTGCCCCGGTGATCACTCCACCGTAGTCAAAAATGATTGTGTCGATCAATTAACTCTCCAAATTGCAGCACGCAAAGGTCGAACCTCGCCGTGCGGTTTACTCGGCCCTGCCGCTACCTGGGCGTTTTCCGGAAATAGTTGCTACTATTCGATTATGCATATACAGACCGCGTAACAACGCCATGACGGACATATTTCCGCCGGGATTCACCGACAATCTGCCAGAAGACGCGACCTCTGGCTGCGCCGCAATCTGTGCGGCGGTAATCGATTATTCTAAACGGCGATTGGTGGAGGCTGGCAAGACCAGCCTCATCGAGGATCAGCAGAATTATGTCAACGCCCTGGCTCTGTTCGAAGCCTACACGGAGACGTATCCGTTGAATATTCAATATCACTTACCCAGTCTGCACACGAACGCCGAACAGAATTCGAAGTCCATTATAAGTTTTTTTGAAACACTGTGTGCCGCGCTCAACGAGCGTATTGTCAAATCAAACCTGTCCCGCCTGCGGGAGAACTATGTCGCCAAGTTTGGTCACACCGCATATTATGAATTCAACGACAAGGAGCGCGACCTAATCCGCACCGCATTCCACGAACTGCGGGTGCTGGTCAATGACGTGGAAACCCTGGAAGCGGCGGATAAGGTGCGCCTTATGAACCGGTTGGGCAAGATTCATGAAGAGCTGCCTCATAAACTTCCGGACTTTGACCGCATCTGGGGCCTGGTTGGGGAGGCACTACTCATCCAGGTGAGTTACGGTGGCTCCGGTGATCTCATCGTGGAGCGCCTCCGGCAAATCATCAATTCGGCGTGGGAGGCACAGGCACGCTCGGAGTCGAAAACCACCGGAAGCCTGGACGACCTGCTCTGCAAAATATGCGGCTGCGGCGCCGCTATTCGCTAACCCACAACTCGCCACGAAGATTCCGGCGGACCGCGAAACATCAAGTCCGCATATCAGCGTATTCACGCTGCGGACTTACCGCGGCAGTGTAGACCCGATTGAGTCCGCGGCAGACAGTCTGGATCGCCGGTTCGGCCAATTTAGGATACAACGGCAAACTCAGGGCCTCCCCGGTCAGGGCCTGGGTGTTGGGCAGATCGGCGAGCTTCCCGACGAATACCCCATTCAGCTTGGTGCCGCGAGCCTGCGCACAGTCCTCGATAATGGCGATGTTCGGGCCGCTCTACTATTCACGGCCCGCATGGTTAAAATAACCGTTGTCAGCGGCACTTATGTCCGTGCGTAGTTCAAGAACAAGCATCGTGAATTCGTTTCGAGAGAATATTCCAGCGCACCTCATGCCTCAGGCAGGCTCGGCGGTCATGTTCGATGCCCCGGGGCTCGAGCGCTTGAGCAAAGTACGCCCACAAACCGTTCTCGCCCTGTATGTGCCAATTGTTCTGTTGTGTACCTACCTAGGCTTGGCGTCTTCGTCGGTACCGACGTACATGTTTCCGGCTTACTTCTTGTTGGGCGGATTGTCATGGACGCTGTTCGAATATCTTTTTCACCGGTTTATTTTCCATTTTATCCCCCGTTCCGACAACGGCTTCAGACTTCAGTTCATCATGCACGGCGTACATCATCGTTTCCCTCACGACAAAAACCGACTGGTCATGCCGGTAACGGTCAGTATACCCGTCGCGCTGCTAATCTGGTGTGGGGCCAGCGCTTTATTGCAGGATAATGGTTTCGCGTTGTTTGCAGGATTTGTCTTCGGCTACATTTGTTACGACATGATCCACTACAGCATTCATCACTTTCCCACACCAAAACAGCCCGCGCTTCGGGCGATCTGGGTCAGTCACCTCAAGCATCACTTTAAAAATCCGCACCGGTCATTCGGCGTAACGACGCCGGTATGGGATTACGTGTTTGGTACCCACCATAGCCCTTGATCTTTGGATTCCGCTCAACATCCCTCATCCCGGTGTGCAGCACCGGTCATTTCGAGCGCGCGTACATAGTCGGTCCAAGGTATTACCTCGATGATTACCTTGTACTCGAATCCTATGTCGGCCGCACGTAATTCAAAAAACTCCGCGCTCAGGTGCTTGTCACCCCGGGTAAGCTCCAGTTTGCCGGGGTAACACTCGATCTCGCTGTAATTATTGGGATCGGACAGCCTGATCAACTGATCGATGCATTCCTGCAGCGGCACACACTTATACGTTCCATCGCTCTCCCGGTAGTGGCTGGTCGCATACTCTATGGCCTTTTCATTTCCGAAGTGGGACAGCATGGTGACTTTGTCGTGCTGTATATACCGGTGAAAGTGTGGATATATGTCGTCCACCTTGAGTATTTCCGGTTTGTGTTTGAACGAAATATGGAAAGACACGATGGTTGAGAATGAGAATGTGACTTTCGCCATTTCGTCACGATTCCAGTACAGACTGATTTCGTTAATGTCAGTTTCAATCGTCACGGATTGCCGCCCGGTTGTCGTTGATCTGTGAATGGAAAAACCGCGGTTCGTACGCGGCGGACACGACCCAACCCCGCCCCCGGCAGTGACAAATTATAAACGCTTGGCTACCGTCCAGGTGGAATCCGCGGTTCAAAACGTCCAGATCGCCGTCACTCCCAAGCCTTTGCTGGCGATGGAGGCCTTAGGCACCCAGCCCGGAACCCGTCCGGCGAACAAGCGGTAGGCATCGAGCGTTGCCGGCACGGCCAGGGCTAACGCGACCTGACTGTTGGAGAGACCGGTCGCCGCCGCCATGCCCTCAACATCACCATCGTCATGGTGCTTCAACAGGGTCATGTAAATTAGGGTAATACCGAGGTGCCCCAGCACCGCTCCCGCCGCGATATGCCTGGCGCGCGGTGGCGGGTCGCGGCGGCCCAGCGTCCGGAAGGCGATTTCAGCGGTCAACCACTGCGTCTGAAATCCGGCAGACGCGAGCCTCAGTCGGTCGCTGTCCGAGAGATCGGGATCCGGGTAAACGATGGACAATCCTTCAAACTCGAAATTCGTGCCGGTGGCCGTCGCCACGCCGATGTGACCGAGTTCGTGTATCGCTACCGTTCCCGAGAATCCCAGCAACAACTCCAACCAGTGCGTGCGCAAAGTTTCGGCATTCCATTTGAATGCATAGCAAGGCGCGCCATAGCCATACACCGCCAGCAACAACCCCGCGAACACGAGACGACGCATCACCGCGTGCCACGGACCAATGTAATTACCGGGTGGGCGTGGCACACCGCCCGCTTACCTGACCGCCTGGATCCAGTCGCGCAGGCGCCGTATGCCTTCATCGATCTGCGCCTCGCTCACCGCATAGGAAAATCGGACGTAGTGCTCTTGGGCCTGGGGTGGAACACCGAACTGGATGTCGGCGAGCACCGCGACACCAGCCTCGTGCAGCCATCGCCTGCGCAGCTCCTCGGCGCTGCCCATCCCAGTCAGCCGGCACAGTTCGGTGACGTTGGGCCATATGTAGAAGGCGCCGCCCGGGCGTAAGGCCCGAACGCCGTCGAGTCCGTTGAGCCCAGCCACAATCCGGTCGCGGCGGCGCGTGAAACTCGCCATCATCCGTTGGTGTTCGGTCTGGTCTCCGTTCAAGGCCTCGACACCGGCCCACTGGGCAATGGAATTCGCACAGGAGTCGGTATTCGTTATCCAGGTGGAGAAATACGGGGCAAGCGGCACGTTCGCCGCATACCCAAGCCGCCAACCGGTCATGGCATAGCTCTTCGAGGCGCCGTCCAGCAGGATGGTGCGTTCCTGCATGCCGGGTTCGCCGGCGATGCTGGCGAACTCACCGTCGTGCACCATGCGCGAATACACCTCATCGGACAGCACCCAACACTGTGGGAAATCCCGCAAGATGTCCGCTATGTCCCCGATCTCCGGCTGCGCCAGCGAGCGGCCGGTCGGATTGTGTGGCGAATTCAAGATTAACAGCCGCGTATTAGCGTTGATTAAACTCGCCAGCTCGTCGATGCTGAATGAGAAGGCCTCGCTCTCGAGCAGCGGCAGTGCCACGGGCCGGGCCCCCGACGCAATGATCTGACTGTCGTAAATCGGAAATCCGGGCCGGGGATAGAGCACTTCGTGGCCCACGCCGTGATCGGTGACGGCCAACAGGGTGTACATGATGAACGGTTTGGCGCCATTGGCCACCGTGATGTCTTCCGGCCGGTAGGTCACGCCGCGGCTGCGCGCCAGATAATCGACGACGGCCTCCCGCAACTCCGGAATGCCGGCGGAGGGGGTGTATCCGTGATGGCCCTGATCGATCGCCCGTTTTGCGGCGTCACAGATGTTTGGCGGGGTGGCGAAGTCCGGTTGGCCGATGGCGAAGCTGATGATGTCGCCACCTTGAGCGACCAGCCGATTAACCTCCGCCAGCACGACGAATGCATGCTCGGTTCCGAGATTCCGCGTACGTTCGGATACGCTCGGCATGGCAGTGATTTAGTCCTCCTTTCTTTAACAAATTGTTCGGCGTAGCTGTATTTTACCCGAACATCGGTGTTTGGCACCGCTGCGTCGACTAACACCGGAGACCGGCTATGTTTACACCAATGTCATTCCCACAGTGCAGAAAAGCAAGAGGTGCATGCAAAGCGACAGGCGCCAATTGGACCGGCTACAGCGCGAAACACGGGCCGCGCAAACCGTACACCTGTGGGACCTGTCATACGACGGGCTGGGAGGCGACCGGAGAGGCGGGGCCCCACCAGGACAACCTGCCCGGCATTCACGGTACGTGGTCTGAACCCGGAGTCCGGTGCGAGGCCTGCCACGGCCCCGGTTCCGCGCACGTCGCCGCACCGGATAAGGTCACACCGAGCACCAATGAAAACTGCGGCGAGTGTCACCGCCGCGGCGACGTCACCCAGATCGACGCCAAAGGCGGCCTGGTTCGCCATCATGAACAATACGAGGACTTGCTCGCCTCACCGCACAGACGTTTCGGCTGCACCGTCTGCCATGATCCCCACAAGGGAACGCGCTACGGGTTCGGAGGCTATAAAGGCGAGGACTGCGACTGCGGCAACCTCGGTCCAATGCTTCCGGTCATCGATGGACTTCGTTACCGTCGCTCGGAACCACCGGTAAGGGGGGGGTTGCAATCTCCATGCGCCGTAGCGAGACCACCGCCCCGATGCGGCGCCGGTCCGCCGCCCCGTATTGAAGACCGTCCCTACCGATTACCACCGCCTGCACCGAACCGATCACTTCCGGTGCCTGGAAACTGTGCCCGAGTGCCGTCAGGCGATGAATGGCCGAAGGCGAAAACCCGGATTCCAACCGGGTGCGGCCGGCGGCGGTGTTCACCGTGGTCTGGCGCAGCCGCGGCGCATCGACGGCCTCCTGCACCGTGAGCCTGTGATCGATCAGATTGCTGACCATTTGGGCCACCGTCGAGATAATCGAAGATCCACCCGGAGAACCAAACGCAGCCACCGGCTTGTCGCCCAAAAAGAGCATAGTGGGCGCCATACTGCTGCGCGGCCGCTTGCCGGGTGCCACGTCATTGGCCCCGGGATCATAGCGGTCAGGGGCGGGGTTGAAGGTCGGCTCACGATTGAAATCGGTGAGCTCGTTATTGAGCATGAACCCGAATCCGGGCACCATCAGACCCGTGCCCCATGCCGACTCGATGGTGCTGGTATAACTGACTATGTTGCCGAGCCGGTCAGCAACCGTGAAATGAGTGGTGTTGCGTCCTTCCTCGTCTGCGAGGTGCACCATCGATGGCAGCCACCCAGCGTTCACGCGCGATGCGCCGGGCGCACGGGGATCGCCCGCAGTGACTTCATCCCCGGACAGCGCGCGGTCGAGGCTGATTCGTGCGCTGCGCGGCTTGAGGTAAGCGTCACTCAGCAGGCCGGCGGTAGGCAAGGTTACAAAATCGGTGTCACCCATCCATCTGGCGCGGTCCGCAAACGCGAGCCTGCTCGCCTCGATGAAAACGTGCAGCGCGGGAGCCGAACCGAATCCAAACTCGCCGATGGGGAATCGCTCCATCATTTTGAGGATCTGCATGACCGTCACCCCTCCGGACGACGGCGGCGGCATCGAGGCAATGCGGAACTCGCGGTAGAACCCCTCGATCGGGCTGCGGATGACGACCCGGTAGCGCGCCAGGTCCTGCAAGGTCATACGCCCCACGCCGCCGGGGTTCGAGGTCCTGGTCTGTCGTTGGGTGTCGACGATGGCCTGTGCGATGACGCCGCGATAGAAAGCATCCGGACCCTCCTCGGCAATCCTGCGCAAGGTCCCGGCAAGTCCCGGCTGCCGCAAGCGCGTGCCGGCACGCAGGGCCACCCCTTCAGGCCGGAATACCGAACGCGCTTCGTCGTAGGCCGGATTGTCCGGTTCGTGGGACAAGCGCGCGCTGGCGATACTGCTTTCCAGCCGGCGACTGACTGGAAAACCGTTCTCCGCGAGCCGCATCGCCGGGTGAAGTGCGGCGGCGAGAGAGATGGTGCCCCAGCGGTCGAGGGCGGTGGTCACACCGCGCACGGTGCCGGGGACGCCGACGGCATAACCGCTGGTGGAACGAATGGTGAATGACGGCTGGCTGGCAAACATATCGGGGGCGGCCGCCGCCGGCGCTGTCTCCCGGGAATCGACAATCACGATTTCCTTGCGGTCCGCGAGATAAATCATCATGAAGCCTCCGCCACCGATGCCGGAAGACTGGGGCTCCACCACGTTGAGCGCGAATTGCACCGCGGCGGCCGCGTCGATCGCATTACCCCCTTGACGCAGCACATGGGCACCGACCCGGGCCGCGGCCGGTTCACTGGTTGTCACCACACCGCCGCGAACGCCGGGCACACCTACGGGAAACACCACTGAGGGGGAGGGGCCGCTGCTTGCTGTGCCGACACCGTCGGCCCAGACCGGCGGTAGCGCGCTGGCAAATGTCCCGCCGGCGATGGCCGCCAGCATTACCGCTAACCGGTATGTCGAACGGGCCGGGCTCATTCCGGTTCGCCTGTCGTGACGTCTAGCCCGCAGTTTGCGCCAGGGTGGCAAAAACAAGAGCTAACAGGGTATTTACAGTATGAAATTCGATGCATGTCGGATTGGACAGTTTGTGACGAGGTCGGCGCCTGTCCCGGTCCTGGCTTGGTCTCGAACACCTGGGCTCGCCATCTGTGGACTGGGTTGTCTATGGAAACACAGCCCAATCGCGATCCTGCAATCTTGGCAGCAGGGGCCGCAAGATCCGGTAGGTAACACCCCAGGCACGGTGGCCGCCCACCCGGTAAAACGGGACCCGACGCGGCGCCGGCCAGTCGGCAAAGTGCATGATTGCTTCGCCGTGAGTCTCGGGCTGAGCCAGTTCGTCGATACCGACCTCAATGACCTCCTCGACCTCACGCGCCTCCGGTTGCCATTCCGGTGGGGGTACGACTGCAGCCAGATAAGGATGGACACGAAAGTAGGAGGTCAACGTGTCAACCGCCGGCAATGACTCCAGTACCCACACCCGGTCCGCCGCCAGACCGATTTCCTCCCGTGCCTCCCGTAATGCCGTATGCAGCATGGTGTCGTCGGCCGGATCGTGTTTACCTCCGGGAAAGGCGAGTTGGCCGCCATGCACGCCGCCGGCGCTGCGGCGGATGAGCACGAGCCGCGGACCGTGTTCGGCATCGAGAATCACAGGGACGAGAACAGCGGCATCGGTTCGGACTTTCGGCGGAATACTCACCCCACAGACACGTAAACGGTTTAGATTTCGGTACGGCCTGGTTAGACAACAAAAACGGCATGAGGTTTATACGCTTGGCTGCTCCACAGACCGATCGGCTGGACACGAAAGCGAGACGATCTCACCGCCGCGATCATCGCCCAATCTCGGAACGGGGCTCTACACAGGGCTGTGGCCACGCCTCCGCAGGGCGATTGGCAGGCGCCGGCATTCCGGCGGAGATTCAGCCCGATTTGGCCCCGGCGGTTCGCGCCGGTTTCCGGGAACCGGACCCGGATGAAAGTGGCCGGCCTTGAACCGCGATGCCCTCCTCTGCCATGGTCTTGGCCAACAGTTTGACACACGCATATACCGCATTCATGTATGGTGTCGGTGTCTCGGTGAGCCGCCCCAATTCGACGACCGAACCGAGCAACGCGTCGGCCTCTATGGCCTTGCCGGCCTCAACGTCCTGCAACATGGAGGTTTTGTGCTTGCCCACCCGTTCGGCCCCCGCGATGCGCTTCTCCAGCGGTACCCGGAAGGTCACGCCGAGTTTGTTCGCAATCGTTTGCGCCTCAGTCATCATCATTTCCGCCAGATGTCTGGTCGGAGGAAATTGACAGATATCGACCAGGGTCGAATGGCTCAATGCACTGATCGGATTGAACGTGAGGTTTCCCCACAGCTTGAGCCATATTTCGGCGCGCACATCGGAGAGAATCGGTGACTTGAAACCGGCGTCGATAAGCATCCCGGAGACAGTTTGGGCGCGGTCCGATTCCGCACCATCGAGTTCCCCGACGGGATAACGCAACCCTTCGATATGACGGATTACACCGGGCGCCGAGATCTCCGCGGCCGGGTAGGCAATACAAGCGAGGATGCGGTCGGGTTCAATGTGGGCGGCGATGACTCCGCCCGGATCGACCGCTTGTATCTGGTAATTCTCGTGCGGACCGCCTTGTTTGTAGAAGTACCACCACGGGATGCCGTTTTGGGTGGGCACGACGGTGGTTTGCGGCCCAAACAGGTGGGGCAATTGCGGCGCGACGGGCTCCAGTTGATGGGCCTTGACGGCGAGGATCACAACGTCCTGCGGCCCCACCGTCTGCAAGTCGCTGGTTGCCTCGACATTCCTTGCAAGCTGCTCGGTACCGTCGTCCATGATGAGTCTCAGTCCCTGCCTGGTTATCGCGTTCAAGTGCTCACCGCGGGCAATGAGAGTGACATCCTGCCCGGACAACGCCAATTTGACACCGAGCATGCCGCCTATTGCTCCCGCCCCGACTATGCATACTTTCATCACTGTGTCCCCGTCTATCGTTTCGAATGTGACGACGCCGCACGGTCCCGGCCGCGCAGGCATCAAGGGCAATCTTCGTGGCCGCGTCACGCCTGACCGGTGCCCATTCTAAGTTGACCCGGCGCCGGACATAAACCTTATTCTATTAATGTTTGGCATTAAATTCGTTAATATTTTTGTGTACCGCCCCTCCCTGCCGCGTCGATTATTGCCCTTGAAAAAGCGGTCGTTGGCGGACCCAAGCTGCTCGTCCATGTGGGTCAGGTGCGGCGTGTGCCTGTTCACGGCAAAGACCGTCTGAGCTCGTGGTGTTCCGGGTAGATGCGGACGCTGGGCACCCTCCCTTGCCTGAGGTCGTTTTGAATACATTCCCAATAGTCCACGGTCAACAGATCCCCATGCACGTCTCGAAACAAGCGGCTCAGGCCCCGGTCTCGCATTTGCAGACCCGATTCTATCTCTTCCGGCAAAAACACAAAGCCGTCTTCAAAATACCATTCGGGTATATCTTCTTCCCCATCAAATCTATCAGTATTGGTGCGGATTTTGACTTCCGTTAACCGCTCCAAAGCATCGTAATCGTACAAATACACCTTTAGAAATCTGCTCACTCCGTAATTTCTTGCATCGAGATCTTTATTGAAAATATTGGCCGCCGCGTTGTTTTTAATGCAATAGCCCAAGTTAACAATGACGGTTTCTCTGTCGGCAGTTGATGCGGTCTCCAGAAATACCGGCAGTGGAGTCATTCGACGCTGTACGATGAGGTACTTGCAGACAACCGCATCGCGGCGAAGCGACACGCTCATCCCGGACTGATTCAGAAGCTCGTCGAGTAGTTCCGGATCAAACCAGCGCCTGTCGAGCTTGAGGTTATAATAGATGAGGTTGTCCAGCATACTGCCGGTACGATTGATTTCATGTACCCGTCGGTACTTGTGCAGCACCGATTCAATCCCCGCGAATTCGCCCCACTTGTACCCGTCGGTGGGTTTGTCCCGGATTACTTTGAGGTTGTACGCGGACGACGGAGACGAAAAGCCAATGGCCACCGTGCCTCGAAATCCGACCGCTGTCTCGAACACCTCCTTGGTAGAGGACAGTTCATTTTTCAGTTCGTTCATGACGGCCACCTTGCCGACATGGTTGTACCCTATCGTTGAATAATGCAGCCCTACCGGCCGCGTCGGCATTAGCTTGTGCAAAAACGCGGATAATTCATGGTAGTAGGGGTTGGTGACGTGAAAATTGGCCAGGGTCGAGCTGAAGATATTGTGAGTGTCCGCCACGGAACACAAAACCGCGTCCACGTATATGCCTCGATCATCATTCAGCAGGGCTATGATGAGGGGGGCAATCGTCTCATCACCGAGAACCACCCTGCCGACGAGGTAAGCGCCCCGGTTCCGGTAGAGCCCTGCATCAACCATCTCGATGACCCGCGGGGCGGCTGATGAGACATTCCCCTTATCCAAACGTTGGCGCAGTCGTTCGGCAACCAACTCGGCATCCTCGCGCAAATTACGGTAGCGTGTTTCGAACCGCGGGATGTTGAGGATTTCGACGATGGCATCCGCTGTCACCCGGCCACCCACTGGAAAAACACGACATATACTGTCAGGCGGATGTCTGACAGCTTGCTGCGGTCCCCGGAAAGAGTATTCGACAGGCTTCCAATCGCCCTGATATATCTTCCGTCTAACCGAAAGAAAATAAGCAAAGGCGAGATCCGCCTCATAACGTCCTTCGATGAGCGGCAGGTATTGGCGCTCGATAACATTCCAAAGCGACTCGTCTTCAGCCACAGCCGGAAATACGCGCTTTACCCGCGGCCCTAATTGGTTAATACTGGCGCTGTACATGGATAAACGTTGCTTACTCAACGCCAGAGACTGCGGCGGACGCCGCTGTTCGAAAGCCCGCCGGGCCCGGTCTGGAATCTGCCTCGACTCACGATAGTACTCATCAAAGTTACACAAGATCCACCGCGCCACAATGGCGATCTTTTCGGCGTCTCGATCTGAGCGGGCAAGCTGTTCTGCATACACACCTTCCTCCGAAGCACAAAATTCCGTTCGCTTAATGGGAACGTTGGTCATAACGGTCTCCGGCGGCTAGACGCTTGCACAGCCGATCCCCGTTGATCCGGATAGGCGCGAACCCAGCGACCAAGCATCTTTACGAAGGTCGTTCGAATTCTTCATTCAAAACCCGTATTGGCTTCGCCTTCAGCCCGGATATTGCACCAAAGATCCCGGACGATGGCGAAGAGTTCGGACGATAAGAACGCCGCGCTGGAATAAAACGCGCGGTCAACTGTGAGTTGAGTGAAGCGCAAGCCCAGGCGTTCGGGATCGAGCCAGGGCCGGAACAAGCGACTGCCCCGACACAGCGTGTCCTCCAAAGTACTGATCGACTTTCTGATTCCGAACAACTTGCTGGCCTTTGGTTACGCCGCCTTGGTGCAGCATCAAGGTTGGCCGACTCGTGGCAATAGACGGCTTAAGTATCACGGATAGCGCCGAAGCACCAAGCCACACGCACAACACCGATGGTACACGCGGCGACCCGTGCCGGCCACCAGCCCTTACCATCACCAGCTGCAGTCAAGGCCAATCACACCTTGAACAGAATCCACGCACCTATTCCAATGAAACCAATCCCGGCGATGTAACGCAAAGTCCGTTCGTTGATGTACGCGGATAATAAACCCCCGGCAATCACTCCGATCGCCGACGCGACGATGAGCGCGAGAGATGCCGCCGTAAACACTGTGAGTTTACTCACATTGCGATCCGCGGCAAACAGCATGGTGGCAAGCTGAGTTTTATCCCCAAGTTCGGCAATAAACACAGCAGTAAACACGGTGAGAAAGATTTTGTAGTCCATAGCCTGATTCGAGTGTCGACGGAGCTGACCCAGATTTACTGATACCAGAGTGAGATGTAGTCGCGCGTTTGCGCACGCTTGGCCCCTGGTATACGGCGTTAGGGTGAATCAAGTCAACTCAGCGCGGTAAAACAAAGCCTTGCAGGTGGAGCGAATTGGTTTGGGTAGTGCAGTAAGGCAGCTAAAAATTGTATGTGGCCCGCCCAGCACCCTGGTCAAACACCGACATCCGAAGCTGCCGGAAACCGGTCAACAAGCCCTGACCGGCACCCGACCGCCGATCAGTCCATACAATAAGATGAGAGTGCAGTCATCCGCTGTGCGCCTTTACAAGGATCTGATCTGGCGTTTTACTCTGCATCCATGGGATTGTATCGAACACGCCGGGAAGTCCCTTGGTCGTCACTGCAGGCCTATCAGGTGGTTGCCGACGTCGAACGTTATCCGGAGTTTCTGCCGGGCTGGCGCCGGGTTAAGGTCATCTGTGCCCGGAACAACCTTGCTGAGGTGGAACAGGACATCGGAATTGGCCCTTTGTCGATGCATTTTATGTCGACGGCGGAGTATTCCCCGAACGAAGGGATTGAGATCCGGTCCCACAACGGTCCGTTCTCGCGCCTGGATTTGAAGTGGGCATTCACGCCCACGACCGGGGGCTGCCTGGTCGATCTCTCGGTATCGGTATCGTTCCGCTCGGGTCTGCTCGACCAGGCGAGCCGCCGCCTCATTGAACCGATGGTCTACCGCATTATGGAGGCCTTCGAGAGGCGCGCACGGGACCTTTACCAGCCGTAGTTCCAGCGCCGACGATCGTGTCGATGGCCCCGGCGATGGTCACGATGCCCATGTCTGTGTCCCCGCCAGCGATGCGCAAAGTGCCGGTGCGGACGGTGCCGCCATCCGTACCCAGGACCGTGATGCCCGCGGTAGCGGTGGCCCCTCCGGTAATGCCGATGCTCGTGGTGACGGGAACCCTCGTACCCGAAGAACGACCAGCCGCTTCCATAGTACGGTTCACCAAAGCGAAAACCGAAACCGTAACCGTCTGCCAGCGCCACGCCGGTCGGCGCCAGGACCAGGACCATCGTCGAGCCGATCAATATCTGTCTGATTCGCTTGTTCATTTCTAACCCTCGCTCGCTATATCATAGGCGCCATGCTACTCGGGGCGCCTGAACGAGCCCTGAACCCAAACTGAACGAGGCTATGCCAGTCGCGCCGCCGGCCGGCGGCTTGTGACACAGCAACCGCCACCGGTAATAATAAGCAATTGATCAAATTAAGGTTTTCGGAAAATTAAATGAACAAACCGCGTCATCTGCTGGCCAACAACAAAAAGTGGGCAGCGGCAATGAAAAAAGCCAATCCAACTTTCTTCGCCGAGTTGGCCAAATTACAGCAACCCGAATACTTGTGGATCGGGTGCGCCGACAGCCGTGTCCCGGCGAATGAAATCGTCGGCCTGCTGCCGGGTGAGATGTTTGTGCACCGAAACATTGCCAATGTCGTGGTCCACACCGATCTCAACTGCCTGTCAGTTCTGCAGTTCGCGGTGGATGCCTTGAAGATTAAACACATTATCGTCTGCGGGCACTATGGCTGCGGTGGAGTCAAGGCGGCGATGGAAAACAACGATCACGGACTTCTCGAGGCCTGGCTGGCCAACATCAAAGACGTGCAACTGTTGCATCGGGCCGAACTCGAAGAAACATTGACCATGGGAACCAGATTCGACCGGCTGTGCGAATTCAACGTCATTGAGCAGGTCACCAACGTGTGCCGGACCAATATAGTTCAGCAGGCGTGGCATCGCGGTCAACAGCTGGCCGTGCACGGCTGGATATACGAGATTGGTGATGGAATACTGCAGGATCTGGATGTAACCATCAACAGCCTTGAACAGCTGCCCGCCTACTTCAGACTGACCTGACCGCCATGTCACACCCGATAGGCACAAAGTGAAATCTTTCCCTGTGAGCAAACTTATACGTATTTGGCCTCATCCAAGCGCCGTGTCTCGTACCCTGAGAGCGAATCAAGGTGGGAGTCCGGTCAGTCATCTCGAGGATTGAGCATGCGTAAGCTGAAACTCGGCATACCTAAAGGCAGCCTGGAATCGGCCACCATCGAGCTGTTTGGTCGCGCCGGCTGGGACATCCGCTCGCGATCCCGTAATTACTTTCCACAGATCGATGATCCGGAGATCTCATGCGCGCTGGTCCGTTCTCAGGAAATGGCGGTGTACGTGGCCAACGGCACGCTCGACATCGGCTTGACCGGTTTGGATTGGATTCTCGAGAACGACGTCGATGTCGTAGAGGTGTGTGATTTGGTCTACTCGAAAAGTTCCGATCGTCCATGTCGTTGGGTGTTAGTGGTGCCTCAAGATTCGCCAATTCAGTCCCTGCAGGACCTAAACGGCAAGAAGATCGCCACAGAACTCGTTAACTTCACGCGTCGCTATCTGGAACAGCATGGCATCGAGGCCAAAGTTGAATTTTCATGGGGCGCGACCGAGGCAAAGGCCGTTGAAGGTCTGGTCGACGCCGTCGTCGAAATCACCGAGACCGGAAATACGATCAAGGCCCACGGATTACGTATCGTTTGCGAACTATTGCAGACACATACCCGGCTGATTGCCAACCAGGGCGCTTTGAATGATCCGTGGAAGAAACAAAAGATCGACCAGATTGCGCTGCTGTTGCAGGCGTCGCTGCGGGCGCATCAAAAGGTCGCTTTGAGCATGAACGTGCCGAAGGGCAAGATCGCCAAACTCGTCGCACTGCTGCCGAGCCTGCACGCCCCGACCGTAAGTCACCTGTATGGTGAAGGGTGGTTGGCGGTCGAGACGGTTGTCGACAGTGACAAGGTGCGGGACCTGATACCACGCTTGCGCGCGGCCGGTGCGGAGGGAATACTCGAATACGAACTACGGAAAATCGTGTAGCGGCCCGGCCGCAGCCGTAACCGCCACTCGCCGAACAGAATTACCGATGACCGCGCCAAAGGCATTTCAAGGTGTTGAGCGTGGCCCTTCGATTGGCGGTAGATCGCAGTGCGGCGACCGGATACGCCTCGGGACTGCGCACTTTACATAGGGTGCGATGACCGCTAAGGTAACCTCCGATCAGCCCGCAATCGGCATCGTGAATCCGTGATCTGGCAATGAGCGTAACCTCTGTGCCGCACTCACCCCGTCAATCGAAGACCGGGCGTTCCGCGTGATGTCCGTGCTCGGCTTACTTTATACACTGCTCATCGGCGCTATGCTGTCGTTATTCACAATCCTGCTGGCGGTTGCCATTGGCCGCAACGTCAAGACGGGCAACCGCTATCGGGCAGAACTGGCCCGGCGTATCGAACAGTTGAGACTGTCCGGCATGTTCAAAGCACTGGGTATCGACGTTGATCAACTGCTGCACCAACGCCCCATCGCCGAGATCGATGCGCAACTGCGGCGTTGCGCGGAGTGCACGAAAAAGACTAGCTGCGACGAAGATTTGGCGGGCGGCGAGACCCCTACACCTGAGAACTATTGCCCGAATTACCCGCACCTCACCGCCGAGCAGAGAAATCCATAGGCCCGTGGGCTGCGGACGACCAAGGTCCGCCTCACGAGCGGCAATTAGCGGGCAGATATCGGCTCGGAATGGCCGCGCTGGCGCATCTCCACCGTATCGCACCTTTCCCGGCTTCTGGAATAAGATCGATTGATTTTCCATCGATGGCGGGATCGCGAGCGTAAGTCACCCTGATTACACCGTTGTTGATTACGGCGACGCTGCTCACATGATCGCCGTTTATGCCTTCCGCGTCCGGCAGACCGGCTGCAGAATTGGTTTCCGGTGCCTTTCCATTGGCTTGCCAGGTGTCGGCGACCGCAACCTTGGCTGCCGCCGAGAGCTGTAATCCTTCGACCACCTTGGTCCGGACCTTGTACCCCTGATAAACCGGTAGCGCAATCGAGGCAAGGAGGCCGACGATCGCGACCACCACCGTGAGTTCGATCAGCGTGAAACCTCGTGGTCCCATCTGTGAGTCGATGTATCTGCCCGTATCGATTGGTGCGACCGATGCACGAGTGCCGCGGAACTGACTTGTTGGGCATAGGCCCAAGCGGCTTCCCGCTTTGCGCAGCCTTCCGAGTGCAGAGCGCTTATGGATCGCGATAGTTGAGACCAAGCATGAAACGTACCAGATCTGAGCGCAACCGGGAACGCTAAAAATAAACCATTTTAATTCAATAAGTTAAGAATCAAACGAGGCGCAGTATGGAGGACGAGACCGGGGCCCGGCTGGATCGATATGACGTTTTTTGTCAGCATGTTGACGCGTCCTCGTCGTCCTGCCCACGATCCGGTGTGCGGCCTGCTCAGTCGTTCATCCTGAAGTGCTTGCTCAATCTGAGGCCTTGCTGCTGGTAGTGCGATCGCAATGCCTGTCCGTAGACTCGTTCGGCGGGCTCGGTGAGCGGCTCGAACACCAGACGGCCGACGACCTGACCGTGTTCGATCACGAACGGTACCTCGAACGACCGCACTTCCAGGACGGCACGGGCACCTTGGCCGCCGGCCTCGGGATCCCCAAAGCCGGGATCGAAAAACCCCGCGTAATGCACACGGAACTCGCCCATTAGGGTGTCGTAGGCCATCATCTCGGCAGCGTACCCGACCGGCACACGCACCGGATCTTTAGAAACGAGGATGTAGAACTCGCCGGGATCCAGGATCAAACCCGCACCATTTCGGGTGTAGACCGGATCCCAGAAATCGTTGACCGGATAGTAATCGGTTCGGTCCAGGTCAATGAGTCCGGCGTGGGCCTTGGCCCGGTAACCCACCAATCCGGATTCCGGATCACCGCTCACATCGACACGCACCGGAGCGCCGTTCTTAATCTCGCGCTCATCCAGATTAGCATCGATGACTCGATGCTCCTGTTGCAAGTGCCTGAGAATCGCGTCCGATTTCGCAGGTTCGCCGCAGCGGATACGCAGTTGTCCCAGACGGCTGCCCTCGCGGACCAGTACGCTGAAGGTGCGCGGCGCAATCTCTGCGTACAGGGGACCCGCGTAACCGGCGGGGACTTGATCGAACTCGACACCGTGATCGGTGATCAAGCGTGTGAAGACGTCCAACCGCCCGGTAGAACTCTTCGGATTCCCGGCGGCCGACAGTTCGCCGGTCAACTCCAGACTCTCCATCAGCGGCACAATATAGACACAACCCTTCTCCAGCACCGCGCCGCCGGTGATGTCAATCGCATACACACCCAAGGCCTCTAACCTGTCCCGAACCGTGGCCCGCCGGCCGGGCAGAAAACTCGCGCGAACGCGGTAAGCACGGTGGCCAAGCCGCAGATCCAGGCTTGCCGGCTGCAGCTGATCATCCTGTATCGGTTGCAAGGCCTTGATGTGCCCCGCCTGTATCAGGCGGCTCAGCGCTTGCGACGGCAGCACGCCCGGGGTACCGGTGGCGGGCTTGCGGGGCGGTGGATCCCTCATGTCGGCTTGGGACTGTATCTCCCCGGTGTACGAAGAACTCGAATTCAGCGGCACAAGCGGTTTACCGGCGCTAACTCAACGTGCAGCCGTACTCACACGCCCACTGACTCGCTGCGGGCGGAATACTCGTACAGGCTCCTAGCTGCAATTGGATTCACCACAGTTGAGACAGGTCATGCAACCGTCGAGCTTGACCACCGCCTTGGTGCTGCATTTGTTGCACAAAGAAGCAGAGGCAGGAAACTCATCGTCTTCGGCAGCGGCTTGCGTCACCTGCGCATACTTGGCGCGGGCCTCCTGGATGTGGCGTTTCTGGTAGGTGTCCATTTCGCAGTCTTCCAACAGTCCGATTTCCTTCAGGTGGCACTCGATGATATCGCCCAATTCGGCGACGATGGACGGCACGTAACGGCCACCCTTTTTGAAATACCCGCCCCTGGGATCGAACACCGAGCGCAGCTCCTCGACCAGAAACGTTACGTCACCTCCCTTTCTGAATACCGCCGACATAATCCTGGTCAAGGCCACTATCCACTGGAAGTGGTCCATATTCTTTGAATTGATGAAGATCTCAAACGGGCGCCGGAGCTCGTGTTCGGTGCCGGGGTTGAGCACGATATCATTAATCGTGACGTACATCGCATGCTCGGAAGCCGGCGTCTTATTCACCTTGTAGGTGTGTCCTTCGAGGACCGGCGGCCGCTCGAGTTTTTCGTGCATATGAATCACATCGGCACCGGGTCGCTCCGTTGCGGCCACTTCCGGGGCGGCCGCCTCGACACCTTCGTCGCACACACGATAGTCGACAATGCGTTTATCTATTTTGATCGTCATAACTCCACCTCTTTCATCTGGGCTCAACGGGCCGGTCAAAACCGACCGTAGTATCCCTCTTTCAGGGCGTCGAATAGATTGGCGGCGGTGTGGATTTCGCCGTCGTACTCAATTTCCTCGTTCCCTCTTGCTGTGACGATTGTGCCGTCTTCGAGGGCAAACTCGTAGAGCGTATTTTCCAAGTCCTGCTCTTTGACCAATACGCCTTGAAACGCCTGCGGATTGAAACGAAACGTCGTACATCCTTTAAGACCGCGTTCGTAGGCATGCAGATATATATCTTTGAACGCCTCAAATGGGTAGTCAGTGGGTACATTCGCAGTTTTTGAAATCGATGAATCGATCCATTTCTGCGCCGCAGCCTGAATATCGACGTGCTCCGTCGCGCTGATGTCATTGGCGGTCACAAACCAGTCCGGCAGTTGTTCCTCCGGGGTCTGCCCATGGGGCTTGGCGTCTCGGCTGACCAATTCGCGGTAAGCCAGGAATTCATAGGAATACACCTCGACCTTGTCCTTGGTCTTCTTCCCCTCCCTGATCACGTTGCGCGAATAGGCGTGCGCGAAACTCGGTTCAATGCCATTGCTGGCGTTGTTGGCCAGCGACAAGGAAATCGTTCCAGTCGGCGCAATTGAACTATGGTGAGTGAAGCGCGCGCCGACCTCGACCAGCTGGTTGATCAGCTCCGGCTCCACCTCCGCGAGGCGCTGCATATAACGGCTGTAGCGGGCATGCAGCACCCTGCCCTTGATCTTGTCGCCCACCGCGTATCCGTCGTGTTTCATCTTCGGACGCAGGCGAAGCATTCGCGGAGTCACCGTAAACTCATCATCCATTATCGGTGCCGGACCCTTCTCTCTGGCCAGTGCCAATGCCTGCCGCCAGCCGGCAAGCGCCAACTCGCGGGTCACCCTCTCGGTGAACTCGATGGATTCCGCCGCTCCGTATTTCATACACAGCATCGTCAGGGTCGATCCGAGTCCAAGATAGCCCATCCCATGACGACGTTTGTAGGTGATCTCCTGGCGCTGCTGATCGAGAGGCAGGCCATTAATTTCGACTACGTTGTCGAGCATGCGCGTAAATACCGACACCACGTCACGGAACTCATCCCAATCAAATCGCGCTTGGTCGGTGAATGCATCACGGACGAATTTAGTGAGATTGATCGAACCCAACAGACAGGCTCCATATGGCGGCAAACCCTGTTCACCACAAGGATTCGTCGCCCGTATGTTCTCGCAGAACCAGTTGTTGTTCATTTCGTTGTACTTGTCGATAAGCACGAAACCCGGCTCGGCGTAGTCGTAGGTCGAAGACATGATCATGTCCCACAAATGGCGGGCCTTAATGGTCTTGTACACCCGGCAGGCGACACGTCCCTCGCCGTCGGTGACATAGCCGTGTTCTACGGGCCACTCCCGCCAAATAAATCGTCCCGTGTCCTTCAGATCAAGCTCTTCCGCCTCAACCTCTTCTTCACTGACCGGGAACGCCAAACGCCAATCGCCGTCTGTTTTAACCGCACTTATGAACTCTTCGGATATCAACAGCGACATGTTGAATTGCCGTAATCGACCGTGTTCACGCTTCGCTCGAATAAAGTCAAGAACATCGGGATGTCCGACATCGAAAGTCGCCATCTGCGCGCCACGCCGACCGCCAGCGGATGAGATGGTAAAACAGGTCTTGTCAAATATATCCATAAATGACAAAGGACCAGACGTGTAGGCGCCCGCCCCGGAAACGTAAGCGCCCTTGGGACGCAGTGTCGAAAATTCGTAGCCGATTCCGCATCCGGCTTTGAGCGTGAGGCCGGCCTCCCACACCCGGCGCAATATACTGTCCATCGAGTCCTGAATGGGTCCGGAGACCGTGCAGTTTATTGTCGAGGTCGCTGGTTTGTGCTCCTGCGCACCCGCGTTCGACACGATACGACCAGCCGGAATCGCGCCGCGGCGCAGCGCCCAGAGAAACCGGTCATGCCAGTGTCCTCGCTTTTCCGGAGTCCCTTCGACATCGGCCAAGCTCCGCGCCACTCGTTTAAACGTATCGTCGATGGAGTCATCCAGGATTTTCCCATCCTTGCTTTTCAACCGATACTTCTTGTCCCAAATGTCTATCGACGCGGCCTGCATCGAAATCTCCGGCGGTGCGGCTGGACTCGGGTACTTATCATTGATAGATGCGATGGTCATACTTCTACTTCCTAATTCCCGTTGTTTTACGTTTTGGTGACTGCCCAAGACAGTAGGCCGGCGTCGATTTCCGGGCCCCACAGCGTGGACATCTGGTTCATTTCAACAATTCTCCTCCGGCTTGCCCCGGCACCGCGACAGTTCGGGATCGTCTGTCCGACGCGACCGCGTCGATGGCGAGCAAGCCCGCAAATCAAAAAATGGTACATCCCTGTACCCGCCTCTCGATGACGCGTCGAGATTAATTCGAAAGACGTGGCTTCGCCAGTTGAATGAGACGCTGCGACCCTTCGAACTCGTAACTCAGATGCTCGATATCATCACCCCTCACCACGATGCGCAGTGAGCGCCCCGCCTGACGATCGCATGCTGGACCAATGCGTTTTTTGATCTGCCGGCCAACGAATAACAAAATTGCTTTGTCCACCGGATCCCCGACAAAACAGGGATCCAGGATGCGCCCACCAATCTCGAACCTAATCTTCATTCAATCACTCACCGTGTTCTCCACCGGCCGTCCGGCTTTGGCCACCCGTCACTGACTCCGCAACCCCTTCCATGCTCCCTCCCCCGTTGCGGGGGAGGGACTCAAGACCTCCTTGTCACCGGGAGGAGTTAGGAGCAACCGGACACCAATCTGTTCACCTATTTGCCGTGACGTACCGGTACCACGCGCCGCTGATCCTCAGACCCCATATATGGTGGTCGCTGCGCATTACAATTAGAACATAATGGGTTTTTCAGTACAAAGCAAGCGAAAAAACACGCCCGTCCCCCGCGGCATGGAGGGCCTTGTGGTGAACGGTGTCACACCACGATCCCGGCGGGGTCGAACTGGACCTCGAAGACAATCCGAGCATATCGACAAACGGAACTTATGCCGCGATAAATGGAGAAAAACATTTTAAATCAAGCTTTTATAATCATCCACATCGACCCAAATCCGCTCGAATGCAGGGATGTTTCCGGCGGGATGGTGGCGGGACCGAAGCGTCCGTCTACACTTTAACCGTACCCCCATTAATAATATCGAAAGTCGTAAATCACGAAGGACAAGGACTCGCAGTGACGCAATGTCGGCCGGTTGGCGTTTTACCTCCGCGCCATGCACGACCGATCAGTACGCTTTGGATTGTTGCGGACCAAAGGTTTGTGAGGCTGGCTTTACGGTTGAGAAGCTCTGGGTTCTTCTCCGGCGCCTGCGAACCAATTAGGATGCTCCACCTATCGGCCGGGCCCGTTCTAGGGCCCGGTTTTTTGTGATCCTTACGGCGTCCTATAATAGCCTCTAGTGAGAAGATTATTCGCTGTTCGACACGCCCCGATAAACCTCGCGCCGGCACCTAGGTACCGGATGCCTGTGAACGCCTCCGCATTGTTCCGATCTTGCACCACGCTCTTGGCGCTCCTCACCCTGCTCTCAATCCCGCCGCATCTGGCCGGGGCGAGCGCGGAAGAAACCGGTCAGTACGTCGACGAGAGCGCCGACGACGCGTTCGAAACCTGGTTGTTGCTTGCTGTGGACGGCGACGCAGAGGCGCAATTCATCCTCGGCCTTCTGCATAGCGAAGGACGAAACGTACCGGTGGACCTCAAGCAGGCGGCATATTGGTATCAAAAAGCCGCCGGCCAGGGCCACACTGGCGCCCAGTACAATCTCGCGCACCTGTTACTAAATGGCCAAGGTGTGCCGAAGGATCCTGCACAGGCCCTCTACTGGTGGCACCGGGCCGCCCGTAGTGGCCACATTCTTGCCCAACACAATCTGGGCTATGCCTACTACAAAGGTATCGGTGTCCGACAAGACCACGACGAAGCGAGGCGCTGGTTTATGGAGGCCGCCAACGCCGGCGATCCCAGGGCCAGCGCCATGCTGGTCACTCTCGAACGCGAAACGGAACCCACCGCAGCCCTCTCGCCCGAGCGTGACGGGCCGCCACACCGCCACGCGGAGACTAGCGAATCCGTATTCGATTCATCGGCGGATGTTTCGCCCGATCTGTCGACGCGGCATACCGCAGACGCCGCATCGGCTGACGCGGCCGAATCGTTGCCCGTGACTTCCGACGACGTGTCACTGCCGCGCGCCGTCGACCCGATCGTCATCCCGGCACCAGAGCATCGGCCAGAGACCGAAAAAACAACCGGCGTTGAGCTGTCGGAGAGTTTGGTATCCACACGGTCACCACCGGATCCGGACGAAGTCGGTGCGCCGAACACGGCCGTTGACAGATCGGCGGGGCGCGGTACGGCGGCCGCAAGCAAACAGCCGCGGCTCGGCAACATAGGTACCACACCGGATGCTCAAACACGGGTGGAGGCCACCACACCTGTATCGCCGACTCCACGCACCGATGACCCATTCGCCGCGGAAAACGGTAATCCCTGGCTCTACGGGCAACCCGCCGATTTCTACACCCTGCAGATCATCAGTGCGCGCAGACGGTCCATCGTTGAGACCTACGCGGCGCAAACCCATCTGCGCAGCGCGAGGCTGTTTCACACCCGCACCGAGAACGGCGAGGACTGGTGGTACCTGATTTACGGCAGCTACCCAAATGAGGATGCGGCACAGGCAGCCGTTGCGTCACTAAACGTCGAGCCGGAAAGCGTCTGGATCCGCCGTTTCGGAGTACTGCAGCAGAAACGTTGCAAAGCACTGGCGGATACACAACACGAGGTACGGAAGTTCTGCAGCGGTCCCGCCGATTCTGCAGCGGACGGTCAACCGGCCGTGGACGCCTCGGCCGGATCACCGTCAACGCGAGCCTCAGCGTCGGAGCCGTACTGGCCCCGGCCACCGGAACAGGCATCAATCCTGCTGGACCTAGTGCGTCACGACGACAACGATTGGTTGTTTGCACAACCCAGAAACTACTACACGGTGCAATTGTTGAGTGTCGCCGACAGATCCCGCGTGGCTCGTTTTTTGCGCGAATACAAGCTTGAAACCAAAGCCCTGACTTTCACGACCCGACGCGCGGAGCGTGACTGGTTCTTTGCCATATACGGTTCGCATCCGAGTCTTGACGCAGCCATCAAGACAAGCCAAACGCTGCCGGTTCCGTCTGCATCGGTCTGGATACGCCAGTTCGCGTCAATACAACAAACGCAGTGCCGCATCGCTGAGCAACTGCCGGAACCGATACCGGCGGTGCTGAAGCCCTATTGCGGACCGTGATCGCCGATCAGTTTGTCGTCCGCAAGCGCTGTGGATCGAGTCGGCTGGGGCAACCACAAAGCAGCGAAGAACGCCAGCAACGCAAATACCGACAAAGGCAAGAACAACCAGTAAAACTCACCGGTTCGTTCTGAAATAATGGCCACCAACTGAATGGCAAGTGGCCCGACGCCGAAGGCAACAACGAACTTCAACCCGAATACCAGCCCATGTCGCCGTGCTGGGACGTATGCGCTCAACAGCATGTTTTCCGCCGGTAGCGCACCGACATTGGCCATCACCATGAACATTGCCACAACCACCAGACCCAGACCACCAAGCTCGGCAGCCAACCAGAGCAGCGGTATCTGCACCGCCAGCGCGCTGAGGTACACGTACTTGAGTGGAAAACGGTCCGCCAGATGACCACCTACAACTTGCATGAGCCCCGCTGCGGCGTAGACCGTCGCCACCACGACACCGACCCCGAATGCGCCCGGTCCGATCAAGCCGTGGTGGCGTAGTTCAATCATCTTGGGGAGGGCCGTTTGCGTGCTGTTGTAGATCAGCGCGGCACAAAACATGGTCACCAGCAGCACCAGAAACACACGGATCCGGTCTTCCCGGCTTGGACGATGCTGCACCTCCGCCGGGCCGTCGCGCTGATCCTGTATACTGCCCCGGATGACCAACGCCAGCAGCACCAGGCCGGTCAGCACGCTCACCAGTCCGGGGACGATGAAGGCCGCGCGCCAACTGAATAAATCGATCAATGCGCCGGCAGTCAGGCCGGCGACGGCGGTGCCGAACGACCCGAAAATCCCATTGAAGCCCAGTACCTTGCCTTTTTTTGGTCCAGCGTTGCGCACCAGCCAGGGTATACCCACCGGGTGGTAGATGGCGGCGAACACGCCAACCCCGGTTAGCGCCGAAAACAGACCGAAGGCGGTGTCGGTGACGCCCGCGAGCACCGAACATACCCCCATCCCAATGAAAAACACCACCATCATCCCGGTGGCACCGTACCGATCGCCCAACAAGCCGGCGGGCAAGGCCGCCGCTCCCACCATCAGCGCCCCGATGGTCCACAGCTCCAGCAATTCGTGGTAAGGCAGACGCCAATCCGATTCCAGCGCCAGCACAATGACGAAGTAGAACGCCACAAAGACATGAATGTACATGTGGCCCAGGCATGAAAATACGACGATGGGCGTGGCGGTGCCTCTAGCGCGCATATTGCAGGTGACCGATCGAATTGGCGGGTATTCTAGCCCGGATATTACACCGAAGATCCCGGATGATGGCGAAGGGATCGGGCGGCTGGGCGCCGCGCTGGAGTGAAACACCTTGCCGTAGCTATGGGTCGAGTGACGCGCAAGACCAAGGCCGAAGAATGAGAAAGGAACCGGAGCTTGGTTCGCTGGGTTCGCGCAATGCGTGCCCCGGGCGGTCTACGCCGGTCTATCCGACCCGGAACGATCGCGCGCCCGGCAAAGCCTTCCGTCCCCGGCTAATCAGCGCGACGACGGGCGATCTGTGCGGCGTGCGTAACTGCGAAGTGATGGAGCGCGCCTTCCAGGCGCACCGTTTCGGCCGTATCACAGGCGCTGCGTGCAACCGCCAGATTGTCCAGGATCATCCGCTGGATCCGCACCGCGCCACCAGGCTGGTGAATCAATTCTTCCGCCAGAATCAGCGCCGCCATGCCGGAAATGTGCTCGTGCCGGGCAATCGCTTTGATTTCGTCCGTACTGAATTCACACATTCCCACGCAGTCGTGAAATGTCAACATTGTGTGCTCCTCCGCGCGCAAGCCGATCAGCGCCACCTTGCATCACTGTGCCTGCCGACCCATTATATATGGGGTCAATCGGCCCCGCATACAACAGTATGTCTCAGTGGTTGGGCGTGCCCGACGGCCGGTGCGGTCTGCCGCCAGGGATAGAAGTGTTATACTGTAACAACCCTGCACAGACCACTCACGACATGCCCTAACATGCCGCCACCCCGCGTCATTGCTCCCTTTCACGGCGAACACAATCACCGCAAATGCCTGGATCAGGCCATGCAACGGGCCGAGGCGGCTTGCCTCCAGCAGGGTGTGAGACTGACCGAACTGCGCAGACAGGTGCTGTCGCTGGTCTGGGAGAATCACAGCCCAACGCGCGCCTACGACATCCTGGCCCGCCTCAAGGAAAAAGGTCGCCGACCAGCACCGCCCACCGCCTACCGGGCGCTGGAGTTTCTGCGCAGCGCAGGACTGGTGCATCGCATCGAGTCGCTGAATGCCTACGTCGGCTGCGCAGACCCCATGGTCGGCCACAGCAGCCAGTTTTTTATTTGCGATCGGTGTGACGCCGTGGCCGAAGTCCACGATACCGGCGTCACCGAGCATCTGACGCGCAACGCGGAACGATTAGGGCTCCACACGGCCCGGCACACCGTCGAGATCCACGGGATCTGTACACGCTGCTACCACAACGACCAAACTTAAGCCCGGCAGCCTGTCCGCGTGTCTGCCCTTACTGTGGCGGCGGCGTTGTGGGCGCCGCCTTGGTGCAATATGCAGGCTAGGCCGCCTGCCCCTGATAATAATCCATGAGGATCTTTGCCACCTCCGGGCGGGAAAACTCAGGTGGCGGGGCCACCCCCTGCCCCAACATCTCACGGACCTTGGTGCCCGACAGCAGCACGAAATCTTCTTTGGAATGATCCGGGGCATCCCGCATCATGACGACTCTTTTCAATTTTCTGGAAAAGGCGGTGTGGTCGGCGCGGAAGACCTCGATGTCCAACGCACCCTCCGGCACCTCTTCGTCGAAGATCGTCTGCGCGTCGAACGCGCCGTAATAGTCGCCCACCCCGGCGTGGTCGCGGCCAACGATAAAGTAGTTGGCCCCCATGTTCTGGCGGAACACGGCGTGCAGGACTGCCTCTCGGGGACCCGCATAAAGCATGTCGAAACCGTAGCCGGTGATCATCACCGAGTTGGGCGGAAAGTATATCTCGACCATTTTGCGGATCGCCGCATCCCGGACCGGCGCCGGGATGTCGCCGGGTTTGAGCTGACCGAGCAGCATGTGTATCACAACGCCATCGGCACCAACGGCCTCCATCGCCATCTTGCACAACTCCTCGTGAGCGCGGTGCATGGGATTGCGGGTCTGAAAGGCAACCGCCTTCTGCCACCCGTGCTCCTGGATTTCATTACGAATCTCCACCGCGGTGCGAAAGGTGTCGGGAAAATCGGTCTGGAAATAACTGAAGTTCAGGACTTGAGTCGGGCCTGAAACACAGTAACGACCCACCGCGTTAAACGTGGCGACACCCGGATGCTGTGGATCCTGGGTGCGAAATATCTGTTCGGTCATGAAACGCATGTCGTCCTCGCTGAATTCCTCTATGGCCTCGACATCCATCACGGCCAGCACCGGGTGACCTACGACATTCGGATCCCGCAGTGCGATGCGTTTCGCCGATTCGATCGTATCAACGCGGTCGGTGACATTAAGGATCGGCACCGGCCAGAACAATCCGGAGGTGGTGTACATACCTTCGCAGACGCTCACGGCATCAACCCTGTTCATGTAGCCGGTTAAGGGGTTGAAATATCCCCCACCCATCATCACGGCGTTGGAGGCGGCTGCTGAACTCAATAACATCGACGGCAGTCCGCCCGCCTCGCGGCTGAGGGCGTCGTGGCGTTCCGAGTCGTACACAAACAGCGGATTCAAGGTGTCGGAGCCGTGTGGTTTGATCATGATGCACTATCCTCCGTGCGCTGGTTATTAGCGATCGAGCCGTCGCATGGCGCAGCAGAAAATACCTCAAAATCCATCCATAAAACAGGGAATTAGCCACTAAAATAACTAATTCTCGGATAAGATATTTTGGTTGCCGCACAGGCCGGGCGGCACGCTGTCGAGTCAAGACGCCGCTGCGGCCGATCTCAATTCACGGCGCCGGCGTACGGCCTGGGCCAAGCGTTCCAACATGACCACCGTGTCGTCCCAACCGATGCAGGCGTCGGTGATGCTCTGACCGTAGGTGAGTGCCCGCCCCGGTTCGACATCCTGCCGGCCTTCGACCAGATGGCTCTCAATCATCGCCCCGATGATGCGGTGTTCCCCACTGGCGATCTGCTCGGCCACGTCCTCACCTACCAGCAGCTGATTCCTGGGTTGCTTGCGGCTGTTGGCGTGACTGAAGTCAATCATGATGCTGGGGGTCAGGCCGGATTTCTCCAATTCACGTCCCGCCTCTTCGACATGCGCATGGTCGTAATTGGGCGCCTGACCACCGCGCAGAATGATGTGGCAATCTTCGTTCCCCGAGGTGGAAAAAATCGCAGTGCGGCCCTCCTTGGTGACAGACAGAAAATGGTGTGGCCGCATCGCTGCGCGTACCGCATCCACCGCAATCTTCAGCGTGCCATCGGTACCGTTCTTAAAACCCACTGGACAGGACAATCCCGACGACAACTCACGATGCCCCTGACTCTCGGTCGTGCGCGCTCCGATGGCGCCCCAACTTACCAGATCGGCCACATACTGCGGTGAGATGAGATCCAGGTACTCCGTACCGGCGGGCATCCCCAATTCGTTCACCTGCAGCAGCAGTTCACGGGCCAGGCGGATGCCTTTATTGATGTGAAAACTCTCATCGAGATCCGGATCGTTGATCAGCCCCTTCCAGCCCACCGTCGTGCGGGGCTTCTCGAAATACACGCGCATCACGATCAGCAGCTCTTCGGCCAGCACTTCTCGCAGCGCGGATAGGCGGCCGGCATAATCGCGGGCCGCTGCCACGTCGTGTATGGAGCAAGGGCCGACCACCAGCAGCAGTCGATCGTCCTCCCCATGCAGAATATCGTGGATCGCCCACCGAGTGGCGTATACGACCGCCGCGGTATGCTCCGTGATCGGATATTGTTCGTGAATCTGGGCCGGAGACACTAATTCCTTGGTCTCCCGGATTCTCAGGTCATCAGTTTCGTACTTCATCGCGGGGCGTTATCCGCTATGATTAGGTAAAGTTTGTAATCTTACTGTAGAGCGTCGGACGATTCGAGCCGGTCTTGGCCGATTCCCGATCCCGCCCGAAGTTCTTCATGGATACAGCAACATTAAATCAATCCATATTTGTCGCGCGAAACCATGGCAGCTACTGTCGCAAAACCCGTTTCTCCGCCGATGGACACCCAGCGGCCGGAACTGTTTATCAATCGAGAGCTCAGCCAGCTCGCTTTCAACCGCCGGGTGTTCGAACAAGCTCAGGATCCGCATGTCCCGCTGCTCGAACGGCTTCGGTTTGCGTGCATCACCAGCTCGAATCTGGACGAGTTTTTCGAGGTGCGTGTCGCCGGTCTCAAGCAACAGGCCGAATACGGCAGCACCCAGACCGGCGCCGACGGACTGACCCCCAGCGACACCCTGCGGCGGATCAGCGACGTCACCCATACCCTGGTCCAGGATCAATACCAGTTTCTCAATGAAACATTGCTCCCAGCGCTGGCTGCCGAAAACATACGATTTCTGCGCCGCGAGGAGTGGAATTCGGCGCACAGCGAATGGCTCAAGGAGTACTTCAACGATGAACTGCTGCCGATCATTACCCCGATACGCCTGGATCCGGCCCATCCCTTTCCGCGGGTCCTCAACAAGAGCCTACAGTTCATCGTTGCCTTAGAAGGCAAGGATGCTTTCGGCAACAAGGGCGGGATGGCCATCGTCCCCGCACCGCGCGCCCTGCCGCGCATCATTCAGCTGCCTGAGCAGATCGCTAGCGGGCCTACGGAGTTTGTGTTTCTCTCTTCCATTCTACATACCTACATCGGTGAGCTGTTTCCCGGTATGAAAGTGGCGGGCAGCTACCAGTTCCGCGTTACGCGGAATAGCGATCTGTTCGTCGACACCGAGGAAGTCGACGACCTGTTACGTGCCCTGGAGGGCGAACTGCCGTCCCGCCGCTATGGTGCTGCGGTACGCCTGGAAGTCGCCGACAACTGTCCAGCGCAATTGGCCACTTTATTACTGCGGCGCTTCGAACTCGGCGAGGAAGACCTGTACCAGGTCAATGGACCGGTCAACCTGATACGACTCATGACCCTCCCGGACCTGGTCGAACGGCCGGAGTTGAAGTATCCCAGTTTTACCCCCGGCCTGCCGCCGCAGCTGCCGCAGGGTGTGAACATGTTCACGGCCATCGCCAACAAGGACATACTGCTGCATCATCCCTTTGAATCCTTCACACCGGTGGTGGAACTGCTGCGTCAGGCCGCCGCGGATCCACACGTACTCGCCATTAAACAGACCCTCTACCGCACCGGGCTGGATTCGATCATGCTCGAATCATTGCTGGACGCCGCCCGCGCCGGCAAAGAGGTCACGGTGGCGGTGGAGCTGCGGGCCCGGTTCGACGAAGAAACCAACATCGAGATCGCGACCAAGCTGCAGGAAACCGGGGTTCATGTGGTGTACGGTGTGGTGGGGTACAAGACCCACGCGAAAATGCTGATGGTGGTCCGCCGTGAACAGGACAAGCTCAGACGGTATGTGCACCTCGGAACGGGTAACTATCACGATCGCACGGCGCGGCTCTATTCCGACTACGGTCTGTTCACCTGTGACAAGAAGATCGGTCAGGACGTGCACACACTGTTCATGGAGTTGACCACCCAGACCAAGACCGCGAACTTGAACAAGTTGCTGCACTCACCGTTTACACTGCAGCCCGGACTCATCGAGCGCATAGAGCGGGAGGCCCAACATGCCGCACGCGGCAAACCAGCGCGGATCATCGCCAAAATGAACGGACTGGTGAGCGCGCCGGTGATCCATGCGCTGTATCAAGCGTCGCAGGCCGGTGTCCAGATTCAGCTCATTATTCGCGGTGTCTGCTGCCTGCGGCCGGGGGTGCCCGGGGTATCCGAGCATATCACTGTGCGTTCCGTTGTAGGCCGGTTTCTGGAACACACCCGGGTGTACTACTTTCACAATCTCGGCGACCCGGAGGTGATGTGCGCGAGCGCAGACTGGATGCCGCGCAATCTGGTGCAGCGGGTCGAGCAGTGTTTTCCGATCGAAGACAAGAAAATCAAACGCCGGGTTATCGCGGATCTGGAGCTGTATCTTTCGGACAACACTCAGGCCTGGGAAATGAACAGCGACGGCCGGTACATTCGGGCCCAGCGCCGATCCAGCAAAACCAGGATCTCCGCCCAACAGACCTTGCTGGAAAAATACGCCCAGACCTGATCGATGGGACCGGCAGTCGCGCTGAAGTCCACGGATCGGCTTACTCGAACCCCAGGCTGACTTCGGCGGATTCCAGATAGGCCTGTTCCTGTTCCAGGCCGGCCTTGGTCAACGGGTGCCGCTCCAGCCAGCCGGGAGGAAACCGCAGGTGCAGCGCCTGTTCGCTCGGCGTCGCCGTTACCTGCAGGCTTTCGGACAACTCCCGGCCGCGGTGCAGCAGCACCGCGAGGCGCAGCAATACGCACAGCCGCAGCGCGCGCCTGCCCGCGGACTTGGGCAGATCTGCGAACTCCGGCGCGGGCAGCTTGCGGCGGTGGGTCCTCACCAGGATGGCCAGCACCGCTTGTTCGCGGCGGGAGAATCCCGACAGATCGGCGTTGGCCACCACGTAGGCTCCGTGTTTGTGGTACTGGTTGTGAGCAATCAGCAAACCGATTTCGTGCAACAACGCGGCCCAGTGGATAATTTCGCCATCCCCCTCCTCCAACTCCCACACGGCGGCCGTTTGTTGAAACAAGCTCGAGGCCGTCTCCGCCACGCACTGCGCATGTTCCTCATCCACCGCCCAGCGTTTGACGATGGATTTAACCGAGCCGCCGCGCACATCGGTGTGGGCGATACGTCCGACCAGGTCGTACAAAACCCCTTCGCGCAGCGCCTGGCTGGAGACATCGATCCGCGCAATGTCCAGCAGGTTGAAGACGCCACACAGCACTGCGAGTCCTCCCGGAAATACCGCCAGGCGGTCCTCGCCGAGTCCGAAGCTGCGCAAATCCTCGATGTGGGCGCACTGCATCACGGCTTCGCGCAACTTTTCCAGGGCGTTGCGGGTGATGCCGCGCTTACACCAGCCCTGTCCCTGGACCGCGTCGCGGATGGCGCGAATCGTTCCGGAACAGCCGATCGCCCGGTGCCAGGCCTGGTGGCGGAACATCGCCGCCACCGGTTGAATCGCCAGTTTGGCGGCCAGCTCGGCCCGCAGAATCCGCTTCTTCTTGATTCGTCCATCGGTAAAATACAATCGGCTCAGGCTCACACAACCGACGTGCAGACTCTCTCGATGCTTTGCTTCGAACCCGGAGCCGGTGATGATTTCCGTACTGCCGCCGCCGATATCAACCACCAGCCGGCGTTCATCGCGCGCCTCCAGACCGTGGGCGACACCCAGATAAATCAGGCGCGCCTCCTCGCGACCGGCGATGATCTCCACCGGGTGCCCCAGCGCGGCTTCGGCAGAGGCGAGAAACTCCGCCGAGTTCCGGGCCTGGCGCAAGGCGTTGGTGCCAACCGCGCGCACGCTGCCGACCGGCAAGTCCCGCAGCCGTTGGCCGAAACGTTCCAGACACTGCAGGGCACGCTGCTGGGCGTCCGGGGCCAGCCGCTTTTTCCTGTCCAGACCCGCGCCCAGACGCACGGGTTCCCGCAGGCGGTCAATGACTGAAAGGTCGCCGTGATGCAGTTGCGCGACGATAAGATGGAAACTGTTGGATCCCAGGTCTACCGCGGCGATCGATTGCGGTGCGTCCCCGCCAAGCGGCGTAGCTGCGGTCAACATCGCCGGCTCATCCCAGTTCCACCAACAGCTGTCTAATCTGTTTCTCTACACTCAACGCCTGGCTATCTCCAGTATGGATTTCACCGACATAGACTCCGCGTACCCGTCCGCGCTTGTCTACGATGTAGAACGTCGGCCAGTAACGGTTGTTCATGGCCCGCCAATACGAAAGATCGTTATCGATCATTACCGGGTGTTCGAGCCCAAACTCCCTGACTTTCTCGGCAACCCGGGCGCGGTCCCGCTCATGCGGGAATTCCGGTGTGTGCACGCCGACAACAACCAATCCTTTACTGGCAAACTGTTTCTCGATGAGCTTCAGCCACGGAAACGATTGGTAACAGTTCCAGCATCCGAAGGTCCAGAAATCGATCAATACCACCTTACCGGCGAGATCGCGCTGCACCAATGGCTCGGAGTTGATCCAATCGATGGCTTCGCTGTGGGTGAAGTCCGGCATCGTCGACGGCGCCGTCAACGGCTGCGCTCCCGCCGTCGAGCCGCCGCACAGCAACCCGATCAACAAGGCATTGAACCACCCGCTCGCACTCCTCACCCCTGAACTCCCATCAACCAGACGGACACCGGTCCGCGCGCTGCAACCGTCGAATCATAGCAAACACCCATGCTATCCCGCATATTGCACCAGGGCGGCGAAACGAAGAGCCAACATTCGTGACGCGGTTGCGGCGCGCCCAATCCACCCCAGCGGCCCACGCGATGCGGGTGCCAGAGCTGCACTTGCCACGCGACTCCGTGGCTGCTCGCCGCCCGGCCCGCCTCGGTCCAGATGACGTGCAAGGTACCGCAAAACGGGACCAGGCGCCGCACACTGTAACAACTCGGGTACGCCACGCCGGTGTCAGGTCAGGACCTTGAGTCGTTCATTCAAGCGCTCAATCACCTGTTCCACCAGCTCCTGCAAGGGGGGGTCTACGGCGTCGTACAGGAATTCAAGGTCGTCCAAGCGCTGGTGGACGGCAGCGGCGTCTTCCAGGTTCTCAACTTCACGCAGAAGGCTGTGCAAATACTCAATCGTCTCGCTCACCCGCGACACTCCGTAGACCGACGGGGCTGGATCCGGCGCCTGGTGCGCACGCCGGAACCCCGGATTTAACTTCACGGTCCACCGCGTCGCCACGCCGGGACCACCGATTCCCCCCTCCCATCGGACACACAGGGTGTTGGCAAGGCCGGACTCCGCGCCAATAATAGCGGTGTCGGCGCCGCGCCGAGATGTCCGCCACGGCCCGCGCGAACTCACAGCAATCACTCGAAAGGAGGCTTTCGCCGATCAAAACAACCATGGGTCTCCTGAGCTCCGCAATACTGACGGTCGCCGGAATTTATCTGGCGCTCGTGATTCTCATATATTTTCTGCAAGCGCGTCTGATTTATTTTCCTTTCGCGACGCTGGAGGCCAACCCGGCGCAGATCGGCCTGGCCTACGATGACGTTCAGCTCGAGACCGATGACGGGGTTCAATTACACGGCTGGTATCTGCCGGCCCCCAACGCCGCGTTCACCGTGTTATTTTTTCACGGCAACGCCGGCAACATCTCGCACCGCCTCGACAGCCTGCGCCTATTCCATACCCTCGGCGTTAACGTGTTGATCTTCGACTATCGCGGCTTCGGTAACAGTGGGGGGTCACCTTCCGAGTCCGGCACCTACCTGGATGCCTCCGCGGCGTGGCGGCACCTGATCGAGGTCCGGCAGCTGCGGCCGGATCAGGTCATCTTGTTCGGCCGGTCCCTCGGTGGCGCGGTGGCCAGCTGGTTGGCGGTGCGCGTCCCCGCCCGAGGACTAATACTGGAGTCAAGCTTCAGCTCACTGCCGGCGCTGGGCACCGACCATTATCCCCTGCTCCCCGTTCGCTGGCTCTCCTGGTACCGTTACGACACCCAAAGCCGGCTGGCGTCGCTGTCGATGCCGGTCCTCATTGCACACAGCCGCGACGATCGAATTGTGGGATTTCACCATGCCGAGGTGCTGTACGAGTCGGCACCCGCTCCGAAGACGCTGCTCGAGATGCGCGGCGGCCACAACGACGGCTTTTTGATCAGTGGCGACGGCTATGTGCATGGACTGCGTGAATTCGTGGAGTCACTCCGCTAACATCCGCCCTGCCATGGTCTTCGATTACTACTTCCGGCTCAGCCGGCGGCAGCAACAGATTTATCGTCAAAGCGATCGGGTCGAGTCCATCCACCTGCCAAGGCCGGAATTGCTGCGGAGTCCGACCAACGGCCTGACCACCTCGCTCCGGCAAGCCAATCGCCGCACGACCCAAGACCACTGCGACCGGATCGTCAACCATATCAACCGGCAGCTGTCCGCACCTTCGGCGCGGGTCACCGTGCTGGCCCGCCGACCGAGCCATCATTGGGGAGAACTGCACGGTCTGTACGAACCGGCACAGCAGTCACAGCGTGCACATATCACGGTGTGGATGCGCACCGCGAAACGGCGCCAGGTGGTCGCCTTTCGCACCTTTCTGCGCACCCTGCTTCACGAATTGTGTCATCACCTCGATTACGAGTACTACAAGTTTCACGACTCCCTGCACACCGAGGGCTTTTACCGGCGCGAGTCAAGTCTGTTTGTCGCGCTCACCGAGGACCGCTCGCATCCCGAACAACAGTCACTGCAACTCTGAACGCATGACCATACCCGACCACATTCTCCAATTCTGGGACCAGCGGTACGCCGACAACGCCACCCCCTGGGACCGCGGCGCGGCGAGCCCGGCTCTGGAGCAGTGGCTACAACAAGGCGCGCTCTCACCGTGCCGTATATTGGTGCCAGGCTGCGGACACGGGCACGAGGTCGCAGCACTGGCCCAGCTCGGCTTTAACGTAGTGGGCGTGGACGTCGCCCCGGCGGCGGTTGAGCGACTGACACAGCGGCTGGCGGAGGCCGCGGTCCACGCGGAGGTGGTGTGCGCCGATCTATTGTCGTGGCAGCCGGCAGCGCCGTTCGACGCCGTCTACGAACAAACCTGCCTGTGCGCCTTGGCGCCCGGCTTGTGGTCCAACTACGAGCGGCGCCTGTACCGGTGGTTGCGTTCGGACGGTCAGCTGTTTGCCCTGTTCATGCAGACCGGGCAGCCGGGGGGGCCGCCCTACCACTGCGAGATGGCGCAGATGCGCGAAGTATTCAGCCACGACCGCTGGGCCTGGCCGGAGACCCCGGCGGTCCCCGTCGCCCACCCGGCCGGCATTCACGAATTTGCCTGCGTCCTGCGACGGCGTTCGGATTGAGGTCTCCAACACGGGAATTTGCGGCCCGTCAACCGGATTGCAGCTTGCACCGCAAGCGCATCTTCCTTACATTGCGCCCTTCCGTTTGTTGAGAGAGAGTAGTGCTATGAATCTGAGGATGTTCACCGCTGCGGTGCTACTGACTTCCGCGGCCTCAACCGGGGCCGTGGCCGACGGAGACCTCGAGCGCGGACGGCTCAGGGCCGCGAGCTGCATGGGTTGTCACGGCGCGCCGGGTATGCGCAACGCCTACCCTGGGTATCGGGTTCCAAAACTGGGCGGCCAGCACACACAGTACATCGTAGACGCATTGAAGGCCTATAAGACCGGCCAACGTGCGCATCCCACCATGCGCGCTCAGGCCACCACACTGACCGAACAAGACATGACCGACATTGCCACGTACTTCAACGCCATGGCTGACGTTAAACAGCCTCAGTAGACCTCGGCACTATAACGTACAGGAGACCACATGACGCGCAAATTACTCAGTCTGCTGTTCGGCGCCGGCCTGCTGACGATCGGTACGGCGGCACTGGCGGGCGGCGACCCGGCTGCAGGGAAAACCAAATCCGCGGTCTGCGCCGCCTGTCACGGCACCAACGGTGTTAGCGCACAACCCAATTTTCCCATCCTCGCGGGCCAGTACCCGGACTACGTGATCCGCGCGTTGAAGGACTACAAGTCTGGTGAGCGGCAAAACCCGATCATGAAGGGGTTTGTGGCAAACCTGACTACCGAAGACATGGAGGACCTCGCCGCCTACTTCTACAGCCAACCGGGGCTGGCGTCGCCAGAGATACAGAACCCGTAACGCCACGGGCCCGCTGAGGCCCGCACCGATGCGGCCGTCAGTGCTTCGCGGACATTGAGGCGCCGTTGCCGGATGTCCGTACGGCGCGCGGACTGCGCCGTCTCAACAGTGCGTTGCGCGCATCCCATTGCGCGTGGGCGTCGAGCCCGGCATCCAACTCGATCTGTCTACCGATCTGTGCCCCGATTGACCGCCCGTCGCAATACAGAACACGATTGCCGGTCAACGCCGGCACCCGGTTTCCCGGCACCACGATGCCGACCAGATTGAGCGGATCTGCACCACTCACTGCCACCAGTGTCCCGTCCTTTGGGCGGCGGCGCACCGACCGCAACAGGCCGATCGCGTCGATCATCGCGAACTGCTCGCCCGCGAATCCGGCGACGAAACGGCCGCCGCGTATCTCGCCGCGCGCCTCGAGGCGACGGAACACCGGCAGCAGAGCCCGCCACGGCGGCAACCACGAGGCCTCACGCTCCAGCAGAGCGCGGTACACCACGCCGTATCGGCGCAACAGTACCCAGATGATCTCGCGCAGGACCGCAGCATGATCGATCGCATCGTGGTCCTGTGGGGGCTTGAATCGCCGCAGCGCCCAGCGGCCGGCCTGCTCGATCCCGAATTCGCTCGTCCGCCGGCGTCTGCGACCATCGAACGGCCGGCGACGGCCGGCTGGCAACAACAGCGCTCGTAAGCCGATGAATCCATCGGAGGTGACCAACCCCGCCGTCACCAGCTCGCCCAGGGCCTGCTCGATCTGCGAGCGCAGCATACCGGTGTTCGTCACCAACTCGTTAAAGAACAGGGCTCCGCGGCGTCTCAGCTCGTCGACCAGCTGCTGCGACGGATCAGACAACGGCGATGGCTCGGCACCGTCCGCACCGGCAACGGCCTCCCAGCTCTCGCTGTGCTGCCGCAGAATCAGGCTGATCGGCGTGGTGCGAACCGGCCCCCCCGGCCGGAATCCGGCTTTTGGCCGTCCTAAACGCAGCCACTGGACGCGGCCGGAATAGCTCAAGGCATCCAGATGTTGGGGGTGGTAAGACGCCACACGGGCGGTCAACAGCTCTTGTTCCCAAGCCGCGGCCGCCGCCTCGAAGCCCTCCAGTTGGCTGATCACAGCGAGCAGAGCGTGCTCGCCCTCGCCGCGCTGTGCCGGCGTGATCCGCTGCCACTCGAACAGAAAACGCATGAAATCGGCCGCGCTGACCGGTTCGATCTCCTGGCGCAGCTTGCGCACCGTGCAGCGGTGGATCCGCGCGAGCAGGCGGCGTTCGCACCACTGCTGCACACCTTCACCGCTGAAGTTGCCCTGCATCACGAAACCCTCGGCCTCGAGCGCGTGGAGAGCCGTGCGAATCTCGGCGGTGGGCACGGCAAAGGTGTCGGTGAGTGCGCCGACGGTCACCGGCCCCGATGCCTCCAGGCGCCCGCGCAACAGCTCGCGCAACGCGGTGTCCGCATCCACCACCGGCTCGCCGCGTGGTGCGACCGCCGCGATGGGAGGCTCGAGACGGACGTCCGGAAAACGCACCATGACCTGGGCCAGGCGTTCGGCCGCCACCCACCAGACCGGGCCACCGGCACGCCGCACCACCGTGGCGCGGCGCTCCGCTACCAGTTGGTCGAACAGGTGCCGCCAGCCCGATGGCAGGGCCGTCTGGCCGGGGGCCGCCGCGCCGCACGCACCTTCCTCGGCGGTCAACAAACCGTGCACCACCAGCGCGTCGTGCAATTCATCGGCGGTGCGCGCCTCGGGCCGGGCCTCGTCGCGGATCTGGGCGATCGCCAAGGGGTCCAGACGTCCGAGATCCGCCGCGGTCTGCGGGTCCATGAATCCACGCGCCTGAACCGCGCGAGTGCGGCGCTCTTCTGCCGGGGCGTCGTCCAGGAAGGCGTAAGGCCGCGCGGCGAGTATCTCCTGGGCCAGCGGCGACGGCGCCGACAGTTCGCGGACCACAACGGTGACCCCGCCTTCGCAGATCCGAGTCAGCAGCGCCTTCAGTCCGTTGAGGTCCATCGCCGCATGCAGGCAGTCCTCGAGGGTCTGGCGCACCAGCGGGTGGTCGGGGATCTCCCGGTGGCCGACGATGTTCTCCTGGCAAGCTATCTGATCGGGAAACACCACCGCCATCAGGTCTTCCGCGTCCATGCGCTGCAGCTGAGCCGGCACCCGTTTACCATTGCGGTTGCGCCGGACTGCCAGCGCAATGTTGCCGTTCCAACGCCAGCGGATCGGGAACATCGGCGCAGTCAGCAAAGCCTGAGTCAAGGTCTCTGCCACGGTCTCCGCGCGCAGATAATCGATAACTTCCGCCAGCGGAAAGCTGTGCGTCGTGCTCAACGACAAAACAATGGTGTCCTCGAGCGCGGCCGCTTGCAGCTCGAAATTGAACTTCCGGCAGAATCGCTTGCGCAAGGCCAGTCCCCAGGCGCGGTTCAGTCGCGAACCGTAGGACGAGTGGATTACCACGTGGGTGTCCCCCGACTCGTCGAAAAAGCGTTCCAACACGATGGTATCCATGGTCGGCAGGCAAGTCAGCGCCGCCCGCGCCGCGGCGAGATAGTCGAACACCTGCTGCGCCGCGGCGGCGTCCAGCCCCCCCTCCATCAACCACGCCAGGACCGCCTTTTCACCGCCTTCGAGCCGGGTCTCAAACTCGGCCCTAAAGCGCGACACCGCCCGCGACAGCTCGTCGCTGCGCCCGGGGGCTTCGCCGAACCAGAACGGGATATTCGGGGGTTGTCCCCTGGCGTCCTCGACTCGAACCTTCCCCGTTTCCACACGCAAGATGCGATATGAGGTGTTGCCCAACTGAAAGATGTCGCCGGGCAGGCTCTCAAATGCAAAGTCTTCGTTAAGGGTCCCGATCGGCTGCTCATCGGGCTGCAGTACGACTTCGTAGTCGAACTGATCCGGAATCGCACCGCCGTTGGTCACCGCGGTCAAACGCGCGCCCCGCCGCCCGCGCAGCATGCGGTTGACGGTGTCGTGGTGGATGTGGGCGCCCCGCCGCCCGCGCCGAGCGGAGAAGCCGGCGGCCAGCATCTGCACGGTGTCGTCGAATTCATCGTCGGTCAACGCCCGATACGGCCAGGCGCGGGTGTATCGGTCGTACAAGGCGTCCCGGTGCCAGTCGCCGCCGGCGACCTCGCCGACGATCTGCTGCGCCAGCACGTCCAGGGGCTTTTCTGGAACCACCAGACGCTCCAGTTCGCCACGCCGGGCAGCATCCAGCAACGCGGTGCACTCCACCAGGTCATCCCGCGAGGTCGGAAACAGCCGCCCCTTCGGCGTCGCCCCCAGCGCATGGCCGGACCGCCCCACCCGCTGCAGCAACGCGGCGATGGACCGCGGTGAACCGATCTGGCACACCAGATCGACGTCGCCGATGTCGATGCCCAACTCCAAGGAAGACGTCGCGACCAGCGCCCGGAGCTGACCGTCCTTGAGGCACTGCTCGGCCCACAGTCGGTGCTCGCGCGCCAGGCTGCCGTGATGGGCGGTAATCGCCGCCTCATTCAGCCGTTCGGTGAGGTGCCGGGCGATGCGCTCGGTGAGCCGCCGGGTGTTGGCAAAGATCAGTGTGGTGCGGTGGCTGCGGATCAACTCCGCCAGCCGTTCGTAGAGTTCCGCCCACGCCTCGGTGGACATCACCGCCGTCAGCGGGATAGCGGTGGTCTCGATGGCCAGATCCCGCTCGCGGCGGTGTCCCATATCCACGATCCGGCACGGCCCGCGCCGCGTGCCGGTCAGAAACTGCGCCATCTCATCGACCGGCTTCTGGGTGGCCGACAGACCGATGCGCGTCGGCGAACGCCCGGTCAGCGCAGACAGCCGCTCCATGGACAGCGCCAGATGCGCGCCGCGTTTGTTGCCGGCCACGGCATGGATTTCGTCCAGAATGGCGGTGTGCACCGTCGACAACATGGTCCGGCCCGACTCCGACGTCAGCAGGATGTACAGCGATTCCGGGGTGGTGACCAGGATGTGCGGCGGCCGCCGCCGCATGCGGTCGCGCTCCGCCGGCGGCGTGTCTCCGGTACGGACCCACGCCCGCACGTCCACGTCGGGGAGACCCGATGCCGCCAGCCGCGCTCGAACCCCCTGTAAAGGCACTTCAAGGTTTTTCTTAATATCGTTCGATAACGCCTTGAGCGGTGAGACATATAACACTCGGGTTGCGTCGGGCAGCGGGCCAACGGTCTGGCCCTCGCGGATCAGCTCGTCGATCGCGCACAGGAATGCGGCCAGCGTCTTACCCGAGCCGGTCGGTGCGGCGATCAGAGTGTGGGCGCCCGAGCCGATCGCCGGCCAGGCCTGGTGCTGGCACGGTGTCGGCGCGCCGAAGGCCTCCGCGAACCATTGGGCAACTGCCGGATGAAAACCGCTCAATGACCCGTCGCGCTCGACCATACGCGCGAGTTAACCACTAAGCCGGCAACGGCATCAAGAACCCCGGTGAATCCCGGACGGACGGCCGCACTCAGGACTCGATTCGGCTCGTCCGACGCCGCATGGATAAGGCGCTGCGCAGCGTGTATGCTTTAGCAGATGGAAGAACTGCTTGAAATCAAAGATATCCGGACTGTTATTGAAACAATCTTTAATCAGAAAATCCCCTTCAATCGATACCTCGGTATGCGCGTCGGGTCGCTCGATCCAGCCCGGCCGACCTTGGAAATCGACATGCGGGAGGATCTGATCGGCAACTTCGTCCACAACACCCTGCACGGGGGTGTTACCGCCTCGATCCTGGACGTGACCGGGGGTGTGGTGGCATTCCTAAACCTGCTGGATCGGCTTAGCGACGCACCGGTGGCGGAGAAGGTGGCGAGGTTCGCCAAACTCGGGACCATCGACCTGCGCGTGGACTTTTTGCGCCCCGGCCGCGGGACACGGTTCGTCTCAACCGGCTATATCCTCCGCACCGGTAACAAGGTCGCGGTGACGCGGATGGAGCTGCACAACGAGACCGACACCCTCATCGCCGTCGGGACCGGCGCCTACACCGTGTCGTAGCCCGCCGGCCCATTCAGCAAACATGTCCGGGTCCAGCATCACCTTAGTCGTCGTCGCCCTGATCGCGCTGTGGGCGGTGATGATCTACAACCGCTTCATCAAGCGCCAGAACCGGGTCAAGGAGGCGTGGAGCGGGATCGATGTGCAACTCAAGCGGCGTCACAACCTGATTCCGAATCTGATCGAGACCGTCAAGGGATACGCCACGCACGAGACCGGCGCGCTGACAACATTGACGGAGCTGCGCACCGGTTCCCAGCGGATCGGCGAGCGACGCGACCAGGAACAGGAAATCTCGACCGCGATCCGCAAGCTGCTCGCAGTGGCCGAACAATATCCCGACCTCAAGGCCAGCCGGAACTTCCTCGACCTGCAGGACAACCTCGACCAGATCGAGACCGAGCTCCAGCACGCCCGCCGTTACTACAATGGATCGGTGCGCGACCTCAACATTCTGGTCGAGTCGTTTCCGAGCAATCTCGTCGCCCGGCTCTTCGGTTTCCGGCTCGCCGAATTCTTCGAACTGGATGCGGCAACCCCGAGAACGGTGCCGGCGGTCAAGTTCTAGCGCCCTGCCATGGCCCGTCGACATCGGCCCCGCCTGATCGTCCCAGGCCTGGTCCTGCTGACCACCACCGTCGCCGCCGACGAGCGCATCCTGTCTTTCGACAGCGACATCACCGTCGGCGCGGACGGCTGGATGACGGTGCATGAAACCATCCATGTGACCGCGGAAAACAAGCAGATTCGACGTGGTATCTACCGCGAGTTTCCAATCGAATACACCACCCCGGCGGGGCATCGCTATGTGGTCGATTTCGATGTCGTCGGCGTTCAGCGCGACGGCCAGCCGGAGCCGTTCCACGTGACCGCCCAGGGCCGCCACCAACGCGTCTACATCGGAGATCGGGACCTGCATCTGTCGCCGGGTGAATACCGCTACCGCTTGAGTTACCGGACCAACCGGCAGCTCGGCTTTTTTCGAGGCCATGACGAACTGTATTGGAACGTGACCGGCAACAATTGGGCGTTTCCCATCGACCGGGCCACGGCGCGGGTTCGACTGCCGGCCGGCGTACCGGCGGGGGACCTGACGCTCGAGGCCTACACCGGACGATCCGGCGAGACCGGTGCCGACTACCGGGCCGAAGTGGATGCCTCGGGCCTGGCGGCGTTTCGCGTTGACCGGACGCTGAATCCGGGCGAAGGCCTGACCATCGTGCTGACCTGGCCCAAGGGGTACGTCACCGAGCCGGGCACCGTACAGCGGCTCGGTTTTCTCGTCCGTGACAACCGCTCGGTCGCGACCGGACTGCTCGGCACCGTTGTGCTGCTGCTGTACTACTTTATTGCCTGGGTCCGGGTCGGCCGGGACCCGGCGCCTGGCACCATCATGCCGCTGTACGCCCCGCCACTGGGTCTGTCACCGGCGGCCATGCGCTACATCTACAAAATGGGCTTCGACACCAAGGCCTATGCCGCAGCGCTGATCGACATGGCGGTCAAGGGCTACCTGACTGTCAACGACGAGGACGGCTACGTGCTCACCCGCAAGCGCGACGCCGATAAAGGCGCGTTGTCGGCGGGCGAACGCAAACTGGTGTGGCACCTCTTCGGCGGCGGCGAACAGGCCGTGCTGCAGCGGGCGAACCACCAACCGATTCGCAAGTCGATAAAGGCGCTCAAACGCCTGCTGCGTAATGAATACCACCGGGTTTACTTCCGCACCAACGGTGCCTACCTGATTCCCGGCGTCATCATCGCGGCGGCCACCGTCGTTCTCGGCAGTTACACCAAGGTCTCCGATCAGGCCGGCCTGTTGTTCATGATCATCTGGCTGGCCGGCTGGACCTTCACCGTCTTTACCTTGGCGTCTCAGGGACAGTGGTTGATGGCAGGCGTCTTCGCGGTGGTCGAAGTGGCCGCGCTGGTCACCTTAACCACCGTGATCGCATCGATCGGGGTCACGCTGCTGCTGCTAGTCTTGTTGACGATCAACGCGGTATTTTACTACCTGATCAAGGCCCCCACCCACAGTGGCCGCAGGCTGATGGACGCGATCGAGGGGTTCCGACTGTATCTATCGGTGGCCGAACGAGACCGGCTCGATGTCGTCAACCCGCCGGAGCAGACCCCGCAGTTGTACGAAAAATTCCTGCCCTACGCCCTGGCCCTGGGCGTCGACCAACAGTGGTCCGAACGGTTCGCCGACACCCTCCGGGACGCGGCCGCCGGCGACGCCCAATACCGGCCCAGCTGGTATCGGGGATCGCATTGGGACGGCGGCGACATCGCCGGGTTCTCGTCGTCTTTGTCCTCGTCGTTGACCGGCGCGGTCGGCCGCGCCTCGCAGGCGCCGGGCTCCAGCTCCGGCAGCGGTGGGGGCGGCTCCTCTGGCGGCGGGGGCGGCGGGGGTGGCGGTGGCGGCTGGTAGCACACCGGTCCCGGCCGGTGACCAATTCGCTGCGAATGGGGGGTACAATGCACACCCGTCACCCAATGACTTCCGTGCCGTGGCATCAATCGAATGAAAGACAAGCTACGCAAAACCGCCAATGAGTGGCACGACGTGCTCACCATCGAGCAGTTTCACGTCTGCCGCGACAAAGGGACCGAACGCCCGTTCACCGGAAAATATCACGACTGCAAGGACCCGGGGGTCTATCGGTGTGTCTGCTGCGGGCAACCGTTGTTCGGCTCCGACTCCAAATTCGACTCCGGCACCGGCTGGCCGAGCTTTTTGCGTCCCATCGCTGACGGGAATATCGACACCGACCTGGACGTCAGTCACGGTATGCGCCGCACCGAGGTGTTGTGCAGCCGCTGTGACGCCCATTTGGGACACGTCTTTGAAGACGGACCGCAACCCAACGGTTTACGATACTGCATAAACTCAACGGCCCTCGTCCTCGACCCAGACCCTGCCGACTGACTCAATGGGGCTGGACTCGACTGGGTCATGAATACCCCGAGCGTTCTCGTAACCGGCGGCGCCGGTTTCATCGGTTGCACAGCGGCCCGGCGTTACCTGGACAAGGGGTGGCGCGTCGTGGTCTTGGACACGCTGTACCGGCGCGGCTCCGAGCAGAACCTGCGCTGGCTGCAGAGCCTCGGCCCCGTACATCACGTCCCTGTGGACGTCCGCGACGCCCAGGCCGTCCGCTCGGTGATCGACAACGAGCCCGCCTTGGCGCTGGTCCTGCACATGGCGGCTCAATCCGCGGTGACCACCTCGGTCCAGAATCCTCGGGAAGATCTGGAGATTAACCTGCTGGGCACCTTCAACGTGCTCGAGGCGCTGCGCAACGCCGATTCCCGGCCGTTGCTCGTTTACGCCTCGACCAACAAGGTCTACGGACGCCTCGAGGCGGAGCCGGTTGTCGCCCAAGACCAGCGTTACGCCTTCGCTGAACGCCCGGACGGGATCGGCGAGACCATGGCCCTCGACTTCCACTCGCCCTACGGATGCTCAAAGGGCGGCGCCGATCAGTACGTGCGCGATTATGGGCGAATCTATGGGATCGACACGGTCGTGGCCCGTCAGTCCTGCATCTACGGACCGCGGCAATTCGGGGTCGAAGACCAGGGCTGGCTGGCCTGGTTCACCATCGCCGCCGAGCTCGGCCGGCCGGTGACCATCTACGGAGACGGCAAACAGGTGCGCGACGTCCTCTACGTCGAGGATCTCATCGATGTGTTCGAGATTTTCTATGACCACCGCGACCAGGCCAGCGGCCGGGTGTTCAATGTCGGTGGAGGTCCGGCCAACACGCTGTCACTGCTGGAACTGATCGAGCGACTCGAGACACTGACCGGTCGGCGCATTGAACGCGCCTCTGCCGACTGGCGGCCCGGCGATCAGCCCGTCTACGTCTCCGACATCCGCGGGCTGGAGGCCGAATTCGCTTGGCGGCCGCGCACCGATATTACGGAAGGCCTGGCACGGCTGCATCAGTGGGTAGCCGAACACCGCGGTGTGCTGCAAACGTTCCACCGCTGCGTTTAGTTGGGGTCAGAGCGCAATTGTTTCTAATGTTAGCGAAAACTGGTACCCGACCCCGATGACCATGAAGCGCGATGACGACGGCCGGCGGCTGCGTTCGGCCTTTACTCTTGCTTTGTCGTTTGCGGTGCTGTTATGGGCGATTGAGCTGGCCGACTGGGCTCTGGGCCTGGACCTCGTTCGCCACGGCATCTATCCACGGCGGCTGAGCGCCCTGGACGGCATCGTTTGGGCCCCCTTAATCCATGGAACCTGGTCCCACCTGTTCGCCAACACCGGCCCGATCCTGGTCCTCGGCACAGCGCTGCTGTACGGCTATCCGCGCTCCGCGAAGTGGGTGTTGCCCACCGTCTACATCGGTTCGGGGCTGGGGGTCTGGCTGTTCGCGCGGGCGTCCCACCACATTGGCGCCAGCGGCCTGACCTTCGGAGTCATGTTCTTCGTCCTTACCATCGGCATATTGCGGTGGGACCGCCTGGCCATCGCGCTCGCCATGCTGGTGATCTTCCTCTACGGCGGCACGCTGTGGGGTATCCTGCCCTCAGGCCGCGGCGTGTCGTTCGAATCCCACCTGTTTGGCGCGCTGGTGGGCGTGGCCCTGGCCTTTGCACTCAAGCACCACGATCCGCCGCCACCGGAAAAACGCTACAGCTGGGAAGACGAAGATCAACAGGAATCGACGTGACCACCGCGCAGGGCCTGGCGGCCAGTCCGGAAGACCTTGGCCCCGACCTGTTGAACGGTCGTTCAGGGGAGTTCGCAGCGTCTGTGATGAGCGCAACCTGCTAGCCTGCATATTGCACCAAGGATCCCGGAAGCTGGCGAAGAGATCGGGCGTCTGTACGCCGCGCTGGAACGAAACCCATAGCGAGCTATGAGTTGAGTGAAGCGCAAGTGCAGGCGTTCGAGACCGAGCCAGGGCCGGGATAGGCGATTGCAGAAGCACAAACTGTACGAATCAATCAAGACCGAATCATTGAACACAATCAACTTGATACACCATTATTTCGCCGCCTTGGTGCAATATGCAGGCTAGGTTCCACAACCTTCCCGCCGGACCCGACTCGCGGTGCAATCGCGTTCAGTCGTCAGGCAACAGCGAAGAGAAGAATGGGTTAATGAGGCTCTCGACGATGATCCTCGCCCGCTCCTCGTCGGAGAAGCACCGCTGGGTTTCCCCGACGGCGAAGGAGAAGCCCGCCATAGAATCGAGGCTGGCGTCGAAGGCCTTCACTCTGCCGGTAAGGGTTGCTCCGCGCCCCCAGCCGGCGGTTATCGATGTGACCGACCCACCCGTGTCCCACACGGGTATTCTTTCATAACGACGCCTCCCTTGCTCATCGGGTACGGTCTGGCGCAGCCTGTTTATCGTATCAAAAGCTTCGAGCACCCCGTTTCCCACCCACGGTATCCCAGCCGTGCCTGACAAAAAACTTGCCGGCCCGTTGAACTGCCATGGATCGACTCCATTCGGACCGGGTGTCACAAACGCCGCCGGTGACCACCCTAGCCCGCCGGGAAGTCCGTAGGTCGCACCGGCCACCACCATCTGCACGACTGCCACAGCCGATTTCAAGTCGGGGCCCACCTTGTGACACTCCGACTCTAGATCCATCAGGATCGCATTGCCGCCGGCGCCCGTACCACCACCCAGCCAGCGCATGGTCCCCGTCCACAGCACCGGCTCGGCGCTTTCGTAGGCTCGAATGCCGATCTGCAGGCCTACGTTGACGACCACACCCATGATGGCAATCGTCATCACCTGTCCAATCAAGCTCGTCTGACCGCTCGGATCGACCTCCATCACCGGATTCGCACCCGCATACAAATAGCTGTGCAATGACATGGGATCGCTGGGAATTCCTGGGAAAGGATCCCGTGACAGGAACCGCCCCGTTTCCGGCTCGTAATATCGCGCGCGCAGGTAGTAGCTCTCGCTTAACGCGTCGTATTCCTCGCCCGCATACAAGTAGTCGTTCTGCGCACTCCCGGTTCGCGCCACCAACCTTCCGAAGGCGTCGTACGTGTACCGGTCCGTCTCGTCCCCCGCCAAGTCAAGCAACTGCCGAGTCGATCCGTGGCCGTCGTACAGATAATAGCGGGGATCGCCGATGCGTTCTTGGCTGACGAGGTCGTTCCCGTACACGTAGGACGCCACGACCGCCCCGTCCCCGCTCCGTTCCTCCATAACCTGAGCAAACGGCACCTGCTTGTCCACGACGAATGCCGTGTCGATCCCATCAGTTGTCCTGCCCACGCGCAGGCCATCCTCGTCGTAGAGATACGTCGACACGCCGCCGGATCCCTCCGCACCCACCAGCCGATTCTCGGCGTCGTAGCGAAATACCTTAGTCCTCGAGCCGTCTGTCTTACTGACCACGTTGCCGTTTGCGTCGTAGGCATACCGCACCGTGCCGGCCTCCAGGAGGCGATCGTGTTCATCGTACGTGTAACTGACCGTTCCGTCGGCGCCACTCCTCGTTAGACGGTTGCCAACCGCGTCGTAGCTGTACGCAGTCACTTCCTCTCCACCCCCGAAATCAATCACCCGTTCCCCCACAAGCCGGTACAGCGCGTCGTAGTCGTACGCAACCGTTCTCCCGGTGTCTTCGATGACCTGGAGACGGTTACCGGCCGGGCCCAGCACATAAGCGTATGCCGATAGGAGGCTGCCGTCTCCGCCTCGGCTCTCCACCGTGGTGAGTCGGTCCAGGCTGTCATACACATATCGCGACTCGACTCCATTCGGATACACAACGCTGATCGGTTTGCCGACGCCGTCATAGGCATACGAGCTCAAGCCACCGGCCGGCGCAATCACCGTCTGCAACCGACCCGCTGCATCGTACGTGTACGACGTCGTGCCGGCTGCGCTCGCGAGCGACGTCTTGTTCCCCGCCGCATCGTAGCCGTACTGCAGAGTGGCCCCGGTCGGGCCCGTCAACTCAATCAGCCGACCCATCGTGTCGTAGCTGTATGTGGTTATCCCACGAGCGTCCGTGACCTCGGAACGGCGGCCATCCGGCGTATACGCGAAACCGACGGTCGCGCCGTCCGGCAAGCGCTTCTCGACCAGCCGATCGACCTCGTCGTACAGGTACGTCCTGTCGGCACCCGCAAAGTCCGTCCGCGATGCCAAGTTGCCGTTTGCATCGTAGGCGAAGCCTTCGAACATCCCGAGCGGCAGGGTGCGGCGCGTGATCCGGCCGAGATTGTTGTAGGCCAACTCCGACCGATTTCCGTTCGTATCGATGACGGCCACGAGGTTGCCGACCTCATCATAGGCGTATCGCGTCTCACCGCCCAGCGCATTCGTAACCTGAGACAAACGTCCCAGCGCGTCGTACTCGTAGCGAGTGACACGACCGGCCTGGTCCGTTTCCGATAGCAATCTCCGGGAACATCCCACGTCGTACGTGCGTTGCGTGGTGCTGCCATCCGGGAATACGGTGCGCGTCAGGCGATCGTGTACGTCGTACTCGAATGCTGTTCGATTGCCGTTGCCGTCGGTCAGCGACGTGCGGTTACCGTTGGCATCGTACTCAAACGTCGTCTCGTCGCCGACCTCAGTGGTGACTCTGATCAGACGTCCCGCGGCATCATAGGACAGCTCCGTCCGGCCGCCCGTCTGGTTGATCTGCGCCGTCGGTTGGCCGTTGGCATCGTACTCGGTCTGGGTCGTGCCGCCATCGGGAAACACGGTGCGGACGAGCCGATTCACGGAGTCGTACTCGTAGTTCGTCGTTTCACCCGCGCGGTTCGTCGACGAAACCCGTCGACCGCCGACATCGTAGGTGTATGCGGACACGCTTCCATCGGGAAAGACGGTTCGAAGAAGGTTCCCGAGCACGTCGTACTCGAAGCTCGTGCGGTTGCCGTTGCGGTCCACCCGCGCCGCGACCTTTCCCGCGGCGTCGTATTCCAGGGTAAACACGCCCCTCTCGGGGCCTGTGACTCGCACCAGGCGATTTTGACCGTCGTACTCAAAGCGAGTCGTGACGTATACCACGCCTGAGAATGTCGTGCGTGACCGGGTCTCCGACAGCTTGTTTCCGTTCGCGTCATAAGTGAAACGCGTGACGTTACCCAGCGCGTCGATCCGCGCGACAAGATTGCCGGCCGCGTCGTACTCGTAGCCGGTGGTGTTTACGGCGCAGTCCGTCTGCGTCAGCACGTTGCCGTGGGAATCGTAGGCGTACGTCCAGCTGCCGCCGTCGGGTCCCATCCTGCTCAGCTGGTTGCCCACGCTGTCGAACGTCGCGGAGGTGACAGCGCCCCCCGGCCGGGTCAAGGCGAGAAGCTGACCGTCTGTGCGGTTGGTGTAGGCCGTTACATTGCCGAGCGGGTCGGTTCGGCTCGTCGGACGACCGAGAGCGTCATAGGTATAATTGGTCGTGTTGCCGAGCGGGTCGGTCTCGGACAGCATGTTCCCATTGCCATCATACGTGCGTGTCGTGGTCTGCCCGAGCGTGTCCGTCTCACTCACCACGTTCCCTGCACCGTCGTACTCGTAGACGGACGTACCACCCACACGGTCCCGGACGACTTCTTGTCGAGCTGTTAGGTCGTGGGTGAATTCGATCCGATTGCCGTTACCGTCGACAAGCGCCACCAGCCGTCCCGTGGCGTCGTACTCGTTGCGAGCCAAGGGCCGGTTCAGTGGATCTTCGATGCGCACGAGATTGTGCCGGTAGTCGTAGAAGAACTTGGTGACGTTTCCTTCCGCATCGGTGTGAGCGCGCAGGTCGCCGCTGGAGCCATAGGTATAGGTTTGAGTGCCTCCCCGTGGGTCGGTCATGGCGACAATCCGCCCCGCGGCGTCACGGCTGAACACAACGGACTTGCCGGCGGAGTGGATGATGCCGTCCGGGACGAAGGTGAGCGTGTTGCCGTTGCGGTAGACCACCTGCTCCACGCCGGTCGCCTTGTCGATCACGTATGCTGTGCCGTCGAAATCGGTAAACAGAAACCGCTGGGGATCGAAGGTGCTGCCGTCGAAGGTAGTCAAGACAACCTCTCCCGGTTGCGCGCCGACCACCAGCAAGGCGGTGTCGTCCAGCAATTTCAGGGTGCCCAGGGTGCCGGGACGGGCCCGGAAGGAGGCGGTGACCGAGGTAAACGGAACAAGGACGGACGGGTTTGGCGCAAGGCTGAGGTCAAACGCTTCGACCCGGCCGTCGAGCATCGTGATGCTCACCTTGTGCACGTCGGAGGGTGCAAGCTGATACGCCAATCCGGACTTGAATACCCGCCAAGCGGTACCGAGAACGCGGTTCGATTCGCAATGGAGTGTCTGAACACTTAAACGCCAACCGATGCCGAAATCGCCGACGCTCTTGTCGCGGCTGTCGTAGGTCCGGTCGACCTGAATGGGCATCCCAACCATCGGAACGCTGAGGTCGGTGAACGTCAGACTGAACAAGCCGATCTTGAGGTTGCCGTCGATCTGATAGACGCGTTCGGCGACTGATCGATTGCCCCCCCTGTCGAAAACCGTCAGGCGCACCGTGTACAGCCCGTTGAGCCGCGTCGTCGGATCCAGCGACCCGAGAACGTCCCCGGTCACCGGGCTGGCCGAGGTGTGGAACACGGTAAATGTGTCGTCCCCCGCTCGAGCGATCGCAAGTTCGTACTTGAGGAAATTGTCGTCTGTGGCGGTTCCGACGAGTTCGGTCGGCGCCGTGATCGAGGCATCTGCCGCCGGGTTGGTAATCTCGGCCAGCGGTGCGGTGCGGTCCCCGACAACCGCCCCGACGACCGTCAGTAAAATGCTTCCCGTCACGTTGCTTCGGGTCGCCTGCAGTGTGGAGGTGCCGGCCGCAAGCGCGGTGACCGTACCGGTGTCGTCCACCGAGGCGGTTGCGGGAGTCAGGCTCTCCCAGGCGACGATGGAGGTGATGTCCTGGCTCGTGCCGTCGGTGAACACCGCGATGGCGCGAAGGTCGAGCGTGTCGCCCGGCAACAGAATCGGGTCCGCCGGGAGGACGACGATCTCGGCGGTCGGCAGGAGCGCGTCGGCGCCGTCGCAATCTTCATCGATGCCGTTTCCCGGGATATCCGCGGCACCCGGGTAGACGGCGGCGTTGCCGTCGTCGCAGTCCCCCTGATACTCCGCGAAGCCGTCGCCGTCATCGTCGGTGTGCTCGGGTCCCGGCCCCAGCGACACAACGAGGTCCACGCCGCTGTCCGGTTCGGCAACCGCACCGGCCACCGGGCGCTGATCTGAGACCAGTCCGGCGGGGGCGGTCGGGTGGCTCCCCTCGGCCACGTCCCCGGCCGCGAGCCCAGCAGCGCTCAGCGCCGACCGGGCATCGGCCGTCGTCTGGCCGATCACATCGGGGACGGTGACCGGCGCGGCGACGGTCAGCGTGTAGACCTGGTTGCCGGCGAAATCCTGGTCGTCGGTCACGCGAATGCCCACCAAATGGTCGCCGATATCGGTGTCGGTGGGGACCCAGCCGACGGTCCCCAACCCCGCGTCCACGGTCATGCCGGCCGGGCCTTCGGTCAGATCGAATACCAGCGGATCGTTGTCGGCGTCGCGGGCGACGGCCTGGTACCGGTAGGCGAACCCCGAGGTGGCGGTTTTATCGGGTGTCGAAACGATGACGGGAACGGCATTCGGTGGATAAACGTCAAAGTGCACCGCCGCCACGTTGTAATCCAAGTTGCCGTCATCGGCCACATAGGTGAAGCCGTCGGTGCGCCCCCTCTCGTCGACGTTGTAGGTGTTCTGGCGGAAGTTGTTGAGACCGCCAACCAGCCAGTTCGGTTTTTCGTGGGCCGGGATGGTCAGGTCGTCGTTGACGTTGGTGACGTGGTAGGCGTGCTGGTTCCAGATCTTTCTCGTCGACAGCCAGTCGTCGTTCAGGCCGCCAAACACATGGATGCCGTCGTTGCCGTCGAAACCCTCGTTAGCCCCGACAATGATCTCGGCGTGGCCGTCGGCGTCGACATCGGCGACAACGGGATGCTCCCACAAGGTGCTCGAGCGCAGCGGTGTCCGGTACAGGATGTCCCCATCACTGCCCCGAAAAACGATGAGATCGATTGCATCGCGGTAGACGACTTCCGCCGCTCCGTCGCCGTCGAAATCAAAGGCCGTCGAACCCGTAGCTCCTCCAAAGCCTTCGTTGATCGTCCGTTCCCACAGCAGACTTCCGTCGGTGTCAAGGACCCTGTATCTGTACTGCAAGGCATAGCCGATCTCGGGAAGACCGTCTCCGTCGAAATCAGCGATAGTCGGGGCGCCCCCTCCAGTTCCACCCCATGATGTGTCTGTCCATGTGATCGTGCCATCGTGTTCCAGAAGGGTGACGTACGAAGAGACGTCAACTTGGACGATCTCGGGGTAAGGGTCATCGTCGAAGTTGCCTACGCCGGTCACGCCGTCGCGAGGCAGCTCCGACTCCCAGAAGAGCTGACCGTCGTGGGTGTAAGCGGCCTTTCCCGCAACGATTTCGAGAGTACCGTCGAGGTCAAGGTCTACTGCGTAGGGACTGGCGCCGTCGTTCCCAGCTCCCGCATAGGGCATGCCGATGTCCAGTGAGTTCCACAAGATTTTCCCCGCATTGTCAAAGACTGTCACCCCTCGTTCTTCATTGCCGCCGATGATCTCCGGTGTTCCATCGCCGTCAAGGTCGGCCAGCGACGGCCCTCCCTGGTTTCCGGGCCCCCCCCAAGGAAGCCAGGGGAGGCAGCTGTAGTAGTCCATGACATTACATTGAGTTTCCGGCATCTGGTCGCTTGTCCAGATCATGTTGATCGTATCGGTAGCGACGTCGTATTTGAAAGCCTTGATCCACCGGCTTCGATAAAAATGCGCTGCATTGTAGGCCAGTATCTCCGGCGTACCGTCGTTGTCGATATCGCCGAGAGCGAGCTGGGCTGCCAGGTTGACGCGTTCGTCTTCGTAGAAGTCCTGATTGTTGGCATGGTTGGTTTCAAAGATCTCGCTGCCGTCTGCGCCGCTAATGGCTCTCAGGAAACCGTTCATAGTACCGACGCCAGCGACACCACAGGAGAAAATGATGTCCGGAATACCATCGGCCGTAATGTCGCCCACGACGGGAGCGGAAATCACGTGAGCACAGCCGGTCGGGTTCGGCGTGAAGGCCCACTCCCGCTCGACATCGAGCACTTCCTGTTCCGAGATGACTTCCAGCTCGGAGAAACCGGGCGTGGTGCCTTCGAAATTGGAGAAGATGAACTGGACCTCATAGATATCGCTCATTGGGCCGCCGGGGATGGGATAGACCAGGTCCCGATCGGGAGGATCGAGGCTCAGCTCGGGGCTTTCAAAGACCTGGCCGCTGTTCTTTCTCAACAAGAAGCGGCCGGAGTAGATGTCATGCCCATCCGCGAGATCGCCGCGGTTGCCGTAGAGGCGCAATTCCTTGACAGTAGGCCGCCGCACACTGCCGAACCGCAGCTGGTAGGTGTAGAAGGGTTGGGGGTTATCGACGAGCCACGAGGTATTCAGGTTACCGTCGGCAGCATTTGCCGCCACGTATGTCGGGTGCCAGTAGTCGCTTCCCCAGGGTGCGGGACGGAGCCACAAAGCCTGGTTGACGTCCTTTAGGTTGTCTTGGATCGGCGGTGCCGTCGGCGTGTAGTCGAAGGATCCGTCGGCGTTGAACACCAGGCTGCCGTGGCTGGGCGACTGCACCAGGCTTGCCGCGAGGGCGTCGCCGTCGGGATCGTCGTCGTTGGCCAGCACCCCCGGCGCGGAGACTGCAAGCGTCTCACCGATTGCGGCCGTGTAATGGTCGTCACTGGCCGCCGGCGGGCGGTTGACGGCGCGCACCGTAACGACAAACTGGCCGGTGTCGCTCAAGCCTGCGTCGTCGGTGACCTGGACCGTGACATCGTGCGCGCCCACCTGGTCTGCCGACGACGTCCAGGCGATGGCCCCGTCGACGTCGATGGTCATCCCCGCCGGACCGAACAGCGTAAACACTAGCGGCCCACCCTCCGGGTCCACCGCCGACGCCGATACGTTTAGGGTTTGCCCCACGGTCAGCACCTGATCCGGAGGCGGCGTCAACACCGGCGGCGCATTGACCGGTGGCAGTGCCACCGAGAGCGACACCGTGACCGTGAAGCTCTCGTCGTCAAACAATCCGCCGCTGTCGGAGACACGCGCGGTCACCAAGTGGGGACCGATATCGCCCTCACCGGGCGTCCAAGCCAAGGTCCCGTTCACAGACAGCGTCATCTCGGCCGGTCCGGTGCGCAGGGTGAACGTCAACGGGTCACGGTCTGCATCGACGGCAAACAACGGGGTCGTAAACACCGACCCCGCCGGGATGTCCCGGTCGCCCGGCGGAAGCAGATCGGGCGGCGCATTGGCCGGTGCCACGGTGACCGCCACGCTTGCCGGGGCGCTGTCGGCCTCACCGTCGTTGACCACCAATTCGGCGGTATAGGTCCCCGGCAGGTCGGGCGCAAAACTCGGCATCGGGTCGCCGACATCCGATAGACCGGCCGTACTGCCCACCGGCACGCTCAAACTCCACCGGTAGCTCAGTGCATCGCCGTCTGGATCGCTGCTGGCGGTGCCGTCGAGTTGGACGGGCACGCCGACGGTGCCCGGGTTGGGGTTGGCCTCGGCCACCGCCACCGGCAGCCGGTTCTCGGCGCTGATCGAGACCGTGTCCGGAGCACTGTCCACCACCCCGTCGTTCACCATCAGCTGCACCACATACAGCCCGGACTGGTCGGGTGTGAACTGCGGGGATACCGCGGTGGCGTCGGACAACACCGCACCACTGCCCGGCGGCACACTGGTGAACGACCAGCGGTAGGTCAACGGATCCCCGTCCGCATCGCTCGACCCACTGCCGTCCAGCGTCACCGTGTCGCTTTTGAAGACCGTTTGATCGGGACCGGCGTCGGCCACCGGCGGTGAATTCGCGGTGGTGACGGTCGCCGTGTCCGGGGCCGAGTCGACCT
>CAMYJT010000003.1 GCA_947258785.1 uncultured Gammaproteobacteria bacterium
GCCAAAACGACAAATGGAAGACGATAAGAAAGATGTTATATACGCCACCAGTCTTTATCAGTAGTTCCATCACTTCAGGCGATCTGCCACATAACGTTCGCCATAACCGGCGTGCAAAAGCAGAGCGAAGCGGCGCTTTTGCACGTCCGAGTTGATGGCGTTGTTAGCGAGCATTTTCCAGAACCTGTTGCGCTGACCGCGCCCAACTTGGCAAAAATGTTTGGTCTGCTTCAAACGCACCCGAAAGCGTTGCGCCAAGACTGAAATTCTCCGGACTGAATTTGTAATTTGCCTCTATGGCGCCACGCTTATGGAGTACGAAATGAAACTCAATGTTTTCTTCCATGTTACCCCATGAAGCTTCGGCATCTTTTCCGACTGAAGATTCGAGGTGCCGTAGTGCTTGAACGAAGCTTTTCCATTCTTCTTTCTCGACTGTGCACGCAAAGCTGCCTTCAAACGCGGGAACCCGGAGTTGAACGGTTGTTCGCATCCAGCCTTCGTTATCAGGTGGAGAGAAGGTCAATTCGCATTCTAGTCCGTGGCCTGAGATCTTCATTCGTGCTCGCTAACAGATAATTATGTGATTGGCGTTGATATTGGAATATGTGACTGGCTTCAATAATGGAAAATACCGCCGACACTGATATTGTAATATGCCACCAAGTGTTTTATAAGTTTCCACTACACCGCCTTTCATCCACAATCGCAAGGAGCGTCCTTTCTCATGGAATCGAGAAACCCACCCACTGACCCTCGGGTCCAGCAGTTCTGGGATCGCTATCAGGCGATTCTCCGGCAGTTTCGAGTCCCCGCTAAGGCCCTGCCGTGGTATCGCCGGCATGTGCAGGCCTATATCGACGACCATCCCGGCATCCGCCTGCAGGAGCAATGCCCCGGGCAGCTGCAGAATTGGTTCGAGTGTTTGGGTCGCGACGTTCGGATCCCCGACTGGCAGCACCGGCAGAAGGTCGATGCCTTGCGGTTGCTCTTCTGCTATCTGCTGAAAACCCCCTGGGCGGACAATTTTGATTGGGATCACTGCTTGTTAGGCGCGCGGCCTCTGGGCAGCGATCATCCAACGGTAGCCAGAACTTATGAGTTGATTCCCAAACAACTGAGCAAACCGAACAGTCACCTCGGTAAAGCATTCCCGGAATTGCACCGGAAATTCCTGGCGGCGATTCGCATCCCCGACTATTCCATCAATACGGAACGGAGTTATCTCGGCTGGGTCGACCGGTTCCTTCGCTTCCACCGCAAATCCCCTCGTGACTGCGCCGAAGCGGACGTCGCGTCGTTCCTGGAGCACCTGGCGATTCGAGGTCGGGTCGCAGGCGCCACTCAGGCCCAGGCTCTGAACGCGTTGGTGTTCTTTTTCTCCTGTGTTATGGAACAGCCTCTGGGAGAGATTGGACCGTTTCGGCGGCCCAAGCGGCCCAGGCGCATCCCAACAGTGTTGAGCCCGGTTGAGATCGAATCAATCCTTGCATCGATTCAGGGTGTGACGGGTCTGATGGTTCGGCTCATGTACGGGACCGGCATGCGGGTCATGGAGTGCGTCCGCGTGCGCATTCTGGATCTGGATTTTGCATACAGGCAAATCGTCGTCCGCGCCGGCAAGGGGAAGAAAGATCGGGTTGTCCCCATGCCCGGAGTGATAATAGATGCGTTACACCATCAGATCGAACGGGTGCGCGTGCAACACGAAAGGGATCTCGTGGCCGGGTTTGGTTCCGTGTTTATGCCCGAGGCGCTGACCCGCAAGTATCCGAACGCCGACAAAGAATTTTGTTGGCAATTCCTGTTTCCCGCCACGCGGCTGGCGCAGGACCCCCGCACCGGTGTGGTGCGCCGTCACCACATCCATCAGTCGGTAATTCAAAGGGCGATCAAAAAGTCGGCCGCGCGATCGGGCATCTTAAAGAGAGTCACCAGCCACACGCTTAGACATTCCTTCGCCACCCACCTGCTGGAATCCGGGTCCGATATCCGCACGGTACAAGAGCTGCTCGGGCATGCCGACGTGTCAACGACCATGGTCTATACCCACGTCGTGGGCCGAGGCGGCCAAGGCGCCCGCTGGATGCGCTCCAGTCGCACAAATGGTAAACGGGCCCTGGCCGCGCCGCAGCCGTTGATCAACGCTGCGCAACGGCTCCGTTCGGGGTCAGCGCGCGGCAAACACGAATATCAGAGGAAATTGGCGCTTGACACACACTTCTACTGGGCGAGGGTGATCACGCAGGCCGGGTCCACCCCGACCTCGACCGCGGCGTCTTGCGGAAACACGCGGTCGCCCTGCCGGTGGCTGGCGTCGACCAAAATGACGTGGGGGCCGACCGCCACCGCGTAGCGAACGATGGAACCCAGGAACTCGACGTACTGCACCGTACCCGGCAGCGGCACAATGCCGGCGGCGTGGCCCGAGCCGGGTGATTGGATGGTCAGGTTCTGCGGCCGGAACATCACCGCGCCGCTTTCGTACTTAACGACGTCGTTGATAGGCATCTCGATACCGCTCTCGTCGCGGAACCGGCTGCGCCCGTGCTCGACGGCGAAGCGTCCCTCGAGCACGTTAGCGGTGCCCAGGAAATCCGCGACAAACAGGTTGGCCGGCCGGTCGTAGAGTTGCATGGGCACACCGACCTGCTGAATGACGCCGTCGTTCAGCACCGCCATGCGGTCCGACATGGTATTGGCCTCCTCCTGATCGTGGGTCACGAAAATCGTGGTAAGCGCCAGCTTGCGCTGCAGCTCGAGGATGTCCCGGCGCATCTGCACCCTCAAGTTCGCGTCCAGATTGGACAGGGGTTCGTCCAGCAGCAGGACGCGCGGCTCGACCACCACGGTGCGGGCCAGCGCGACGCGCTGCTGCTGTCCGCCGGAGAGTTGGGCGGGGCGCCGCTCGCCGAACTCCGACAAGCCCACCAGCTCGAGCGCGGCGTCCACCCGGCGCCGGATCTCCGCGGCCGCCACCTTGCGCTCCTCGAGGCCGAACGCCACGTTTTTGCGCACCGTCATGTGCGGCCACAAGGCGTAGCTTTGAAACACCATGCCGACGTTGCGTTTCCAGGGCGGCAACGTGGTGACGTCCTGGTCGCCGATCAGGATGCGGCCCGCCGGCGTGGGGCCGAATCCCGCAATCGCGCGCAGCAGGGTCGACTTGCCGGACCCAGAGGGCCCGAGAAACGCGAAGAATTCGCCGGGTTCGATGTGCAGGCTCACCCCGGTGAGCACGCGCGTGCGGCCAAACGACACGTGCACGTCCTCGATCCTGACGCTGACCGGACCCCGCTCGGCCACTCAGACGCCTCCCGCCAACGCGGCTTCGAGCGCCCGCTCGCGCTTGCCGCGTTCGATCACCCGGTGCGACAGGTAGGTGGCGACGCCGACGATGATCACCGCGATCATGCCCAGGGCGGCGCCAGGCCCTCGCCCGGCGGCCGATTGCATGAATACGTAAATACCATAGGACAGCGGCGCGTCGGACTCGGCCGACACCAGCATGATGGTCGCCGACAGTTCCACCGCCGCGGTGGCGAAGCTGGTGATGAAGCCCGCGATGATCCCGCCGGACATCAGCGGCACCACCACCCGCTTAACGGTGCGGAACTTGGTGGCGCCCAGATTTTCCGCCGCTTCCTCCAGCGCCACCGCCACCTGCTGCAGTGCGGCGACGCAGGCGCGCAATGCGTAGGGCAAGCGGCGCACCGCCAGGGCGACGACAATGATCACCCACCAGCTCGCCAGCGGTTTGTCGAGAAACGGTACCTCGACGTCGTAGAAGGTGCGCAGGTAGCCGATCCCGAGCACCACGCCGGGGATGGCGAGCGCGCCGGTGGCGAGGTAATCCAGCCATTGGCGGCCCACCAGGCCGGTACGCCAGACAAGATAAGCGATGGCGGTGCCGAAGACCACGTCGATCAGCGCCGCCAGCCCTGCGTAAAGCATGGTGTTGGTGATGTATTCGGAGGTGGTGCCGATCACTTCCTGGTAATTGGCGAGCGTGTAGGCGTCCGGAAGCACGCTGAATGACCAGATAGTGCCGAAGGACAGCAGGGTCAGGCCGATGTGCGGCGACAGCACGATCAACAGGGTGAAGATCACCACCGCGTAGGCGCCGGCCTTCTCCCACACCCGCAGGTCGCGCTTCATCAACCCGCCGCCGCCCTTTTGCACTGTCGCGTACTCCTTGCCGCGCATGGCGAGAAACGAGGTCCACAAGGCGAACAGCGAAAACAGCACCAGGATCACGGAAATCACGTAACCCATCGGGTCGGAGATCCCGATTGAAGAGATGCGCAGATAGGCCTGGGGAGCGAGCATGTTGTTGACGTTGAGCAACAGCGGCGTACCCAAGTCGTCGAACACTTTCAGAAACACCAGCGAGGCGCCGGCCACGTAGCCGGGCATCGCCAACGGAAACACGATGCGCCGGAACAGGCGGAGCCCGCTGGCGCCGAGGTTCTGCGCGGACTCCTCCATCGCCCGGTCGATGTTGTTCAGCGCGGCGGACAGGTTGATGAGGATGAATGGGAAATAATGGATGCTCTCGACCAGGATGACGCCGTTCAGGCCCTCCATGAAGGGGATGTTGATCCCGAACCACTCGTCCAGCAGCAGGTTGATCGAACCGTTGGTGCCGAACAGCAGTTGCATCGCCACCGCGCCGACGAAGGGCGGCATGATCAACGGGATGACGCCCAGGGTCTGGATAAGGATTGCGCCGTTGAAATTGAACCGGGTGGTGAAGTACGCCAGCGGCATGGCGATCACCGAGGCGACAACCACCGACATCAGGGCCACATACAGCGAGTTGAAGAACGATTCGCGGAACAGCGAGGTGTTGAAGAAGTCCACGAAATTCACCAGTGTCGGCGCACCGGTGTTGGGGTCCTGAAAGGCGACGAAGACGACCTTGGCGACCGGGATCACTAAAAACACAAGCAGAAACACGCCGAGCAGGATGGCAACACCGGCCGGGCCGAAGGGCGTGCGGGCGAAGGTAGTCAACGCTTACGGGTGTGCCGACGCGGGCAGGCGGTCATGGCGGGGCGCGGAGCGCCCCGCCATGGATCGAACGTTACAACATCGATTTGGCTTGCTCCGCCAGGGTTTTGGCCTTGGCGTAGTTGGCCTTGACCAGCTTGTCCCACTCGGCCTCGACTTCCGCCTGCCGGCCGGTCACCTTGTCGGTGGCCTTCTTGCGCTTCTTCTTGAAGACGGCCGCGAAGTCCGGGTCCAGCGCCGTGGCCTCGTCAACCGGCACCGCGCCAACCAGCGCCTTGGCCTCGTCGATCAACCGCTGGGCCTCGGCATTGGACTTGCCGGACAAGGCGGCCTCGGCGTCCTGGATCGCCTTGGTGGCCGCGCGCAGGTCGTCCAGCCGGTAGGTGATCATGACGTCGAACAGGGAGTTGACCAAGTTGTATCGGTTCTTGGACTTGACCACGTCGAACTTGACCGCGGCGCCGATCGACTTGTCCTTAAACGGATTGGGAAAATCGGCCGGCGCTTTGCCGTAGATGTCCGGGCGCACCGGCAGACGGCGGATCTTTGGGTTGAGCAGCAATTCCTGCCCCTGCAGGGACATCAGAAACTCGATAAACGCCCCCGCGGCTTCGGGGTGCGGCGCATTGGCGACGATCGCGATGTTAGCCGGCACCAGTGTCGTCACGCTTGGATAGACGAAATCGACCGGGAAGCCAGAGGCCTGGGAAGACAGGCCAAAAAAGTCGATCACCACGCCGAGCCCGAACTGCCCGGAGTTGACGCCGTCGGGGACGCCGAAACTCCGTTCGGTGACCGTGTTGAAGTTGCCGGCGATGGCCTTCCATTCGGCCCAGCCTTTTTCCCACCCCTGTCCCTGCAGCAACGTTTCCACGGTGAGATGGGTAGTGCCCGAACGCGACGGCGCCGACATGCCCACATGCCCGTGGTAGACGGGCTTGGCCAGGTCTGACCAATCCCTGGGCGCCGGCAGCTTCTTGGCCTTAATGTATCGCTCGTTCCACATGATCCCGTACCCCGCCCCGGCGAATCCCTTGTAATAACCATCGGGATCGTTGATTGGATAGGCGCCGATCATGTCCGGAATGCCGGTGGCCTTGACCTGGTACTTCTGCAGCAATCCGTCGCCCTTCAACACCTCGAAGGCGTCGGGCGCCGACGCCCAGAACATGTCCGACGTGTTGTTGGACGCCGTCTCCTGGAGGTACTTGACCCCGGCAGTGGTTTTCTTTTTCAGCATTTCAACCTTCACCCCGGGATATTTTTTCTCGAACGCCGCCTTGAAGGCCCCGGTCAGATCTTTGGGAAAAGAGGTCACCACCACCAGCTTGTCCTCCAGCGCCTGAGTCAGCGGCGCCGCACCCAACAAACCCGCGGCGAGGATCCAACTACCGACAACACGCAACACACGACTGCTGTGATTCATTGACATCGCTCCTCTGGTTAAACCTTAGGTTACCGCTCGCGCACGATACTCCGGATCGTTTCGCGTGCCTAGCCCGCATATTGCACCGAGGATCCCGAATGATGGCGAAGGGACTTGTCCTGCGCGCAGTCGCAGGGTCGGGCGGCTGTGCGCCGCGCTGGAACGTAACGCATAGCCAGCTATGAGTTGAGCTAAGCGCAAGCGCAGGTGTTGGAACCGAGCCGGCGCCGGGATAGGCGCGTACCCGGGTACCAACTGTGACACCGAACTTGCATGGAATCCCCAACTCAAACAAGGTGTTGGGGGTTGTTTTTACCGCCTTGGTGCAATATGCGGACCACTATAGTGTCACACTTTATAGTGTCACACTCCCCGCGCAGATACGAAACGCGGCGCCCGGAACCGGCGCGCCGGGGCGAGGCCGGGGCACCTCCACCGCATACCGCCGATACCCGAACAACCGCACTCAAGCCGATGCATCCGTAGCCGAGGGTTCACCGCACTATGCCCAGTCCTAACCGAGAGTGTGGGGCGCACCGGGACAACCCCGGCCTCCCCTCGCCGGTGCGCTTACGTATAATCGGCCCCGTCGTGCTATCGGGACGTGCAGGCAGGAAGACATGACGCATCGCATTGAATCGGTGTTGGTGATCGGTCTGGGCCGGGTCGGCACCCTCGCCGCCACCCTGCTCCATGAGACGGGCGTCACGGTGCATGGGGCCGACCACCGCGATACCGCAGCTCTCGATTTTCCCACCAGCCGCATCGACGCCGAAGACGGTCCCGCACTGGCGCAGGCGATCCAGTCCACGGACGCGGTTATCGCCTGCCTCCCCTATCATCTCAACCTGGTTGTGGCCAAGGCGGCCCACGCGCACGGCGTCCATTATTTCGACTTGACCGAGGACGTGCCCACGGCCAAGCAGATCATCGAACTCAGCGCCGACGCCCGTGCCGTCATGGCCCCCCAGTGTGGCCTGGCCCCCGGCTTCATTGCGATTGTCGGCGCCGCCCTGAGCCGGGGATTCGACGCCTTGCGCAGCATCGAGCTGCGCGTCGGCGCGCTGCCCCAGCACCCGCGTGGCCTGCTCGGTTATGCGTTCAACTGGTCGCCGGCGGGCGTGGTGAACGAGTACCTCAACGACTGCGAAGTGATCACCGGCGGCAGCCAGAAACTGGTCCCGCCGATGGAACAGGTCGAGACCATCGTGATCCACGGCATCCCGCTCGAGGCGTTCACGACCTCGGGCGGTTTGGGCACGATGTGCAACAGCTTCGCGGGCCGCGTCGAGGAACTCAACTACAAGACCCTGCGTTATCCGGGACACTGCAAATTGATGCGCTTCTTTTTTCAGGAGCTGCATATGAAACACCGGCGCGCCGAGGCCGGTGACATTCTCGTTAACGCCAAACCTCCGGTCAGCGACGACGTCGTGTACGTCCATGCGGCCGTCGAGGGCCACCGCGGGGGGCGATTGCTGCGGGAGGAGTTTGTCCGGGCTTATTACCCCAAATCGATCGCCAAGCGGAGGTGGCGGGCCATCGCCTGGACCACTGCGGCCTCGGTGAGCGCCGTGGTGGAGCTGGTCGCCAATGGCGTGCTCCCGGATCACGGTCTGCTCAAGCAGGAGGCCATCCCGCTGGACGCTTTTCTGGCAACCCGCAACGGCGCCCTGTACGCGGAGGACTCGTGGACCGCGGGGTCGGAGCGCAATAAACGCTAAATAACAGAAAAAGTTATACCCGGCCCCGTTTAGACGGAAAGATAGCGCGCGCCTTCCAGCAGGGCCCGCACCACACCGCTCACCAGCAGCGCCACTCCTACGGACAGGGAGATCGAGAACAGCGCTTCCCGGCGGCCGATGGTTCTCAACATTACCGCAAAGGTCGAGATGCAGGGAATGTAAAAGGTCAGAAACAGCAGAAAAGTCATGACCTGTACCCAATCGAGATGGATACCGACCTCGAAGGTGCCCAAGGCCTGATAGATCATCAACAGGGACAACTCCTTGCGCAGGATGCCGAACAGGATCGGCACACCCAACACCGCCGGCAGGCCCAGCCACCAGGCGGTGATCGGTGTGAACACCGTGTTGATGTAGTCGTCGGCGCCGACATGACTGAGCAGCGCCAGGACGACGCTGCCGCCCACCAACAGCGGTGTCACGATGGTCAGGATGTCGCGGGTGCGGATCCACGTGTTGTAAAACAGCGCCCGCCAGGTCGGCAGCCGGTAGGGCGGGATCTCGAGCACCTGCCCGGGGCCGGATTCGGGATATCGGCGGGTCAATAGGCGTCCGCCCACTGCAATCACGACGATGCTCAGCACGAAGATGGCGAAGACCCCCACGCCGCCGAGGTATTTGCCGCCCAAGGCCAGGATGATGGCCGAGCGCGCCGAGCAGGGGACAAAGGTGATGAGCAGCGAGGCCACAATGCGCTCGCGTCCGCGGGCCGCCGCTGCGGCCACACCGGCAATCGCCGGTACATTACAGCCCAGGCCGAGCAGGAAGGTGACCGCCACACCGCCGTGCAGACCGAGCTGATGAAACCCACGGTCGACGACGAAGGCGATGCGCTGCATGATGCCCGTCTCCTCCAGCAGGACCAGCAACAGCACCAGCGGGATCATGTAGGGCACCACTATGCCAATCAGGCCGATCAATCCATCCGCCACTGCGCGCCCGACGACACCGCCGATGGTCTGCGGCTGCCAGCCGGCCGCCCAATCGATCAGCCGCGCCGCCGACATCTCGTCGAGCCAGACGCTCACCTCAAAGACCACGAACAAGGTGGCCGCGAACACCGCCAGGCAGCCGAACAGGCCCCAAACCGGGTGCAGGAACAATTCGTCCATCCAATAGCGCCAGCCCCGCCCGGGGTGCGGGGCGCCGACCCGGGTGACCGCCTCGAACAGGCTGGCGGCGCGGTGATGGCGGTCGGCGTGCAGTTCCTCGGCGAGCGGCCGGGGCAGCGTTTGCTCCGCCTCGGTGCGCAGGCGCAGTATTTCCGGCAACAGGCCCGGGAAGTGCTGCCGTATTTCGTCCAGAAAATAGTTGTCGCCCGCGGCCAGCTGCATCAGTAGAAACGCGTCGGGAACCCGGAACGCCGTGCGCAGTTCGGGGCGGTCCAAGGCCTCGCTTAGCGGCTGGAGGCGGTCGCAGAGGTACTGACTGGCCCGCTGCGGCTGCGGGGTACTGCCTTGGCGGGCGGTGGCCAACGCTGCGTCGAACAACTCCGCAATGCCTTGGCCCATCAGTGCAACGGTCGGCACCACCGACACCCCCAGCTGCTCGGCCAGCGCCTTACTGCTGATGTGCAGGCCCTTTTTCCACGCTTCGTCCATCATGTTCAGGGCAAGTACGATGGGCCGTCCTAGTTGACCGAGTTCCAGGGTGAGTTCCAGGTGGCGTTCCAGGGTCGTGGCGTCGACTACTTGAACGATAACATCGGGCGGGGCGAAGGGAGCGGGCGGTCCGCCGGGTTCGTGCACCGAGATCGGCGGCCGCTCGTCGCCCCACAGCAGGTACTGCAGGGCAACCCGATCATCGTGCTGCAGATGATGTAAGGACTGGATGCTCGGCAAATCGACCAGGCTGGCCTCGTCGAGACCGACCTGAATGCGGCACTCACCGTAAGCGCGCTGCGTGCCGGCCAGCTCGCCGGTGTGAATCGATGTCGCCGACACCGCTTTGAACAGGGTGCTTTTGCCGCTGTTCGGCATGCCGACCAAGGCGATGCGCAGTCGCCGATCGCCGCGGAACAAGGGACTGCGAACCGGGATGCTGGCTTCCTGACCCGGATTACGCATCGGACACTGCTGCGGTGGCGGCACGAAAAGCCGCACAGCCGAGGCCGGCTGGCCGCTTGCGGACGCTTCGCCTGCGTTTGGTCGCCATGGGATGTGTAGTGTACTCGGTCGGCACCCAGCCGGTCCCACGCTTGGCGGCAGCGGCTGTGCGGCAGCACTCGGCGCGCGGGGCGCTGTGGCACACACCGTTCTATTTCAAAATCTATTTTTAACATAGTAAATTACTCCGAAATAGGCATTAATAGTATTAGTGTTTCGATAATTTCCGTTATATGGAAGTCTTTTCCAAAACAATTGACAGTCCGCCGTCGACTGGCCACAATCTTGACAAATTGAATATATCGACCCGAGGAGGTTTAACACCATGGCCAAGATGACAGCGGTGGAGGCCGGGGTAAGGGTGCTCCAGGCCGAGGGCGTGGACACGGCATTCGGAGTGCCCGGCGCGGCCATCAATCCATTCTACGCCGCCGTGCGCAAGCTCGGCGGTATCCGGCACTACCTGGCCCGCCACGTCGAGGGGGCGTCCCACATGGCGGAGGGCTACACCCGCACCAATGCCGGCAACATCGGCGTCTGTGTGGGCACCTCGGGCCCGGCCGGCACCGACATGATCACCGGCTTGTACTCGGCCGCGGCGGACTCGATCCCGATTCTCTGCGTCACCGGTCAGGCACCGCGGGCACGCCTGTTCAAGGAGGACTTCCAGGCCGTGGACATCGAATCGATCGCCAAGCCGGTGACCAAGTGGGCGCTGACGGTGCGCGAACCGGCCCAGGTGCCGCGGGCCTTCCAGCAGGCCTTCCACCTGATGCGATCGGGCCGGCCCGGCCCGGTGTTGATCGACCTGCCTTTCGACGTGCAGGTCGCGGAGATCGAGTTCGACATCGACACCTACGAACCGCTGCCCGTATACAAACCAAGCGCCAGCCGTGCGCAGATCGAGAAGGCGCTGGATCTGCTCGATGAGTCCGAATGGCCACTCATCGTGGCCGGTGGAGGCATCATCAACGCCGACGCCTCGGATCAGCTGGTGGAGTTCGCAGAGATAACCGGGGTACCGGTGATCCCCACACTGATGGGCTGGGGCGCGATCGCGGACGATCACCACCTCATGGCCGGCATGGTCGGACTGCAAACGGCGCACCGCTACGGTAACGCCACGCTCCTTGAATCGGATTTCGTGCTGGGCATCGGCAACCGCTGGGCCAACCGGCACACCGGCTCCGTCGAGGTCTACACTGAAGGACGCAAATTTGTCCACGTGGACATCGAACCGACCCAGATCGGCCGTGTCTTCATGCCCGACTACGGGATCGTATCGGACGCCCGAGCCGCCTTGGACCTGTTCATCGAAGTCGCCAAACAGCGCCAGGCCGCGGGACGGCTGAAGGACCGCACAGACTGGGCGGCGCGGTGCCGGGAGCGCAAACGCACGATGTTGCGCAAGACCCACTTCGACAATGTGCCGATCAAGCCGCAACGCGTGTACGAAGAGATGAACCTGGCCTTCGGCCGCGACGTCTGTTACGTGACCACCATCGGTCTTTCGCAAATCGCGGGCGCGCAGTTCCTGCACGTGTACAAGCCGCGCCATTGGATCAACTGTGGCCAGGCCGGTCCGCTCGGCTGGACCGTACCCGCCGCACTGGGTGTGCGCGCCGCCGATCCCCAACGAAAGGTTGTCGCGTTGTCGGGTGACTACGACTTTCAGTTCATGATTGAGGAACTCGCAGTGGGCGCCCAGTTCAAGCTCCCCTATGTGCACGTGCTGGTCAACAACTCCTACCTGGGCTTGATCCGGCAGGCGCAACTGAACTTTGACATGGACTACCAGGTTCAGCTGTCGTTCGAAAACATCAATGCCCCCGAAGTCGAGGGCTATGGAGTGGACCATGTGGCGGTGGTCGAGGGTCTCGGCTGCAAGGCCATTCGTGTGTTCAAACCCGAGGAAATCCAGCCGGCGCTGGTCCAGGCCCAGGAACTCGCCACCGAACACCAGGTCCCGGTGGTCGTGGAGGTCATCCTCGAACGCATCACCAACGTGTCCATGGGCACTGAGATCGACAACATCACGGAGTTCGAGGAGTTGGCGGCCAGCATCGACGACGCCCCGACCTCGGTGGTCGAGACCCCGAACTAATCGCGACAGGACATCAGGAGTCATTCACAACAATGCCCAAGTTTGCCGCAAATTTGACCATGCTGTTCAACGAAGTCGACTTTCCGGCCCGCTTCGCAGAAGCGGCCAAGGCCGGATTCACTGGCGTGGAATATCTGTTCCCCTACGCCTACGGCAAAACCGAACTGCGCGCTCTGCTGGATGAACACCAACTGGTGCAGGTGCTGCACAACCTGCCCGCCGGAGACTGGGATGCGGGCGAACGCGGAATAGCCTGTCACCCGGACCGCGTCGGGGAATTCCAGGACGGCGTTGGCAGAGCGATCGACTACGCAACCGCCCTCGGTTGCCGGCAGGTCAACTGCCTGGCGGGCATCACCCCCGACGGTGTGGAACCCGGCCGGGTTCGCGAGACCTTCGTTGACAACCTCCGCTTCGCCGCCGGCCGGCTCGGGGAAGCGGGCATCCGGCTGCTCGCCGAACCGATCAACACCCGGGACATTCCTGGCTTCTACCTGTGCAACACGCGGCAGGCACTGGATATCTTCGACGCCGTCGGCTCGGACAACCTGTTCCTGCAGTACGACATCTATCACATGCAAATCATGGAGGGCGACCTCGCGCCGACCATCGAGCGGCAACGCGAACGGATCGCGCACATGCAACTCGCTGACAATCCAGGCCGCCACGAACCGGGCACGGGAGAAATCAACTACGCCTTCCTGTTCGACTTCATCGACGCCATAGGTTACCAGGGCTGGATCGGCTGCGAATACAAACCGCAGGCCGGAACCCACGAAGGTCTGGGATGGTTCACGGATTATCGGCAACGCACGAATTGACAGACAAATTACAACGGAGGATTGAAACGTGAGTAAAGTTGGCTTTATCGGACTGGGCATCATGGGGCACCCCATGGCGAAACACCTACAGGACGCCGGACACGAGCTGTTCGTTTTCGACATTGACCGGGTACCGCATGACCTCATCGACAACGGAGCGTCCCTGTGCGGCTCCAGTAAGGAAGTGACCGAGCAGTCGGACATCATCATTATCATGGTGCCCGATACCCCGCACGTGGAGGCGGCGCTGTTCGGGGAAAACGGTGTCGCCGAAGGGCTGTCGGCCGGCAAGACCGTCGTCGACATGAGCTCGATCTCGCCCATCGAGACCAAGCAGTTCGCCAAGCGGATCAAGCAACTGGGCTGCGAGTATCTGGACGCGCCGGTGTCCGGCGGACAGGTGGGCGCCGAGGCCGCCACCTTGACGATCATGGTCGGTGGCAGCGATGCGGCATTCAACAAAGTCAAGCCCTTGTTTGAGCTGATGGGTAAAAACATCACCCTGGTCGGTGGCAACGGCGATGGCCAGACCTGCAAGGTGGCGAACCAGATCATTGTCGCCCTGAACATCGAGGCAGTGGGTGAAGCGCTGTTGTTCGCCTCGAAAGCCGGCGCCGATCCGGCCAAGGTCCGCGAGGCGCTGATGGGCGGATTCGCCTCGTCGAAAATTCTGGAGATCCACGGCGAACGCATGATCAAACGCAACTTCGATCCGGGATTCCGTATCGAACTGCATCAAAAAGATCTGAATCTCGCGTTGGCGGGGGCGCGCGCCCTGCACATCAGCCTGCCTAACACCGCCACCTGCCAGGAACTGTTCAACGCTTGCGCCGCGCAACACGGCAGCGCCTGGGACCATTCCGCCATGGTCCGATCCCTGGAGACGCTGGGGCAGCATGAGATCGGCCAGCGCGAGGACCTGAGTACGCCGCTGGATTGACCGCCCCCGCCCGGCGTGAAGCAGTCTCCAACCGTTTCGAACGCAACACGACACCACGGCGGCCATGAACGCACCGACCCATGTGAGACCTGGGACCTCGGGCGCCAAACGCCGTGGGCGCCGACCCGGCAAAACCACACGAGCCCTTGGACATGTGCAGTCCTTGACGCGGGCGCTGGCACTGTTGGAGCGAATCGCCGCCAATGAGGACGGCGTGACCCTCACCGACATCGCTCAACAGGTGGGGCTGGCGCCGTCCACTGCCCACCGCCTGCTCGCCACCATGGAACACAGCGGCTTCGTCTCCCAGAACGAAGAGCTCAGCAAATGGTACATCGGTGTCAAGGCGTTCGCCGTGGGCAACGCCTTCCTCATCGGCCGGGACATCGTCGCACAAGCGCGGCCATTCCTGCAGGAACTGGTCGAAGCCACGGGAGAGACGGCCAATCTGGGCGTTCTGGAGAGCGGCGAAGGTGTATTGGTGGCCCAGTCCGAAAGCCGCGAAATGATGCGTATGGTAGTGCCGGTCGGCAGCCGCATACCGCTGCACGCCTCGGGAATCGGTAAGGCCTTGTTGGCGGGATTGGCCGAGGCCGACGTGAAGACGATCCTCCATAATCGCGGCCTGCACCGCTACACCGAACACACCATCGTCACGGTTGCCGCCTTGCGCGAGGCCTTCGCCGAGATACATCGAACCGGCTACGCGGTCGACTATGAGGAGCACGCCGTGGGGCTCCGGTGCGTCGCGGCGACGATCTACGACGAACACAGCAGACCCGTCGCCGCGATCTCGATTTCCGGGCCGCGGTCGCGTATTCCCGATGCGCGGCTGCCCCAATTGGGCAACATCGTGAAACAGGCCGCAGAACGACTCACAAGGCGCCTCGGCGGCCGCACATAGCGTCCGCAGTGACGCGCCCCCGCCGACTCTGGCGCCTCGCATCGCCCGGCGCGACGTAGATACCGAACGGCGAACTTAGCGCTTTCCCAGGAGTCTATGAGTGCAGAACTACACACAATTCCTGGAGGTCCTGTGATTTCTGGCCATTGGTTCACCGCCGCTGCCTTGTGTTTGCTCCCTGCGGCAGCCAGCGCCGCAGACTGCATCCCGACGCCCCATCGAACCACGGGGACTCACTATGCGCCGGTCACCGAGCAGAAGGTTGATGTCGCCCGCGGGGTGGTGGTGCACGGCCGCATCCTCGCCGCCCCGGACTGCCGCCCGGTGGCCAATGCCAAGATCGCCCACTGGCAGGCCGATGAACGTGGCGAATACGTCGATCGGCTGCGCGCCTACCTGTATTCCGACGCCGACGGCCGCTACCGGTTCGAAACCGAGTGGCCGAATCTGTACACACCGCACATCCACTTTATTGTCACCGCCGACGGGCACCCGGTGCTCGAGACCCAGTGGATCGGATCTCAGCGCACGAAAGACATCGAATTCGACATGGTGCTGAAACAACGCCGATGACGGCGGTACGCAGTGGCGGAAACTGAATATCACCGCGCTCCCTACGGTCCCGCCCGTCCATCCAACGGCTCATTCAATACCAAATAAGGAGAAAACCAATGGCAGTTTCTTACGTTGAACGCGATCAGGCCAACGCGGAAACCCTGGCGTTCTATGACAAGGCGGAACACCGGTTCGAGATGCTCCTGAATATCTTCAAGGTGTTCGGTCACACACCCGAACTCGGCACTGTGTTCACCGATATGATCATGGCCATCCTGAAGGATGGCGAGCTGGATTGGATCACCAAGGAGCTGCTCATTCTCAAGGCCACACACCGGAATGAATGCCAGTACTGTGTGGTTCAGCACGAAACCTTGAGCAAGCGCCTGGGCATCTTTGACGACAAGATCGCGGATATCGGCGGCGACCGGTATCGCGACAGCCCGCACTTCACCGACGCGGAAAAGGCCTTGATGGATCTGACCGTGCAGATCGGCGTCGACGCCAATCAGGTGTCCTCGGCGCTGTGGGAACGGCTGCACGAACACTTCAGCGAACCGCAGATCGTAGAAGCCGTATTCACCATCACCGTGTACATCGCCGTAAGCAAGTTCGGTGACGCGCTGGGGGTCGAGCTCGAACCCGTGTTCTCCGGCAACAAGCCGATCCTTCCGGTTGCCCAACATTCGTAACGATGCCGACGGACAGCCGCAGCTGAGAGCATCCCTGGGCCTGAACGATCACGATAAAGAAACTGACATAAGTCAGAGAAACGCGACCGGGCCCGTGCCACACTCCGGTGGTCAGTCGTCACACCACTCACCGGATGCGATACACAACGGGTTTTCTGGCCTCGGTCGAGACCATTTTCGGAAAATGGGTAGTGGCCCGTCGCTGGTGGATCATCGTCGTCACCGTGCTGCTTGCCGCGGCCAGCGCCACCGGCACTCGATTTCTCACCATCAACAACGACACTCGGGTCTTCTTCAGCGAAAGGAATCCCCAACTGCGTGCCTTGGAGACGCTGGAGAACACCTACACCAGGGACGAAAACATCCTGTTTATCATCGCGCCCAAAAGCGGCCACGTGGTGACCCGTGGAAGCCTGCGAGCGGTCTACGCAATCACCGTCCGGTCCTGGCAAACGCCCTATTCAACCCGTGTCGATTCGATCACGAATTTCCAGCACACCTATGCCGAACAAGATGACCTGATCGTCGGTGATCTGGTCGTGGATCCGGCAGGCCTGAGCGACAGCGACCTGGTACGGATCCGAAACATCGCCTTGTCCGAACCAATACTGGTGAATCGCCTGATTTCAGCCTCCGGGCATGTCACCGCGGTTAACGTGAATGTAATGCTGCCGGGCAAATCGTTCGACGAGGTGCCGGCAGTGGCGGCGTTCGCCCGCGGTCTCATCACGGAGATGCGTCGGGACTATCCCGATATCGACTTTTATCTCACCGGTATGGTGATGAGCGACCAGACCTTTGGTGAGGTGAGCCAACGGGACATGACTACTTTAATCCCGATTATGTTTGCGGTGTTGCTGGTGGTGGTGGGGATGTCGATGCGATCGGTCAGCGCGACCTCTGCCGTGTGCCTGATTATCCTGTTATCCATGATTACCGCGATGGGTCTGGCCGGTTGGTTTGGCCATGCCTTGAACCTGGCGTCGGTCAACGCGCCGACCATCATCCTGACCCTGGCGGTGGCGGACAGCGTACATATCCTGGTGACGGCGTTCGAACAGATGGGGCTCGGCAAATCGAAACGCGCGGCGATCGCGGAATCGATTCGAGTGAATTTGCGCGCGTTGTTTCTGACCAGCGTCACCACCGCGATCGGTTTTCTGACTATGAACTTCTCCGATTCACCGCCCTTCCACGACCTGGGGAATATCGTCGCACTCGGCGTAATGGCGGCATTCTTCTATTCGGTGCTGTTTCTGCCGGCGCTGCTTACTGTCCTGCCGGTTGGCTCCAAGCGCACGCGAGACAAAACCCGTTATTCCTGCGAGCCTCTGGCGAGCTTCGTGATCAACCGGCACCGCACTCTGTTCTGGGGCGCACTGCTGATGATCGTCACGGTGTCGACCGGGATTCCGCGCATCGAACTCGGCGACGACTGGATGGAGTACATCGATGAGCGTTTTGAGTTTCGCAAGGCGACGGATTTCATGGAGGACAATCTGTCGGGCGTGTATTACATGGAGTACTCGCTGGGCGCGGGAGACTCGGGCGGAATCAATGAGCCGGCCTACCTCGCCACCCTCGAGGCTTTCGCCAACTGGTTCCGGTCGCAACCGGACGTAGTCCATGTCAATGTCATCACCGATACGATGAAACGCCTGAACAAGAATATGCATGGAGACGACGAGACCTATTACCGTATTCCGCAGCAGCGCGATCTCGCCGCGCAATATCTGCTGCTGTACGAAATGTCACTGCCGCTGGGCCTGGATCTGAATAACCAGATCAACATTGATAAATCGGCAACGCGTCTGATCGTCAGCGCGAAGGGTCTGTCGAGTACCCGGCTGCAGGCGCTCGACGAGCGCGCGCGCGCCTGGCTGGAGGCCAACGCCCCCGCACCAATGCGGACTTACGGCACCGGTCTGGCGATGATTTGGGCGCACCTGTCGGCACGCAATATCAACAGCATGCTGTGGGCTTCGTTCGGTGCCCTGGTGTTGATTTCGGGTATCCTGGTCATCGCCCTGCGCAGTCTCCGGCTCGGTCTGCTCAGCCTGATACCGAACGTAGCACCGGCGTTCATGGCGTTCGGCGTGTGGGGCCTGTTGTTCGGTCAGGTCGGACTCGGCCTGTCTGTGGTGGTGTCGCTGACCCTCGGTATCGTGGTCGACGACACGGTGCATTTCCTGAGCCACTACCTGCGCGCGCGCGAGGAACGCCGTCACGATTCCACCACAGCAATCCGCTATGCCTTCAACACCGTCGGGGCCGCGATGTGGATCACCACCGCGACTCTAGTGGCCGGCTTTTTAGTGTTGTCATTCTCCGGCTACAAGATGAACGCCGACATGGGATTGTTGTCTGCTATCACCATCACCCTCGCGCTGGCGCTGGATTTCCTGTTTCTGCCCGCACTGCTGTTGAAGGTAGAACCACCAAGCTGATGGTGCTGCTGTTATTTACTGGCCGACTTTTTTACGCCCTTACCGCCGCTGCGCTGCTTGGCGGTGCTCTTGTTACGTTTCTTCTTGGCAGACATACGAATCAATCGGTGGATTATAGCGGCGGGCAGCCGAACGCACTGTGTGTTGCGGCTCAATTCGCGGGGAGATTGCGTGAACAATTTCGAACCGAAAACACGAGCCTCACGCTACGTAGACCGGGGGGAGCGATCTTCCGGCACCGGTGGCTCGCGTAAATACCGCCGCACCGCCTCGCGCACAGCGTCCATGATCTTCTCCAACTCCGGAAGCAGGTGCTGTTGCCCACGCTCGGTCAAGTCGCGTTCGAGTTGCGCAAGGCGATCTATCAATGCCTCATACCGCCGGGCAAGGTGCTCGGAGTGCCGCTCGGCTTCGATCTCCAGATCCTCGAGCAGCGAATTCAGATCGCGTTTGAACTCGTCCGATATCCCATCCAGTGATTGTTCCAGATCGGCGAGCCCTTCGTGTATCCGCCGTTTCTGCCGCGCCCAATCCGGACCGGTGAAATACTCATTGAGCGCGCTGACCGCGGCGGCGATGCGCTTGTTGGTCCGATCGATGGCATTACCGGCCCGCCAGGCCATCAACTCCAGCGTCGAGTCGATGGCGAGCAACTCATCGCCCGCCGCCAGCGGGCGCCCACCTAAGGCATTGTGCAGTTCCACGGTGCGCCCGACCACTACCGCAGCGGCGTTACTGGTGAGTGTCGCGGCGCCCCTCGGATCCAGGGCCAGGACCACCCTGATCCGCTCCGCCGCCGGCTCGATCCGGTCCACCGTTCCGACCTGGGCGCCCGCCAGCATCACCGGGTCGCCCTCCGACAATTTGGTCGCCACGGGAAACATCACCACGACATCCAGCGTGCGCGCACACGCCATCAATGCCGCCAACGCCGCGCTCACTAAGACCAAGTGCTTACTCATTGAGCTGCCCTCCGAATTAAGCCTTGCGGTCGTGAACCCGCTGCAGCCGCGTCTCGTTGTGGGTAGTCACGCTCCGGCCAGTCGTCCCAAGATCTCCGCCTCCGCGGAGCCAAGCGGCGGCGTCGTGTGTTACCCTCGCTGACCGTCTGGTGTGGAATCAACGTTGGGGTAAGCACCGCACTATGTCAAGCCGACCCATTGACTTGCTTCGGGAACTGTTCGACATCGCCGTCGACACTGTGCATCCGACACGGTGCGTGCCCCCGCACTTACCGGCTCCCCCGACCGGCCGCACGGTGGTCGTCGGCGCCGGTAAAGCGGCGGCGGCAATGGCACAGGCTGTCGAGGCGCACTGGCCGGCGGATTGCGAAGGGCTGGTCGTCACCCGCTACGGACACGGGGTGCCCTGCCGGACGGTACAGGTGGTCGAGGCGAGTCATCCAGTGCCCGACGACGTTGGACAACGGGCAGCCACAAAGATCATCGAGCTGGTCTCCGGGCTGACGGAGGATGATCTGGTGATCTGCTTGATCTCCGGCGGCGGTTCTGCGCTGTTGTCGTCCCCGGCCCCAGGCATAACGTTGGCGGCCAAGCAGGACATCAATCGGCAGCTGCTCAAGTCCGGCGCGAACATCCACGAGATGAACTGCGTGCGCAAACACCTGTCCGCGATCAAGGGTGGGCAGCTCGCGCTGCGCTGTGGGCCGGCGCAGGTGGCCACGCTGATTCTCTCCGACGTACCCGGCGACGATCCGGCGACCGTGGCCTCGGGTCCGACGGTGCCAGACCCCACATTCCAGACCGACGCCCGCTCAATCCTGCAGCACTACCGCATTGTCGTCGACGACCCCGTGCTCGACTATTTGTCGGACCCCGATCACGAGACACCGAAGCCCGGGGACCCGCGTTTTCAACGCGTCACCAACACCGTCATCGCTACCGCCAATGACGCACTGCGCGCGGCGGCGGAGCGGGCGCGGCAGCATGGCGTACCGGCTACGGTGTGGGGCGACGACATCGAAGGTGAGGCACGTACCGTTGCCGCCGCCCAGGCTGATCGGCTGCCGCCCCCCCGGGCGGATGGCGCCCGGGTCTATCTGTCCGGCGGCGAGACCACCGTCACCGTGCGCGGGGCCGGACGCGGCGGTCGCAACGTCGAGTACCTACTGGGGCTGGCCCTCGCGCTACCGCCCGGGCATCGCGTCCATGCCTTGGCATGCGACACCGACGGCATCGACGGCACCGAGGACAACGCCGGTGCCGTCATCACACCCGACACCCTCAATCGCGCGCAGTCGCTCGGGCTGGATCCAAGGCAACACCTGACGGACAACGACGCTTACGGGTTCTTCGCGGCCCTCGGCGACCTCGTCGTCACCGGTCCGACGCGGACCAACGTCAACGATTTCCGGGCCATCCTGATCGATGCCAGCCCTTAGAAGTGATAGGCCAACTCGAACTGCGCAAAGTCGTCCTGTCGCAGAGTATACAGGGGATTGTTCTCGGCCAGTTCCTGAAACGTCCGCAGCTCGAACTCCAGCATCCAGTGGTCACTCAGACGGCGGCGCGCTTCGATGTTACACAAGCGCGCGGCGCTGCCCAGGTCGAAGATGCAACCAAGCAGGGCCTCGGTGCCGTCGACATCGTTGAGGGTCAAGCGCAAACCCGCGAACAGATCGTCCTCAAACGGCGAGCGGGTACCGACGGGGCGGTCGTCGTAGAGATACTCGGCGACTACGCCGACGTCCGCGGCGCTCTCCAAGACGCCGTAGACCGTGTACTCGAGTCCCGCGACACCGGCGGCAAAGGTGTCTCCCTGCCCGGAGCGGCGGATTGTTTCCAGCTTCCACAGCCACGATCCCCGCGTGAGCTGCGCATCGACCCCGGTCTGATCGATCTGCTCGTATAAAGGAATCAGCACCGGCTCTCCGTCACCGCTGCGGCCGCTGATGAAGCGTGGATCCCGGGAGGTGCCGCGGAAATGCGACACACCAAGGTCCCAGTCGCCGGCGCTGTGCGACCAGCGTACCGCCAGATCCAAATGCCGCTCGGCACGGGACGACTCGAACACCGCCAGGTCTGCATCCACTCGCGGGTGCATGCGCGGCCGGCCTTCCTCACCGGGGAAGGTGCGTTCCCGGAAGTACGGCAGCAGAAACACGTCCACAGTCCCCCAGTCCCGGATCAGGGCCAGATTCACCATCGGCTGGCCGAGCTTGTCCTCGGTGTCGATGTTCTCCACCAGGTCGGTCTGATTGATGATATCGACCAGGTGCTGGGATTCGGCAACCCCCCAGAAAACCTTGCGAATACCGACCCGGAGTTCCCAGTCGTCCCGCGCCGTCAACCAGGTCAATTCCCGCACGTCGACGTGAGTCCGTTCATCGTCGTGCTGATCGATACGGGCGAACGGCACGAACGTCAACGAGTCCCGGCCGCCGTTCCATGGGTAATACCACTCGGGTTGCGCCACCACCGACGCATTGTCGTCGTGCTGACGCGGGTCCAGCGGCGCACTGAAGAAGGGACGGAATTCGAGAGCGACGTATCCAGACCAGTGGGAGCCCGGCCCATCGGCCAGGGCGATACCGGGATAGGCGACGCACAGCGCAAGCACCGGGAGCAAGACCACTACCCGCAACACGCGCCGACGGGCGGCTGTTGAGTGACCCATGCGTTGCCTCGTGACGGTCGCTGTTGGCGGCGGTAAGCGGTTCGTGTACGGACTCAGCGAGCCCGCTTCAGGCTGTTACGGTCAAAGTCCCGCTCGGTCAGCCCTTCTCGAAACCGGTAGTTGCTCCACAACAACGTGGTGCTCTTGCCGTTTTGGTGGTTGACCATGTCCATTTGGAGGGCGCGCCAGTATTGGTCCAAGAACTGCTTGTACTCCGTCAAGGTCAATGTCTTCAGATGGGCGCTTTTTCGGTCGTAGTATTCCACCCGCCGCACCCGGTAGTGTTGCTGGTCTATCCACACGATTTGTTTGGTATATCCGGAGTGCTTGTATTGGGGGATTCGCTTGACCACGAAAGCCGCCTCATCGCCGATGGTCTCGTCGCGCAGGTAGATGTACCGGTATTTCTCGACCTCCTGTGAGCTGATGTCCTCATAGGCGAACTCGCTGCCCATAAAGGGCCCGGATTTGTTGGCCGACGCAATCCGCTTGACGCGCTTAAGAGCCGGCAGATACAACCACTGATCGTCTGGTCTTGTCGCGTGGGTGTAACTGAGAAAGGCCGTGCCCTTGACGTCGGCGGGTTGATCAAAGATCGTCAGTGACTTGTCGCCGTCGCCCTGCACCTCCAGCGCACGGATACGGATTGCGCGTTCGCTGACCTCGCCCTGGCGATTGCGCAGGGCCATCTTCATATCGGCGGCGCTGTCACTCCAACCGCTGTCCCGCCGCTCGGCTTCAATCGCGATCGCCAGGCCCTTTTCCTCCGGCGTCTCCGCCAGCCCGTGGTGGGTGATCGTCAGCCCCAACAGTGCAATCCACAAGCGCCGCCTCATTTCGTCCCCGGTGCCTCCGTCTCCCCGTCGCAGTTCATCTGAATCTCAAGCCCGCGGCACGTTCCGGTTGATCGATAAACCGGTTGCGCGTCCCCTGTATCCGCTCGATCACACCGTTGCGCCACCGCTCGTGGGCGCTGGGCGGATCCTCACGATGCCAGCGAAGCAGCTCACGGCCCGACCGCTTGAAAATTCGCAGCCCGTACTCCTCGTGCATGTAGAACATCGCTCGGGCGATCTCGCCGCGTGTCGCTGGCTGCGGCTCCACTATCCGGCGCCGCTCATCAACCTCGAAATCACAATTTCCGTAGGCCCGCCGTTCGCCACCAATTACGCCAAATCGAAAACTGCCGCGGGCGTCGTTGATGTCCATGCGCGACGGATACAGATTGTGCAGGTCGGCCTCGATACGGTTGAAACGCCGATTGGTCTTGCGGCATTGCTTACGACGATCGCAATTCAGGGCACGCACCACCCACGACATGGGGAATACATGCTCGATATTCACGCCACGATGACTGCGTGCGGTGAACTCACGGCCGCAGTACAAAGTTTCCCCCCCACTGCGGTAAAGCACCGACCAGAACAGCCGGCGCGCCTCTTCGTAATCCTTGATGCCGGTCTGATCAGCGGACACCGGCGTCACCAGGAACCATACGATTAAACTAATCCATTTCACGGCGGAATGCATGCTGTGCCTCGGTCAACGTTTGGTAATTGTACCCGGCTTGTCAACGCAATAAGCTGAATCATCGTTAACGTTTATGCACCTGCCGGAAATCAACGCGATGCGCCGCATCCCGACGAACGCCGTTGCCCCGCCGCCACCGGCGGGCCGCGGTCCGGTCGGCCCTACCGGGTCCGAGCTATGTGTGGACTGAGGGACGCCGGGCTTGGATTCCGGACCACACTGATAACAGCACCGGATTCGGTTCCCGTCAACGCGACCCAAGCCTGTGCCACAGCTGTTGCTGGTAGGCCTGCTCGGTGCGCAGGTCGAGGTCGCTGCCCCTGGCCGCCGCCAGGCGCAGACTCAGCCACCGCAAGCGTTTCTCTGCGCGTGCCCGCTCTGGACCGTCGACCAGCTCCATCACCCGCAGCTGCAGCGCCGCGATGTCGCGTCTCAGCGACAGCTCGGGCGGCAGTAGGCCGGCGTTTTTTATGACCCGGTACCCGGCCCTCAGGCTCTCGGGCACCCATCGGTCGTCGTCCAGCTCTACCCGCCGGCCCGCGCCGGTCAGATTGTTGAAATCGACCCGCTTAATTGCCTCGGTAATGCGGCTTTCCGCCAACTGATCGATCAACCACATAGTTCTGATAAAGTATGTTTAACAAAACGTTAGCTCTCCTTGCCGCCGCCCTGGCGCAGTATGCGGTCTAGCATATCCAATCGGCGAAGACATTGAAATGTCTTGGCGCGCACCCTATATACGACGATGAGGGCGACGAATGACTCAGATCGATGCTTACGATTTCGGGAGGATTTCCGTCGGCGGGACGACCTATGTGACCGATGTCATCGTCACCCCGGACGGCGTGCGCGACGGATGGCGGCGCAGGCAGGGTCATCAGTTACACATCGAGGATCTAAACTCCGTACTGGCGTCCTCCCCTGAAGTCTTGGTGGTCGGCACCGGTTGCTACGGGCGCATGACCGTACCCGAAGAGACCCGGTGTTATCTGAAATCCAAGGAGGTGCAATTGATAGCCATACCGACCAGCCAGGCGGTCGACGAGTTTAACCGGCTGCAGCGCGATTACGCGGCCGTCGTTGCGGCGTTGCATGTGACTTGTTAAGGTTCACGACATGGCTGACAAGAAACCCACCTACCGGATCATTTTTCACAACCAGGGCAACGTTTACGAACTGTACGCGCACGAGGTCAATCAGGGCGCGATGTTTGCCTTCGTTGAAATCGCCGACATCATATTCGGCGAGCGGTCCAAAGTCGTCCTCGACCCCTCTGAAGAACAACTGAAGTCGCAGTTCTCCGGCGTGAAACGCACTTTCATACCACTGCACAGCGTCGTGCGAATCGATGAAGTCGAAAAAGAAGGCAAGAACAAGATTCTCGCCACCGGCCAGGAGAAGGGCAATATCACGCCGTTTCCAATTCCGATGACACCCCCGAAGGGCGACTAAGTCCGTCATCGGCCGCCTGCCGCGTCGAACCGCCACAGCCCTGCGCGGACCGCCAATTTGCGCGCGGCGCGTATCTCTCCAGCGCTGGGAGTCCGGTTGATGGCGTTGTATTTCGGCACCCGTCCCACCTCGTGCTCGGGACGGTACTGGCCCATGATGTTGACATAGGTGTCCGGCGACAACTCTCTCGCCAGCCATTGGAAAATGGCGTCGGCCTCATCCAGTTGACCGGGCATCACCAGATGTCGAACCAATAGCCCGCGCCGGGCCATTCCGTTGGGCGTAAACCGCAAGGGGCCAACCTGCCGGTGCATCTCCGCGATTGCCTCGCGGGCCCGCTCCGGATAGTCCTTGGCCTTGGCGAATCGACGGGCGCTTTCCCGGTGCCAGAACTTGAAGTCCGGCATGTAGATGTCGATCAGACCGTCGAGCAGCGCAAGCGATGCGGGGGCGTCGTAGGCGCTGGTGTTATAGACGATGGGCAACCGCAAGCCGCGTCCCGCGGCCTCGGCGATTGCCTCCACGACCTGCGGCGCGACATGCTCCGGGGTCACGAAATTAATGTTGTGGCAACCCCGCGTCTGCAGCGACAACATGTAGTCGGCGAGCTGGCCTGCGGTGCAGACCTGGCCATTGTCCCGCTGCGAGATGTCCCAATTCTGACAAAACACGCAACGCAGATTGCACTGGGAAAAGAAGATTGTCCCCGAGCCGCTCCAACCGCGCAGGCAATCCTCTTCACCGAAGTGAGGGAAGACGCTGGAAACCACTGCATGCCGACCGATGTGGCACACGCGCCGCTCGTCGCGAAGGCGGTCGACGTGACAGTTTCTCGGGCAGGCACAACAGTCGGCCAATTCGCGCCGCGCCGCGTCGACCCGCGACACCAGCCTGTCGGCGCGGTACGCGCGCTGATAGGCGGGGACAAACTCGTGTATTACAAACCGGGGGTCCGGGACCGGCGGAACACGCAGTGCAAACATTACCAACTTCTCGATGGCGCTGCTGGAAACATACCGCCACGGCCGGGCGGCGGCAAGTTAACCCGCAGTTTGCATCAAGGATCCCGGATGATGGCGAAGGAATCGAGCGGTAAGTCCGCCATGCTGGCACGGGGGAAAGATGATAATCGTGACCGAACAAACGGTGTCACGCCCGGTGCCGGCTTTCGCCACGGCTTACACCGGCGGCGATCAGATGCGCGACACGGATCGGTTCCGGCAGTGCGCCGTTAACAGCGAATCGATTAATCACCGCCGCGGCGGTCCGAGCGTCGATACCGACGTATTGAGCGTACACCCCGCCGACTGCTTCCATCGGCCCCAATTGCTCAATGAGCCGCCACTTCCGGCGCCCCCCCGGTACCCGCGTCAGCAGGGCACGTTCGATTGCGGCATAGTCCGGCTGCCTGCGCGCGACAGCAATAACCGGCAGCGCCAGTTCGCGGTGGACGGCGTAGAGGTCGATGACATTGAATCCGGCCAACGCCACGCCTTGCAACAGCACCGCGTGCAGCTGCGTCGCGAAGCGTGATTGCTGGATCATCCGCACGATTGTATCGGTGGCATTGCGTCCGTCGCGGCGCACCCTGCCGGAAAGTACACCTTCCAGGCGCAGTTTCGCAAACACCGCCCCCACCACCAGTACATCGCCGCGATGTTGGCGCTCGAAGGCGCCGTCATCGATCCCAATCACATGCGACCAGCGTCTAGGCACGACTGGGTCAGGGTCCTAGCAGGCTATTGCACCAGGGATTGCGAATGATGACACTCAGGCCGGGCGGTAAGAACGCCGCACTCGAACGCAGGATAATGGGGTCGGAGTTAATCACTCCGGCCCCAATTGTTTTCGAGTGTGGCGTCAGATGCGGGCGTTCGACATCGAGCCAGGGCCGGGATAGGTAATGGCCCGGACACAGAGTGTCCCCTAAGCTATTGATCGACTTTCTGATTCCAAACAACTTGCTGGGCTCGGTTTCGCCGCCTCGGCGTTGCATCCGGGCTAGCGCTGATAAAGTCCGATCAACTCGGCCTGCCCAAGGATGTGATCGGCCATACGCTGCTCAAGCTGTTGTTTGGTGGGCTTTTGCAGATCGGGCAAGTCGATGTCGAGGGCGTACAGCTTGTGGAAGTAACGGTGCCGGCCCACCGGCGGGCACGGTCCACCGTAGCACGCCTGCTGCCAGTCGTTGACCCCCTCCCTCGTCCCCGCCGGCAAATCACGCTTTTCGACCCCGGCATCCAGGCCGGTGCTGCTCGGCGGCAGGTTGTACAACACCCAGTGCACCCAGGTTGTCTTCGGATCGGCCGGATCGGGGGCATCGGGATCGTCTACGATCAGTACCAGGCTTCGAGCCGCCTTGGGAACACCGCTCCAGTGTAACGGCGGTGATATGTCTTCCCCATCGCACGTGTAACGCTTAGGTATCTCAGCATTCATTTCGAACGCCGATGAAGTCAATGACAGTGTCATGCTCATCTCCTCCCACGGTGTTGACCGTCTCCGATCAGACCCCCGGCGTATCCGCCCACCCCCTTTATTGGTTCAGCGGCTGCCGAACCGTTGGGCTGATCTGTTTTTAACGCATTTTGACATAAAACCCAGCCGAAGTTCACGCGCCGCGTCCGGTGGCCGCGCGGCCGCTGCGATCCCGCCACCGCCGATATTTTCAGCGCCCCTAACCGCTTTTTTTGTCCAACTGGGCGCGTATCTTTTGGCAGTCCTTGGTCAGGCGCTTCGACATCGCAATCATGCCGCTGTTAACGAACGCCTCGTGATTGGCAACCACCGTCTCCGGATCATAGCGGTAGTTCACCATCAAGCCCCAGGAGCGGCGTCGGCCTGCAGCCGACAAATCCGCCGCCGTATTGATGCGTTCGATCTGCGCCCCGTTGGCGAGGTGAAACTCCGCCACCGGGTCGTAGAGGGAACCGTCCCGGCGGCGCGCTCGGGTCAAGTACATCAGCAACAGGGCGCTCAGGACCTCCAGAAATCGCGGTTCCAGCTCGCCGCCGTCGATCTCCAGGGCCCTGTACAGGGCGACACAAGGGTCTTCGGCTTCCGACAGCTCCCTAGGCAGGTCGGCGCGCTGGCTCAGCACCACCCGCACCACCTGTTCGTCGAAGCCCGCTGGCGGCCGCTTGTTGGCGACGTCGCGCAGCGCCTCGGCAAACCGCGGCGCCGGCGACAATGTGGCAAACGTGGTGAGCGACGGCAATTCCTGTTGCAAGTCCACCAGCACCTGCTTGATGAGAAAGTTGCCAAACGAAATCCCGGCCAGACCGCGCTGAGTATTGTTGATCGAATAAAACATCGCCGTGTCCGCCTCGGCCGGATCAGCGATGGGAGAGTTCTGGTCGATCAACGGTGTAATGGTCGCGGCGACGCCCTTGACCAGCGCGACCGCGACGAAGATCAGCGGCTCGTCGGACAGGGCGGGATGAAAAAACGCAAAACAGCGCCGATCCGGCGCCATGCGGCGGCGTAGATCCGGCCAACCTGTAATTTCGTGCACCGACTCGTAATCGATCAGCTTCTCCAGGACGTGCGCCGGGCTCCGCCACTCGATGCGCCGCAGGCGCAGAAATCCCCGGTTGAACCAGGAACTCAACAGATGCCGCAGATCGGCGTCCACCAGCCTCAGATGGGGCCGGTCCGATGACAGCCGAATCAGGTCCGCGCGCATGCGGACCAACGCTCTGGTGCCGTAGGGCGCCATATTCAACCTGCGGAACAACTCCTGGCGCGGCGGTTCCACCGCTCGCATGAGATCAATGAGCGTCTGGTCGTCGCGGGTGTCCAGGAATTTATCGGCCGAATTGCGGATGCGCTCGACCTCAGGTCCAAATGACCAATACAGCATGTCGAAGAATCCGATCCGGCCGGAGTCATCCAGCCCGGCGTAGTACTGCAAGATGTCGCGGGCGATCGCGATTGAAGACGCCTCGCCTCGACCGATCAGGAGCTTCTGACACCACGACCCCACCGTGTCGCCGTACTCTTTACCGGCTTGCACATGAAGAAGTTCCCGTCCGCGATCGGCTACGGTTTCGAACAGCCGCTCCAACCACTGTTTCCGCATTATCGGATCGGACCCATCAAATAATCGGGCAACCAGGTGGCGGTTTGGGGGACGAGACAGAGGATGATGATGCCAATCACCATACACAACATGAACGGCAGCGCACCCCACAGCACCACCGGCAGCTTGACTTCAGGAACTATGCCGTTGATGACGTACAGGTTGAGGCCCACCGGGGGAGTGATCAGGCCGATTTCCATATTGATGGTGAGTAAGACACCAAACCAGATGGGATCGAATCCCGCCTGAGTGATGATGGGAAGCAGGGTCGGTGTGGTCATCAGTATCACCGCCACCGGCGGCAGGAAGAAACCGGCAACCAGCAGAAATATGTTGATAAAGAAAAGCAGCAGCCATCGATTGACGTCCAACGCGGCAATCCACTCCGCGATACCTTGAGTGATGTACAAGGTCGACATCATGTAGCTGAACAACGCCGCCATGCCGATGATCATCATCAGCATGACAGATTCGCGCATCGCCGTCTTGAGAATCTCCCACAGCGCGAGAGGTTGCCAGACCTTGTAGATCAGTACCACCAGCATGATGGCAAAGAACGCCCCGACGCCGGCCGCTTCGGAGGGTGTCGCGACCCCGCCATACAGCGCCCAGAGCACCAGCACTATGATGATGAGAAACGGGATAACCTTGGGCAGGATGATCAACTTATCCTTAAAGGAGAAACTCTTGTCCTGCTCGGTGAATCGATAACCCTTCAAGTACGCGAACAACCATGCCCAACCCATGAACAGCAGCATCAGCATAATGCCGGGCAATAGCCCGGCAATGAACAACCGCCCGATGGACGTCTCCGTCGAGATGCCGTAGACGATCATGGTGATGCTCGGGGGGATCAGTATCCCAAGTGTCCCGCCCGCCGCGATCGCGCCCGTCGCCAGACTGGCCGGATAGCCGCGTTTGCGCATCTCGGGTATCCCCATCTTGCCGATCGCCGCGCAGGTTGCCGGTGACGACCCGGTCAACGCGGCAAAAATCCCGCACGCCCCGATGTTGGAGATGAGCAGGCCGCCGGGCACGCGGTACAACCAGCGGTCGAGCGCCTCGTACAGGTCCGCACCGGCCCGCGACGCAGCCACCGCCGCACCCATGAGCAGAAACATGGGTATCGACAACAGGGCGAATTCGTCCAACCCGCCGAACAAGGTTTCGGCGATGACGTTCAAGCTGCTCGGTCCGCCAACAATTATCAGGAACAGGATGGCGACCGACCCCAGCGCGAACGCGACCGGTATACCGGTTACCAGGAACAATATCAGGGTACCCGCCGCCACGACCCCCAGCACCAGTTCAGACATGTCGATCAGTCCTCAATCCCGAATGGAGTATGGCGGCCGGATATCAGGCTCACGATGTCAACCAGGTATTGTAGGGACAACACAGCAAATCCAACCGGCATCGCGAGATACGGGATCCACATGCGCACCTCCCAAATCGTTTCGGAGTACCAATTGTTGTCCCAGGCCTCCCGCCACAATTCGAATCCGAGCCAGGCGATCAATACACAAAAGGCGCAGGCGACGCCGTACGCCAACAGCGCCAGATAGAACCGCGGCTGTGACGTAAGGTACATCGGGAGCAGCTCGACATTGACGTGCCCCCGGGTCATCAGCACGTAGGGGCTGCCGATGAATGTCGACGCAATCAGGAGGTAAGTTACGAATTCGGTCTGCCAGTAGGACGACGCCTCCAGCACATAGCGGACCCAGACCATGTGACAGACCACGGCCACGGAAATGAAGATCATGATCGCGGCCGCGATACCGCACAGCTTGGAGAGAAACTCGACCAGCCGTATGAATTGCCTCATGCCAACGATCTGCGCACAACGGGACCGGGCCACCGATACGGCATCGGTGGCCCCTCGGTGACGTCAGTCGGAAGGTCTAATCAACCGACAACGCGAGATTCAACAACTCACGCCCGCCTTTGACTTTGTCCGCGAAGTCTTTGTAGGAACTTTGGTCGGCGATGCTCCGCCACTTCTTGGCCTGGTCCGCGCTCATCGTCACCACTTGGACGCCCGCCTTCTTGTACACGTCCACCAGTCGATCATCGGTCTTTTTGGCCTCGACAAACGCGTACTCTTCGGCCTTTTTGGCCACCGCCATGAGCAGCTCCTGCTGCTTCGGGGTCAACTTGTTGTAACTCTTGATCGACATCAAAATTGGTTCATACATCACCCACAGCGCGTGATCGCCGGGGGCGGTGAGGCATTTGACCTGCTCGTAGATGCGATAGGAGACCAGGCTCGCGGAGCTGGTGTTGGCCCCATTCAGCACCCCGGTCTGCAGCGCCGAATAGATTTCGGAACTCGGCATTGACGCGATCGAGGCCCCGGCCGCGGCCAGCATTTGGTTGAAGGCCTTGCCGGCGGCGCGGAACTGCTGCCCCTTGACATCGCCCGGCTCCAGGACACATTTGTCTTTAGAAACGAAACCGCCCGCCAACCAGGTGTCGGCAAGCACCATGACGCCCGCATCGTTCATGATTTTCTTGATGCGTTGCATGAACTCCGAGTTATTCAAGCGCTTGGCGTGGTCGTGATTCTTGACCAGGCCCGGCATCAGCGTCAGATTGAATTCGGGATGCTTGCCTCCCGCATAGGCGAGTGGAAAAGCGCTGATGTCGAGATTACCCTGGACCATCGCCCCCCACTGCTCTTTCGGCTTGAATAGAGACTTGCCCGGGTACACCTTGATGCGCAATCCGGCATTGGCGCCGTTGATCTCCCGGGCGATGATCTGCACCATCTCGTCGCGGATATCGCCCTTTCCACCGGGCCACTGGTGAGACGCCTTGAATTCCATTTCTGCAGCAGATGAAGGTGGCGACCAGGCCAGGGCCAATACAGCGACCGCCGCAGACAGCATGACACTTGCAAACTTATTCATCGAATATCCTCCTAGTGGTTGTTTACATCTTCTCACCGGATGGCAACTCGTCGCGTCGACGGGGTGCGCCGATAATTCAAATTGAGCAGTTCCGCTAATTTCCGTTGAACAGTTTCGCATAATGTTCGCGGAGCCGCCTTTTTTGCACCTTACCCATAGCATTGCGGGGCAGCTCGTCAACGAACAGCACCCGCTTGGGAATCTTAAATTTTGCCAGCGAATCCGACAGCGCGACGCGGATCTGCTGCTCGTCGGGGGCGTCGCCGGAGCGCGGTACCACGACCGCGACCACGCCCTCCCCGAAATCCGGGTGCGGGACACCCACCACCGCGGATTCTACAATGCAGTCCAATTTGTCTAGACAGTTCTCAATCTCCTTCGGATAAATGTTAAAACCGCCTGAAATGATTAAGTCTTTAGCGCGGCCGACGATCGAGATGCGCCCGTCCGCGGCTATCCTGGCGAGATCCCCGGTGATGAAAAATCCGTCCGGGCGGAATTCCGCGCGCGTCTTTTCCGGCGCCCGCCAATAACCCTTGAACACATTCGGGCCGTTGATCTCCAACACCCCGACACCGTCGGCACCGACCGGACCGCCGTCCTCCCCCACCACGCGGACCTCAATCTCGGGCAAGGGATAACCCACCGTTTCCGGCAGCCGTTCTCCGTCCAGGGGATTGGAAGTGATCATGCCCGCCTCGGTCATGCCGTAACGTTCCAGAATCCGGTGACCGGTACGCGCCTCGAAGGCCGCGAAGGTTTGTTTCAACAGCGGCGCCGACCCGGAGATGAACAGCCGCATGTGACGGCACGCCTCCCGGGTCAGTCCGGGGTGCTTGAGGAGACGGCTGTAAAACGTCGGGACCCCCATCATCACGGTCGCCGCGGGTAAGCGCGCAAGGATCTGATCGGCGTCGAAGCGCGGGAAAAAATACACCCGGCTGCCGTTGAGCCACGCCGTATGTAAAGCGACAAAAAGGCCGTGGACGTGAAAGATCGGCAGGGCGTGGATCAGGACGTCACCCGGCCGCCAACCCCAGAGTTGGTGCAAGACCGAGGCGTTGCTGGACAGATTACGGTGGGTGAGCATGGCTCCCTTGGAGCGTCCGGTGGTCCCGGAGGTGTACAAGATGGCAGCGATGTCGTCCGGCGCCGTCACCGCGATGTCTTGCCGCGGCTGCACCCCCTCGGACCGCTCGACCAGTGTCCCGCGTCCCCGGTCGTCCAGCGTCAATACCGCTGGCCTACCCGCATTGCGCAACCGATCGACGATGGCCGCGCGCTGGTCCGGCCGGCACACAATGACACGCGGTTCGCTGTCTTCGACAAAATACATCAACTCCACGGCGGTGTATGCCGTATTGAGTGGTACATAGACCGCGCCGGCCCGCAGGCAGGCCAGATACAGCGCCACCGCCGGGACCGATTTGTCAACCTGCACCAGCACCCGCTCTCCGGCGGTCACCCCGAGTCCATCGAGCACCCACGCCAGCCGCGCCGAGAGCGCATCGAGCTGTCCGTAAGTCGTCGCGCCGTTATCGTTTACCAGGCAAGGCTGCGCAGGATCCGGAAATCCCCCTTGCAGTATTCGATAGAGATTGTGCGATACCGCCGCGGTCGGAGCGACCCAAGAACTCACTGGTTACCCGCCTCGTGAAATTGAGGTTTGGTGATGTCGGACAGAAACTCGTGGAATACACCGCTTTGCACCAATACGTGACGAAGTAGTAACGACTCCGCCCGATCCGGGTTCTGCTCGACAATCGCCTCGGTAATCAATTTATGCTCGGCAAACGATTGATCGATCCGGTCGCCACAGCGGAGTTGCAGCCGCCGATACGGCGCCAGCCGGTTACGCAAACGCCGGGTCTGCTCGACCAGAAACTCGTTGTGACTGCCGGTGTAAACCGCTTCGTGAAAGTTGACGTTCAAGGCGTAATAGTCCTCCGGGTTGCGACGCTCGACCGCGCGCCGACAACGCAGGTGGATGTCGCCAAGCGATCGCAGTTCGGACTTGGTCATGCGTTGGGCGGCGAGCCGCCCGCAACTGCCTTCGAGGATGGCCATCACCTCGAACATCTCGACCAGTTGCGGCGCTGGGATGGACGCCACCACCACGCTGCGTCTCGGCCGCAACTCGATCAGACCGCTGCTGGCAAGCGACAAAAACGCCTCCCGCACCGGTGTTCGGGACACACCGAACCGCTCGGCCAGGGCAACTTCACTCAAGCGCGCTCCAGGCTGCAGTACACCGGTAACGATCTCATTTTCCAGAGTTTCAACCAGCGCGGTGGCCTTGCACCCTTTGATCGGCATCGTTTTCAGGGCCATGGTGACGGGTCGATGAACTGTATACAAAAATACCGGTCAGGTATACATCCACCCGCTGATGGACCGCGGCACCCGGACCAGCGCCGCACCCGGCACACAAATGTGGCGTCTGTTGTAGAATCCGCGCGCATGCCCGCTGCCCGGATCGGTTTTGTCAGCCTTGGGTGTCCCAAGGCCCTGGTGGACTCGGAACGTATCTTGACTCAGTTGCGTGTCGAGGGCTACGAGATCGTCCCCGACTACGCCCGCGCCCAACTCGTCATTGTCAACACCTGTGGCTTCATCGATGCGGCCAAAGCCGAGTCGTTGGAGGCCATCGGCGAGGCCCTGACCGAAAACGGCAGGGTCATCGTCACCGGATGTCTCGGCGCCAACCGCGGAGAGGTCGATTCGCGGTTTCCAGAGGTCTTGGCGGTTACCGGTCCGCAGGCCTACGAGACGGTAGTCAACGCCGTGCACCGGCACCTGCCGCCGCCGGCCGATTCGAACGGGCCGTTCGAGGCCTTGGTCCCCCCGCAGGGCATCAAGTTGACGCCTCGGCACTATGCGTATTTGAAGATCTCGGAGGGCTGTAACCACCGCTGCAGCTTCTGCATCATCCCGACCATGCGCGGCCGCCTGGTCAGCCGGCCGGCCGGCGCGGTGCTCCAAGAGGCCGAACGCCTGGTGGCGGCCGGGGTCCGAGAACTGTTGATCATCGCGCAGGACACCAGCGCATACGGCAGCGACCTGGGATACCCGATCAGCTTCTGGAACGGCCGGCCGGTCAAAGCCCGGCTCACTGAGCTGTGTTGGGCCTTGTCGGGGTTCGGCGTGTGGATCCGCCTGCACTATGTATACCCCTATCCTCACGTGGACGAGTTGCTGCCGCTGATGGCCGAGGGAAAACTGCTGCCGTATCTCGACATTCCCTTCCAGCATGGCAGCCCGGAGGTGTTGAAACGGATGCGGCGGCCGGCGGCAACCGAAGATATCCTGGCCAGAATCCAGGCGTGGCGGGAGGTGTGTCCGGACCTCAACCTGCGCAGCACCTTCATCGTCGGGTTCCCCGGCGAAACCGACAAGGACTTCGAGCGCTTGCTGCAGTTCATCGAACTGGCCCAGCTGGACCGGGTCGGTTGTTTCCAGTACTCGGCGGTGTCCGGAGCGGCGGCGAACAAACTGCCGGGTGCGATCCCGGACGCGGTCAAACAGCAGCGCTACGACCAATTTATGCGAACCCAGGCCGCCATCAGTGCCGGGCGTCTGGCCCGGAAAATCGGCCGCCGGATCGAGGTCCTGATCGACGAGGCCGGCGGCAACGGCGCCATCGGCCGCAGTGCGGCGGACGCCCCAGAGATCGACGGGCGGGTGTTTGTCGATGGTGCAGGATTTCAGGCCGGCGATATGATTCAGGCGGTCGTTGAACGCGCTGACCACTACGACCTGTGGGCGCGTCCCGAATCCTCTCAGTGACTCGATATCCGCGGCCGGTGGCGGAATTGTTTTCAGTCACAGGCAAGCGCGCAGTATGTCACCGATCTCGGCATCGTTGAGCACGATGGGGTTGGTCCGCATGCTGCTGCCTCTGGAGTGGGCAACCAGTTGATCCAGACCCGCATCGGTGACACGGAAGTTCGACAAACGCGGTAGGCCGAGGCGTCCGGTCCAGTCCTCCAGCAATTCCACCAGCGCGAGATGCGCAACCCGCGGCGACGAATGACGGTTCCCGCACAGCAGCTCACTGATCCGCCAGTATTTAGTCAGCGCCGGGTTGTCGGGTTCCCGTTCCGACATCGCCGCGATATTGATCCCGGTCGCCGCAGCCAGCAATGTGCCGCACACGACGCCGTGGGGAATGGGATAGAACGCACCCAGTGGTGAAGCGAGGCCGTGCACCGAGCCGAGTCCGGTCTGGGCCAAACAAATGCCCGACGTCAGGGCGGCGTAAGCCATCCGCTCCCTGGCCCCCGCGTCGCTGTGCTCGAACCACGGCAACAGGCCGTGCCGCACCGCGCACAAAGCGCTCTCGCACAGTGCATCGGTGAGGCGGTTGGCGTGTGTGGAGACGTACGACTCGATCAGCTGCGTCAGGGCGTCCATACCATTGGCGGCCACCAGCCCAGGCGGACAGGAGGCCAGCAGATCGGGGTCGACAACGGCGTATTCCGGCACCAGCAGCGGGTGGCGGAACGACTTCTTGAATCCATCCCGGCCCGGGACGCTGAGCACTGCGTTCTTGGTCGCCTCGCTGCCGGTGCCCGCGGTGGTCGGTGCAGCTATGAACGGCACCGCCGGTCCGCGATAGTCCAACTCCGGTCCCACTCCTTCCAGGTAGTCCATAACCGGCCGCCCCACTTTCAGCAAACCGGCTATGGCTTTGCCGGCGTCCAGCACGCTGCCGCCCCCGATGCCCACCACCACGTCGAAGCGGTCGCCGTCCAGGTCGCGGACTGCGTCATCGACCAGCTGCGGCGACGGTTCGCCTGCCACTGGTACGCGTTCCCATTGCAGACCCTGTCCGGCAAACCCCGAGCGCAACCGCGGCCAGACCTCGCCGTTGTCGAGAGAGCTTGCCCCAGTGACCAGCAGCATTTGCCGTCCGTATTGAGCCGCCAGCACCGGTAAGCGATCGGCCGCCCCGCAGCCGAACTCAATCTGTGGCAGCCGCGCAATCGTGAACCGGCTGAACGTCATCGCACGCCCTCACCCGCCCGTGGGGCTGGTGGCACCGAGCTCATTTCCGTCGTCCGGCGGGAATCAGCCGGGGCAGCGGAGCCCGGTGCCCCCCAGGCCGCAGTAACCGTCCGGGTTCTTGGCCAGGTACTGCTGGTGGTAGGCCTCGGCGTAATAAAACTCCGCCGCAGCGCGGATTTCGGTGGTGATCGTCCCCAAACCAGCGCCACTCAGGGTCTGCTGGAAGGCATCGCGGGAGGCGACCGCCGCGGCGTACTGCGCCGGCGTAACCGAGAAAATCGCCGAACGGTACTGGTTGCCGACATCGTTGCCCTGCCGCATTCCCTGAGTGGGGTCGTGGCTCTCCCAGAACACCACCAGCAGTTGATTAAAACTGACCGCTGCGGGATCGAATATCACCAACACCGCCTCGGTGTGACCGGTGCGTCCGCTGCACACCTCCTCATAGGTCGGATTGGGGGTGTGGCCGCCCGCATAGCCTACGGCGGTCGAATAGACCCCCGGCGTCGGCCAAAAGCACCGCTCCGCCCCCCAGAAGCAGCCCAGCGCGAACTCCGCCCGCTCGAGGCCCTCGGGAAATGGAGGTTTAAGGGGATGACCGCTGAGGTAGTGTCGATCGGGCACCGCCATGGCTTGTTCACGCCCCGGCAGCGCCTGTTCGGGGCTTGGTAATTCGAGATTTCTCTTGAACATCAGCATGAAAAAGCCTCCTACGAGTCGAACACGTTTGCGGCGGAAACGGTATCACAAAATTATTAGACTATTTCGTGGTAAAGTTACTGCGTTCGAAATCGGTATTCAGAGCACCGGTGAAATTCATCAAAATCGTCCTCGGCATCTCGGCAGTGATCGTTGTGGTCGCCGCCGGGGTGGGGTTGTTGCTGCCCGCCCAGGCGCACGTGGAGCGTTCGATTACCATCGCCGCCCCGCCGTCGGCCGTCTTCGCCATGGCCAACGATTTCCGGGAATTCAACAAATGGTCACCATGGTTCGGTAAAGACCCCGACGCCGAATACCAGTTTGAGGGGCCATCGTCCGGCGTCGGCGCCAAGATGCATTGGTCCAGTGATCAGCCTGACGTCGGATACGGGTACCAGGAGATCATCGAAAGCGACCCCAACCGTGTTGTCACCACATTCTTGAATTTCGGCCCAAAGGGGACCGCGCAGGCCAGTGTGCGCATCGAGCCCGCGGGTGATGGCAGCCGGGTCACCTGGGGTTTCACCGCCAAGTTCGGTAATGACCTGTTGGCTCGCTACTTTGGACTCCTCTTCGACAGTTGGATCGGCACCGATTACGAACGGGGCCTGCAGAACTTGAAAAGATTACTGGAAACCGGCCGGCAGTAAGCGGGGGCATGGCGGAACTGGGCCACGTTGTGCTGTACGTACGCGACCTGCAGCAATCGCTTGATTTTTATACCTCGATCGTCGGGCTCGCGCTGCAAGGAAGAATATTCAACAACCGCGCGACCTTGCTGACGGGAGGGCGCACCCATCACGAGTTGCTATTGATCGAGGTCGGCGACGCCCCTGGACCCCTTGAGGGCCGGCGTATCGGTCTCTATCACGTTGGGTGGAAAATCGGCGAATCGCTGACCGATTTGCGTGAGGCCAGGCAGCGAATCTGCGAGCTGGGTTATCAACTCGATGGGCAGTCCGACCACACTATCAGCCAGAGTCTGTATCTACGAGATCCGGACGGCAACGAGGTCGAACTGTACGTCGATGACCCCGGCGTCGATTGGCGCGAGTCGACGTCATGGATGGAGGCACCGGTCAAACCACTCAAGCTTTGATCCGAGCACCCCGGTGCCACGTTGGTCACTCGTCCCTTGACTCTTCGTCGAGATGAGCAAAGAAACCACGCATGACCATATCCGCATAGCTGACCAGCCCGGTGAGGCGGCCTCGATCAATCACCGGCGCACAATTCAATCCGAATTTATCGAATAGACGAGCGCAATAGCGGATGTCCATCTGCGGATCCACCGCAACCACCGGTTTGGACATGATTTCATAGACATTTACCCGCTCCGGGGCCCGATCCTCGGCGAGGACCTGCCGGGCGATGTCCGAGAGCAAGACGATGCCGTATTCGTCGTCGTCGTGGCGTTTGTCGACCAGCAGCGCCTCGGACCCGTGCTGCTTCATCGCCCGCAGCGCATCCCGAACGGTCATCAGGCCGTCAACAGTCTCGAATTTGTGGGTCATCACGTCGATGACCCGGACGACGCTGCTATCTTTCATATCTGATCCTCCACCGCTTCGGTGAGTTGCTGCATCTGGTGGGCGATGCCGACCGCGTCCTCGACATCGATTTGAAACGCGATCCCGGTTCCGGGCCGGGTGTCGAATTCGCCGACGTCGGCGATCCGCTCCAAAATCCGGCGACTCAGGTGCTCCTCGACCAGAAACAACAACATATCGCGCTGCATCTCGAGACTCAAACCGAGAAATGTCTTGGGCGCCTGCAGACCCTCGCCTCGGGCCTGGTTGATAACTGTGGCTCCGGTAGCTCCGGCCGCCCGAGCCACCTTCATCACCGACTCGGTTCTCTCGGCTTCGACCAGTGCTATGAGCAACTTGAAATGCATGGCTGTCTACCTCTCTTTGTGTGAATCGGTATCGACCCCTCCGCTGCGCGGCGCGGTCAATTTGGATTGGCGGCGTGACCGCCGCTCGCTGATCTGGGCATAGGCCATTACCGTCAACATCGGAAACAGGCTGGCAAAGGCGATCAATCCGAAACCGTCTATCAGTACGTTCCGTCCCGGAACTGTGCTGGCCAGCCCCAGTCCCAGCGCGGCCACCAGCGGCACCGTCACCGTCGACGTGGTGACACCGCCGGAATCGTAGGCAAGCGCGATGATCATGCGTGGAGCGAAAGCAGTTTGTATCAACACGAGCACATAGCCGGCCATAATGTAGTAATGAAGCGGTGTGCCGGTGATGATCCGAAAACTGCCGACCGCGATACCCAACGCGACCCCCACAGCAACGGCGATGCGCAATCCCAGTACACTGATCGTGCCGCCCGAGATACGCTGCGCCTTCGTAGCCACAGCGATTAGAGCGGGTTCGGCGATGGTGGTCGCGAAACCGACAGCCGCGGCAAAAGCATACACCCATCCATAGTCCACCCAACGCACCTCGGACACCATTGCAACCGCGTCGTGTACGAAATCCGGTTCGGTCAATTGTTTGGCCATCAGCTTGCCGAGTGGAAACAGTGCACGCTCCAGGCCGACGAGAAACAGTGTGAGGCCAATCAGCACATAAAGGAGTCCGATGACGGATCGCCACAGGTTCGGGATCGGTTGGCGGAGCACAAGCAGCTGGAACACCACCACCACCGTAACAATGGGGATTACGTCGCGCAGCGTGGACACCAGCGTGTGGACGAGTTCGACCAGCAGCGTCATTAGATAGACATTCCGTAGGCGATCACGAACATGATCGGCGTCAAGGACGCAAAGGCAATGAGGCCGAATCCATCCACCATGGGATTGCGGTCCTTGATACTGGAGGCCAAACCAATCCCGAGCGCGGTCACCATCGGCACGGTCACCGTGGACGTGGTCACTCCTCCCGAATCATAGGCGATGCCGATGATCTCCGGTGGGGCGAAGGCGGTCATCACCACGACACCCGCGTATCCACCGATGATCAGATTCTGTATCGGCCAACCCTTGATGATGCGAAACACGCCGATCGCGATGGCGACGCCAACCGAAAACGCTACGGTCAGACGCAAACCCAGCGCATAACCATCCATCGACGACTGATCGTCGACAATGGCACCGCCCTTTGCAGCAACCTTCGCCGCCTCAGTGGCGATAGCGATGAGCGCCGGCTCGGCGACGGTCGTTCCGAAACCGAGCGCAAAGGCAAACGCCAACAACCAGAACAGACTGCCCTTGCGGGCGAATCCGTAGGCGACGGCCTCGCCGATGGGAAATAAACCCTGCTCCAGGCCGCGCATAAAGAAGGTCAGTCCGAGCGTCACCAGCCCCAGACCGACAAGCAGACCGCCGACATCAGGCAACGGTTGGCGCAGCACTACGAGTTGAAAAAATAGAATGACCAGGACGATCGGTGACAGATCACGAATGCTTGATCGGATGAACGGAAACATGGCGGGCACGGAGTATGGCACAGGGCATCGCCGGTCCGCATAAGTTGGATCAATCACTCGACGCATAGGCGGCCGCGGTGCGGGGTCGACAGCCAGAATTGCCGGCTGCGCGTGCCCGGAGTCCTCAAGTGGCGGGCCGCAAAGGAAATGGCCGGTTTGCCCGTCTCGCTCCAAAGCCGGGTCGGCGGGCTAATTAATACCATGTTAATTATTCTGAGAAATAGCTTCTAAGTACTTGTAATTTATAATAAATTACTTTAGTCCTCAGAATTAAGCAGAGATCACCGGCCGCTTTGAGAAACCAATTGTGAAGACGGTGGTCAGATGGTCCGACATGCAGTGTTAACCTAAGGACCATGAAACGACATCACACAATCCTGTTGTCCGTCCTGCTGACCGCCCTTGCACCGGTCGCCCTTGGCGATCGCGAACCCAAACCGGCCGAGACCGCTGGTGCGCCAAGCTCTGAACTGGCCACCTTCGCCGGTGGCTGCTTCTGGTGTATGGAACACCCGTATGACGAACTGGACGGCGTGGTATCCACCACCTCGGGGTACTCGGGGGGCTCGACACAGAATCCGACCTATGAAGAGGTCTCCGCCGGTAAGACCGGGCACACCGAGGTAGTGCAGATCCGGTATGATCCCGCCAAAGTCAGCTACGACACCCTGTTGGAGGTGTTCTGGCGAAATATCGATCCGACCACATCGGACCGCCAGTTCTGCGACAAAGGCAGTCAATACCGGCCCGCCATCTTTTACCACAACGAGGAACAGCGCCGCCTCGCCGAAGCTTCTAAACAGAAGCTGGCCAAAGAGAAATCGTTCAGCGAACCCATTGTGACCGAGATCACTTCGCTTGCAGAGTTTTACCCGGCCGAGGATTACCATCAGGATTACTATCGGAAAAATCCCTTGCGTTACAACTTCTACCGGTATTCGTGCGGACGCGACGAGCGGCTGGAGGAACTCTGGGGCAAGCAGGGATAAGGGTCGACCGTCCGTGAAAAGGGCGATCGCTGCAATTGCCATAACCGCGATCGCTTGCACCCAGGAAACCCAGAACAAACTCGGGCGGGCGGTGCAGAACTGGACCGGAACCAACGGCGTGCTGGAAGTCTATGCCGGCGATAAATTGGTTAAACGATTCATCGACGTTGATAAACTTTCCACCGCCATTGCCACCCAAGGCAATGTCCCGCGCCCGTACCGCTTCGGTTACGGGTTCCTGGACGCCAACCTGAATATGCAGCGGGATCCAGAAGAAAAAAAGGTTTACTTCGAGTTCAGCGATTACTCGACCTCTTATGTCTTCTATGAGAATCCCGAGAAATAGCACATCCCCCGCGACGGGGATGTTGCACCGCTTGGAAACGTCCCGGCCGGCGTAAGGTTGGACGGGGTCAGACCGTGAGTCGGTCTAATCCAGTTCCTTGGGCCGGGCCACCTCGACCAGGTGACAGTGTCCCGGACGCAGGGAAGCCCATTCGCCGGCGATTGAGATGCGCGCGATTGCCGCCGTAACGAGAATCTTGCCGTCCTGGGTCCGTGCCGCGATATCACCGCACAAATACATCAGCAGCTCCTCCAGTCCGGGGTTGTGACCGACGAGTAAACCGCATCGGCAATCAACCGGAAACCGGGAGACAACACGCAGCAAGTCGTCCCGGTCACCGAGATACAAAGACTCGTCGAAGACGATGCGCCCGGGCGGCCAGCTGATTTGTTCCAGTACCGCCAAGATTGTCAGTTTGGCACGCGTGGCAGGTGAACTGGCAACATAATCCGGCAACAAATCGTGTTCCCTGAGCCAGCGACCCATACGCGGCGCGTTGCGCTGGCCCCGTTTGTTCAAGGGACGGTCAAAATCCCGTTTCACGCCACTGTCCCACGACGACTTGGCGTGCCGCAACAATAAAAGTTCTTTACCCATTCCGATTCAGTCTCATCCGAGATTTATCGCCTGAATGCAATCACGTTCCGCGTCTGGTGCCCGATCGCGCCGGCCGCACACCTCTCTGTCCACCGACCGTTTCAGCGCCGTTATGGCCCGAACGGCGGCGCGAATCGGCCCGTTTGATCCGGCCGACAATACCCGACAGACCTCATAATGCCAGCGTTTCCATTCCAGGTCGAAGCACACACGACAACTCGGTATCTACGGCCAACCTGGGGATGCGCCCTGTTCAATTATAACGCCGGATCGGGGGGCGGTTCAGAGTATCCTGAATCGCCGGCCAGGCCCCGGGTCGTTCAGTGCGCGTCGGCTGGTCGGCGTTCGACATCGACGGTATGCTTGCCCGATGCACTGGAACACAGATCTATGAGACCCTTTCGCTCATTGGTCCGGGGGTTCGGCATTGCGGCGCTGGTATTGGGGCTGTTGTCCGCTTTGGTATGGGTGACGCTGCCGTACTTGGTCAAGGCGGTCGGCCGAGCGATCGCGGAACGCAACGGGATGGAGTCGGTGACCATCGACATCGGCGCACTGCGTTGGGACCATGCCGTCGTCCACCGTCTTGCCTTCACCGCGGCGACACCCCATGGACCGATTTCCGCGGCGCTGCGAGACGTGACAGTGCGCTACCGCGCCACTGCAATGTCGCTGAATTCGGTGTTCGCACGAAGCGCCGACATTACCTGGCCTTATGTCCCCGCATCCAGTCCGGCGGCACCGGTTGTTCCCTGGCCGCTCTTCCCGATCACTGACTTCGGTGTGCATGACCTGCGCCTGCAGATCGACGCGCCGTGGGGTTCTTCACGATTGACTGGACGGTTGTCGGTACGTCAAGAGGATGATCGGCTCACCGCCGAACTGCGCGACCGCCGGCAGACGCTGCACATCGTTGCCGAGCCTGCGCTGCGCAGCGTCACAATTGAGATCGCATCGGGAGATCATGCGATCACCACAGCAACGATCCAGAATCCCTTGGCACCGACAGTGGGGTTTGAAGTCACCGCAGCGCTCCATCGCCTGGGTGGGTGGTCGCGCGATAATCCAATGCTTCCAGAACCCGTGAGCGCGTCGCTGCAGGACCTCGGCCTGAGCGAGGGTTCGTTGTCGATGAGCGGCGAACTCCAGCAACTCCCAGAAAAAACCACAGTTCGGGCCACCGGCGAGCTGAACTGGCGCAACTGGCAGTGGGAGGGGTTGGTGTTGAGTGGGCAGGTCCGTTACCAACTCCAACACGACGGCGGCCATTGGCAGATCCAGGCCTTACCGCACTCCGGGATGTCGCTCGGTGAGGGGCGCTGGGGAGACCAGCAGGCGTCGCTCAAGATCTCGCCGGTGGATTTCGAATTCGAGTCCGAAATGGAGCTGGGCTTGGTCGACAACGAGTGGCGATTGACGGTCCCCCGCTTCAGCGCCCGAGCCGAGGCCCTGGAATTGTTCGCGGACCCGGAGACACCGCTGCGGACTGGGCGGCTGAAGCTGGATGGGACGCTCAGCCCGTCCGGCAGCCTCAATCGGGTGCGGCTACGCGCAGTGGCGACCGCACCCCGGCTGCCGTCGCTGTCGGTAGTGGCCGACACGCTGGATGTGTCCGCCGATTTCGACACCGACCGGCAGCTGCGCGCCAACGGCCCGTTCACCCTGACGGGTTTGAGAATGACCGGGTGGCCCGCGTCGATGCGCGGCCTGTCGCTGGTGGGCCGCTACCAGGCCCGAGACCGGACGCTAAGCGCCCACGGCCAGGCCCGCATCGGTGACCGGCCAGCCGCCGACTGGCGGCTCACCCCACTGGGCCGAACCGGCACGCAGTTGAGCATGACCATCGACACTCCGGTGCCGACCGCCTGGGGATACCTGAAACCCCTTGCAGGACCCGCCTGGCGGGATCTGTCGTTGACAACCGGCGCACTCTCGGGATGGGCCCGCATCGACTGGAACCCTGACGTCGCCGGCCAGCTGGAGCTGCGCGGCAGCGGTGTACAGGGACGCTACGACAAGGCGGAGTTCCAGGACCTGGAGCTGGAGTTCAATAGCGAGGATATCCGGACTTTAGACTACCGGGTCCGCCTCGGCGTCAAACACGCTCAGGCCGCGAGCGGTACTCGCGTCGCGGACGCGGCCGCGGCGTTCCGGTGGCGGGACCAGGCTCTGCTGCTGACCACCGCCGGGTTCCGGGCTTGGGGCGGCGAATTCAAGGTGGACTCAGCCCACATCGATCTTGCCCAGGGAAGCGGCCTGTTACCGATGCGCGTATCCGGTCTGGATCTCGGCGCCTTATTGGCCGAGATAGATCAACCGGGATTGTCTGGAAACGGGCGGTTGACCGGGGCGATCCCCTTGGAATTCGCCGCCGGGGCGATCCGTGTCGGCAACGCCGAATTGCAAAGCACCGCACCCGGCGTCCTGCGCTATCGGCCCGCGGCAGGCCCGCAGCCGCAATTGGAAAACATCGCGCTGCAGGCACTGCAGAATTTCCAATATGACTCCCTGAATATGCAACTCGGCTACGATCTCAACGGCGACTACCGGATTAAAATGCGATTGGAGGGTCGTAACCCCGACTTATACAGCGGCTATCCGATCGCCTTCAATCTCAAGTTCACTGGAACCCTTCCCGGGCTTCTGCAGGCCAGCCTGCTGTCCGGTGATTTCAGCGGTCAGATCCTGAAAAACCTCAAGGCTCAACCCCAGACTATCCACTGATACGGGTAAGCGTAAACACGCTGATCCCCGGCGCTGGCGGATCGATCGGGCGGTAAGAACGCTGCGCTGGAATGAAAGCCATAGTGATATCTATGGTTTGCGCGGGGCGCAAGTACAGGCCTTCGGGGTTAAGTCAGTGCCGGGACAGGCGATGGCTCGGGCGTGCGTTCAGTCGTCGTTCAGGAATAACTGGTAGAATGCGTCCATTACATCGAGACAGAAACGAGCATGACTAACGGCCAAACTGTTCGCCCTTTTTGTATCGCCATGGGCACGGCATACGCATTGGTGGCCTGTTCGCCGACGGTAAAAGTGGCCGCGCCGGACAAACCCATCGAGATAAACATGAACGTTAAAATCGAGCACGAAATTCGGGTAAAGATCGAAAAGGACGTGGAAGAGCTGGTATCCAAGAACAAGGACCTGTTTTAGTGAGGAGATAACGTGATGAGACGACAGTTGCTGATCAAAATAGGCGCAGTGGCGCTGCTTGCCGGTCTCGTGGTTGGGGGTGAGGCCGCGGCGGACCTCGGAAAGGCCAAAGCTGCGGGGTTGGTGTGTGAAACGCCGGGTGGTTATTTACGCGTCGCCCGCGGCGATGCGCCGCCCGACATCCACACCTTGGTCAAGAGCGTGAACAACGCGCGACAGGTCGAGTACCAGCGCATCGCCACGGCAAACGGCGTGACCGTCGCTCAAGTCGCCGCCTTGACCGCCCAAAAAGTCATCGGTTCCGCGCCACAGCATCAATGCCGCTGAACACTGGGCCGCACCCTTCGCCGGTCCAGGGCGTCGGTACGCCCGACCATGGCCGGCCAATTAAATGGTGCACTGCACAAAAATAACTGTTATAGTGGGCCCTCGACCCCAGCGATCCATTCGAGGAGACACCGACGTGCACCAGGTTTATGAAGAATTCACGCGTTATTGGCAAACGGCGCAGCAGCGCATGCAGGATTACTCCAGGGTTGTTGTCCCGCCGATGAACTGGCCGCAAGGCCTCTGGGGGGCGGTGCCCGGTTGGAGCCGCTTCACTGGGACCCCCGGCCCCTCCGCATCGGCCTGGCTGGACAGCACCGCCGATCAGCTGAAGCGGCAGACCCTGTCGCCGGCTCCCTATCTGCAGGCCACCCGCTACACCACGCAGACCGCTCACGCCTGTCTCGACATGCAAAAACAGGTCTGGGACCAATGGTTCGCACTCTTGAAGCGCGGCACCGAGGCGTTCGGCAATGTGCCGCCGCGCGTGGCGCCGGCGTCCCGCCGCAACGCCGCCACCCGCAAGCGAAAGTCAGCCGCCAGCAGCACGCCGGCACCCCGTGTCACGAAGTCCGTGCAGCTCGAATTGGAGGCCAAAGACGATCTAAAGAAGATCGCAGGTATCGGCCCAGGTCTCGAGAAAAAGCTCAATCAACAGGGTATATTCACCTACCGGCAAATCGCCGAACTGACGCCGGCGGACGTGCAACGCTTGGAAACCAGCATTATTAAGTTCCCCGGCCGCATCGCGCGCGACAACTGGATCGGGCAAGCCGGCAAACTGTGCAAGACATAGGCGCCGAGCTGGTCCTGCTCGCTATTGTCCTGGACCGGGAGGTTCGGGCACACCCGGTTGCGCAAAAACCTGGATGACGGTGAACCGTTGGTGCTAAAGGGGTCGGGGGCTATAACTCCGACCCCTTTTCGCTACCGCTGCGGTGCCGGGCGTCACTTGGTAGTTGCGTGGATCTTCGAGCGGCGGATCCGGGAAGGTACTGATCGTGGTTTATTAACTGTGAATGTTCTCCGTCATCTCTTCTCGCGTGAAAAATTCTCCGTCACGCAAAAATCCCGAAACAATCGTGTCCCGCACGGCCGTCACGTGATTACTTAAATCTCTCGAAATGACCCAGTGCTCCGGCAGCCCATCCAATAAGTGGATGCTCGCCGGACTGCCGTCCGCCCAGACGGAGGTATGCGTCTCACCAGTCAATCGATCTTGGAATGCCGGCACAAAACCCGTCTGTCGACAGTTTTGGCTGACACCCCGCGTGTCCGCAAATTGATCATTTTCGCATACCAAGGTGGCACGCGATATTCGTCTGCCCATGACCTTCCCCACCGGTTATAAAGACATAGGCGGTGAATCGCTCACCTCATTAATCAGTATAGCTTGCAGCGTGGGTTTTGCCACCACCCCGAACTCGTGTTTATGGATGTAACTCGCTGAAACGATTAAAGATTCTTGCTTACCTCACACCTGTACTGAGGCGGTGACAAGACGGACCGAGGGGCGTTCCCCGGTCCCGTTGCCATCGTCCACGATCGCTGGGGGCACAATGCAGGTTAGCCCGCATAGTGCACCAGTATCCGGGAAGCTGGCGCAGGACAGGGACGGTAAGAACGCCGGACTGGAGCGAAAGCCATAGCCGTAGCTATGGCTTGAGTGAAGTCCAAGTTCAGGCGTGCCTGGACCAGCCAGAGCCCGGATAGGACACCGGCCGTAGACTAAGGGCCAAGCAGGGCGAATTCGATATGTGTAAACAATGTTTCAATCAGCCACCTCAAGGCCGGCGGCCGACTGGTGCAATATGCGGGCTAGTTAACGGGGGCGCGCTCCGACCAGTCACCTTCCGCTTGAAACTCGGCATCGGCTTTGAGGTCTTCCGCTTCTCCGTGCCTGCCCAGCGAACTCAGGATTTCCGCCTTCAACAGCATTGAATCACGTTCGTTGGGACGCAGCCGCAGTCCCTCGTCCACGACTTTCAGCGCAGTTTGGTTTTGATCGGTGAGATACAGGACCATGGCCAGATTGTGGTACGCTTTCTGGTACGAGGGCTCCAGTTTGATGGCCTCGGCAAAGTGCGTGACTGCTGCACGGTAGTCTTCGCTTTGGGCGAGGATGACCCCCAGATCGTCGTGCGCCTCGGCGTTACCAGGGTTGATTTCGAGCGCCTTGGCGAGGTCCTTTTTCGCACTCCGGCGGTCTCCCATCCATAAGTAACGGATGCCGCGTTTGGTGTAGGCCAGCGAGCTGTGAGGATTCCGCGCAATGTACTCGCTCAAATCGTCAATCCCCGCTTGAAACTCCCCCTTGCGTCCCCGCGCCATCCCGCGGCCGAAGTATGCCTCGTCAAGGTCGTCGAGGCGTATGGCGTGCGTGAAGTCCCGGATCGCCTCCTCAAATCGGTGTAACCTGAGCAAGGCGGCCCCCCGCCGTATGTAGAACTCGACCCGCTCGGGAGCGGATTGGATGCGGCGGTTGTAGTCGTCGATGATCGCCTCCATGTCCTCAACCGTCACCGGCGTGGTGTCGGCGAGCCACCAGGCCTTGTCCTGTTCCACCTGCGATTGGGCGCCGAGCACCGCGCCGCCGAACGCCGTTGTTAACAACAACAACGTCAGCCTCAGAGCGTACCCCCAACCAGAGCTGGGCGTGACGAATGGTTTGGGACGCATACGGACCTCTCCTCATGCCATACACCTTGGTGACTAGTTGGAGTCGCAGACCGCGTCAAAGTTCTGCGCACCCGCCTAGCCGGCGTTGGCCCGGGGGCCGTTATCCAATCAGGCCAGGTTGCACCAGCCACGTCACCCGCCAGCGGTGACCGGCACTGTCGCGAGTGAGACAAGCAACGGCGCTGGGCTTAAACTCGGCGATCGGCTGATCCTCGCCGGTGGAGAGCGCACCGACCAGTTTGGCCAGCAACGGCAGGTGGCCCACCACTATCGTGTCGCCCCGCAGCGCGCCGAGTCGCTCTGCCACCGGCGCGACCGGGTCATTGGGGTTGAGACCACCCCATGGATCGAGCGCGCCATCAAAGGCGATGGCACGGCTCACGAGCTCCGCGGTTTGCCGGGCCCTGGCCTTGCCGCTGTGAACGACACGGTGAACACCAATCCCCAGGCGGTGCAACGTGGCACCGATCCGTTCGGCCTGTTGCCGCCCCAGATCGCTGAGCGGTCGATCGCCGCTGGGGTGGCTGGCAACAGCGTCGCCGTGTCTCATCAGGTAGACGCGCATGATCATGTAAGGGTCGTTCAAGGGGTGAGTAATCCCTTGGTATTATATAGACATGACGCCACCGTCCCAGTCCGACGCGGTGAGTGCCGCATCCGGTTGCGCGCCGGGCGAATTGTGGCCGCGCATCGTCAGCCGCAGCCACAATGCAATCGCCCTCGGTGTGCTGCACACCATCGACACCCACCGGCAGTTCATCATGGACGGCGGGGTAGAGTTCGTGGTGCGGGTCGCCGCCAGCCTGGCCCGTAAAGATCAAGACCGGCGCCGGCGGTCCACAATGGCCGCAGGCGGCGGCCGTTCCCCCGACCCGTTTCTTCCGCCGGAGGCGGAGCTGCTGGTCGCTGACCTGTCAGCCACCCATTTTGCCGTACTCAACAAATTCAACGTTCTCGATCACCACCTGTTAATCGTGACGCGGCAATTCGAAAACCAGGAGACTCTGCTCAATGAAGACGACTTCGACGCGCTCTGGCGATGCCTTATCGAGTTCGACAGCCTGGGTTTCTACAACGGCGGCTCGGTCGCGGGGGCCAGCCAGGTCCACAAACACCTGCAACTGGTGCCACTGCCGCTCGGACGCCGGGAGGCCGTTCCAGTGTCGGCGGTCTTGAACCCGTCCGCACCGCCCGGCGCGGTGACCCACTGTGCCCGTTTGCCGTTTCGCCACGCCTGGACGCGTCTGACTGTAAAGCCGTCGGCACGGGCACTGTCGCAGTTGTACCGCCGGCTGTTGATCCAAACCGGCATCGACACCGTTGCCCGCGGCGGCGCTGAGTACCAGTCCATGCCATACAACCTGCTGCTGACGCGCGGCTGGATGCTGGTGGTCCCGCGGTCCACAGAGTGTGTGCAGGGGGTGTCAATCAACGCCTTGGGGTTCGCCGGGTCTTTGTTCGTCAGGACACCCGGCCAGGCGCAGGCGTTGTTGGACCGCGGACCCATGTCCGTGCTCACCCAGGTCGGTGTCGAGGCCTGATCCACCGACAACCACCCCGGGCGTGTCCGCCCACGCTCCGGTGCCCCGACGGCAGGCCGCGTGTACGGTTACGGGTTTGTTCGGTCCGGCAAGATTGCGCGCCTTCGCATGCCGCGGGGACGTTGCGGGCTAGCAGTCTGTCGGACTTAGCTGCATGTTTTTAGGTATCTTGAGCAATCGAGAGGTCAAGGCTATTTTAGTTCTAACCGAATCCGATATCGCGTGTTAGCAGGTTAACAATCGACACTAAGGCCTCATGAACCGCATTGCGGTGCATTATTGGTCAGGATGTCGGACATATCTTCACGCCGGAGCCCCCGAACAGGTTTTCAGCCGATGCAGGCGCTTACAGTTATACGCCAGCGCGACCAATGCCCATTCGCCTTTCACCTTAGCCCGACCCCGTAAGAGAAACCGCCGAAAACCCAGTACTTGTTTGATGATCCCAAACACCGGTTCGACCGTTTGCTGGCGAAGCCGGTATTTCGCTCGATTCTCCTCGCTTTTCAAGTTCGCATGTATCACCTTCAGGCAATCCGCTTTTGGCTCTTGGGCGGGCTTTCTCGCCTTATCCGGGCGAAAGTCGTGGCGCCTTTGCGGTGCGTGTCTTCCAGTCGCCACCAGCACCTCGATGCCTCGGCTTTGCAACCGCTCAACCTCCGCGCCATTGGCAAAACCACTGTCCGCTAACACCGTCTCCGGCGTACCTACCGACTCGGGAATCGCCTGCACGTCCGCTACCAGCTCGTTACGATCGCTGGCACATTGGCTCACGCGAGTGCCCAGAATCAACTGACTCCCCTGCGCATCCACCACCGCCTGCGCGTTGTAACCCTGACGATATTCACTGTGCTTGTTCTTGCGCATCAAGCGACTGTCAGGATCGGTCAGATTGGTTTGCTCATCCTCCGCCGGCGTCCCGCTCGGCGGCTTGGGATGCTTGCCTTTGCGCTTGCCCTGCCGGGAATCGTGCGCCTTGACCTTCGCTTCATACGCTCTGCGTTCCGCCTCGGCTCGGGCCCGGGCCTGGGCCTCCAAACGCCCACACGCCGCATCCAACTTCTCCCGCAACGCCTCGCGCCGCGCAAGCTCCTCCGGCAGCGCCTGGGAATCTTCCGCCTCCGCTCCGTCCACCTGCTCCGCCTGCGCCAGCAACTCCCCAACCTCCAACTTCAGTTGCTCTACCAGATCCTTTGCCCGGTCGTAACGCACACTACAATGCTTACTCGCATTGGTGTCCACCTGGGTCCCGTCCACGCTCACCATGCCTACTTTCAAAAGCTTCAACTCCCGCGCCAACAGCAACACCTGCACAAAACTCTCGCTGATCGCCTCCAAATTCTCCCGCCGAAATTTGCACACCGTATCGTGGTCCGGATGCCGGTTCGCCGCGATATAGCGCACCCCAATGTCCCGATACGTCGCCCGCTCAATCCGGCGACTCGAAAAAATCCCGTTCGCATAACAGTAAATCAACAGCGCCAGCATCAGTTGCGGGTGATACTGCGCGTCCCCCGTCCCGCGATCGTTTACCTTGAAATGCTTTATATCCACCCGCTCAACCGCTTCAATGACAAAATGCGCCATATCGTCCTCCGGTATCCAATCGCGAAGGTCAGGGGGAAGTAAAAACGGTTGCCGGTAGTCGGCTTGAATAAATTTGTTCATCTCACAATGCTACCATCTACACATCGCTAAGTCCGACAGACTGCTAGCCCGAATATTGCACCAAGGATCGCGGAAGCTGGCGAAGAGATCGAGCGGCTGCGCGCAGCGCTGGAGCGAAACCCATAGCCGGTTATGGCTTGAGCGAAGCGCCAGTGCAGGCGTTCGAGATCGAGCCAGGGCCGCGATAGGCGATTGCCCGGGGACAAAGTGTCACTTACGCATTTGAGTGAATTCGCCATATCAATTATGTCGATAGCGCTGATTTTCGCCGCCTTGGTGCAATATTCGGTCTAGGCCGGCCGGGTACGGTGCTCGATGCGTCCGAAGGTCATGTACTCGCTGGCGCCGAGGCGCGCCAGGGGATCGACCCGCTCGGCGTCAACCTTAACGCGTCCTTTCGCGTCCTTCACCGTGACCGCATCGTCGATGTACACGCCCTTGACCCGGCCCAGGATCAAGGACTGCGGTGTGCCGCCGACTTCCTTGATTTCGTGGCACTCACACCCAAAAGCGATCCGGCAATCCATTAACCGCGGGAGCCTGGACGCCTCGAAGGGCACGGTGCGTAATCCCACCTGCTCCAACTCCGACACGTCGGCGGGCAAGGTGGCAGAGCTCTGGTTAAGCGCGTCCAGCAGCTCGCGGTGGGCGATGTGGACGACGAAATCACGGCGCAGTTCGATGTTTACGCGGGTATCTTTAAACTCTCCCGACGGTTTCTTGCCCACCGAGATCAGGACCAGCGGAGGGTCGCTGCACACTGCGTTGAAATAAGAGAACGGCGCCAGGTTGTAACCGGATACCGCGTTTTCAGACAATACCCAGGCAATCGGCCGGGGGATCACCGTTTGGATCAAGGTAAAATAAGCCTGGTCGGGGCTCATGTCCTGGAGATTGATGTACATGTTGTTGAATTCCGGTTTACTCGTTCGGGGATTGTGGCCTCATCGTAGATGCGTCAGTCCAGCCACTCCAACAGATAATAAATCAGCTGACCTTCGGAGGACTTGGAAGGTCCAACAACCCGTGCCGCGTAACGGCTCCGTCCGGCATCGGCACGGCCTACCGCCGCTTCGGCCGAGGCCATCACGTCGACACAACCGGCCGGAAAACGGTCCCGGCTGCGGCGCGGAACGTAGACCACCGCGTAGTGCACCTCGGAGACGCTGGTCTCCGGGTCCGGTGGGACCATACCCCGCACGGGCCGCTAGTCCCGCCGGGCGCGGGCGGCGCGGTTTGGCGGGGCGGTGCGCGGCGGCCCGCTATTCCTTGAGCTTGATCTGCAAGCCGCCTTCTTCGACACGGATCAGCTCCACCCCGGCAGCAAAGGCCTTCCAGAACCCCTCGTCGGCGCCGAATTCGCGTACCAGATCGATGTTCTTGATGCCCCCCAGCCAGGCGTTGGGGATTGGTACACCCATCACGCTGATGCCCTTCAGCACCACAACGGGCCTGCCCGCCGCGTAGGCCAATTCGAGACCGGCCCGCACCTTGAGGATCTGTCCGCCCAGGATCGGAAAATCGGGGTCCACCGGCACCAGCAGCTTCGCACTTATCAGGTTCTCCGACAGATCCACCGCCAGCTTGCGGGCCAGATCAGTGTTCTTCGCCAACAAAGCATTCAGCTCCCGTTCGCTAAACCGGATCTCCCGACTTGCGCCGGCCTCGCTGTACCGCTCAGGACGCAAGTCGTCGGAACGCACCGGCGGGACCCGTTCAGCGCTTACCCCGGCCGCCTCGAAACTGTCCAGCCGCTGCAGCTTGGTGTCGAGGACGCGCGCCTCCGCGTCGCTCAAGGCAACGGGCTTGAACTCGCTGGGGAACACATAGGTGCGCACCACCCAAAACGTGACTGCGGCGGCGACCACCATGGCGAGCACGATGAATACAGTGACCTGTAAACAACCGAACCGTCGGCCCCTGCCGGACGTCCGGCTATCGTCGACACCGATACTCATGCCGCGGATACTGCCCGAAACCGAACAGCAAATCAAAACGGTCTGATTTTTCAGAAGTAAACAATCTTTTCCCGGTTCAAGGCTTGCACAGCGCGAGCTTTTGCTATTGAAAGAAGCCGCGGCGACTTCGGTAAGAATCCGTTCAGCGGTCGGACTTGAACAGATCCTTCAGCGCGTCACGGGCTGCGCCGGCTTCGTCTCGATTCGACCCGCTCCCTTCCGGCGACGAAGCAAACAGGTCGTTCAATTGCTGCTTGGACGCCTGTGACGTTGCCGTGCGTCCGGCGGTATGGGCGCCCGCCCGCGGAGTGAAGTAGTCGCAGAAGTTGGCGCGTTCCTTGTTGCGCACCTGCTCGGCCTGATCCTCGGTGCATTGGTCACTCACATGCGAGTCGTAGTACCGGCACATCTTGCAGACATGGAGTTCCGCCTCACACTGAGGACACGGCTCCAAGCGCCGAAACGGCAGCGTCACTGCAGCCAGGGACATCCCGCACTTCCAGCATTCCAAATCCTGTGACCGCAACCGCATCATGGATTTAGGATCACAGATATCGCCGGGTTAATCAAATCCCGGGAACCCGTCCGGGACCAAACGGCTCCGACAGCTTCGTGTGTTTAACACAAACTTACCCGGAGGTTCAGTCGATCCGGTCCGCCGTGTAGCCCGCTTGGTGCAGCGCCCGAAGGATCTCACGCACGTGCTCCGGTCCACGGGTCTGTAGGACAAACTCGGCATTGGCCTCCTGCAGCGGCAGATGGGAGAAGGTGCGCTGGTGACTGACCTGGACGATGCTCGAACCGGTGTCACCGATGTGGCCGGTCACCGCCGCCAGGGCGCCCGGGATGTCGCGTATCCCCACCCGCAGCCGGACCAGGCGCGACGACCGGACCAGGCCGCGCTGAATGATGGTCGACAAAATCGGCAGATCGATGTTCCCCCCGGACACGATCAACCCCAGCTTGCGCCCGGCGAACCGCTCCCGTTGCTCGAACAGTGCCGCCAGTCCCACCGCCCCGGCACCCTCCGAAACGGTCTTCTCGACTTCCACCAACGACAGCACCGCGCGCTCTATGGGACCCTCATCGACGGTGATGACCTCGTCCACCCATCGGCGGATCATCGGCAGCGTGATGCGGCCCGGCTGCTTCACCGCAATCCCCTCGGCGATGGTCATCCGCCCGAACTGCGCCGGCTCGCCGGACATCGCCCGAGCGACCGCAGGAAACCGCTGCGCCTGAACCCCGACCAGCGTTATATCCGGTTTGAGGCTCTTGGCGGCGAGGGCGGTACCCGAAATGAGTCCGCCGCCTCCCACCGGTGCGATCAATACCTCGAGATCCGGCACTTCCGACAGCATCTCCAGCGCGATGGTGCCCTGACCGGCGATGATTTTCTCGTCGTCGAAGGGATGCACAAGAATCAAGCCGCGTTCCACGATCAGGCGCTCCACGTGGGCTCCCGCCTCGTCGACGGTCTCGCCGTGCAGGATCACCTCGGCGCCGAACTGGCGGGTGCGCTCCACCTTGATGGTCGGCGTAAACTGCGGCATAACGATGACCGTCGGAATATCCAGCTGCTGAGCGTGACAGGCCACCGCCTGGGCATGGTTGCCCGCCGACATGGCGATAATCCCGGTCTTGCGTTGCGCAGGCGTCAATGACATCAGCTTGACCACCGCGCCACGTTCCTTGAACGAACCGGTCAGTTGGAGGTTTTCGAGTTTGAGGAATACCTCGGCGCCGGTTTGCTGGGACAGCATCGGTGAGTGCACGCACGGCGTCTCTTCCACGCGCCCGCGTATCTGCTCCGCCGCCGCGCGCACCTCGGCCAAGGACAGCGCCGACATCGGCCTGTTTACCGAATCACCGGGCCACCCGGCCCGGCCGCATGGGTGGACACCGCTCCGCACTGCGGCGGGAGCGCCGGCAGCTCGGTTATTCGCACGTATAACCCAATTGGCTGAGTCCTTCCTCGAGATAGTCCGACACCAGCGGCGTGGCGATTAAATAGTCAGCGGTTCTCTCATTCCAGTTGTCTTGTGCCGTGGCCAGTGATGATTCCCATTCATCGGCCGAAAAATCGCCCCGCCCGACCCACATCAGGGCAACCAGACTGATCTGCTGGTCCGGTTCGAGGTCGCCGATGATGCTCTTCAACTCCTGATAAATTACATCGTTCTGATGGCCGGCTAGCGTCTGCTCCGCCCAGTCGTCACTGAGATTCATGTCGTCATCCGGAAATTCGACTTGCTCCTGGATCTGGAACTCGTGCAACTTGTTGACGATGAGGCATACAGTCTCTGGGTTGATCGTTAACATGGGCGTCCCGCTCCCGCGAGTATGTTGTAGCACCGTCAGTACTATAGAACATTGCGCATGATAGAGGCATATGACACCGGTCAAAAACCACTCGAAATTCCCCGGCGAGACTCGATCGGGTGCACCGCACCGGGCGACAGCATCGACTAGGGGCGGATCGTGTTCACCCCGCCGTCGTGGCGGACTACCGCGTTGTTCCTTTTCCGATCACGGCCTCTGCGACAGGATCCGGCCGGGCCTGCTCCAACATGTCCCGCGTGCGGCCCAGCCGCCGGCCAACCCACAGCCAGATCAGCGCCAGTGGCACCCCGATCCACGCGATCCCTGCAGCGCCAAGACCAAACGCCGACAACGCCGCATAGAACCAACCGCTAAGCGCATCGCCACCGCGGTAAACGGCCGTGTCTATGAAGTTTTTCGACTTGTACTTGTCAGCCACCGGCAATACCGTGTACAGCATTTCTCGGCCGGGCCGGGCAATGGCGTAGTTGCCAGCGCGACGCAAGGTTTGCACCACCGCCAGCACCAGCAGTGTGGGCGCTGTCCCAAGCACCGCCAGGCCCACTACCAGGAGCGCTGGCACCAGGGACAGCAACACCGACACTCCGAATCGCACGGCCAGTCTACCGGTCACGAACAATTGCAGCACCACGGTAAATACATTGGTGGCAAGATCTATCAGCGCAAACACGCGTGTGCGCGCCTCGGAACTGGTGAAGGCGTCGGCCACAATGCCCGCCTGAGTGAAGTAGAGGAATGTGGACAGCGTCGTATACAACAGAATGTACAGGCAAATGCCCAGCAGGTAGGGTGAGCGCGCCACCCGTGCAATGCCGTCCAACAGTCCACCGCCGATCGGTGTGTCCTCGGTGCGTGCTCGAGGTCGGGGGCCCTGCTGCGACCACTTTCTCAGTCTCAGGACACACATCAAAGCGCCGCTGAGAAATACCACCGACAACCACAACAGATTTTCCGTACCCACTGACACCACCAGGCCCGCCGTCAACAGAGGACCGGTGATGGCGCCGACACTGCCTCCGGCAGCGATAAAACCGAACAATCGTCTGGCCTGCTCGTCGTCGAACAGTTCCACCATGAACGACCAGAACACGGAGACCACGAACAGATTGAACACGCTCAACCACACAAAGAAGATGCGGGCGACGGAGGCGGGACCGATTCCACTGGTAAACAGAAAGTAAAACAGGATGACGTTGCAGATAAAGAACCCGTACACCACTGTCAACAGCCGGCCACGTGGATAGCGGGATGACGCCCAGCCGAACAACGGGACCATCAGCAGCATGGTGAAGAACGTCGCGGTGAACAGCCACGGCAGATTTTCGATGCCCCCGCGGATCCCCATCTCATCACGAATCGGGCGCAGCACATAGTAGGCGCACAGCAGGCAGAAAAAATACAGAAACGACCAGCCGGCGGCCCTCAACTCGTGAGGGCGTGCCGAAATCAGGCGACCGATACGCGGGATCCTCGAATGCAGTGCCAATGCAGCTATCGTCCAATCGTGGCTACTGTAGCGGTTTACCGTTGTTCGCGGGCAACCCCAACGGTGGTATGCACACCGAGCATACCAGACCCATTACCTTACACGACTTCGATTGCGGCCGAAGGATTCCCATACGGCGGCGACATTTGCGCCATGGTGCGCTACGAGCTGACTGACCCAGCGACTGCGAAGGTCGGTCTTGCCACGGCATGTCGCAGCACCGAGTGGACAACGTGGATCAACCAGGCGCACACGGGTGGGACTGTGGCGCTTGTGCAGCCCACATCACGACGGTGCGACGGCCGGTCCCCGGGTGCGCCGTCGCGAGAGACGCCGAAAGTTCACGTCCCGAATCGAAGCGCCGGGTCTCAGCGGCCAGGGGGCAACAGGCGCCGAAGTGAATAACTCCGACTCCGTTTCCTATTCGGAAACTGTCCATGCCTGGTGCGGCAGAAAATCGAACAAGATTAGGCGCCGTTGCCAACCCGCTGGATGGCGTCGATCTGGCGACACCACGGTTGGAGACGTCTACAATACCAGGCTCGGGAGCAGACTATGACACAGCGAGCAAGTTCGAGGCCGGCCTGGCGTGTTGCCGCGGTGTTGATCACCGCCACGGCCGCATTGTGGTGGGGGTGGCACAGTGCGTTGTCGGCGGGATCCGGGCGCGCCTGGCTGCTGGAACTCGACGGCATTATCGGACCGGCGACCAGCGATTTCATACTGCGGGGGCTGGACCAGGCACAGGAAGACCAGGCCGAGCTGGTGATCATCCGCATGAACACCCCCGGCGGACTGGATACATCGATGCGGGAGATCATCAAACACATCCTCGCCAGCCCGGTGCCGGTGATCACTTACGTGTCGCCCGCCGGCTCCCGCGCCGCCAGCGCCGGGACCTACATCCTGTACGCCAGCCACGTCGCCGCCATGGCGCCGGCCACCAATCTCGGCGCGGCGACGCCGGTGAAACTCACTCCCGGCGGTCTGGGCACGCCCAAACCGCCGGAATCCAAAGATCAAGACGACGAAGAGGCCAAGCCTAAAGCCACGGGCGACGCGATGGAGCGCAAGATCGTCAACGACGCAGTGGCGTACATCCGTGGACTCGCCGCCCTCCACGAGCGCAACGCCGATTGGGCGGAACGAGCGGTGCGCGAGGGGGTCAGCCTGACCGCTACGGACGCCCTGGAGCATAACGTTGTGGACGTACTCGCCGACGACTTGGACGACCTGCTGGCGCAAGTCGATGGTCGCAGCGTCCGCGTCGGAGACAAGACCGTCGAGCTGCGCACCGCAGGCCTGCAGATCGAGACCCTGGAGCCCGACTGGCGAAACAAGCTGCTGGGCATCATCACCAACCCCAATGTCGCGTATATCCTCATGCTGCTGGGCATCTACGGCCTGTTCTTCGAGCTGTCCAACCCGGGCAGTATTTTCCCCGGCGTCATCGGCGGAATCTGTATCCTGCTGGCGCTGTATGCGTTCCATGTCCTGCCGGTGGATTACGCGGGCATCGCCCTGATCGTTCTGGGGCTCGCGCTCATGGTGGCCGAACTGTTCGCCCCGAGTTTCGGAATCCTTGGCATCGGCGGTGCAGTCGCCTTCCTGATCGGCTCAATGATCCTGATTGATACGGATATCGAGGCGTTTCAGATTTCGTTGCCGGTGATCGTCGCCGTCACGATCGCGACGGCCTTGTTCGTGTTCAGCTTGATATCGCTGGTGTTGAGGCAGCGTCGCAAGCCAGTGGTGAGCGGCAGGGAGCAAATGATCGGCAGCCTCGGTGAGGCGGTCGCGGCCTTCGATGACGTCGGCCACATTCGAGTTCATGGTGAGATTTGGGAAGCCCGGACGTCCGGCCCCGTGCAACCGGGACAACGTGTTAAAGTCAAAGACATGCAGGGACTGACTCTGCTGGTGGAACCCCTCTCGATGGAGAATTCATTATGAATGTCTACCTCATCCCGGCGCTGGCCGTAGTCATAGCCATTGTCTTCCTCATCATCAAAATACTCCGCGAGTATGATCGCGGCGTGATCTTTTTTCTCGGGCGTTTTCAGACCGTAAAAGGCCCAGGCTTGATCATCGTTATTCCGCCGATTCAGCAGATGGTCCGTGTCGACCTGCGCACCCGGGTGCTGGATGTGCCGACTCAGGATGTCATCTCCCGGGACAATGTGTCCGTCAAGGTGAACGCGGTCATTTACTATCGGGTCGTCGACCCGGAGCGGGCGATCATCCAGGTCGAGCAATACCAAATCGCCACCAGCCAACTCGCCCAGACTACCTTGAGGTCGGTATTGGGGCAGCACGAGCTGGATGAAATGCTTTCGGAGCGTGAACGGCTGAATTCGGACATCCAGAAAATACTCGACAAACAAACCGATGCCTGGGGCATCAAAGTCTCCAACGTCGAGATCAAGCACGTCGATCTGGACGAAAGTATGGTGCGCGCCATCGCCAAGCAGGCCGAAGCCGAGCGAATGCGACGCGCCAAAGTCATTAGCGCCGAAGGCGAACTGCAGGCGTCGCACAAACTGACCGAGGCCGCAGCCGTGCTCAATCAACAGCCGCAGGCGATCACGCTACGATATCTGCAAACCATGCTGGACATGTCCCACGAGCAGAATCAGACAATCTTCTTTCCGTTTCCTCTGGAGGTTTTGAAGGCATTCAAGCCGCCCGTAAAGACCCGTGAGGAGTCGAACTAGCCGGTAGTTTGCACCAGGGATCTCGGACGTACGCGTCCAAATCCGCTATGGATGGTTCTACGCTCGTCAGGCCGGGACGACGATTACTGGAACATACATCTCCGCGCCGCTGGTGCCGCCGTGTACCCCGACCTGCACGTGGCGGGTTTCGCCAGGCAACCAGTCCTTGATCACGAACCGGTCCTTCATGATCAACGTGTAGTCGCCGACACGTTCCCAGAGCATGCGGTGAGGAGGACCCAATCCGAAGAAACCTCGGTCGATCAGATCGCGACTGCGGTGCAATTCCACGCAGTCGCACAGCGTCTCCCGTACGTAGTGCACAAAATCGTCGCGCCGTTCGGGCCGGGGATAACAGTAGGCCACGCGGGGCTCCCCACACAGCGGTAAGCGCAGGGTTTGCGCCAGACGGGGATGATCATTCAGATCGATGACCCCGCCGGCCGGCACATCGATCATACCGTGGTCCGCGGTCACGACCACCAAGGTCCCCGTGCCCCTGATCCGCTCCAGAAACCACTGAAACAACCGGTCGATCTCGTCGAAATGGGCCGCCGCCTCGGGTCCATCGATGCCGAACTCGTGGGCCACGCGGTCTAAGCCGGGCCAGTAGCTGTACACATAACGCCGGGAGGGTTCGGCCACGACTGCTCTGGCGGTGGTTTCGAACAGCTGCGCGAGCGTTGCGTAGGCGTGCAGCGCCGCTTTCCCCTGGTGGGCAAGGTTAAATTCGGAGTGAGCGATTTCCTGTGGAGCGACCACCACGGACGGAATCGAAATACGGTTAAAGACGGATCGCTGATTAAAAAGCCGCCGCAAGTCGGTGCCCTGTCCGCACCGTTCCGGCCCGCCGGCCCGCCTCACACCCCGCAGCACCGTCATCACCGTGTCCAGTTCCTTGAAATACATGAACCAACCGGTAATTGCATGCTGCTGCGGCGCATCCCCCGTCAAGCAGGTGGTAATGGCCGACGCGGTGGTCGAGGGAAATACCGAGGTCATCCGTGTGTGCAGATGTTCGCGCAGGCAGCTTTGATGCCCTGAACGTTTCAAATAACGATGACCCAACCCATCGATTACCAACAGGACGATCCGTCGGTGGTCGCGGACCATGTCTATATCCACGGTGCGGAGCGCAGGATAGACTGGCGACTCTCCACCGGTCGCTTGAATCAGGGTGCTCATCAGATTGACGAGGCTGCCGCCGTTATAATCCGGTAGCACCGAACAGGGATTCTCAACCAGATCCGACATGCCAACCAATGTAACCGCTGAATATAAGAAAGCCGAACAGGCCTTTCGTCAGGCCCGGGAGCCCCGTGACCGCTTGATGTGCCTGAAAGAGATGTTGCGCACGATCCCCAAGCACAAGGGCACGGAACACGTCCAAGCGGACATTAAAACGCGGATCAAACAACTGACGGAAGAGCTGGCCGGGGCGAAGAAGGGCGGTCGTAAGGGCCCCAGTTACACCGTGCGGCCTGAGGGCGCCGCACAGGTCTGTCTGATCGGCCCTCCCAATGCAGGAAAATCGAGCCTGCACGCACGTTTGACGGGCTCTCACTCCCCCAGCGGCCCCTATCCGTACACCACCCAAATGCCGGTCCCGGGGATGCTGCCGTTCGAAGATGTGCACGTGCAGCTCATCGATCTACCGCCGGTGTCGGCGGACTTCATGGAGCCGTGGCTGGCCAACACCTTACAACCTTCCGACGCCGCAATGCTGATCGTCGATATTAACGATCCTGATTGTGTCGATCATATTCAAGTCATTCGGCAGCGGCTCGCGGCAAAAAAAATCGTCCTCGAGGAACACTGGCCGGGTTTGGCCCCCGAAGACGTATGCGTTGGCATCGATGAGGGGGAGACGGATTACGTGCGGGATCCGTTTCAGATCGTCTTGCCGACCCTGCTGATCGCCAGCAAGTGCGATCTCAACCCGGAACCCGACGAAGTCAGGGTATTGGAAGAATTGCTCGGCGTCCGGTTCCCGGCCATCGCCACTTCGGCACAAACCGGTAGCGGGTTACACCGCTTGGCGTCGACGCTGTTCAAAGGTTTGGAGATCGTGCGTGTCTACACGAAGGCGCCGGGACGGGAGGCCGACCTGGACCGCCCATTCACTGTACGTCGCGGCGACACCGTTGCAGATGTCGCCCGTCTGGTGCACAAGGACATTGCCGAGAAACTCAAGTTTGCGCGTTTGTGGGGCAGCGGGCAGTTCGACGGGCAGCAGGTCGGCCCGGAACACCTCGTCGCTGATCGCGATATCGTTGAACTTCATGTCAGATGACCCGGTTTCCGATGATCGGCTATGCCGATGGACGCCGCAGCTAAGGCGGCTCAGGCGGTGCCGACATTGACGTCCGTTGGGGAGTGATAGTATTCGCTGTCTTTCGCCAATTCCTGGGTCAACGCGAGTATCTCACTGAGTCGCTTTTCCGCCGAATTGACCGCTTCGCATTCCTCGCAAAACGGATCGCCGCACGGTTGACGTGAATACAACCAGTACTGTACGGCACCCGCCAGCAAGCCGTCGGCGATATCCCAGACATTGGCCTCCTGGTCCCGATCCGCCAATCGATTCCCCAACTCAATGGCCTCACTGGCGGCATCGTCGTAGTTACGCGACTCATCGAAATCTTGTTTCATACGCTAACAATCCCCCTTTGTCGTCAGGGTTGCAATATGTATTGTATCAAGCTCGCCGGGCAAGCGACGAATTTCTACAAGCGGGATGTCGGACGGGACAGGCGGCCCATCGTCATTCTATACTGTTACGGTTCATTATTAATCTGTTATACGCACATGTCCGATCAGCGCCTCGACGAGGTACGAATAAGTCAATCGGTCGCCATTCTGGTGGACGGAAACAACATTGAGCGCAGCATCCACGAGGAAACCGGCGATCCGAAATCGATGGTCAACTTTGACAAACTGGTTCCGAGACTACTCGATAACCGCGGCCTCAATCGATTGGTCTATTTTCGCGAAGGTCGGCAGATCTCGTCAAAACTGCAGGAGCGCCTGCATGACCACTACCATGGCTCGGTGCGGCCTTGCCACAAAAGCGCCGATATACCACTGACCATCAAAGCCACACAACTGGCGAGCAAGGTGGACACCATCATCATCATGTCCGGAGATTCAGACTACATCGAGTTGGTACGACACCTGAAGTCAGAAGGCGTACGAGTCGAGATCGCCGCCGTTCCCAGCACGACATCCCAGCTGCTCATCGACGAGGCGGATTACTTCCACGGGCTTACCACAGAAGACCAGTACACGCTCACACCGAAACGGGCCAGCAAAAAAAACGTCCGGCGCCGTTAGGCAATCCGCAACAAACGCCCTCGATCGTCTCCGCCCACCGCCGTTCGCTTGCGCCGGATTATTGGACACTGCCGAATCCCCGGTCAGCGCTCCCCGCCGGTGGTTGCAGACCCGCAATCCGGCAACCCTGCGCGACGGGACCACCCGGAAACAGTTGGTACAGGTATTTTATCCCGCCTTTGACATGGAAGCTCTCATTCAACGCATCGTGCAACTCGCGGACATTGATCCCGCTGCCGCCGCGCTTGGCAAAATAGTGCTGCAGAGCGCGCACGGCCTGCCAGTGATCATCTTCGAGTTCGAGGCCGTCCTCACCGGCCCGGCCGATTGCCGTATCGGTATTCCACTCTTCGGGAGCGTCTGGAAAATCCGGATCCGTACCGCTTGTCGGGTGCAGGATGTCGTCCATAGATTCGGCCATTGTGTCCTCCTGTTTGAGTAGTGGTTTACGGTAGAGGGTCGGGCATCGCCGTGATTCTATACCGAACCCGCTCAGCGGCCGGCCTTCCGGTTGCAACGGTTTACGCTTCGCCATCGGACCCACCGCACACGCCCTAACTTCCGGCTATGGATCGCCGAGCACGGTACACACCAACCGGCGGTCGGCGCGTGGTCCATCAAACTCGCAGAAAAAAATATTCTGCCACCTTGAGAGCCCCAGGGAGCCGTCCACCAGGGGAACGGTTTCCGACGGACCGACCAGTCCCGCCTTGAGATGCGCATCCCCGTTACCGTCCTGTGCATCGTGCAGCCAAACGCCCTGGGGGATCAACTTTTGAAGCAGCTGCACAACATCCGATTGCACGCTGTCGTCCCAGTTTTCCTGGATCATGACCGCCGCCGTTGCCCCCTGCGCGTAGACGGATACCAGCCCGTTGCTGATGCCGCTGCGCGCTGCGATGCCGCGGACTTGCTCGGTGACATCGACCAGAACCTCACGGCGTGAGGTCTTCAAGGTGACTATCTCCCGCATGCTTCGAGCACCTCAGTCGCGTTAGGCCCAAGGCCCCGGCCCGGCCTATTCCGGTTCACGGCAACCATGCCCGGTGTCTGCGGGCGGCGCTTCCGACTCGAGAACACGGCATTGCCGTTCGAACTCAGCGTTAAATTGACGCAATATCTGTTCGGCGTCGATCCCCGCATGACTGGCCAGCGCCACACAGCTAAACAGCAGTTCGCCGATCCGCTTCGGTACGTCGCGGTCGTCGCGTCCGCCGAACCCGGCCTCCAACTCCCCCAGCTGCTGGCGGCATTGCTTGAGTACGCCGCGGGCATCGCCCACACCGGCACCGATCCGGGTTGCCCGCCGTTGCAGCTTACCGGCGCGCACCAAGGCGGGCAGCGCTTGCGCGATGCCGTCCATGACGCTGCCGGCTTGGCCGATCCGGTCGCGCCGCTCGCGTTGTTTGTGCCGCTCCCACTCGGCGTGCAGCGCAGTGTCGGAGGTGTACACGGCATCGCCGAATACGTGGGGGTGCCGGCGCCGCATCTTTTCGCAAATGGCGTCTAAGACGTCGGCAAACACGAACCGCTGCTGCTCCTTGGCCAGACGGGCGTAAAACACAACCTGAAACAAGAGATCGCCCAATTCATCCCGCAATTCCTCGAAATCACCACGATCGATTGCATCAGCGACTTCATAGGCCTCTTCGATGGTATACGGCGCGATGGTGGCGAAGGTCTGCTCGCGATCCCATGGACAGCCGTCTTCGGGGTCACGTAAGCGATCCATAATCGCCAGCAAATCGTCGATGGAATGGTTCATACCACGGAAATGTCCGGACTGCCTCCAAGCTACGTGCGTGCCCGATTTCGACACCTGTACATACTGTCCCCTCCCCAGAAGCCTGTCAGATCCGCCGGTACGGTGCGTGCGGGTGCACAAGAATGATGGAATATCAAACCCAATTCAAGCGCCCTGGGATACCGGGCCCTACCGCTTGGGCTGCCGCTGTCGCGGCACCGGCGGCGTTGCCCACCAGCGGTTGCTGAATACAAGCCGCTGTACGCGGTCGGATTTGTCCGACCCGACGACATCAGCGTACAATGGTGTCAACACCAAGCGTGGACGTCCGCATGGGTTTGGCCGCTATGACTCGCCGTTGCTGCACCTTGGTGGCATTATTGTGTCTACCGGGTTCCGGTCTGTACGCCGACGCCTTCAAGTGGACCGACGGCGCCGGCCAAACGCACTACAGTGATCACCCCCCCACCGCCAGCGCCACCGTTGAAAGCATCGACACCCTGGAATGCGACAACCGGGCTTGCCGGGAGGCGCAGGAACGGCGGTGGCGCGAGGCCGTAGAACTGAACCGCGAGTTTCAGGATTGGCTGGACCGCCTTGCCGCTGAACGGGAACGTCCCGAAGCGGACAAGCCAACCACGATCGTCTATGTCCCCGTGTATTATCCTCCGCAGTTACCCTTGGCGGTGGTTCCGCAGGCCTCGCGGTGGCCGCACCGGATCGCGGCGCCCGGACGCGGCACCGCTGTCCGTCCGCCCCCGTCCCTTGGTGTCTCGCACCGGCGCAGCGTTAAACCGGGAATGGGATTAATCGTATTCAAACGAACCAAGTGAGACGGAATTCCGGCGGGCGGTGTGGGAAGCAGTGCCGGTGCACGGCGGTGTGACCCGCACCGATCGAATGGGGGCCGGTGTTCCGCGGATCGCTGCCCAGAAGCATTCAAAGGAGGCGCAGTGGAATACCTCCGGCTAGGTGATACCGGCCTCAAGGTCTCGCGGCTCTGCCTGGGATGCATGAGCTATGGGTCCTCGTCGTGGCGCGAGTGGATCCTCGACGAGCCGGCGGCCCGGCCGTTCTTCGAGCGTGCGATCGAGTCGGGTATCAATTTCTTCGACACGGCCGACGTGTACTCACACGGCCGCAGCGAGGAAGTGCTCGGGCGGGCCTTGAGGGATCTGGGCGTGGACCGGGAAAGGGTCGTCATCGCAACCAAGGTGCAGATGCCGACGGGCGACGATCCGAATCAGCGCGGCCTGTCGAAAAAACACATACGTCACGCGATCGACGCCAGCCTCAGGCGGTTGGGCGTCGAATACGTCGATCTCTATCAAATCCACCGGTTTGACCCATCGACGCCGCTGGAAGAGACCTTGGCGGCCCTGAACGATGTCGTACGGGCCGGCAAGGCGCTGTACGTCGGTGCCTCGAGTATGTTCGCGTGGCAATTCGCCCGATTCCTGTCACTCGCCGAACTGAAGGGATATACCCGGTTCGCCGCGATGCAGAATCACTACAATCTGGTGTATCGGGAAGAAGAACGGGAAATGATTCCGTTGTGCCGCGCCGAAGGGATCGCCGTCCTGCCGTGGAGCCCCCTGGCGCGCGGCTTCCTGGCCGGGAACCGGACTCGCGATCTCGACGGCGACACCATCCGTTCCAGGACCGACGATCGCGCCCACCAGTTGTACTACCAAGACAGCGATTTCACGGTCGTCGAGCGGCTGGGCACCATTGCCCAGCAGCGTGGCGCAAGCAATGCCCAGATCGCCCTGGCCTGGCTGTTAAAACAACCGGGCGTGACCGCCCCGATCATCGGGGCGACTCAACTTCACCATCTGGAGCAATTGATCAGTGCCCTGGACATAACGCTCGATGACGAGGAGCTGTCGGCATTGTCGGGACCGTACCGTCCACACCCGGTGCTCGGCCATACTGACAACGCACCCACGTCGACCTGAGCGGAACCGACCGCGCGGGCGGCACCGGTCTGCCGCCGCCGTACGGGGCGGTGCGTAGAATAGGTACGTGAGATTCCCTGTCGTCAGCGGCTGCCGTGGTGGCGCATCCGGCCATGCTTCACAGAACGTAACATATCCAGATCATAGACGGTTCGCTGTTCCACGGTGAGCAGCGTGCGCACCTCGGCGATGTACAAATAACGTTTACGCAGGATATTTCTCTTCAAATCCAGGAGTTCATCGATTTTTTTGCCGATCACCGCCGAATCGGGTGTGTCATCAGTCGCGAGGACTGCCAGCTCGACCTTCCTGGCCCGCATGTCCGCCTTGATCGGCGCGACGGACTTAATGTGCGTTACCCGCAGTTGCTCGAGCTGTGTGAGCTGTTCCGACGACAGCATCTGCCGCCAATGTCCGCCGCGGCGGGCATTCTCCGCGCTTGGGCCGTGATGCCCCTCAGCGCCATGGTGGCGCCTGCGTTGTCTATCCGCATCCGAGTCCCCTCGACCATGGTGACGGGCGTGATGTTCCGCGTGGTCTCGGCCCTCCTGACCATGATGCTGCGTGTGCTGTTCTTGATGGTCCGGGCCGGAGCCGTGGTGCGCCCTGCCCTGCATCATGGTCGCCTGCGTCGCCTCCCCACGATCCGGGTCGGCAGCGGCCAAACCGCCGAACATCGAGGTCCCCACCAGTAACACCGTCACAAGGACGCTTGTCGTAAAAGCTGTCATCAATTACACCTCCGAATCCAGTTAGTCATGCCAACCTCGCCAACCGCCACTGCAAGCAGCCCAGCAAGCGCGGTCCATCAATCGGTCGGCTGGACGGGCCGGTGTATGTTAACGGAAATCAACCCATGCCGTCAGCGTTAACGCTGCGGGCGAACCGTTACCAAGAATCGAAAGATCTGTGGCCCCGCACCTGTTCTGGCTGATGGAGGCAATCGACAAGGAAATTCAACCGCAACGGCAGGATGTCAAACCGGTCAATCCGAATCGCCGATGGTTTTTTTCTTCGTCTGCCGCTTGGTTGTGCGTTTCTTCCGGGATCGTTTTTTAATCACCTCGGGCTCACCCTCGGCAGAGACGCCGACCATGCTCATTGCCTTGTGCCGCAGGTCTTGCATCGACTTCAAAGCGTTCACCGGGCCGGTCGCCGGCATCCCCAATTTTGAGAACACAAATGCAGTCTGTTCTTCAAGAATGCCGTCAACCACATCCATTGCGCTGTTTGCCTTCACAGCGAATTGATTCACGCCCTTGCCGAGCCGCTCCAGACTCTCGGTGAACTGTCCATACTGCTGCTCCACGGATGGCCCGTGTTGTAACAGGGATTGAAAATATTTAGCGCTCTCCTCTCCGACCCCAATCAATACGTTGAGACCGGCCAACCAAACTTCCCGACCGGACCGACGCAGCTTGAGCAGGCGATCGTTTTCCTGCTCCGACGATGTATTTTGCATCATCATCACAATTTGCGCGTTCGCTCACTCAGCAAGGAATACGGAGCCACTATATCTCAACAACGCCAGACAACGAAGCGCATCCGGGAGCTCGATGTCGATGCTTACTGATCGACCCTGCGGCTGGTATACAACCAGCTCAGTTCAATGGACATTACTCAGCGGCGACGTCTTCTCCGCCCACCGCTGCGCGGCTCCTCGTATCGGACCTTGAGTGGTTTTTCGCCGAATGACCGTCCGTCGAGACCGGCGATCGCCGCCCTTGCCTCATGTCCTTCCATTTCAATGAATCCAAACCCCCGACACTTCCCGGAGAAGACGTCACGCACCAGATGTATCGAACGCACCGTGCCAAACTCGGAAAATAGATCACGGACGCTGTCTTCGGATGCGTCGGAAGGCAAATTACCCACAAACATTTTCTTCAAGACTTACCCTCGCTCTATCATCAAGACCGAACATGAGTTGCACCAAACAGATATGAAAAGCCCCGCCATTGGATGCGGGGCTGTTCAGTTTACGGTGATGAATAACGAAATCAGTTCTCGATTCTAACCTGAGCTGCCTGGGGTCCTTTTGGTCCCTGTTGGACCTCGAAACTGACCGTCTGCCCCTCAGCCAAGGATCGGTAGCCCTCTCCCACAATGGCGGAATAATGCACAAACACATCCTGATTACCGTCTGAAGGGGATATAAACCCGTACCCCTTCGATTCGTTAAACCACTTAACGGTACCTCTAGCCATATAAATTACCTCTTCAAGTCAACAAACCAGTGTTCAATTGCAATAACACGAGGTGATTTACAGGAGTCAATCAGGACGTACTTCTGAAATAACCTGGATAACTTGCAATCAAAACCACCGCCGGCCGCCGCGATGTGTATCTGCACCATTGACACATCTCGACCTTCTTATCATAGCATAACCGCTCCGAGCGCTCACAATGCCGGTTCGAGTCCGCCGCGCCGGCGGTCTTGACGCTGCAATTGTCACCCCAGCGACATCTGTAATAACTGCTGGAGCCTGCATGTAGCGCACAGGATCCCGCACGACGGTCGATAGATCGGGCGTCGGAACGTCGCGTTAGTCCCTGCTTCCGTGCACTGTGTGCACGATGGCGCGGTGAGTTGATTACGGTCGCCGATGCGGCAGATATCCACCCGGATTACCATTCTCCAGTGTTCGGCATGGACACCCATGGTTCGCGGGCAGGCAGTGGCTCGCCGGTCTGGAGAAGTTCTACCGAGACCTTGTCGGGAGACCGCACAAATGCCATGCGACCGTCTCTGGGTGGCCGATTGATAGTCGTGCCCAGGTCCATCAACCGCTGGCACACTTCGTAAATGTTGTCGACTTGATACGCAAGGTGTCCGAAGTTGCGGCCCCCCGTGTACTCTTCCGGATCCCAGTTGTAGGTCAACTCGACCATCGGAGCCCTCGTCTGCCCGGCACGTTCGACATCACGCGGCGCCGCCAGAAAGATCAGCGTAAACCGGCCAGCGGAATTTTCCTTCCGGCTCACTTCGACCAGTCCCAGTTTGTTGCAGAAGAAATCCAGCGACTCATCGACATCGGATATTCGAATCATTGTGTGCAAGTATTCCAAAGTTCAGCTCCCACGGCAGCAATGTGCCGTATTGATATCGGCCCGTCCGGCCGCTGATATGATCTGTCCTTGGCTGCTGTGTCTAGCGACTGGTCGCCTTGTGCACATCAGCATTGCGTCAAGTGTGTAATTTTGCCATCCCCGATTCAGCGCCAGCAACCCGGACCAGGCCATACCAGCCACCGACTCCGGCGCGGCGGTGGACATCGACAAACCCAACGATACCCAATCCGGTGACGGTCGCATAACAGGGCGCTGTAAGGTTACACTAGCCGGGCGCTGTAACCCATATATTGTCATAGAGGCGTTGAAAAATGGACTATAAAGCACGCGCGCGTACCGTGGCTACAGCCGTTTGCCAGGCACTGGGTGTCGACCCGAGCAGAAAAACATACGACAAGGTCGCGGACGTTATTGAGTGTGCCTTAATGGACGCGGTGGTCGAGGACCTCGAGCATTGCGCCGATGTAGCGGTGAAATGTGGCTCCGCAGATCGTGATCTGGCGTACAAAATCGCGTCCGAGATTCGACGCAAGCAGACCGCACTAATCGCCAACCTATCCAGCATGCGTTGATGCCGGGAACTCAATCGACCCGTTCGAGCCAATCCAACTTGACCGGATCACGGATCGCACGCGTTACCGTAGTGCCGTTGAGAAACTCGTCGAGATCAAAGTGAGAGTACCGGGTTGTAAGCCCACTCAATAGTTGCTCGGTTTTTCGGATAGACCGTCCGAGCTGCGCCTCCGCCAGCGTGATCACAGCGAGCAGTGTATCAGGACCTTTGGGTAGATTGACTTTATCGAACCCCTCGATCATGGAGATCAGTCTGCCCACCAGGGTCCCACGACGAATTTGACCGATCGCCCAAAGGTTTACGCGGTAACGAGACGGGAACCTTTCTGGATTGAGCCGCGATTTCGAGAACAGGCTGCGGAATTTCCGGTCGACGAGTTCGCGTGCCAGTAAGCTTTGAAACTGGTTGTTGTCGACCCACCCCACACATTGGAGTTTCTCGTCGAGCATATAATCAACCGGTGCAAAAAAGGAGAAACAGGTATAACCCAACCGCTCCAGATTACTCACAATTTGAGGATCGCGTATGTAGCTCTTGGTCTCGACAGGACGCAGACCGGCATCACTGTGCAAAAAGCGCCCGACGCTAGTGCAGGACATGTATTGTCTGTCGGTGTCTTCCGAGTCGAAATTGTATCCGTTGACCTCGCGCATTATGGCAAGCGCGGCCGCATTGATCCGCTCAGTGTGATGTGACGAGAGTTCTCTGTACCGATAAACCTCGACGTACGCACTGAAGCGGGGTCCCAAAAACACATTTAACGGTACGGCACGCACGCCCTTTTCATAAGTCTCGATCACCGCCGGGTATCGACCGGCCGCGTCCTGCAGTATCGCGAAAAATGCGGAGTGTGACGAAAACCCCCGGGGATCACTCAAAGCAGTGTAAATACCATTACCATCCAGATTGACATTGGCAAGTAACACGTCGCCAGGCCGAAACAAGATTCCGCGGTATTGGACGCCGTCGCCGTCGAACCGGTAGGCGCCATATCTACCGATTTTTCGCCATCTTTCGTACGGCCAGGACGAACTCCGATTGGCAACTATCTGCAGGTCGATCCCGGGTCCCGCCAATGGGTCGTGCTGCGGGTGATCGCTCGATGTTAGTCCTTGTTGAGCCATGAGAGAGGCAAACAATTCCCGATTCACTATGCCGGCCAACGGCCGCCGCAACGGCTCTGTGATGTAGGTATTGAGCTGCGTGAATATTTCGGCAAGTATCTCCGGCCTGACGCCGGCCCACGCCGGGGGAGTCTGAATAAGACTCCTGAGCAGCGACGACCGCCAGAATATGACGGCAAACTTCAATTGGATCAGCTGGTCGGCGTCCACACGGCCACGCTGCAGGCCGAGATAATCCGTGCAGATCTGTGACACCCAGGTTAGGCATCGCTCCGGGTCGACAGCCTGTTCCTGGTAAGATTGTTTTAAGAGCTCGTTTAGCATGGTTTCGGAGCACAAGACAGTGCATCACCTACTGCCTTTGTGCCCGCGTCGGTCCGGGTCGAGCGGCGTCCGCATCGATTACGCAACGAAACGGTTTATGTCCCGGCTATAGTCCCGGCCCGTCCGGAAACCAGAGCTTTCAATGTCCTCGATCGAAACTCGCGGCGATGCAACACACCCACCACCCATGTGGCGGCGAATATAAACGCGATCGGATGGACAAACCACGACAACAGCGCCAGGCTGAAATAGTACGCCCGCAACCCCAGGTTGAACGAGTTAATGGTAAGCCAGACGACCTCACTGATGGTTTCACCGTGTTCAACGCGTTGTTGCGTGCTGGCGGTATCGTCATCGGCGAGCGGTGCGCTGCCGACCAGAATCGACACGATTCCCCACTGCCGCATGCACCAGGTGAATGTAAAAAATGCATAGACATAGATGAGGATCAGCATTAGGACCTTCATCTCCCACGCCTGGCGCGTTACTTCCACGCCATAGGGTAATTCGGCGATAAAACGAATGGCCTTGTCAGAGGCCCCCGCCGCGGTCAACAGACCGGCGATAATCAACAAGCTGCTCGAGGCCAGGAAGGTCGCACTGCGTTCGAGGTTGGCGATGACCGTCGTGTCCACGATGCGCAGATCCCGTTTATGCAGTACCTGGATCCAGTCTTTGATGGCATCGTGCAACGCGTTTTGCAGTCGAGGCGTGCGCTGCGAACGGTATCTCGAAAAATAGTGATAACCGACCCAGCACAACGCGAACCAGACGGTCGCGGCCCAATCCAATGTGTCGAGTTCAGGGAACGTCACCGCTTACCTCGTTTTTCAGTTCTAATCCTGTCGATCACGGGGCCCGCAACGGCGTCGCCGCGACGCTTGACGCAGGCATTTGAACCGACGGTGTCAACCTTGAGCGTGCATGACACCGCCGGCAGAGACCCATCCCGGGAAGTGCAGCGGACCCGTAACCGGACAGGACCTTACTGTTAATCGGCGTGAATGGTGTCGGCGTGTCTCACTGCTGGCGGCCCGGTGGCGTTTGCCGGCAAGCCGATCACCAGTAGGATACCGCGTCCTCGAAGATGCCGCGAATCTCGTCTCGGCCGGTTTCCGCCGGCGCGTTTCCGATCGCCCGCTGTTGCTGAACGGCGCTGTCTGCAAGCGCATCGGCGTCAGCCGCGGTCAGACCAACGCCCGCGAGACCGTTAGGGGCCCCAGTTGCCCGCATGAGGTCGATGATGCGCGACGCCACCACTTCACCAGCCTCAGGAGGTCCAGCATCCCCGGTATCGGCGCCCAGACACTGTGCCGCCTCGAGATGCCGTTCCGGCGCGGCCGGGGCGGTGTAGCGGAAAACCGACGGTGCATTCACGATTACACTCAGCCCATGGGGCACGAATGTACCGCTGCCAGGGTAGTCCGGCGGACGATAGCCGCGCGCCGCTCTGGAGACTGCGTAGGAGAGCGCATGCGGCAAGTGAGTGCCGCTGTTTCCAAACGCGAAACCGGCCAGGGCGGCGGCCCAGCTCAGCCGATCGCGCGCCTCACGGTCGCCGGCATCGGCGACTCCCCGTTCCAGACACTCAGCAACGATGCGCAGGGCTTCCCGGGCGTGCAGATCGCTCCAGGGATTCGCGCCCTGTATCATTGGCCGGGCACCGGGTTTGTCCACCTTGGGCCAGCGAGTATAGGCCCGCGCCGTGTAGCACTCAATGGCGTGGCTCAACAGATCGAATCCGGTGGATGCCACAATCATGGTCGGCAACGTGTCTATACACGCCGGATCGATGACCGCCTCGTCGGGCAACAGATGACGGCTGGCGAGCACGAATTTGGTATTGATGGATTCGAAACGGATCACCGAGAGTCCGGTAGCTTCGGATCCCGTGCCGGAGGTCGTGGGACACGCGATATGGGGCTTCAACGGCCCCGGCACCGGCCTGCCTGCGCCGGCCGGCGGAGCGAAATAGATCTGGAAATCGGCGGGCGCCCGGGCATAAACCAGCGCCCCTTTCGCCGTGTCCATCACCGAGCCGCCACCGACGGAAATCAAACCGTCGAAATGCCCATCCCGGAAAAACGCCGCTGCTTCGAGCACCGACACATCGGTCGGTTCGATTCGCACGTCGTGATACACGACCGCGTCGATACCCGCCGCCGTCAGCGACTGCCGTGCGCGGAACAGGTGCTCGGAGTCGAGCAGATTAACGTCGGTGAACAATGCCGCACGATGGATGCCCAGGCCGAGTGCGCGTTCACCAACTTCGTCCAGCACGCCGCGGCCGTAGGTGACGCGCGGCATTTCTACGGTGAACGCGTCGGCACCCTCGCGGGTCGGTTCAAAGTAGTGACAGCACGCCATTGTTTTCCCTCTACGTTGGGCTTGCGGCATGATGCAGGAGAAGCCCGGGGATTTCCACCCGACCGGGGTTCGTCCATGCTGCGGACCACGCCCAATGCCGTTCCAGACGCTTCGGAGCACTCGGCGACGCGGTGCCGAGTTCTTAGGCAAACACGGTATTTCTCGAACCCCGGTTCACTGGTCCAGGGTGTTTCATCCCGCCGCGAGCGGTCCAGATACCGGCGCCAGTAGGGCTTCAGTTCAGCGGCTTGCCGTCGCTCCCGGACATGAGGCCGCGGCAGTCGATACGACCGCCGTTGTGGGGCTAGCCTGCATATTGCACCAAGGATCCCGGAAGCTGGCGAAAAGATCGGGCGTCTGTACGCCGCGCTGGAACGAAATCCATAGCGAGCTATGGGTTGAGTGAAGCGCAAGTGCAGGCGTTCGAGATCAAGCCAGGGCCGGGATTGGCGATTGCAGAAGCACAAACTGTACGAATCAACTAAGACCGAATCATTGAACACAATCAACTTGATACACCATTATTTCGCCGCCTTGGTGCGATATGCAGGCTAGCAGGTACCGGGGCAGACGCTCAATCCATAGGACCGGCGTGGCCGAACGCTTACACCGATAAGGTGAATATGATCGCGCTGCGTTCAGACCCCGGGAGGCGGGGTGTCTGGTTCCGCGAGCAGCGCAAAGTCCGCGAAGATTTACGGCGGGTGTTCGGTGACGATGTGTCTAGAATACAGGCGGTGGCAACCATGACCGACACCGACAATACTGGACAAGCCACCACCGCCCTGGTACACGGATATTCATTGTACCGCCGATTACGAGCCTCATTTTTCCAATTCATTGGCGCAAGCAATACACAGCGGCGCGGCGGGGTCAATGTCAAGGCGCGCAACGGAGATGGGCCGACTACATTCTTCACAGTAGCCGTAGTGGCCGTCGCGAATTCGACGCAGCGCGTCGGCAATCTTGCTCAACTCAGCCTGTCTGCGCCGCCTCGCTTCCTGAGACATGGCTTGATCCTGCAGTGCGTCCATCCGTGTAATTCGACCCACACGCGTTTGGTCGAGTTCTACGGGCTCGACGTCCGCGCGGGTGCGTTTCTCCAGGCGCTGCAGTACGCCTTGCGTCTGGAGGAGCTGGCGTTTTAATTTCGCCAGGTATCGATCGTCGAAGACGGACATCGCCGCTATACCGGAACGACAATCAGGATCGTCAAGCGTACAAACACCGTCGGCCATAGCCGGGCGACTCATTCACCCCGGTTACCACCGGCTCAAGTGGAACTCTTGATGATGTAACCACCTGACTTCTCATCATACTGCAGCTCCAGCAATTGACGCGCCTGGGCCTCCTCCAACAACTCGCCAAACGTGCGAAATCCGTGGTAGGCCTCGCTGAATCCGGGTTTGCGCCGCTTCAGAGCCTGTTTCACCATCGAGCCCCAGACCTTGTCCTCCTCACCACGCTCCTCGTACAAGTCCTCTACGGTTTCCATCACCAAACGCAGCGCTTCTTGCTTACGTTTGTCCTCCCTGGCCTGCTTAGTCGTCTTGGCGGCGGTTTTCGACGGAGTCGTCTTGGATGCGGCGCGACGCGGCTTCCTGGGCTCCCTTACCAGGTCGTCGTAGTAAATAAATTCGTCACAGCTGGATATCAACAGATCAGACGTCGACTTCTTGACGCCGACGCCGACGACGATCTTGTTGTTCTCTCGCAATTTGCTCACCAACGCCGAAAAATCCGAGTCACCGCTGATAATCACGAAAGTTTCCACGTGTGATTTTGTGTAACAGAGATCCAGTGCATCGACCACCATGCGTATGTCGGCCGAGTTTTTCCCCGATTGCCGCAGGTGAGGTATTTCAATCAATTCGAACGCCGCTTCATGCATGGCCTTTTTGAAGTCTTTGTAACGCTGCCAATCGCAATAGGCTTTCCTGACCACAATATTGCCTTTGAGCAGCAGACGTTCCAGCACCTTCTGGATGTCAAACGCCGAATATTCCGCGTCCCGTACGCCCAAGGCGACATTCTCAAAGTCGCAAAATAACGCGATGTTACGGGTCTTGTTTTTCGAATTCACTGCGGTGTCCTGCGTTCAACCAGCACAGGCCGTAAAACAGCGGCGGCGGCGGCCAACAACAAACCCATCAGGGCTGACCACAGCAGGTATTTCTTCATCGTGGAGTCCACCAGCGGGGGTTAATCAATAACGGCAATTATATTACATATGCCGGGCAAACGGTGACCAGGCTTTACATTCGTGTCGACGTTGTTATCTAAATACAAGCAATGAGCCGGTGCTTGCCGCAGGGTCTAATTCGACCGATACTTCTTGGAATGCGTATTCGATCACGGCCCGGCTGTCGACCACTGTGAAGAAATTAATCATCATTTCTGTTGCAGTCAGTGTTGTAGCCGGGGTAGTTTTGTTTATCAAGCACGGCGCCCAATTCGGGGGCGCCCCCGCATCCTCTCACCTGGCGCTGATTCCGGACGACACACTGGTGTTTTTTGGAGGACTGCACCCGTTTCCAGCACGTAAGGTGCTGGACTATGGACCACTTGGCGGCGACTGGTCCGGGTGGATCGACCGCCACGATCTGTTGGAGGACGCAAGCAAGCGTTACGCGTCGGCCGGTGAACAAGTCTTGCTCGGACTGCTGTCGGCCTACCTGGATAATACGGACGACCCCGAACGGTTCCTGGAGGCTTTGGGTCTTGCCGACGAGTTCGAGTTGAGTTTGTACACAGTCGGTGTCACCCCGGTCTTGAGACTGGCGCTTGCCGACCCGTCCGCTTTTCGATCGACCCTGCTGGATATTGAGGACCGCCGCGGCATCACGGCATCGATACGGAAGGCGGCGGACCGCGAATATCGGGCATACCCTCTGGGTGAGCGGGATGGGAGCCCGTCACTGGTTATCGCCCATGTCGAAAAAGACGTCGTGTTCACAGTCGAGCTTGGTGATCGCCCGGCGGTGCCGGATGCACTGGGCATAACGCCTCCTCGCCGGTCACTGGCCGACTCCGGAGCCATTCTCCGTCTCATCGATAAGTACGACTATCGGCCTGAAATCGGTGTCACTGTCCTCAATCACAAAGCCATTGCAGCGGCAATTACCTCGGCGGGGAGTCGTGCCGGCCGGGATTTGGACCGACTCATCAAAGACACGGGGGATGTCGAAGTGTGGAGGCAATTGCGCAGTCCCGGCTGCGCGGAGGAACTCGGTCGCATCGCTGAGATCTGGCCGCGGACAATCATGGGGTACCGGGATAACCTTCAATCCGGCGTTCTGCCGGCAGTGTATCATGGAGTATTGGAAGTCAACGACCGGAGACTGATCGAGATCTTGGGAAAATTTCAGGGTTTCATACCGTCGCACTTGAGACAAAACCGTGATCTGGTGCTCGGTATAGCGATTGGTATCGATGTTGACAAATCCGGTGAGGCAGCGGGAGAACTCGCCCAGCGGATGAAACGTTGGAAATATCGATGTCCTGCTCTGGCGTGGCTGAACCGATGGGGGCGGCAGGCGGGCGAATCCTGGCCCGAAGTGGCGATGACGGCCCTGCTGGCCCAGGGACTCAAAGGCCTTTCCATAAGCCTGTTCGACGTCGGCCTGAATCCTTCGAATGGCACCGACACGGTCGACGCACTGGATGCCCTGATTGCGGTCTCCAGCGACAACCCGCGGAGGCTGTTGAACAGCTTGTCTGCGCTTCCTCTGTTGGGCGAGGTTGAAGTGCCCGACGACGGCACACCAGTTACGGTCCCATTGTCGTTGCCCTGGATAGCCCCCGAAACACAGTACGGCGCAGTAAAGCTTGCCTTGGCCGGCAAGCACCTTGCCTTATTCTCCGGTGTCAAGTCCAGCGGCCTGGTGCGGGAGCTTGGCAAAGAAGGGTTACAAAACAATGGGCTGCTTTACTACAAAATTAATTATCGAGCCTACTTCGATCTGTTGTCGCAGGCACAGCGACTAGGTTTTACGATCGGTGCAGAAGGGCCGGAGCCGAAAAACGCTCATCCGCCGACATTCCTGGATGGTGTTTCCGACGCGGAAATCGTTATCACTGAGAATGGAATTGAATTTGCGGGCAGGTTAATGATTAATGAGTGAGTGCGGGTGATAAGTCGACCGCTCCTTTTCGCTGCTGCAATGCTGATGGAACCAGCGTACTTGCTGGCGAACGCGTCTGTCGTCCCCGATCCTCATTCTGTGACATTTTCGAAACACATAAGACCGTTGTTTGAAGTGCACTGCAACGACTGCCACAGTGGCTGGTTTCCCGACGGTGGTCTACGCCTGAGTTCCGTTGATGAGATACTCGAGGGAGGCAAATCAGGTCCGGCGGTGGTCCCCGGACAACCCCGAAAAGGCTGGCTGACCTATACCATTACCCTCAAAGATGACAGCCGATTGAAAATGCCGCCGGGTGATGCATCACTTTCCGCGTCGGAACTCGATTTGATCTTTGAGTGGATACGCCAAGGGGCCAGATAAACAGCTATGAATAAGGCGACAGTGGAGCGGATTTCCCAGTTCCGGCGTCCTTGGCAACGTAGCTGGTAAGCACTCGATGCAGCTCGTGCCGCTTGGAGTTCGGTATCCGGTCGAATTTAACGGCAAGGACCTGCTTACTCTTGATCGCCGCGGAGCGCACGATCCTGGCCCGTAACGAGATACCTTGTCGATTCACAAGCGGTATATATACCTCAATCACATCACCGTCGTTGTCCGTCTTTCTCGGCACTAGCAGCTTCGCCCCGCCGAATGACAGATTGATCAATCGGCAATTCGTTTGCGGTCGAGAGGCTTTGCTCCGGTTACTTATTCTGCTGTCAAGCCACAAGGTAACCCGACCGAAGGCGCGGCGGTCTTCGTTGCATTGATCGTGGTTGTGCATCGACCCGGGCATTCATTCACCTAATCATAGAAACTACACCTGTCAAGTCTAATACCAGTATATCGCCAATCCCCGATTTTCACGTTGAATCCTGCAGTTGCATCCCGTTGCGCCCCGCACGGAAGACCGCGCAGCGGCGATTCGTGTAGTGGCCGGAAGCGGCGAACACCCGCCATAGAATATATAATGAATCAGACCGCAAGAGGCATGCCTTTGCGGCATACGTTGCAATGTTTTACACGGGCATTTGCCTACCGAGAGTGGACATGGAATCGCCATCTCCCCACGCCAACCGCTTGTAGTCGAAACCCGTTTCGATCGTGGGCTTGATGATCTTGAAATACGGTGAAATATCGAAATCCTTGGGGGCAAACAGGCTGTGGTGTCGTATGTGGAGTAATTCACTCACGATATACCCATGCCGGGTCCGCGTGGGTGCGTCCAACTCCTCAACATGGGGCAGGATCGGGTAATGCACCGATTGAAACGCCTGTGCGATCAAAGATGAACAAATTGCACGCGTTGGATCACCACTACCCAATGCCAGCAGACGGCGCCGCATAAAAGTCGGGACAGGCGGCATGGGCAGCAGAAAACGAGCCAGATCAATAACGTTCTTCAAGTCGTAGGCGTGACCCAGGCGCGCAACGACATAGTCGATAACCAACCGTTGGTCTTCCTCCGTTAACTTGATGGGTCGGCAAATCCGAGTATTGAATTCCGCGTACTTGCTGAGTGGCACTCCGATAACGCCTTGTTTGATGTCGGCCTCGACCAGCACCGGTGCAGTGGCATAATCGCTGCCTTGTCCCAAGACCTCGCCAATGTATATGGCTGAATGCGACCAGGTCGACTGTGTCAAGTATTTAATCGCCGTACTGATTCTTCGATCACCTTCCACCAGCAGCACGTCGCACGGACGCATCACCCCGGCCAACTTGGCCGGCTCGGTAACTGAGAAAGGCTGGTAATACTTGATCGGCTTGTTTAGATAGCTGGCGAGCCATTTTCCCAGCGTATTCGATAAGGTTTTCACCATCTCAATCTACCCGCTGCGCAGTCGGAGTAAGCGAACACTGTACCGGCACACACTCTACCACGGCCTCCCATCATCCGATTGCCTACCTGAAGAGTTGCGTCACCGATCACGGTGTTTGCTGCAAACGCCCTTTGCCCGCATGTTGCACCAATCGGCCGCACTAAGTGGATCGCGAAGGCACGCTGTAGAAGACAGACCGGTTAAGGTCCCGGTGGATCAAGCCGGTTGACAACCGGCCTGCGGTAGAAAAAGCGCCGGGGTGACACACCGGCTGCGACAACGCTTAAGGTGAGTGTGATGGAGAGCTTATCAGCAAGGCTGTGATGGCTACCGGCGAGGTCAGCCCTGCTTACTACCGATAAAATCTTCGATGACCTTGACGGGCACCGCGCCAACCTGCTTGGCGGCCAGTTCACCCTTGGGATCATAAACCAGGAACGCGGGTGTCCCGGCCAGGGACTCGCCGGTCAGATGCCGGTACAGGGACATGACCGTCTGGGGTTCACCGATCAAGCTTGGGAAGTTGACCAGATGCCGGTCGATGAACGCTTCAGCCTCTTTGTGGCGGGTATCGCCATCCATCGAAAGCCCCAGCACCGACGCATCCTTATCGTTGTGGGCGTCATGAAACGCCATGTATTCGGGCACTTCCTCGTTACAGATGTGACAATCCGAGGCCCAGATCATCACCACCAGCCACCGGCCCTGGCCGGCGAACTCATCGACGGTTCGCGTTTGACCCGCAAAGTCCTCCAGAGGGTAAAAAGCAGCCGGTGACGCCGTTGCCCCAGCCGCCGCCCCGCTCTGGGTGTCCGCACCAACCGAAGCACTCATCACGAACGCGATAACCCACACGGCAATTCGGCAATTTTTCACGGTCATTGACCTCTTTAAGCGCCCCACGGGCACCGGCCCGAGTAAAGGAATCGAAGCGGCCAACTGGCCGGGTGTTGACAGGATTGGGCAATCGGATACCGGAAAGGTTCCACCGCCGGGGATTATATCCGGGTTTATCCGCCGTTGGGCCCGCCGTTCACCGCGGCATCCGGCTTGAGACGTGTATCGGTGCGGGGCCCTGTTGTCGGGCGACCAAGCTCTCTTTCTGGCGCTTCGTCAGGCGCTTGATCGAGCGCTCGCGCTTGGCGGCGAGCGATCGGGTGCTGACGGCCTCGATATAAACCACACTGACAGGACGTCTAGCGCGGGTGTATCTGGCGCCGGCGCCCTGATCGCGGTTGTGTTCGGTAACCCGCCGTCGTACATCCGTGGCAATACCCGTGTAGAGACTCGTGTCCGAACATCGCACCATGTAAACATACCAGCGACTCATGCGCTACCGACAGCGGATCTCCCAACCGCTCTTCATGCGGCGGCTTTATCCAGCAGTGTCGAGGCGTCTTCAGCACCGGTCCATTGTGCGAATCCATAGCGTATCCCACAGTTCACGGTCTCACCGCTTTGGGTCTGGACCTGCGTGGTATCCAGGATCCCCTCGATCTTCTCGATCAGCGCCGTAGCTCCGTTGACATCTGTCTCCGGCAATACAATCAAAAACTCATACTCTGACAGCCGGCCTGCGTAATCGATGTTCCTGACGCAGTCCGCGAGTTTTATACCGAGGTCCCTGAGCGCCTTCTCGCTCTGCTCGCGGCCGATTTCCTCGCGCTGCAGGCCGTCGATCCTGATTCGAATAATGGCGAGTGTGTTGCCGTACCGTTGACTGCGGGCCAGCTGTGCAAAAAGTTCCCGATACACGCTCACCGTGGTGAGCAGACCGGTGTCAGCATCCGTCCTGGCCGCCTCCCGCAACAAGTTTACATAACCGTCATAATCGGACACCAGATCGCTGACATCGGTGAAAACCACGATCTTGAGGCCGCCTTCGACAGTCGCCATCGATGCGCGCAATCGCAGTTGCGGGCGATGCATCGGCCTGTATATGTCGTTACCCTGGTCCGCCGCCGCTTGCATCGGGAGTTCTCCAAACGGGGCGTTTTCTAGATCCCCGTTGGTGATGCCCAACTGGTCACACAAGACCGGATTGGCCCACTGGATCTGCTCATCCGCACCGATAAGGCATATCCCAAGCGGTATTTGCGAGAGCATTGTGGCTGAATCGACTGCGGGTCCAGACGATTTGTCAGACGTACTCTGGTTGTTGGAACTCACGGTTTAGCCCTTTAGTTTCACGGGGATACTTGCAGTTAATCTATCATAACTCGCGCTCTCAACTAAATTTAAATCCCGGCACCACCCAACGGCGTCCGACGTCACAACTCCATCAAGGCGCCTTGTGACCGGTCCTGTTGGGAGAGGCCAAAACTTCCAAATGGTCCCACCGCTCGTAGGACCGCGCCAATTCGTCTTTGATCCGTTGCAGGCGTGCCAGCGCTTCGATGATGACATTTTTCTCCTGCCGGTAGAATTCGCGCGTGATCACTTCCCTTTCGAGTTGCTGTCTTTCGGCTTCCATAGCTTCAATGTGCGACGGCAACCCTAATAGTTCCTGCTGCTCGTGATAAGTGAGTTTCTGGCTTCCCGCAGCGGTTCGTTGCGTCCGAACCGGTCTCGCCGCCTTTGCAGGCATCCCTTGGGCCGGCCCCTGTACACCGGCACTCCGCTCCAGTCGCCCTAGCCGGTCGGGGACACCGCCAATAAATTCTTGAATATTGCCGTCGCCCTCGAGCACCAACACGTTGGTCACCACATTGTCTATGAATGTCCGATCATGACTGACCAGCAGCAGCGTCCCGGCAAACTCGGACAGCAGCTCTTCGAGCAATTCCAGTGTCTCAACATCAAGATCGTTGGTGGGCTCATCGAGCACCATGACATTAGCGGGTCGCGTAAACATTTTCGCCAGCAGCAGTCGATTGCGTTCACCACCGGACAGGCTCTTGACCGGTGAATCGATTCGCTCCGGTGGAAATAGAAAATCCTTCAGATAGCTGATGACGTGACGTTGACGTCCCTGTACTGCAAGGTAGTCGCTTCCATCGCTGGCCACTTCCCGGACAGACTTGTTCATATCCAACTGTGCCCGTTGCTGGTCGAAGTACGCCAGTTGCACGCGCGCGCCCCTGGAAACATGTCCCGACTCCGGTTGGATTTGGCCCAGCAGCAATTTAAGCAATGTGGTCTTCCCCGAACCGTTGGGCCCAATTACACCGACCCGATCTCCGCGCAGGATCCGAGTGGAGAAATCGTGTACGACCCAGTTTGCACCATACCGGAAATTGACCCCGCAGACGTCGAACACCAGCTTGCCGGATTCAAAGCGACCGTCCACATCAATGCGGGCCTGGCCCGGTGTCGTCAAGCGCCGACTGCGGACGCGTCGCATGGCCTCGAGGGCCCGTACCCGCCCTTCGTTGCGGGTCCGCCGCGCCTTGATGCCTTGCCGTAGCCACGCCTCGTGCTCCGCTAGTTTTTTGTCGAATCTGGCGATGGCTTGCTGTTCGAGTTCAAACAGGGAGTCCTTCTTGCTCAGGTAATTGTCATAGTCGCCCGGAAAGGAGGTCAATCGGCCGCGATCCAAGTCGACGATACGTGTGGCCAGACGTTTCAACAGGGATCGGTCATGGGTGATGAACATCAGTGCACCCTGGTAAGACATCAGGAAATCTTCCAACCAGCGGATGGCGGTGATATCCATGTGATTGGTCGGCTCGTCCAACAACAACAGATCCGGCGCGACCACCAGAGCCCGAGCGAGCATGACCTGGCGGCGAATCCCCCCCGAACAGCTGTTGAACGGTGCGTCCGCGGGCAACGACAAGCGGCTCAACACAGTCTCGACCTTCTGATCCAAATTCCAACCATCCATGGCGTCGATGCGCTGCTGCAGCATCGCCGATTCTTCCATGGCCGCGGCACCCCGGCCGACGATGTCCGATAAACAGCGGTGGTAAGCGGTCAATAACGCTCCCAGTTCGCCGAGTCCCGCAGCGACCACCTCAAAGACCGTCCCCGGCAGCTCCGCTGGCACCTCTTGTTCCAGGTGTGCGATGCGCAGAGTGTCTCTTCGCCAGACTTCGCCGTCGTCCGGTACGGTCGCGCCGCTGAGCACCTTGAATAATGTGGATTTGCCGGTACCATTGCGCCCCACTACGCATACCCGATCGCCGGCCGCGATGTCAAAGTCAACGTGGTCAAGCAACGGGCGGTGGCCGTAGGCCAGGGAAACGTCGCGCAGGGTCAGTACAGTCATAAATACTCGGTCATGTCGGCGGGTGGTATTGTACTCACCAACACGAGGGCAATGGCAGCGGTACTTCCGCTCAGCGCAACAGACCGCGCACAGCCTTGTGTTCCGACGCACCATTCCCGACCGGGCGGACACCACGCATCCGCCCGGAAACTGGCGTCCCTCCCCTTCGCTCACGCCAACGTGCACAATTTGGAAACGAAGGTGGTACGCTGGAGCGGCCGGATGAGACCGGCATCCATATAAAAGAGACCGATGAATCGAAACGCTCCCGGGCGCTGGCTCCCGCTCATCTTCACAGCGCGGGTGTTGATGTACGCCAATTACATGGTGTACGCCGCCTGCCTGCCGGTGCTCATTCACGAATGGGGCATGTCGGCCACCCAAGCGGGCACCGTCGCTTCCGGTTTCATGGCCGCGTATGCCGTGTCGCTGTTTTTCGCATCCTGGCTCTCCGATCACATCGGCGCCAGGCGGGTGTTTCTCTACTCCGCCGCACTGAGCGCCGTCTTCGCCCTCGGCTTTGCGTTCTTCGCGCGCTCCTATCTCACCGGACTGGTGTTTTATGCGTTGGCCGCATCCGCTCAGGGCGGACTCTACACACCCGCCATTATGCTGTTTTCAGCCCGTTACGACCGACAGCGGCGTGGTGGCGCCGTGGGTTATCTGATTGCCAGCACATCGGTGGGCTATGCGTTCTCGCTGGCCGTCTCCGGTCTGTGCCTGGAGTTGGCCGGCTACCGAACCGCTTTCGTCGTCACCGGACTGCTGCCCACGCTTGGCATGCTCATGGCCTGGCTGGCCCTGCGCGGCACCCCCAACGTCGTGCATCCGCGGCCGCGGGAGACGCACATCATCCGGCTCCTGAAAAGTAATCGCCGGGCCCGGAGTCTGATGGCCGGGTACACCGCTCACTGTTGGGAATTGCTCGGAATGTGGTCATGGACCCCGGCTTTTTTCGCCGCAAGTTTCGCATTGAGTGGCTGGAGCATCGGCGAGACCGCGCAGCTGGGTGCCTATTTGACGGCGGCGATACACCTTACCGGGTCCCTCGCCTCCGCTACGATGGGTCGCCTGTCGGATTCCTGGGGGCGGCGGCGGGTGCTCATCGTCGTTGCCGCCGCCGGCGCATGCTGTTCGTTCGCGATCGGTTGGCTGATCACCGCGCCGGTTTATATTTTGGCGACAATGGGACTGCTTTACTACTTCACTGCAATTGGCGACTCGCCGGTTCTCTCCACCGCATTGTCGGAGTCGGTCGAACCGGGTTACCTCGGCTCCGTGCTGGCCATTCGTGCCGTACTCGGGTTTGGTGCCGGCGCGGTGGCGCCGGTTGTATTCGGTGCCGTGCTCGACTGGACCAATCCAGCCGAGGTGGTTGCCCGACAATGGGGCTGGGCTTTCATGATCCTTGGTTTGGGCGGCGTGCTGGCGACCTGGTACGCCTACCGCCTCCGCGATTGATCATGTGAACATGCGTACGTCGTAATCGGGTCACCAGATCGACGTGAAGGCTGAACACTGGATCGGCGGCATACGCTGAGTGGGTTGATGCGCTCGATGATCAACCGGCTCCTGGCCGAGTTGGGTTACAATCCGGACCGGTTCGACGACACCCGGCATGGTGTCTAGAGTCAGCCGGCCCGTGGCATCCGGTTGTATGATCCCGCCGGATCAATGGCGCGCCATGTCGATTGAGGTCCACTCAACACCCAGCATCGGTTCATGGGCAAACTCGATTTCGTCCGCAGTTACAACAGCCTGGTTTCCGCCCTGCGGCGGTCCCGCGACAACCGCTCCGCGATGGAGCGTGCCGTGGGCGGCAACTTCGACGCAATCGGTTTCCTCGAGCGCGAACTGCTCATCCAGTATGGGCTGCAGCCGGACCACTACCTGATTGACGTCGGTTGCGGGTCCGGACGGCTGGCTAAGGCGCTGTCTTCCCACTTGACCGGCCGGTACCTGGGGACGGATGTCGTCCCGGACCTGATTGACCACGCACGACGGATCACCAACCGGCCCGACTGGCGATTCGAAGTCACTGGTGGGATGGACATCCCCGAGCGGGACGGCGATGCGGATATGATTTGTTTTTTCTCGATCTTCACACACCTGCTGCAGGAGCAGGCGTACCGGTACTTGTGCGAAGCGAAACGGGTCGTCAAACCTGACGGCAAGATTATCTTTTCCTTTCTCGAATTTCGGATCCACGATCAATGGGTGGTGTTTCAGAAGTACCTGGATGATTCATCAGAATCCAGTCCGCTGGTGATGTTCACTGAACGGGACGCCATTGATGCATGGGCGCGGCATATCGGGCTGACCGTAGAACGCTACATCGACGGCAACCGGCCGCATATCCCGATCCCGCACGCGATTTCCTTCGACGACGGCACGACTGTGTCCGGCAAAGCCAGACTCGGCCCCATCGGACAATCGGTATGCGTGCTGCGTCAATCCTGAATGCGCAAACGAAACGGAACAACCGACTGACCGTGCCGCGTTGCCGTCCCGGCGCGCTATACCTGTGAGCTCTGCAGTGACTCGGCTTGATTCAAGGTTCGCTTGGCCAGCTCGAGGACCGGGAGGATAGTCAAGGCCACACCCGTCACGATCAGCCAGTCGATAACGGTCAGGTTGAAGGTTCCGAGGGCCGGCTGCAGAGGGGGCGTATACACGATCACACCCAGCAGGATGAACTCCCAGAGAATGGCCAGATTCAACCACTTGTTGCCGAATGGACTGCGCAGCACGGAGTATCGTTCGGACCGGAAGCTGTAGGCCTTGAAGAATTGAATGAGCACCAAGGCGATGAATGTCATTGCCATCGCTTGTGTCAAAGTTCGACCGGACTCCAGCGCCCACTTGAACAGACTGAGATTCACGAGGGTCGACCAGATACCTCCCGTCAATAACAGCGCGACCACCGGCTTGGTGAAAATTCCGATGCGCGGGTCGCGGGGCGGCCGCTGCATGATGTCATCATCGGGCGGGTCGACCGACAGCGCGAGGGCGGGCAAACCATCGGTGGCCAGATTTACATAGAGGATCTGCACCGCCGTCAGCGGTAAGGGCAGACCAGCTATTGTCGTACTCGCGATCAGCCCGATCTCTCCGATGTTGGACGACAGCAAATACATCAAGTATTTCTTGATGTTGCCGAAGATCCCCCGCCCTTCCTCCACGGCGCCGATAATGGAGGCAAAATTATCGTCGGTCAGCGTCATGTCCGCTGCCTCTTTGCTGACGTCGGTGCCGGTGATACCCATCGCGATCCCCACGTCCGCCTTTTTGAGCGCCGGCGCATCGTTAACCCCGTCCCCGGTCATCGCGATCACCCGGCCCGTCGCCTGCCATGCCCGGACGACGCGGAGCTTGTGTTCGGGAGAGACCCTCGCATAAACATCGATCCCCTCGACACCACGCTGCAACGCCGCATCCGTCATCGTGTCCAATTCGGCGCCGGTCACCACGCGGCCGGTGCCGAGCAGACCCAGTTCTCTGGCGACGGCTTGTGCCGTCACCGGGTGGTCACCGGTAATCATTACGGGCTTGATCCCGGCCGTTTCGCAGATGCGAATGGCATCACCCACCTCTGGCCGGGGGGGATCGATCATCCCCAGCAAGCCGAGGAACACCATACCGTGTTCTGCGCCGTCGACGGATACATCCGGCTTACGCGCTACCGCGATGACCCTCAGCGCCCTGATCGCCATCGCCTCGGCAGTGTCGCGAATCAGCGCCCTTGTGTTTAATTCGAGCGCCCCGACACCGTGCTCACCCAGCATATCGGTGCACGCATCGAGAATGACTTCGGGGGCACCCTTGGCGTAGGCCACGGTGACCCCATCGATGTCGTGCAAAGTGGTCATGCGCTTGCTTTCCGGGGTGAAGGGAATTTCCGCAACCCGTGGACGCAGACCCTCCAACTCGCCCTTGTCCAGGCCGGCCTTTCCGGCGGCAACCAGCAGCGCCCCCTCGGTCGGATCACCCTCGATCACCCAGCGCCCTTCATTGCGGACAACCCGCGCATCAGACGCCAATGCCGCTGCACAGAGCAGCTCATGCAATACCGGTCTCACCTTTACCGCGTCACCTTGGCGCAGAAATTCACCTTCCGGCGCGTACCCGGAACCAGTGACCTCCAGCACATCGCCGTCAACCCAGATCTGGCGCACGGTCATCTCGTCCTTGGTCAGCGTTCCGGTCTTATCAGAGCAGATGACGGAGGTACTGCCCAGCGTCTCCACCACCGGTAAGCGGCGGATCAGCGCCTGGCGCCGGACCATGCGCTGCACGCCGAGGGCGAGCGAAATCGTGACCACCGCGGGCAGCGCTTCGGGAACCGCCGCCACGGCCAGCGCAACCCCAAAAATAAACATCTCCAGAATCGGGGCGCCTCGCCACACGCCCACCAATACGATCAGCCCAACCACGATGAGGGCCGCCACCGCCAGGCTCGTGCCGACTCGGTCGAGGTTTTCTTGTAACGGCGTCCGTCCGGCCTCGATCGATTTCAACAGACCGGTAATCTTGCCGAACTCGGTCTGCTGAGAGGTCGCGGTGACCGCCGCCTGACCACGCCCATAGGCGACCACGGTCCCCGAATACACCATATTGCGCCGATCGCCCACCGCCAGACCGGCTTCCGGTATTGCCTCGGAGTGCTTGTCTACCGGAACCGATTCGCCGGTCAATGACGCCTCGTCCAGCTTGAGATTCACCGACTCCAGGAGGCGCGCATCGGCAGGTGTCTTGTCACCCATGCGCAACACGATCAGGTCGCCGACCACCAAATCGCGGGCAGGCACTGTCTGCTCCCGGCCGCCGCGCAGGACCTGCGCCGTCGGCGCCGCCATCTTGCGCAGCGCATCAATCGCACGCTCGGCCCGATATTCCTGTACAAACCCAAGCAGGATTGCGATGAACACGATGACCCCGATGGCGATCGACTCCACCGCGTGGCCAAGCATCCAAGAGACCCCGGTGGCGAGCAGCAGAATGGTGACAAGAACGTTTCTAAACTGACCGAAAAAAATGGACCACGGCGAGACATGATCTGCTGACGGTAGTTCGTTGGCACCGAATCGCCGCAGCCGGTCCTCAGCCTCCTCGGCGGTCAAGCCAGCAGAAGCTGCAGCCAGGCGTGCGAGCACCTCTTCCCGGGGCAGTGTGTGCCACAGGTCCTGGCTGGCTGATTCACTGGACACCATCAATGTCAACGCGGACTCAATAGATAGATCAGCAACATGGTGACTGCGGCGATCGCCAGAGTTCTGGCACCGGCCAAGAACCAGTGCGCACCGCTTACACGGCCAAGAAATACACCGAGCAGAAATATCACAACAACGGCCAGCAACATCGCCATTTCCATCGCCGGCATCGGCAGATCCAGCGACAGGTACTCAGCCCACAACGGCATAACTATGATCAACGCGATTAACAGCGGCGCCGACCCGTTGATCACCGCGATCAGCAGCGGTAGCATCCTGGCCGCCTGACCGTACGCCGTATCGCTGAGGTCACGCATCATCGCCTCTTCGAGTTCGAGCAATTCCTTTCGTTTCTCGGCGGACTCACTGATGTACGCGCTGCTCAGACCACTCATACCCAGCGCGATCGCCGCCCCCAGGCACACACTGAGCAATACGGAATTGTCGTTGTTATCCGTCACGTAGAAACCGACGATCAGGCCGAACATCGTGAGTGCACCGTCGAAACCGTTAACGACGAAGTAGCGGCGCGCAATCCCGTGGGATTGAGTAATCCTGAACAGCGTCGCGACGCGTTCGAACATCGGTCTACGGACCACCCTGGTCTGGCTCGCTTTCCACCGCCACCTCATCAATGCTTTGGACGGAACCACCCATACTGGTGATTTCCTCAGTAATTGCGTCATACCGAAGGTCACCGCCTTCAATAATCAGGGCGACGGTCTCGGTTTTTTCATCCACCCCCGATACCGTCAGGTTGACGCGACAGCCCGGCGACCGTGAGGCGACGGCAGAGGTAAATTCGAGCGCGTTCGGGTAGCGAGGTTTTAGCACGTCTAGCACAATTCTTTTCAAGTATGTCATGATGCACCGGTTCGAGCAGGTGATGAGATTAGTGTATTGAGCCGCCTGCCGAGCGCAGGTGATCTAGATCAAAAAGGCGGCAACCGCGACACTAACACTCGGTCTGTGCAGGTGTACTGAAGAAACACCGAAGCGGTTGCCCCGGGAGCCGAAGCATGAAACCAAGGGGCTCGAAAAAACGAGCGGTCTCCGACGCCGGATTCGATTCCGGCAAACTCGACGAGGTGGTCGCCCGAGCACGCCGCGAAGCGGATGAACGCATGCGGGGTTACCGTGAGCGGTCGCTGAGCCTGCACCCCTGGGTCTGCGCCCGCTGCGGGCGAGAGTTCTCACGTCGCAACCTGCACGAGCTCACCGTGCACCATAAGGACCACAATCACGACAACAACCCAGCGGACGGGAGCAACTGGGAGAATCTCTGCCTGTACTGCCACGACTGGGAGCATCAAAAGTACACCGAACTGGTGCGGGGAGAGCACGCGGCCTTCGGCGTCACCGAGGGTAAAGCCAAGCCGACAACACACAATCCCTTCGCTGGCCTCCGGGACATACTCGCACAGTCGAAAAAATAAGCCTGCGGGCGCCGCTGTGTGACTGGGCGGGCCGCCGCCGACAAAATGCCGCGCGTGGCCGCTACTTCGGAGTGTCGGTGAGGCCGTCCGGATTCCCGGGTACCACCGTGAATCCCTCCGCCTCCCACGCGCTGATGCCGCCGCTGAGCGCTTTCGCCAGCGGAAAACCGTGGTGCTTTAAAATCCGCACGGCGAACGCCGCCCGCGTCCCGGATTGGCAGACCGTGATGACGATCCGGTCGCGAAATTCGTCGTGCTGCGATGTCTGTTTGAGCCGCTGCGACAATCCCGGCAACGGAATGTTGACGGCACCGGGTATATGCCCGGATCCGCCAAAATACTCGGCAGCCCGGCGCACATCGATCAGCAGGGCGGCATCCGAGTCGAGCAGTTTTACGGCCTCGCCAGCCGATACATGAGCCCCGACCCCAGCGATGATTCGGGGCAAGCAGCGAATGACGCCATAGATCAGCGCCACTGCCACAACCAACAGGGTTTCACCTCCGTTCAGCATCGGACCACTGCGCCGTGCCGCGTGGCGCTAGTCTCCCGATCGGCACACAGGTCGTCCTCGACGCACCAGCTCAGCGAGGCGCCGGTCATCGGGGGTTCCCTCTTCGTCCGATCGGATTTGGACATGAACGGTGGGTCGTGATATGTCAGTGTCTGAAAACCTTAGATCCGGAGAACAGTCTATGACGATCATCGCCCGAATCACAACTAAAACAGTAGTCGTCTTGTCCCTATTCGCCCTGGTCGGCATGGGTTACATTACTGCCGCGTCTGCCGTAATCATCGGGACCGGCGACGCCATCCGCTCCGCAGAGCGGCAGGCCTACATCGCTGAGATCGACCGATGGATGGCGCATGACGTAATCAGCAAGCAGCTATCGGAGCTGGGCGTCGATGCCGGGGAAGCAATGACCAGAGCCAAGGCCATGACCCACGAAGAGCTGGCCATGCTGGTCGAGCAATTGGATCAACTGCCGGCCGGTGGCGGCGTTATCGAAGTCATCGGTATCGTGTTTGTCGTTCTGCTGATCCTGGAGCTGGTCGGTATCACCGATATTTTCAAAAAACTGTGATGTTTAGGAGCGGGGTTGCGCCGCGGTGCCTCGTGCTCCTGACTGGCGGTGCGTTCTTACTCACCGCCTGCAGCGGCCAACCGGTACTGCGGTCCTTGGCGACCAGTCCCGGCGCCCCGGCTACGATCCTCGGCGACGTGCCCTTTTTTCCGCAGCGGGCGTATCAGTGCGGACCCGCCGCGTTGGCAAGCTTATTGGTTCGATCCGGTGTATCGGTGACCCCGGAAGGACTGCGACCCAAAGTCTATCTGCCCGGACGACACGGAAGTCTGCAGGTGGAATTGCTCGCAGCCAGCCGGCGCCTCGGTCGAATACCGTTTGTCATCGATGCCGATCTGCGGGCGATGTCGGCTGAAATGCAGATGGGGAGACCGGTATTGGTGCTGCAGAATCTGGGCCTGAAGATCCGCCCGGTCTGGCACTACGCGGTCGTCATTGGCCTAGACCCGGCGCGCGATGAGATTATCCTGCATTCCGGCGCGCAGCCGCGCCTGCGGCTGCCGGCGGATAAGTTTCTCAAGACATGGACGCGCGCCGGTCGCTGGGGGATGGTGGTGCTCAGACCCGAGGAATTACCAGCCGATCCACATCCTCATCGCTACCTCAAGACCCTCTCGGCAATGGAATCCATTGGCGATCCGACCATTCTCGAAACCGCTTTCGCCACGGCGCTGGCCCGATGGCCGGCCAATCGCTTGGCGCGTTTCGGCCTCGCGAATGCCTACCTGGTCCAGGGTGACTTCGACCGGGCGGTGTCGTCGTATCAGCAGCTCCTGCAACTCGATCCCCGCCATATTCCGGCCCGAAACAACCTGGCCATGGCGCTGGCCGGGCAAACGTGTACCGCCGCCGCTATGGCCGAACTGAACCGCGCGGCACAAATTGACGAGTCCAGTGGCGGTCATTTCGCGTCGGCGCTGCGGCAGACGCGTGAGGAATTGTTCGGCACGCGCTTGGCTCTTAAGCGTGCGCCCGGCTGCGACCCGTAGAACGGCACAGGGTATCGGGCCGGATCCGCGCTAATCGAGGAAGTCCCATGACAGGGCTTCAACAGTTGGTTCGATTGGGAAAAGTCGGCTGGGCGGGTAACATATCGTAAGGGCGTCCGCGCCGCACACTTCGGGCGCTGCAACCACGACAACAAAGATTTAGTCAACACGAATCCCGCTGTGACACAGGCAACCGGACCAGAGCCACAGGACGGTGTACTACCCGCAACGGACGCCGCTGGCGGCAAACGGCCGTTACTGGAGCAACGGATACAGGAACTCACCGCTCAGTTACAGGCTTTGGTGCACCGCGTTGAGGCCCTGGAGGCTGGGCGCCAGGCGCCGCTGCCCGCCGCCTCGGTACCCGCAGGACAGCCCGCGTCGATCGACTCCGAACCGGTGCCTGTCGAAGCCACTGAACAGTTGTTTGCCTGGATGGGCCGGTCGTCTTTGCTGGCCCGGCTCGCGACCTTGTGCTTCCTGCTCGTAGTCGCCCTGATGGTGCGTACCGTCACCGATTACGGCCTGCTGGAAAAACCGCTCGGAGTGGTAATCGGTATGGTGTATTCATCGCTGCTGATGGCGATGGGCTGGTACCGCTACCGCCGCATCAGCCCCATGGCTCCGGTATACACCGCGTGTGCTGCGGTGCTGTTGTTCACGATCGTCGTGGAGACCCATGTGCGATTCGAGATCCTGTCCGTGCGTGACGCCCACGCCTTACTGGCGGGTACCGCTATTGGCATGTCGATTATCGCGCACCGATATACCCGCGGTTTCCTGGTGCTGGTGGGCGTATTGGGCCTGATCGTCGCCGCGGCCGTTCTCAACATTCCGCAGCCCCACTACCCGTATCTGGGTGCACTGCTGCTGATCGCCAACGTATTGGCGTTTTTCGCGAGACGGCTGCCGCGCTGCGCCTGGTTGTGCTGGGTATTGCTGGTGCTCTCGATCGTTGTCATGCAGCTGTGGGCGCACCAGTTGTCCAGCTGGGGGGCAACGGCTCCGGGGCTTTATCACAACTGGTTCCTGCCCTTGATCGGGCTGATTGGCGGCGTCTACGCCGCTACGGCCTTCGCCGGCACGCTGAACAACGCGCGGCGGCCGGCCGTGTTCGATCTGGCCGTGCCAACCATAAACGTCGTCTGGGTGTTCCTCGCGGTACGCCAGGTTGTGCTGGCCCAGCAGAGCGCCGCTTTCGCGGTCGGCGGCATAGGGATGGCCGTCGCCCTGATGCACCTGGGCGCCGCCGCTTGGCTCGGTTGGCGCAACCCACCCAGCGCGCCGGGTGCAAACGCCTTCGTGGTGGCCGGTGCGACATTGCTGGCGCTTGCGGTTCCAGTAGCGTCGGGCGACCTGGCCGCCTCGCTGTTGCTGCTGACGGCGCTGGGGTTTGGATTGGCGCTGCTGTCGCGCTCCTGGGAGACCGGCGCCGTGCGGGTGACCTCCTACGCCCTGCAGTCCTACGTGTGTATCGGTGTCGCGCTGCTGGTTGGGCACTACGCAACTCCGGTCTCGGCACCTGTCGCCGCACTGGTGGCGGCGGTCTGCGCGGCCGTCGCGCTACTGCACTACCGATGGTGCCGCACCCATGCCCCCCCGAACAATTCGTTTTTCTTCTCGCGCCTCGATCCGTCCGATCGCATCGCCGTCGTTCTGCTGCTGGCGGCGTTGAACCACGGATTCTTTACGGTGAGCATTGGGATTGATGAATTCATCGCACGCCTGCCGGTGGACCATGACAACGCCTTTAGCGGAGCGCAGTCAGTCATCATCAACAGTTCAGCGGCGGTGCTCATGTTGCTCGCATTTGCACGCAAAAACAACGAGATCCGTAATGTCGCCGTACTGGTCACCCTGGTCGGGGCCGTCAAGGTATTCCTGCTCGATCTGCTGAGCACGCACGGACTCCCGTTGGTGTTTAGCGTGCTGTCCTTCGGACTGGCCGCCGCGCTGCAGTCGTTTCTGCTGAGCCGTTGGCGGCGCCCGGCCCCACATCCGGCCTCTGCCACCGAAACTTGATTATTTGAAGCCGACGCCTTTCTCGCGTTTTGACGCCGGTGTTGCGCGGTCGTACGACCAATCGCGAAGGTGCTTGACCTGCTCGTGCATTGTTTTTGAAAGCGGGACGATGCGGCTGGCGGCGTTGGATATGTCGCGTTCATTGAATTCGCGATTTCGCGAAAATGCGTCCACTCTGGCTGCCTTGACCAGCCCTTCGATTTCGGCGCCGGTCCAACCCTGCGTCATCGCCGCCAGGTACGCCATGTCGAAACGGTCTACGTTACCGCCGTTCAGCTCGATGTGGATACGGATGATCTCCTCCCGTTCCTTGTCGATCGGCAGGTCGAGGAAAAAGACCTGGTCAAAACGCCCCTTTCTGATCATCTCCGCCGGCAGCTTCTGGATCCGGTTAGCAGTGGCCGCGACAAACACCGAGGTCGGTTTTTCCTGCATCCAAGTCAGAAAGCTGGAAAATATATTGACATTGCCTCCGGTCGACGGCCCTTCATCGTAGCCGAAGGCATTTTCGATCTCATCGATCCACAGCACGACCGGAGCAATGCTTTCGGCAACGCGAATCGCGCGGTCGAAAGCGAACTCCGGTGTCCCGTAGGCGCCCGAGAGCACCAAATTCATATCTAGCCTAACCAGCTGCAGTTCCCACGCTGTGGAAATCGTCTTCGCCGCAAGGCTTTTACCGCAGCCACTGACACCCATGAACAATACTCCGGACGGCATCGGAATACCGGCGTCGTGCGCCTCCTTGCTGAACAACTTGCCGCGGGCAATGACCCACTTTTTGAGGTTCTCGAGACCGCCGATTTGGTCCATTGTAGAGCGTTGCGGCACAACCCTGAGACAACTTTCCTTGAGCAGCACCTGAGCCTTCTCATCGTAGATCTCCGGCAGGACCTCGTCCAACTCGAATTTCTTCTCGCCGATGAGGCGAAAAAACAGGTGCCGCACCTCGTTCAACGCCAAACCCCGCATTGCTGCCGCACACTTGTACAACCAGTCCTCATCCAGTGTGTCCGGCAACTTCGTCTCCTCGGTTACCGAGGACAAGTAGTTGAAGATCTCCTCGTCGTTGGGCAGATTCACCTCGATCAAGAAGACTTCTTTCTTCAGATCCTCGGGGATCTTCGCGAGTGGGTGCATCAGCATGATATACGTGTCACGTTCGGCAAGCTGGTCGTAAAGATCCCGCAGTGCACGCACAACATCCTTGCTCTCTTCGAAATAGGCAGGGAAATCCTTCATCAGATAGATGTGGTCCTGCGACGCGGATGCGACAAACTGCAGCGCCTCGAGTGGATCTTTAATTTCCTTCAAGGCGCCGCCGTTAGTGTGAAATCCGCGGGCTGCGGTCCACATAACCACTGATCTGTCGTCGCGGTAGTGAGATTTGGCAATATCCCGCAATGCGTGTTCTATACGCTCCTCTTCCCAGCTCACCAGGTAAACAATCGGGTATCGAGACGAAATTGCCCGCTCGATTTTCGTCGTAACCGCCTCTGAAAGATTCCACATGAGTCAATGTCGGCAGAGTGAGAAAATTTATCCAACCAACCGGGCAACACGATGCCCCCGGCGGATACCATCAACACCGCGTCAGCCGGTGGTTCATCCAAACCGATCTGTGTATCGTATCCGGAAATGGCATGTAGAATCACCGGTAGTCCTTGTTCCCGAATGCGGCAACGGATTCTTCAGCTAGTATAGCTCTAGATACAATCCTTGTTGGGCGTGCCCGCCCCCACGGTGCTCTTCAACGTCAACGTCCATCATATCATCAACCGAATCATTCGGCTCTTCAATCCGCCGCGTCGGCCTCATCCTCTATATGCGGGAGCTCCAGGGACGGTATTGACTCGATCGAGCTACCGGCTATGCCCTTAACAGCGGCATACATGTCAATGGTATTGTTGACGATTCGTTCGATCTGCTTTTCACGCGACTTCCATATTCGCTGCATCGCTTTCTTCTCACGATCGAGATCACGCTGCAAATGTGAAAAACCGTCGACGATCGCCTCGATGCGCTGCGTGAATTCCGCGCCGGTGAGATACCGGTAAAGCATCTCCAGTTTGTCGCCTTTGTTTTCCTGGGCCTCTTTAGCGGAGTGGGTACGCACCAGCATCTCCCGCAGCACGAGCGCCAGGCCTTTTATCTCCTGAAAGTTGCAGACCCACACACCGTCCTTTTGACCGAAACGTTTCAGGTCAACCGGCATGGCTTCGGTGACGATCACCGCGATTTCTGCGCCCTGATCAGCCTGGTCCTGCTTCAGTTTTCCAATCCAGTCGTCGTTGAACGATTTGGTGCGCTTACTCTCAAAGATGATCTTCCCGCAGTTGCGCTGAAGACTATCGACTACAGTTTGAACGACGTCAGCGCCCCGCACCCCTTTCGGCACCTCATCAATCCTATCGAAGGGAAACTGCCGGCGCAGCATCTCTTCCAGCGCCAGCTCCTGAACCTCACCCTGCAGTTGCACCGAACCCTGCTCCGCCTTGCGCTTCATCTCTCCGATAAGCCGTTTTTGATCGGCCAGTTGTTTTTCATATTCTTTGAACCGCAACTCGCTCTTCTCAGCCTCTACCGATCGAATCTTGTGCTCGAGTTCAGATTGGCGCTCCAGAAGCGTTCGGTCGATGTCAATCTGCAGGCGCTCCTGCGCTTCCTTGAGACTGGCCTCCCGCTGCAGGAGTTCGACCTCTTGCTTCTTCAAACGCATATTTTCGTCCCGTCGCGATCGGTTCTCTTCTTCGAGCGTCGCCAATTTCTGGACGAATTCCTCCTTCGCCTTGACTCGTTCCGCCTCCGCCAGAGCTGCCAGTTGTGCTTCAACCCGTTTAGCGATCAACAACTCCTGGTCCGCGCTCTGCTCTACCAGCCGTTGCCGCTCCTTCTCGAGAGCGGCTCGCTGTTGGTTGATCAACGCCGCCTGGGTAGCGGTTTTTTCCTGATAGTCCTTCTCCAGCCTGGCCAGCAACTGCTTTTCCAGTGCCTGTTCGGCGTAGAATTGATGGCCGCAGTGGGGACAAGTAATCTGTGAGGTCGCATTTTTCATCAGCTTGCCGCGATGCCTGAGGTCCAGCTTTATCCGCCACCATACACCCAATCCGTCCGTTTCGCCGACAGATACGGCGATGGCGCCAGCGTATTACTCGATCTGTTGACATTTTATGCGAGATGTCCGGGATAATCAGGACCATGACGGCCTTGCCCTCAGCGGGTTATTCTTCGCCCGCATCGTCTTGTGAATCCCGTCGTGATTATGATCAGAATCACCCCCGATATTTCTCTGGATGAGAACGAAATCGTTTGGAAATTCGTTGGCGCATCGGGCCCCGGCGGTCAGCACGTTAATAAAGTCGCCACTGCCGTACAGCTGCGCTTTGACGTCGCACATACCCCATCGCTGCCGGAGGCGGTTCGTTTACGCCTGCAGAAACTGGCTGGCGGTCGGCTCACCAAACACGGCGTAATCGTTATCGATGCTCGGCGCTTCCGAACTCAGGAGCGCAATCGTCGAGACGCCCTCGAGCGCTTGATGTCACTGGTCCGCAGGGCGCTGGAACCGACCAAGTCCCGGATCCGGACGCAACCCAGTGCGGCCTTTCAGCGGCGGCGTGTCGAGCAGAAACGCCGCCGCGGAGCACAGAAAAAGGCCCGCGCGAAGCACGATCTGCCTGAGTGAGCGCCGGCGGGATGGATCGACGCCGGCGTCGCTTCATCGCCGAACGGTGTGTGCGACCGGGTACTCAGCGGCACCCTTCGGCCGGCCACCGGTTGGTATAAGCTGCGCGTCCCGGGGGGGGTTAGGCAAACCGATCCGCGCAGGCTTACCCCGGATACTCGGCACCTGCCCCAGCGTCCTGACGCAAACTTTGTTCCGGTCGCCTAATATGATTAGTATAGTGTGCAGACATAACCTGACTCGCCATCGGAGGATCGAGTAAGGAGGCCCGTTACCATGGCCCAGACTGCCCCCAATGTCAGCGATCGACAGAAGGGTGCGACCGTCGCCGTGTCACCCTATGAGGGTACCGGTCAACTCGATCTCGGCCATGATTTTGATGTACGCCGCTCCACCTACGAATGGTCGGTGCGCCTGTTCAAGGCGCTTCAGAAGATCCTCAAGGTAAATGTAAAGCTACATCAAACCGACGATCAGATTCGCCAGGGGGAGATCTTTCTTTTCAATCACTTCGCCCGCTTCGAGACGTTCATTCCGCAGTACCTCATCTACGTCGAAACTGGCGCGATGTCCCGGTCGGTAGCGGCCAGCGAGTTCTTCGTCAAAGGCGATCCGTTCTCGAATTATCTGCTAAACGCCGGGGCGGTGCCTCACACGCTGCCGAATCTGCTCCCGTTTCTCGCCGCAGAGGTCCTGCGCGGGCGGAAGGTGATCGTGTTTCCCGAGGGAGGCATGGTCAAGGACCGCCGGGTTCTGGACAAGCATGGAAAATACAGCGTCTATTCGCGAGTATCCAGGGAACGGCGTAAACACCACACCGGACCCGCTGTGCTGGGCCTCGCGCTGGACCTATTCAAGCGCGCGGTCCTGGAGCATTACCGCCGTGGTAACAATGATTTGCTTCAACAGTGGACCGAACAACTGCGACTCGACAATGTGGAGCAATTATTGGCTGCGGCCCGGCGCCCCACCACTATCGTGCCCGCCAACATTACCTTTTATCCGATCCGTGTCAGCGATAACCTGCTCCGCAAGGGCGCTGAACTCCTAAGCCGCGGATTGAGCCGACGCATGACTGAAGAGTTGATGATCGAAGGCAATATTCTACTCAAGCACACCGACATGGACGTCCGCCTCGGTGAACCGATTCTACCGGGTCAATTTTGTCGTTGGTTCGACAAATCACTGTTGAGTCGTTTCACGTCATCTATCCGTGCGCTGGAGCAAGCCTTTATTCAGCACACCTCAACGGAAGGGCTGGGGTTTCGGTTCATTGCCCACAGAATGTCACGTAGCGTGCTTCGCGTACGAGACGAATACATGCACCGCATGTATTCAAATGTCACCGTCAATTTGAGTCATCTCGCCTCGCGAATCGTCCTCAATCTGGTCGAGAGGGGACGCACCGAGATCAACCAACGCGAATTTCACCGGATGTTGTACCTGTCGGTGAAACAGCTGCAAGACTCCGACACCGTCCACCTGCATCGAAGTCTTTGTAATCCGGAGACCTACGCTGGCCTGCTGGATGAGGACTGCGCCGGATTATCGCAATTCGTGAACATGGCCTCATCACTCCAGCTGCTTGAGAGCGCGGATGGCGTTTACCGGTTCCTGCCTAAACTACGAGAAGAATTCACGTTTGATGAGATACGTCTGGAGAACTTGGTTGCGGTGTACGCCAATGAAGTTGCGCCGCTGACCCGTGTCAGTAAAACCATAACCACCGCCGCGCGGCATTCCAAAACGCTGTCTTCAGCACAAATCGCACGGCTACGGTTCGATGACGAGTGCCTCAGCCTGGCGTGGGACAGGCGACAATACTCAAAGCCGCGGTACACCGCGATCAACGATCTGGAAATCGCCCGTGCTGATCCATCGCCTTTCCTGCTCGAATCCAAATCCGGACGGGGCGTCGGTGTCGTGCTGGTACACGGATTTTTAGGTTCACCGGCCGCCGTACGTGGTTTTGGTGACAGACTCGCATCCCTCGGCCATTCGGTGCTGGGTGTACGGTTGAAAGGGCATGGGACATCGCCGTGGGATCTGCGGGACCGGGCCTGGGAAGACTGGCTGGGCTCGGTCCAACGCGGCTTCCGGATTATGTCGGCCCTGGCCGAGCAAATCGTCGTCGTTGGATTCTCCACCGGCGGGGCGCTGGCACTGCGTCTGGCCGCCGACCTACCGGAAAGACTGGCGGGTGTCGCAGCGGTCGCGGTGCCCCTGAAGTTCCAAAACAAAAACATGATCTTTGTACCCCTTGTGCATGCTGCGAATCGCTTACTGCGCTGGATCTCCACCTACGAGGGCATCATGCCGTTTCGCCTCAACGATAACTCCGAGCAGCCAGATATCAACTATCGACATATGCCGATCCGGGGCCTCTACGAGCTGCATCGAATGGTGGACGATTTGGAAAATCATCTGGATGCGGTGTGCTGTCCAGTTCTGCTGTTGCAAGGCGACACCGATCCGGTAGTCGTGCCGAAAAGCGCCGAAATAATCCTCGATAAGCTGACTAACACAAATCGATCCTTAAAGATCATCCCCTCCCAACAACACGCAATTCTGACCGAGGATACCGGGGGGACACAGCAAGTCATCTTGGACTTCATCGATACAATACCGTGCTAGCCGCTCACCAACCGCCTGTTCCCCGGAACTTCGTCCCGCCCTCGCAGTCGCCGTGCATCCCAGTGAACGCTGCGGTGACACGGACTGACAGACCGCTCGTACCGGTCTAGCCCTCACCGCGTATTGAGTGCTTAAATTGAGGTTCGAGCGCTAAGCCCAGTCCTGCTTGTCGGTACTTAATGCGCGCGCGAGCCGGGGTGGGTCAAGCAGCGACTGACGAGTGCATTTCGGGAGGGTCTTCAGTGCCGACTCAGCAACCGACCGGTTCACCGCGGCCTAAGCGTACGCGGCGGAAAATCCGGTTTCCGTTTCTGCTGGCCGCAGTCATCCTGCTGCCGGACGCGGTGTTGGGCTTGCCTGCGACCGCCGCGAACGAACCGACCGAGGTCCACGGTTTCGGGCCCAATCCTGGCAACCTCCGCATGTGGGTCTACCTGCCCAGGGAGCTTCCGCCCGCACCGCCGCTGGTGGTGGCCCTGCACGGCTGTCGTCAGCAGGCCGCGGATTATGATCATGAAACCGGGTGGGTCCAGTACGCCGACGCCTTCAAGTTCGCACTGCTGTTACCGGAGCAGAAAATCGGCTGGTGGCTCGGAAACAATCCGGCGGGGTGCTTCAACTGGTTTTACCGCGGCGACCAGGCTCGCGGACGCGGCGAGGTTTTGTCAATAAAGCAAATGATCGACAAGGCGATCGCCGACTACGCCGTCGACGCCCAGCGCGTCTACGTAACCGGTCTGTCAGCGGGAGCGGCCATGACCGCGGTGATGATCGCCGCGTATCCAGAATCCTTCGCCGGCGGTGCCATCATTGCCGGTATCCCCTACGGTTGCTCCCGCGTACCGAGCTACGTCCCCCACGTATCAATGTCGATGATGTCCCACTGGCTGTTCTACACCGACCCGTTTGTTTGCATGAATCCCGGCCTCGATCTAACCGCCAGCAACTGGGGCGATCGGGTGCGTGCGGCGACCGGCCGTGTACCCCGCCGATGGCCGATCGTCTCGGTCTGGCAGGGTGACACCGATACCACGGTCGCCAGGGCCAACGCCATTGAGTTGATTGAACAGTGGACCGACGTGCACGGCACCGACGCAGTGCCGGACCTCGAGGACACAGTCAACAGCCATCCCCATCGCGTCTATCACGACACCGACGGCACCGCAGTGGCGGAGCTGTACCTTATCCGAGGCGCCGGCCACGGGACTCCCATTGATCCGGTGTCGGACCACCCCGGAACCGAGGCGTCCGATCGCTGCGGCACCCGCGCCGACTACATGCTGCCGGTAGGGATCTGTGCCAGCTATTACATTGCCAGGTTTTGGGGACTCATCCCCTGACCACCCAGCCGGCGCACGGGTGCACGCCGCCCAGGCCAGGGACACCAATTTCACCGGAGACACTGCCAATTTTTGTCAGACCCGCTGACCTAAACCGTACGTACCACAAAAAACGCCTTTTGTCGGATTCTTTTGGCCGATTGTCGAATTGGCCTAAGCAATTGATTTTACATGGCTGATCTTTGGGTACGCTCGCCGGACTCTCTTGGCACGCTTTCTGCTTATTAATTCGTATCACCCAATAAAGCAAACTGCACGATCGATTCAATGGGGGTGTCTGAGGTGCTGGGAAGTCGCGGCCAGGGATTCGGCCGCGCATTTTTCCGTGGCCTGGTGGCGCACAACCCATCGGTCGCTGAGGCAGGCGACCGGCAAGCCGCTGAGCGCAGCTGGGACAGCCCTGACGACCGTGCGGATCGGCGTAGACGACGAGCCGTTGTGTAGATGAAAGCGAACTGCGAGTGACACAGCAAGGAGATAATCATGGCCAGAAGCACTGAGAATGCTTGGGACGATGTCGATCATCCGACGTCTGTTGATACTCAGGCGGATCGGCCATGCCGGTCTGCGGACAAGCTATCCCCCCGTAGAGGAAGGAAACGCCGGTCCGAAGGTACGTACTCCAACGCCACTCAAATCTATTTGCGTGAGATCGGCTACTCACCGTTATTGAGCGCCAAGGACGAGGTTCACTACGGGCGCCTGTGTCAGCGCGGCGATGAGGACGCACGCAAGCGCATGATCGAAAGCAATTTACGGCTAGTGGTCAAGATCGCACGACGATACATCAACTGTGGGTTGGCGTTCTTGGATCTGATTGAAGAGGGCAACCTGGGGCTGATTCGCGCCGTGGAGAAATTTGATCCCGAACGCGGTTTTCGTTTTTCGACCTATGCCACCTGGTGGATACGACAAACGATCGAACGGGCGATCATGAATCAGACTCGGACCATTCGACTGCCGGTCCACGTATTGAAAGAAATGAACGTCTATCATCGTGCCGCCAAGCAACTCGCGCAACAGTTGGACCACGAACCGAGCGCTCAGGAGATCGCGGATAGACTGGATGTGCCGGTCAAGGACGTCAAACGCATGCTGGATCTGGACGAGAAAGTCGCCTCCATGGACGCCCCGTTGGATTCCGATCCCGAGCATACCCTACTCGAGGCCATTCCCGACGAAAACTCCGTCGATCCCGCTGAGGTCTTACAGAACGAAAAGGTGCTGCAACACATACAGGAATGGCTGGCGTCGCTCAGTGACAAGGAACGTGGGGTGGTCGAGCACCGTTTCGGGCTCAACGGCCGGGACGTGGCAACGCTGGAACAGGTCGGTCTCGAGGTCGGTGTGACCCGTGAGCGGGTCAGGCAAATCCAGGTTGAGGCGCTGGTGAAACTGCGCAAGCTGCTGGAGACGCGGGGGTTCACGCTTGAGGTGCTGTGCTGACCGGGACGCCGGTCGGCTGAGCCGCCTTGCGCTCCGGTGTCGTCGCGAGGCAGTCTTCGGCCCAAATCCTGCGCTGAGTCTCCGGCGCGATATTCCCGCCGGACAACAACACGAGTACCTGCTGGGGTGTGTGCTGGCTGCGGGCCCAGTCGAAGGCGCCTGCCATCGCCAGCGCTGACGTGGGTTCGACCGGCGTCTTGAGGAGATGGTTAAGCCACTGAGTCCAGTAAACGATGTCCGGTTCGTCGACCTCGTAGATATTGCTCAAGCGCCGAAGGTACCGCAGGGTACGCGCTGACACACTCAAGGTCCGGGCACCGTCGGCGATCGTATCCGGCGCCTCCGTCAACTGAATCACCCGACCCGCTCGGCAAGATTTGACCGCATCATTGGCCCGCTGCGGTTCAACGCCGTAGATCGATGTTCCCGGGCTGAGCAGCTGAGTTGCCAAGTAGGTGCCGGATAGCCAGCCACCGCCGCCACAGCTCGCGAATACGGCGTCGGGCTGCAAGCCGTCGCGCAACACCTCGTAGCAGGCGGTGCCCTGCCCTGCGATCACCCAGTCGTTGTCGAAGGGATGCAGAAGATAAGCGCCCTGCTCACACAAGTCGGCTGCCCTGGCCTCCGCTTCGCCGCGGCTGCCGGTCACCATCACCTGGGCCCCGTAAGCGATGGTGGCCCGGCGTTTCACCAACGAGGCCTCGCAGGGCATCACCACCATCGCCTCCACGCCCACGAGCTGCGCTGCGTAGGCGACGGCTTGAGCGTGATTGCCCGAGCTGAACGCAACGATCCGATCCGGAAGAGCCCTCTGTTCCTTCAATGTCAACAAGGCGTTGACTGCGCCCCTCGTCTTAAAGGCCCCGACTTTTTGAAAACCTTCCGCTTTAAACAGGAAGTCGTGACCCAGCCAGGAGTTCAACAAGCGCGAGCGGAGCAGTGGCGTGGTGTTGATGTATGGCGCAATACGTTGCGCGGCATCGGCAATTGCGGCGGGTGACAAGCTATTCACCGGATCATTCTCAAACTGAAGACGAGCGGTCAGGCCTCGGCGGCGGCGTCAACGAACCGCCGCCCGAGCCGTTTTCCCTGCGAACCAGATGCCGATGGCCTCTCTCGTCTTGCGGATATGCTCGGCCACGTCCAGGGCCTTGATGGCCACCCATTTGAAGGTTTCGGGCTCCCAAATCTCCTGCGCTCGCGGCGGACTTTCAATCAGGGCCTGCTTGTACTCGGCGACGATTTCCGCAAACGCATCCGGGTGGAACTGGGACAAGTCCACGAACAACAGCGGTGAGTTGCTTGTGATGTTCGGTAACGGCTGCACGGCGGTGAGCAGGAAAGGACCCGGTGAGTACTTGATCTGACTCAGGATTTCGGAACTGCGCACTACACCGTTGCCGGCGACCGCGAGGCGAGAATAGGCAAGGCTGGAATTGTAATTGTCCAACGCCGCCCGCGTGTCGCGGCGCGTGAACAGGTCGTCAACTTCCCTGAACCACTTTTCATAACCCGGGATGCAGAACAGGTTCAGCCGTTCGCGGGGCACGTTTGTATCGATTTCCAACCGATGGGGGGTCGTCGCAATCACCGTGTCCAATGCAGCGACATAACGATTTAACACCGTGTCGCTCAAGCGTGCGCCGACACGATGCCCGAACAACAGGTAGGTGTACGCCCCATAGCCAACCGGCTCGGCATCCGTGATGTTGAAGAATTCCCAGGCGTGGGATTCTATGCGAATCGCACCGCGTTCAACCGCGCCGGGCACAAACGCGGGAGCCCGCGCCCCAACCGGTTCGTCGTCGCCCATACCTCCGTCTCCGTTGGCCTTGGCGAGCTGTCGGGGTTCACCGAACGCAGCCAGGTAGGCGGCGTCGGCAGCCAACCGGGCCGTCCGGTAGGCGGCTTCGGCACGGCGGTACGCTGCTCGGGCGGCATCCACCAGTCCGACGGTGTGGCTGTGCAGCGTAGCCGCCATGGCTCGGCCGGCGGTGAGCCGGGCGGCGTCCGCCGTCGCCGCGGCAGCCAGCTTGTAAGCGACATTGGTGATGCCCGCGGTCTCGGTGTCGGCGGCGCCTAGGGCCTTGAGCCGTACCTCGGCGTCTTGCCGGGCGGAGGTAAGCAAGTCGTCGACGACCGCTACTTCACCTGTCAACGCGGCTTCGCAGGGCGTGCCGGCGGCACAGGCTTGCGGGTTGAAGGTACGGACCGACTGCAGGTAGGCTCGGGCCTCCCGTTCCACCGACACACGTACAACGGCATCGAAATAAGCGCCGAGCGGCATCGCGCGTGGCTTTCTCAGGTTGCTCAATCGGACGAACGCATCGTCGCTAATCAGCCGTAGCTGTGGTTTGAGCGCAATTGTCTCGGCGCGGATCGAGCGGGCCATGCGGTGCGCTTCGGCGGCTCGAGCCGGCAAGGAATCGATGAGACGAGGCTCCGTTGCGATGCGCCGCAGGTCGTCTTGCAACGCAGCCGCGCTTTGGGCCAGCACGTCGGCGGCCTCGCGCAGCCGTACGACTTGTTCGGCAAAATACCCGACTTCGGCCACCCCTTCCTGCAAGGTCGTTCGCAGGGATTCAGCGGCAACCGTGGCCCCACGGACCGCCTGACTGGCTGCAGCGAGCGCCGCCTCGCGGGCCCGGCCCGCCGCGTCGGCCTCCCTGGCCAGAGCCGCGCGGCGCGGTCCCGCCGCCGCGGCCAATTCGGAACTGGCGCTCAACGACCGCGCCCCGGCCTCGGCGTACCGGCCGATGGCAGCAACTGCCCTGCGCCCGGTGGTCATCGCGAGCTCGTTCCGCTTACCGATAAGGGTCAGTGACACGACCAGTACTTCGGCCTTGTCGGTTAAGTCCGTCCGGCCTCGCGAGTACGCACGCGCGGCCTTGCGCAGTCTGATGGAACCCTGCACGGCGTCGTCGACCTGCCGCCGAACCCGCGCGAGCGCCTGCTCATGCTGTAAAGCCGCCGCGTAGTCCGCGAGCCGCGCGGCGGAAGGTGTCCCGGCCGGTTGCGAGGCCTGGGCTCCGGGTGCGTCCGTAGAGGTCTCCGGCATGCCTAGGTTGGGGTGTCCAAGCATGATGACGAAGACGACGCCCGCCACGGGCCAGGCTGCGGTGCAGGCAATCATTTGTGCCGTCTCACAACGATGCGCAACCAGAGCCAGTTCAGGATGCCGGCGAGCAGCAGCCCAATCAGTCCAGCGAGTAGGTAGAGATCCGCCGTGACCGTCACATTCGGTACCAGCCACCGGTAAGCCATGATCATCGCCGCCGCCACGACCGCGGCCAAAATAGCCACGCGGGCAGTACGACCGACGACATCCCCACCCGGTCTAGCAGGTTCGGAACTGGTTGCCGGCCCGGCGTCCGCCCCGCGGTCGGTCGGGTCTCTGCCCGGCCCCGCCGCCGTATGTCCGCTACCGGCGGCCGGTGGCGTATCGAGCACCCGTCCGATATCGGCGATCAACTTCGCCGGCGGAGCATCGTTCACCTTCCAGCCGGTTAGATCCGCCGTTTGAATCCGCCTGAACGCGAGCGGGATGCGCACATCTTCGAGCAGCACCGGAACCAGAGCGCCGCGGTTCGCCCCCTCCGCCGCCTCCGACTTCACCCATCGTGATCCCACGGAATGCCGCGACCACAATACGACGACACAACGGGCGGCGCCGATGGCCTCCTCAATCACCTCATCAAATACGCGACCGGCCGGGATGCTGGTATCCCACCACACCGACCATCCATGCTTCTCCAGCGCCTGAGCGAGTGCCTTCGCCTGGTGATGGTCTTCCCGTGCGTAGCTGAGAAAGATGTCGCTCATCGGGCCAACTCCGTGGGCAGTGGTTTCAGCGATGACCCGATCCCGGCAACGGCCTCAGATACTCTCCGGGATCGACCACTCACAAACAACCCTCGTCCGCGTCCCCACCACTATGAACCATCAACGACTGTAAACAAAACGCCTTCATTGATGTGTCTGAGTACCCCGCCATATCTCCGCGTTGCGATACCTTAACAGAATATTGACCGAAGGTTCTTGTCGGCTCGGGACAACATCCGACGCGCCATACCCGGGACCGATGGATTAAACTAGGCCAATCAACGTCACACGAAACAGACCGGATGTCGAACACACACCATCCCCTGTCGGAAACACCGGCGCCCAAGCGTCATCGAGACCACAGACCGGTACCCAGCCGGGCGAGAATGACCTACGGGGCATCCAATCGATCCACGCCGAGGACGAGTACAATCACCGCGCCCACACGCGCCACCGGGAGCACCCGGAGTCATGGCTGAAGCAACCGGCTCCGATCATCGCTCGCCAATCCGGGTGCTGGTCACCAAGATCGGGTTGGATGGTCACGATCGGGGTAGCCTGGTAGTCGCCGCACATCTTCGCGATGCCGGAATGGAGGTCGTCTACACACCACCGTGGCAAGAGATTTCGGCCGTCGTCAAGCTCGCCCTGGAAGAGGACATCCATGTCATCGGCCTCAGCTGCCTGGCCACGGATCATCTGCTGGTGCCGAAACTGATGGACGCGCTGCGCGAGGCCGGACTCAAGCACGTCCCCGTCGTAGTGGGGGGGATTGTGCCCGACGAGGACGAAGCCATCCTGCTCGCCGCCGGGGTGCGGCGGGTGTTTCATCCGGGTGCGTCGTTGCAAGCGATTACCGACACCATCACCGGGCTGGCCGAAACCGCGTTCAGCGCGGACGACCTACGGTAGATCAGCGAGGAGACCATCGTGACACAAAAGACCGCCATTGAACCCCCCGCTTCATCCCAACCGGGATACGACCTGTGGCGCCGGGATTATGAGCGACAGCTTGCAGACCCCCGCCCGGTCACCAACCGCTCGGGTATCGAGATCAAACCGCTCTACATCCCGGCGGATTGGGACAGCCAACGCTACGCAGCGGACCTGGGCTTTCCCGGCCAGCCGCCGATGACTCGGGGTATCTACCCTTCCATGTATCGCGGTCGCATCTGGAGCCAGCGTCAGTTGGTCGGACTCGGCACGCCCGAGCACTACAATCGCCGCCTGCGGCGCCTGATCGACGCCGGCGTCACCGCGATCAGTCTCATCCCCTGCAATTCGGTGTACCGCGGTTACGACATCGACGAAGTCGATCCCTTGCTGGTCGGCACCTGTGGCACAACGGTCAATACTATCGAAGACATGGAGTCTTGTTTTGACAACATCGACATTGGCCGCATCTCAACGGCAATGAACGATCCACTGCCGTTTACCCTGTTAGCGTTGCTGCTAGGCGTTGCGCGGCGGCGCGGCATCGCATGGCGATACATCACCGGCACGTCCAACCAAAGCGACTACATTTCACACTTCGTCGCAAATCATATGTTCGTGCGTCTCGCACTGCCGGGCGCGCGCAGGGTATTGGTTGACCACATCGCGTTCTGCACGGAACAGGTGCCCAACTGGAACCCGCTGTCCGTGGTGGGCCAACACATGCAACAGGCCGGCGCCACACCGGCTCAAGCGATGGCGTTCACCTTGTGTACGGCCATCCTATATGTCGAGGACTGCTTGAACCGCAACCTCGATCCCGAACAGTTCCTGCCTCGATTCACGTTCTTTTTCGACATCTCTATAAGCTTCTTTGAGGAGATCGCGAAGTTCCGGGCCGGCAGGCGTCTTTGGCAAAAGATCGTGCGCGAGCGTTTTGGTGTGAATTCGTCCAGGGCACGGCGCTTCAAGTTCCACGCGCAGACCTCCGGCGTCGATCTGACCCGCCAACAGCCGCTGAACAACATCGCGCGCGTCACGGCGCAAGCTATGGCGGGCATCTTCGGTGGACTGCAGTCACTGCACACCGATGCATACGATGAAGTGCTGAGCACGCCGACCGAATCGGCTGCGCAAATTGCCGTCGCCACTCAGAACATCCTCCGCGGCGAGGCGCACCTAACCGATGTCATTGACCCACTGGCCGGTTCCTATTACGTCGAGACACTCACCAATCAGATGGAAGAGCACATCGAATCCATCATCGGGCAGATCGACGACGCTGGAGGTATGTTCAAAGCGGTGGAACAGGGTCTCGTGCAACGGATGATCAATGAGTCGTCACGCGAGTTTCAGCGCCGTGTGGAAAATGCCGAACAACTCGTTGTCGGCGTCAACGCCTACCAAGTCGAAGAAGAGCAGGCAGTGCGGCGGCCGCTGGAGCGGCCGGACCCGGAGTGCATCGGCGCCCAGGTGAACCGCCTCTCGCGGTTCAAGGCCGGGCGTGATCAAAACCAAGTCGGCAAGGCCTTGGACCGCCTGGCCGCCGCGGCCAACCGCCCCGACGCCAATGTATTCGCGGCCGTAGTCGACGCCGTCATCGACGGCGTGACCCACGGCGAGGCCGTCGCCTGTCTGCGGCGCGAATTGGGTTTCGGCGAACCATTAATCGTCGCATGAACCGTCCCCCGGCAACCCGCATTGAGGAATTCATCGGGCGCTTACGCGGCGGCGAGCGGTTTGCGTTAGCCCGCGCGATCACCCTGGTGGAAACCGGCGCGGCCACGGCGGTGACCGTGCTGAACGCGATTCAATCCGGCGTGGGCAACGCCCGCGTTATCGGGTTTACCGGTGCACCCGGGGTCGGAAAGTCGACCTTGATCAACGCGTACATCCGCGTACTCCGTCAACGCGGACAGACCGTCGCGGTCGCCGCAGTGGACCCCAGCAGCCCGATCAGCGGTGGTGCCATCCTCGGCGACCGGGTGCGCATGGGCGAACACGGTGGCGATGACGGTGTGTTCATCCGTTCCATCTCGTCGCGGGGCCACCTGGGTGGATTGTCCGCAACCACCGCGCAAGTCGTCGATCTGATGGACGCAGCCGGGTGGGACCGGGTAGTGATTGAAACCGTGGGTACGGGGCAGTCCGAGGTGGAGATCGCTCGGCTTGCCGACGTCAGCGTCGTGGTGTGTGCACCGGGCTTCGGAGACGACATCCAGGCAATCAAGGCCGGTATACTGGAAATCGCGGATGTATTGGTGGTCAATAAAGCCGATCAAGCGTTCGCGGAGCAGACCTGCCAACAGCTGAAGTCCATGCTCGGGTTACGCACTGCGGCGTGCGACGCAGTACCGGTATTGGCCACGGTCGCGACCACCGGGCAGGACGTCGACCGCCTCGCCAGTGCGATCGATGCCCGTTATCGGGAACACCCCAGTGATCATCACACCCGCGAGACCCGGCGCACTCGAGCGTTGATCGTGCACGCGGTGTGTCGGGAAATGCACAGACGGCTGGCCGATGAGCATGGAGATAAACTGGACGATCTGTGTGTGCGTGTTTCATGCGGCGAATTGAACGTCGACGATGCCGTAGGCGTACTTCTGGCCGCCCTCGACCGGTCGTGATGCTCAAGTGACCGTTCGCTGCCAACCGTCGCCCGTGTGAGCCTATGACTCAGCTGCTGTATCAAGGCCAATACGTCCTGTTTCTGCTGATACTGGTTGCACTTGTTGTATCGCTTTCGTTTCACGAGTTTGGGCACGCCTACGTCGCTAAACGCTTCGGCGACGACACCGCAGAGCAAGCGGGCCGGCTGACCATTAATCCGCTCGCGCACATCGATCCGATGGGTCTCTTGATGGTCGTGCTGGTTGGTTTCGGCTACGCCAAACCGGTGCCCACGAACCCCGGGAAATTTACATCGCGCTGGGCGGATCTGCTGGTTTCCGCCGCCGGTCCGGCGATGAACCTCATCGTCGCCGTGGTTACCCTGAACGTTTATCTCTTCGGTCTGCGGGTGGGTTGGGTGGGACTCGCCGAGCCAGGACCTCGATTCTTTTTTCTGCTGCTTACCCAAATCAACCTGTTGTTGATGGTATTCAACCTGATTCCACTGGGTGCGTTGGACGGACACTACATCCTGCCCTATTTGCTGCCGCGCCGGGCGGCCCGGCAATACCGTTATTGGAACGATCGCTACGGCAATACAGTGCTTCTCGGCTTGGTGGCCGCGAGCATTCTCGGCGTACCCATATTTAAAAACGTTTTTGTGATCAGTCAGTTGCTGCTTCCCTTTATAGCGTTTGTTTAGCCCCCCAACACCGCAAATCGCTTCAAAGCGGCCTGAACGCCCCATCCCGTCGCCATTGTCCAAGATCCTTTGTGCAATATCCGAGCCCGCAGCTCTCGGTTCTCTTACTGGAACCACCGGCTCCGGACGCAGTCCAATTTGGAGCGGGCTCTGCTCCGGTTCGGCCCGAAGAACATTGGCACCTGGAACAGAAGACGTGGGTCATGCACGCAATGGTAAACGCCGCTGGGATACTGTCTGCGCTGGTGTTGGCTGCTACGCCTATGTGGCATGCGGGCGCCGGGCAGCGGTTTGCCGAAGCCCAGGCCCCGGCCACCGCAGAGGGAACCACGGGCCACCGGGTGGCGCCCGAATGGGTGATCTCCGAATGGATCAACGGACCGGAGTCGACACTGGCCGAATTACGGGGCAAGGTTGTGGTCATCGAGTTCTTCCAACTCTGGTGTCCGGGCTGCAACCGCTTCTCCATTCCTTTGATGAAACACTGGAACGACCGGTTTGCCGAGTCCATTCGCAGGGGCAGGCTGGTCTTGATCAGCATACACACCGTGTTTGAAGGCCATGACTACCAGAACGCTGTCCGGTTGAAGACCTTCGTAAAGGAAAAATCCATACATCACCTGGTCGGCATCGACGCACATCAGCACGGCGACCACACCCCCGAGACCATGAAACGATATCAGACCCGAGGGACACCCGAAATGGCGGTGATCGATCGGTCGGGCCATATCCGATTCCAGCGATTCGGTGGATTCAACCCAACACCGGTGGAACAGCTGATACGGCGGTTGCTGAATGAACCGGTTTGATTGATCGAACTAACGGCACATCTGAACGCAACACAGAGGGATCGGAGTGAAAAACTCTGACTCCGTTTCGTGAGGGGCGGGCGGCGCTGGAGAAACCCTTGAATTGACATTCGGCTCTGTTGATCGACCGCGTCCCTAGTTAGCTCCAGCCCACCACATCGGGAGGCGGCGCAATCAAACATCGATTGGAATATCGCCGTTCGGGTCCATGGGATGATCTGAGGTGTCCACCGTTCCTCGATCCGGTCGGTGGTCTAGAAACTCCTCCTTGAGCGGGCACTCTGCTACGCCGCAGTGGTGCGCCCGGGCGCATTCCTGCCACTTGGTGTCACGCAATACAACTTCACCGCACCGGTCGCACAACAGTATGGGCGAGTCGAATATACTCATCTCCGGTCCTCCTTTGCCCTCATACCTTTACTTTTAAAAAGGTATCTCAACCTCGAAACCAGGGCAATGACTCCCGTCAAGGCGGACCACGCCGCAGGCTGGAGTTTGGTGCCGCTCAGGCGGACCGGGCCTCGAGTCGCGGCAGCGGTTTCTCGTTGATGGGCAGGTGCACGATGGCTGCAGTCACACCGAGGACAATACCGGCCCACCACATTCCGTCGTAGGAGCCTGTGGCGTCAAAGATGCGCCCGGCCAGCCAGACGCCGAGAAAGCTGCCCAATTGGTGACTGAAAAAGACGATGCCAAACAGGGTCGCCATGTAACGCACACCAAAAACTTGAGCAACGATGCCGGTTGTGAGTGGCACTGTGGAGAGCCACAGGATCCCCATCACCGCGGCAAACAGGTATATCGTGAACTCTGTTTTGGGCATCAACACGAGCGCCAGAATCGCCACCGAGCGCACAAAGTAAATCACGCTCAGCCCGCATTTCTTACTCCATCGCTGTCCCGCCATCCCGGAGAGTATGGATCCCGCAATGTTGAACAATCCGACCAAGGCAATGGCGTAAGCGCCGATCCGCGGATCCAACCCGATATCGGTCACATAGGCCGGGAAGTGTACAGTAATGAACGCGACGTGAAATCCGCACACGAAGAAACCTATGGTCAGCAGGATGTAACCACGATGGGCTACCGCCTCGCGCACTGCCGCAACGACGGTTTGGTCGCTTTGGGCCTCATCCGGTGCGCGAGGATCGTTCGGCAACAACATAGCGAGCGGAATCATGATCAGCGTCGTCGCCGCAAGAATCAACAAGGATGCACTCCATCCGAACGCCGATATGAAACCTTGGGTAAGCGGTGAGAACACGACCTGACCGGCGGAACCTGCCGCGGTTCCCAGGCCCAGGGCCCACGAGCGTTTTGCCACTCCCACAACCCTCGCCATGGCCGCGAGGGCCAGGGAAAACGCCGTGAACGCAATGCCCAGACCGGTGACCAAGCCACCCGTCAGGTGCAGCGCCAATCCGGTGTCCGCCTGGGTCATGCCCCATACACCGAGGGCGTACATCAGGGCCCCGCCGGCAATGACCCAGATCGAGCCGAAACGGTCGGCGAGCGCCCCCGCGAACGGCAATCCCAATCCCCACAACAGATTTTGGATAGCCATGGCAAGGGCGAAGGTCTCCCGGTTCCAACCCTTGGCCACCGTCATCGGTTCAAGGTACAGACCAAACACGGAGCGGATGCCGAAGCCGATCATAGCGATCAGACATCCGGCAGCGAGCACGATCACCGGCGCAGGCCATCGGCGACTGCGACTCCTGGTCACGGATGGTCGTCTAGACGGCACGATGCATCGGGGATCCCGGATGATGATGGAGGAATGGGTCGCTTCGGCGCGGCGCCTTGCTCAGCTTGCGCAAACGTGCCTGCGACACGTCGCGCGCGCCCTGCAGATGCGGACTCATGCCGCGTCCGGATTGGTCTTGGAAACCGTCACCAAAATTGATTCGATTAGCCCTGATCGTCACTTGTCACACGCCGATGTTCCCACGATTACCAGCCGCGTACCAACCCACCGCGACGGCAGGGCCCGGCCTGGGGATCAACCGTGACCGCACCCCACGGCTGGACTCTGTAAATCCGTCCAGGGCCGCTAACAGTGTGATCGTTAACCCATGTGGTACACGCTCGCAGCCGGGCGCGCGGGGCGCTGTGCCCCGGGGGTACGGGGTCTGTGCCGGTCCGTCAGACATGATTTGCGCAATCAGCCTGACCGCCGCACACGAGCGGCGACCGGCCACGCGATTCTTGTACCGGCTCTGTTCTCACCAGCCTGTTACGGAATTACAATTGAACCATGAGTGAAATCGTTGCGAGCGTGTGTCCCCACGACTGTCCGTCGGCCTGCGCGTTGGAAATCGAAAGGCGTGAGGGCGGCCGGATCGGGCGGGTGCGCGCGGCCGGAGACCATCCCTACACAGCCGGAGTGCTGTGCGGCAAGGTGGCGCGCTACGCCGACCGCCTAGCCCACCCCCGCCGGCTGACCCGGCCGCTGCGTCGGCGCGGTACCCGAGGTAGCGGCGAGTTCGTGCCCATCGATTGGGATGACGCCCTCGATCTGGTGGCGGAACGATTTCAAGCAGCGACACGGCAGTACGGCCCGCAGACCGTATGGCCCTACTATTACGCCGGCACTATGGGCCTGGTCGCCCGTGAAGGCATAAACCGCCTGCGGCACGTGATGGGCTATTCCGGACAACACAGTACGATCTGTACGACGCTGGCGTATTCCGGTTGGACGGCGGGAGTGGGTGCGCTGTACGGGCCCGATCCCCGCGAGATGGCCGACAGCGACCTGGTCGTCATCTGGGGCTGCAACGCCGCGGCGACTCAGGTCAATGTGATGAGCCACGTCCATCGTGCCCGGCACCGTCGCGGCGCCAAGCTCGTCGTTGTCGACCCGTATCGTACTGCGACCGCGCGGGCCGCAGACTTGCACATCATGCTGCGGCCTGGGACCGACGGCGCCCTGGCCTGCGCAATGATGAATCATTTGTTCGCTTCCGGCCTGGCCGACCGCGCCTACCTGGATCGCTACACGGACGTACCAGAGGAGTTCGAAGCCCACCTGGCTACACGTACACCGGCATGGGCGGCGGGCGTTACCGGCTTGGACGCCGGGGAGATTCGCTCGTTTGCCGAGCTGTATGGCCGCAGGCCGCGCAGTTTCATCCGCCTGGGCATCGGTTTTTCGCGGAGTCGCAACGGCGCCCACAACGTGCATGCGGTGAGCTGCCTGCCCGCCGTCACCGGGGCCTGGCGCCATCCGGGTGGCGGCGCTCTACTGACCACGTCGGATCGTTTCTCCATCGACCTCGGTCTGATCACCGGCGAAGACCGGCGCGATCCAAGCACCCGAATACTCGACCAGTCGCGCATCGGTCATGTATTGAACGGCAACCGCGAAGACCTGGGTGACGGGCCTCCCGTCACCGCCATGTTGATCCAAAACACCAACCCATTGGCGGTGGCACCGGAACTGAGCGTGGTGCGCCGCGGAGTTCGCCGTGATGACCTGTTCCTTTGCGTCCACGAGCAATTCCTCACCGAGACCGCTCGGATGGCCGATGTCGTGCTGCCGGCCACTATGTTCCTAGAGCACGACGACTTGTACCGCAGTTACGGTCAGACCTACCTTCAGATTGGGCGAAAAGTAGTCGATCCGCCCGGAGACTGCAGGTCAAACCATCAGGTAGTCTGTGCCCTCGCCCGTCGAGTCGGCGCGCAACATCCGGGTTTTGAGATGAATCAAATGGAACTCATTGACGCCACGCTGCGCCGGTCGGGCTGCGCAGACGCCGAGACACTCACCGTTAAACGGTGGGAGAATATGGCGCCTGATTTCGCGACCGGCCATTTCATCAACGGGTTCCCCTGGCCCGATGGGCGGTTTCGATTTAAGCCGGACTGGCGGGCGCTCGGGCCTCTGGGCCACCGCATGCCACGGTTTCCGGACCACTGGGATGTCATCGACGCCCCGGACGCCGAGCACCCTTTCCGCCTGATCACACCCCCGGCGCACAACTTTCTGAATACGAGCTTCACCGAGACCCCGCGTTCGCGGGCCAAGGAGGGTCGGCCCCGTCTCAAGATCCACCCGCGGGACGCAGACCAGCTGGGGATCACGGACAACGACGCCGTTCAGGTGGGCAATCGGCGCGGAAAGGTCACACTCCATGCCGAGTCGTTTCCACACTTGCAACGGGGGGTGGTGGCAGTCGAAGGGATCTGGCCCGGAGATGATTTCCCCGGCGGCGTCGGCATCAACAGCTTGACCAGTGCGGAAGCTGGGGCGCCCAATGGCGGCGCCGTCTTTCATGACACCGCGGTGTGGGTACGCTGCCAATAAGCGCTCTGGATCTCTCAGCCGGACCTTAAGATACGGCAGGCGTAGCTGAACAGCCCCCACCATCGGTGGTTACCGAAGCGTATCACCTTCGCGGAAATCTTGATGTGATCGTGGTCCTTCTCGGAAGGTATCGCTATATCGACATGCTGCCCGATATTGAGCCTGCGTCTCGTGATCACGTAGAATCCTCGCGGACCAAAATTAACCAAATGGGCGTCCTCGTACCTACCGGTGCGACGGCTGCGTAATCGAATACCTGTTCGTATCTCCCGGCGCAGAGATCGCCGCCGATCGTTGTTCACTTTTTCCATGGCGATTGTTGTCGGCATTGGTGTCAAGATTCCGATAAAGCGCAAATTCAGCTTGGGCGAGCTGGGATCGTGATCCCCGCATGTCGAACGCCGGCGTATGGCAATCAGACGGTCCCGGCCGATCTCACACCCGTCACTTACCAGTCTAGACGGCGTGAGCACTTTTGCTACCCGGGCCGGGTCGGGTCCCCAGGGCGCCCCCTGAGTTGCCTTTAAGCCAGTGTTTTAAAAGAATAAAAAGCTTCGGGTGCGGACGCACACGATCGGATTGTACAAAGGTCAACCCGATTCAATGCTGGGTAAAATAATCGGCCAAGTACTCTTCGAAAGAAAGCCGATCAGAGGTCTCGATCTCCTGCTGTTTGCGCAGAGAAGTCTGCGCGACATCGTCGAAATACGTTAGCCGTCCCGCCGACAGTGGATCATCTGCGAATCTCGCCTGGTGCCGCTTGGATACGTCCATTGCAAACGTGAAAAACGATTGCTCGTTGGCGTGCATCTCAGCGAGCACCCTGGCCGATGGTGTACGTTCCGCGTCGTCGATAAGCGGCCGGTGCGCGGCCAGAGCCCGGGTATACTGTGATTCGGAACCGCCGGCGTCCAGCAGTTCCGCTACTGGCTGCATTCCGTCGAATATTTCCGCCGCCCAATCATGCAGTGTGCGGGTCGACCCATGATGTCTCATGGTCAGTGACGGATCGCGCCCATAGCAGGCCACCATTCTCTGGTTGTGTTCGTACTCTTCGCGCTCGGCTGCGCTGATCGTTGGACTTTCCTGCAGCAGGCAGAGAATGAGGAACATCTCCAACAGGCGCAGTTGATCTTCGTTTACTCCCAAAGGATTGAATAGGTCGACATCAAGAGCCCGAATTTCCACATATGCCACCCCTCTGTGTTTCATGGCAAGGGTGGGCTTTTCTCCGGACTTCATGACCTGCTTGGGACGGACAAAACTGTAATACTCGTTTTCGATCTGCAGTAAATTCGCATTGAGCTGCCGATATTCGCCGTTGTCACGCACTCCCAGTTTCACGTATTCCGGATAGGGTGTCTCGATCGCACGAGTCAAACTTCGCACGTAATCGTCAAGATCGTTGTAAGAAATATTCAGATTCGCCTGTGCTTTGTTTTTATAACCGATGTCACTCATGCGCAATGACGTGGCGAAAGGCTTAAAAAAAGTGTGCGCATCAAACATCGAAAAATTCCGCGGTTGTTCCGAGAAAAACGATCCACATACCGCCGGTGATGCCCCAAACAGGTAGGAAATCAACCATCCCTGTCTCTGAAAGTTGCGTATCAGACCAAAATAGGCGCCGGAGACAAAGTCCTGGAGCGGTCTGGTATCACCTTCGATGTCGTGATAAACGGGCCAGAAGCTTTTGGGAAGCGAATAGTTGAAATGGACTCCCGCTATCGCCTGCATGGTCCTGCCGTAACGATATTCCAGACCACGCCGGTAAACATGTTTCATGGTACCGACGTTTGAAGTACCGTAGTAGGCGATGGGAATGCTCTCTTCCCCGTGGATCAGGCACGGCATGCTGGTCGCCCATAACATCTCCGACTCCAACTTGCTGTACACAAAACGGTGCACTTCCGACAAAAAATTCAACGTCTCGCGGATGTCACGGAACGGCGGCGTGATGAATTCGAGCAGTGCCTCCGAATAATCGGTGGTGATATAGGGGTTGGTGAGCGCGGATCCAAGCGCGCGGGGGTGGGGTGTTTGTGCGATTTCCCCATCGTGCGTTACCCGCAGACTCTCCTTTTCGATGCCCTTTAACCCATCGGCCAGCAGTCCGGGCGAGGCCGAGCCGAACAGCCTGTCCAAACGATGCTCAAATTTGCGCTTCAAGACGAAAGTATTCCTTAGCTGTGTAGTTTTTGCGCAAGACAGGCGTTCACTCGCAGGATTGGCTAGCAGTGTTAAAACGGCTGGAGCAGGACATTACTGGTGAACGGCTGTTACTGCATCAAAGGAATCATCACACATGATAACGGAAATACTACCGGTACGGCGTTAAAAAAAACCCGGCAGTACGCCGGGTCGAGTCTGGCAAACCACTGTTGCCGTCAGTTGATCTGGATCTTTTGCCGCTTGGCGGTCTCTGCCTTGGGCAGTTCGAGGCGCACGATACCGTCCTCGTATGTGGCCTTCGCTTTGGACCCATCTACCTTTGTCGGCAGGCGCACCGTACGCACGAACTCACTGCTCGCCGTCTCCTTATAGTAATATTCTTCTTCCTCCTTCTCATGCGCCTTGCTTACGGTACCGCGGAGCGTCACCGTGTCGTCACCGAGCGAAATATCGAGATCCTTCTTCGCCACTCCGGGCATCTCGGCGCGCACCACGACCGTGTCCTCACGGTCGAGCACATCCACACGAGGCCAATCCGCGTCCTCCGTAAAGCCGAACGGCCAGCCAGCCGGGTGCATCCATTCCCTGACCATCGAGCGCCCCAACAGCCGTTCAAACAGCCGGTCCATCTCCTCGAACGGATCCTTCATCAGACCGTGACGCCCCTTGGTCTTCTCCCGGGTTACCGGTAGGTGTCTGATTTTTTCTGCCAGTGTCATCTCATACCTCCTGTGGGCTGTTCAGAGCCCGTGTCAAACAGGGCCTTACATCGCCGATGCAACTGCCCTAGCTGTCTAAGGATATGGGGTCGCCGGCGGGGAATTTCAATATTTGTCGGACGGTGCCGTTTTGCTCAAGGCTCCCCGGTGCTGGCGAAGGGTCGGGCGAGAAGACCGGTGCTGGAAACAGCAACGGGGTCGGAGTTACTCGCTCCGGCCCCATCTCCGCGGGTGTCCGCCGTCGTTCAGCTCCGGCTCCTATCCGGCACTCGCGGCCGGCTGTGTAGTGGCGGAGTGAAGCCCGACGGTATAGCGTCCACCGCCAAGTATCACCTGTACCACCGCAGTCACGGCGAGAAACGCGGCGTATTCCCAACCACCATTGGGATTGGTGTAGAGCCAGCCGTTGCCCGCATGCACGCTCAAGGCGCCGACCAGCACCGTCAACAATGCCAACGCGACCCAACGGGTGTAAACGCCAAGAATCAGCATTACGCCGCCGGTGATCTCCAGGGCGGTAACCGGGTATGCGGTCCACGCAGGGAACCCGACGGATACAAAGAATTGAGCGGTACCCGGCAGGGTGAACACCAGCACCTTGAGCAATCCATGGGCAACGAACATCGAACCCAGAGCGAGTCGTAAAACAAGCGCCGCCAGATTATAACGGGTTTCATGGGTCATGGTAGGTCTCCTTCGAGTTGCAGGTTAAAATGGTACTAGTACGTACTTATTATCTAAAATTTTTTAAAACGCCCCCTTCAAACGGTTCAACAATTGGGTGGCGCGTTCGCGCTCAACGGCGCTCAATCTTGAGAAACTTTTCTTCAGGTAAGTGATCTGGCGCGGGAAATGCTCCCGGAACAACCGCGTGCCCCGATCCGTGAGACGTACAACAGTACAGCGTCTATCGCTTTCCTTCAGCAATCTTTCCACCAATCCCTTCCGCTCCAGTCGATCGATGACGCCGGTCAGTGTGCCCTTTGTGATCAGCGTCTGCCCGCCGATCTCCTTGAAAGTAAGGCCCTCGTTGTTGCCCAGAGCGAACAACACGTCCGCCTGGGAGGTAGTAAGACCGGCGGCACGATGTCCAGCGGCGTCATAGGCGGCAAACGCTTGATAGCATCGCACCAGGGCACGCATCAGGTGCAGAAATTCCTGTCTTGCTGCGTTCTTGTAAGTGATTGCCATACACACGCTCAGCAAATTGTTCTAGTCAGTACGATTTAATACTGATTAGTACTATTTGTCAAGCACTGGATTAGCGGATACAACGTGTATGTACGTGTGGGCGTCCACGGCAGCTTGATTGCGAAACTTGCTTTCGACCAGGCGCTCGATTGGACCCACCTCTTGGGTGACGACCACGGTCCGCAAACGGTTGTACCCGCACGCGTCCCGTTCCTGTTTTCCCTGGGCGAGCACCACGTCCAAGTTGTGGGCTATCAACCGTGGATCGTCGGCAAACAAGACATAGACCAACAAGCGGTCACCCACCAATATTCGTGACAGTGCGCCGGCAACACCGGGCACATGAGCTTGCGGACGATAATCGATGCGCTCGAACACCTCATCCGGACATGAACAACCCAGCGTATCCCGGACGAATCCCTTTACGTCGCGGATGATCTTCGGACCCTGCATTGAACGCGCTCGGCTCACGACCCGACAACCCAGCGGCATAGATCGATCGACCAGGCGCTCGCACTAAGTCCGGGGGCACGAACCTGGTTCGGAACTTGGCGTGTCAGCAACCGCCGCCCCTACCGTCCGCGCTGCCTACTCGGGCACTAGATTTGCAGCGCCGCGCCGCCAGGAACCGTCCGCCTGCAGGCAGGCGGTGCCGTAGGCCTCGATCTCTCTGCCGTCGATAATGACGGTGGTCTGGTATTCACGCTCCTGGAGACAGCGAGGCGCCTCGCTACGTCGATAGACACGGTATTCGACTCGTGGTGGACGATAATCGTAGTACCGGCGTGGGTAGCGATACCGCCGATAGGCCCTGGGTGGGGGGTCGTAAGGGTAATACCGGTACCGAGGATGGTGTGGTTCATGGAGTGCATGTCCAAGCACGGTCCCAAACAGGACACCTAATCCCAGCGCCAAGCCCACGTCCCCATTGTGGTGTCTGTGATGACGGTGCGAGGGATAATGCTTGTAAGCAAAGTGCCCGCGGGAATGTCCGTAGCCGCCGGCAACGGCGGCACCGGCCACCAGAAACACCGACGCAATTGCAACCCCCATACGCTTTAGGTAACCACGCATTGCCTCATCCTCACGTAGATCGTTATCCCTATAACGGTGAATCCGGCCCCAGGGTGACACGGGTGGCAGTCAAAATCCAGCCGCCCGGCGGGCCCGACCCAGGGACCCCGCGCTTATCCGACTCACAGTCCACAGTTTCAGTTCACCGGACTTTACGTCTTCGATGATTGCACGGACACAACGACCGACCGACGCTGCGTGTTGCGGCCACGGACGGAGATTAGCCGATATGCGCTTGCCTGTTTCAGCTATCGAATCCGGGCAGTAACCGGATAATCGACAGCCGTCAAGGAACATTAAGGAAAACTTCTATAATCGGGGGCCGACGAGAGCACGGTGTCCATCATGCCAACCATGCAGGCCATGCAGTATCGGCGCTACGGCGATCCAGGCCAGATCGTGCCGGCAGAACTGCCCCGGCCAGCCGCCCGACCCGGCCAAATCCTGGTTCGGGTCGCTGCTTCCGCGGTCAATCCCATCGATTGGAAACTTCATAGCGGTAGATTCCGCCTTGTCATGCCCGTGAAGATGCCGTCGGTGCCCGGCTTCGACATCGCGGGCGAGGTTGTAGAGGTCGGGGCCCAGGTCTCCCGCTTTCATTGCGGCGATCGCGTCTACGCCATGCTTGACAACCGGACTGGTGGCGCCAGCGCCGAGTACGCCGCAGTCGGTGAATCGGCCGCAGCGCGGATACCGGGCAACATCGAACCGCAGCAGGCCGCCGCCATCCCTCTTGCCGGGCTCACCGCCGTCCAGGCGCTGCGACACTGCGCAGGGCTGGCCGCCGGACAGCGGGTGCTTATTGTCGGCGCCTCCGGCGGTGTCGGGCACTTCGCGGTGCAGATCGCCAAGGCACTGGGCGCGCACGTCACCGGGGTTTGCAGTACGCCGAATGTCGAATTGGTCCAGGGGCTCGGCGCAGACCGCGTGCTTGACTACAAGAATCAGTCGGTGTTTGCCACCGACCTCCCTTATGACGTGGTCTTCGACACCGTCGTGAAGACCCGCTTCAAGCCGTTTCTCTCAGTGATGACGTATCGGGCGGTATACGTCTCGACCCTGCCCAATGCGGTCCTGCTGGCGCGCAGCTTCCTGCTGCCGCTCTACTCCAAGCGCCGTATCAAGCCGATCATTGTTAAGCCGAACGGCGAGGACCTGCAATACCTGAGCGGCCTGGTCGAACAGGGACGACTTCAACCGGTCATCGCCCGGATTCTGCCATTGATGGAACTGGCCTCGGCCCACGCCACTAGTCAGCGCGAACGGACCGCCGGTAAAATTGTGATCGCCATCAGCGGCTAACGCATCGGGGCCGGGCTGGTTACGGCAGGGGCTCGCAATACGCGAGTATCCGGCGGCGGGCCTGCGCATCGCCCGAGCCCCTCTCATCCTCTATCATATCGGGCTCATTGACCTGCACGGAAACTTGCTATGAAAGTTATTGTTGATCTTTGTGTAGTACCGCTGGGCGTGGGAGTGTCGGTCTCGGAGTACGTCGCGGCATGTCAGCGTACCCTCGCGGAAGCCGGTCTGTCTACACATCTGCATGCCTACGGTACGAATGTCGAAGGGGAATGGGAAGAGGTGTTCACCGCCATCCGGCGCTGTCACGAGGTGGTGCACGAAATGGGTGCCCCGAGAATCTCCACGACCATCCGCTTGGGGACCCGCATCGACCGCGACCAGGGCATGCTGGACAAGATACGCAGTGTCGAAGAAAAGTTGTCCTCGTGACGGACCACATGAAGATCATCGCCCATCGGGCGCGGCGGGCAGCTCCGCACGCGGCGCCCGGTTCGCGCGCCCGAATTGGGCCGCCACGGCCGGCCCACACGGCACGGGGACACGGCGTTGCGCGACGCAATACGCGAAAATCCCCGGCCACTTTGCGCCACCGTCGATCGTCCTGTCCGGGTGCCGTTGACGGCTACTTTATGGTTGCATAATACGCTGCGATATCGGCCATGTCCTGATCGCTCAGTCCCTGCGCAAACGGCGCCATAATAGGATTCGCGTTCTTGCCGGATTTGTAGTCTTGAAGTTTCGCAACCAGATCCGCTTCGGCCAATCCCTTCAAAGCGGGAATCGGGGCCACACCTTCACCGTTGGCACCGTGACAACCTGCGCAGGCCATGACCTTGGACTTTCCGGCAGCTGCGTCGCCACCGGCCAAGGCGACACCGCCCGCGGCCAGACATATGCCCAGGCCCGCGGTCAAGATTAAGTGTTTTCGCATTTTCGAACTCCTAATGTGTTAATGAAGCCATCACGGTTGTTTACTTGCTGTTGTCCAACATGTAGGTGACGGCCGCCTTGACCTCGTCGTCGCTCAGGTTGGCGAATCCGCCCTTGGCCGGCATTACGCCCGCCTTGCCCTGAAAGCCCTCAATGGCGTGCTGGTTGAGCGTGTCCATACCCTGCGCAATCCGGTCCTTCCAGGCCGCCGCATCGCCCACCTTCGGCGCCCCCGCCACACCCTCGGCGTGACAGACACCGCAGGCCGTCTCATAGGTCGCCTTGCCGTCCGCCAGCGCCCCGGACATCGGCAGCGCCAACGCCACGATACTCCCGGCAATCATTAAGTTACGCATGTAAGTCTCCTCTCGGTAGGGTTGATGGAAACAGTTGCCCGGCTTGCCGCCATCGATTCACGATGGACGCTCGCCGCGTGTCCAGCCGTGGACCGCGAAATCGCTCAGCCCGGTGAGATGTTAAGGATCGAACCTGAATATGAGCTGAACACGCGCCGGCGTCATGGGCCACCGGGGACCATTTCACTCCACCGCAAAGCGACCACCCAGGTCCTGCACCAACGATTTGATATCGGACACGGCCTGCGAGACGGCTGTAGCATCGGCGCCGCGCACGACCAGCGACACCCGGTAACCCTGTTCGGATTTCCCGGGGTAGCTGCCGATACTAAGTTCCGGGTGTTGAGCCTGGATACGTTGCAGCCCAGTGGCGACATCGCCTTCGGCCAGATCGCACACTACCGAGCTGCTGGTCAGCGAGGGCCCGTGCCTCAAGCTCGGCAGCAACGCTTCCAGCATGACCTGCATCACCTTGGGTACCCCGGCCATGACGTAGACGTTGCCGATGCAGAAGCCGGGCGCCACGGAAAGCTGATTGGCAATCAACTCGGCGCCCTCCGGCGTGTTGGCCATGCACAGGCGAGCCTCGTTGACCTCGACCCCCCGCGCCTCGAAATACTCGACGAGACGGCGCACTGCCACCGGATGTCGAATCAGCGGTACGCCAAACGCCAGGGCAATGCTGGCGGCGGTAATATCATCGTGGGTGGGCCCGATCCCGCCGGTGGTAAAGACATAGTCTACCTGGGTGCGCAGTTGATTTACGGCCGCGACGATCGCCGATTCGGTATCCGGGATGATGCGCACCTCTGTCAATCTGATACCGACGGCGTTGAGGCGCCGCGCCAGGTGAGACAGATTGGCGTCCTGGGTACGACCAGACAGCAATTCATTACCGATTAACACCAAAGCCGCGGTAATCGTTCCGGCAACGTCGTTCTGAACCGGCTGTCTACCCGCCATCTCTGCGTCTGCAATGTTCAAACATCTGATACGGATTGCCACAACCGGCCTGACAGATTCCCTGCCGCTCGTTTAACTGCGGCAACTTTTGCCCTCTTGCTATCACTCACTCCTCTACTGACCCACGGTAGGTTCCATAGTGTAACCCAGACCTGCAGAACCGATGCATCGATTCGGCGGTGAATTACTCACACCCAAACACTCGAGACATTGCGGCGGCCTTCGCAACACCTGCCGAACACAGCGTTTGCAAGTCCGTCCAAGCTGTTCCGGTGGAAGGGGTATTGATGTTCCTCGACGATTACCCTAGTGTGGCGCGTATCGCTGTATCTTGAGTTCCTCGCGTTCGAATCATGGGTGTATCCAACGTTGTCACGCAGCCGGACAAACCGGCCGCTCTATTCACACTGGTCGGTGTCTTAGCGCTGAGCTTGTTCCTGCAACACGAGGTGCACACTCGTCAAGCGCTGCTGTTTCTCATCGGCACCGCGCTCGGCATCACACTGCTGCACGCGGCTTTCGGTTTCGCCGGCGGTTGGCGGCGATTGATCCGTGAGCACCGTGGCGCTGCGGTCCGGGCGCAATTGATGCTGTTGGCGCTGACCTCGGCGCTGTTCTTTCCCCTGCTCGGCGATCCGCTGCCCGGCCTCGGTCTAACCGCGGCAGTGGCCCCGGTCGGTGTCTCCGTGCTGGTTGGGGCGTTCCTGTTCGGGATCGGCATGCAACTGGGCGGAGCTTGTGGATCCGGCACACTGTTCACAGTGGGCAGCGGTCGCGTCCCGATGCTGGTGACCCTGATGTTCTTCATCGTCGGCGCCACAGTCGGTTCGGCACACCTGCACTGGTGGTTGGCGTTGCCGGACCTCGGCGAACGCTCGCTCATAGGCGGCTTGGGTTGGGGCCGTGCATTGCTGCTGCAAGTCGGCGTGTTAGGCGCCCTGTACGGCTTGATCGCCACCGTCGAAAGGCGCCGCCATCAAACGGTCGAAGGGCTCGTCCAGTCCAACTCAACGGCCCCTCCGTTCGTCGATCGGCTGATCGCCGGACCCTGGCCGTTGTGGTGGGCGGTTATTGGCCTGTCGATGCTCAACCTGATGACCCTGCTCGTTGCAGGCCACCCCTGGTCGATCACCTTTGCCTTCGGCCTGTGGGGTGCGAAGATCTGGGCCGCCGTCGGTGGCGATGTCGCAGCCTGGCCGTACTGGAGCTCCGGTTATCCATCGATTGCCCTGGCCCGCAGCGTGCTGAGCGACGACACATCGGTGATGAACTTCGGGATCGTCCTGGGCGCGCTGCTGGCCGCCGCCCTGGCCGGCCGTGTCGCGCCGGAGGAGCGGACCGCACCCAGCCGACTGCTCGCCGCGGTGGCCGGTGGCCTGCTGCTCGGCTACGGCGCGCGGCTGGCGTTCGGCTGCAACATCGGGGCACTCGTCGCAGGCATCGCCTCGGGCAGTCTGCACGGTTGGTTGTGGCTAATCGCGGGATTCGGTGGTGCCTGGGTCGGTGTCCAGCTGCGCGCATACCTGCGCCTCGATACACCGCTGAAGGCCCGGTCTTGATGCGGCATACCCGCTGGACAATGGGGGCGGCGCTGCTGGTGACGGCGGTCCTGGTGGGGATCGATCACGCTGTCCATCGCTATCCGGCACCCGATCCCAACGATGACGATCGAGGCCTGCCGGTTGAGGCCGGCGGGTATGGCGCCGCTGCGGTAGACTCGGGTTCAACGGAGCTCGACGCATTGTTGCGGACCGATGGTGCCCCCGAGGCCGGGGGTTACGGCGCAGCGTTCGAGGATACCGACCCCGAGGGCGGGGACGAGGACGAAGACGACGCCGATGCCGACGGTGATCCTTGAGCCGGGTGGCGGAATCGGTCTCACGCCGGTGGGTCCGCCGATAGATAGTCGAGCGCGGCACCGATCAGGCCACCGCCCTGCTCCAAGACCCGGCGGCGCCATACCGACGAGCGAGGGCACAGGGCCTGCCGCAGACGCCGCTTGGCCGGGTGATCGACGCCCCCGCCACCGAAGCAATGCCAGCGGTTTTCCTGCCGCAAGGCCTGCAGAACCTTCAACACCGGATATGTACCGAACTCAACGGTCAGATACTGCAGTTCAATGGCCGGTAAGGCCTGTGCATACAAGCCGGCTACGCCGCCTTTGATGGCGTAACCCGGCGAATCGTTGTGATGCGCGGTCAACACGCCGCCAAATGCCCGTCTCAGGCGGGCAACGCCGGCCGCGTCCCGGGGGGCCTCGGGAAATACGGTCACCCGGGCGTACCGGCCCAGGCCGGTATGGATGTCCAGGACCAGCAGCCGCTCGACGGTCTGCAGGCGGGCCTCCAGCCATTGCCGATACATCACCGGTCCTTGTTCCAGCTGCGCACCGCCGTAAAACAATCCATTGGGGTAGTCGTACTGGCCCTGCGCCACAGCCTGCTTAACCGGACCCAGGCCGAGACGCAGGATGTGCAGGCCAGCACGGAGGGCGAATCCGTCGAACGACGGCGGCGATTCCGGATTGAGCAGTCGATGCAAACGGTGGTAACCCTCGTCGGTACCCCTGTACTCATCGGGTTGGACCAGGCAATTACGATTCAGATCGACATTGTTCTCGTTAGCCCGTCGCAGCCACGCCATCCCGAACGGGTTCAAAACGTGGACAAGAATCAACGCCAGCCCCGGCGGATTCACCACGGTCCCGGCAAGCGCCTGCAGCTGAATTGCGCTGCCTGCAAATGCCTCGACCCCGTGCACACCGCTTTGCACAATGAGCGCGGTGTGGGCGTCCCGCTCACCCAGCCATGCGATGTCGATGCGAAGCGGCGCATCGTTCGGGCCCTCGGCATCCAGAATCAGCGTGTCGACGCGCACGCCCCGGGCATGGGCGGCGCCGACAAACCGGTGACGCGCCTGAGAGTAATCGGGATGGAAGTGCAAATCGGCGTTCACGGAACGGCGACCGATATGTCCTCCACGCCATACATAGTCTGGTCGATGAGCATGTCGACCACCGCGCGCAGCGCTTCGTCGTGGTCGGCGCCGTCCGTCCGCGCCTCACGGTACGTCTCAATCTGCCAGTGCGCACTGGTGCCGCGGCCGAGAATCTCCCGCGCGTGGGTAATCTCGGCGGTGCAGCCGAAATATTCGGCGTCCTCCCGGACCAGTGCCAACATCTCCTCCAGGAGTTCTGGATACGGCACAATACATCCCCGGCCGAAATCGATCAGGCCCTCCTCAAAGCCGTAACGCTCGGCACGCCAACGGTTCTCATTAATCAGCATACCGGCATAGCTGCGCCAGCGCTGGTTCTTCATGCGCAGCCGATAGAGCATACGCAGCCAGCAGCGAAACAATGCGGCAATGCAGACGGCGTCTTCCACACGGGTGCACACATCGGTAATGCGCATCTCCAGGGTGGGAAACCGAACGCTCGGCCGGATGTCCCACCAGACCTTGGTGCTGTCTTCGATGACCCCGGCCCCGACCAGTGCATCGACGTGCCGCTGGAACTCCGCGTAGCTGTCGAACCGCTCGGGAAGTCCGGTGCGTGGAATGGTGTTCCAGACCGCGACACGATACGACTTCAGCCCGGTGTCCTCCCCTTCCCAGAACGGGGACGAGGTGCTGAGCACCAACAGGTGCGGCAGGATATAACTCGCCTGGTTCATCAGTTCGATACGCAGCTGGTCGTCGTCGACACCGACGTGGATATGCATTCCGCTGATCAAAAGACGCCTTGCCACCCCCTGCATGTCCTGGGCGATGACCGCGTAGCGCTCCTTATCGGTGGTCTTCTGCGTGCCCCAAGCCGAAAACGGGTGGGTCGAAGCGGCGATAATCGCCAGACCGTGGGCCTGCGCCACGTGAGACACACAACGGCGCAGCCGCCCGACTTCCAGACGGGCATCTTGGAGCGAGTGGCACACCCGCGTGCCGACCTCGATCTGTGACTGCAGGAACTCGGGCGTGACCTGCTGGTTCAGCTCCTCGCCGCACTCGGCCAGCATCGTTGACGGTGCCTCCTCGATCAAGTCACGGGTCTCCCTATGCACCAGCCAGTACTCCTCTTCGATGCCGACCGTGAAGACCGGTTCCTTGACCATCGGCGACACCTTCGCTGAGCACGTACTCTTCATAGTACCCGCAAGTTTATCGTCAAGCCGCGGTGGGACCCAAGCCGATCGGCTCAGTCGCTGCGCCACTTGAACAGTCTGGCGCCCAAGGCTAATAACACGAAGCCCATGACGGCGAGGGCCACCAGGTTCGCGGTGATCTCCGACCAGCCCGACCCGTCTATCATGACGGCGCGGGCGGCCTCGAGTATGTGTGTGAGCGGCAGCAGCCTGGCTGCCGCCTGCAGGAACTCGCTGGCGCCTTCGAGGGAGAACCACACTCCGGACATGATCATCATCGGCCAGACCAGGAGGTTCAACAGTCCATTGGCGAGTTCTTCGCTACTGACGCGGGACGCGACCACCAAAGCCAACGCAATCAGCGCGAAGGCCCCGAGCACGGCGACCACGAGCAGCTGCAGGTAGCTGCCCTCCATGCGGATATTGAGAAACACACTCGTCCCCCAGAACAGCAAAGTGGTGGTAAGCAGCGTTATCAACAGCCGGGACACGATTTGGGCGGTGATAAATTCAACCGCCCGCAGCGGCGTCGCATTGAGGCGCTTCAAAAAGCCGGTCTTGCGGTAGTGCACTACGATAAATCCGACACCGAACAGACAACTGAACATCATGTTCATACCCAGAATGCCCGGCAGCAGCCAATCGATGTATCGAACCGGTTCCCCGGACACCACTTGCTTGGACATCGAGGCACCACGGCTGCCGAACAGCATCCTCTCCAGGATGTATCCCCTGGGCGAGTCCTCGTTCACCCAGTAGGCGGCCAGGTCTCCAAGGCGAATAAGCATGTCGATCTGGTGCCGCGCGACTTTGTGCACGGCGTCATCAAGGTTCTGAGTTGTGAAAAAATCGACGTGCCGGGTGGCAAAGAATGGGTGTGCTGAGGGATCGACGGCATCGGCCGAATCGAACACCGCGACCTTGAACAGGGTCTGGTCATCCTCCCAGAATATCCACGCCATCGCCAACACCAGCATCACCGGCATTGCCACGCTCCACCCCCAGGACGAGCGGTCGCGCAGAAATTCCATGTTGCGCGCATGCAGCACCGCCAGGAACCGCCGGATCACGCGCGCAACTCTCTACCGGTGAGCTCCAGAAACAGATCGTCCAGGGTGCGTGGACGGATCTGCAGGTGCTGCAGAGACACACCGAGTTGGACCAACCGCCGAATCGCGGCGTCAACGTCCTGCGTGGAGATTTCGACGCAGCGATCACCCTGCAACACGGCAAACGGCAGGTCCTCCGGGGATACCGTAAAATCCGCCGCGGGCAACTGAAGAATAGTGTCATCAAAATGAGCGGCCAGCAGTTCGGCGGGAGAACCCTGGGCAATAATCCGGCCGTGGTCCATGATGATGATCTCGTCGCACAATCGATATGCTTCTTCCATGTAGTGCGTGGTCATCACTATCGTTTTGTTGTCCCGTTTGATGCGCTCGATCAGGCCCCAAAAATTACGTCGCGACTGCGGGTCCAGACCGGTTGTCGGTTCGTCCAGAAACAACACCTGCGGATTGTTTAGCAGCGCAATGGCCAGCAGCAGCCGCTGCCGCTGGCCGCCGGAGAGCTTACGGTTATCCCGCGCAAGCAGTTCGCTCAGGGCGCAGACCTCGATGACCTGATCGAGATCCGCAGTGTGCTGGTACAGGCGCTGGAACAGATGCAGGGTCTCCCTGACGGTCAAGAAATCCTGCAGCGCGGTGGACTGAAACTGGATCCCGACCTCCTCCTGAAACCGACGGCCCAGAGGAGCGCCGCGGTAGCACACCTCGCCTGAGCTCGGCGCCATTAACCCCTCCATCATCTCCACTGTTGTGGTCTTTCCCGCGCCGTTGGGCCCGAGCAGGCCGAAACAGCGCCCCTCGTCGACGGTGAAGCTCACGCCGTCCACGGCCGTGACGCCGGGGTACCGCTTGCACAAACTGCGCGCATCGAGTACGGGTGCCTGAGTCATGCGTGTCGGCTAGCGGTCGCAAGTAGAACCGGAGCGGTCTTGGTATCTTACAAGATTTCCGCGTCCATGTTGGTGATAACCGGTCCAGTTCTGCGTTACCGAAACCCCATCGACCCAGGCAGGCCGGCCTCGACGAAGAACTGGCCGATCAGCACGAGGGCGACCACGAACAGGGCTTGCTGCAGCCAGCGACGGTACGTCTGTGCGTCCGCCCGGGCCCGCACCGCCATCCCGGCAAGCAGAGTCACCACCCCGGCGGCGGCCAGCGGCCCGGTCACCAACACAATGTCGACACTGAGCCGGCCAAGCACGGCGAAAACGACGAATTGGGACATCTTCCCGATCAGAAAACAAAAGTTGAACACCTGGACCATGGCCGTCGTCCCCAATCTAAACTCGAGGGCAAAGATAATCAGCAGCGGGACCATGACATTCACCGTACCGGACAGGAGTCCGGCACCGAGACCGAACACGACGTAGGACACCGCCCGGTGGTGCTTGACCCAACCGAAACATCCCTCCCGGAAACGACGCAGATTCAAGTAGAACAAGATGACGACCGCGAGCAACAGCTTGAATGGGGCCGGGTCGACGGAGATCAGGAGCTGCGTCCCGGCCGCCGTGCCGATGGGAATCAGCGTGGCCAGGAGCCAGTGCCGGCCGATGCTCTCCCCCCAACGACCGCCTTGAAGGATGCTGACGACGTTCACCGCCATAGTCGGCAGCAGCGTAACCAGGATCGCACTGCGCACGTCCATGAACAAAGCCAGCAGGGGTGTCGCGACCAGTGGAAACCCCAATCCCAGTGTGCCGTGGACCAGTCCCGCGAAGAGGATGATCAAATAGGCTACTGTGATCATCAGAACCGACAACCCGTCGATCTCAGGCATCGGCGCTCAAATCAGCGAAGTGCGGACGGCGGTGGGACCAGGCAGTCGAGCGGTGGCAACACGATGACACCGGCGGAGCGGTGAATTCGACAAATGGCGCGCTATTCTCCTCGCATTCTTAAATAAACCGATCCCACTTTCCCACTATCTCGCCACGGGAAGAATACTCGGACAGGCTCCTAGCCGCCCCCGCGGGTTCCCCCCGGCGGCTTTTGCTTCAGCAGCTTCTCGATGGCCTGATGAAACACCCCGTACGGCCGGGCGCCACGGATCGACTCGCCGGTGATCCAACCGTCCTGCTGAGTCTTACCGACGAAGAAGCCCGGCGTACCGCGCACCCCGGCCTGTTGCCCATCGGCCAGGTTCTTGGCCACTTTGTCGGCGTACTTGCCGCCATCCAGGCAGGCGTCGAAGGCCTCGGCATCGATGCCGCCGATGCCGCGGGCGTATTGCTTCAGGTTTTCCACCTGAACCGCCTTCTGGTTTTCGAAAATGACATCGTGCATCGCCCAATACTGGCCCTGGTCGCCGGCACAATGCGCGGCTTCGGACGCCTTGCGCGCGTAGGGATGGATCCGGTCCAGCGGCAGGTCGCGAAAGACGTACTTCAGTTTTCCGGTGTCGATGTACTCGGTCTTCAGCCTGGGCAAGGTGTTTTTCATGAAACGCCGGCAGAACGGACACTGATAATCGGAGAACTCCACCAAGGTGACCAACGCATCCTGCCGCCCCAGGTACGGCTGGTCCGCCACGCTCACCTTGGCGATGGTCGGCGCCGCCTGCGCCGCCGGTGGCCGCCTGGCCAACTGCTGCAGAATAGCCCGGAGCTGCCGTTTAATCTCGGCGATATCACTTTTAATCGCCTTGATGTCGTCTTCGACGCCGGCCTCGGCGGCGGCGGACGCCGCCTCGGACTGGGCGTAAACCGGGGCCACCGACACCGCCAGCACCAGGCCCGTTGCGGCCGCCCACAGATGTCTGCCCGGTAAACCGGGCGCATTGATCAGACTCATCGGCAATTCTCCGTTCGCTCCGCTGTGTGAATTCGGACCGATTCTAGAGGTCTTCTGATCCGAACGAAAGCACTCAAACCAAGTCCCGTCGGCGCAGCGGCTGCTAAATCGTTCCAAAGCCCCCACAGTCAGCCGCTGGAGTGGCCGGCACCGCCGGTGGCCGGGAAACCCGCCGGGTGCAGGCGCACGTATCCACCGCCAACAGAATTCAACGGCCGACGGGGCGCCTTTCGGGGCGCACCGCGAGTGCGTATTCCGTCGCGGTGCGCCGGATATCCCAGCGCAGGCCCGGGTCCAGCTGCGGCAGGCCGGTCCGGCGGAAAGCCCCGGTGATGTGCGAGGCCCGGAACAGCACAAAGGTGTCGCCGGCGCCGGGGGCAAGCAAACCGCCCTCCGCCGTGCCGATCAGCCGCACGTCGATGGCGCCCCCTAAGACCAGTGTGCCGCCGACCTCTACGGCGTCGTGGCCGGTGCCGGGCACTATGCCACCCAGCTCCACCGTGGCTACGTTGTCGTAGCCGAGCGAGAGATCCCCGTCGAAGGCGACCTGGGCCGTACCGGTCCCGGGGCTGAAGCCCCCCTCGAACGCCGCGCTGCCGAGGCCCGCGAACGCACCCGGACCGGAGACCAGGGCACGGAACACGGCCCGGGCCCCGGCGCTCAGGTGTATCCCGGTGTTGTTGGTCACCGCGCCGTGAAAGCTGATCCGGGCGCCGTCGGCAGCGGCGATGTCCCCGTCGTTGACCATGACGCCGAAAAGCTGCACGGCGCCGCTGCCGGCGCGCAGCAGGCCTGCGTTGGCGAGCCCGCCGTCGAACCGCAGCACCGCGCCATCGGCATCGATGCGTCCACCGGCTTCGTTGGCGAGTCTGTGACTGACACCCAGCTCGCCGCCGGTCACGGTGAACAAACCGGCGTTGGCGCTGCCGGGCCCGGTCAGCCGCAGCCGTTCACCCGCGCCGACCCGCACCGCGCCGCCGGCGGCGTTCACCAGGGTGGCGTGCAGCCGGCCGCTGCCGAGGACCAGGGCGTGGTTGCGCAGACGGCCGGTGACCGTGACGTCCTCGGCCTGCACGGTGCCGCGGTTGTCGAGCTCGGCATCGATCGTCCCGGCCCCGGTCAGCACCCCGCCGCTCCGGAGCGCAACCGGCTCGGCGGAGCGGATGGTCCCGCCGGTGAGGCGCAGGGTCGCTGAACCCGCATCCCCGCCGACCACCAAACGCCTCACCACGGCATCCGCAGCCGGGCCCGTGACGGTCAGTGTGCCGGGGGGATCGAGGACCACCTCGTGGACCGCACCGGGCGGCAGGCCCAGGGTCCAGTTGGCCGCGTCGTCCCAGGCGCCGCCGGCCGCTGACCGCCAGTGCAGTACGGGCGTGAAGAGAAAGACGCCCTCGCGGCCGTCGGCCAGCGAGCCGTAGTAGACAAGCTGTCCGAAGGCATTGAGGGCCCGGCGGCCGGCCGGCTTCCCGCCCCCGCGGAAGCGCACCGCGGCAATCGTACCGCCGGCGACGGCGTCTCCGGTACGCACGGCCGGGAACAGCTCCCGGCCGTTCCCCAGGTAGATACCGTGGCGCCCGGCACCGCGCCCGTCCGCCGGGGCCAAGACCACATTGAAGGCAAGCACACCCGCACGATTCAGCGCCGGCACATCGAGCTCCCTGAAGACCGCCGTTCCATCCGGGGTCCGCTCGCCCTCCCGGGCGATCTGGGTCAAGGGACCGCCATAACCCAGAAAGACCCCGCTGTCGTCCCGGGCACCGGCGCGGGTGCCGGTCAGGTAGGCGGAAAAGGCCACCACCCCGGAGTCGTTGAGCGCCGGGGCGTTAAAGTCCGAGACAAACCCGTTGCCGTCGGGGGCCGGCTGGCCGGCCCGGGCAATCGGCGTCAGCGGGCCGCCAGCGCCGCGGAACACCCCGGCGGCGTCCCGCTTGCCACTGCGGGTGTCGGTCAGCGTGGCCGTGAAGGCCACCTCGCCGGGGGCGTTGAGTACCGGTGCATTGAACCCCGTAAACCGCCCGTTGCCGTCCGGGGCGGGCTGACCCGTCCAAGCCACCGGGGTCAGCGGCCCGCCGCGGCCCTTGTAGACCCCCGCATGGGCGCGTTGCGGTCCGCCGGTGCCGGCGGTGACCGCGCTGAAGGCCACCTCCCCGGCGTCGTTCAAAGCGGGGCCCCCGAAACTCATGAACCGGCCGTTGCCGTGCGGGGCGGCCGCCCCTTGCTGGGCGATCCGGGTCAACGCGCCTCCGCGGCCCAGGTAGACGCCCCACTCAGTGCGCCCGTCCCTCAAGGTCGCGAGCAGGAAGCTGATGATCCCCGCAGCATTGAAGTCGTAGGACAGGAAGCCCTCGACGGTGCCGGGCCCGTGCGGGGCGGGCTGCCCCTCGCGGACAAGCTGGGTGATCCCCCCGCCCCGGGCCAGGAACACGCCCTCGTCGTCGCTGGAGCGCGCGATGCCGCGCGTATCGAGCAGCCCGACCCAGAACGCCACCGCCCCGGAGGTGTTGAACAGCGGCGTGGAGAAGTACTCGAAGCGGCCGTTGCCGTCGGGGGGTCGTTGATTGCCGCGCACCACTTCGGTGAGTCCCGCCGCATCGAAGGTGTAGACCGCCTCGATCTTCTCGTCGGCCGTGGCGATGGTTGCCCGAAAGGCGGCCGCCCCGGCGTCGTTGATCACCGGAACGCCAAAGCGCGTGAAACGACCGGCGCCGTTGCCGATAGCATCACCGGTCAGGGCGATAGGCGCCGTGGTCCCCCCAGCGTACCCCGTTGTAACCGTGAGCAACCCCAAACCCAGCAGCAGGCCGGCCCAGACCTGCAGCCGGCGCCGGGGATCCGGCGGGATGGCGGGGGATGGCGCGGCGGGAAATGCTTCGGCGGCCACGCCTGTCCTCGTACAATAAAGGGGACAGACCCCTGGGTCTGTCCCCCTGCCGTTCAAACTGTCCCGGCTCAACAGGCGCCGATGGCCGTCAAGCCCGCCCCGCGGCCTGAGTCAACCGCAACTCAGTCCTTGTTCTCCACAGACGACGTCCGGCTGCCGCCCAGCGACGAGGTCACCGTCACCGTGTTGTAGTACGGCACGTCTCTCAACCTGAGTTCGAAACGGCGCCTCCAGCGATTGTAGCCCATGGTGTAGTCGTTGCCACCGTAGGTGGCCGTGAGCACGGCGTCGCCGTTCTCCGAGCTGGTTGCACGCACCTCAAGATCCTCGTCCCACTCGGCGCGGGTGATGCGGACCACGTCCGCCGGCGGACAGGCCAGATCGGCGCCGCTGCAGTCCTCGTCGATGCCGTTGCCGCAGATCTCCGTGGCCCCCGGATTAATGTTCGGGTTGGTGTCGTTGCAGTCCACGTCGGCCGGGTAACCGTCCCCATCGTTGTCCGGCGGACCGCACACGCCGCCCTCATCGATCGCCCCGTCGCAGTTGTTGTCCACGCCGTCGCAGACCTCCGTCGCGCCCGGATTGATGTTCGGGTTGGTGTCGTCACAGTCCACATCGGCCGGATAACCGTCACCGTCGTTGTCCGGCAAGTTGCACACCCCGCCCTCGTCGATCGCCCCGTCGCAGTTGTTGTCCACGCCGTCGCAGATCTCCGTGGCCCCCGGGTTGATGTTCGGGTTGTTGTCGTTGCAGTCCACGTCCGACGGGTACCCATCACCATCGTTATCCGGCGGACCGCACACCCCGCCCTCGTCGATCTGACCGTCGCAGTTGTTGTCCACGCCGTCGCAGATCTCGGACATGCCCGGATTGATGTTGGCGTCGCTGTCGTTGCAGTCCGAACCCAGGCAGCTGTTGCCCAGCCCGTAGCCGTCGCCGTCGTTGTCCAGACACTCATCCGGTTGCGGGCCGCCCACGTAGCCGGTGCCGCCGCGGTCGTAGTCCTTCGGATCGTGGTCCTTGCCGTGACAGTCGACCCAGCAACCCATGGTGTTGCCGCCGCCGTTCTTATCGCCGCCGCCGGCGCTCGCCAAGCCCCAGGCGGGCTTGCTGTAATTGTTCCCCCGGATGTCGTTATCGGGGGCGAAGTTGAGCAGCGAGGTCGAGCCACCGATCTGGTCCAGCCCGATGTACATGGTGTTTTGGGCGTCCACGTTGCTGTGGGTGTTGTAGTGGCAGTTGACGCAGCCGAAGCCCTCGCCCTCCACGTGCTTCTCGTGATACGGGAACCGCGTCGACGAGCTGTCCTTGTCGGTGAACACGTTGCGGTCGTGGCACAGGAAGCACAGGTCAAAATCGCTTAGATTGATGCTGTTGCGCTCACCCAGGGTCCGGTTGTAGCGGGCCCGCAGCATGATAGTGCCGCCGTCGCCCGACGAGGACTGCGTCGAGCCGTGGGGCCCGATCACACCGGAGCCGGTGTAGCGTGAGGCCTTGTCCGTGGGCCGCAGGTTCGACAAGGTGACCGGCCCGCGGGTCGAGCCCGTCACGTTGCTGTTGTGGCAGTCGGTGCACTGCATGGTCAGGCTGTTCAAATCGTCCATGGTGCTGAGGCCGAACGGGCTGCGCAGCTGGTTGAACAGGGCCGAGCTGATGTTCCGCCCCGGCGCCGCAATCGGGTGATAGCCCGTGTTGGGCAGCCCGCTGGCGGTCTGAATCGCGAACGGGTTGAACTCCCGCTGCTTGTCGGTGTGGCAGCGCATGCACAGCTCGAACACATACACGTTGGAGGACTTGAGATCACCGTCCACCGTGACCCCCGACACCCCGGCGATCTTGTTGTCGGCCTTGGCCTTGTGCGGATTGTGGCAGTCCAGACACTGAACCTCGCTGTCGAAGGCCTGCACCGGGTGCTTGTGGGCCTTGAGAAACTCGGACTGCAGGTCCGGCCCCGGCCCGTCGGGGTCGTGGCAACCGAAACAGAAGCCCGGTTGATTGGCCTCGGGCAGAATCTTCTCGAAGTCCGAGCCGTGGGCTTGGGCGTGACAGTCGAGGCAACTCGAGAAACCCGACGTCCGGTGGCTGGCCATCAGCCAGCCGCTCTCGATGTTCGGCGGACTGTTGCTGTCCGACGGGAACGGTGTCGGGTGGTTGCCGTCGTGGCAGCTCAGGCAGAACGGCTCGGCGGTGTCCGCGACACCCGTGTAGGTGTACGAGGCGGCCCCGTCCTGATCGTTCAGCAAAACGCTCACCCCGTCGCCGAACTGGGTGTGTTGCGACATGTCGTGGCACACCAGGCAGTCCTGGGGCGTCACGACCTGCTGCGACAGGTCCGCGTCCTGCACGTGATGGGAGACGCGCGCAAAGTCGCCCCCCCCGTCGCCCGGCGCGCCCTCGACAATCTGGCGCCGATCCGGGTCGAACGACCCCGCCGGCGGCGATTGGTCGTGGCACAGCAGGCAATTGCCGCCGTCCGCGGGCGGCTGGAAGCCCTCCAGGTGATAGTGGCAACTGGTGCAGCGCGCACCGTCCAGGTGCTCCTGCCCGCCCGGGGCCGTGCCATCGCGTTGGTGATGCCGGGTCTGGGTGTGACAGGTGTTGCACACGTAGTTCTCGGTATTCATGTCCGGCGCGACCGTGGCACGGTCCGGCTTATCGTACGCAAAGCTGTACGGGCCGGTGAGGGCCTCGAAGGCAATGTCGGTGGCAACGCCGTCGCGTACAATCTGATCGCGGATGAACTTGAGGTTTGTGTTACCGCGGAAGTTGACCTGCTCGAACATCGGGTTGTGGCAGGCCACGCAGTCCTGCTGCATCAGCTGACCGGTCAACGGGTCGATGTAGTGGTCGCTGTAGTGCGTGTCCACCTTCGTGTCCGAACCCCCCGAGCCGGTGCCCGGCGCCGTCTCGGCGTGACACCCCAGGCACGCGGTGTTGGGTATCGGCGCGTTCGGCACGAACGTATCCGGCGTCACGTGACACACCTCGCAGTCAAACGAATTGTGCGGCGGTGGCGGCGCCGCGCCCAATGGTTGGAAACCCTCATCGTGGGAATGACAGTTGGTGCAGGTCACCCCGTTGTTGTGGTCCTGGCCCCCCGGTGCAGTGCCGTCGTTCTGGTGGTGGTTGGTCTGCGTGTGGCAGGTGTTGCAGAGGTAGTTCTCCACCGCCATATCCGGGTCGCCCGTGGTGGCAAAACTGTAGGGACCGCTGCGGGCCTCGAAGGCGACGTTGTTGCCGCGGATCACGCTGCGGATGAACTTCAGGTTGGTGTTGTTGCGGAAATTGATCTGCTGACGCATCGGGTTGTGGCACTCGACACAGTTGAGCGACATCAGCGCCCCGGTGGTGGGATCGACGTAGGTGTCGCTGAAGTGCGTCTGCACGCCGTTGGGACCCGGGAAGAACTCATGGCAGGCCAGGCACTTGCTGTTGGCGATCTCGGCGCCGACGCGCATGTCCAGATAGTTGCCGTTGGCGTCCACGGTATGACAGGTAATGCAGTCGAAGTTGCTGTGCGGCGCCGGCGGCGGGGTCAAATCCGGCAGAAAGGCGTTGTCGTGGGCGTGACAGCCCGTACAGGTGGCGCCGTCGTTGTGGCCGACGTAGGCACCCGTGCCGTCCAGATCCGCCGGCGCGCTGCCGTCGTAGCGGTGGTGATTGGTCTGGGTGTGGCAGGTCTCGCACACGTTCTCGTTGAACGGCGGGCCGTCGGCAAACGAACCCGGTCCGGACGAGGCGGTAAACTCGATATTGCTGCCGGGGACCACACTGGCGGCAATTAACGGGCGAATCAACCGGATGTTCGGCGTCACCTCGAACATCGGGTTGTGGCAGTCGACGCAGGCGTTGGTGTAGGTGTACTTGCCCGAGCCGTTCTGGGTGGTGTTGTCGTTGGTATGCGTCAATACGTCGGGCGCAGTACCGAAATCGGCGGGGAACTGCTGCTTCAAGGTCCCGGCCGGGGTGTGGCAGCGCTCGCAGTTGGCGTCCGGGATCGGGTCACTGAAGACCGTCTGGCCCGTG
>CAMYJT010000004.1:0-33645 GCA_947258785.1 uncultured Gammaproteobacteria bacterium
CAGTGGCTCCTTTCTTTCTGAGGATGATTTCATTCGCAAGAACCATCCAATCAAAGATCGTGAGCCACTTCAAATTTCAACTGGATTTGGGACACCCTCCCTGAATAGACTAGAGTCGGTCACATTCTGGTCACATGAGAATCGTTGAAAGATTTCGAACTGCGCACGCTATTTCAGGCTGTGGAGGGTGTTCCACGCCGACATCACAACCTTACGATTATGCTGCTTGACTTGATTATCGGTGTTCGATAACTTATAAACATGATAGAGAGCTTTGGCGACCAGTTGGCCGAGGACCTATTTGACGATAAGCGCACAACTGCGACCCGCCGTTTTCCGCCAGAGCTAAGGCGTGTAACACGTCGAAAGTTGCTTTATCTCTACGATGCGGCTGATCTAAAGGACCTACGCAGCCCGCCTGGTAATAGACTGGAACTATTGAAGGGCAGATGGAAAGACTATCACTCTATCCGGATAAATGATCAATGGCGCGTCATCTTTCGATGGGAGAGTGGCGCAGCGCATGATGTACGAATAGTTGATTATCACGATTAGTTACTTGAAAGAACGATTTTTCGAATGAGGTTACCAAAAAATCCGTTTCATCCAGGCGAAATATTGTTAGAGGAATTCCTTGAACCTGGGGGTATAAGCCAGACCGCCTTTGCGGAAAAATTGGGGTGGACGCGAACGCGGTTAAACGAACTCATCAAGGGAAAACGTGGAATTACGGCGGATGCTGCATTGGATCTGGCAAAGGCTCTTAATACTTCTCCCAAGCTTTGGATGAACTTGCAAGCCACATGGGATTTAACTCAGGCCGCTAAGCGACGACGGGTGGCATAAGAGCGATTGTCTGTGCCTGTCTGTCCCGAAAACTCATGCGGCCTTCGGCAGCTGTCCTGGTCCAGCGAAAGTTTGCTCCCAAGCTTGCACGGCAATTGACCACAATAAGCCGGCGTTAGTCCCCCCCATCTTCTCAGCGCGGAGCGTGCTATTCGCGCACCTTCTCATACATCTGGAAACAAAGAACGAGCCAGCGTGCAATCGCTACAAACGAGTGCCGTCGATGCCCACTAGCTCCGAAGCGAGTGGGCTACGCGTCACGTCTCAATGCAACGATCGGCAGGTGCTTCCGACCCCAATAATAACGCACATCAAGCCGAATTCGAGCACCACAGTGGCCCGCGACCGGCGCGTGCGGAGATGCGCATCGTGCGGTACGCGGCCACCGTGCCCGCGGCTCGAATCGAGGACGTTCACACGCGAGCCGCAGCTCATGATATACCTCGTTGGGCGTCTTGCCATCGAGCGCTGAATGTGGGCGACTTTGATTGTACCAGTCGGTATGCCAAGTAAGCTCCCTGTAGAAAGGGTCTCTGCGAAATGGCACGACGATGACGCGCGTGCATTCGTTCTTCAAACTCAGAATGAATCGCTCGATCACCGCGATACTCCCGCGTTGACCAACAGCGCCGAAGCGGGGCTTGATGCCCTTGCGATCACACCAAGTCTTGAATACGTCACACCAGAACTGCGGGCCCTTGTCACAGATGAGGTATTTTGGTGCGGCACCTGTGTTGCGAATGGCGCATTCGAGGAAGCACTGAACCGATACGGATGTGGGATTGTCCCTGAATGTTGCAATACCCATCACGCGTCGCGAGTAGTGGTCGATGACCACCGCCACCCACCAGCAGAACGGCCAGCACTGGGGTAGGGCGAACGGTGTCCAAAAACCTAGCGATGTCGGAACAGCGGTAAGGTCGATGTGCCAGATATGGTTAGGACGCTTGGCGGTGACGACGCGAGTAGGCGAGGCCGGATCCACAGGGTCGTGGTGTTGGTCTTCTTTCAAGATCCGTCCAACCGTCGTTGCGCCCAGATGCAGTCCTGCCCGGCACAGGGTGTCGGCGATCTTGACCTTGCCCATGGCCGGGCTCAGGGTTTTCAGCCGTTGCACGATGTAGCGGACGAAGTCCGGGAACTTATTTACCGGCTCGCGCAGTTGCAACAGTGCATCGGGGCCTTGTTCATTGATGCGTTTCATCCACGATGCGATCGTGGTCGGTGTGACGAGGAAGGTGTCGGCCGTTTGTTTAAGCGACCAGCCTCGCGCGGCGCGAAGCTCGAGGATCGCCATGCGCTCATGAGGGCCGTAATGCGGCCGCCGCTGAGGCGCGATCTGCGCTATGCGGGTGTCCTTGATGCGGAGTTCTTCGTGCAGCAGGGCGCACTCCTCAAGCAGCCGGTCGTTTTCCGCTGCGAGTCGCACGCGGGCGTTGATGTTGTCGGCGGCCCAGGCACGCGCGTACACGATGGCGTAGTGTGCTAGCGAGATAACGTGAACGACCGCCGACTGCACGCAGCCCGGCCAGCCCTTGGGAAGCGGGATCCGTGGCGGTTGTGGTTTGGCGAGCATCGCGGCCTCCGAAATTGGGTTCTTAGGAATACGACCTCGGAGGATATAATAAGGACAACTGATTCAGAACCTTACGGTCCTGAGGCGACCCGAAAGATTCGGTGGACCAGCACACCGGTCACACTCCGGTCATACGGAATTGGCTCAGTCACATTCTGGTCACACTGGAAACGGAGAGGAGAGAGGCAAGTCAGTTAAGTCCTTGATTTAATTGGCGCGCCCGGAGGGACTCGAACCCCCGACCACCTGGTTCGAAGCCAGGTACTCTATCCAGCTGAGCTACGGGCGCGGTGTTGAAACATAAAGTCCGGAGTATAAGCGGTCGTGTTGATTTGATTCACTTTATGCGTCGAGTTTTCGCTTTAAGATTTCGTTGACCTGTTGCGGGTTGGCTTTACCTTTGGTGGCCTTCATCACCTGGCCGACAAAATATCCGAACACCTTGGTCTGACCACTTTTGTATTGCTCCTGTTGTTTTTCGGACTTTGCGAGCACTTCGTCAATAATCTTTTCGATCGCGCCGGCGTCGGTGATCTGTTTCAGCCCCTTCTTTTCGATGATCGTGTCGGTGTCCCCTTCGCCATTCCACATTGACTCGAAGATCTCCTTGGCGATTTTTCCCGAGATGGTACGGTCATGTATGCGGTCGATGAGCGTTGCCAGTTGTCCGGCGCCGACGGGTGATTCCGTAATGTCTTTGTTCTCTTTGTTCAGGTAACCGGAGAGTTCGCCGGCGATCCAATTGGCAACCGTTTTCGCGCTGCCTTGGGTGGCCGAGGTAGCGGTTTCGAAATAGTCGGCCAGTTCTTTTGTCGCAGTCAACTGCACGGCATCTTCGTCGTTTAATCCGTATTGCTCGATAAATCTTTGCTTTTTCGCGTCCGGCAACTCCGGCAAACTGTTGCGCACCGAGTCGATGAAGTCGTCGTGCAGAATCATCGGTGGAAGGTCTGGGTCGGGGAAATAGCGATAATCGTGTGCTTCTTCCTTCGAGCGCATCGAGCGTGTTTCGTTTCGGTCGGGATCGTAGAGGCGGGTTTCCTGAATGATTTGCCCGCCGTCTTCCAGAATCTCGATCTGGCGCTCGATTTCATATTGGATGGCGCGCTCGATGAAACGGAACGAATTAATGTTTTTCAACTCGGTGCGTGTCCCCAGTTCCGTCTGCCCGAGCGGCCGTATGGACACGTTGGCGTCGCACCGAAACGATCCCTCCTGCATGTTGCCATCACAGATCTCTAGATAACGAACCAGCGTGTGCAGTTTCTTGAGGTAAGCGATCGCCTCCTGCGGCGAGCGCATGTCCGGTTCCGAGACGATTTCGAGTAGCGGTGTGCCGGCGCGGTTCAAGTCAATACCGGTCATGCCGTGGTAATCCTCGTGCAGGGACTTGCCGGCGTCTTCCTCGAGATGAGCGCGGGTGATGCCGATGCGCTTGTCGTTGCCATTGGTGCTGATGGTCAGGTGCCCGCCGCCGACGATGGGCAGTTCGTATTGACTGATTTGGTAGCCTTTCGGCAGATCTGGGTAAAAATAATTCTTGCGCGCGAAAATCGAGGTCTGATTGATTCGCGCCGCGACCGCGAGGCCAAATTTGACCGCCATCCGCGCCGCCTCCGAGTTCATCACCGGCAACACGCCGGGCAGGGCGATGTCCACGGCGCAGGCTTGGGTATTGGGCGCGGACCCGAAGCGGGTGGCGGCGCCGGAAAAGATCTTGCTGCGGGTCAGCAGTTGCACATGCACCTCCAGACCAATAACCGGTTCCCACGTGGTCATGGTTGACCTCTGTCGGCGTGTCGTGCAGCCGCGCTCATGAGGTGTAACCCGGTGGTGAGCGCCGGTGCCAGTCTGTCCCCATCTGAAGGCGATGGGCGAAGTTGAGGATCTGCGGTTCGTCGAAGTAGCGGCCGATGATGTGCAATCCCACCGGCATTCCGTCGCCGCTGAGACCCGCCGGGATCGAGATGGCCGGTAAACCAGCCAGATTGGCCGAGATCGTGTAGATGTCGTTCAAGTACATGGCGATTGGGTCGTCGGTTTTCTCGCCCAGGGTGAACGCTGTGGTCGGGGTTGTGGGGCCCATGATGACGTCGCATTGCTCAAAGGCGCGCCGGAAATCATCAGCGATGAGCCGGCGCAGCTTCTGCGCCTTTAAATAATAGGCGTCGTAGTAGCCTGCCGACAGGGCATAGGTACCGATCATAATCCGCCGCTTGACCTCGGCGCCGAAGCCCTCCGCGCGGGTCTTCGCGTACATCTGGGTCAAGTCATCGTACTGTTGGGTCCGATAACCATAACGGACGCCGTCGAAGCGCGACAAGTTCGACGACGCCTCAGACGGCGCGAGGACGTAATAACAGGGCACACACAAGGCGCTGTTCGGCAGGTCGACGTCCATCAGGCGGGCCCCCAACGCCTCGTAATGTGCCAGGGCCTCGCGTACGACCAGTTCGACTTGGCCATCCAGGCCTTGCCCAAAATACTGCTTGGGCAGGCCGATCTTCAGGCCGCTGATGTCCGCGGTCAGGGTTGCGGTGTAATCCGGCGTCTCTCGGTCGACGGAAGTCGAATCGCGCGGATCGAATCCAGCCGTGGCCTGCAGCAGTAGGGCGGCGTCTTGCGCCGAGCGGGTGAGCGGGCCGGCCTGATCGAGTGACGAGGCAAAGGCCACCATGCCATAACGCGAGACGCGGCCGTAACTGGGCTTGAACCCGGTGACCCCACAGAAGGACGCCGGCTGCCGGATCGAACCGCCGGTGTCGGTCCCGGTCGCGGCTGGGGCAAGTCCTGCGCTGACCGCGGCCGCGGAACCCCCGGAGCTGCCTCCCGGTACGCGGGACTCATCCCATGGGTTGGCAACGGGACCATAATAAGAGGTCTCGTTGGACGAGCCCATGGCAAATTCATCCATGTTGGTCTTGCCGAGTATCACCGTGTCCTGCTGCCGGAGCTTCTCGATCATCGTCGCGTTGTAAGGGGAGACGAAATTCGACAGGATGCGCGATCCACACGACGTCAACATGCCCTCGGTGCAAAAAATGTCTTTGTGCGCGATGGGAATGCCGGTGAGCGGTGCGGGTGTCCCACGGCCCAAGCGGCGGTCGGCAGCGCGCGCTTGGTCCAGGGCACGTTCCGCGTCTACCGTGATGAAGGCATTGAGTTGCCGGTGTAGGTCAATACGCTCAAGAAAATGCTGGGTCAGTTCGGTGCTGGACAGCTTCTGTTGTATCAGGTCTATACTGAGCTCGGTTAACGACTTGGTGTGCACAGCTTGGCCCTACTCGCAGCTCAGGCGGGTAAATCCCGGAGTAATTGTAATGTTTGGGGTGACCGCGCCGGAGGTGCGGTCATTCGATGACTCTCGGCACCAGATACAGTCCCGCCTCCGTGGCTGGGGCGATGCGTTGAAATGATGCGCGCTGATCGGACTCCGTGACCTGGTCGTCGCGCAGGCGCAGCCGGCCGTCATGCGGGTGGGCAAGGGGTTCCACCCCTGTGGTATCGACCTGATTCATCTGTTCGATGAATCCCAGGATGCGGGACAGTTCGTCCGCATGCTGATCGATTTCGGAGTCGTCGAGTTCTAGGTGGGCAAGCTCGGCAATTTCTCGAACTGTTTGATGATCCAAAGCCATATCTGTGCAACAATCTATACTTCAAATGCGCCAAGGTACCATATCCTGTGGCCAGGTTGAACACGCCGTACCCCGTTGATACAGTACGCCGGTTTTATCCGAGCCCTCTAGTCATCTGAAATGTTGAAGCGCGTCCTAGGTATTTTTTCCAACGACCTCGCGATCGATCTTGGCACCGCAAATACCCTGATCTACGTGCGGGACAAGGGAATCATCCTCAACGAGCCGTCGGTGGTGGCGATTCGTCATGCTTATGGCGGCGGTATGAACAACAAGACGGTGCTTGCGGTGGGGCAGGAAGCCAAGCGGATGCTGGGACGGACACCGGGAAACATTCAGGCGATCCGGCCCATGAAAGACGGGGTGATTGCGGATTTCACCATCACCGAAGTAATGTTGAAGTACTTCATACGCAAGGTTCAGGAAAACCGTTTCCTGCGCCCCAGCCCGCGCATAATCATTTGTGTGCCCTGTGGCTCAACGCAGGTCGAGCGGCGCGCAATTCGGGAATCGGCGTCCGGCGCCGGCGCCCGCGAGGTCTATCTCATCGAGGAGCCCATGGCCGTTGCCATCGGCGCGAATCTGCCGGTGGCCGATCCGACCGGTTCTATGGTGCTAGACATCGGCGGCGGAACCACGGAGGTCGGTATATTGTCGTTGGGAGGTATGGTGTACAGCGCCACGCTGCGCGTCGCGGGCGATACCTTTGACGAGGCCATCATCAATTACGTGCGGCGGCAACACGGCATGCTGATCGGTGAGGCGACTGCCGAACGGGTTAAGAAGGCCATCGCCTCCGCCTGGTCGAAGTCAGACATCCGGGAGATCGAGATCAAGGGTCGTGGAATTGCCGAGGGAATGTCGCGGGCCATTACACTGAGCAGCCATGAGATCTATGAAGCGATCAGCGATCCACTGGATTCCATCGTACAGGCCATCAAGCAGGCACTCGAACAGACACCACCCGAGCTCAGTGCGGACATCGGCGACAAGGGAATGGTGGTGGCTGGCGGGGGCGCGCTGATGCGTGACATGGACCGTCGTTTGACCGAGGACACCGGCCTGCCGGTAGTCATTGCCGATGATCCGCTGACCTGTGTCGCGCGCGGCTGCGGCAAGGCGCTGGAGGAGATGGACACCTTGGGTGATGTCTTCGCGCACGACGCCTGAACCGGGGGACAGTGGATGCCGCGGCCCGTCGTAGCGTTCGTTGATGACACTTGCCCTGGCTGGGGTGTTGTTGGGGAGTGACCACGCGGCTGACGTCGATACACGTCTTCGGTTATGCGTTAATTCCTAACGCCGGGGCCAACTTGACGCCCGTGCGGCCGCGGAGCTGAAATGGCGGCCCGAGATTCGCGCGCGCGTTCTCCTGATTTTCTTCGCCTCGTTCTGCTCATCTGTTTATCCGTAGTCGTGATGCTGGCTGATAAACGCACCGAATACATGCAGGGGGTGCGTTCGACGCTTGCCTTGTTGGTGACGCCGATTCAGGTCATCGCCGGGACCCCGGATCGCATCGGTAGTTGGATTCAGCAGCTGTTTGCTTCCGAGGAGAATCTCAACGAGGCCTATGAGCGCCTGCAGGGCGAGCACATGAAGTTGCGGGCCAGGTTGCAGCGGATGCAGGCCCTGGAGGCCGAAAACGCCAGTCTGCGGCGCTTACTTGCGGCGGCGGAGAAGGTCCCGGATCAGGTGCTCATGGCGGAGCTGATCGACGTGAGTCTGGACCCGTACACCCACAAGCTGATCGTCAATCGAGGATTAACCGACGGAATCTACGTGGGGCAGCCGGTGTTGGATCCCCAGGGCGTCATGGGACAGGTTACCGAGATCATGCCGTTTACGAGCGCAGTGACGCTGATCACCGATCCGAGTCACGCCACGCCGGTTCAAGTGGAGCGTAACGATCTGCGGGCGATCGCCTTCGGCACGGGTCGCTCGGACTCGTTGAGAATCTCTTATCTTACCCACAACTCGGACATTGAGATCGGCGATGTGCTGGTGACGTCGGGCATGGGGGGGCGTTTCCCGCTCGGTTATCCAGTTGCCGAAGTGTATGAGATCGTTCGTGACGCGAGCGAGGCGTTTCTCAGGATCAATGCGACACCAGTGGCCCGGCTGGAGCGGTCGAAACAAGTGTTATTGGTCTGGCAGGGCCTCGGCAAGGAATACTCCGGCGAGTTGAAGGAGGCCGAATGAACGGCGCGTGGCTGGTCATCGGGCTGACCATCGTGGTGGCGTTCATACTCAATCTGATTCCGGTCCCGGAATGGGCGTTGCCCTACCGTCCGGACTGGGTGGTGTTGGTGCTTATCTATTGGTGTTTGGCTACGCCGGACCGGTTGAGCACCGGTGTCGGTTGGTTGGTCGGGCTTTTGATCGATGTCAGCAATGCCAATGTGTTGGGTCTGCACGCCCTCGGATTGGCCACGCTGGCCTATGTGACCACCCGTTTACACCTGCGTATCCGCATGTTTCCCTGGTGGCAGCAGTCACTCAGCGTGTTGGTACTGCTGATCGGTTACAAGGGCCTGGTGGGCTGGATGCGTAGTCTGTTCGGTGAACTGCAATTCGATTTGATGTACTGGATGCCCTGTCTGATCGGTGTGCTCATCTGGCCTTGGCTGTTCGTCATTTTGCGCGACATCCGGCGTTACGGAAGGCTATTCAGTGGATAAGCTGACCCTGAAAGATTACTTGCGGGAAACCAGCATCATTCAATCCCGGTTGGTGTTTGCCGCGGGGCTCGGCCTTTTCCTCAGCGCGATGCTGCTGTTCCGCCTGTTCTTTCTGCAGGTCGATCAGCACCAGCATTACGCGACGCTATCCCAGGACAACCGGATACGCCTGGTGCCGATTGCACCAGTGCGGGGTCAGATCTACGATCGCAACGGGGTCATTGTGGCGGAGAATTTCCCGGTGTATACGCTTGAGGTCATACCGGATCGAGTGAAAGACATTGCCGTTCTACTCGATCAGATCGGGCAGCTGGTTGAATTGGATGACAATGATCGGGAGCGCTTTTACGAGGCCCTGCGCGTGCGTCCCGGTTTCGAAGCACAGACCTTGAAGGCCGGACTGAGCGACGACGAGGTGGCCCGGTTCGCCGTTAGTCAACACCGATTCAACGGGATCGAGCTGCGGGCGCGGCTGCAGCGGCATTACCCATTGGGACCGGAACTCGTCCATGTGGTCGGTTACGTGGGACGCATCAGTCAGTCCGACTTGGAGCGCATCGACCGCGCCGCGTATCGAGCCACCGACTTCATCGGCAAACTGGGGATTGAGTCTCACTACGAGCGGGTGTTGTTGGGCCGAGTCGGGTACGAGCAGGTCGAGACAAACGCCCACGGCCGTGTCGTGCGCACCCTGGCGAGGACCAGTCCGGTCTCCGGGCGGAATGTGTACCTGAATATCGACGTTGCGGTGCAGAAAGCGGCGCGCGAATCGCTGGGGGAGTTCGAGGGCGCGGTGGTGGTGATTGAGCCGCAAACCGGGGCCGTCCTCGCCTTCGTGAGCAATCCCGTCTACGATCCCAACCCGTTCGTTAACGGTATCGATCAAAAATCCTACAAAGCGCTGCGGGAATCGACTTCGCGGCCGCTTTTGAACCGGGCCTTGAACGGCCGTTACGCCCCAGGCTCCTCAATCAAGGGCCTGTTTGCTGTTGCCGCGCTTGAGAATGGCCGCGACCCGGCGCAAACGGTTTATTGTCCGGGGTGGTTTTCACTGAAAGGCAGCCGCCACCGCTACCGCTGCTGGAAGCGGTCGGGCCACGGATACATGGACCTGTACAACGCGGTAGTGCAGTCCTGCGATGTCTATTTCTATCAACTGGCCCACTCGCTCGGTATCGATAAGCTACACGAGTTCCTCTCCCGCTTTGGACTGGGCAGTCAGACCGGAATCGATCTCAGCGGCGAGCCCAGCGGGCTCGTGCCGTCCCGCGACTGGAAACGGCGCGTCAAGGGACAGCCCTGGTACCCGGGTGAGACCGTGATCACTGGAATTGGTCAAGGGTACACCCTGGTTACGCCCCTGCAGTTGGCGACGGTCATGGCGACCCTCTCCAATCACGGCCGCCGCATCCAGCCCCGTTTGGTGCACAGTATGCAGGACCCTCAGTCCGAGACCCGGCAGGTGCTGGGGCCGGAGGTCATCGGCGTGGTCAACGTTCGTGAGGATCGCTACTACGATTTAGTGATCCGCGCATTGACCGATGTCGTCCATGGGCAGCGCGGCACCGCTCGCCGGATCGGCGCCGATGCCGAATATCGGATTGCCGGCAAAACCGGCACCGCACAAGTGATCGGCATCGCGCAAGGCGCGCGTTACGATGAGAAGAAGATCGCCAAACGGTTCCGCGATCATTCATTGTTCGTGGCCTTTGCCCCCGTGGACGACCCGAAGATTGCGGTCGCCGTGATTGCCGAGAATGGCGGCAGCGGCAGCCGTACCGCCGCGCCAATTGCTCGCCGGGTCATGGATTTCTACTTGAACGGAACCTTCGGTCCCCAAGACCCCACCCAACAAAAAATCACCAATACGAGCCGTGGCCGACCCGATCAAACGTGATGAGTTCTGGCACCTTGACCCGCCGTTGCTGGCGGGTCTGATTCTGCTGTGTGGTCTGAGTCTGCTCGTACTGTACAGCGCAGGAGGTGAGGATGCGTCGCTGGTGGTTCGTCAGGCGATCCGGATCTTTGTGGGCTTCGTGGTTTTGGTGATGTTGGCGCAGGCGCCGCCGGAATCACTGGCTCGGTGGGCGCCCTATATCTTTGGAATCGGTTTCGGGCTGCTGGCCATGGTGCTGCTGGTGGGGATCGTCGGAAAGGGGGCACAACGCTGGTTGAATCTCGGCTTTTTCCAGTTTCAACCGGCTGAGATCATGAAGTTGGGGGTGCCGATGATGGTGGCATGGACACTGACCCGAAAATCATTGCCGCCTGGGTGGCAGGATCTGTTGATTGCCCTGGCCATCGTGCTGGGACCGACTCTGCTGGTCGTACTCCAGCCGGACCTTGGAACGGCCGTCTTGATCGCGGTGTCGGGATTAATCGTGATTTTTCTGGCCGGCCTGTCGTGGAAATTCCTCGTCTTTGCGATCGCATTAATCGCGGCGGCAACGCCGTTGATGTGGTCATTGCTGCACGAATACCAGCAGCAGCGGATTCTCACATTGTTCGACCCCTGGTCCGATCCGCTGGGCACCGGCTATCACACGATACAATCCATCATTGCGGTGGGGTCGGGAGGCGTGTACGGCAAGGGCTGGTTGAACGGCAGTCAATCCCAACTGGAGTTTATTCCAGAGCGAGGTACGGATTTCGTGTTTGCGGTGTTTGCCGAGGAATTCGGATTGATCGGAGGAGCTCTATTGATCGCATGTTATCTATTTGTGATCGGGCGCGGATTGTACATTTCTTTTTATGCGCGAGACACTTTTTCTAGACTTGTCGCAGGCAGTCTGGCTTTGACATTTTTCTTTTACCTTTTTGTAAACATCGGTATGGTAGCGGGAATTCTGCCTGTAGTCGGCGTACCACTTCCGTTAATCAGTTATGGTGGAACGTCGATGGTCACACTGATGGCGGGGTTCGGTATTCTTATGAGCATACAGACACACAAGAAGTTAATGCCGAAATGATCCGAGTAAGACTGTATATGCGATGGTGCCTGAGCGGGCTTGTGATTATGATTTGTTTTGGGCAGGCGTCGAGGGCGATGGAGGTGCTGACTCATCCTGAGGTCGAAAAATTAATCAATGACTTGGCGGCAAATCACAACTACCCCAGGGAGCAGCTGGTGGAGTTGTTCTCGGCCATTCAAGTACAGCCTCGCGTCGTCGAGGCGATCAAGCGGCCGTTTGAGGCGTTGCCCTGGCATCGTTATCGGAAACTATTCGTTACCGAGCAACACATAAAGAAAGGCATACAGTTCTGGAAACAATACGAGTCGACACTGGAGCGTGCCGAGCAAGAGTACGGCGTTCCCAAACAGGTCATCGTTGCAATCATTGGTGTGGAGACCCGTTACGGCAAGCGCATGGGCCGTCATTCCGTGCTCGAATCCCTGACTACGCTGTTGATGCAATATCCACGGCGGCGGTCTTTCTTCCGCAGTGAATTGAAGCATTTTCTGCTGCTGGCGAGGGAAGAAGGCCTGGAACCGCTCTCGGTCAAGGGATCCTACGCCGGAGCGATCGGCGTTCCCCAATTCATAGCCAGCAGCTACCGGGAGTACGCGGTGGATTTCAACGGAGACCGCCGCCGAAACCTGATCGATCAGCCGGAGGACGCCATCGGCAGTGTGGCGAATTATCTGTACCGGCACCGTTGGCGAGCCGGCAAGCCTATTGTCGTGGACGCCGTCGTCAGATCAGAGGCCGGTATCGATGACTATGTCAACGGCCGTCTGAAGGTTAACAGTACGCTTGCCACGCTGAGAAAAGCGGGTGTCGAAGCCTCGCTAGAATTTAACGATACCGCCGGGGTCGGGTTGTTGAGGTTGGATAACGGCGGTGCGTCGCAGTACCGTATTGCGTTCGACAACTTTTATGTGATCACCAAATACAACCGGAGTATTCATTACGCACTGGCAGTGTATGAGCTCGGAGAGGCGCTCCGCAAGCGGCAGGTTTCCGGATAATGGCAAGACGGGCGACCATGGTTGGATTGATTTGGTTGTTGACCGCTTGCGGCACATTATCACCCGGCGGGTACTATAAGGAAGACGGTCCGCCCCGACGTGATGCCGTTGATGTCGCCAGCATCTCCGATGCGATCCCCAGGCACGAACCATTGAGCAACACCGGCAACGATCCCTACACCGTCGATGGAAAGACGTACTATCCACGCAAAGATGCCCGAGGCTATCGTGAACGCGGGATCGCTTCCTGGTACGGCCGCATGTTTCACGGCAGACGAACCTCCAGCGGCGAGCCGTTCGACATGTATGCGATGACGGCCGCCCACCCCACATTACCGTTGCCCAGTTACGTCCGCGTTCGGAATCTCCGCAACAGGAAAGAGGTTGTCGTTCGTGTTAACGATCGCGGCCCCTTTCTGCACGATAGACTGATTGACCTGTCCTATGCCTCGGCCCACAAGCTTGGTCTAGTGGCAACGGGTACCGGACTAGTCGAGGTGTCCGCAGTGATGCCAGGGGATGTGTCCGAGACCACGCGTCATGCGCCACCGCTTGTAGAACACGCCCGCCCGGCGCCCGAATTGTACGTTCAGGTGGGTGCGTTTTCGCGTCGTGAAAACGCTGACCGATTACACAAGCGCCTGCAGGAAAGCGCCTATGGGCCGGTACTCGTGCAGCAAGCCAGGGTCGGTGGCGTACGAATTCATCGCTTGCGGATCGGGCCCATCGCGACGGTGGATGAGGCGGATCGAGTAGCGGCGCGGTTACGGCGGCGGGGGTACGACCCTAGGATAATCATTGATTAAACCGATTGTGGTGTGCAGGGAGTGACGACGTTGTTCAGATGGTTGCGTACGCTGGTGTTTGTGGGCTGTGGCTTGGCTTCCCCATTAAGCCTAGGCGAGCCGATCCCCGAGTTGGTCAAATCGGCCATTCCGCCACCCAAGCTGAGCGCGAAGACATGGGTGTTGATGGATTACAACTCCGGCTGGGTACTTGCTGATAAACAGTCCCAGCAACGGATCGAACCTGCCAGCCTCAGCAAACTAATGACCGCCTATGTCATTTTCCATGAGATAAAAAAAGGCGCATTAAGACTCGACGATCTGGTGCACATCAGCGAGAAGGCATGGCGGACCGAAGGGTCGCGGATGTTCGTACGTGTAAACTCCAAGGTTCGGGTCGATGAACTTCTGCAGGGACTGATTATCCAGTCTGGGAACGACGCTGCGGTTGCCTTGGCGGAACATGTGGCCGGTACCGAGGAGGGGTTTGCAGCGTTGATGAATGAGTATGCGAAACGATTGGCATTGCGTAATACCAGTTTCAAAAACGCGGCCGGATTGCCGCAACCGGACCATTACAGCTCGGTGTTAGATCTCGTGGAAATTGCCGCCGCCATCATTCGCGAGTTTCCGGAGTATTACAGCTGGTACTCCACAAAGGAGTTTACGTACAACAAAATCAAACAACAGAACCGTAATCTGCTGTTGTGGCGCGATGACACTGTGGACGGCGTTAAGACAGGGCACACGAGCTCGGCGGGCTATTGCCTGATCGGGTCCGCGAAACGCGGGGACATGCGTTTAATTGCTGCGGTGACCGGTGCGGCCAGTGCGGAGCAACGCGCCAGGCAGGTCCATGCACTGTTGAAGTACGGGTTTTCGACCTACGAATCGACACGCATTTTTGATCAGGAAACACCGACGGCGCAGATCCGGGTGTTCAAGGGCGATAAAGACCGCTTGCCATTAGGCGTAGGCAAACCGGTGTTCGCAACCATACCCCGTGGCAAAGCTCAAACGTTGAAGGCAACATTGAGGATCCCCGAACTGGCGGTTGCGCCCATCGCCGCTGGACAATCGCTGGGCTCGGCACAGGTCGAGTATGGAGAGAATCCGTTTATGGAGGTTCCCCTGGTGGCGTTGTCGGACGTTGCAGAGGGAAGCTGGTGGAAACGCGCGCTCGACGCCGTACTGCTATGGTTTGAATGAAGCAAACCCCGTATGACCGATATGTTCTCTGACATTAAGCTCACTTATGTAAACGGCGAATTCGTTCCACCGGAGGCCGCACGGATATCTGTGTTCGATCGCGGTTTGATCTTCGGTGACGGCATCTACGAAGTCATCCCTGCCTACGGCGGTCGTTTGTTTCGTTGGTCACAGCACCTGGAGCGCCTGAATAGAAATCTCGGAATAATGGAGATCAGATCACCGCTCACGCGTAAGGAATGGGAAGGCGTTATTGCTCGATTGACTGCTGCGAACGGGAACGGCGATCAATACGTTTATCTTCAAGTGACGCGCGGCGTCGCTCCACGGGATCACGTGTATCCGGAATACACCGATCCAACAGTGCTTGCCTACGCCCACCATTTACCACCGGTGTCGGAACGGATGCTGGAGCAGGGCGTGGGAGTTATTACCGTGCCAGACATACGCTGGCACCGTTGCGACATCAAGACGACCTCGTTAATCGCTAATGTATGGTTGCGGCAGCAGGCCAGCGAGCGGGATGCCGTTGAGACACTGTTGGTTCGCAACGGAGTGGTGACCGAAGGCGCAGCGGCCAATGTGTTTGCGGTCATCGATGGAGTGGTCAGAACCCCGCCCCACGGTACGGACCTGCTGCCCGGCGTTACCCGGGACCTGATTGTCGAATTGATGGAGCAAAACGATATCCGATTCGAAGAGCGCCCCTTTACCAAAGCGGAGATGTGCGCCGCTGAGGAGGTCTGGATAAGCAGCTCAACCAAAGAAGTGTTGCCGGTCACCCGGATCGACAGCGCCACGCTTGCAAATGGTTGTTCGGGTGAAGTATTCCAGAGGGTTTATAAGTTGTTCCAGGAATGCAAGGCAGATTGCCGGTCCGGACACGGTGTATGAAACTGCGCGGCAACGGCGGCAACGGCTCGGGCCGCATCGAGGCCCTGGATTTTCTCGAGTACCCTTGTCGTTTTGAAATTAAAGCCATGGGTAAGCACAATGTCCGCTTCAATGCGCTGGTGCAGGGCATTGTTTCGCGGCACGTCGATCCGGAGAACCTGCTGCTGAGTCAAACCCGGCTCAGCCGGCATGGCAAGTACGCATCCGTGACGTGCATCATCCGCGCGACGAGCAAGCGGCAAATACACGCAATTTACGCCGACCTCGCCGATTGTCCAGAAGTCCTGATGACGCTGTAGGTTCCTGCCGTCGTGGTGACAGAAATTCCACTTAGAACCCGCAGCCTGGGGTTTGTCGATTACCTTGAGACCTTGGAAGCGATGAAGGCCTTCAACGCGCGGCGTCAAGCCCGCACGCCGGATGAGCTTTGGTGGCTTCAGCATCCGCCGGTCTACACCCAGGGGCTCAGCTGCGACTCGGTGACCATCGAGCCCAGCGAAATCCCCATCGTCAGTACCGATCGCGGGGGCCAGATTACCTATCACGGACCGGGCCAATTGATCGTGTATGTGTTGATCGACATCCGGCGGCGCGGCAAGGGCATAAAATGGTTGGTGCGTCTACTGGAGCAGTCCGTGATTGACTACCTGGCCGGTCACGGCATCACCGGTGCACGCAGGCCGGGCGCGCCCGGGATATACGTGGACGGCCGCAAGCTTGCGGCCTTGGGCCTGCGTGTGCGACGCGGCGCCAGCTACCACGGGTTGAGCCTCAACGTGGACATGGACCTGGCGCCTTTTTCCAACATACACCCGTGCGGGTACGAGGGCATGGAGGTTGTCCAGCTGTCCGATCTGGGGGTGCAAAGACCGATTGAAGACGTCGGCGATGAATTGACGCGTCGGCTGGCGTCTCTGCTCCAGCACGGCTGAGCCGTGGCTCGCTATTTCCTCGCGGACAGTGGGTAACGGGCGGCCTCCCACCCGTGCAGGGCCATTTTCCGCGCGCTGCCGCCCTGGTAGCCGCCGAAATCGCCGATGCTGCGGATGACTCGGTGGCAGGGAATCAGGAAATGTAGTGGATTACGCGCGACCGCGCTGGCCACCGCCCGGCTCGCCTGCGGCGCGCCCAGACGGCGCGCGACGGCCTGGTAGGAAACCAGTTGACCGGGCGGGATCCGCAGCAAGGCCTCCCAGACGTTGATCTGAAAATTGGTGCCTTTGACCAGCAAATAAAGCGGCCTCTGGTGCCCACCGCCGTGGGCAAATACGCGGTGGATCGGCGCGAAGGTGGCGCCCGGGTCCTCGGTCAGCTTGGCCTGCGGCCAGTTCCGTCGCAGGGTCTCTAGTGCGTTCTGGTGTCCATCCCGATTGACAAACATCAACGCGCACAGGCCGCGGTCGGTTGTTGCAACCAGGCTCTCTCCGAACGGGGTGTGGTGGAAGGCGAAGCGTATTTCCAGCCCGGCGCCGAGCCGTCGGTATTCACCAGGCGTCATGGACTCGCACTCCACGTACAAGTCGTGCAGCCGGCTCGTGCTGGACAAGCCCGCCGCGTGGGCCGCGTCGAGTGTGCTGGAGGTGTTGCGCAACAGCGTCTTGGTGTGTTCCAGCGTCAGAAACTGCAGAAACCGTTTTGGGCTGATGCCCGCCCAGCGGCTGAACAAGCGTTGCAAATGACCCTCGCTGAGGCCCAGATGGGCCGCCAACTGGGTCAGATCGGGTTGTCGCACCCGATGGCGTTCCAGGTATCGAATGGCGGTTTCGATACGAGCGTAATCGCGTGCACTCCGATTGAAGTCGTTTGGTTTTCCGTTCATAGCCGGTCAGTCTGCGCCACCTTCCTTTCCAGATGCAATCCGATTCCTGTTTATCCTGAGTGGGCTGCGGATCTCGCCCTGCGCAGCCGTTGCGGTGTGCCCACGTCGAACCACGTGCCCACGTAGTGCTCGCCACTGACTTGATGCTGGTCCGCGGCGACCCGGAGAACAGGTGCCAGCGGAAACGCCCGTGGCCGCAGTCCGTCGAACAAGGTGCGCCGGTAGACCGCGATGCCGGCAAAGGTCAATGCCCGCCCCGGGCATTGCTGGTCCATGCTGAGCACCTGTTCATGCCATAGACAGAAATCTCCCTCCCGGCGATGCGCCGGATTATCCACGAGCACCAAGTGGGCCAGTCGCGGGATGTCCGCGCGCACCCGATCGAAGGGGTAGTCGGTCCAGATGTCGCTGTTTACAACCAGAAAGGGGTCGCTTTCCAACAGCGACAAGGCATTGACAATGCCGCCCCCGGTGTCGAGTACGCCACTCGATTCGTCCGCATATTTTATGTGCACCCCGAGCCGTTCACCGCCACCGAGGTGGTTCATGATCCGGTCGCCCAAGTGGGCATGGTTGATGACAATGTTGGTCAGCCCGGCCGTGGCAAGAGCCCGGATCCGGTGTTCGATCAACGGCATCCCGTTTATCTCGATCAGAGGCTTGGGAACGGTATCGGTCAAGGGCCGCAGGCGCTCCCCGCGGCCGGCGGCGAGAATGAACACGTCCATGGTTAGAGTCCGGGTGGCGGGAAGCGCTCCAGCAACCGCCGTAATGGATGCAGGTCCTGGTAACGACCGCAGGTCTCGACAAGGTAGTGGTGGACCTGGGGCAGGTCCTGGAGATAGTTTACCTTGCCGTCCCGATGATACAGGCGGGCGAAGATGCCGAGCACCTTCAAGTGCCGCTGCACCCCCATGCGATCGAACCACTCCTGAAACCGGGCTTCGTCAACGTCGATCGGTAAACCGGATTGCCGTGCGAGTTGGAAATATCCCATCGTCCACTCCTCGACTTGTTCCGGTGGCCAGGCGATGTAACAGTCCTTGAGTAACGAGACCAGATCGTAGGTTACCGGTCCGACCACGGCGTCCTGGAAATCGAGCACACCCGGATTGTTGCTTGGGGTGACCATTAAATTACGAGAGTGGTAGTCGCGATGTACCCAGACCTGGGGTTGGGCGCGGGCGTGGCTGATCAGCGATGCGAAGGTACGGTCCAGGACTTCGTTCTGCCCGGGACTGAGGGTCTGTTGCAGATGGCGGGCCAGGTACCAGTCGCGGAACAGTTCCATTTCCTGGTGCAGCAGGCTGGCACTGTAAGCGGGAAAGCCGTGCGGATCGGTGTGCGTGCCGACCTGCAGCACCAGCAACGCGCCCAGGGCATCGCCGTACAAGCGATCCGCGGTTGCGGTGTTGAGGTGCTGCAGATAGGTGTCGCTGCCCAGGTCGCTGAGCAGCAGGAATCCGCGCCCGTGGTCCGCGTCGAGTATTTCCGGGACGTTGAGCCCGATGGCCAAAAACCGCCGTGCGGCGCGGACAAACGGCGCCAAGGTTTCGCGGCCGGGCGGGGCATCCATGACGATGTATGACCGGTCCCCGCCCATGGCCCGAAAATAGCGGCGGAAACTGGCGTCCTCGGAGGCGGATTTCAGGTCGATGGGCCGTTGGTCCAGCAACTCCTCGACCCATCGCTTGATTTCAGAGAATCGTCGGTCTGTCGGGTCCGGCGCTGGACCGCGTTGTATGTCCTCTGGCGGTCGAGCGTCATAACTGTTGTTCATCGTGCAGCATTTCTCGATGGCTCGCAGTTCAGTTTAACTTCCAGGTCCCGTGGTGAAATATCCCGGCGACACCCCTATAATCGTGGCCAGAGCAACAAGCGCTGGCCCGCAGGGCGCAAAAACGGACGTAGATGTTAAATACTCTCGTTTCCCAATTCGTTGAATACAAATACTAAGGTCCTTGATTCTATGCGATTTTGCTGCCCAGTGAATAAGACCCACTCCATGTTTCCGAGCAGATCCATCACCGGCGGAATGGTCGTGTTGGGCGTGTCATTGGCCGTGGTGAGTGCCCCGGCCGCCGCTGCCAATGAATTTTGCCCGCCCGACCAGATCACCGTCCCGAAGGCCGGGCCTAAGCCCGAGAAACCGGGCGATCCCATACCGGTCGAGCTCGAGGGCGACGAAGTCGAGTCGGTCAAAGAGGACACGGTCACCATGCGCGGGAACGCCTCGCTGAAGCGCGGCAGGCAGGCGATGACCGGAGACGAAATTACCTACTACCGCCAAACCGACGAGGTAGAGGGTAAAGGGAACGTCGTCCTGTACAGTGCCAACGGCGACCGGCTGGAAACTTCGTATTTGCGATTTCAGGTAGAGACCTTCATTGGCGAGACCGAGGCGGTCGAGTACCGGCTCGCAAAACGCGATCGTGTTGCCGAGGACCCAGAACAGGTTTACGTCAACGCCCGGGGCACCGCTGAGAAGTTATTCCTGGAAGGCCACGAATTCCTCCGTATGGAGAACATGCGCTATACCACCTGCGTGGAGGGGCAGGATGACGTGTATCTGACCGCTCGCGAGATGACCTTGGATCAGGCCACCGGGCAGGGGGTCGGCAAGAACGTCACGGTGCGGTTCAAAGACGTGCCGATCTTCTATTTCCCGCAGGTCAGTTTTCCCATCGACGACAGGCGCAAGTCGGGGTTTCTGTTTCCCCGTTTCGGTTCTCAGGAGGGGTCCGGTTTTGTCCTGGAGACCCCGTATTACTGGAACATCGCGGACAATTACGACGCAACGATATATCCGCGCTTTTACGCCAGCCGTGGTGTCAAGTTGGGCACGGAGTTCCGGTATTTGACGGAAAACGCGTGGGGGTTTGTCTACGGCGAATACATGCCCTCAGACGACGAGTTCGAAGACGGCGGCGACCGCGGCGCTTTCACCTATCGTCACGATCACGAACTCTCGCGCCGCTGGGATGCGAACGTGAACCTGGAGTGGGTGTCAGACGACAGCTATTTTGACGATTTCAGCAATGACATCCAGGTGTCCAGCGCCATCTATCTGCCGCAGGTTGCGGAGTTGAACTACACCGGCGACTACTGGGATTTCGAGGCCGTGGCGTTTGCGTATCAAACGGTGGACGATACGATCCCCGATTTCGCCGAGCCCTATGATCGGCTGCCGAGTTTCCGCGTCTACAGCAAGCTGCCGCGCGGGCCTTTCGGCTTGCGTTACGGCGTCGAGTCCGAACTAGTCAATTTTGACCACGATCGGTTGGTCAACGGCTGGCGTTGGGATATCACCCCGGAAATCAGACTGCCGCTGGAGGAGGTCTGGGGTTTTGTAACACCTGAACTCGAGATCCGGCACACCAGCTACAGCCTGGACGACGCGCCGGAGGGCCAGGAGAGCAGCCCGTCGCGGACAGTGCCCATCTTCAGCGTCGATTCGGGTATTTACTTCGAGCGCGAGACGTCGTGGCGCGGCGGTCCGTTTCTACAGACCCTCGAGCCCCGTTTGTTCTACGTTTACGTCCCAAAAGAAAATCAGGACGACCTGCCGGTGTTCGATACGGGATTTGTCAATCTGAACAACTTTGGGAACATCTTCAGCAAAAATCGATTCTTTGGCCGTGACCGCGTGGGGGACACCAGCCAGGTCACCCTGGCCCTGACCAGCCGGTACATCGATTTGGACAGTGGCCGCGAATGGATCCGGGGCAGCATCGGCCAGGTTTATTTCTTTGAGGACCGGGAGGTGAATCTTTCGCCCGGCCAGGTGTTTACAGACGACACGTCCGACTTTCTCGCCGAGGTTGTGGCAGAATTCACAGAACGCTGGAGCACCTACGGGTACCTGCAGTACGATGACGACGGGAGCGAAGTGCGCGAAGCTAAACTTGATCTGCGTTACCGGGCGGCGCCGCGTAAGTACTTGGAAGCAGGGTATCGCTTTTCCCGTGATCTGCTCGAGCAGGTTTCCCTGCAGGCGGAGTGGCCGTTGGGTTCACCACGGTGGCATGTTTCGTTGGAAGAGCATTATTCAGTGCGTGATGACGAGAACTTGGAAACCAGGATTGGGCTCGAGTATGATGCCTGTTGCTGGAAAGTGCGCAGCTTCTTCCAGAGACGGAAAGACATTACCAGCGAGTTCCGTAATGCATTTATCCTCGAACTCGAGCTGACCGGACTGGCGCGCATACGGTCTGGGCTGTGACGGTAGCCATTGCCATCGAGTTATCAGCCGGGGCCCACGCGAGTGGGCCTTTCGTATTTAGAGGCGGAGTATGTCAGGTATGTTAAACGCGCGTGTTTGCGCGATGCTTGGGTTGTGTTGCTTGCTCTGGGCGTCCATGTTGGATGCCGCTGCGAACCCGATCGACCGCATCGTTGCCGTGGTCAACGACGACGTTATCACAGAGTCGGAATTTCACATTCAACTCCGCCGGGTCAGACAGGAATTGCGTACCCGGCAGGGTAATGAACCGCCGCGCGAGGCCTTGTACCGGCAGGTTCTCGAGCGCATGGTTACCGAGAAAATTCAACTGCAAATCGCCCGGCGGCTTGGTGTCAAGGTGCCGGAGACCGCTGTCGATGCGGCTCTGCAGGATCTGGCCAGAAAGAACAATCTCAAGCTGCCCGAATTGCGCAAGGTGCTGGCGCGTGACGGTGTGTCCTTGGCGGCATTCAAAGAAGACGTCAAGACCCAGTTGATCATTCGTCGACTGGTGGAACGTGAGGTATTCAGCCGGGTTGCGGTGAGTGACGAGGAGGTTGCAAATTTTTTAGCTGGTCAGCAGGGCCGGACGGCCAGCGGCAGGGAGTACAATGTCTCGCACATTCTCATCCGGATACCCGAGTCCGCCGGTGCCGAGGCCGTCAATCAGGCGCAGGCCAAGGCCAAGCAGGCACTGGAGAGTATTCGCGATGGCTTGGACTTCGAACAGGCGGCGATCAGTTTTTCGGAGGGCCAGGATGCCCTCGAGGGCGGCAAACTCGGTTGGCGCAAACCTGGCCAGTTGCCGACCTTGTTTGTAGAGGCCGTGCGAGGACTCGAGGCCGGTGAGGTCAGCGAAATACTGCAGAGCGCCAACGGTTTCCACATTATTAAACTCAATGAGACACGTGGCGGTGGCAAAGCGGTCGTGGCCCAGACTCTGGCGCGGCACATCTTGATCAAAACGGACGAATTTCTCTCGGCGGCGGAGGCCACGATGCGCCTGAATCGCCTCCGGGAGCGTATACTGAACGGTGAGAATTTTGCGGAGTTGGCCCGCGTACACTCCGAGGACCCGTTGTCGAGTATCGATGGAGGAGATCTTGGCTGGCTCAGTCCGGGGGAGACGGTCCCCAACTTCGAGGCAGCCATGCGCGGACTGGAAATCGGCGAAATCAGTCAGCCGTTTCGGACAAGCTTCGGTATCCATGTTGTACAGGTGTTGGATCGTCGTGAGCAGGAATTGGGCGAGGAGTTGGACCGCAACAATGCCCTGGTGCAAATCCGGGCGCGAAAGTCAGACGAGAATTACGAGCGGTGGCTGCGTCAACTTCGCGACGAATCTTTCGTCGACTACCGAGTCGAAAATCTGTAAAACCGGACCAGGATAACCGGCAGATTTGTAAAGAAAGGGGGACGGAGCAACGCGCTCCGCTCCCCCCTTTCATATCATGCGCCTTTCCAGGCGCGCATCGCGGAAACCGTTCCGATAAATCTTAGAGGCCTTGACTATTCGGCCGGTTTGGGTTCCCGGCCTACCAGTTGTAACCCCGCTCGTCGTGGAGAACGATGTCCAGTCCTTCGGTTTCCTGGTCTGGGGTTACCCGAAGTCCGATCAGTGCATCGATGATCTTTAACAGAATCAGCGTCAGGATGACGTCGTAGACAATGGTCGCGATCACACCTGCGAATTGCTTGACGACCTGCGCGCCGATGCTGACTCCTTCCGCCAGTCCACTGCCACCCAGGGCGGCATCGACAAACACACCCGTCAATATTGCACCGATGATCCCGCCGATGGCGTGAACGCCGAACACGTCCAGGGAATCGTCGTAACCGAGCACGCGTTTCAACTTGACCGACGCGAGGTAACATCCCAACCCCGCTAAGATGCCGATAATCAGTGCGCCCATGGGGCCGACGAACCCGGAGGCCGGTGTAATGGCCACCAGACCACCTACGGCGCCCGAAGCGATGCCCAATGCGCTGGGCTTGCCGTGTCGCACCCATTCCAGGAACATCCACATCAGCGCTGCACCGGCGGTGGCGATCTGCGTAACAACCATGGCCATTCCAGCGGTTCCGTCGGCTGCCAGTTCGCTTCCGGCGTTGAATCCAAACCAGCCAACCCACAGCATTGCCGCGCCGACCAGCGTCAACACCAGGCTGTGCGGCGGCATCGCGGTTTGCGGATAACCTCTTCGTTTACCCAGCACGATTGCCGCGACCAGCCCGGCTATGCCGGCGTTGATGTGAACGACTGTGCCGCCGGCAAAATCCAGCACACCAAGTTCACCGAGCCAGCCGCCTCCCCACACCCAGTGGGCGACCGGCGCGTAGACAACCGTGAGCCACATCCCCATGAACAGCAACATGGCCGAGAATTTCATACGCTCGGCGAAGGCTCCAACCATCAGCGCCGGCGTTATGATGGCGAAGGTCATTTGAAAGATCGCAAATACCGATTCCGGGATGGATCCGCTCAGCGTGTCCACGTTGACTCCGTTCATGAACAGCTTGCCGAAACCGCCGATCCACTTCTGCATGCTCCCGCCGTCGTCGAAGGCAAGGCTGTAGCCGTACAAGGCCCACAATACGGTCATCAGGCAGGTGATCGCGAAACACTGCATCATCACCGACAAAGCGTTCTTACTTCTCACCATGCCTGCGTAAAATAACGACAATCCGGGGATTGTCATGAACAGTACCAACGCCGTAGCGGTCAACATCCAGGCGGTGTCGCCCGAATCCAGCGCCGGTGTTTCCTGGGCCAGCGCAATGCTCGGGCCCCACACCATGAGTCCGGCGGCGATTCCGCGCCAGATATTCAGCTTACTCAGTTTCATCATTCTGTCTCTCGTTTAGGGTCCAACGATTAGAGTGCAGCGTTACCGGTTTCGCCGGTGCGAATTCTCGTGACCTGTTCGAGATCGAAGATGAAAATCTTACCGTCTCCGATCTTGTCGGTTTTTGCCGCCTGGGTGATCGCTTCGATGACGCGGTCCGAAATCTCCGCGTCCACAGCGACCTCGACCTTGATTTTGGGGAGAAAGTCGACGACGTACTCGGCGCCACGATACATCTCGGTGTGTCCCTTCTGCCTTCCGAAGCCTTTGACCTCGGTGACTGTCATTCCCTGAACGCCGATTTCAGACAACGCATCACGAACGTCATCGAGTTTGAATGGTTTAATGATTGCGGTTATCAGTTTCATGCAAATACTCCTAAAATCGTCTTCATCGCCGCTACAGCTCTTTGGATACGGTTAGTACAACACGGCCGTCTGCGTTTTCGTCGTTGTCCACATCCGTGTCGTGATAGCTCAGGTCGAATCCAAATTCACCGAGTTCTTTGGAGACACCGATGCTCCAGTAGTTGTAATCGCCGCTTCCCTCATCGGGTTCAAACAAGCCCAGCGTGGCGGTAGCGGCGACCGGGCCCAGGTCTTTGGACACACCCAACTCGGCCACCAGATAGTCGTCCTGGTCACTGTTGACGTCGTAGTAGAGGGTTGCCGAGAACAGCGAGTAGCTGACGCCGCCGTACACTTCGGTGAATTCAGCAACCGATGAGTCGAAGTACTCATACTGGATGACGCCGAGATCGAGTCCGACGCCGTTGTCGAATTCCCTGCTCCAGCCTCCGTAGAGGTCCAGTTCTAGATGGGCGTTGGGCTCGAAATTGACGTTGGACGCCCAGGTCCCCAGATACAACCCGTTGGGCAGCGAAAGGTCGAACCCTCCCGACAGCGCCGGGTCCTCCTTGGTCTGTGAAAAACCGCGGAATACATAGTCCGAGGCCAAAGCGACGTTGGCCGACGCGGAAATCTCTGCATAGGCGCACGGTGCGGATAGCATCAGTGCGCTCAGCAGTAATGTATACATAGGTCTTCGCATAGGTTTGGCTCCATTAGTTGACACAATAATTGCTCGTTGCCTCCGCGATAAGCAGAAAGCGTGCCAACTCTGTTTCAGCCCCAGGAAACAGTGATCTAATGACCAGGAGCCGGCCGGCCGCGGTGACCAATGCACCGGTGTGGCGTGGCAGGCGCACCGGCTTGGTGCGTGACCGGCCGGCCGTCGTTGGTCGCGGTCAGCCGCTTTGCTAGAATGACCGGGTGACCAGGCCCCGTGAGATCTTCGAACAACTCGCCGACGCGGTCGCCGGTGTTTTGCCCGGCGATCCCGCAAGCGATCTCCGCAAGAACGTGCAGGCAAACCTGAGGAGTGCGTGCGAGCGGCTGAATTTGGTCACCCGCGAGGAGCTCGATGTGCAGGCCGCGGTGCTCGAACGCACGCGCGAGAAAGTGGCGCGGTTGGAAGCCCAGGTTGCGGCGCTCGAGGCGAAATTGATTAAACCACCGGGCTCCGAGTAGATCAGGATGTAAACGGCAGTTACCAAGGAGGGTTCAGCATGTCGCTCGCCGTCGTCAACAGCCGGGCGCAAGTCGGGGTCCAGGCCCCGCCGGTCACCGTCGAAGTCCACCTTGCCAACGGCCTGCCTAATTTTTCCGTCGTCGGTCTGCCCGAGACCGCAGTGAAGGAAAGCCGCGAGCGGGTCCGCGGCGCCTTGTTGAACTCCAATTTTGAGTTTCCGGCGCGCCGGATCACGGTCAACCTCGCCCCAGCGGATCTGCCCAAGGAGGGCGGCCGTTTCGATCTGCCCATCGCCGTCGGCATTCTCGCCGCTTCCGGCCAAGTTCCCGCGGACGCATTGGGGCAATACGAATTCCTCGGTGAACTGGCCTTGACCGGTGCGCTGCGCCCGGTGCGCGGGGTGTTGACTGCCGCCATCGCTTGTGTGCCTGAACGGCGCGCGGTGATCACGGCGCCGGCCAGCGCCAATGAGGCGAGCCTGATCGACGAGGTAACGGTCTTTGCGGCGGAACATCTGCTACAGGTCAGCGCCCACCTCAACGGAATCCGTCCGCTCAGGCCCGCCGCTCGGCCGCAGTTACCGGTGCGGTCTCCGTCTGTGTTGGATCTCAGCGATGTCAAAGGCCAGTCACTGGCCAAACGGGCGCTCGAAGTGGCCGCCGCCGGCGGACACAATCTGCTGTTGATCGGTCCGCCCGGTACCGGCAAGTCCATGCTGGCGGCCAGACTGCCTGGATTGCTGCCCAGGCTGACCCGTGATGAGGCTGTCGAGACCGCCGCCGTCCGCTCGCTGGGTGCCACCGGGCTCGACCCGGGGGCCTGGCTGCAACGCCCGTTCCGTCGCCCCCACCACAGTGCCTCGGTGGCGGCGTTGGTCGGGGGCGGCGGCAATCCGCGTCCCGGGGAAATTTCATTGGCTCATAACGGCGTGCTGTTTATGGATGAACTGCCGGAGTTCGATCGGCGCGTGCTGGAATCGTTGCGCGAGCCGCTGGAAAGCGGCGTCATACACATCTCACGTGCAGCGGGGCAAGTCGTGTATCCGGCCGGGTTTCAATTGGTGGCGGCCATGAACCCCTGCCGGTGCGGCTACCTGGGCGACCCGGGGGGCCGTTGCGCGTGCACCGTGGAGCAGGTGCACAAGTACCGGTTGCGTGTCTCCGGTCCGCTGCTGGACCGCATCGATCTGCACGTCGAGGTCCCGCCGGTGCCAGTCGAAGCGCTGCACGGCGTCGAGCCGGGGTCGGAATCTTCAGCCACGGTGCGCCGCCGAGTCGCTGTCGCCCGTGACCGGCAGGTCGCCCGCGCCGGATGCCTGAATCACGCTCTGGACGGCTCGGCGCTCGCGGACGCCTGCGCGCTCAGCCGGGATGCGCAGCGGTTCCTCGGCCGGGTGATGGACCGTCTAGGTCTGTCGGCGCGGGCCTATCACCGCATCTTGCGAGTTGCCCGCACGATCGCGGATCTGGCGGGGGCGGGGGAGATCGGAGCGGACCACATTGGGGAGGCCGTGGGCTTCCGGGTGTTGGACCGGCCGCCCAGTTACTGATGCCTACTGCCTGTACTGGCGATGCCTGCTGCTTGTAGGCAAGGTGTGTTCGTTGAAACCGGGAGGCAGGCCAAGATCGGATTTCGCACTGTCGATGCCTTGACAACGCAACGTCACGGCGCCGTGGCGGCCTTGGCGAAATTCCCAAGCGCACCGCTGACCTTCTGCAGCACTTGGTCGCACCCGGATATGTCGTGGCGCTTGGCCAGGTATTGCGGATCGTTGTAACTCAGCCAAACGTTACCGCTCTCGTCTTCAAAGATGAGCGCTTTCTGCGGCAGGTCGATGGCGACACGCTGGGCGCATTGCATAAGCGGTGTGCCGACTTTAGGGTTGCCGAAAATCACCAATTGTGTCGGTCTCAGTTTCATTCCCGCGTTTTGTGCACCGGCAGCGTGATCGACTCTGCCGAAAACACTCATCCCTTTTTTCTTCAATGCCGTCTCGAGCCGGTCTGTGGTTGTCGCAACATCATGTGCACTCTTTATATTAACCATGCCGTCAGCAGCCGACGCGACGCTAACCGGAATGGCCATTACCAAAGCAATGATAAGTGTTCGCATGTGTTTTGCTCCCGAGGTTTATAATCGACCGATTATGACACAGACTTACGCGCGGGACCGCGCGCACTGCGCAAGCTATAGATCGTAGTGCGCTCGGGGTGTCGCGGCGCGGGAGCGCCAGCGCATCCTTCGGGTCGTGCGCATCAACGCGCATCTGGCGGGGGGGCATTGGAGCCGGATAAGTTGGGGAGGCCGCGGGTTTCCGGGTGCTGGAGCGGCGGCCCAGGGACCGATGCCTGGCGCGGCTGGTCTGAGGCGCAGTTTCATTTTCTCCACGTTGAGCGCGCGCGCGGTGAAACGAATTACACAGCACCCTCGATCTCCAATTATCCGCTACGCTTAATACTGAACTGTGCGGTGAATGAGTACGATGACGATGCCGAGGCATGTACGGATTCTGTTTATTGTGGTGGTGACGGTCTTGATAGTCGCCGTGGGCTACCGTCAAATGGGATTTACCGTGGCGCCGGTGTACGTCACCGCACGGGTGGAGCGTGGAGACATAATCAAAACTGTGGTCGCGACCGGAACGGTGAACGCTGTGGTCAGTGTGGCGGTTGGATCGGAGCTGTCCGGCCGGCTCGAACAGTTGTTCGTTGACTTCAACGACACGGTGCGCCGTGGGCAGCCGATCGCGCAGCTCGACCAGCAGGGCGTTCAGGCTGAAGTAAACCGGGCAGCGGCAGCCCTCAATGTGGGACGCGCTGAATTGCAGATTCGGCAGGCGGGGGTTGAGCGGGCGGCCAGTGTCGTGGCGAGCCGGCAGGCCGAACGTCGGGTCAAGCAGGCGAGGATCGCCCGGACGCAAGCTGTTTATGACGAAGCGAAACGAGCCCTGGCGCGCAAGTCGGCGCTGCGCGGCACCGGGGCCATCGCGCAGGATGTCCTCGATCAGGTCAAGGCCGCGTTTGCACAATCCGAGGCCGATCTGAGGGCCGCGCAGGCCGTGATGCAGGTCCACGAGCAAGAGATCGTCACCGCACAGGCGGACCTGCGGCGTGCCGAAGCCGAAAGATCGAACGCCGAAGCACAGATCGCTCAACTGGAGGCGGCGCTGCGGCTCGCCGAGGTGAAACTGGCGCGCACCGTCATCCGGTCGCCAATTGATGGAATTGTGATCGGCCGTGATGTCGACACCGGTCAAACAGTGGCGGCCAGCCTGGAGGCTCCCAAGCTGTTCACTATCGCCCAGGATCTCAAGGCGATGGAGGTGCACGCCAAGGTCGACGAGGCGGACATCGGGCAGATTCGGCTCGGCCAGCCGGCCGGCTTCACGGTGGACGCGTTTCCAAATCGGTCTTTCGCGGGACAGGTCGTCCAAATTCGTAAATCACCCGAGAAGGTCGACAACGTCGTGTCGTACACCGTGGTGATCAGCGCCGACAATCCAGAGCTGCTGCTGCTGCCCGGCATGACCGCGTTGGTGCAGATTACCGTTCATCGCAGCCACAACGTCGTCAAGCTTCCCAATCGGGCTTTGCATTTCCGTCCCGGCGATGCAGCGGCCGGAGCAGCCGGCGAGGAACTGAACGGTGGTGCCGAGGGGGACCGGTCCGGGACTCCGGCAACGGTATGGCGGCTCGACCGTAACGGCCGGCCGGTCGCGGTTCCGGTGCGGTTCGGAGCCAGCGATGCCCAAAGCACCGAGTTACAGGCCGGCAACTTAGCGGTCGGCCAGGAACTCGTCGTCGGTCGCCGGCAGTCCAGCGAATAAATACTCGTCATGCGCGGCGATTGCGGCCCGGTGGACAACGTTCCTCTGATCAAGACCGAACACCTGAGCCGGCAGCACCTGTCGGGGGGTGCAATGGTCCGTGCGATCAACGACATCCACGTTGAGATTTGGCGCGGCGAATTCGTGGCGGTGACGGGACCGTCCGGGTCCGGCAAATCCACCTTGCTCAATGTCCTGGGGCTGCTCGATCGGCCGACGCAGGGGCGTTATCTGCTCGAGGGGCAGGACGTCAGCAGTCTCGACCCCGACCATTGTGCGGCAATTCGCAACCGGAAGATCGGCTTCGTGTTTCAGAGTTCCATATTGTTGCCTCGTACCACTGCGCTCAAGAACGTTGAATTGCCGTTGATCTACCGTGGTCTGTCCCGGGCGGACCGGTGGCGCTTGGCGGTGGAGGCGCTGACCAGCGTGGGACTTGCTCATCGATTGGATTTCCTGCCCAGCCAGCTTTCTGGCGGCGAGCAACAGCGGGTCGCCATCGCGCGGGCACTGGTCTCCGATCCACTGCTCGTCCTCGCCGATGAGCCCACCGGGGCGCTCGACAGCCGAACCGGGCGCGAGATCATCGACCAGTTGCAGAGGCTCCACCAGTCCGGTCGAACAGTGATCCTGGTTACCCACGACCGGCAGATTGCGGGATGCGCGGAACGCCATATCGCCATCCACGATGGCCGCGTCATCAATGACGACGGTACAGTGCAAGCGGCGGAGCCGTCGCTATGACGCTGGCCTGGAGATCGATGTTCGACCGCTGGGTCGGGCCGCAATTTCGAATCGGGATCTCGTCATGACCTTGTCGGAAAACGCGCGCATGGCTTACGTGGCTTTGCGGCTGAACCCGCTGCGCAGTGTGCTGGCGGTGTTGGGGATCGTCATCGGCGTGTCCGCTGTGGTGACGATGCTGGCGATCGGCAGCGGCACCCACGCCCGCATCATGAATCAACTGCAGAGTCTGGGTGCCAACCTGTTATATGTTCTGCCAAGGACCGATAGCGCCGACGGCGCACCCGTCACCCCGGTCGGACGCAACCCGTTGACGGAAAGCGACGCCATGGCCATTGTGCGTGAGGTGCCGTTCATCGAGGTTGCGGCACCCACCGTTTCCGACTCGGCGAAAGTAGTGCGCGGCAATCGGAACTGGTTGACCACGGTAGTGGGGACCATTCCCGAATTTCTGCGTGCCCGGCAGTGGGAGTTGGTCCAAGGCCGGTTATTTGACACCAACGATGTTGGGGCGGCGGCGAAGGTCGTGGTATTGGGTGCCACCGTGGCCGGGCGCGTGTTCGGTGTCGAGCCGGCACTGGGGCAGGTGGTCCGGATCGGCAATGTGCCGTTGACCGTTATCGGTCTCCTGCGCGGTAAGGGGCAGGACCCGTTCGGTTGGGACCAGGACAATGTGGTCTACATCCCAATTTCGACGGCCAAGCTGCGGGTGACCGGAAGTCCGCGGGGTGGCAATCGTCAGGCCGTCGGTCTGGTGTTGGTCAAGGTCGCTGACGCGGATTCGGTCGAGCGGGCGGCTGGACAGATCGTGGAGCTGTTACGCCGCCGGCACCGTCGATCGCCCGGCGACCGCGATGGATTCGTCGTGAAAAACATGGAGATGTTGATTGAGAAGCGTGATGAGACCGCGCGCACCCTGACCCTGCAGTTGGCATCGCTGGCGTCGGTGGCCCTGCTGGTCGGGGGCATCGCAATCATGAACATCATGATCGTGTCGGTCACCGAACGAACCCGGGAGATTGGCCTGCGCCTGGCGGTTGGAGCGAAGCGGCGCGACGTGCGTAATCAGTTCCTGGTCGAGGCACTGATGATCTGCCTGGCCGGAGGCGCGGCCGGCGTCGCGCTCGGGATCGGCCTGACGGCCGGGTTTGCCTACGCGGGCGGTTGGCCCGTGATGATCGGCCCAGGTTCGATTGCCCTGGCCCTCAGCTCGGCGGTCCTCGTCGGGCTGTTTTTTGGCTATTATCCCGCCCACCAGGCGTCGCGGCTGGACCCGATTGTGGCGCTGCGGCACGAATAAGATTCGGCAGCGCGCTGCGCTGGGCGGCTGCCTTTTTTTCCAGGCAACTGGCAATCGGCGTTCTCGCACGGGCCAGCCGGACTTCCCCAAGGTCGTCCACGCTGTTCGTGTTCACTCGCTCGTGCGCCGAAACGGGGTTGCCGGACATCGCTCAGTCTGATCGGTTCGAAGGAGCCGACTGTTGACGCGGGCTTGGTCTCGAACGTCGGCAAGCACAATCGGATAGAGCTGGGTAATCAGTTGCTTCGCAGCAGCCGAGTCAACCATTCGCGGCGGAATCGGCGCGCCGGCGCCACAGCTTGGATATCAGACACCGGTTCACCGTGCACTAGATTGTTGGGATTGCCCACGGTGAGCACCTCGGCCGCCACGTCGCCGACCCAGAGTGCCAGGGTGTCGCGCGCCTTGGTCAGAGACGGCGCTCGGCCTTTGGGCCGGTGCGCGTCCGACGCGATCAAGTGCACATGGCCCGCTTGGCACCAAGCCCTCGATTGTTTTTGAATATGCAAACCGAAATCGCCGGTGCAGCTCTGTCCGGTAAGCTGTACTTTACATCCCCAACTGGCCCATTCGCTCAAGCGATCCGGGTGGCGCAGCAGCTCGGAGTTTCTCTCGGGGTGGGCAATGATGGGGGTGACGTTCTGATACAACAGCTGCTCGAGTATGGCCTCGGCGCCGGTGGGCACCGTGTGTTTAGGCAGTTCCACCAGCGCCGCCCGTCCCCGATCCGCGTAGGTGAGGGCATCGCCCTCAAGGATCTTTGACGGCAGCTCCGGCACCAAGTGGATTTCCGAACCCGGTACGAGTTGCAGCGGGACGCCGGCCTCGGCCAATCGCGTGCGCAGCTCGAGGACCGCCTTCAGTATTTTCGTTCTGCTGTTGGTGAACACGCCGTTCAGATGGTGGGGGGTGCAAACGATTGTCTCGATGCCGTCGCTGGCGGCGCACTGGGCCATAGACAGGGCCATATCTGTGTCGTGCGCGCCGTCGTCGATGCCCGGCAGGGTGTGATTGTGACAATCAATCATAATTAGCGCCGGGCTCCACCCGGATTGATTCGGTCGTGCTCGAATTAAGCCTCTGATTTATAAGGGATCTAGGCCTTGTCGGAAGTCTAAAACTAATTTTGGATTTAATCCAATCTGTCCTATACTATGTAGATTATCCAATAAAATTTGAGGAGTAACGAAGGATGCTACCAGGAATACAGAAATCATTCGTGATGACATTCGTCGCGGCTGTCGTGGGCTACAGCGGGATGGCGCACGCGGTCGATGCCTCCGCCATCGGGACCTTACGGGTTGACAAGCTCGCGCAAGTCGAGTCGAAGGGAGCGAAGTTTAACATCAGGGACGCCGAGTACGCGTTCTTCAGCGGCGATCGGGTCAGCACGAAAGCGAAAAGTTCTGCGGCGTTGCGCCTCGATGACGGCTACACGATGGTGGGCGAGAAGTCTTCGGTAGTGGTTGCGAAGACCGACAATGCCTATCACATCGATTTGCTGTCTGGGAGTATCCGCTTCGGGTTCACCAAGGGTGTCCAGTTCGGGATCAGCGGCGCCGGGGTAACCGTTGAGCCGGTGGACTACCACAAGGTCGCCAGCGACGCATCGATGGTCGAAGGCGCGATGACCGTCAAAGACGGCAATCCGGTGATCTACGTACAGCGTGGCCAGCTCAACGTACGCGGTAGCGCTGACGGACAGTTCCAGACCATTGCCGCCGGCGAAGTGTATACGTTTGGACAGTCTGGCGGGGGA
>CAMYJT010000004.1:33718-192716 GCA_947258785.1 uncultured Gammaproteobacteria bacterium
CGAAGGCTATGTTTGGGATCCCGTCATGGGGTGGGTACTCGCAGGTGCCGCCTTGGGCGCGGCCTCGCTGGGCAACAAGGGAGACTCAAAGGGTTCGCCTTAAACCGATTAAGCACACGTAGGTGACGATATAGCTTACGTGCATCACCAATCTCTGATGTAACGAGTTGCCAGCGGCTCTGTGAGCCGCTGGTTTTGTTTGCTCCAGCCTCTAAAATTCCCGTGCCGACACCACTGTACCCAACAACGTTACACGACACACCACCTGACGCCCGCCGCGCCCGCCGTTGGGTCTGTACATTGCTGACCGCGGGCCTGGTTGCCTGTGCATCCAACTCAACGGATCCCGAGCAGTATGTCGCCCGCCAGAAGCAACTCGATACCGAGTCTTTGAACATGCAGCTGGCCGCGGCGGCGGGCCGTCAGTCTGCCTCCCCCGCGGCCCTCGAGGAGTATCGCGTGGGGCCCGGGGATGTCCTGGAGATTGCGGTGTTTCAGGTGGAGGAACTAAACCTCAAGGTCAGGGTGAACGGACGGGGAACCGTGATCGTCCCATTGCTCGGCGAAGTCGGCGTCGGCGACCGGACCACGGCCGAGGTCGAGGAGATGGTGGCCGCCGAGCTGGGGGAAAGATATCTGCACGATCCGCAGGTCTCGGTGTTTGTCGCTGAATACCGGTCCCGCCAGATTACGGTGATGGGATCGGTCAAGGAGCCGGCGGTGCACAGCGTGCAGCGGCCTCACACGGTGCTGGAATTGCTCTCGATGTCGGGCGGGCTCAATGAGAAGGCCGGTTACCGGATCCATGTGCAGACGGCGATGCTGGATGCAGACAGCGGGCGGCCGGAGCCGCGCAATCTGGTCATCGATCTCAAATCCTTGTTGGAGAGCGGGGACGCTGCGTACAATCTGGTGCTGAGGGGTGGCGATAGCGTCTACGTGCCGCAGGCGGGGGTGGTATTCGTGGAAGGCGCGGTGCGTAAACCGGGTGCCTACCAGATGCAGGGCGAAACCAATGTCTTGAAGGCGATCGCCATGGCTGGGGGCAGCGAGTACGAGGCCAAAGAGGGCAGCATTCAGGTGTTTCGGAGCAGCGAAGACGACGCCGTGATCGAGGTCGATCTGAAAGCCGTCCGCGCCAAGCAGGTTCCGGATGTACTCCTGCAAGACGGTGACATCGTCGTGGTCGGCAGCAATATATTGAAACAGGGGTTTGCCGGGTTCTGGCGCGGCATCACCGGACTTTTCAGTTTTCAGAAGGGGTTGTAGTAGGACAACACACCGAGATGGTAAGCACGTTATGAACACCGTTCACCACGAACCCAATCACGACGCAAACGTCTCACAGCTGCCGGTGGCCGCAGGGAGTCACGGTCACGGATCGACGGAGCTGGTACCCTTCGACCCGTACATGAATCCGCACGTTAGTGACGATGAGATCGATTTGCGGGAGATATGGAATGTCCTGGTCCGATATCGGTGGACCATTCTGATTTTTCTAGGAGTGGTGACCGCTACTACGGTCATCGCAACATTGCTCATGCGGCCGGTGTATCAGGCCGCGACCTTGCTGGAAATCATTCCGAGTTCACGCAATATTGTCAAATTCCAGAATCTGGAACAGTCCGAGCTCCAGCCCCGCGAGTTCATTCAAACCCAGGCTAACATACTGCGCAGTGAGTCGGTGGCCTCGGCCGCCATTTCGAACTTAGGAATCGCTTCGCATCCGGAATTAAACGGACAGCTCGAGCAGCGCGGTATCGTCAGTGGAATCCGGCAGGTGCTGTCGGTGTTCAACAGCGCCGACGCGGTCTCCGATGAATACACCGAATTGGTCGGGGAACGCAAGCGTTTGGAACGCTTCGAGGAGCGGCTGAGGGTCGCTCCGATACGTAACTCGAATCTGTTCGAGGTCTCCTTCGAGAGTTTTGATCCCGTGCTGGCCGCGGACGTGGCCAACGCCGTATCCGAACAGTTCATCAAACTGAACGACGAACGCCGGTTCAATTCCACCTCCGGTGCGAAGTCGTTTCTCCAGCAGGAAATCCAACGGGTCCAGGCGAAGCTGGAGCGGTCAGAAAAGGATCTAAACGCGTTTGCCCGGAAACACCAGATCGTCGACCTCGAAGACAAGAACAACATCATGTCGACCCGTTTGCAGGAGCTTAACCGGTCTTTGACCGAGGTGCAGAGTGACCGGATCCGGGCGGAGGCGTTGTACACACAGGCGCAGCACGGGCAGGTCGAGTCTCTGCCGGCGATACTGCAGGAAGACCTCATCCGCAACCTCAAGGAGGAATACACACGGTTGCAGGCCGAGTATTTCAAGCTCGCCAATATCTACAAGGACGCGTATCCCAAGCTGCAGCAGGTAAGGGCCCAGATGAGTCAGGTCAAACTGAGTCTCGATCAGGAAGTGGGCAAGATCGTAGCCAGCCTCAAGACCAACTTCGAACAGCTCAATGAGCGGGAGCGCCTGCTCCAGGTGGCGGTGAAAAGTCAAAAGAACGAGCTGTTGGATCTCCAGGACCGGGCGGTGCAGTTCAACATACTAAAGCGGGAGTGGGAGACCAATAAAGAGCTGTACAGTGGCCTGCTGGAGCGCATGAAGGAGGTCGGTGTCGCGGCCGGCATGGAAATGAACAACGTCGCCGTGATCGATCATGCTGCGGTGCCGATCAAACCGTCCAGTCCCAAACTGCTACTGAATTTCGGGATTGCCGGCATCCTCGGGCTGCTCGGTGGGGTCGGTTTGGCGTTTCTCCTGGCCTATCTCGACAACACCATCGCGACTCCCGAGGAACTCGAGCGTATTGCCCATGTTGCCAGTCTCGGCCTGTTGCCCAAGATCGACGCTAAAATATTGGACAACGACGCCTCGCTTGACCTCGTGTCCGAAGTTGCCCGCGACAGTGAGCTGTCGGAGGCATTTAGATCCATACGTACGAGTTTGATGTTCTCCTCGCCGCAGGGGGCACCGAAAAAACTGTATGTGACCAGTACGACTTTTTCGGAGGGTAAGACAACCAATGCCGTGAATCTCGCCATCGTGCTGGCCCAACAGGGCGCCAAAGTCTTGTTGGTCGACGCGGATTTGCGGAAGCCGCGCGTGCACAAAGTCTTCGGAATACCGTCCAGCCCCGGCTTGAGTGAGCACCTGGTGGGGCAGGAAAAGAGCAACCGGGTGTTTCGCACCAACATCCACAACCTGTCCGTGATGGCGGCGGGCATACCGCCTCCGAATCCAGCCGAATTGTTGAATTCGTCGAAAATGGACGCCTTTTTACAGGTGGCGCAGGACATGTTCGACTACGTGATCTGCGATGGACCGCCAATCATGGGGATCGCGGACGCCATTGTCACCAGCGTAAAAATGGATGGGGTCGTGTTAGTCGTTTCCACCAATGGAGTCACCAAGGAGGCGCTGAAGGAATCGGTCAAGCGCTTGCGCTCGGTCCGCGCTCCATTGGTCGGCGCGATACTGAACATGGTGGAGATGACCCGAAGCCAGTACGGGTACTACAACTCTTACTACCGATACCAACCCAGCGAGTCCAAGGAAGAGGAGCAGAGCGACCAACTTGCGGTGAATGTCTGAACTCGATCGCCGTTGGGCCGGTTAACGCACACCCAAGGTGTTGCGCACAATGGTCTTGCATGGCTACGGTCCGATTGCGAAGTAGTACATTATGACGCTAAGGTTACCGCGGATAGTCGGGGGCACGGTGCTGGTCTTTGTGTCGTGCGGAATCGTCGTGGTGGCGCTTATGCCGTGGCGGGCCGATTGGTTGGCCGAGCACATCCAGAATGGGCGAATACCTCCGCAGGGCTCGGCAGCGGTACTGCGGCCCTGGGCCCACCAGCCGGTTTGGACCTCGGCCAAGCTTTTGTTGACCATCGGGCCTTACTCGCCGGAGCGGATCGAGGATTTCTTGCTCACCAGTCTCAGGGCCAGACCCCTGCACGCACCGTCTTGGTTGGATCTGGCGGAACTGAAGGGCAGAGAGCAGCAGTCGGAACTGGCCCAGCAATACCTCGCGATTGCTAAGCGATTGTGGCCGCAGCGGCAGAGCCTGCGCTGGAGCATCGCCATGTTACAGATCCGCCTGGGCTATACGGAGGCCGCTCTCGCATCGCTGGGTGACTATCTGAGCGCGTTTCCGGACCGGGCCGCCCAGGTGCTGGGGATTGCCCGCCGGTTGCAACCGGACGCCGCCAGTCTGATGAAGGCGTTGGCCTTGGGTGCGCAGGGCACCTTGGATAATCAGGAGCTTTTGTTTGCGAACGTGATCCGAACCGCTACCCGATTCAGGGATCCGGTACTGGCGAAGGCGGCGTGGGACGTCAGCCCGGACGCCGTACGCAAGGCGTCTCAAATCGTGTTGCCCTATCTGGCGCTGCTGACGCGCGAAGGCATGGGTGACGCGGCCCAGCAGGCCTGGACGGCGTTCACCGGAAGCCCGACCCCGCGGGGAACCCTCTACAATCCTGATTTCGAGCGAGCTCTCGTAGGTGGTGGACTGGGTTGGCAGATCTTGACGGTCGCCGGCGCGGAGTCGCGGCGTGACTGCCGCATCCGTCAAGACGGTGCGTGCAGCCTGCTGGTCGCTTTCGACGGCACGCGGAATGTTCACTTCCACCACGTACGTCAAATTGTGCTCATCAGCCCCGGGGAAACTTACGAGTTGAGCGGTTGGTGGCGCGGCGACGGCATTACCACGCGCTCAGGTGTATTCATCGACATCCGCGCGTTGGGTTCGCAACAGAGGCGTGCCGTGCGCCTCGCCGCGCAACGCGGCCACTGGTCATGGGCACCGTTCCGCCTCGTCTTCTCGGCGCCACCTGACGCCGAGGTCGCTGGCATCCGGATACGGCGTAATAAGACCGACGCGCTGGATCGAAACATTGCCGGACATGTGTGGTTCGACGGACTGCGTCTCGAGCGCGTACCGGCCGCCGAGGGCCCGGAGGGGTGAGCGTCAAACCGGATTCCAGCGCGCTTCAGGAGCTCGTCGAGCAAATCAACAATCGCGTGCCGCGGGCGGGTTGGGAGAAGCACCTGGACCAGCTCCTGCAGTGGCTCGCCAGTGGCGGCGAAAACAACGGTCGGGAGGTGGAGCAGGCCGTCGAGGCGCTTGGCATCGAGCGTGCGGTATTCCGTGAGCGCTTGCTCCATGTGTTGGACAATCACTTGTTTGCAGCGGGTAACTCGCCCCACGCGACTCTCGGCCTCAAGCCGACGGCTGCTCCGGAAGCGGTGAGAGATCGGTTTCACCGGCTTGCGCAGGTCTTTCACCCGGATCGGCGGACGGGGGAATCGAGTTCCATGGATTGGTGGACCGAGCGGACCGAGCGCATTAATCAGGCCTATTCGTCCATTAAACGCCGCGATGCGAATAGCGAGAGGCTGTCGGTGGTGGAGGCTTACCGCCGCGGATACGCCGCCGACGCCGATCCGAACAAAGCGGGTGCACCGACACTGTCCGAGCGTATAGCGACCGAGCTGCGTGGACTCCTCGGGGAAGGACAGGCATTTCGCCTGCGGTTTTTCATCAGCTTGTTTCTGATCTCGGCCGGGTTGATCTACTACGTGTATTCGGTCAACCGGCAGATCCCAACCGTGGACTCGGGGCAATTTGCCAAGCGCTGGGACCAGCACGAGGGCGCAACGCCGCTGCAGTCCGCCCGAAAGCCCGAACCGGAGGAGCGTGTCGAGCAGATTACCGCACAGGCGCCGCGTGACGCTCGCTCCCACAGCGCAGCGGGCTCGAGTAACGTCGCAGACGGAGGCCCCGGCTCACCACCGGCACAGACGCGATCACCGAGCATTGCTGCGGATCCACAGGACAAGGCCGTCGACGCCGGTGTACTCGTCGCGGCGGGGCGGGCGCAACCCGGTGGGCGACCGCGCTCGGAGGACCGGCGGTCGGATTCGCGGGATCCGGAACGGCGCTCGACGAAGCCCTCACAGAATGGGGTGGTCGAGGATGCCCACCGCGACACGCCGGTGGTGTCGCCGTCACAACCTGCGCGCAAGACCGGGTCGGCGCGTGCCAACCCGGTACGGGATGTTACATCTTCACCGGCGGACCCGGGCCCGACCACCAACCGGACCCGCGCCGCATCACGAGATGACTCCGCTTCGATGAAGCCGCTGGACCAGGCGAAGCTTGCGACGAACCGCGCGCGTGTTTCAAATCCGGAATCAACGTTGTCTAAGCCGGCGGCTGTTCCGACGACTGGCGCCGGCCCGGATGAGTCGGCGCCCAGCGCGGTGGTTAAGACCGCGAGGGCGGCAGTCCCGGTACCGGACGAATCCATAGAATCCTCGCCCGAGGCGCGGGAGAAGACTGCCGCGGCGCCGCCGGAATTCCTGGCCAACCGGCCCCCCCAATCCGACACGGTTGTGTTGAGTCCCGAGCTAGTGATCACCGAGCTACTGAGGAATTGGTCCCGCGTCTACGCGCTGGGTGACGCGGATCTGGCCGCCAGTTTCTTCACAGAAAATGCAGTCGACAACACGAACATCGGTCGCACGGCGATTCGGGAGAGCTACGCGCGATTTTTCGACCAGAGCGTGGCACGGGATCTGTCGTTCAACGTCCAACGAATAAAAATCATTGATCACGGCAGGTACTTGGTGGAGGCCCGGTTCAGGCTTGAGGTAAGCTATCGAAACGGTTCGATTCGTTCCGTGAGCGATACCATCCGCATGTGGGTCCAACAATACAACGACGAATACAAGTTCCTGCGTATGGTGTACTAACCGGATGTGCCTCACCACCGCGACAGCCGATGGAGCGCGGGGACCAGTGCCGCCATGTCCTCCGGAGTCCGCTGACCCGCCTCGGTGACGTAGGCGGTGACCAGCTCCGACGGCGTCACCTCGAAGATTGGAACCGCCTCATCGTTGGACGGGTCTGGGACGAGTTCCACCGGCATCGCCATGGAGTAAGCGGTTTTCTCGCCGGCGTTCAGTTTGTCCATTGCGGTGGCGACGTAGCAGGGAACGGTACAGTGTTGTGCGGCCATGGCGGCCAGATGGCTGCCGATTTTATTCACGAAATCCCCATTGGGGAGGATGGTGTCGGCACCGACGAGGACGAGTTCAATGTGCCGCGATCGCAGCACGTGCGCGATCGCGCTGTCTGGTACCAGTGCGGTGCGGAGGCCGGTTCGGCGCAGCCACTCGACAACCCGGGTCCCTTCACTACCGGGCCGGGACTCAGCGACTACGATGAGCGACGGTGGCGGGTCGGCATAACCAAAGGCGGTCAGCAAGGTCTCCGACCGCGACAAGGTAAACACCCGCCGGCCGGCGGCGAGTTCTGCGGCGCCGCGCGCGGCCCGATCGTCTGCATCCATTGCGTTACCGATGGCCATTTGAGATTGCCGTTCGAGTTCGCCCGCCGACGGGTTACTGTGACAGGCGTGCATGACACGATTGATTCGATTCACCACTGCCGCCATGGCCGGCCGGGCGGCCAGCAGCTCTCGCGTTAAATTACACAGATCCCGCCACGCGCGATCGTCGTGCGGCCGGGTGTGATGGCACCAACCCGCCTGATCGCGGACCACCTCCAGGGCCCGGTAAGACAAGTCGGTGGAGCCGTGGGTGCGATCCGTTCGAATCTGATCCACCGTTGGCGCTACCCGGGTGTACGACGTCCAGAGTTGGGGCACCGTCTCACGGTGCAGGATCTCGGTGGGCGGTACCCATTCGGCCTCTGTGGTCTCCCAGTCCAACACCGCATCGCGGCGTGCACACGCAAACAGGAACGGGTGAACGGTCCACCGCGTTGCCAGGGATTCGTCCTCCACCTGAAACGGTTCGCCGGTGCGCAACCAACGCACGGCATCGGCCAGTCCGGTCTCCTCCGCGATCTCACGGTAGGCGCTCTGTTCGGGGGTGCCCTCGACATGACCACTCACGCCGCTCCAACGCCCAGTGTACGAACCCACTGCCTCGCTGCGCCGCAGAAGCAAAATGTCCCCGCGATTGCGCAGAAAACAGGTCACTACGTGTTTGACGGTCATTTCCACCATGTCGCTGGTTCGATCACCAGCCGACGACCGGCGCGGCCCGCTCCGGTCGCTGGTGCAGCGCCGCCGTACAAGCCGCTGTTCGGTGGTTTGCGACGGCCGTTTCGAAAGATCCCATTTTCTCGAACTGGGCGGTGTGCGACACTGCCGGAATCGATTGATTGCGACGGGTACTGACCATGTTGACCGGATATTACACACCATCGCCGGGCGGCGATACGATCTTTACGATTGATCCGCGGCCGATCAAGTTTGGGCCCGGCGCCATCAATGAGATCGGCGCCGACGCTCGCGGGCTCGGAGTCTCGCGGGTGGCCGTATTCACGGATAAATCGGTCATCGAGCTGGCGCCCACACAAGCCGCAATCGCCGAGCTCAAGGTGGCGGGCGTCGATCGGGTGGTCTACGACGAAACCACCGTGGAGCCCACCGATCAATCGTTTCTCGCCGCGGCCAAGTTCCTTCAAGAGGGCGAATTCGACGGTATCATATCCATCGGTGGTGGTTCGGTGATTGACACCGCGAAGGCGGCGAACCTCTATGCCACCTATCCGGATGATCTGCTGACCTACGTCAACAAGCCCATTGGCGAGGGTCGGCCGGTGCCGGGCTCGCTGCTTCCGCACATCGCCTGCCCGACGACGTCGGGTACCGGTAGCGAGTCCACGGGGGTAGCGGTCTTCGATTTGTTGGCACAACGGGTCAAAACCGGCATTTCGTCGAAGTTTCTCAAACCCAGCTTGGGCGTGATCGACCCGGAGTTCACCTACACATTGCCGCCGCTGGTCACGGCGTCCACCGGATTCGATGTGTTGACCCATGCCATCGAGAGCTACACGGCGATTGCGTTTACCCGAAGATCGAAACCCGATCACCCCACACTGCGTCCTCCCTACCAGGGTGCCAATCCTCACAGTGACTTGGGCAGCCTGGAGGCCATCCGACTCGGCGGTGAGTTTCTCGTGCGCGCGGTACGCAGTGGGGACGACTGCGAGGCAAGAAACGCGATGATGTACGCCGCTACCATGGCCGGCATCAGCTTTGGCAATTCCGGTGTGCACATCCCCCACGCGATGAGCTATTCGGTGGCAGGCATGATTCGGGACTATCAACCGTCGGGTTGGCCCGCTGGGCATGCGTTGTGTCCGCACGGTATTTCGGTGGTGGTCAATGCGCCCGCGGCGTTCCGGTTTACCGGTCCAGCGGCGCCGGACCGGCATCTGGCTGCGGCCCGGGCCCTGGGCGTCGACGTCCGGGACGTGTCGACAGACGCCGCCGGTGCGGTGTTGGCGGAACGGATGTCGGAACTGATGCGGGTGGCCGGAATACCGAATGGACTCGAAGCGCTCAATTACACGGCAGGCGACATTGCAGATCTCGCCGGGGGCGCGATACAGCAGCAGCGCTTGTTGTCGATCTCACCACGCCAGGTGAGCGAACAGGATCTTTATGCGCTGTTCGAGGACGCCATGCGGTATTGGTGACCGGGTGGAAATGCTCTGCAGCCGCTGCCTATTTTGATTTCTCGATGATGTAATCCACCGCAGCGGCGACCTGTTCATCACTGAGCGCAGGGTTGCCGCCTTTGGGCGGCATGATTCCGGCTTTGCCCTGGAAGCCGTTGATGGCGTGCTGGTACAGGATGTCGTTACCTTGACTGAGACGTTCCTGCCAGGCGGACGCGTCCCCCAATTTCGGAGCGCCGGCCACGCCAGTGGTGTGACAGGCCATGCAAGCGGTTTGATAGGTCGCCTCTCCCGAGACGGTTTCTGTGCTCGCAGATTCGACTGGTTTGACCGGCTCCGGCTGCGCTAGCTTGCCGATGGTCACCTCGCCGAGTGGCTTGATGCGGCTGAGCAATTCTTCGGTCTTGTCCGCCTCCCTGGTCGTCGCCATTCGATCGTCCAGGGTGCCCCCGATATAGGCGGCAATGGCGATCAGTACGACCGTCAATAAGGCCATACCGATAATCAAGGATCCAAAAATCTTCCCAAACAGGGAGTCACTCATTGGTTGTGTAGTCATGGGCTGTACGGTATCTGTTTGCGTTGACTGGGACCGTTTTGCTGTGGCCGTGCGGTGCCCGAGTGTTATTTAAGAGGTAACTATTGTAACCTCCATTGCGTCGGATAGACTACGTTCGCATACAGACTGATTTCGGGAGGCGCGGGCCGCGACCACCGAATCCACGCAGGACCTCAGGTTTGTAAGAGGCACAGCCACCCGCGCTTCGCCGAGCTTGCCCGTTCGATGGCGGCCGAGGGTGTTACGGTGAATCAACTCGGAGACGTTGGTGAGGTGCTGCAGCGTGCCTGTGCTGACCAGAAGTAAGGGGAAACAACCATCGTCGAGATGATGTGTACCCGTGAGCTCGGCGATCCTTTCCGGCGGGACGCGCTGTCCAAGCCGGTCCGGCTGCTCGACAAATACAAGGAATTCGTATGAGACTGACTGTTTCCCTTGCCGGCGTGCGCAGCAGGCGGAGCGTTACGGAGTGACGATACCCACCGAAACGTACGATTACGTCATCGTGGGGGCGGGATCGGCCGGTTGCGTACTGGCCAACCGTTTGACCGCCGATCCGTCGACACGCGTGCTGATCATGGAAGCCGGGGGGCGCGATACTAATCCATGGATACACATCCCTGTCGGTTATTTCAAAACCATGCACAACCCCAAGACGGACTGGTGCTACGTGACCAGGCCGGATCCGGGCATCGCGTGGCGCTGCCTGCAGTGGCCGCGGGGCAAGGTGCTGGGCGGGTCGAGTTCTTTGAACGGGCTGTTGTACATTCGCGGTCAACCGGAGGATTACGACCGCTGGCGGGATTTGGGCAACCCGGGTTGGGGATACCGAGATGTTTTGCCCTATTTCATCAAATCCGAAGACCAGGAACGGGGCTCGGGGGAGTACCACGGTGTGGGTGGTCCACAGAAGGTCTCCGACCTGCGGTTGCGCAGGGCAATCGCCGAGCGTTTTATAGACGCGGCGGTAGAAATCGGTATCCCGCGCAACGACGACTTCAACGCGGCCACCCAGGAGGGGGTCGGTTACTTTCAGCAGACCGCTCACAAAGGGCTGCGCTGGAGCACCGCACGGGGATTTCTCGGTGCCGCGCGGAAGCGTCCCAATCTACGTATCCTGACCCGCGCCCATGCCTTAAGGGTGCTGTTCGAGAACCGGCGCGCGGTAGGCGTCGAGTACCGCTTGGGCGATAGTCTGAGCCGGTGTTTTGCGCGAGCCGAGGTGGTGCTGTCGGCGGGAGCCATCGGCTCCCCTCAGTTGTTGCAGTGTTCGGGCGTCGGCAACGGCAGCCACTTGCAGGCCCTCGAAATTCCCGTCGTACATCATCTCGCCGGGGTCGGTGACAATCTGCAGGACCACTTACAAGTTCGGCTCGTCTACAAGACCCGCCACCGCACCCTAAACGACGAGGTCAACAATCCGCTCCGCAAACTTTTGATCGGCATGCAGTACCTGTTGTTTCGCAGCGGACCGTTGACTCTGAGTGCGAGTCAGGTGGCGATCTTTACGCGCTCTGATCCATCGGTCGACAGACCGGACATACAGTTCCATATGCAACCCTTGAGCGCCGACAAGCCCGGTGACGGGCCGCACAAGTTTTCGGCGTTCACCGCTTCGGTCTGCCAGCTCCGCCCGCAAAGCCGGGGATACGTGCGGATTCGGTCACCGGCCGCCTCCGTGTATCCGGACATTCAACCCAACTACCTGTCGGACCAACTGGACCGGAAAATAGCGGTGCTGGGGATCAAGACTGCACGCAGGATTGCCGCCGCGCCTTCGCTGGCCCCGCATATCGTGGACGAGTTCGTACCCGGTGCCGTCTATCAGACCGATGAGGAACTGCTCGCGGCCGCCCGCCTCTACAGTCAGACCATTTACCACCCCACCAGCACCTGTAAAATGGGATCGGACGATCTCGCGGTGGTCGACGAACGGTTGTATGTACGCGGTGTTGAGGGATTACGCGTCGCCGATGCGTCTATCATGCCCGAGATCACGTCCGGAAACACCAATGCGCCCACTATAATGATCGGCGAGAAAGCAGCCGACATGATCCTCGAAGACGCCCGGCAGGCCGCGGTGTGACGCCTGTGGATTGTCTCGTACGGCAATGGGATTTTTATTAGAATTGCAGGCCCGCGCCTGTAGCTCAGTTGGATAGAGCGTTGGCCTCCGAAGCCAAAGGTCACAGGTTCGAATCCTGTCAGGCGCGCCAAATTTTCAATGACTTACGTTTCTCCGTTCTTTGCGCGAATCGTAAACGTGACAAAAACGTGACGTACTCGTGAGTGCATTCACAGCTTGGCGCACATTTTCCGGCGCCAAATGCGCATAGATCTCCGTGGTTGCAATGGAAGTGTGTCCTAACAAGTCGCGTACCCGATCCAAGGCTGCGCCCGCCTGAACTAACCACGCGGCGCAGGTGTGACGATTATGCCGCTAGCGGCATAAGCGCCATCATGCCGAAGATCGTGAATCCGAAAATCCTCGATCCCGGCACGCCGGCAAGCCGATGTGAACGAGTGTTTGATATCTCCAATGCGACGACCATCGATGTGACAAAACACCCAGGGGCTGTCCGGGCAATGCGTCGCCCGAAAACGCGCGCGACTCAATAGCGCATCCTTGGCCACCGCGTTAAGTGGAATCGATCTACGCCGTTTAGTCTTGGTATGCTTCGCATTGAGATAGAGTAAATCTGACCGCAGATCGACACGTCGCCACTCCAGACCCAGCAATTCGCCTCGGCGCATACCGGTATGCAACGCTAAGCGGAGAAAATCCGCTAGATGTGGCGCCCGGCGTACACACTCCGCTGCCGCAATAAGTGCCTGCGCTTATTCCCGTGTAATCCACCGGACGCGACCTTCCGATTCCCGCATACGGTTTCCTTGCACCGGATTGGAAAGATTCCAACCCCATTCCCTGCGTGCATAGCTGATTGCTGACGACACCAAACCCACTTCTTTGTTAATCGTGCTCGCTGCGGCGCCTTCCGCTTTACGCTGGTTGATGTACGAGCGAATGGTGACGGTATCGATGTCGGATACGCTTTTCCGGGTAAACACAGGGTACAGATGTTTCATGCTACATATTTTTATTATTTAGACCGAAGTTATCCGGAATCCGGGACAACATATCGCCGGTTCACTCCCGATCAAGATTGATCCGTACGGCCTTTACATTGGTTGAAATTAGCTGCAAGCCGAAGTTCGACACACCCTTCCGCTTCTTGATCAGTACGTCTTCGCCATCGTCCCGCTCAACATTGTATCTGTCTTGTGGCAGTTGCGCCCGAAATGCTCTGGTAATCTCCTTGGCCACATAGTTCTCTCCCTGTCCTTCGGCTATGTTAACGGTAACGTCAATGTAATTTTGACCAACAGGATTGACTCTAAAAACCATCTGTCCTGCGGATTTTGCACCTTCGCTTACCTCGATGCGCCACTTATTCGATGGTGCACTGACGCAACTGACGACTAGTAGCACCGCCGGTACAGCGGTAAAAAAAATGTTCCACAGATTATTTAGTAGCTTCAATATTTTCCTTTCGAACGCCCCTCGATTCGATCACTGAATGGCTCCGAAACGGCGCTCGCAGTAACTTCAATTTAATATACGAAGGGGATCATGTAAATAGTGATTTGCTCCTAAAGAAGTATCCGACAATATGACACCCAAGGTAGTACAGGCGCGGGTGATGGTCGATTGACCTGGGATGTCCGGCGTTCGTGAGCCTCCTGATCGCTTTAGCCGGGTTGGCCGAATACTATGAAGACGGCGTTCTGTTAATGGATATAACAGGCCGCTCTAACGGCGTTCCAGGCACTCCAACTCGTAGCGGTCCATGGCCGCTTTACGCCGCACCGGCTTGCCTTTGAGCGCGTCGATCTCTCTAGACAGCTGCATGCAGCGCTCCGCGTGATTGTCCGCGCGTTCCCGGTACACGTTATCGGGCGGTCCGGCTGCACAACCCGCGATGAAGACGCCGGTGATGGCGGCCCATGCAAATGGGGTCATTTCCATGTTCGTTATCCTCGATATATTATCTGATGGGTACACGAAACCATAATCGCGTGAGATGCTTAGTAATATACCAGACAAGCTGCAGCACACCTCGCCTTCGGCTCCGGTGTTGATGATTTAATAAACATCCTCACATCTGACGTCGTTAGCCATCATTTTCACCGTTTCGGTACGAGATACGGGTCACGGGCCCAGGTTTGGGCACGGAGTCGGTGCGCTACGCAGAGAGGGAAGAGAGATTGATGATAAACTGTTTACCGTTGTGGCAAATGTATGGCGCACGTTCCCACGAACGACTTGAAATGATCACCAATATGTGGTCTTGCCTATTTCGAACACATGGACCGAAGATATGAGCGAAAACCAGAAATCCCGGTATCCGGGCAACAAGGTGGACGTAGTATGGGAGAGACGCTTGTGCATCCACATCGGCGAGTGTGGCCGCGCTAAAGGCGAACTGTTCGTTGGCGGCCGTAAACCGTGGTGTGTTCCCGATCTTGTTTCGCAGGAAGAGGTGTTGGACGTCGTCGAGCGTTGTCCCACGGGGGCGTTGACATATCACTTCAAGGACTCGAGCGTGAGCGAGCAGCCGGATGAAGAGAACACGGTCACGGTGACTTACAATGGACCGTATTTCATGCGGGGTGAATTGGTCATCGAAGGGGCGGCGGAGACCAATACACAGCCGGCATTCAGAGCCGCGTTATGCCGTTGTGGCCGGTCCAGCTACAAACCGTACTGCGATAACAGCCACGAGGAGATCGGATTCAAGGACTACGGTGCGGTCGGTGAAGCCGGGGAGCCGTTAGTGAAAGGTGGTGGGCCGTTGACCGTCAAGCCCTTGAAAAACGGCCCGCTCATGCTGGCCGGTAATGTGACCATCAAGGCCAGCAGCGGACGCAGCGCCTGGACCGGCACTAAAGTCGCTCTGTGCCGCTGCGGCGCGTCGGACAACAAACCGTTCTGCGACGGCAGCCACTCCAGGATCGGCTTCAAAGACGAGTGATCGTGCCCCTTTGGCATGCAGACTTTTTAAACTAGATACAAACAAAAATTGTGATACGGGCAACTGAAGTCAAGTTTGACTTGGCCGCCATGCGGTCAGCCCTGGCGGCGGTCGAGGGCTTGTTCGATGAGCACAATCAAATCAGTGTGACCTCCCGCCCTGGCGCGTCCGACCCACTCTATGATGGGGTCGGCTGGCTGCCCGAAGGCGCCACCGAGGCAGATTACTGCGTGGTCAATGCGGAGTTTCGCGGCACCGCAATCGAATCGTTTCTCGCTACACTACCGTTTCCGTGGGGGCGAACGCGATTGATGCGGCTGCCGCCCAAGTCATGCTTGTCTATCCATGCCGATCCATCGCGCCGGTTTCATTACGCCATCACCACTAACCCGGATGCCTATGTCGTGGCGGTGGAGGGCAACGCCGGGGTGTTCTATCACATACCGGCGGACGGTTGTCTGTATGAAATGGACACCCATAAGACCCATACTGCGATCAATGCCGGCCGACAGCCGCGTGTCCATCTGGTGCTTTGCGACACAGATACAGAAGGCCTAGAGGGTGCGGATCCAGTAGGACGCGTGTCTCTGATCTCTGCTTGATGAAGACACTGCCGATCGGGCCGATGAGACACAGGTTTCCGTCCGCGTGAACACCTGCGAGGTCATCGCTCGGTTTCTGCACACGACGGGGATCCGGCACGTGTTCGGCTATCCCGGTGAATCGAATGTCGAGCTTATCGAACAATTGCGGCGCAGGGGTATCCAATTTGTCCTCGGCAGCCGCGAGGGGACTGCGGGGCTGATGGCCGAAGCCTACGGCGTGCTGACTGGCCGCCCGGGGGTGTGCCTTTCGACCCTCGGTCCCGGCGCCACGAACCTCGTAAACGCGGTCGCCAATGCCCATCTCGATCGGACCCCCATGATCGCCATCTCCGGGCAGATGGACAGCAAGCGATCGCCTTACTTTACCCACCAGGTGATCGATCACAATCGCCTGTTTTCGCCGATCACAAAATGGCATACCGATATCGGGCCTCGCAACGTCGGGACAGTCATGCGCAAGGCCTATCGGGTTGCCATGGCCGAGCGCCCGGGCCCGGTCCACGTGACGACCCCGATGGACACCCTTGATGCGCTGGCCGAGGACGACGCGATACTTGTGCCGCCAGTGGCTCCGGCTCGTCATCAGTTGACGGTGATCGCCGGTGATTCCAGCGCGGATCCGGTCCGGACCGTTGCCGGTGCCCGCAGACCCGTGATCCTGTTCGGGGCATCGGCGATGCGCGCCGGTGCCGGACCGGAGATAGCGGCCTTGGCGGAGCGGATCGGCTGTCCGGTGTTGGCGTCACCGATGGCGAAGGGCACCGTGGCGGAGGACCACCCCTTGTTTACCGGCGTGCTCGACATGGCCTGCGGCCAGGTTTTGCGGGCGCTTATGGACCAGGCGGACCTGATTCTGGCGGTGGGTTTCGACGCCGTGGAACTCATCCATCCATGGACCACCGCGGCACCGGTGATGCACATCGACTCGGTACCGAATACCGACCAGGTCTACCTGGCGGCGGAAGAATTGATCGGGCCGGTTCCACAGATACTTGACGAATTGAAGCGGGCCGTCCCGGACGCGGAAAAGTGGACCATGCCGGAAGTTGCTAAGCACCGAGACGAACTGCGCCGTCGCTATCTGGCCGGCCGAGTGCCGGGCAAGTTGAACCCGAGCGACGTCGTCGAGATCGTGCGTGGGACCTGCGGCCGCATGGCGATCGCCACCGCCGACGTGGGCTCGCACAAGTTGCTGGTTGGTCAGGGCTGGTCGACTTACCGTCCCCATGGCATGTTGATGACCAATGGGCTGTCCTCTATGGGGTTTGCGTTGCCCGCGGCGATTGCGGCCCGGTTGCTGGCGCCACCGGACCAGCAGGTGGTGTGTTTCACCGGTGACGGCGGTCTGGCGATGGTGCAGGGCGAGCTGCGCCTGGCGGCGACGCTGAAGCTGGGCATGACGGTCGTAGTGTTCTGCGACGATAGCCTCAACCGCATCAACATGCACCAGCATCGGCACAGTTATCCAGCGGTAGGTACCCGCCTCGATGCCACCGACATCGAGGCGCTCGCGCGGTCCATGGACTGCGATGGGGTCATGGTGGAGAGCGAAGACGGATTGGCAGCGGCCCTGAACGAGGGCGGGTCCGATCGGCCGCTGGTGATCGGTGCGCGCATCGATGCGGCCCAGTACCGCTGTCAATATTGATCGCGCAGTGCGCTACGCTTCGACACGTAGCGGTGGACGGGGCTGGGGAGCGGGTCAGTTTTCCTCGCGCGGCGCGCGTACCGTCTTTGAGTTCCAGGTTGTTCTCGAAACCGATCCGCACCTGGCCGCCCAGCGCCGCTGCGGCGGCACCGCAAGCTCGGGTGGTCCTGCCGGGTTTTTTAAGCGCCGCTTGGGGCCACCGTGAGGACCACCGGATCCCTTCTGTCGGTCATGCCGCGGCGATCTCGGTGAAGGTCCGATCGAGCGCGATCTCGAGCTTGGTGACGATCTCGGTAAGGTGGGTGCCGCCGACTGTAAACGGTGGCGCGAGCAAAACGTGATTGCCTGACCGGCCGTCAATGGTTCCGCCCATGGGGTAACACAGGAGTCCCGCCTCCATCGCATGGGCCTTGATGGTCTGGTGCAGCTGTAACTCGGCTGCGAAGGGTTCCTTGGTCTGTCGGTTGGACACGAACTCCATACCGATCAACAGGCCGCGGCCGCGGATGTCACCGACGTAGGGATGCTCGCCGAAGCGGGCACGCAGGGCATCCTGTAGAGCCCCGCCTTGACGTACAACGTTTGCTAAAAGTCCCTGCCGCTCGATAACCCGCTGTACGGCTAGTGCAGCGGCGCAGGCCGTTGGGTGTCCCATGTAGGTGTGGCCGTGCTGAAAGAAGTGGCTGCCGAGTTCAATGGCTTGGTATATCCCGGCGTTGACGAGCAGGGCCCCGATCGGTTGGTAGCCGGCCCCGAGCCCTTTGGCAATGGTAATCATATCGGGTTGGACGCCGTCTTGTTCACACGAGAACAAAGTGCCCGTGCGTCCCATCCCGCACATGACCTCGTCGAAGATCAACAACACTCCGTACGTGTCGCAGATCTCGCGGATGCGCCGGAAATAACCGGGCACCGGCGGCACCGCCCCCGCCGTGGCGCCGACCACCGGCTCAGCGATGAAGGCGATGACGCTGTTACTGCCCAGCTGCTGAATCTTGTGCTCCAGCTCGTCAGCGGTGCGCAGGCCGTATGCCGCTTCACTTTCGTCCGGCTCGCGCCCGCGATAGGCGTAACACGGCGAGATGTGGTGTGTCTCGATCAACAGGGGTTCGAACTGGCGCCGCCGCAACTGGTTGCCGCCCACGGCCAGCGCGCCGAGCGTATTGCCGTGGAAACTCTGCCGGCGGGCAATGAAGTGCCGTCGCTGCGGTTCGCCCCTTTCCAGGAAAACCTGCCGCGCCAGTTTCAGGCTGGCCTCCATCGCCTCGGAGCCCCCGCTCACAAAATACACCCGGTACATCCCCGGGCTTCGCTCGACTAGAAATTCGGCCAGTTCCTCCGCCGGCTGACTGGTAAAAAATGCAGAGTGGACGTACGGAATTGCGTCCAGCTGGGCCTTGATCGCGGCGATGACGTCGGCGTGGTTGTACCCGAGGCAGGACACGGCGGCCCCGCCCGACGCGTCCAAATAGCGCTTGCCGGTGGTGTCAATGACATAAGGGCCGTCGCCGTGGGCCGCCACGGGAAAGCTTGTCCTGGTGTGTCGATGGAAAACCCTGCTCAAGGCTTGGAATTATTACTTATTTTGAATGGGTATTGTAGCGCGAAGAGTGGCCGACCTATACGTGTTGCAGGCCCAAGCCGGTACGGGACCCCTTGGGTCCGGCATCTAACTCAAACGTGTCGCCGTCTTGGTGGCCGACGCAGGCAGTTGTACGAAGTACCTAAATTTCGGCCGTGCAGCTTGGGCCCGACGACGAAGCTATGGTTCCCTGGGGATGGATTTCAACACTGCCCTGATCTCTTCCGTGATGCGTTCCAGTTCGCGCCGTTGCCGTTTCACCTCGCTGATCCGGCGTTCCAATTCTCTGGACTGCCGGTCGAGTTCGTCACCGGACGGGCGGTAAAGGGGTGTGCCGGCGCCGCCCACCGTGACACCGGTCGTCTGTGGTACCGCTTCGGCAAGGGGCTCGTAGGTGGAGGCGGTCATCGTGGAGCACCCAGCCATGACCACGGCCAAGGCTAACGCGAAACGTCCGAACAACTCAGTTGACCGGCGTCGGGTCATGAACCGAAATGTTGGAGGTTGGTGCATGGCTGGACTGTAATATGGCCATCGGCCGCAGCACAAGTGATCAAAAGGAAATACAGAAGAAATAAATAAAGGGGTCGGTGTGTGCAACACCGACCCCCTTGGTTTACGTCGTGGTTTTTCCTACTTTGCGCGTGGCTGCGACTCAAGGATCTCCTTGAGCTCATCCTTGAGCGCCTCTAATTCCCGGCGCTGCCGCTCGAGTTCCTGAATCTGCTGATCGAATTCCTTGGTCTGCTGGTCCAGACGCTGCATGCGGGCCTGGTTCTGCGGAGAATCGGGCCGGTTATCGTGTTGTTCCGCATCCTTGCCGATCCCCCGTTCAAAGACCAGGGCTCCCCGCTCACCGGTCAACAAACCCGGTCCTTCGGGGATATCCTCGTTGGTCCTGGTCGGGTCCGGTTGCGGTGGACCCGAGCCGCGTATGGCGCAGCCGCTGATCAAGAAAACGGAGGTAAGGGCGGCCAGGATCGCTCGCGCGCACGATGCTTTTACCGCCACCCTTACCTCCGGATCAGAACGTTAAAGAAAACGCTTAGAACTTCACCCGCGAACCGACGAACACGCCGCTGAGATCTTCAACCGCGGTGCCGGGCCGGTCAAGTTCGGCCTTCCAGAGACCGCCGTACAATTCCACACCGTGGTCCTTCAAGTTGTGGACGTACTCGATGCCGTACTTCTTGCCTTCATCGTTGACTTTTTTCACGTCATCGGTCTGGTGGTAGGCCGCCGTTAGGGAGCCGGATGCCAGCTTCTGACCGATCTTGAGATACCAGCCGGAAGGATCCTCGGCCGCACCGTCCGGAGACCGCTGGCCCCAGTGGCCGGTAATGTTGAAGCCGTTACCCATCAACATGGACGCGGATAGGCCGATCTGGTCACCGTCAAAGGAACCGACCCCGACGCCCTCGGTGTCCACGTAGCCGATCGCGGCACCGAATTTGCCGCCGCCGGCCAGTTTCTGGTTGACCCGCGCGGCCAGCTCAAACTTCTCTTGGCCTACGTCACCGGACAGCACCACCGGCCCTAAGGCGGGGGTGTCGTAGCGGAGCCGCACGTTCCGGCTCAGGCCGTCAAAGTTGGAGAAGACGCCGCCGTAGTTGGAGACTTCGGCGTTACCCGGGGTACGGAATTGCAAGCCGCCCAGGTGGAAGTCACCGGAGTTGCTCGCGATCCAGGTGCCCGAGAAGTCGGTCTCCGAGGTGCCGTTGGCGGCGCCGTTGCCACGACCGAGGGACACCTTACCGAAGGGACCGCTGAACCAGAGATCACGCAGACGATTTTCCTGGTCTTTGTCCAGATCGCCGTCACCAATATCCATATTGGCCGAGTCGTTGAACTGCCAGTCGGTCTCCCAAATGACGCCGGCCTTCAACCCGTTGCCGAGATCGGTACTGCCGGTGATCTTGGTCCGGGTGCCGCTGTTGTTGTTGTCGGCGATCAGCACGTCGTCGTTGACCCCGTTGTCGGCAAAGCCGATCAAGTAACTGATCTGACCGGACAGCTTGGCGCTAACCTTCGCGGCCTGGGCGGCGCCCGGGACCACGGCCGCCGCGACAGCTATGGCGATCAGGGTTTTTGCAGGACATTTCATTACGGATTGCCTCCTATTTATTGGAAGTTATAGTTTCATGCTTGAAACAACAAACTTTTCCTGTTGCACGAACCTGCTAACGAAAAGGCTCCTCAAGGAACCTGAACGTGTATATAGCACGGCCGTTGTACATTCGCAACATCTATTGTGTCGCTTACACAACAATGTTTGAATCAGTGTTGCTAAAAAGAGACAATCGGGGCGGCAGTCTGCACGGCGCCCACCGACCGGTGGGGATGCATGCCCAATGATCAATGCCGCACGACCAGTACCGAGCAGTGGGCATGCGTCACCACCTTGGCGGTACACGAGCCCAGCAGGGCCTGCTGTAGGGCCGGGCGGTCGTGGGGCGGCATGACGATGAGGTCGGCGCCGATTGCGCGCGCTTGTTCAATAATGCGATCGGCCGGATGGCCCTCCAGCACCTCCGGCGTGGCCGACACTGGCGCCGGCACGGTCTCGGCAAGATAATCCTCAAGCTCCCGGGCCACTTTTTTTTTGGCCCGCTGCATCGCGTCGGGGGGAAAGAATGACGCCACCAGCGGCATCCCGAAGCCGGGCACGACCGTCAACACATGGATGTCGGCCTTGTTCTCCAGGGCCTCGGTGACCGCCACCTGCATGGCCCGGGCGGTGAGGCTGGTGTCTTCCAGATTGACTGGGACGAGGATGGTTTTAAACATTTGGTTGTCCTGAATTGTGCCTGTTTGTGCATACTTTGTTCATGCCGGCACCGCTGCCAGCTTTGCGCGGCGGCCGCGTTGCATGAACCAGATCAACGCTAGCAACGCCAGCGCGGGGATGAACACCAGTTGCTTGGGTGGCCGCTCGGACGGTACTTGTACCTTGAGGATCTCCTGGTCAAAGTCGACGCCGGCCTTCTCCGCGGGACTGCCGAACACTACGTTGTCCACTAGCATCTTACCCGCTTCGTCGCGCAGTTCGAGCCCGGCCTCAGCGAGCCGTTCCGCACCGGAGGTTGCCTTGCCCATGGGTAGCATCACCGTCTTTTGAAACACCGTGCCGTCGTCCTTCTCCCCGCCGAGCGTGACCCGCAGCTGGGTGTCGGGTTCGGCTTTTTCCGCGAGCTGGCTCAACTCGCCGGCGGGTCTTTCCTGCAGTGGTGGGAACACCATGTCCCAGAAGAAGCCCGGCCGGAACAATGCAAACGCCACCAGCAACATGGCCAGGGTTTCCCAGATGCGGTTCTTGACCAGGAAGAATCCCTGGGTGGCGGCGGCAAAGGTGAGCATCGCCACCACCGCAGCGGCGACTACGATGACGAGATGGAAGGCGTTGTGGACGCCGATCATCAATATCTCGGTGTTGAAGATGAACAGGAACGGCAGGATCGCGGTGCGGATATCATAGGTGAATCCCTGGATGCCGGTGCGGATCGGGTCGCCGCCGGAGATTGCCGCCGCCGCGAACGCGGCGAGCCCCACCGGGGGCGTGTCGTCGGCGAGGATGCCGAAGTAAAACACGAACAAATGCACTGCAATCAAGGGCACGATCAACCCGGTCTGGGCACCCAGGGTCACGATCACCGGAGCCATCAAGGTCGAGACGACAATGTAGTTGGCGGTGGTCGGCAGTCCCATGCCGAGTATCAGGCTGATAATGGCGGTGAAGATGAGAATCAGAAACAAGTTGCCGCCGGAGATGAACTCCACGAACTCGGTCATCACCAGGCCGATACCGGTGAGGGTCACGGTGCCGACCACGATGCCGGCGGCGGCGGTGGCGACGCCGATGCCGATCATGTTGCGCGCCCCGGCCACCAGGCCGTCCAAAAGGTCTTGAAATCCGTGACCCAGGGAAAACTGATCGCCATGCAGCCGACGGAACAATCCCTTGAGGGGCCGCTGGGTGATGACGATGCACAGCATGAACACCGTCGCCCAGAATGCCGACAGGCCCGGCGACAGCCGCTCGATGGTCAGGCACCAGATCAGCACCACAATCGGCAACAGGAAGTAGAATCCGGATTTGGCGGTGGGCCCCAGTTCCGGTAACTCGTCGATCTCGTGACTGACATCGAGCTCCGGCACTGTGCACGAATACTTGAGCAGTCCCAGGTAGGCGATCACCAACAGCGCCGAAGCGATCCATGGGGTGGCGTCGCCGGCGACGACCTTTATCCAGCCAAGGCCGTAATACACCACGCCGGACAGCACGATCAACAAGGTCACGGTCATCAGAAACGACAACAAGGACTGCTGCAGGGTGCGCTGGGTGCGCCGGGGCAGGCCCTTGAGGTCCAGTTTGCATGCTTCGAGATGAACGATGTAGACCAGGGCGACATAGGAGATGATTGCCGGCAAGAAGGCGTGCTTGATCACCTCGACATAGGAGATGCCGACGTATTCGACCATCAAGAACGCCGCGGCGCCCATGATCGGTGGGGTGAGCTGGCCGTTGGTGGACGAGGCGACCTCCACCGCGCCGGCCTTTTCCGCCGGGAACCCGACCCGCTTCATCAGCGGGATGGTGAAGGTGCCGGTGGTGACGACATTGGCGATGGATGAGCCGGACACCAGGCCGGTGAGGCCCGAGGACACCACCGCGGCCTTGGCCGGGCCGCCGCGCATGTGCCCCAGCGCCGCGAACGCGACGCGAATAAAATAATTGCCGGCGCCGGCCTTTTCCAGCAGCGAGCCGAACAGGACGAACATGAACACCATGGAGGTCGACACCCCGAGGGCGACCCCGAATACACCCTCGGTGGATAGCCAATAATGGGACATGCCCTTGTTGAGGCTGGCCCCTTTGTGCGCGATCACGTCCGGCATATACGGTCCGGCAAAGGTATAGAGGATGAACACACTGGCGACCACCATCAACGGCGGCCCCAATGCGCGGCGCGTGGCCTCGAGCAGCAGTATCAAACCGAGCACCGCAACCACCAGATCCACGGTGATCGGAGCGCCCGGACGGTCGGAGAGTTGCACGTAGAAGATGAAGATGTATGCCGCGCAGAAAGCACCGACCAATGACATGATCCAGTCCTGGATGGGGATGTAATGGCGCGGTGACGACCTGAATGTCGGATAGGCGGTGTAGGCGAGGAAGATCGCGAATGCCAGATGGATCGCGCGCGCCTCGGTGTCGTTGAGTACGCCGATGCCCAACATAAAGGGCAGTGGCGATGCGTACCACAACTGGAACAACGACCACACCAGCGGAATGATGATCAGAAGTTTGGCGGGGATGCCGGCCGGTGTGCGTGCGCCGGTATCCGCCTCCGCGATCATCTCCTGAACATCGCTGTTGTTGGCGCCCTGGTTTGTTTTTGGTTGTTCGCTCATTACAAATTATCCATCGGAATAGAAAACAGGGTCAGACCCCATTTTTGAAATGGTGTCTGACCCCAATTGCCATGTACTCAATTCAAATCCCATTTTTCTCGGAAATAATTTTGTGCACCGTTGTGCAGGGGCGCCGTCAGTCCGTCACGGATCATCGTTTCCGGCACCAGTGTACCCAAGGCGGGATGCAGTTTGCGGAACTGCTCCAGGTTCTCGAACACCGCCTCGACAAGCTTGTAAATTGTCTCCGCCGGAACATCCGACGAACTCACCACCGTGGCCTTGACGCCGAATGTGCGCACCGGTTCGGATATGCCGGGATACATACCGCCGGGAATGATGGTGTAGGCGTAATAGGGATTGTCGGCTACCAGCTTATCGATGACCGGGCCGTTGACGGTGGCGATGGTGGCGTCGCACAGACCAGCGGCCTTGGCGACCGAGGCATTGGGATGCCCGACGGTGTACACCATGGCCTCGATTCGATCGAGACACAGGGCCAGGGACTGTTCCGCCGCGTTGAGTTCGGTCGCCAACAAAAAATCTTTCTTGGTCCAGCCCAGTGCCTTCATCACCAGTTCCATGGTGGCCCGCTGGCCGGAGCCGGGATTGCCGATGTTGACCCGGTGGCCCTGGAGATCCTCCAGGCGTCGGATTCCCGAGTCGCGTCCCACCACCAGGGTGAACGGTTCGCCGTGCAATGAAAACAATGCGCGCAGGTTGTCAAACGATCCATCCATGAATTTAACCGGACCGGTGCCCTTGACCGCGTGATACTGCCAGTCCGACTGCGCGATGCCGACGTCGATCGCGCCGTTGCGTACGTTATTAAGATTGTGCAGCGAGCCTGGCGTGGAGACCGCCTTGCAGGAGATGCCGTCGACCTTGGTGTTGACCAGACGGCAGATGGCCCGTCCAGCATGATAGTAGACGCCAGCCGTGCTCCCGGTGCCGATGATGATCTGTTGCTCCGCCGCCGCGGTGCACGCGGTGAGCAACAGGAGCGCCAGCAACACCGGCGCCCATGTGGTGTGGGCATGTCTCATTGGCTCTCCTTTCGCGGCGCAACCGGAGCCGCGTGTGCGCTCAGGGCGCAACATGCTTCCCCAGACCGGGAGCACCTGCGAATGCCGACAATAGGCCCGGGGGAACGACCTGGTGGTGTCCCCCGGGCCCGATTGCCTGTTAGAGCAGTCCGGCTTCCTTGTAATACTTTGCGGCGCCGTCGTGCAGCGGTGCGGACAACCCGTCTTTCACCATCGCCTTCTTATCGAGCACGCCAAACGCCGGATGCAGCTTTTTGAACTGATCGAAGTTCTCGAACACTGCCTTGACCACTTGGTAGATAACATCGCTGGCAACATTAGTGGAAGACACGAAGGTCGCGCCGACGCCGAACGTCTTGACGTCGCTATCGCTGCCGCGGTACATGCCACCTGGGATGGTGGCATGGCGGTAGTAGGAATTTTCGTTGACCAATTTATCGATGGCGCTTCCCGATACCTCGACGATGACCGCATCGCACGACGTTGTCGCTTCCTTGATGGAGCCACTGGGATGGCCGACGGTGAACACCATGGCGTCGATCTTGTTGTCGCACAGGGCCCTGGACTGTTCCGCGGATTTCAGCTCCGAGGCCAGTTTGAAATCGCCCATCTTCCAGCCCAGCGCCTCCATGACCACTTCCATGGTACCGCGTTGACCGGAACCGGGATTGCCGACGTTGACCCGCTTGCCCTTGAGGTCGGAGAATTTCTTGATGCCGGAATCGGCGCGTGCGACCACGGTGAAAGGCTCAGGATGCACGGAGAATACTGCACGCAGCGCCTTGTTCGCGCCTTTATCCTTGAACTTGCTGGTGCCGTTGTAGGCGTGAAACTGCCAGTCGGACTGGGCGACGCCCATGTCCAGCTCGCCGGCCCGGATGGTGTTCAGGTTGTAGACCGAGCCGCCGGTGCTCTCCACCGAGCAGCGGATGCCATGGTCTTTACGGCCTTTATTTACCAGCCGGCAGATTGCGCCCCCGGTGGGGTAATACACGCCGGTGACGCCACCGGTACCGATAGTGACGAAGGTGTCGGCCCTGACCACTGGTGCCGCAAAGAACGACAGGGCGGTTGCCAGCGCAGCCACGAGTGATACGGTGAAGTTGTTTTTATACGGCATGAGATTCCTCCCGATGATGCGTTGAAAATAATGATAATTCCACGGGTCAAACTTACCACTCACACAGTCGCGGGTCCATGGCTGATTTGGATTTCGTGACATCTTTCAAACGTGAAACAATGGAGTCCGGAGCCTTGGGTTGACGCCCCATTCGTTCGAAAGCCTGCAGGCGCGCACTTCCGGCATTGACAGATAATCTTGCAAATTAATTCTAAGAATGAGCAATCACAGCGATAATCTGCGCCGCTCACCGGCGCCCGACAACCAGGCGGCAAGAATAGGGGAGATCGAACCGTTTTACGTCATGGAGATTCTGGACCGGGCTTTCGCCCTGGAGCACGCCGGGCGTGCGGTGATTCACCTCGAGGTGGGGGAGCCCGATTTTCCAACCCCCGTGCCGGTGGCGGAGGCCGGTATGCAGGCGTTGCGCGAAGGCAAAACGCGTTATGTGTCGGCGCTTGGTGTCGACGCGCTGCGTGAACGGATTGCTGCGCGTTATCCGCCGGCGTGCCGGCCGCCGCCGGACCGGGTGGCGGTCACACCCGGGTCCTCAGGGGCGTTTCAATTGATCTTCGGTTCGTTGATCGACCCCGGAGATGAAGTGCTGCTGACTGATCCGGGTTATCCCTGCAACGCGAATTTCGTGCGCCTATTTGAGGGAGTGCCCAGACTGGTCGCGTGTGATGCCGCGGCGGGGTATCAATTTACCGCAACCGCGATCGAAACAGCATGGACCGAGCGGACCAAAGCGGTCTTGATCGGCACCCCATCGAATCCCACCGGGACTGCAGTATCAAGCGATGAAATGACCCGTATCGTGGAATCGGTGGAGCGGCTCGGCGGCACCTTGATTGTCGACGAGATCTATCACGGCCTCACATACGGCCCTGAAGTTCGCACGGCCTTATATGACACCGACCGTGCGTTCATCGTAAACAGCTTCTCCAAGTACTTCGGTATGACGGGTTGGAGAGTGGGTTGGTTGGTAATGCCATCGGCGTTTATCGATGGCATTACCAAGCTGGCTCAGAATCTTTTTATTTCCACTAACACGCCGGCGCAATATGCCGCCTTGCGTGCGTGTGAGGAGGACGTCGTTGCTGAGCTGGAAAGGCGCCGGGAGGTGTTCCGGCAACGGCGCGATTATCTGGTGCCGGCATTGCGCGAACTGGGCTTCAAGGTACCGGTGACCCCAGACGGGGCATTTTATGTCTACGCCGACTGCAGCGCGTTTACCAACGACAGTTATGAGTTTGCCCTGGAGGTGTTGGACTCGACCGGAGTCGCTATTACACCGGGGTGCGACTTCGGCCGGTACCGTCACCGGGAGCACGTCCGATTCTCCTACGCGAATCACCTCGGCAAGCTGCAGCAGGCGGTGCAGCGCCTGGCCGGGTTCCTGAGCTGACCGGACCGGCCGGTGATCGCGTGGGCGGTGGGCAAGTCTTGTGGACCTGCCCCCGGCCGATCAGAATAACTTCTTGGCGATCCCCAGCAGATCGTCGGCAACCGAACCGTCGCCGTCGAGGTCGAGGAACGATGACAGGGTGCCGAGCTGTGAACCGCCACCGCTGAGCTGACCCAGGAGGCTGCTTAATCCTCCACCGCTGTTCAGCTGATTCAGAATCCCAGCAGACGCTGCCTGCTTGCTGGCTGAGCCCATCACGACGCCGGCCAGCATCGGCAACATTTTTTTCAGAACACCGATATCCAGACCGGTCGTCTGGGCCGCCTGTGATGCAACCTGGCGGCTTTGTTCCTTGCCGCCCAATAGGTGAGCGAGTATGCCGTTGCCGTCGTCGATGCTGCGTTGCTCACCCAGACTCTCCGGCTGGTCGATGTAGTGCGCATGCCGGCCACTCCCGAGTGCTGACAACAGCGAGCCCAATCCCTCTTCGCTGGACATGTTTTGGCGCATTCCGCGGGTGAGGGCCGGCAACATGCCGCCGATGGCGCTTTGGGTCTGATCCCGGTCGAGTCCGAACTGGCCGCCCAACTGCTCGAGCACCCGGCCGTTGCCGGCGCCCAGAATTTCGCTCAATATATTCATTACTGTCTCCCAGGCTCGAAATGGTTCAAGGGTTTCGCGTGCCGCAGCCAGCCGCGATCCCGTTTTGTCTAGTATGCCACGACCGGATCGAGCTGTTTGGCCTGTGCAATCCAGCGCGCAGCCAATTTGTCGTTCGGGGCCTGGCGAACCAGTATTTTTGAATGATTTGTCTCATGCATTGCCTTGGTCAGGTTTCCAGCATTCCGGTTGCGGAACTACCCGACGGTAACTACGCCCGCTGCTTCGTGCAATTCCGCGTACTGCGTCGCAACGCCTTTGATGCGAACCAGGTCGGTCATATTGACACACGGAGGATGAAGGCCTCACTCACGCCGGCACGTTCAGCAATGGCCTTGCGGCCGGTGCGGATTACGCCATCTCCGAGCGCACCCTTGTTGGGGCGTGGGATAGTAACTTGAATTGGGCACGTGTGTGAACGCTTGTAAGCCGCACAGACAGGCAGCCGACGTGGAGGTTAACAATTCTTAACGGCATCACCCGTTCAAGCAGTGTGGTCCTGGCTGGGCAGCAGGAACGGTACACGTTAAAGTCACTGTGGTATGCAAGCGGTATTCTTGTTAACTATTGTGCTCTTAATTTGGATCGCATTGTGGCGGTTGAACATAAAACACGTGGCCGACCGCGATTCCGATCCATCGCTCGGCAGCGGGATCGTTCCCAAGGTCAATCGGCGGGGACGGCAACTTCGCCACCATACCCTGTACGCGGTAGTGAGTCTGGTACTCATTGCCCTCATACTCACCGTCTGGCTGGGCAGCCGGGAGTTTTAATCTGCATAATGCGGTAAGATCGATCCAACTCGGAGCCTGTTCGAGTATTTCGCCCATAGTGAGAAAATGGGGAAGTGAGCACCGAAGGCGCGCACAGGCTCCCAGGGCCGTATTCATGAGGCCTTGTGCACGGTATGCACAATGTTCCTCGAGTCAATCTGGCCACGACAATCTGTTCAACCAATACCATAGGAGGAAGTCATGTCAGTAGCACGTGTTACCGAAATTATCGCGTCGTCCGAAAAGGGTTTCGACGATGCCGTCAAGACCGGTGTGCGTCGCGCGAATAAGACCTTGAAGAAGGTGAAAAGCGCCTGGGTCAAGGATCACAGCGTCGTTGTAAGCAGCGATGGAAAGATCTCCGAGTATCGGGTCAAGCTGAAAGTAACGTTTGTGCTGACGTCGTAATACGGCTCAGGCCCCCGGCGTCCGGTGTGAACCGGACGCCGGTATCCTCAGTATCCTTATAGGTGCCGCAGAACATGCCGAACGACGAGTTGGCTGATCACTACGCAGAAATTATCAGGTCGATCGGGGAGAACGTAGACCGCGAAGGCCTCCGGGGAACACCGCTACGAGCCGCAAAGGCGATACGGTACTTGACCAGGGGATACTATCAGTCGCTGGAAGACGTCGTTAACAACGCTATTTTTGAGTCGGACAACGATGAGATGGTGTTGGTCAAAAACATTGAACTCTATTCGCTATGCGAACATCATCTGTTGCCGTTTGTCGGCAAGTGTCACGCCGCCTACATACCCACTGGGAAGGTCATTGGTCTGTCAAAAATCGCGCGGATTGTGGATATGTACGCGCGGCGGCTGCAGATTCAAGAGTCGCTGACCCGGCAGGTTGCCGAGGCATTGATGGACACCACCGGCGCCAGCGGAGTTGGTGTGGTCATTGAGGCCAAGCACCTGTGTATGATGATGCGTGGTGTCGAGAAGCAGAACTCGACGATGAAGACATCGATGATGCTCGGGTCATTCCGCGCCAATCACAGCACCCGGGACGAGTTTCTGCGCTTGATCACCGGTTGATTTCGCGGCTTTGCCGTGGCCGTCAGTCCCGGATCGTCGCTTGATTCTATGTGTCAGCCCGTTTGAGGTATACTCGAAAACCTCAAACTTTGCCATGTATTTTCCGTTCAGGCGGAATGGTTTTGCGGTGCTTGCACCGCGTTACGCACCGTGTGGCGCGGCCAGGGCCGGTACTGCAGCGTCCCCCGGGTCCCGTGGCGTCGATGGTTGCCAAGCCAATGTCGAATTGAGGTGGGACATGAGAATCGCGTTACTCGAAGACGATCCCGATCAGGCCGCCTTGCTGGTGTTGTGGTTGTCCGACGCCGGGCATCAGTGTGTCCACTACGCGGAAAGTAAGCGATTTTTGCGAGCGATCAACCGTGAGAGTTACGATCTATTGATCTTGGATTGGATGGTGCCCGAGATGAACGGCCTTGAGGTGTTGAACTGGGTGCGCGGCAACGTGGAGTGGCAGGTTCCGGTGCTGTTCGTGACCCAGAAAGAAGACGAGCGTTACATTGTTGAGGCACTGGAAGCGGGCGCCGACGACTACATGGTCAAGCCAGTCAAACAGCGCGAGATGGCGGCACGGGTCACCGCGCTCGGACGGCGTGTTGGGCTGGTCGACGACAAGACGTCGATCATCGAGATCAATCCGTATCACATAGACACGAAACAGCACGCCGTCGCCGTCGACGGGGAACCGGTGAAGCTCACGCAGAAGGAATACGAGTTGATCGTCTTTCTGTTCAGGAACGTCGGTCGCGTCATCTCGCGCAGCCACCTGCTCGAAAGTGTGTGGGGCACCAATCCGGACATCAACACCCGAACGATCGACACGCACATGAGCCGTATCCGCAGCAAGCTGAAGATCACACCGGAAAACGGCTGGCGCTTGAGTTCCATCTATCAACATGGATACCGATTGGATCAATTGGCCGGCGCCGCGTCCTAGCCCCGGTGGTGCGCATACCGCGGAGGGCTGACCCGTCCTTCCCACGGGACATGAGCACCGACGCCCGGATCGAGGAACTGAAGCGGAAGTACCTGGCATCGCTGGCAGTCAAAGCGGTGGAGATAGAACGGCAGTGGAGCGCCGTAAGATCCAGCCGCTATTCCAGCGTGGCCGTGAGCGCGCTTGCTGACTATTTGCACCGCCTCGCCGGTTCAACCGGGATGTATGGGTACACCGAGCTGTCGGAGCGAGTGCAGACCCTCGAGGCAAGACTGACCACGCCCGTTGCATTGGATCCGCTCTGGCGAACGGACGTGGCCGAGCGCGTGCAGGGTCTGCTCGACGCGCTCAATGAATTGAGCCGCGGCCCCCGCTGAGCCGCTTGGACGGGTTTAACCCCGTTCGCCGGCGGCCTTCGACACCAGGAAGTTCACGAGTTCCAACAGCTGGCTGTGTCCACCCGCGCTGCTGACCGTCAAGCGGTATTTTCCGGCGACGACGATGGTCGGTACCCCCGTGGCCTGGTACCGTCGCGACATCATGCTGGCGTGACGCATTTTGCTGTCCACGGCGAAGGAATTGAAGGCATCGAGGAACGTCTGCTTGGCGACACCGTGGGTCTCGAGGAATGGTGTCAGTTCTGCGAGATTTCGGACCCGGTTCTTGCGTTTGTGAATTTCATCGAAGAAGGCCTGGTGCAGGGTGCCGAGCAGATCCAGCGCCTCGAAGGTGTAAAATACCTGGGCGTGAAACGCCCAGCTGTCCCGCAGCACTGCCGGCAAGCGCACATAGCCGACGTTTTTCGGCTTGTTTTTCAACCATTTTTCCATCACCGGTTCAAGGTCGTAACAGTGCGGGCAGCCGTACCAGAACAATTCCAGCACCTCGATCTTGTCACCCGTCTGCACCGGCTGCGGTTCGGAGAGCTCGAAATAATGAACTCCAGGTGAAAAGTTGGACGCCGGCAGCGGCGCCGAGGCCACGCCCAGCAACATCACGGGAATTATCACTAGTCGGAAAAGCGTACGCATGCCTGTCTACTCCTTGCTTGATCGGCGTCAGCGTAGTGAAACCAAGTCCACAAAGCAAGGGTCTGAGCCGGTCACCTCATGCCGGCGGGGCGTCGTTGACCGGACCGCGCCGTCAGGCTCGAGGCAAGGCGTCGGGGCAGGTCGTCGAATCCTCCGTTACTCATGATGACCACATGGTCGCCGGATTCCAATTCTTCGGCGAGCCGATCGATGATGCCGGCTACCGAGTCGATCACCTCGATGGTCTTGACGGAGTTGGGGTTTAAATCCCAACTCAGATCAGGCGGCCTGTAAACGAGGCTCATGTCGGCAGCGGACAAGGCCGCCGGCAGCGTCGCCTGGTGTTTACCCATCCGCATGGTATTCGATCGCGGTTCGAAGACGGCGATGATTCGGCCGGGGCCGATGTGTCGGCGCAACGCGCACAGGGTTTCACGAACCTCGGTCGGGTGATGGGCAAAATCGTCGTACACGAGCACGCCGCCGGCTTCACTGATGAGTTCGAGGCGCCGTTTGACCGACCGGAAATCGGCCAATGCGGCGCACGCCGCCACAACCGAGACCCCGACGTGATGGGCCGCGGCGACTGCGGCAAGGGCGTTCACCATGTTGTGGCGCCCGATCAGCGGCCAGTGAACGGTACCGGCCTGACGGCCGTTGTGTCGGATTTCGAAACTGGAGTAATCGCCGCACAGCGGATGGCCGGTCCACAGCGGCTGCAGGTGACGGTCTGCCAGCGTGTTCGAATGCGGTGCGAAGTACTCCACGCTCGACCAACAGCCCATGGCGAGCACGTGGTGCAGGTTGCGGTCGTCCCCATTAACGATGATCCGCCCGTTGTGCGGAACCGTGCGCAGCAGGTGGTGGAACTGTCTCTTAATTTCGCTGAGATTACCGAATATGTCGGCGTGGTCGAACTCGAGGTTGTTCAACACCACCGTTCGCGGCCGGTAGTGAACGAACTTGGACCGCTTGTCAAAAAACGCGGTGTCGTATTCATCGGCCTCGACGGTAAAGAACGGGGCACTACCCAGTCGCGCCGAAACACCGAAATTGCTGGGAACTCCGCCGATTAGAAACCCCGCGTCGAGTCCCACCTTGTCCAGTATCCAGCTCACAGCGCTTGCGGCGGTAGTCTTTCCGTGGGTGCCGGCGACGGCTACAACCCAGCGCCGAGCGAGCACGTGCTCGGCCAGCCACTGCGGTCCGGAGGTGTAGGGAAGACCCCGACCCAGCACTGCCTCCACCGTCGGATTGCCCCGTGACAAGGCGTTGCCGATGACGACCAGATCGGGCGGCGGCTCCAGCTGATTGATGTCGTAACCTCGCGTCAGCTTGATATCGAGCGCGGCCAGTTGGGTGCTCATCGGGGGATAAAGTTCGGCGTCGGCGCCGGTCACGCGGTGACCCAGTTGTTGCGCCAGCCGCGCCACACCGCCCATGAAAGTGCCGCCCACCCCGAGTACGTGCAGTTGCATGTCAGGCGATCTGTCCGAACAGGACAAACACCAGAACCAAGGTAAATCCCTGACAGCCCAGGGTGATCAGCAGACTCGCCACGGTGCCGAGTTCCAGCGCTTGTTTAATCACGTGCACGGCGACCGCCAATACCCAGATGCTCAATGCGAACAGCAGCAGCATGGGAATGCCCGCGTCCGGCGTGTCTTTTACCCGAAACAACCAACCGACTATCGGCCAGGCGGCCAGCTGCAGCAACGCACTGGCCCCCAGAATAGCGGAGACCGTCTGCGGAAACCGTTCTGATTTCTGTTTCAGCCGGAGCACCAACCAGATCGCAAAGCCGAAAATGACCACCTGGGCCACGGACACGGCGATCACCTGGCTGCCCTGACCGTGCGCATGCTGGGTGAGGATGTTGGTGGCAACGGCCGCCAGCGTGGTGGCGGCCACCAGGTTGTAACTGGAGGGTAGGTCTTGTGGTTTCGCCTGGAACAAGCAAAGATCCAGGAACAGTTTCAGAATCGTCATACCGCCTTGTCGGGTGAATTGGCCAGTTAGTGAGCAGAACTTTGGTGACCCTGCCGATTATTCAGGATGTCGGGCAGCTGGAACAATGCTGCCGTGACCTAACACACCAGCAATGGATCGGTGTGGATACGGAGTTTCTGCGGGTGCGAACCTACTACCCTCGATTGTGTCTGCTCCAGATATCGTGCCCCGACCGTGTCATTGCTGTGGATCCGCTGCAGTGCAAGACTCTCGATCCCCTGATTGAATTGTTGACTGACACGCAACGGGTCAAGGTAATACACGCTGCGCGGCAGGATCTGGAGGTCTTATACCATATTTGCGGCAGTGTTCCTCAGCCGGTGTTCGACACCCAAATCGCCGCGGCGTTGCTGGGCTACGGTGACCAGATCTCCTACGCGGCCCTGGTGGCGGAATTGATCGGTCCCAGCATTGCCAAACAACAAACCCGCACCAATTGGTGCGCCCGGCCGCTGACCGCCGATCAGCTGACCTACGCCTATGAGGACGTGTATTACCTGGGCACCCTGTATCAACGGTTCAGCAGTGAGCTGAACCGCCGGAATCGCGCCGAATGGCTCCGTGAGGAGGGACAACGGCTGGTTGACCCGTCCTTGTATTCACAGGTCCCGCAACAGGCGTATCAGCGTATGCGTAAAGGACACAGCCTGGAACCCGAATCGCAACAAGTCTTGAAACGGTTGGCGGTGTGGCGCGAACGGGTGGCTCAGGCTAGGAATCTGCCCAGGAATTGGGTCGTCGATGACCGTCAATTGATCGCTCTGGCCGTGTCACGGCCCCGCCAGGAGGAGGATTTTACGAAGATCGACGATTTATCGTCGAAGTTTGTTCACCGTTACGGTGACGACATCATGGCGATCGTCGGTAAGGTGCGGCAGGCGGGCTGTACCGGGATTGTATGGAAGACCCCCGCGCGCTTGACCCAGGTGCAAAAGCACTTAGTGAGCCAACTGCTCGATGTCGTGCGCGGTACCGCGAATCAACATAGGGTCTCAGCGGCCCTACTCGCAACCCGCGCGGAAGTTGAGCGGTTCGTGCGCGGCGACCGTGAACTGTTATTTATGCAGGGCTGGCGCTATCGGCTGATCGGCGACCGATTGACGCAAGTGCTCGCGCAAGCGCGCTCTAGCCGTTGAGTGGGCAGCCGGTTTCGCGCTTAAACCTCCAGCAGTACAACATCTTCGTGATCGTAAGCGGGCGCGCAGCAACAGAGCAACACCAGCGGTGTTGCGGCGAGGTTGGTCAGCTTGTGGGGGGTGTCGGGGCGGACGAGTACGGTGTATCCGGCTTTGACGGTGAACGATGCGTCCCCCAGGATCACGCGGCCGGTGCCGGCGGTGATGTGATAGAGTTCTTCGCACCGCAAGTGTTTGTGGAGGGCCGTTTCAGCATACGGTGCTACCGTGGCTTCGGCGAGACTCTGCCGGGAATTGCCATGCCGGAGGGGGTGCATCAGCTCACGCACGGTCGAACCGTCTTTGGTTATATAGGGCTTGATTTTCGAAATGGTGGTCTTCATGGTCTGGCCGGGCGTGTTTTGCGGTTGCCGAGTCACGGCCTGCGATTTTACCTGGTCTACGCATCTAACCGGCATATTGCAACAAAGCGGCGAAAAGGAGAGCTAACATGTTGTTTGGCATGAGATATGCGAACCATGCGTGGAGTAACATTTTGCGCCCGGGCAGGTGCCTATCCCGGCGCTGGCTCGGTCTCAAGTGCTTGGACACTTGCGCTTCACTCAATGCATAGCTACGGCTATGCATTTTGTTCCAACGCGGTGTCCAGCCGCCCGGTCCCTTCGCCATCGTCCGGGATCCTTGGTGCAATATGCGGGCTAGAGGTCTGCAACGTGCTCGTCTTAGTGACCGGCGCCACTGGTTTTCTGGGTAGCCATCTCGTCGAGCGCCTCATCGCCGCCGGGCACCAGGTGCGGTGCCTGGTCCGTTCGACCGAGCGGCTCGGCTGGCTGAGCGGGCTTGATGTGTCGCTGTACCGTGGTGACTGCAGCCGGCCCGACACCTTGGCGCCTGCGGTCAGGGGTGTTCGGACGGTGTATCACCTCGCCGGTGTGACGTGGGCGGTCCGGCGCACGGAATATTTTGCCGTCAACGCTGCCGGGACCCATAATCTGCTGCAGGCCTGTGCGCAACAGTCGGCCCCCCGCCTGCGGTTTGTATTCGTCTCCAGCCAGGCCGCCGCCGGTCCGGCCCGCGGCGGGGTGGCGGTCCGTGAGGCGCATCGTCCCCGGCCGATCAGTCCCTACGGTGCGAGCAAGCTGCTTGCCGAACGCCATGTCGCGGCCTACGCCGACAGATTGCATTGTGTGATCCTGCGCCCCAGCACCGTGTACGGCCCCCGCGACACAAATTTATTACCGTACATGAGACTGGCGCAGAGAGGTTTCCTGATAGAATTCGGACGCGGTGATCGGGTGGTCAGCCTGTGCCATATACAGGACATCGTGGACGGTATTGTGCGGGCGGCGGTTGGTCAAGTTCCATCAGGATCGGTATATTTCTTGGCGGACCCGGTACCGTACGCATGGCGCGAGGTGGAAAACGCAGTCCGCCAGGGGCTGGGCATCGACGCGAGGCAGGTGATGGTGCCAAAATGGTGTACGAGCGGGGCGGCCAGTCTGGCTCAGCTGTACGGCATGGCGGCCGGAAAACCGGTTAAGGGAAACGCCGCGCGGTTGGCGGAGCTGCTTGAGAAACAGTGGATCTGTGATGTATCCAGAGCGGCGAATGAGCTCGATTTTCGTCCACGCATTAGATTGGATCACGGATTCAATCAACTGATTCGTTGGTATCGACAACAACATTGGATATGACAAACCGGACCCTCGCCGAGCAACAATCCGCCGTCTCCCTGCGCGCCGGTGTCTTCGAGAAGTGTCTGCGTTTCACCCGTGCCCGGGACCTGATTGAGGCGGGGATTTACCCCTACTTCCACGTCGTCGAATCCGCCCAGGACCCGGAAGTCGTGTGCGACGGCCGGCCCATGATTATGATGAGTTCCAACAATTATCTCGGATTGACGAGCCACCCCAAGGTCAAAGAGGCCGCCGTCGATGCTGTACGCCGGTATGGCACCGGGTGTGCCGGATCGCGCTTTTTGAACGGAACCTTGTCCATCCACGAAGAGTTGGAGCAACGGCTCGCGGAGTTTTTGCGTAAGGATGCGGCCATCGTCTTTCCAACCGGATTCCAGGCCAATTTAGGCGCAATCTCAGCGTTGGTCGGTAAGCATGAGGTGATCGTTATCGATCGCATGAATCACGCCAGTATCTATGACGGCTGCCGCCTCTCATTCGGCCAGATCCGTAAGTTCAAACACAATGACATGCAGGATCTGGAACGTATTCTTCGCGAACATCCGTCGCGCGCGAAGCTGGTTGTAGTAGATGGAGTATTCAGCATGGAGGGGGACATCGCCAAGCTGCCGGGAATAGTCCAGCTGTGCCGACAATATGGGGCCGGACTGATGGTTGACGACGCCCACGGCATCGGGGTGCTGGGGGCGGACGGCCGCGGCACCACCGAGCACTTCGGCCTGGAGGACGATGTAGACCTTATTATGGGCACCTACAGTAAATCGCTGGCGACCATCGGTGGATGCCTGGCGGCTGACTTCGACGTCATCGACTATCTCAAGCATCATGCCCGCTCTCTCATCTTCTCCGCCAGTCTGCCCCCGGCCCCGGTGGCGGCGGCCCTCGCCGCCTTACGCATAATTGAAGACGAACCCGAGAGGCGTGAGCGGCTGTGGCGCAATGCGGACTATTTGCGCGCCGGGTTTCAAAACCTCGGTTTCGATACCGGAGTGACGCAGACACCCATCGTGCCTGTGGTGGTGGGTGATGAGGAGCGGGCCCTCATAACCTGGCGCCGCTTGTTCGATCGTGGGGTATTTGCCAGTCCGGTTTTGTATCCGGCAGTGCCTAAAGGTATGGCGCTAATCCGCACAAGCTGTATGACAACCCACACCATGGAGCACCTCGACCGGGTGTTAGAGGAGTTTGAGCAGGTGGGCCGTGAGATTGCGTTGATCGATTAGCTGTCTACGCGGGCGTAATGCGTCCCCCCGTAAAAGGACTCATATATCCGTGAAACGCGTGCTGATTTCCCGATAGCGGTCTCACACACGAGGCAGCACTTCGACTCGCCACCTAACCCGGCTATTGCACCAAGGCGGCGACAGGACGCGCCAACGCGTTGATAGAGATGGGGACTTCGACGCATGTCCGGGGTGACGGTTCGTACTCGGGAACGCGCCAATCCCGGCGCTGGCTTAATCTCGAACGGCTGCACTTGCGCTTTACTCAAACCGAAGCTGGGCATGCGTTTGGATTCGGCACAGCGTTCTTAATCGTCCGATCCCTTCGCCATCATCCGGGATCCTTGGTGTAATGTCCGGGCTAAAGCCATTACTATTAACGGCGGTGGAACGGAGATATCCATTTCCGGCACGATTAGATTGACACGATTGCTGCAACGGACCGATCTGAACGACGAACTGAAACCGTTCGGACGGTTCTTGCTGCAGTTTGTAGGTACTCCGGTGCGCCATCGACACCTCGCCGAAAAACAACCTGGAGTGACGCAGCGGCGATGGATCTCAGCGCTTAATCGGTCTGGCGCTGGCGCAGATAACGACAATCGAGAGGTGAGCAAATCGTGAGTTGCGTTGACCCGGCACAACTGGCCCGGGTTTGAGATCGATGGACCAGACCAAAGCAGGCAGTTGTCCCGCATGGATTCGTTGGGTGGTCGGTTTCATGACCCGTTTTTATTGGCTCGTGTTAATCGGTGCCGTTGCCTCTGGATATTACTGCTATCAAACCGCCAAACAGCTCAAGCTGGATACGGACATCGTCTCGTTGATGCCGGATGGGGTGCTCAGCGTTGAAAATCTAAAAAAAGTCATCGAGAAGACCGGTGGTTACAGCAACGCCATGATTCTGGCGGAGTCTCCCGATCCCAAAGCGACCGTTCGGTTTCTTGCCGATCTCAGAACCGAGATTCTGAAATACGACTGGGTAAACAGTGCCGAATACAGCGAAGATACCGCGATTTTTGAGAGGAACAAGCTGCTGTATGTCGATTCCCACGATCTGAACGAGATTGACGAAAGATTGACAGCGCGAATCGAGTATGAAACACAGCACTTGAAGTTCAACATCAGAGACACCCCCGTTGAAATCAGCATCCGTGGCGCCCGCAAGCAGGCGCCGTCTTTGGATTTCGACGATCTGGAGCGGAAGTATGGAACCGGTAAGGACGGAGAGGGCAAACAACGCAAGCTGTTCCAGGACCAAAGCGGCAAATTGATTATTTTGGTGGTGATGCCCAAGGGCGGTACGACCAATGTGGCCTACGCTCGGAAAGTAATTTCAGGACTTGAGGAAAAAATTCATCTGTTGAATCCGGCCAGTTATCACCCGGAGTTAACCGCCACGTTGGGCGGGCGGGTGGTCAACCTGGTGGCCAAGTTCGACACCATCATGCGGGACATCAAGAGCAGTGCGGTCTGGTCACTGTCGGCGATTTGTCTGGTGATTATCTTGTTCTACAGGCGTTTGTCGTCATTGCTGTACATCGGCTTGCCGCTGGCCATCGGGTTTTTGTGGACCTTCGCGGTGACCGAATTGGTGCTGGGCGGCCTGAACCTCATTACCATCTTTTTAGTATTGATTCTTTTTGGCTTGGGAATTGATTTCGGTATTCACAATCTCGCCCGCTACGATGAGGTGCGTCGGAGTGGGGGTGGGCCGGAGCAGGCATTGCGCACCATGTATCAGCGAACCGGGCTGGCGTCGTTGCTGGCTGGTTTGACCACGATTGCCGGATTTTTCTCGTTAATGGTGACGGATTTTCGGGCTTTTTATGAATTCGGGTTCATCGCCGGCAGCGGCGTTGCGTTCGCATTATTGTCGATGTATCTGGTATTTCCTGCGTTGATTACGATGGCGGAACGCATCCGACTCTATCGACCATCGAAGTCAGAAGCCGTTACCTCGGCTTTCCGGCGCTTGCCTTTTGCGAACACCACACTGGTCGCGGGCGCGATGATCAGTGTGGTGTCTCTCGTGCTACTGGGTAAGCTGGATTTCGAAAACGACTTCAGTAAGCTGAAAACCAGTGTGCCGAGACTGCAGGAAGTCAAATTGAAGATCCGGGAAGTCTTTCCTCTACGATCGGATAAAGCGGTGGTATTCGTAGATAGCCTGGAGGACGTAAAGGCAGTGGTGGAAGCGGTCGAGTCTATCAAGGATCTGGGAGACGAAGCCGGGGCATCGACGATCGAAGAGGTGAAATCCATATACAGTCTGGTTCCAGAAAGTGAAGACCAACGACAGCGTATCCAGGTCATTGAGCGGATTCACGCCCAATTGTTGGAAGCGGTCCGTTTGTTGGAGGATTTTGGAGGCCAGGATGACCGTAAACACGAACTTCGAAAGTTGATGAAGTACCTCGGGGTGTCCGAAATGCGTCCGCAGGATCTGCCGCCGTCGCTGCAGCGCGTCTACACAGGTGCACCGGGGTCTGGCGGCTACCTCGTTTACATCTACAATCGTAACGCAACCTCAAAACTGGACGAGGCTCAGGCGTTTGTCGATGACATTCGCGAGATAAAGCTGAACGGCAAGACATTTTATCCAGCCACCGAAGCGATAGTGTTCGTTGACATGTTGAACTTGATGAAGAAAGACGCATCGATAGCGGTTGCGGCGGTGCTGGTAACGGTAGTGGTGACGCTGCTGATCGCCTTGCGCAGCGTCAGCCAGACGGTAGTTGTGCTGATACCGGTGGCAGTTGGGTTTTTGTGGATGCTGGGAGTTATGGCGGCCAGTGGAATAAAATTGAACGTGTTCAATATGGTTGTGTTGCCGACGGTGCTCGGCATCGGTCTGGACAACGGGATACACATTTATCAGCGGTATCGGGAAGAGGGGTCTAGACAGCTTACGCTCACTTTGCGAACCACTGGTGCCGCCGCCTTTCTCACCACGTTGACGACCATGCTCGGCTTCGCGGGGACGTTGACTGCGTCCAACCTTGGACTGCAGTCTTTGGGATTGGTTGCGTGTATCGGGCTCGGTGCGTGCATGGTCAGTTCGCTCACCGTATTTCCCGCTGTTCTGCAATGGCGCGAGGACAACCGGGAGCGGTCCGCTGCCTCTTGACCCGGAGTAACACCGAGGCCGAGCCCAAGCTGAGATCAGTCGGTTCCAGCACAGCTGATGCTATGTGGCGGTGTTACGGGCGGCAAGCGCCGAAGCAAGCTAACGCGTATTTTTGCGGGCCGCCTTGCCGTAAACTGACACGTGGCCGTGCTCGGTGTGTATCGATTTTCAGGTGATCACGTTGCACGGCGCTCCATCTTCGAAAAAAAAAAGCACTTCTGTTGAGCGGTCCTCGCAGACGTAAATTGACGGTATTCTCATCAAGAGCTTGACAGAGGATCTGGACGTGACTGCGGGCGCCGCCACTCGTCGAACGCGCTTATCTGATGAACGCAGCTCAGAGTGCAGTTTGCGCTGCAGCGCTTTCGGGTGTCGAATTCCCGGCTAATGTCGTCCCGCGTGTATTCCAATAGCGGAATGCCAGGATAACCCCGGCGCTGGGAACACCAATGCACCATACCGTCCTCGCAGATATACAGATAGCGGGCCCCGGCGCGGCACTTCCAGTTATTTGACTTTCCGGCGACGAGGTTCCGCTGAAACAAGCAGTGGTTGAGTCTGTGCAGAAATGAACCATAGGTGTTCATGAGTTCGCGATAGACGCGGAATTGTCGATCGCTGAGTGGTTTTAGGGCGCCGTTTCCGTCGTGTAGAATGCCGACCGAGTGATGAAATCCGTATTGCCGTGCACGCTCAGCCACCACCAGAACCTCCTCCGTCCGCTCTTCGCTGATACCGAGCACGGAATTGATGTTGACTTTGAACTGGGCGAACTCCGCCAGCAGCGCCAGTTTTTTTTCTACCGAGCTGAGGCTTTTCATGGAGCTATCGTCGGGCTGCAGATTGTCGATGCTGATCTGCATCTCCAGCAACCCGGATTCATTGAGTCGTGCAATCCGTTCGCGGTTGAGACGGTAACCATTTGTGATCATGGTTGCGATCATATCGTGGCGGCGAATTTCACCGATAACGTCTGCGATTTGAGGGTGAAGTAACGGTTCGCCACCGGTGCACGTGACGACCGCAGTTCTCAATCTCTTCAGCGCGGCGATCTGAGCCCCCAACCGGGTGACCGAGATTGCTTGCGAATACTCGTCGTACTCATTGCAGTAACCGCAGCTAAGGTTGCACCGCCGCGTCACGACCATTTGCGCCAGCAATGGGTTGTGGCGTGATGACAACGCTGCCCAGACGAACCTGGACACCACCTGCGCGGTCGGGACACGTTTTGACCGTGAAGTTGCTGATGGAACTGGGTTAGTCATTGCTTGCTCAAGCGTATGAGTGCCATGCTCGGTCTGGGACCCCACAAGCGCAGCAGACTTGCTGCGGGCTGAGATTACTGCCGTGGTGAGGGGGGACTAGCAAGGGTCCCCGGTGTCCGGCGGTCCGGGGCTGGGACACGGCAAACTTGGGGTTTTATGCATTATGAGTTATAAGTTATGAGTAAGAAAGGGTGAATCGATCACCCGCGCGCGTTCCGCTCATCACCAGGATCATCCCTATTCCGCTCGCGTTGGGAGGCTTGATTGCAATGTTATCAGTAAGTTATCTACGATTGGCGTGTCCAGCCATCGCGGTTGGTGCGGCATTGCTTTTGTCCGGCCCCTACCCGCTTGCTCTCGCCGAGTCGACCTGTGCCCTGGTGACCCGTGGGGATCGGGCTGACCAACCGCGGTTGGCGCAGCCGGTCCCGTTGCAGATCAAGGCCGACACTATCGATTTTCCACGACGCAATGTGGTGCATTTGAAGGGTTATACGCAGATGGTCCACGGCGGCCACCGTGTCTACGCCGACGAGCTCATTTTCGATACCAAGCGTCAAGAGGCCGAGGCGCGTGGTCTGGTAACCTTTCAAACCCCACAGGGCGACCTGATCACGACATCATTGCTCCGGTATTACGTGGGGGAGCGCCGCTTGAAGTCCGGTCCGGCAAATTTTGTGCTCGCCAGCCGTGACCTTAAGGTGCTCGGCTCAGACGGAATGGTGACTGCTCACGGCGCTGCGGAGCAGGTGACGTTCGAACAGCGGAACGTAATGCGGCTGAGCGGCGTAAGGCTTACCACCTGTGTCGATGGTGAGGACGACGTGACTTTTTCTGCGGCGGAATTGAATATCGACCTCGATCGGGGATTCCGCACTGCCAGGCACGTTAAGTTGCAGATATTGCACCCGAACCGACATCTACGACTGCGGGAACGGATCAATTAGCCTGCTGGTATCGGGCCGGCTGCTTTCCGGCATTGAGCGATTGTCCGGTGTGCGCGCGCTTCGGTAACAGTACGTAAATCCGGCCATCCTGCTTCATCGTTCCTGCCATCCGCTCGGCGCGCTTGCCGCGGCCCCAGAACAGATCGACCCGCACTGGACCTCGGATTGCACCACCCGTATCCTGGGCGAGCACCAGCCTGTGATAGCCCGGCCGTCTCGCATCAGGCAGCGTCGTCTCGATCCACAGCGGAGCCCCGAGGGGTATGACTCCAGCATCGACCGCGAGGCTGCGTTCAGGCGTAAGCGGGACGTTCAGCGATCCCAGCGGTCCATATTCGGTACTGTCACGAAGCACAAAGAACACGTAACTGGGGTTGCGATGCAATAAGTCGTGTGCGTGTTGGGGATTGGTCCGCAGCCAGTCGCGAATGGTGAACATGGTCACTTCCTGCCGCGTTAGCTCACCGAGTTCGATCAATTCCCGTCCGATTGATCGATACGGATGGCCGTTCTGATCCGCGTAACCGACGCTGACCCATGTGCCGTCGGCCAGTTTTACACGCCCCGAGCCCTGAATGTGCAGAAAGAACGATGCGATTGGATCATCGAGCCAGAGCAGCTCATGTCCAGTCAGCAGGCCCGGGTCCTTGTCCAACTCCTCACGGCTGTAATACGGAACAATTTTTTGACCCTGGAGTTTTCCGCGCAACCGTTTTCCCGCTAACTCGGGGTAGAGATCGGTCAAATCTATTGTGAGTAGATCACCGGGACGTCGGTAGAGCGGATACCGATACCGATCAGACGGGGTCAGGCTGCCCTGCAAAGATGGCTCGTAATAACCCGTGATCAAACCCTTACGGCGGCCATTGTTGCCGTAAACGGTATGGGGGCGAAACCAGTTTTCATAGAACCTCCGTGCCTGATCATCCGTCGGCGCCGACAACGTGTCAGCCGCCTGACAGATGGGCGACCAATCCGGTTGCCGACGCAACTGGCGACAACCGCTGAGTAGCGCAGGCCATGACTCGGCGTGACGATCTTGCTCCCAATGACTCAGTTTGCTCCAGCTGACCGGCTGGCCGATGCCGGGTTCACGGGGCAGTAGCACACAACCGCTGATCGCCAGGCATGCACCGACAAGCAAATTAAGACGACGTCGCATGGTGGAAGATCCGTTTGGTCTTTGCAGCGCAGGGCATTGTATACGAAGATCGATCCCAGTTGGTTTCCGCCAGGGACGGGCAATTAGCAGTACGTGCCGAAGGCAGTCATACCGATGTGTCCACCGGGGCGATGATGCCGTCGATTCACGGTGCAGTAGGCCGCGGGCGCGTTTTGCACCGGAGCGGTAAGGATGGTTCATTGCACCCAGAAAGTTCGAGGACTGCTGGGAAATAATACCTTTCCGTTGGCTCCGGAGGACCCGGACCGCGGCTAAGCGGGGCATCAATTAAACACAACGTCAATGTGTTTGAAGTCTTTCTGTCCGCGGAGCGCATGTTTAATCTTTGCCGCTGCCTGCTCGGCCTGTTCGATGCTCTCCAGGGTGGACAGCGCGAGCCAGACCTCGGCGTGGACCTGCCCATTCAGGTAATGCAGTGTAACGCGTGTCATGTCCCGGGCCTCGGGCATGCCGTCGAGTTGGTCCAGAATCCGTTGTTTCAGCTCACCGCGGAGGGGCAATTTGTCGGACAATTGATACGATGCATCGTCCTCTGAATCGATGTGTATCGTGATGTCGGCGATACCGTTGAATTCCCGTTGGAGGCGCTGTTTGACGGCTTCGCCGATACGGTGTCCTTCGGAGACGCTGAGCTTTGGCTGCACCAGCACATGCCCGTCGAGATAAATATCGGAACCCATCAGTCGCGTGCGGACGTCGTGGGCGTCGACCACGCCTTCGGTTTCGATGATCACGTTCTTCATTGCGGCGAGCCGTTCGGGATCTACGCCCGTATCGATGAGTTCCCGAATTCCCTTTCGCACCATTTGTCCTGCCACATACAGAATCATCAGTGCGACCGCCACCGCCGCAATCGCATCGAAGTAAATCCAACCCATCATCGTTCCGGCGACGCCGATAATCACGAGTACCGAGGAGATTGCGTCGGTGCGACTGTGCCAGGCATTGCTGCGCAGCATGTCCGACTGCAAACGGTCTGCGACGCGGATGGTGTAGTGATAAATCCATTCCTTGGCGAGTACGGACAGCGCGGCGGCAATCAAGGCCAGGACCCCGGGCGCGGAGAGGGCTTTGTGTTGCCAGATGCCTTCCAGGGCCTCGTAACCGATGCCGATGGCGACGGACGCCAGGGCGAGGCCCAGCACGATGGTCGCAACGGTCTCAATCCGTTGGTGGCCATAGGGGTGCTGCTCGTCGGGTCCGCGGCTGGCATGCTTGGCGGCCCAGACCACCATGACGTCGGTGGCCAGATCCGACAGCGAGTGTACGCCGTCGGCCACCAGTGCCTGTGAGTACGCCAGCTTGCCGATCAGAATCTTGACGACGCCGAGGATGAAGTCGACGATGCCGCCAACGACGGTGACGCGGCGAATGTCCAGATATCGCTCTGTGGCTTTGTTGACTTGAAGTTGGGGGCGGTCTTCCGCCAGCGGTTTCTCGTCCATTCAGCTCCAACGGGTTTGCAGGTCTCGATAATTGAGGGCCAGCCATTGCACCGCGACGAGGGTGATAGCGTTGCGGATTGACCCGTCATTGGCCATTTGCAAAGCACGCGCGACCGGCAGGACATGGACCTTGATGTCCTCGCCTTCATCGATTGCACCGTGTATACCACCGACGCCTTCGCTGTCCGTGATCCCGCAGAAAAGTTGTACAGTCTCGGACAGGGCGCCGGGTGTCGTAAAAAACTGCTGTACCGGAATCAGCGACGTCAAATGGCAGCCGGCCTCTTCCAAGGCCTCGCGCCGGGCGACCTGCTCGGCCGTCTCATTCGGTTCGATGATCCCGGCAATGCATTCTACCAGCCAGGGATGGTGTTTGGCTGCCAGTGCCCCTGGCCGGAATTGTTCGATTAAGACAACCCGCTCATTGCGGAAATCTACTGGTAGTACCGCGGACACGTGTCCCCGCTCGATGACCTCGCGCTCCAGGATTTCACTCATGCCACCATCATGGAGCCGATGTCTGAGATAATAGCGCTCGACGGTAAAATAGCCGTTAAATACGCTTTGTTTGTCAATTATTTCGACGTCGTAATTGTTCATCAAAATTACACGGTTCGCGTTGCTGTGTATCGGCGGGTGCCACTATCGGTGCGCACCTCGCGATGAGGGCCGAAGATGGTCTGTTAAGACTATCATTTTGTGCGAAGATTCACGTTCGTTTTTACGACATTCTTCGGCTAATTCCAATAGCGATCAAACCGGAGAACGCTTGTCTCGATTGGCCCAACACCGGTGACAGAAGCTTATTTGATCAACCACTTTTATGGATAAACTACACATGATGAATAAATCTAAAGTTGATTATGAGCGTTACCGGGTCCCCGCGGAGGGGACGTTTAGCCTCTCCTCGATACAGACGGATGACGACCAGGGGCTCGATAAGAAGGATGCGCGCATACACATGCGTGCCAACCTTAATCAACTTGATGAGTTCCAAGAACGCCTGTTTGCTGAAAGTCGGCAATCTTTGCTGCTTGTCCTGCAGGCGATGGACACGGGCGGTAAAGACAGCACGATCCGCAGAATTACAAAAGGCTTGAATCCTCAGGGATGCCGGGTTTATGGCTTCAAGGCTCCGAGCGACGAGGAGTTGTCGCATGACTTCTTGTGGCGGGTGCACGATCATGCGCCGACGAATGGGCATATCGTCATCTTCAACCGATCGCATTACGAAGACGTGTTGATAGTCAGAGTCCACGAACTCGCGCCGCGCAAATTGATCGATCAGAGATACCAGCATATCAATGATTTTGAGCGAATGTTGGCCGATCACAAAACCCGAATCATAAAAATAATGTTGCACATATCCAAAGACTATCAGCTCCAGCGGCTGAAAAGACGATTGGAGCGGCCTGATAAACATTGGAAGTTCAACCCCGCTGACCTGAAGGAGCGCGACCGGTGGGACGAATACATGGACGCCTACGAGATCATGTTGAACCGCTGCTCGTCCGAGCATGCGCCGTGGTTCGTCATTCCAGCCGAACAACGCTGGTTTAGAGACACGGTCATCAGCGAGCTGCTGCTGGACACGTTCAAGGACATGGACCCCCAATATCCGCAACGCGCATTCGATCCCAGCGATTACCCGAGCGACGAACTGGTGTAGAGGCCGCCGCTGGCCCTTGGTCGGCCAATGACACCAAACTTCGCCCCGGGGGACAATATTGCAATTAAGTTGCCGTCGCATCAGTTTGCCGACTCGGTGACCTTCTATCGCGACGTCACCGGACTCGAGGAAGTCGGTGTATCATCACCTGTGACCCATAAAACGTCAGGTTTCGATTCGGCGATAAATATCTATGAATTGTGATGAATTCCGGAGGGGATGCTCCTTAGAGCAGCCGGGTGTCAACCAAGCTGGGCGCGGAAGAACGTCAGGGTGCGGCCGCGGGCGAGGCGGGCCGATTCGGCTTCGAAGCTGCCCCGGCGATCGCAGTTGAAGCCGTGGCCGGCCTCGTACAAGTGGACGGTTGCTTCGGGGTGCCGTTTTTGAATCTGTTCGACGTCGCTCAGAGGTATCCCTGTGTCCTGCCTGCCGAAGTGCATCAGCAGCGGGCAGTTCTCCGTTTCGTGGACATACGGCATGATCTGGCCACCGTAGTAGACCACCGCAGCGTCGATCTGCAAGCGGGTGGCTGACAAGTATGAGATGGTACCGCCCCAGCAATAACCGACTGTGCCGACCTTGGGCCCCTCACCCCGCAAAATATTGGCCGCCGACTTCACGTCCTTCATTGTGTCCTCCCACGAGAACTCCTCGCGAAGCCTTCGGCCGAGCTCGATGTCCTGGGGGGTGTAAGCCAGCCGGCAGTTCCGGCTCGACGAACGGTCATAGAGCGCGGGAGCGATCACGGCGAAGCCATCCGATGCGAAACTGTCGCAGACCTCGCGGATATGATCGTTAACGCCGAAAATCTCCTGAAGTACGATGATCCCACCGCTTGGTGATCCCTCTGGATCAGCCCGGTAGGCGCCGAGAACATGGCCGTCTTCGGCCGTAAGTGTGATGTCGCTACCCATAATTCCAGTCACTCCTCGCAGTCAGTGTGGCCTCAATGTTACGGCTTACGCCGGCCATCCGGCATCTTCGACGCTGAAACAAGCCGGGACCTGTGCGTGCGCGGTGCGGCCTCGCCGTTTAGATCGCAGACAGGATCACGGGATCTCCGATCGCCTCGGCTTCGTGTTCGAGCTCGCGTTGTTCCTGTTGCAAGCGCCACATTTCCGCGTAATGGCCGTGACCGGCCAACAGTTCGCGGTGGCGGCCGCGTTCGCTGATCCGGCCGTCTTCCAACACCAGGATCTGTTCCGCGTCGATCACCGTGGACAGTCGGTGGGCAATCACCAGGGTGGTTCGATTCATCGCAACCTCTCTCAGCGCCGATTGAATCGCTTGTTCGGACTTGGAATCCAGCTGCGACGTGGCCTCGTCCAGGATCAATATTGGTGGATTTTTCAGAATCGTTCTGGCAATGGCGATACGCTGCTTCTCGCCGCCCGAGAGTTTCAAGCCTCTTTCGCCGACGATGGTGTCGTAACCCTGCGGAAGCGATACGATAAAGTCATGCAGGTAGGCCAAACGCGCAGCCTCCTCGATCTCCGCACGGTCGGCGTCCGGTTTGCCGTACTGAATGTTGTAGCCGACGGTGTCGTTGAACAGGACGGTGTCTTGAGGTACGACGCCGATAGCCGCACGCAGACTGTCGAGGGTTGCTTCACGTATGTCTTGTCCATCTATCGTTATACGGCCGTCGGTGACTTCGTAAAATCTGAATAATAATCTCGCCAGCGTTGTTTTACCGGCTCCGCTGCTGCCGACCACCGCGACCTTATGACCCGCCGGGATTTCAAAGTTAATGTCGTGCAGGATCGACCGGTCCGCTTGATAGGAAAACGTTACATTGTTGAACACCACTTCGCCGCGGCTCACAATAAGCGGTGTTGCCGAGGGTGTGTCTTGAATCTCCGCCTCCAAGTCCAACAGACCGAACATCTTTTCCATGTCAGTGAGTGAGTGTTTGACCTCGCGAAAGATTGTGCCCAGAAAATTCAGTGGAATATAAATTTGTATCAAAAATGCGTTGACCATAACAAAATCACCCAGCGTCATGGTCCCGGCAATGACCCCCCGCGCAGCGAGGATCATTAATATGGTGAGTCCGACACCGATGATGACGCCTTGACCGACGTTCAGCAGTGCCAGAGACACCTGACTTCTGATTGAAGCCCTTTCCCAGTTGTGCATATGCTGGTCGTAGCGCCGCGTCTCGAATGCCTCGTTACCAAAATATTTAACCGTCTCGTAATTGATCAGAGAATCAATAGCGGCGGTATTGGCCTTGGAATCCGCGGTGTTCATCTGTACGCGGAACTTGATGCGCCATTCCGTTACCTTGTAGGTGTAGACGAAATACAGGCTAACTGTGATAAAGGTGATCACCGAAAACCAGATCTCGAAATTGACCAGCAGTACGCCGCAGACCACGAGTATCTCGAACGCCGTGGGCAGGATACTGAAGATCAAAAAGTGTAAAAGTTGGGTGATGCTCCGACTGCCACGCTCGATGTCGCGTGATACCCCGCCGGTTTGCCGATCCAGGTGAAAGCGCAGGGACAGCTCGTGCAGATGCTGGAATACCCGCAACGCAATTTTTCGCGCCGACCGCTGTGAGGCTTTGGCGAATACTGCATTTCGAAGCTCCTGAAACAATGAGGTGCTGAAGCGAAGCAGGCCGTAAGCAATAAGCAGCGACAAAGGAACGGTTACCATCTGCGCGCCCGGAGTGGTTACGTCCAGACCATCAACAATCAACTTAAGCGCCACTGGCACCCCGATGTTAGCCAGCTTGGCCAACGCCAGGAACAGCATCGCGATTCCGATGCGTCCGCGATATTCCAGCAAGTAGGGGATCAAAGTCCGTATGGTCTTCCAGTCGTTGCGGTTACCCGCCGGGAGTTCTGTTTGGAATGTGCGCATATGTCTGTGTTGAGTTGCAGTACGCTTATGATAGCTCAGCGGGGTTTGATCGCGACGTGGTTTCCCTGACGATGAGTGGCAATCCCGTCAGTGGTCGCGATACTGCACTGCGGGGTGTCGCGTCAAGGGGAGAGGAGCGAGTGGTTGCGGGAGTAAGCGGTCAAATTTCAGACGCTGGTGTCCGCACCCAGTTGCTGGACGGTGGATTCGGGCGCGATGGTCCACCGCAGCTCCGGTCTCGATTGCCGTCGCGCGGCAATCCGCTCGCGTGTCCGCCGCAATGGACGGTCGGACACGCGAGCCGGCGTAGGGTTCACATCCGTTCGAAAATCGCTGCGATGCCCTGGCCGCCCCCGATGCACATCGACACCAGGCCGTAGCGACCGCCGGTGCGCTGCAACTCGTAGAGTGCCTTGACGGTCAGGATGCAACCGGTCGCTCCGATTGGGTGCCCCAGAGAGATGCCGCTGCCGTTTGGATTGGTCTTTTCCGCCGACAGGTTCAAGTCGCGAACGACCGCGAGTGCCTGGGCGGCGAAGGCCTCGTTGAGTTCGATCACATCCATGTCGTCAACGCTCAGCCCGGCCTTTTCCAACACCAATCGAATCGCCGGGACCGGGCCGATGCCCATATATTTCGGTTCGACACCAGCGTGGGAGTAGGCGACGAGCCGTCCCATGGCTTGGTGGCCGGCGGCCTCGGCGGCGTTAGCCTCCATCAGCACCACGGCGGCGGCGGCATCGTTGATGCCGGAAGCGTTGCCGGCGGTGACCGTGCCGTCTTTCTGGAAAACCGGGCGCAATTTGCTCATTCCCTCCACTGTTGCTTCCGCGCGTATGTGCTCGTCCCGATCGAATATCGTCGACCCCTTCCGGGACTTGATCTCCACCGGGAGGATTTGATCCTTGAAGTTACCGCGGTCGGTGGCCTGGGCGGCGCGTCGATGGCTGTCTACCGCCAGCGCGTCCTGGTCCTCACGGCTGATGTTCCACTTGCCCGCAATATTTTCCGCGGTAATGCCCATGTGGCACGAGTCAAACGGGTCGGTCAGGGCACCGACCATGGCATCGATGGCGTGGCCGTCGCCCATGCGCTGGCCCCAGCGCATATTGGGCACGTGATATGGTGCGCGGCTCATGCATTCGGCGCCGCCGGCCACCGCCGCGTCGGCGTCGCCCAGCTGTATGGTCTGAGCCGCGCTCACCACCGCCTGCAGGCCGCTGCCGCACAGGCGGTTCAGCGTAAGCGCCGGGGTTTCAACCGGTAGGCCGCCTTCAATCGCTGCATACCGCGACAGGTACATGTCCTTGATCTCGGTATGAATGACATTGCCAAACACGCAGTGACCGATCCGCTCCGGCGCCACCCCCGACCGGCTGACGGCCTCGCGTACCACCATGGCACCCAAGTCTTTCGGGGCGAAACCCTTTAATGAACCCCCGTAATCGCCTATCGCGGTACGCACACCGGACAATACAACAACTTCTCGACTCTCTGACATAATATCTTCTCCTGCGGAAGGGACGTTGGATTGTTATATGCCCTGTGGTGGTCCAACGCGGGATAGGGATATTACCTGGTATTGGGGATTCCTGCAGCGTTCCCGGTAGAAATCGACGGCGCGGGACGAACGAATGTCTGACGGCGCAGCTGACCGTCGGGCTGCCGGTATGATCGTGGACAGACCCGATCCGGCTGCCGCGGAACTTGTGGACTCAGTAAGCCCGGGCGCTCTTAACACTCATGCCAGGCCCATGAACCCTCGATCCGACGCAGTCTCACTAAACAACGAGGACGGCAATGACGCATCTGCATTACAGCGAAAGTGGCAGTGGTGAACGGTTGATCCTGCTGCACGGCCTGTTCGGGTCCGGCGTGAACCTGAGGGGTTTGTCCAGGCGGCTGTCCGCAACTCACCGCGTCGTCATGGCGGATCTGCGCAATCATGGCCGGTCTCCGCATGTCGCCGGCATGACCTATGTGGATATGGCCAAGGACCTGGGTGGGCTGCTGGACGAACTTGGATTGACCGCCGCCGATTTCGTGGGCCACAGCATGGGCGGCAAGGCGGCAATGTGGTTGGCGCTCACCCGGCCGCAACGCGTTCGTCGCCTGGTCGTGGTAGACATCGCACCGGTCGCGTACCGGCATAGTCATCGTGATTTGGTCGAGGCCCTCGGGGCGCTGGACCTGGCCGCGCTGACCTCGCGCGGCGCGGCTGACCAGGCCCTGGCGCCGGCGGTCCCCGATACGGTGGTTCGCTCGTTTTTATTGCAGAACCTGGTGGTCGAAAACACGGGGTTGCGCTGGCGGATCAATCTGGATGCGATCAGCGCGCATATTGGGGAGGTCGCCGGTTTTCCGGAATCGATCGACCGGTCCTACTCCGGCCCGGCCTTGTTCGTGGCGGGAGGTCAATCCGGCTACATCAGCGACGCACACCGGCCGGAGATCGAGCGCTTGTTTCCAAGCGCCCAAGTGGTGCACATCAGCGGCGCTGGCCACTGGGTGCACGTGGACCGGCCCGACGCGCTGACCGAGGTGATTCGGGAATTCCTGCCACCCGTGTCCGCGCCGCAATAGGGACTGACCGCCGAGCGGCGGTGGCTCAAGGATCGGTCTGGATCTTGGTGACCAGTCCGTCGCCGATCCACTGTTTCAACAGTCCGGCGGCGTAGGTAGCTATCTCGCGGTCAGGCATCCATTCACACAATCCCTCGCACAACTCGCCAAACGTGGCGCGGTCTCGAGCCCGGTCCAGCGCCCAGGCCTCCGTGTCGTCAAGGCTGCGAAAGTACTGAGTCAGCCGCTTCCGCCAGATGAGCCACGCCGCCGGCCGATCGCCTCGTTGCGGGGAATCGATCGTTCGTCCCTCGTCCACGGCGTTTCGAATCGCGGCCACGTTCCAAGTCAGCTCGACGCGCTGCAGGCACGGTTGAAACTCCAAGCGCAGCCCGGGCCACTGACTTGGGGCCAGTTGCGCCAGCTCGTCGAGGACGACGGGGCGCGCGTCGCGGGCATCAAAGGCTTCCATTAATTTCCACTCGAATTCCGCGAGTTCAGAGACATAGGGATGACCGGAATACGGTGCGGTATGGCGCGCGAACTCGGCGAAGCGGTCACCGTACCAGCGGATGGAGTAGTGGTGCGGTGGATGAGCGTCGATGTACAGCCGGCACAGCGCATCGAACTGCTCGTCACCGAGCAAGGTATACAGTGCGCTGTAATTTTCCCGCAAGCACTCTGTCAAGCGTAGCCGGTAGGCCTCGGCGTAGATCGCGATACGGCGGTCGACGCTCAGACGCTCGGTGGCGACGATTTCCTTCTCCAACATGTCCTCCGCACCGAGAATGGTCCGCTGAAATTTGGATTGCAGTATGTGTAGGCGGCTCACGCGGCGATTTCTTCCAGAATCGGCCGGGCGATGTCGCGCGCACGATCCAACTCGTGCAGCAATTCCCGCAACGGGGGAATGTGGTCATCGCGTTCGATCATCGTCGGCACCGCGCCGAAGCGACGTATCGCATCGGCATACAAGTCCCACACTGGGTCAATTACCGGGTGGTCATGGGTGTCGACGATGTAATCACCGTAATTCGTGTGACCGGCCAAGTGGAACTGCCCAACGCGCTCGACGGGTATGTGATCGAGATACTCCTGGGGATCAAACTCGTGATTGAACGCGCTGACGTAGATGTTGTTGATGTCGAGAAGAATATAGCAATCGGCGCGTTCGGCGATTGCGCTTACGAATTCCCACTCCGTCAGCGAAGAGTCCTTGTAATTCAGGTAACTGGAAACATTTTCTATCAACATAGGCCGCTCCATGAAATCCTGTACCTGCTTAATGCGGCGGGCAATGTACGATACCGCATCCTCGGTGTAAGGCAACGGCAGGAGATCGTGAATGTTCGTGCCGTCCACTCCCGTCCAGCACAAGTGGTCCGAAAACCACGCCGCCTGCACACGTCCGGCCAGGGCTTTCAGCCGCTTGAGATAGTCTCGATCCAAGGGATCAGCGCCGCCGATGGACATCGAAACGCCATGCATGACCATGGGGTAGTGTTCCCGTATCGCATCCAGGTAGTGGAGGGGTTTGCCGCCATCGACCATATAGTTTTCCGATAAGATCTCGAACCAATCGATGTTGTCGGGTCGTTCCGCGATAACGGAATCGTAATGGTCGGTCCTTAGCCCCAGCCCAAATCCGAGATTTGGCAGTCTTCGTACTTCGTTATTGTGCATTGGAAACGGTGGCTGGTGAAGTAATTGGATAACTTAATTATGCCCGAGCGTATAGTGGGACATATTAAGCTGCGAATTGGTTCCCTGTACCTGAGTGTTCGGTACGACTATTGCGAAAGGGGGAGAGCGGCCGATTTCCCCGAAATTTATCGTCAAATAGCGCGTCGTTCACATCAAATTTTCGAAAAACTGTACTCACTCTCCGCCGGTCTCGTTATGGGTCGAATACTCAGGCAGGCTCCCAGCGTTGCGAAGGACAACCGCGGGATTGAGCGCTGCTCCCTTCGTTTGTCGGAATGTATGGGCGCAGGCGATCTATCATGAATTCTTCACCACTATGGAACCAACCCGAATCGGCGTGGTCTATTTGCGAGTGACCTCACAACCGAACACCCGTAGAGGTCGAGTTGGCGCCCGTTGAGTCGGGTAATTTGGAGAAACCTGAGGAGAAATGTTGAAATGAATATGAAGAAAGCGACTGGTTATGCATTGGCCACCGCTGCCGCCGCTATGTTGGCCACCGCCCCCATGACTGCGTCTGCGGGCGAAGCGAAAGTGAATTGTTATAACGTAAATTCCTGTAAGGGCATGGGCAGCTGTAAGACCGCCAACAATGCCTGCAAGGGACAGAACAGCTGCAAGGGCACCGGCTTCGTAAGTATGAACGCCGAAGCCTGCAAGGCGATTGGCGGAAAGGAGGGCTAGCGCCCGACCTGCCAGTAATCACGGCAACGTGGAACGGGGCGCCTAGACGCCCCGTTTTTTTTGCCGCTATGAGCACTTAAAATTGCTTTAAAACAATGACTTATAGATACTTGTACCCAAGGTCCTGGGTGCCCGCCGACAGGACTCGGCACGCGGATGGGCGGGCAGGCTGATGAGGACCGGTAATATTTCCGGTGTGGATGCGGTCTTTAGTCACATGGACGCGCCGGGCCACAAGAAGTTCGAGCTGTTGCTGCAGGGGCTGATGGGGGATCTGTACCGCTACGCCTATTGGAAGTGCCGGGACCGTGGGCAGGCCGAGGAACTGGTTCAGGAGACCTATCTGCGGGCCTGGAAATCGATTAACAGTCTGCGGGATGCCGACTCGGCGAAGAGCTGGCTGTTTACGATCTTTCGACGCGAGTATGCCCGGCAGTTCGAGCGGAAACGATTGGAGATGCAGGATGTGGAGGAGATGACCGAGCTCCCCGACGTCAAGATTTCCTTCGACACGCGAACGGAATCGTTTGTGCTCCGGCGCGCGCTGTCCACTCTGTCGGACGATTATCGGGAACCGCTGGTGCTCCAGGTACTGGGCGGATTCAACTGTGGGGAAATTGCCGGCATGCTGGGGATAAGCGCCAGCGCCGTGATGACGAGATTGTTCAGGGCCCGCAAGCAGTTGCGTGAGTTGCTTGCCAGCGATGAAGTTGACACGGCGCTGCGGGGGGCGAGTGCATGAACTGTCTGGAATTCCGGAGGACTTCGTTAAGCGAGCCGAATACGGCCTCGCAAGCGTTCCTGGTGCACCGTGCCGCGTGTCCGGACTGTGCTCGATTTGCCGAAAGTGTAAGAAGCTTCGACCAGAAACTGCTCGATGCCATGCGCATACCGGTCCCGGACAATTTAATGACCCGCATAAAGCTGCGCCATGTAGTCGGCGAGGAGCAGGTGAGGCGGGTCCGACCGTGGAAATGGGCCTTGGCCGCCAGTATTTTTGTGTCCGCAGCGTTGAGCGTGTTGTTCGGTTATCAGATGTACTCGACCAATCAGTACATCGAAACGCTGCGGGTGGCGGCGATCGATCACGTAAACAGTGAACCGCAATTTCTAAGCGTGCGGGGGAACGCGCCCGAAGACAAGTTCAGGCGGGTGATGGCAGCGTTTGGGGCAAGCGTGGTGCGGGAGATGGAACCGATTCGCGACGCCGAGGTATGCGCCATGAATAAGAAACCCATTGCCCACAGCGTTTTTGATGGAGAGAAGAGTGTGGTCACCGTGCTCTACGTCATCGGTGAACGGTTACGGCAGGAGATCTCCATAGACGGAGATCGGTACCATGGTTGGTTGATTCCTGCCGGCCAGGGTAATTTAGTGGTGCTCGCCACGAGGGGGGAACCGCTGGCACCGTTCGTCGACAAACTCAAACAATCTGTTCGCTGGGATATATAGTCTTGCAAGACTCGACCCGACCCGTTTAGCAAGACTGACGGTTGGGCGATGGGAAAAGCGAGCCGCCACGCATGTATCCGGCCTGTTAATGAGACCTGGTTTGTCTCTCGCGCTAATGAACCTCCGCGCGCTCGCAAGCCGCTCAATTTGACGGCGTCATGAAAATGGAGCGGAGCGCGCACATCTGAATATAATTTCTTTATACGATTGCTGACCAGCTACGCCTGATTCGGATCACAAACGGTTGTTTGACGATCGCGTAACATGTTTTCGGAGGTGTGGAAGCCGATTAACGGCGGTGTTTACCCATCCAGCGTGAGTGGGCGTCGGAACAGCGGCAACGGATGACGGAGTAGTGGCGCATTGGGGCTTGCACCGCGATCGCCCCCTCCCGTAGGCTAGCAGCTTATAGATATTACGCTTATACCTGGTTCGGTACACCTTCCTAAGGCACCCCCACCTAGTATCCGAATCAGGTCGTTTCAGCCCCCGAACACGGTTCGGGGGTTTTTTTTGATCATCGCACGGCGGTCCCCGGTATTCGCGTGACTCACGGAGCATCTCAAAGCAACGCGGCCGCAACGCGTATTTCGGACGCGGCGGCCAGTCGCCCGATCCCTTCGTTAATTTCCGGGATCCGCGAGTTGTGGATTGGTCACTGGCCAGGGAGCGGAATAGCGGCGGGTGTAACCGCTTAACTGACCCGAAAAACTGGAGTTTTCGCTAAATTCGGTCCATGCTTGTTGGACACCGGCTTTTCCCGACGCTGAGGTTTGGTCATGTCACTCATTGAATGGCGACCGGAATTTTTGATAGGTCTGCCGAAAATCGATGCCGACCATCGCCGTCTGATCGAATTGATCAATCAGCTCTATAACGAACTCCAATCCGGTCAGCATCAAGCGACGGTCGTCGATTTTCTTGGTGAGGTGTACGCCAACACTGCGAAACACTTCGCTCATGAGGAAGCGGTGATGCGGGCGCACGATTACGAGGGCTATATGGAGCATCAGGCGGATCATCAACGCCTGCTTGATGAAGTCAATGAGATGATGATCGACTACCAGGACGGAGTACAAGACGACCACGACGTGATCGCCAAACGCCTCCACGATTGGTTCTACAACCACTTCCGTGATCTCGATTCCCTGCTGCATAGGGCACTTACCATTGAGTGATGGAGCCGCCCCGCTGGGCACGGACCGCAGATGGGTTAATGCGTTAAGCGCCACTTGACACAAGACTAACGAGCCCGTCACTTTAAAACCCCTATGAGGGTCGGGAGATAGGCCCCACTCGCGACATCGGCACCCCGGCCGAAGCGTCAATACCTGATACAAAACGAACAGCTACAGTGTATAATACGCTGAGGTGGTGAGACGAGGAAACAGGATGAATTTGACGCGACCCACTTTCTCTTCGAAGTTGCCGCTGTCGGTGGCGGTATGCTTTTCGGTATTGCTGGCTATTGTCTCTTCGAACATTAGCTCGGATAGCGAGGTGGCCCGGCCAGCGGAAACCGCCGAATCGACGGGGCCGGTTGAACAGGCGCCGAATTTGGCGACCGTGCCGCAGGATTCCAGTACTGGTTTTGTGTCCGTGTTGAACGGGCGGGTGACGGTACGACTGCAGGGTATGCAGCTGGGCGATGCAATGACCTCGTTTACGGAGCAGACGGGAATTCTTGTGCGCGTTGCAACGGCGGTAGCCGGTGAGGCCCTCTACGACGAGTTTTCGGATCTTTCCCTCGAGGCTGCTTTACATCGCCTGCTGCAGCACAAGAGTTACGCTCTGGTTTTCTCAACCGAGTCGGGCAGGCGCGAGATCAGTGAGGTCTTGATCGTGGCTTCAGAGCCAGGCGCGGCGCCGGAGGTGAGCGAGGAACCAATGGAGTCGAGTGTAGTCGAGGGCCTGTTACGCAACGTGATGGTCCCAGACGCCATCCGGGATGCCTTGTTGGACACCACAAAGCAGGCTCAAGGTGCCGCGCCGGCATTGGTGGATCCGAAACTGTTCGAAAAATTGCTGGCCCCGAACGACAATCCAGTGGTCTCGGAGGACTTGTCGGCCTTGATCGAGGAGCTGAAGAGTGCGACTGCCGGGCAGCAGGCGTATCTCCGACATAAGATGGTGGAACAGGTTTTAAAGCATCTGCCACAAGGTTCTTCCGCTTCCGAGGCGTCCGCGCCACCGACCGATAGCTTGCCGTCAAACAACCGGTCCGCCGATAAACTTGAAGCTAAGTAAGTCGCTCTGTGAGCGCAGGCGCGCCTAACGCTAATCCTAGCTGTTTGTCTGGCCGTGTGGATTCCGCCAACCGGGATAGCGCGCGGGCAGGTGGCGTCCCCGGTGACGCTCATGGGGCTGGGTAATGGTCACGGTGAAGGGGTGCAGTCGGCGGACGCCGCCTGGCAGACGCAGATATGCGCTTATTTGAATTGGGTTGGTTTCCTAGTCGGCGCGGACGTGAAGCTGCCCTTAATTAGATCGAATTTTTTGGGTGTGGTGGGCGACACCACTTTTCGCTCCCGGATCTTTCCGTATCAGACCGGGTCAATCGTGGCGGTGTCCGGCGCCCGGGTGAGTTCTCTGTTGAACCGGCGGGCCAGCGCCACAACGGTCGCGCAGATCGACAGTGAGATCGACCTGGTCCTGTTTCCGCGGCAACAATCGCAGATCGAGGCAGTGGAGTCCGCGCAGCCGGATCTGGTCATTTGCTGGATCGGCAACAACGACGCCCTGGGTGCGGTCACTTCCTTTAACGAACTGAATGCGTCACAGCTCACTCCGGTCGCCGACTTCGAACGGTATTTTCGAGACCTTGTCGACCGTCTCGGCGCGCTAGTTACCCAACATGGGACCAGGGTCGTGTTTGCCAATATTCCGGACGTCACCCGGATCGGATTTCTGATTGATCGGGACTACGCGGAGGACTATCTCGGTTTTTCGGTGGATCTTCCGGACGGCCACTTAACCACCATCGTCGGTCTGTTGCTCATGCAGTACGACGGTAACGACAATCTGATGAGCGAACCGAATTACGTTCTCGACGACTCGGAAGTGATTCAAGTCAGATCGCGCGTGGCGGCCTTTAACGACATTATCGAACGGCAGACGCAACGAATAGGTATGCCGGTGGTGGATATCTACTCCATGTTCGACGACCTGATCCGAAATCCGCCGGTCATCATGGGGTTGGAGGTCACCGCGCAGTTCATGGGTGGTTTTTTCAGCCTGGACGGGGTCCACCCGTCCAATACCGGTCATGCCTTGTTGGCTAACGAGTTCGTCGGTGATATCAATCAGGCCTTCGGCACTAATTTCCAGCCGATTCCGCCACAGATACTCGAGGCGATTGTTTTGACGGACCCGCATGTCGATAAAGACCGGGACGGCAAAGTGATCGGGCGGCTGGGAGTGGGACTGCTCGAGACCTTGGCGTTTGTGCTGGGGATATCCGGGGACCTAAATGATGCCGTCCCCGACTACGGGACTGCACGGCGCGGTTCAGGCAGTGGGTTACCTGCTGTGTCGCCGTTCAGCCGCTTCGAGTTGGTCCGGTTATTTATGCAGATCTATGGATCTCTGCACTGACGTCAAACCATTACACTGCAGCGGCCCGGTCTCAACCACCCATCATGGCCGCATGGCGCGAAGGCGCGAATGCGCCGACCCCCACGACTGCGCCCGAGACCAGCATGACAATAAACGAGGCCAGTAATGACAGCACAAAATGAATCACGCGCCTGTTGTCCGGGACTTTCAGATACAGTGGAATGATTCTGTACAGGAAAACCATTGATGTTATCCCCAGTACCAGAGAAACCAGCCAGCCGATCCACGGTAAGCCGCCGATGGCAGTTCCAAGGTGTCCGGGTATGGATGCCAGAGACACAGCCGAGAATGCTCGATTAAAGTTGTGCTCACCACCAAATCGGCCCGCCAGGTAGCCGAAAATAAAGCTCACAATAATCAGGCCCACTGCCGTAAATAAGATCCCCATCAGCAAGCCGGTTACGGTGCCGCGCCCGTAAGCGAACATGTGGAAGCTTCGAAATGCCCAGGACAAAAACGCCGCGCAGACCACAGAACCGACGATCAGCGGTCCGGTGAGCAACACAACAGTTTCTTTCCAGTTCCGGTCCTCATCGTGATACGCCTTCCATGTCGTTAGCGGGTCCAATAACCCACCCTTGATGAGGTCCAGGGTCTTTTTCAAATCAAACATAGGCCGTATCAACCGCTATAGTGCCGGACAGGTTATCGCAGGCCAAGAGTAAGCGTCCAGCCCTTGGCGCTGTATTGAGGTCAGCGCATACCTCGCTCGAGCCCGGTGCGGAGGATGATTGGGGCGTATAGTTGTATGGTCTGGATTCTTCTACAATCGGACTGTCGTGCATCTCACTCCCGAACTCTTGCCCGCGGGTGTCGCCTGGGCCGGTAACTTAATATACATATTGGTGTTGACGGTAACCGCCTGGAAGACACCGTGGTGGCATCTTCGCATCAGCGAGGACACCCATGTGCTGATGGCGACCTGTGTAACCCTGTTGCTAATTTGGTCCATCGAGGCCGGTATCGCGCCTGGACTGAACCTTCATTTATTGGGTGTGACGCTGGCGACGCTCATGTTCGGCTGGCAGTTTGCGCTTCTCGCTATAACGGCGGTGCTGTTGGGAGACACCGTCTACGCGGGGACCGGATGGGGAACGTTCGGGTGGAACGGTTTGTTGCTGGCCTGCTGGCCGGTGGCAGTGAGTTGGTGGGTCCTGCGTGTCACCCGACAATATCTGCCGAGGCACTTCTTCATATATATATTCGTGGCCGCCTTTTTCGGCGCCGCTGTGACCATCTGCCTGGTTGGTGCGGCCAGTACGGGCTTGATGTATCTGCTAGGGGTTTATTCGTGGGGGCAGCTGGTGCGGGACTATGCATCGGCGTACGTGCTGCTCGTCTTTCCCGAAGCCTTTCTGACCGGGGTCATGATGACGCTGTTTGTCATTTATCGGCCGTCCTGGGTCGCGACCTTTAACGACCGCTGTTATCTGAAAAACTAAGTCTCAATTGGTGTGTCGGTGCGATTGCCCCACTCGGACCAGGAGCCTGCATACCCTCTAACCCGCGGAAAGCCCAGGTGCTTCAGCATGAGGTAGCTGTGGGCGGAGCGGTGGTGCGTCTGACAATAGGTAATGACTTCTTGATCCGTACGGACACCGCGCTCGCTCAACATCTCGTGCAATCGGGTGTCGGGCAACAAGCGGTAGTTCCGCGTCTGATCAATAGTGTCCAGCCAATTGAGGTTCACCGCGCCGGGAATATGGCCACCGCGTGCGGCCCGTAATTTAGTGCCCCGGTACTCTTCGGGTGTGCGTGCATCCAGCAGCGCGACCCCAGGATTACCAAGATGCTGTCGGACGTAGTCGTGTGTGGCAAGCCATTGGTCATCGATGGCAACCGGATACTGACCGGGTGCCAGGTTGGCCGGCTGATTGGACAGCGGGTGATTCTCATTGGCCCACGCGAATATTCCACCGTTCAGCACGGAAGATGCGGTATGCCCGACCATGTCCAGGGTCCAGACCAGCCGGCTGGCGTTGCCGTTGCCCTCGTCGTCGTAGGCCACGACCCGGGTATCCGGAGTTAAGCCAAGTCTAGATAACAGTGCCTCAAGACGTGCTTCGTCGGGCAGCAGGCCCGGCACAGGCTTGATCCCGTGGATGATCTCTCCGTAACGGAGATGTACCGCGCCAGGCACATGCGCTTGGGCGTAGGTCTCGTCCTTGCACAGATCCACGATCAGCAATTGAGGGTGGCCGAGCAAGGGTTCTAATTGTTGCGGTTCAACGACTAGGGGCAAGGTTCGCATGATGGTTGACCGTTCGTCAGCCGGTCCGGCGCGTCCAGAGACGCGAATCGGCATAGTTTTGCCTCGGCATTTTGGCGTTGTATCGGGTGATTGCGAGTGAGTCTGCGGTCTATTTTACCCAATCGAAGATGGAGTCCGTTATCATTGTGCGGGTAGCCGACCATTCAACTGGCCCTTGGTTAACCGTGAATTCGGACGTCCAGATGCCTGAGCAGAGCGCGCCCCTTGCGGATCCGACCCCTTAGTGCTTCATTCAACTAGGTGGGTGTAATCGTCGAACCGGTTCACATACCCCCTGGCAGCGACCTCATGTCGCGGTTTGCGAGAGCCTATGAGCCGTTGCCGGTGTCCGGGACGATTCGCCAGAGGCCGGAAGACTTTGCCGTCGCCGAGATTCTGAACATGCGGTGCGCTGGCGCAGGTGGGCATGTATGGTTGCAGGTCCAGAAGCGAGGCATCACGACGCCGGATGCTGCGCGCCTGATTGCCGCACACGCCGGTATATCGTGCCGGGATGTGGGCTACTCGGGCCTCAAAGACCGGCACGCGTTGGCCACGCAGTGGTTCAGTCTGCCGATTACCGGTCCCGAACCGGACTGGGATGGGCTCAACTCGGACCTGGTGCGCATTTGTCAGCGGCGGCGCCATCACCGCAAGCTGCGCCGCGGGACCCATCGGGGCAATCGCTTCCGCATTGTAATTCGTGATCTGCAGGGACCGCTGGAGGCATTGTGGACACGGCTGACCCGGATCCGCGAACGCGGCGTGCCGAACTATTTCGGGCCTCAGCGCTTTGGGCGTCATGGTAACAATTTGCAGCGCGCTGAAGCTCTGCTCACCAGCCGGAGCGGCGAGCACAGGCGGTTCCAGCGAGGTCTGTATCTGTCGGCAGCGCGCTCCTGGATTTTCAACGAGGTGTTGTCGGTTCGAGTGGCCAGCAACAGCTGGGATTGTCTGCGGCCCGGCGATGTGGCCATGTTGGACGGCAGCCACAGCGTCTTTCCGGTGGCTGAGGTCGACGACAAGTTGTGCGAACGGGTTGCGGACGGCGACCTGCACCCGACCGGCCCCTTGGCTGGCCGTGGGGCCAATCCCAGCCAGCTCGGCGTCCGCAGCATCGAGGACGCGGTTGAGAGACGCTACGCCGGCTGGTGCGCTGGACTGGCGCAGACTGGAGTGCGTCAGCAGCGCCGCGCGTTGAGAATGCGCTTGGCCGGTTTGTCCTGGGACAACGCTGGCCGCGGCGACTGGACGTTGAATTTCACGCTGTGCCGGGGCGGGTTCGCCACCAGTGTACTGCGTGAATGTGGCCGATTTGTTACCCCGATCTCTCAATAAGCCATTGAACCGTCGCACCAATTGCCGGGTTGTCGTCGCGTCGTGTCAAGAAATTGTAATAATCCTACGGTCAAATAAAATAATACATGAACCACGTCGGGACCACTTATAGTAATGCGACAAACCATTATGATCGTGGAAGACGATTCGGCGATTTGCGAGATGGTGGCTTCGGCGCTCGAATCCGCGCAATTCGATGTCATTGAATGTGCCGATTCGAACCTGGCGCTCCGCGTCATCGGGAATCGACTGCCGGATCTGATTCTCCTGGATTGGATGCTACCTGGGCAGAGCGGCATAGAATTCGCCCGGCAGCTCAAACGGGATGAAGCCACCGCGGACATTCCGATCGTCATGCTGACCGCCAAAGGCGAGGAGCATGACAGGATACGGGGTTTCGATGCCGGCATTGATGATTATGTCAGCAAGCCGTTTTCCACCCGGGAGCTCATTGCCCGCATCAAGGCGGTGCTGCGCCGCGTGAATGTTCATGGCGGCAAGCAGCCGGTCACTGCCGATCACCTGTCTCTCGATCCCGCCAGCCACCGGGTGTTAGCGGGTGACTGTGAAGTCAAACTGGGACCCACGGAGTTTCGGTTGCTGAACTTCTTCATGACCCATCCGGACCGGGTGTTCGACCGTTCACAATTGCTGGACCGGGTGTGGGGTCGAAACGTCTACATCGAAGAACGCACGGTGGACGTACATATACGCCGTTTGCGTAAGGCGCTGATGCCATATGGGTATGGTGCTTACATCCAGACCGTGCACGGCGCCGGTTACCGTTTTTCCAAGAACCTCGCGGTATGAACGCATTCTGGAAAATTGAAGCTTGGCGCATTCTAATCTTTGTTGTAGCCACCCTTTTGTTTGGCGCGGGCATCGACAACTACTTGTTGGCGGCCTTAGTTGGGTCGCTCATATATCTGGCCTGGCATCTGCATAGTCTTGCGCGGCTCGATGGTTGGTTAAGCGAGTACCGAACTGCCGAGATACCCGAAGGTTCGGGCATCTGGGGGCGTGTGTACGATCGCGTGCGTGGCATAACGCGGCACCATCAGCAAGACATGGACGCGTTGCACCGGGGATTGGAGCGCTACCAACAAACCACCAAGGCCTTACCTGAGGGTGCGGTAACCCTTGGGCCAAACGACGAGATCGAGTTGATCAACGAGGCCGCCACGTCGTTACTCGGACTCAAAGTTCCGCAGGATGTGGGCAGCCCGATTACCAATCTGGTTCGCGATCCGCAGTTCGTGAGATATATACAGGACAGGAAGTTCTCGGAGGCGCTCGAAATTCCGTCACCCATCAATCTACACGTTCAAATATCGATCCGGATCGTACCGTACGGCGAAGTAAATCAGAAACTGCTTCTGGTCAGCGATGTTTCCCGTTTGCATAAGCTCGAGGAGATTCGCCGTGATTTCATTGCCAACGTGTCTCATGAAATGAAATCACCATTAACGGTGATCAAGGGCTATGTGGAATCGATGATGGACGATACCAGTGAATTTGGGTTGAAATGGAAAAAAGCCCTATCCCGGGTAGACCAGCAGACCGACCGCATGTGCCGGGTCGTCGAGGATCTGCTGCAGTTGTCCAGCCTGGAGACAAGCCCTGCGGAAAGTCCAATTCCGGTTGATATGCCCTGTTTAATTCGTTCGGTGTACTCCGAGGCACTGGAACTCAGCAACGGGCAGCATGGCATTCAACTCAAAATCGACGAAACGTTGTACCTTGCCGGCAACTTTAATCAGCTCTATAGCGCGCTCTCGAATCTGGTGTTCAACGCCATCCAGTACACTCCCGAACGAGGGCGAATCAGCATTGATTGGCATCTTGACCAAGACAACCACGCCAGGTTCTCAGTGCGCGACACCGGACCCGGCATTGAGCACGAACACCTGCCACGATTGACGGAGCGCTTTTACCGGGTGGACACTGCACGATCCCGTGAGCTCGGCGGAACGGGTTTGGGATTGGCAATCGTCAAGCACGTGTTGCAGCGGCACGAGGGCTCATTGGCCATCGCCAGTGAACCCGGAAAAGGATCGACGTTCACGTGCGTGTTCGCTCCTCAACGAGTTGTCGACAAGCGCGTGCTGAAGTCTTCGGCTTAACGCACACACGCTCAAAGTACCGGTAAAGCAACGAAACTAAGTGCCGGTTCAGCCGAACCGTCCGGTCAGGTAGTCTTCCGTTAACTTGACCTGGGGATTGGTGAAGATGGTCGAGGTTTCGCCGACCTCAATCAAGTCACCGAGATGAAAATAAGCGGTGCGCTGAGACACGCGGGCAGCCTGCTGCATGGAGTGAGTGACGATGACAATGGAGTAGTTCCGTCGCAATTCGTCGATCAGTTCTTCAATTTTTGCAGTGGCGATGGGATCCAACGCTGAGCACGGTTCGTCCATCAGGATCACGTCCGGGTTTACCGCGATGCACCGCGCGATACACAGCCGTTGTTGCTGGCCGCCGGACAACCCGGTGCCGGGTTGACTGAGCCGGTCCTTGACCTCGTCCCACAGCCCGGCACGGTGCAGGCTGTTTTCCACGATCTCGTCCAACTCCGATTGGTTACGCGCCAGGCCGTGAATACGCGGGCCGTACGCAGCATTCTCGTAGACAGATTTAGGAAATGGATTGGGTTTTTGGAACACCATGCCGACCCGCGCACGCAGAGTTACGACATCGGTCTTCTTGTCGTAGATGTCATGACCTTCTAATTCTATCTTACCCGTAACATGCGCCGATTCGATGGTGTCGTTCATTCGGTTCAGGCAGCGTAAAAACGTCGACTTACCACACCCCGATGGCCCGATCATCGACAACACTTCGTTATACGAGATGTCGATACTGACGTTGTTGATGGCCTGCTTGTCGCCGTAATAGACATCCACTTCCCGTGTGGTCATGATCGGTTTATCCACGGTCACGCGCCCGACAGTTTTGGTGTCGGGTTCGTGGATCTTCACGGGTGGTGGCGGTGCGGGCTCGTTTGATTTAGCCGGGCTTTCCAAAAGTACCGCTTGTTTTTGATTGAGCATCGATATTACCTCACTCAACTCGGTTGCTACCAGCGCTGCTCGAATCGGGTACGCAACCACACCGCGGCACCGTTCATCACTACCAAAAACCCGAGCAGGACCAGGGTCGCCGCTGAGGTGCGCTCCACAAACGCCCGTTCCGGGGTGTCCGCCCATAAGTAAATCTGCACCGGCAGCACAGTTGAGGGGTCCAGCGGCCCTTCCGGGGCATTCACGATAAAGGCGACCATGCCAATCATGAGTAAAGGCGCGGATTCTCCCAAGGCCCTGGACATGCCAATGATGGTACCGGTCAACATTCCCGGCATCGCTAGCGGCAGGACGTGATGTGCAACCATCTGCATTTGCGACGCGCCCATGCCCAAGGCGCCTTCGCGGATCGATGGCGGCACTGATTGCAGTGACGCGCGACTGGCGATGATCACCGTCGGCAGGGTCATCAGGCTCAGCACCAGACCACCCACCAAGGGTGCCGAACGGGGCAGGGCCATGAAGTTCAAAAACACCGACAGCCCCAGTAGCCCGAACACGATCGAGGGCACCGCCGCCAGGTTATTGATGTTGACTTCGATTAAGTCGGTCCATCGGTTCCTCGGCGCGAACTCCTGGAGATACACCGCGGCGGCGACGCCAACGGGAAACGACAACACTAGGGTTACGAGCAGGGTATAGAACGAACCGACCACTGCGCCCCAGATACCGGCCAGTTCCGGCTCGCGGGAATCACCGGCGGTAAAAAACGTCTTATTGAAGCGTTTCTCCATGCTGCCGGTTGCCGCGAAGGCGTCGATCCAGGCTATCTCCTTGTCCTTCAGGCGTCGTGCGGATTCCGGGTCGTCGCGGTTGATGTAGCCCTTGATGAGCATATCCACATCGTCGTCGGCCGGCACCCACACTGTTTGGGTGGTGCCGATGAGTCTCGGATCCTTGCGAACCATGCCCTGGATACTAAACACCGCGCCGGGGCTGACCAGTTTGTACAGTTTACGCTTGTCGCGCCGATTCTTGACGTCGGGGAAGCGTTCGCGCATCGTTTTTTTGATCAGTTTGCCATAATCCGCGCGGGCAAGGGTTTGCGGGTCGCGGGTTCCCTTCGGATCGATGATCGCCTCATCAAACTGTACATCGAGTTTCAAGTAGGTCTGTTGGAATGCGGTGTATCCATTAGCGATGATGCTGATAAACAACAACAACAACGCGGCGAGGCCAATGGCAACGGACACCAGCCCGTAGCTGCGGAACCGGCGCTCGGCGGCATAGCGTTTCTTGAGACTGGCCTGAATCTTAGCTGCGGTTTTCATCATTCATACTGTTCGCGGTACTTACGCACCACATACAAGGCGATCACATTGAGTGCCAAGGTCACCAGAAACAAAATCAATCCCAACGCAAAAGCGGCGAGGGTTTTGGGACTGTCGAATTCCTGGTCGCCCACCAGAAGCGTGACGATCTGCACGGTCACCGTGGTCACCGCCTCGAGCGGATTCCCCGTCAAGTTCGCGGCCAGACCAGCGGCCATGACCACGATCATGGTCTCGCCAATTGCCCGGGAGATTGCCAGCAGCAAGCCGCCGACGATGCCCGGCAACGCCGCCGGCAGGACCACCTTGCGGATCATTTCCGACTGTGTTGATCCCAGCGCCAGGGATCCATCACGCAATGACTGGGGTACGGCATTGATGACATCGTCGGAGATCGACGAGATGAAGGGAATAATCATGATCCCCATCACCAAACCGGCGGCAAGTGCGCTCTCGGAGGATACGTCGAGCCCGAAATGGGTGCCCACATCCCTTATCAGTGGTGCTACCGTCAATGCGGCGAAAAACCCATAGACCACGGTCGGGATGCCGGCCAAGATCTCCAACAGCGGCTTCGCGGCGGCACGAAAGCGCGGGTGCGAGTATTCAGAAAGGTAGATTGCCGAGGTCAGTCCGATCGGCGCCGCGACCAGCATGGCGATAAAAGAGATCAAGAGGGTCCCGGCAAATATTGGCACCGCCCCGAAAGCCCCTGAGGACCCTACCTGGTCTTCGCGAATAGCGGTCTGCGGACTCCACTTGAGCCCGAAAAGGAAATCGAATACCGGCACTGCTTGAAAGAAGCGAATGGATTCAAAAAGCACCGATAAAACGATACCGATGGTGGTGAAGATTGCGAGGGTCGAACAGATGATCAGCAACACCTTGACGATTGCCTCCACACGGTTGCGCGCCCAGAAATCGGGGGCAATCTTGCGCCACGCCAAACCCATGCCGAGCATGGCGACCGACAGGAATACCACTGCTAAAGCGGCCTTGCTAGTGGCTCGTAGACTCCCGTAATGCTCGGCGGCGGCCTGCATGTCGGGGCTCAATTCTCTCGATACCACATTGCCCGCCAGCTGGTTGCGAAGGTCGTTGATGATCAAATCAAGTTCTGGTTCCGACAGCGATTGGTAGATAGCGGGGAGATCAGCGACAACCAGGTTGGTGATCATCTTGTCCTCGAACGCCAACCAGGCGACTAACAACACTAATGCGGGCAGCGCGCACCACAGTGCAGTGAACGAACCGTAATAACGGGGCAGGGAATGAAGAGTCCTGAACTCGCTCCCAGCGACTTGCAGCGCGCGGCGGCGACCGAACTCAAAGGCGGTGGCGGTCAGTAAAAACAGCAAAGCTATGAGCAGGGGCGTGGACACGATCGAGAATTTATTCTGAGAAATGTAATCCGCGGCCGTCCGTGGCCGTGGATTATCAACGGTCCGCTACAGAGAACTCAAGATATTCAAGGCGCGGACGTCGTAAGCGAATTTCCCACGCTCTTGCTCAGGCATGGGGATCAATCCTTTGTCGGAGAGGTAACCTTCGTCTCCCCAGGCTTTGTCGCTGGTGAACTCGGCAAGAAATTCCTTGACGCCCGGGATTACGCCAACATGGGCCTTCTTGACATAGAAGTACAACGGGCGTGATACCGGGTAGCTTCCGTCGGCGATATTCTCAAACGTCGGCTCTTTGTTGTCGACGAGCGAACCCTGGATCCTGTCGGCATTCTGATCCAGAAAACTGAACCCGAACACGCCAAGCGCCTTGGGGTTGGCCAACAGTTTCTGCACGATTAGGTTGTCATTCTCCCCGACCTCGATGAATGCGCCGTCTTCGCGGATGGTATGGCAGACGGATTTATAATTTTTCTTGTCTTGTTTCTTCATTGCCTTGATCCAACCGAACGTCTTGCAACCGCCTTCCATCGCCAGTTCAACGAACGCATCGCGGGTGCCGGAGGTGGGCGGTGGACCGAGGACCTCGATCTTGTTGGCCGGTAGGCTGGGATTGACGTCCTTCCAGGTCTTGTGGGGATTCGGTACCGGCCTCTCAGCGCCGCTCGGATCCGGAATTTCCTTAGCCAGCGCCAGGTAGATGTCCTTGCGCGATACGTTCACTTGCGGGGATTGCTTGGAGTTCGCCAATACAATGCCGTCGTAGCCGATCTTGACTTCAATGATGCCGGTTACGCCATTTGCCTGGCATTTCTTGAACTCGGACGCTTTCATACGCCGCGAGGAATTGGTGATGTCCGGGTGCTCCACGCCCACCCCGGTGCAAAACAGCTTCATGCCACCACCGGAGCCGGTGGATTCAACCTTCGGGGTCTTCATGCCGGATGACCTGCCGAATTGCTCGGCAACCACGGTGGCGAAGGGATACACCGTGGACGAGCCGACGATACTGATGTAATCGCGCCCGGCGGCGGATACGGTCGCGGTGACAGCCACCGAGAGCATGAAAGGAATTGTGTATTGCAGTCTAATCACGGAAAAATCTCCACGTGTTGATGATTCGGACAGATCATTTAATACGTCGTGAGTCTTATACATTACGGTTGTTAAAATAATGTGACGCAGTATTGGTTCATGTGGGTGAGCGGAGTTGTACGATTCAAATGTGACGATAATATGACGAAGCGGTATCATCGCTAAGTAATACGCATGAATTCATAGCGTTGATAGTCATGGTTCAGTTAATTTGGCAATATGACCGACTAACTCGGTAATAGAATTGTCACAAAACCCTGGCAGCATCCCGTTATCCGAATCAAACTTGTTTCGATTTTTGAGTAGACGACCATGGATACCATCGACATCAGCCACCACACCTCTCAGCAATACAACGCCGAACTGGAGGAGGTTCGAAGCAAAGTGCTGGCCATGGGCGGGCTGGTCGAGAATCAGCTTGCCGACGCTTTAACCGGCATCCTCGAGGGAGACAGCGAAATCGGCGAGCGTGTCGCCACCGGGGATTACGAGATCAACGCGCTCGAGGTCGAAATCGACGAACAGTGCACCTGGATTCTGGCCCGGCGGCAGCCGGCGGCCAGCGATCTTCGCTTCATGTTAGCCGTGATCAAGACCATCACCGACCTCGAGCGTATGGGTGACGAGGCCGAGCGGATCGGGCGCATGGCGGTAAAGCTGGCTCAGCGCGACCGTCCGAAAGATCAGTACCGTGAGTTGCGGCACTTGGGCGAACTCGTCAAGCGGATGGTGCACGATGCCCTGAACGCCTTCGCACGAACCGACTTCGAGGCCGCCATCGAGACTCGCGATTACGACAATCAGATCGACCGGGAATACGACAGCATCCTGCGCGAATTGATCACTTTCATGATGGAGGATCCGCGTCACATACCTCGCACCTTGGAGATCATGTGGTCGGTGCGCGCTCTGGAGCGCATCGGCGACCGCGCCAAGAATATCTGCGAGTACGTGGTGTATCTCGTGAAAGGCCGTGACGTCCGGCACACGAGCTGGGAGCAGGTCCAGAGCGAGCTGAGCACCGCTCACGACCTGTCGGTAGACGATGTCTAGCGATATCCGGGTTGTTTATAAACCGGGGTTGGCGTTGCCACCCCCACCCCATGTAGTCCTTGAAACCCAATCTGTTTGCTCCTGCGAAGCGTTAAGCCCAACAACTTCTGCACCGTCGTCCCGGTTCGTTGCTGCGCGATGCGGGTTCGGTGTTGTTACACCAAGCTCGCTAACCCGCATTTTGCGCCAGGGTGGCGAAAACAAGCGCTAACATTTTGTTTGGCCTAAGATATGCGATCAATGCTCGGGGTCACACTTTGTGCCTGGGCGGGCGTCGATCCCGGCGCTGCTTCGGTCTCGAACGCCTGGACCTGCGCATCACTTAATGCATGGCTACGGCTGCTGTGCCGTTCGTTCCAGCGCGGCGTCTAGTCGCCCGGTCCCTTCGCCACCATCCGGGATCCTTGGTGCACTATGCGGGCTAACTATGGCGCCGGCAGCGGAATCTTGGCCTCCAGGTAATCAGCCGGCGGCTGCAGGGTCTCGCGGCCGACCTCGCCGGAGTCCGTCTTCAGCAACTGGATCGTGGCGTTGGTTTTCAGATCGACAAGCTTGATCGGAATCCCTTGCACGAGACCGCCGCCCTGGCTGAGCAGGGGAGGCTGAAATCCGAGTGAGAATGCCCCCTGCCTGGCGAGGATATCCGCCACCCGCTGCATGGCCAAAACGGTCCCGAAGTCCGCCTGATCCATACCCAGGCCCGACGCGCTGGCGATGCAGAGCTCCTGCGTCTTTTTACCACCCTCCGTTACATCCACACGGCGGCAGCTGTACTCCCCGACCGACTCGTTCCCATAGGGCAGATAGGTCTTGGCGGCGGCCGGTGCACCGGTACCGCTCATCATCGGCATCATCATTCGGCCTTGTTGCATCATGGATCTATACTGGGGTGGGATATTGTCCATCTGTTGTTGCATCTGCGCCTCCATTCGCTTCATAGCGGCTTTGGTGCGTTCCGTCGCGTCTCGCATCCATGCCTCACTGACGACGGTGTACTGTTGCTGTCGATGGTTGATGAAGGTGAAGGCCGAGCGGGACTGATCGAACACCACTGATATCCGCCCAGGGTCCTCCTCGTCGCTGATGCCGATGCGCTGATCCTTGATCGTCAAGATCGAGGACGTCGGTTCGGTGTGTTGGTGTCGTTTGGTGAAGGTCAGCGTGGTGTCTGCGACGGTGGTGGTCGCGAGGACCAGTCCGAATGCGAAAAGCGAAATTCTTGTCATTGCGGCATTCCTGATGAGAGTACTGGGTCAAAGGGAGACAGTCCGCCCATGCTGGACGCCGCGACACTGACTGTGTCCGGGGGCGGCTATTCCTTTGGGGGTGTCGTGAAACCGGACGTCTTATCTCAAAAGTAAGGGTTGTACTCGGACGGATATTATATTAGTTTGTTCGAATATTCAAAAGTTCTAAAACGAAGGGGATGAAAACCATGAAATTGATCAACAAGTCTATCGTGTGGCTCGCTGCCAGCTGTATTGCACTTGCAGCATTGTCGCTGATTCCGGTACGGGCCGAAACCCCTACCGATCGTGAGCAGGCCATGGAGCACAAGTTCGAAAAGGCGGAGAAGTACTATGGAGAATGTAAGAATGTCTCGCAGGGGGACTTCGAGACGATCCGGCCATACTTGAAGGCCTTCACCGATGCTGAAGTGATGGCTGAGATGATGGCGGACCCGGCCAAGCTCGCCAAGCTGATGCAAGTCGTTAACGATCCGCGCACCATGCACGTTATGATGAAGTGCTCGACGGAACCGGTGATGTGGGATACATGGATGCGGGGGCTGAGCGATCCGGTCAAGCTGATGAATGCGGCCGCCCGTTTCTTCAACCCGATGGTGTATTTCAAGTGGGCGATGGCGCCGATGAACCCGCAGATGTATGCGCCGATGTTCTCCATGATGAATCCGCAGTACTACGTCAATTGGACGAACGCGATTATGAATCCGGCGTTTCACGATCCGATGACCGCGTTGATGAATCCGAACTGGTACACGCCCCGGCTGCAGTGGATGATGGACCCAAAGTCCTTCCAGCCCATGTTCAACGTGTTCGGTCTCGCCGATCCAGCTGGCGTTCCGCAGGCGGCGAAGCAGCAATAAGCGGTGTGACGGCCGACCCCGAGGTTGGCAACACACTTTCGCACCGCCCCCGTACAGCGCTGACTCGAGGGGACACATCGACCCGGGCCCCGGTGCCGAAGCGGCGGCAGGGGCCCGCGTATTCCGGTAAGCCGTATGAATACTCCGGCTATTGAATTTTTTGCCGGTCACCCTCAGCTTGCAAACCATAGATCGGACCGATAGTGTCTGGAGTTCCGCCATGCGCGGTTTTTGTTGACACAACGGGGTTTCAATAGTTCGACATGGTGCAGGCTTCTCTTCATCCCAGCTCGGTACTCGACCACCCTTCGGCCTCAATGCCGGATTGGTTGGAGGCCGTCGCCGCCGGGCGTAGCCCGGAGGAGGCTGGCGTTATCCGCCGCGCGGCAGAACTGGCGATGGATGCCCATCGCGGTCAGACCCGGATATCCGGTGAGCCATTTGTCGATCACGCCTTCGCCGTAGCCGGCATTGTGCACGAGCTTCAGATGGACCACGAGACGGTTGCCGCTGCCTTGTTGCACGATGTGGTCGAGGACACCGAGGCGTCTCTTAAACAGGTGCGCGAACAATTCGGACCGTCCATAGCACATCTGGTTGATGGCGTAACCAAGATGGAGCTCATCCAGGGATTTAGCGAGCTGAATGGGCGAGGAGCTAGGGAAACGGTCAGGATCGAAAGCCTGCGGAAAATGCTGCTGGCCATGGTCGAGGATGTACGTGTGGTGCTGGTCAAACTGGCCGACCGTTTACACAACCTTCGTACTCTCAAAGCGTTACCCAGAGACCGTCAGATTGCCATCGCCCGGGAGACCTTAGATATTTTTGCTCCGCTCGCCAACCGGCTTGGTGTGTGGCAGCTCAAGTGGGAACTGGAGGACCTGGCTTTACGTTATCTCGAGCCGGAGGTGTACAAACAGATTGCGGAACAGCTGGCGGAGCGACGAGTCGACCGCGAAAAGTACATCGATCGGTTCATCTCGATTCTCGACGCGGATCTCCAGGGTGCAGAGGTACGCGCCGAAGTCTCGGGACGGCCCAAACACATCTTCAGCATCTGGAACAAGATGCGGCGCAAGGACCTTAGCTTCCAACATATCTCAGATATTCGTGGTGTACGTATCCTGGTTGATTCGGTCCGGGATTGTTACGCTGCGCTGGGGGTTGTGCATACCCGATGGCCCTACATCGCCGGTGAGTTTGACGATTACATAACCACGCCAAAGGAAAACGACTATCAGTCCATCCACACGGCGGTGATCGGTTCCGCGGGCAAGACTGTGGAGGTGCAGATCAGGACGCACGAAATGCACGAGAGCAATGAATTGGGGATCGCCGCCCATTGGCGCTATAAGGAAGGCGGAAGGGAAGATACCAGTCTCAACCGTAAAGTGGTTTGGTTGCGGCAGTTGCTGGAATGGAAAGACGAAGTCGCGGACGCCAATGAGTTCGTCGATCGAGTGAAATCCGAAGTGTTCGAGGACCGCGTCTATGTGTTTTCACCACGGGGCCGGGTGATCGATTTGCCTAAGGGGGCGACACCGGTCGATTTTGCCTACGCCATACATTCCGAAGTCGGCCATCGGTGCCGGGGAGCAAAAGTCAATGGACGCATCGTGCCCTTGACATACGGCCTCCAGACCGGTGAGAAGGTCGAGGTGTTGACGGTCAAGCAGGGCAGGCCGAGCCGGGACTGGCTGAGTCCCCACTTGGGTTATGTGTGCACGCCGCGGGCCCGCTCTCGGATCCAGCGTTGGTTCAGACAGGAAAACTTCGAACACAACGTGACCGTCGGGCGGCAATTGCTTGAGCGCGAGTTTCAGCGCCTGGCGTTGACGGACGTCAATCTTGAAAAGCTCGCCCGCCGGCTCAAACTGCACCGCACGGATGAAATGTTCGCCAAGATCGCTGAGGGTGAGATGAAGCCGTCTCGTGCGGCGGCGGTTGCGCAACAATTGCTGTCTCGTGACCCCGCTAAAAACGTTGTTACAGCGCGGCCCGCACCGGTGGTGCACAAGCGCCGGACGGGTGGCGAATTCAGAATCGAAGGCGTCGGAAACCTGCTGACTCACATCGCCAATTGCTGTAATCCGCTGCCCGGAGATCAAATAATCGGGTACATCACTCAGGGCCGGGGTATCACGATACACCGGAAGGATTGCCACAATGTCCTGAGGGCCCTGATGCAGGCGCGTCAGCGTTTGGTCGAGGTCGCGTGGGGAGAGGACAGCGGTCAGACCTACCCCATCGACATTATCGTCACCGCCTACGATCAACAGGGCCTGTTGCGCGATGTTTCCACGGTCCTGGCCGACGCCAAGATCAACGTCAGCGTAGTGACGACCAGCACCGACAAGAACGACCACTTTGCACGAATGACGTTGACAGTTGAGGTGTCCGATATCGACAAACTCAGTCAGGTGCTATCGCGGCTCATGCAATTGCCAAACGTAGTCGACGCTAGGCGCCGCATACAATAGCCCGTACAAAGCATAGGGGTCCGGGTTTGTTCTTCGACTCCGAGTCGTGGTTCAAGAGCGATCCTGGTCACTAATCTTAGGCTGTGCATTCCGGTGCAGGCGAGTTCGAGTTGCTGTTCTTGTGCGCTGCAATTCAGTGCCATGCTTCCGCACAGCGTGGCGCTGGGTCCATTCGGACGCTGTGTTATGATGTCTGTGGTCCCATTGCAAACTGTCTGTATGAGCAGCGTTGAGAACCAGCGCAAACCCGACGCACGAGCTCGACCCACGGCCAACTATGAGTCGGTACGCCGAACCACCGAGCGCTTGTGCGAAGATCTGTCGCCGGAAGACTGCGTGCCACAGTCCATGCTGTACGCGAGTCCGGTCAAGTGGCATATCGCGCATGTGACCTGGTTCTTCGAAACCTTTGTGCTGGAGACTAAACTCCCCGGATATCAGCCGTTCCACCCGCAATACCGCATACTGTTCAATTCCTACTACAACACCGTCGGGGCGCAGCATCCACGTCCACTACGGGGCCTGCTCACCCGCCCATCTCTGACGACCGTTTTCGATTACCGGCGTCATGTCGATGATCACATGATGACGCTGATCGAGGGTGGTGTGGACGAAGACACTGCCGATGTCATCGAGTTGGGATTACATCATGAACAACAACATCAGGAGCTGTTGCTGATGGATGTCAAACACCTGTTCTACGCCAACCCAATGCGGCCGGCCTATCGGCGTGGGAAGCCGCAGCGCCCGTCGAGGGAGCCCGGGGCATTGAAGTGGCTGGACTATGAAGGCGGAGTCGCCGACATCGGTGCCGGGTGCCGTGGGTTCGCGTTTGACAACGAACGGCCGCGCCACTCCGTGCTCATCGATGGGTTTGCCCTAGCCAACCGCCCGATTTTGAATGGTGAGTTTCGACATTTTATCGATGATGATGGATACCGGAGACCCGAGTTGTGGTTGTCGGACGGTTGGGACCGCATTCGGGACGAACAGTGGTCTGCGCCGCTTTACTGGGAACAGAGCGACGGCGAGTGGCAGGTGTTCACTTTGTGCGGGATGCAGCGGCTCGATGACGCGCGTCCTCTGGTGCACTGCAGTTACTACGAGGCCGACGCCTATGCCCGCTGGGCGGGCGCCCGGTTGCCGACCGAAGCCGAATGGGAGCGCGCAGCCGCGGACGTCCCGATCGAGGGGAACTTCTTGGAAGATGAGGAGTTTGCGCCGAATTCAGTTGAGGCGGTGGCGACGGGTAGGCCCCGGCAGTTGTTTGGGGACGTCTGGGAGTGGACACAAAGCCCGTATACGCCGTACCCGGGATACCTGCCGGTGGCCGGCGCGCTGGGCGAATACAACGGAAAATTCATGTGCAACCAAATGGTCCTGCGTGGTGGCGCGTGCGTTTCACCGCGTTTACATGTCCGAAAAACCTACCGCAACTTTTTTCCACCCGAGCTACGTTGGCAGTTTGGAGGATTTCGCCTGGCGCGGGACCTGGGGTGAACCGGGAGATCGATGTGATCCTGGACTTCTGGTTCGGTGCGGCCGGTATTGACCGTAACACCATACTCCGGCGTCCGTCGATTACGGTGGAGGAGGCCTATTTGGAGAGTATCGGCAGGACCTACGGTCGAACCGCCGAAGTGCCATGATACGCTCATCCGGTGATACCCCGGAGTTGGTTGGTACGATTGGTGGAAGCGATCTGTTCAAGTCGCTCATTGCCTTCGATACCACGAGTTATCGTTCGAACTTGGCGCTGATCGACTACGTGCGGGACTACCTGTCACAGTACGGCGTCAAATCGAAATTGTTCTTCAGCGATGAGCGAAACAAGGCCAACCTCTACGCCACCATAGGCCCGGACGACCGGCCGGGCATTGTATTATCCGGCCACACCGATGTGGTACCGGTGACTGGGCAGGACTGGCAATATGATCCGTGGCGGGCGACCGAAAGCAACAGCCGGATTTACGGGCGCGGTGTCTGCGACATGAAGGGATTTATCTCGGTGGTGTTGTCCCGCGTGCCGGCCATGGCTGCTGCGGAATTGCAGCGGCCGATTCATATCGCGCTGTCCTACGACGAGGAGATAGGTTGTGTCGGTGTGCGCTCGCTGCTCGCCTACCTGGCCACCCTCGATGTCAAGCCGGCGGCATGCATCGTCGGTGAACCTACAAATATGCAGATCGTCAGTGGCCACAAAGGCAAGCTCAGTGTGCACTGCCAGGTCCGAGGATACGCCTGTCACTCGGCGCTGGCGCCGCGCGGGGTCAATGCGGTGGAGGCGGCCGCGAAACTGGTGGCGTTTTTGAGCGAGATGGCCGAGCGTTGCAGATCCGAGGGGCCGATCGACCATGGTTTCGACGTCCCGTATACGACGATCCATACCGGGCTGATTCGTGGGGGGACCGTGCTAAATATTGTGCCCGGTGAATGTGAGTTCGAGTTCGAGTTTCGACACCTGCCCGCGGACGATCCGGACGATCGTTACTCGGCGGTAAAGGCGTTCGCACGGAGCTGCTTGGAACCTGCCATGCAGGCTGTGCGTCCTGAGACCGGGTTTGTCTTTGCACAGAGATCTCGGTTCGCAGGACTCGATACGGATCCGGGTGCCGAGATTATCGCCTTGCTCAAGCGACTCACCGGCGAGCGGCGGGTGGGTAAGGTGGGTTTTGGTACCGAAGGTGGAGAATTCGACGCCATCGGTATTCCGGCCGTGGTGTGTGGACCGGGATCGATCCAGCAGGCCCACCGACCCGATGAGTTTGTGACTTTGGAGCAGCTGGAGCGCTGTGAAATCCTTATCGATCGCTTGGTCGAAGAGCTTTCAAACGCGTAGTCTCCCAAGGGTTGAGGTGGACCCAATAGCGTTGGTTTATTAGGGTTTTTCCGGTAAACTTCCGCGCCGTTTTTTATGCACCCCAACCCGGTACACGCCACGCACACATCATCCACACAGGGGGAGGAAACAATGATGGAAAAACCGGTACGAATTGCGGTCACCGGCGCCGCCGGCCAAATCAGTTATGCACTGTTATTTCGGCTCGCCCGCGGCGACATGTTGGGTCCGGAACAACCGGTCATCCTGCAGCTCTTAGAGATCCCAGCTGCCTTGGACGCCTTACGAGGCGTGGTCATGGAGCTGGCGGATTGCGCGTTCCCGCTGCTGCAGGACGTGGTCACGACCGACGATGCGGATACCGCCTTCGGCGACGCACAATACGCCTTGTTGGTAGGGGCGAAGCCCCGGGGCCCGGGCATGGAGCGCAAGGATCTCCTCCACGAAAATGCGAAGATCTTCTCGGCGCAGGGCAAGGCATTGCACAATACGGCCGACCGAGACGTGAAAGTACTGGTCGTGGGTAATCCCGCTAACACCAACGCCCTCATCGCGCAGAAAAACGCGCCCGGACTGCCGGCTGGAAATTTCACTGCGATGACCCGATTGGATCACAATCGGGCGCTCAGCCAGCTGGCCGCCAAGACCGGCGCACACGCGACCGACATCGCAGGGATGATTATCTGGGGCAATCACTCGGCCACACAGTATCCCGACATCCACCACGCCACGGTAAACGGACAGCCGGCGACCAGCTTAGTGGATGCGGCCTGGATACAGGATGAGTTCATCCCCACCGTGCAACAGCGGGGGGCCGCAATCATCAAGGCGCGCGGTGCTTCCAGCGCGGCCTCGGCCGCGTCCGCCGCCATCGATCACATGCGGACTTGGATCATGGGGACGGATGCGGACGACTGGGTCAGCATGGCGATACCCAGCGACGGCAGCTACGGCGTAGGCGAAGGGTTGGTGTACTCTTTCCCGGTGCGTTGCCGCCACAGCGACTACGAAATCGTCCAGGGACTCGATATCAACGAATTCAGTGCGAGTCAGATGCGAGTGACCGAGCAGGAGTTGATCGAAGAGCGCGACGCCATTCGCGAACTGCTCGACTAAGCGGTGTGCGCGGTGCGACAGTCGGGGTTGCCGGTAACCGCCGAAATCATTGAATTAATTAATATCCCTATAAAAATATATTATAAATTGGCTTGCGCACGCGTCTAACGTTGGTGAACAACATTCGCGTCAGCTAACCGTAGATCGTGCAGTTTTCCGCGCTAAAGCCCGCCAAATCGACCCCAGTGGCCGGGTCCACGGGCCGTTCCAGCCAGGGGGTCTGCGTTTACGATACCACCGCAGCGCGTGCGGCGGTGCGCGATGACTATCTTGTAACAATCTGTTTTTGTTATAAATATTTTCGGGCAAGGCGGTCGAGCCAAAACCTCTCAGAAAAAACAAGCACATAGATTCGAGTTTGTTCAAAGGATCGCAGGGCGCTAAGATATTCGGCAAGCAGGTCATCGTACTCGGTTGCGCGCGCTGCCCTGGCGCAGGCGCCGAGACAGACCTACCGGCGGACGCCGTGTTCAATGCAATGCCGGTTACGCGTCCAACAGCCGGTACGACGGATATCGCCAAAAGCGATGACGCATCTCCTGTCGGCCGCGCCGCGCGAGCGGCGTGGTTCGATAGGAGAGTTTTTCAACCGCCCTCATTGTGCACCGCAATCCAACATGATGTGTCTTGGCGCGTTCGGTACGGCTTGTCGCTTGATGCGTCCGCACGTAGCATCGTATTGATGCAGTTCTCTGTCATCATACCCACTCACAATCGAGTCGCGCTGCTACGCCGAGCGTTGTCCTCGGTCGAGGTACAGTCGCAAGCACCCGCCGAGGTGATTGTCGTCGACGATGGATCTGAGGATGCCACCGAGTCGATGGTGTCAAGCTTGTTTCCGCGGGTCACGTACCTGCGGCAGGAGCGCCGCGGCGTCAGTCATGCACGAAACTGTGGGATTCGACAGGCGCGGTTTAACTGGCTGGCGTTTCTGGATTCCGACGATGAGTGGTGGCCGGCAAAGCTCGAACATCAGATGGCTTTGTTGCAGGCCAATCCGGATCGGCTCATCTGTCACACCAACGAGGTCTGGATTCGCGACAGCCGCCGCGTGAATCCCATGAAAAAGCATGCTAAGAGCGGCGGTTGGATTTTCGAACGCTGCCTGCCGCGTTGCGTTATATCACCGTCGTCGGTCGTGGTACATCGTTCGCTGCTGGATGACGTAGGCCTATTCGACGAAACGCTGCCGGTCTGCGAGGACTACGATTTGTGGTTGCGCATCTGTAGCCGATTTTCGGTTGCCTATGTCCCCGAGCCACAGCTGGTTAAGTATGGCGGTCATCCGGATCAATTATCGCGCAGATACTGGGGCATGGACCGGTTTCGAATTCGAGCACTGGAGAAATTGCTTGCGAACGAACCACTCTCCCGTGCCCAGCTTCGATCCGTGCTGAGTATGCTGGCGAACAAGACCCGAATCGTGTGTGACGGGGCCCGCAAACGAAACAATCTGCCGGTGGCGTCGGAATACCAGCGTAAGTACGAGCTGTACTGCGATAGTCTGGCGGATTTTAACCGCGCCGACCACGGCACGAATCAAGGTGACAATGGATGATTAACCTGGTCGTGGCATTGAAGTGTGAGGCGATGCCTCTGGTGGAACATTTTCGGTTGCGCAGACGCCATACAACGGGTGAGATCTCCATATACTCGCAAGAACAACTGCGCCTGGTTGTTACTGGCCCCGGCAAGACCGCGGCGGCGGCGGGAACCGCGTTGTTGCACGCTATGGGCAACGGCACCGAGCAGTTGTGGATGAACATCGGTATCGCTGGGCACCGCGATCTGGAGGTGGGCACCGGTGTGCGAGCGACATGCATTGTTGATTATGTCAGCGGACACCGCTGGTACCCATTGACGGCGGTCCCTCTATGCGGTACCGGAAAGACCATATGTACCGTGGATGCGCCGGAGCTCCGGTTCCCCGGGGACATGGTTTACGACATGGAAGCCTCCGGTTTCAGTGCTGCCGCGGCGCGCCTGGGCCACGGGGAAATGATCCAGTGCTATAAGGTGATCTCCGACAACCGGGCCACAGGGACCGGAGCGGTCACCCCGGCGGCCGTGGAGGCCCTGGTCGGTCCCCACGTGTCAGGCATCGCTCAGGGGCTGAACGCGCTGGTGGCGGCCATCGATGCGGCCACTTCGCTGCACAACTCAGAGCAGCTCATCCGTGTTTGACAGGGGCCGGCAAATCGTAACCCGGTGCGGCGTGCGGCCATCCAATCGCCGCGCCAACGCTGGGACGACATATGCCAGTTCGGGTCACAAGCGTTACCCTACGCATTGACCGCATATCTTCGGCCTAACAAAACGTTAGCCTGCATATTGCACCAAGGCGGCGAAATAATGGTGTATCAACTTGATTGTGTTCAATGATTCGGTCTTAGGTGATTCGTACAGTTTGTGCTTGTGCAATCGGCTATCCCGGCCCTGGCTCGATCTCAAACCCTGCACTTGCGCTTCACTCAACCCATAGCTCGCTATGGGTTTCGTTCCAGCGCGGCGTATAGACGCCCGATCTCTTCGCCAGCTTCCGGGATCCTTGGTGCAATATGCAGGTTAGCCCTTCTATTCGCCGCCCTGGTGAATTCTGCGGGCTAACGGCCTGTTCGGGTATTCGATGCTCTTAGGGTCGCCGCAGGCGACTCGACAGGCGGGACCACTGCTGCCGCAGGCCGCGACCGATACCGGTCAGGCGAGCCGTGATCGGTGCAGCGCTTTTGACCGCGGTATGCTCGGCCCTTCGAGTCAATTGTGCCGCGGCGTGTTCAGCCAAACGCTCAGCCGTGGAGCGGCACCATCGGTAGGCGCGTTCCAATCTCGAAGGCCAGTCGTCGAATCGTTCTTCGCCGGCGACAACCTTGACCAATCGACCGGCCATGGAGCTCGGCATCGCTTCTTTGACCGTCGTGAGTACTTCATCGACCGCAACGGACGCCGCTGCGTCGGATATTCCGGCCTTTTGGGAAACACGATAGATCAGCGCGTCAATACCGCAGTCGGCGATGAGTTCGTCCATTCAGCCTCCTCATGTTAACGTCCAGGCCCGTACTTGGCCTCGTAGGCACGCTTGGCCCCGCCGATCCAGTCGTCCCGCTCGATGCGCTTGGGAAAGGTTTTGATGGCAGCGGCCACGCGTTTTACATCGTCTATTGTGAAGTCGGCGATCTGTTTGAAGGTGGTGACACCGATGTCGTGCAGCGTCCGTTCCATAACCGGGCCAATTCCATGGATTTGTTTGAGATCGTCCTGCATCGGGTTTGTGGACGACAACCTTGGCCCGGAATCGGGGTGTTGCGAAGCGGTTTCGGCGCGATCCCGTGACGATCCTGTCGCCGGGATCCGATCGGCCAGGCGGCGCCCCGGCGCCTCAATGTTCGAGTTTGCCTTGCGCCGGAGCTCGCTCAATTCTTCCTGCAGTCGATGGATGGTCGAGTCGTGCTCACCGGCGTTTGCGTGCAGCGTCTCAGTGAGCCGCTGCAGCTCGTCGATTTGGCATTGCTTTTCGGACAGCCGCTCGGCGAGGGGCTCCAGCTGTTCGACACGGCCCGCCAGCTGCCGGATGTAGCGATCCCTGGCTTCGGACTGAGTGCGCAGCTGACTCTCGAGACGCTGCACGGTAGTGTGCCGGACTTTCAGCTCGTGCTCCAGCGGGGCCAACTGGCGGAGTTGCTGATCGCGATCCGCAATGTCGTCGTCGCGTTGACGGACGGTTTGCTCAAGCGCGCGGCACTGTGCGCTGTCCTGCTGTGCCTGTGTTTCCAGACGGTGAGCCTGCGCCTGGAGCCGCTCCCGGTCCTGTTGGGACGACCACTTAAGGTCGTTGAGCGAATTTTGCAGGACATCCAGTTGTTGTGCCGACGCCTCGAGGTGCTCGGAACGTTGCCGAAGATCGGATTGCAGGGCGGCGATGCGGGCCCGGCAGCCCATACCCCTGAGCAGCCAGCCTAACGTGACGCCAAACGCGAAGCCCGCCAGCACCGACAGCAGTATGTAAAGAACCTGATCGTTCATGGTCCTGTTTTTACACCAACTGCACTTGCTGTGAGGACAAGCTAAGTGTAAACAAATTTCAATTTATGTATAGATTCGGTGACTGGCGCGTCGAACGACTCAGCTCTCCCGCACAAAGAATAAGGACCTTACTGGTGGGCCACTGCCGCAGAGGCCTCGCGCACATGGCGGGTCTGTGGGCAATGCGGTTAAGATTGCCACTGCCGCAAACATACCGGGATCAGGCAATGATTGACCTGCGCAGCGACACCGTAACCAAACCGACCCCCACGATGCGCGAGGCGATGGCCCGGGCCGATGTCGGCGATGATGTCTACGGCGAAGATCCCACGGTGAATCGCCTGCAGGCCATGGCCGCCGAGATGCTCGGGTTTGAGGCGGGGTTGTTCGTCCCCAGCGGGACGCAATCGAATCTATGCGCCCTGCTCACCCACTGCGGCCGGGGTGACGAGTACATCGTCGGTCAGATGGCGCATACCTATCGCTACGAGGGTGGCGGCGCGGCCGTCGTCGGCGGTATACAGCCTCAACCACTCGAATTTGAACCGGACGGTACCCTGGATCTCGACCGCTGCCGGGCGGCGATCAAACCAGACGATCCACACTTCGCGCGGACCCGCTTGCTGTGCCTGGAAAATACCCAGTGGGGACGGTCTTTGCCCCAAGTCTATCTTCGGCGCGCCGGCGATTTCGCCCGCGACTATGGACTGGCCCTGCACCTGGATGGGGCGCGGGTGTTCAATGCCTGCGTTGATCAGGATGTGGCGGTCACAGAGCTCACCCATTATTTCGATTCTGTCTCGGTCTGCCTCTCCAAAGGACTCGGCGCCCCGGTGGGGTCGGTGTTGTGTGGTTCACGCGAATTCATCGATCAGGCCCATCGGTGGCGCAAAGTGTTGGGCGGCGGCATGCGCCAAGCCGGTGTCATCGCCGCCGCCGGCATCATCGCCCTCAGCGGGCAGATCAATCGCTTGGCGGAGGATCATGCCAATGCCCGTACACTGGCGGAGGGGCTGGCGAAGATTGATCAACTGTGGATCGACGGACCCCACACCAATATGGTCTTCGTTCATCTCGATGAACGTTTGCTCGCGGAGCTCGTTCGCCATGTCGCGGAGCGCGGCGTGGCGGTTCAGGGGACGAGGAATCCGCTGCGATTGGTTACTCACCGGGACATTTCTGCGTCGGACATCGTCGTTGCTGTAAAGGCGTTCGACAACTTTTTCACCGGTCGGGGGTCGGCATGACTCGATGCCTGTGCGGACCTCGGGATTATTGACTGGCCAGCCGGTGGGCCGCCCGAGTGGTCTCCGGCAGACGGTACTTGGTGCAGCACGCCAAGACGTAGTCGAGGGCAGTGTCCAGGCTGATACGGTGGCCCACTGACACAAAGACCGGGCTCACGCCCGTGCGGGTGCGCAGCACAGCCCCGATGACCTCGCCTTGATCGACCAGTGGCCGCCGGCTGCCCCGGCGCTTCGGCACCGCGGCGTGGGTCCCGATCAGCCGTGATTTGGCCACGCCGATGGTCGGCAGATCGCTCATGACACCGAGGTGACAGGCGAGCCCGAACCGTCGCGGATGGGCGTAGCCCTGGCCGTCGCACAGGACCAGGTCCGGTACCTGCTTCAGCCGCTGCAACGCGGCCATGACGACCGGGGCCTCGCGAAACGACAGAAAGCCCGGCACGTACGGAAATTCCGTTTTTCGCCGCGCGATGGCAGTTTCGTGGAGCTCCAGTTCCGGAAACCGCAGGATCACGGCAGCCGCGCGTGCGTAGGCGCCGCGATCTTCGAACCCGACATCCACCCCCGCCACCCACCGTACGGTTGTCAAACAATCCTCGGTAATCACTCTGTCGCGCAGCGCCAGTTGAATCTCGCGCGCCTCCGCGGTCGATATTCTCCAGCTTTTAGCCCGCATATTGCACCAAGGATCCCCGATGATGGCGGAGGGATCGGGCGGCTGGACGCCGTGCTGGAACGTAGAAAATGGGGTCGGAGTTAATCACTCCGACCCCATTTTCTGTTGAGTGAAGCGCAAGTCCCAGCGTTCGCGACCGAGGAAGGGCCGCGACAGGCGCCCGCCCGGGTACAGAGTATTACATCGGACATTCATCGAGTTTGACATTTCTAACATTTGTTGAGCTTTTTATTCGCCGCCTTGGCGCAAGTTGCGGGTGGGTCCTGAGGGAAACGTCTGTGTCCGGCACTTGGTTGGTTGCCGTGGATGGCAGGCTGCGGTGTTCAGACACACGACGTTCGATGTATCGGTAGCGCAAGCCGGACCATGGCGAGTTGCAGAGGAAAAGTCAGGACGTCTACCAGATGACCCTTAGCGGGCCGCTGCATACAAGCCGCGCACCCACTCGGCAAGTTGCGGGTCCATGGCGCCCTCGGCGGCGGCCGCGGCCCCCACCTGTTCCGGGTTGCGCAGGCCGATCAGGGAGACCCCGCTCGGCGCGTCCGTGAGTATGGATTCCAACAGCGCATGGAGCACGGGCTGCGGCCGATGAGCGAAGCGGTGTTCCAGCTGTCGGCGTATGTCCCGTGCCCGGTCAAGGAATTCAGGGTCGGCGAATTCCGCGATACCGCTGCGCATGTCTCCGTTCCCGAAGCTGGGCGGAGTCTCGTACTTGCCCAGCAGCACACCGTGCTTGAGCGGCGAGAAGAAGACCACACCGGCATCGTGGCGGTCGACCCATTGCTTGAGCCCGCTCGTAGCATACGCATCGTCGAGAGCGTTGCGGTACACCTGCACGACGTCCGGCTGCACGCGATCGGCGCAGGCGGCGATCTTGGCGGGGTCCCAATCCGACAGTCCCAGGAATCGTGTCTTGCCCTCGTCACGAAACCGGTGCAGTTGCTCTACTGCGGCGTTCAGATATCGGGCGTCTTTACCGAAATCACAGTGGTGCAGATAGTACAGATCGAGGTGGTCGACGTGCAGATAGCGCAGCGTCCGCTCGAGCTGTGCACGCATCTGTTGAGGATGATAGAAATGCTTGAATCGTCCGCGATCCCAACCAACCTTGGAGGCCAGAAAGATGTCCGCACGGGTTACCTCTCCCCACACGGACCCGATCAGTTGTTCCGCACGGCCATTGCCGTAGACGTCCGCAGTGTCCCAGTGAGTGATTCCCAAATGGTAGGCCCGGCGCAATGCCTGCCGGGCGCGCTCATCGTCGTGACCGGTCCATCCCACCGGGAGGTTCCCGAGTGTGTTCGGACCTCCGTAGGCCCACGTCCCCAGGCCAATGGCCGGGATCAGGACGTCCGTTTTGCCGAAGCGGATCGTGCGCATGGTGTGAAAACTATATCGGGTGAGGCCGGGAGTTCAATCCCACCAGGGATTATTTTGACCGACATCAATTTCTGGCCGCGTGGTCAGCGATTATACTTACGCGGCGTCAAGCGCCATCAGTTCCACAGGAAAGGGCCATACTCTGCAAAGGGTGAGCGTTGTGAAGCGCTGCGTTGAGACCAACGCAGACGATCAAACTAGGTTGAGTGCCCATGGGAGCCGTTAATGTCTGGGAATGTAAAGTCTGTTTTGTATGTGCGTTTGCCCTGCTGGAAAATCTATCCGGGGGGGATGATCTACATCGCCGATTACATCCACAAACGCCGCCCCGACATACATCAAGAGATCCTGGATATGGCTCTGATAGTCCCCTCAAAGCGCCGACGCATGCTGGCGGCCCGCCTGAACGAGCTCAAACCGGATGTGGTCGCGTTTTCGTGGCGGAATATGCAGACCTTTGGACCTCACCCCGAAAACGACGCCCTAGACGTGGTAATGAACTACGACTACTCGCCCAAGCTGGCGGCCAGGCTGAAGGCCATCAAGGACGCAGCGGCCATCATCTACGACTATGCGTACGCCCGGGTCAACAATTTCCGTTTCATGCGTCTGGTTAGGCGCGTGTTGCCCGAATCCAGAATCGTCGTCGGTGGGACGGCAGTGTCTATTTTCGCCAAATACATAGCCGCGAAGTGTCCCGCCGATACCGTTGTGGTGGTCGGTGAGGGTGAGGACGCGATGCTGTCGGTTGTCGATGGTTTCACCGAGCCGGTGGGTGACTATTATTACAAAGACTCCCGCAGCAAGTTGGTGCATGGATGTCGACGGGCCCCCTTCGACCTGCCGGCGCTCACGGCAGTGAATTTTGACTACATCGCCTCGATTTTTCCGGATTTCAGCAATTATTTAGACGATTATATCGGTGTGCAGACCAAACGTGGCTGCCCCTATCAGTGCCATTTCTGCCTGTACAATAAAATAGAGGGGCACCGCCAGCGTTACCGCGAACCGGCAGAAGTGGCCCGGGAAGTGGAGGTTCTCAACAAGCGATTTGGCGTCAAGAAGATCTGGTTCACCGACGCGCAGTTCTGTTCGTCGCCGAAGAGCACCCGACACGTAGACAGCATCCTTGACGAGCTCCTCGCGCGCCGGACACAAATTCAATGGTCGGGTTATTTGCGTTTGAACCACATCACTCGGGAGATTGCCGAGAAAATGCTGGCCACCGGGCTGTGCAGCATCGATTTATCCTTTACCGGTTCCCAGGACGTCATCGACAATCTCACACTCGGGTACAAGCTGAATCAGCAGATGGACGCCTTCAAGATGTTCAAGGAGGGCGGACATACAGACCAGAAAATCAAACTCTACATTCCGCTCAATGCCCCCGGTGAGACCCGCGCCACGTTGTGGGAAACCACGGAGAAAATCAACGAACTGTATCGGATGTTCGGTCGGGCAAACGTCCTGCCGTTTATTTTCTTCATCGGCATTCAACCTGGCACGCCGGTGGAGGACTTTTTGATCAAACAGGGATATCTACGCAAAGACTACGATCCGTTGACCCTTAACCCATTTGCGATCAAGCGCTTGTTGTACAATCCTGCGCCGCTGGGTCGCTTGATCGGCAAGGCGTATCTCGACGCGCTGATGATGAGTGACAACAACTCGGCCGATGAGTACATAGGGCGGCGCACCATGGATCTGGTCAGGCAACGATTGGACATCGATCCGGGTGCGTCGGCTACTCCTGCCGACGCTGCGGTACGCCGGTCCACATGCACACGTACGGCCTGATTGAGCCGCAAATCGTCGTGGGCCGGGAATGAAGGTAGAATTGGTCGGCGGCGCCCGCGGAGTCTGGTTAAACGGGCCCGCATAACCAGGCGTTCTGGCGGGCGATCCGACCGTTCCGTATCGAAAACCGTTTGACCGGACCCGTGTCCTGAGACGGCTTTCCGACTTGAACCCTCGTTCTGAAACCAATGCCGTCGCAGGGTGCCCGTGGCCGCGGTGGCGTCGACGACCACTTGTCTCCGCACGGTTTGTGTTGAAGGCGGGGAGGACCGATGCTATGTTCGCATGCACACCCTGCGTGACCTTGGCTGCGGACTGTGTGCACCGGATGGAGCGCGAATTATTGCGGTGCAGCGTGTCGCAGCGAACTGTTGAGACCTACGTTTATAAGTTCTACTATCGGGACGAATGAATATGAAAAGAATCTTGGTTTGCCTATGTTTGCTCACCCCGCTCGGCGTATCCGCTGACGAATTACCGACCCGCAAGTCCGGATTGTGGGAAATCCAGATGTCAATGGCCGGTGAGGCGGTGGGCCAGACCATGAAGCAGTGCGTTGACACGGCCGCGGACGCGGCGATGATTCGCATGGGCACGGACATGAGTACGAAAATGGGGGTCAAGTGCACGAAAAACGAATTCGTCAAGCAAGGTCAGCGTTACATCTTCGATACCGATTGTATGATGGGCGACATCCGCTTGACGTCGATGACCGTTTTTTCGGGTGATTTCACTTCCCAATACACCGGTGACTCCGTCACCAAGTTCGAACCGGCGCTACTGGGCATTAGCGAGCAGAACATGACCATCACTGCCCGCTGGGTTGGGGCCTGTGAGGCGGGCCAAAAGCCAGGCGACATCATCATGCCTGGCGGAATAAAAATGAACATTAATACCATGGGTAAGCCCCAGTAGCCGGACGTTGACAGGGACGGGACCGTGCGTTCGTTGCACGCATTTGTGAGCACGGATCCTTCGCAGCGGCGGTGTAAGCGCTAGTACTAACTCAAGGTATGGCGTTGTATCGGTTCGCAATATTCGTGACCGGAGCGACCGTACTTGCCCTGCAGGTGATTTCCTCACGTGTGATGACGCCGTACTTCGGCGTCAGTCTGTACATCTGGGCGAGTATTCTCTCGACCACACTTTTATTTCTGGCGATCGGTTACTACCTGGGTGGCGTCGTGACCCGGCGTTTGGCAACCCAGCGGATTGCCTATCTGTTCTGTCTGGCGCCATCGATTTCTGCGCTCAGCATACTGCTGGCCAATATCATTTACCCGATGTTGTTTGCGGCGCTGGCGCGCTGGAACCTGATCGGGGGCAGCTTCATCGCGTGCCTGATCATCCTTGCCGTCCCCTTGACCCTGCTGTCTGCCTTGAACCCGCTGCTTATCGCCATGGAAACTGCGCGACCCGACGCACCCGGTGACGGTCGTGGCGACAGCGGTGCCGGAACGGTGTTTTTCATCAGCACCCTGGGTTCGGTGCTGGGGGTGTTGATCGCCGCCTTCGTGATGATTCCCAATTTAGCGAACTCCGACAATCTTTTGGCGTCGTCGATCGGGCTGTCGTTGGTCTCGATGTTGTCCACAGTGGCCAGCGCCGGCCTGATGAGGCCGGTGAAGCGACAGCTCCTGGCGGTGGCGGTCGTGGCGCTAGCACTGAACGCCGCACATTTTGTTGTGCGCGCTACGGATGAGCCGGACCGTTTTTCCTCCGTCAAACATGAGCACCTGATGTGGAAAACGATTGTTTCGAAACCGTCGGCGTTTGGAAATCTCAAGGTAATCGACCTGTACCCGGGGCGCTCCACTTTGCCGGCGCGCCGGCTGTTGATGAACGACGGTCTCGTGCAGAATGGTCTGGTTATGCCCGATGGGGACGCGGCCTTTCTCGTGGCCTATGCCTTGGAGCATCTGGCAATGGGGCTGATGCCCGAGGCCGAAAGCGCGTTGGTGTTGGGGATCGGGGCTGGAATCGTCCCCGGCCGTCTGGCGAAGAGGGGGCTGGATGTCGTTGCCGTCGACATCAATCCGCAGATCGTCGAAGTGGCGAGACAGTATTTCGGATTCGATGCCGGTTCCGCTGAGATCGTCATCGAGGATGTGCGTACCCACGTCAACCGATGCCGAGACCGATACGGCGTCGTTGTCATAGATCTCATATCGGGTGACGGTGTCCCCGAGCATCTGGTCACCCGGGAATTTTTCGAAGACATCTCCCGCTGTGCTCGATCCGACGGTGCGGTGGCCATGAACATGCTCTACTATCCGGCTAATCCGATGCCGTTGCGGAGTCTGCTGCGGACGCTGGCTCAGGTTTTCGAGACAGTCGGTTACATGGTTCGACCCGCCGGCGGGGTGGGCAAGCTCACCAATGTGTTTCTGCTGGCTACGAACGGCATCGTGCCAGAGAATTTGCACGCCGAGCGGGTCGCAATCCCACGCCATCTGCAGACTGTCTGGCAGGAAACTTACCGCTCCACGATCCTTGCGGATCGGAATTCTCCCTTCGTCGGTGGGGGACACCTGATCACCGACGAGAACAACATCTGGTCCGTCATCAGCACGGCCACCAACACCCGGTATCGTCACCACGTCCATCAATACATCCCGTCCGCTTTGCTCGCGGACTAGCCCGCATATTCCACCAGAGTGCACGCGGTCGAGCGCGGGCCGATGCCCATGGGGGAGGCCCATTGTGCCGCGGCTTACGCCTCGGCGGTTAGGTCTCGGGTGTCCGCCAGCGCCAGTTCGGCAGTTGTCTGTAGCTTTCCCTCGATGAGCAAGCGCTGGAATTCCTCCACCGGCAGTGGGTGGCTGAACAGGAATCCTTGTGCTTCGTCGCAGCCGTGGGCGCGTAAGAACGTCAGTTGCTCGTTGTTTTCCACACCCTCGGCGACCAGCCCCAAATTCAAGGCGTGGGCGAGATCGGCGATGGCGTGGGTGATTTCGGCATCCTTGCGGTCGGTCAGCATGTGTTTGATGAAGGTCTGGTCGATCTTGAGAAGATCGACGGGAAAACGGTTCAGATAGTTTAGTGAGGAATAGCCCGATCCGAAATCATCGATGGACAGGAAGACGCCGATGTTTTTCAGCTCGTCCATGATCGCGATGGCTTCCTGCGTGTTTTCGATCAGCAGGCTCTCGGTGAGCTCCAGTTCGAGGAACTTCGCTTCCAGGCCGGTCTCTTCGAGGACATCATGCACGATGCTGACCAGGGACCGGTCCCTGAACTGGGGTGCGGAGACGTTTACCGATACCCTGGTGTGCAGAAGACCTTGGGCCTGCCAGGCATGGTTCTGCCGGCAGGCGGTGCGGAGCACCCACTCACCGACAGACAGTATAAGGCCCGTATCCTCCAGGATCGTCAGAAACTGGTCCGGCGGCAGCAGTCCCAAGCGCGGGTGTTCCCAGCGCAGCAGCGCTTCCATGCCGATGATTGCACCGTTGCCCGGGAGCGAGACCTTGGGCTGGTAATGAAGGACGAATTCGTTGTTGCGCAGGGCGTGCTGCAGCTCAGACTCCAGCGTAAACCGTTCGATGGCCCGCACGTTCAAGTCTTCGGTGTAGGCAGCAAAAGTGTTGCGGCCCGCCTGCTTGGCCCGGTACATGGCGGCATCCGCGCCTCTTACCAGATCCTCGACATCCGAGGCATCTTTTGGATAGATCGCGATGCCGATACTGACGGTGACCGTCACTTCGTGTTGGTCTAGACGGGCCAACTGAGAGACCGAATCGATGACGCGTTTTGCCACCCGTGCCGAGTCCTCGGCGTATCGCAGGTCCTCCAAAATGATAGTGAACTCGTCGCCCCCCATCCGGAACAACATGTCGGTCTCCCGTGCTACCGCTTGCACGCGCTTCGCCACCACCTTGAGTAACTGGTCGCCGGCGTCGTGACCGAGGCTGTCGTTGACGATCTTGAAGCGATCGAGATCCAGGAACATCACCCCCACGGACTTGCCGGTCCGATGGCCGCGTTTGATCGCCTCGTCCAGCCGCTCACAAAAGCTGGCCCGGTTCGGCAGTCCGGTGAGTGGGTCGTGGTAGGCCTGGTGGCGTACCTTGGCCTCACTGGCTTTACGTTTGTCCTCCTGACTACGAATGATATTGTCGGCGCGGATAACGATGGCGGTTAAAACCGCGTAAAGGATCAACAGCGCCAACGCGACTCCGGAAACGACATGCCATGTGGTTCGCTCCAACTCGTCGATCAGTTCGGTCACATCGGAGTAGAGTTCAAAGACCGCTCCTACTGTATCGTCGGATTGTCTGAAAATCGGAATGTACGAAGTGACCAGATTCCGATCGATGATGACCTTCTCGAAGGCGTAAAACTCGTTGCGAAAGGTAATCGAGCTGGCAACTTTCCCTGCGCGGGCCTTCAAGAATCCGCTGTTACTGCTCTTGTCCGCCCCGATCTGGCTCGGATCTGTTGAAAATACGGTCAATCCGTCCAGATTGTAGATCTTCACCTTAACGACATTGAGCCCTGTCATCTGTGCGCGGATGTCCGCCTGCAGTTGCTTGATCTCGTTCCGGTCGGGCAGTTCAGAGGGCGCGATTGCGGATGCCTGATGGACGAACGCCTTATATTTAGACCAAACCGAATTGGCGAAGGCCTGGGCCAGCGAGACGTTGGTGCGGGTTTGATGTTCCATCAATGATTCGACCGCATTGGCGCGGTAATAAAGCGACAGAACGATGATTACGGCAAGGATCGCGATGAAGCTCGCAACCGAGTAGTAGCGGCTTAACTTGAACATGGGTGTCCGGCCGGTGTGCCTCTACTAATCCAGCTTAGCCACAATTGGTCGTTGTGCAACCTCCGAGGTCACTGGGGTCGGAGCTAGTCGCCCCGACCCCGTACATGTTCCTCAGAGCGCACTGTCCCTCGTCCGTCCGCTCGATCCCCGCGCCATCACCCGCGGGCCCTCGGTGCACTGGACGGCTCAGTGGATGAGCAGGCCGCCGTTGATATCCAGCACGATCCCGGTGATGTAACTGGACAGGTCGGAGGCCAGGAACAGGCAGGCGTTGGCGACGTCTTGCGGTGTGCCGAGGCGTCCAAGCGGGATTTTGGCGGCCAGCTCGCGCTTGATATCACTGGTCATTCGGCCTTTGGTGAAGTCGTTGTCGATGGGGCCGGGGGCGACGGCGTTGACGCGAATCCCGTGCGGGGCCAGCTCCCGGGCCAGCGCCTTGGCCAGGCCGAAGATGCCGGATTTGGCCGCGGCATAGTGGGAGCTCCCGAACACCCCACCGCCGCTCTGACCGGCGATGGAGGAGACGCAGACGATGTTACCGGAGCCCTGCGCCTGCATGTGCGGCACGACAGCCTGGGACATGAGAAACGTTCCACGCAGATTGGTATCCAACACCTCGTTGTATTCATCCGCACCGATCTCAGTAATCCGGGTGCCGTGAACGATGCCGGCACTGTTGACCAGTACATCGACTGGCCCGAGGTCCGCCACGATGTGACTGATGGTCCGGCGGCATTGGGCGGCATCGGACACGTCGCTGAGGTAGGCGCGGTGAGGCTCACCTAACGCGGTGCCCGATGCCTGAACCGCTTCCATGTCGATGTCGATCAGTGCCACACGAGCGCCTTGAGCGGCGAACACCCTTGCCGTGGCCCGGCCGATACTGGAGTCCGAGCCTACACCGGTTACCACGGCCACTTTGTCTTTCAGCAGCATTTGCTTAGAAACCGGTTGATATTGCGTTATTCGGCGCGATTATCCGCCAATCGAGGTCAGTGGGTATACAATGGTGCGGGCATCGATCCCCGGTGGTCTGGGTCCAGGGTCGACGGCATCGTAAAATTCGGTTTAATCCAGTTTGTGGTGAGCTTTGCGCACATTTCCTTGCACCTGCGGTAACACTCTGCATTTTGAAAACACAGTCTGTTTGCAATGCGGGCGAGCCCTCGGGTTTAATCCCGAACGGCTCGTCATCACCGCGCTGGAGCCGGTCGAGGCCGGCTTGTGGCGTTCGGTGGGGCCCGGCGCAGCCAAGGGCTTGTTCCGCCTGTGCGGCAACTACGAGACGCAGAGCGTTTGCAATTGGATCGTCCCTCAGCCGGACCCTGGTTCCTTCTGCCGATCCTGCCGTCTCAATCGGATTATCCCAAATCTGCAAGATCCAAAGAACAAGAAGCTGTGGAAACGTGTTGAGCAGGCGAAACGCCGGCTGATCTACACGTTGCTCGAACTGGGTTTGCCGGTGGAGGCATCCAATCGTCTGGGCTTCGAATTTCTCGCTGATCCGAATCCGAATCCGGAATTCGCCGATCTTCTCGGTCCCGATCACCACGTGATGACGGGACACCGGGAGGGCATCATCACCATCAATATCGCGGAGGCGGACCACAGTGCGCGTGAAGAGATACGGGAAAAAATGAACGAGCAGTACCGCACGCTGCTGGGTCATTTTCGCCACGAGATCGGTCATTACTACTGGTTTCAAGTTGTGGCGGGGACGCCTTGGCTCGAACCGGTGCGCGCATTATTCGGCGACGAACGGCACGACTACGCCCCCGCCCTTAAGCATTACTATGCAAACGGGCCTACTGCCGATTGGCCTGAGCGATTTATCAGCGCCTACGCCTCGGCCCATCCGTGGGAGGATTGGGCTGAGAGCTGGGCTCATTACCTGCACATGTTCGATACCCTGGAGACCGCCCGTGATTATGGTTTCTTCATCGCCGGCCGGCCGATGACCCGACCGGCAGCCGCCCCGGCGCCGGACGCGCAATACGCGTTCGATCCGGCCTGCGCGTTTGATGCCCTGCTGGACGACTGGATTCAACTCACCTCGGTGATGAACGCCCTGAATCGCAGCATGGGACTCAGTGACGCCTATCCATTCGCGTTGTCGCAGACCGCCGCCGCCAAGCTGCGTATGGTGCATCAGGTTATAGGCGGCAAGACCGTATGACCGGCATCATGTTAAACCAATGTGTCGCTGCCGTCTTCCCAACTGAAACGCGGCAACTCCTCAAAGCCGTGTTTCACCGCCTCCACCCACTTGTCGCGCAGTGATATGTAAAAGGGTGAATCCTCAGTCAAGACCAAGTGCCGATTCAGTTCGAGTTGGTCCTTATCGTACAAACTGAGTTCGAACGGCGGTCCCACCGAGACATTGCTGCGTGAGGTGGAGTCCAGCGACACCAAGGCGCAGCGTGCCGCGTCTTCTAGGCTGGTGCCCGGGCTAACCATTCGATCCAGGATCGGCTTGCCGTATTTAGTCTCCCCGATCTGCAGGTACGGCTTGGCCGGCGATGCGGTAATGTAGTTCCCTTCTGGGTAAATCAGGTAAATTTCCTGCGGTTGATTACGCAGCTGACCGCCCAGTATAAAGGTCGCTTCGAGACTCGGGCCACTCTCGTTGTTCTGGTCCGTGTGCCGTGCCTGCACCTGGCGACTGATCTTGCCGATGTAGCGCGCGGCGTCGAACATATACTCGACTGTATTCAGGCTGGTCGTCGCCGCAGGGTCGCCTATGTCCCGCCGAACCGAATTGACGACGGCTTGGGTGGTGGCCAGGTTGCCGGCGGTCAACAGCAACAGCACGCGCCGTTGGGGTACGCAGAACCCGTGCATTTTACTATAGGTGCTGACCTGATCCACCCCGGCATTGGTGCGGAAGTCCGATGCAAAGACGATCCCCGCTTCCAGATTGATCGCCAGGCAGTAGGTCACGAGGCCGTCCTCAAGGCGCCGGATTGCGGAGACCGGTGTCCCGGGGTGGCGTGCACCAAGATCGCGCGCGGGCACGTTTCCGGGGCAGCGCCGGCCGGGCGAGTGCGGTGCTGATTGATTTTAAATTGGAATCGGTTGACCATAACCGCTTATGCCTATTCGATGGAAAAACTACAAAGTCGCGGGATTCTACGACGAGCTAATCCAGCACGCCAACCGTCCCCGTGGCTGGGCGAGGCCGTTGTGCCGATTTTTCAGTTCACTCAAGGACGAAGATCTGCGGGAACGTCAAACGGCTTCCGAGCTGGCGATCCGCTCCATGGGCATCACGTTCACCGTGTACTCGGATGACGAGAGCGGCTCTATAGACCGGGCGTGGCCCTTCGACATCATTCCCCGCCCAATACGTAAAGATGAGTGGGATGGAATCGAACGCGGGCTCGAGCAGCGGGTGCGGGCCTTGAACCTGTTTATCGATGACCTTTACCACGGGCAGAAGATCGTCAAAGACAAGGTGGTGCCGGCTGAATTGCTCGTTGACTCGAAGAATTTTCGTCCCCAGTGTGTCGGCGTCAATCCACCGCAAAAGGTTTGGGCGCACGTCTGTGGATCGGACCTGATACGCGGCAAGGACGGCACGATCTACGTTCTCGAAGACAATCTCCGGGTGCCGTCCGGTGTCTCCTACATGCTGGAGAATCGGTTGGTCATGAAGCGGGTCTTCCCCGAGCTGTTCGACCACTACAGCATCGAACCGGTTGATGACTACCCAACCAGGCTGTACGAGTGCCTGGCGTCTCTGTCGCCGCGTCGGCGCGAATCCCCGGAGATTGCGGTGTTGACTCCGGGCATCTGCAACTCGGCATACTTCGAGCACGCCTATCTCGCCCAACGCATGGGGGCCGAACTCGTGGAAGGGCCCGACCTGAACGTTGGCAAAGACAACTGCGTGTACATGCGGACGATTGGCGGCCTCGAACGCGTCGACGTGATTTACCGGCGCGTCGATGATCTGTTTCTCGATCCTGAGGTCTTCCAGCCGGATTCAATGCTCGGTGTGCCCGGTCTAATGCGCGCCTGGCAGAACGGCAAGGTTGCGCTGGCTAACGCACCAGGCGCCGGTGTGGCGGACGACAAAGTCATCTATGCGTTTGTTCCCAAAGTGATCAAGTATTACCTGGATGAGGATCCGTTGATTCCGAACGTTCTCACGTACTTGTGCATAAACAAGCAGGAACGCAACCACGTGTTGGCCAATCTGGATAAGATGGTGGTGAAGGCCGCGAATGAGAGCGGCGGCTACGGGATGCTCGTCGGGCCGCAGTCGACCGCCAAGGAACGTGCTGCGTTCAAACGCCTGATCTGCAAAGATCCACGTAACTACATTGCCCAGCCACTGATAACCTTGTCCACCACTCCGACGCTGGTCGACGACCATGCGGAACCACGCCACCTCGATCTTCGCCCGTTCATCCTTTCCGGTCAGGAAACCTATGTCACCACCGGAGGGTTGACCCGGGTCGCTTTGAGAAAGGGTTCCACCGTCGTAAATTCGTCTCAGGGTGGCGGCAGTAAAGACACCTGGATCATCGACACAGGCGGTTCGTAAATGCTGTCTCGCGTTGCCGAACGCATCTATTGGATGGCGCGCTATCTGGAACGCGCCGAAAACACCGCACGCCTAATCAACGTCAACGCACACTTGCTGCTGGATCTGCCGAAAAAACTACCTCTGGGTTGGCGGCCACTGATTGATATATCCGGCTACGGAAAATTGTTTGACGATCTTTATCCCGAGCCCAGCGAGCGCAACGTCACCCGTTTTCTCGTTGCCGACAACCGCAACCCCAGTTCCCTGCTGTTGTCCTTGAACAATGCACGTGATAACGCCAGGGCGATACGCGACATCATCCCCAGAGAAGGGTGGGAGGTTATTAACGCGTTGTACCTCGACACCAAGGCGTCCCTACCGATGGGACTTGCTCAGAAGCGCCGGTTCGAGTTTCTGCACGCGATCATAGGTAGAGTGGAACAGATGACCGGGTTGTTAGCGGGCACGATGCTGCGAAACGCCGGTTACAATTTTCTGCGCATGGGCCGTAATCTGGAACGTGCCGATATGACTACCCGTATCGTCGATGTGCGTTCGGAAAGTTTGCTGCCGCAGGAGCCCGAGGAACTGCTTCCGTTCGAAAACATCCAGTGGATGAGCGTGTTGCAATCGTTGTCGGGTTATCAGAGCTACAGTCAAAAGATTCAAGGCCCGGTTAGACGCCGGAACGTCGTTCGATTTCTGCTTCAGGACCCCGAATTTCCTCGTACGTTCCTGTATTGTGTTGGCCAGGTGAAGCAGTGTCTTAGAGATCTACCCCACAAGCGGGACGCCGTTAAGCTCATCGATCGGACACTGCGCTCGATTCGGCGGGCCAGACTGGAAGAGATGGACAAGGACGGCCTGCACAAGTACATAGATAAGTTGCAGTTGCGTCTCGCGCGCCTCGACGGCGTGATCACAGGAACTTATTTCGCGCTGTAAACAGCAATTGGTACCGACGGAACTCGGATCAACCAAGGCTTCCGGTCAGCGGTCGGTGTGGACCGGCGGGTACTCGGGATGGGGCTGTGGGCAGAAAAACTTGAACACATACGGCGACTCCGATGTCCCGATAACGACAACGTTGCCGTCCAGCAATGTACAGCGGCTACCCTGGGCGGACCCGCCGACCATCTGGTTGCCGACGATGGTGCCGCAGGTGCTGCCGCGGTCGAACAGTTGGTACCCGCCATCGTCCGTCTGTTCGATTTGAAAGTGTTGACGGGAGACGTACAGCACCGGACCGGGATCACAAAGATACAGATCATTGGTCGGCGGACATGAAAGCTCGCGGCGCTCGAGAATGCGCAATCGTCCGTGCACCACGCCGAGACGTGATTCGCGGCCGATTCGATACGGAAAACGATTCACCGATATTCGATCGGTTCGGATCATGCTCCGCGCTTCCGGAGTAAGTGGTTCGAGGAACGGAGAGTGTGCATGCATCATGGCTGCCAAGGGTTTGTGGTTGACCGATCCAGGTCCGTGTCAACTCGTTGAAGTGTAGACCACGCCGCCGGATTGCCCAGTGTCCGCCGACCGGTGGACCAGTCTGTTCGAGTAGCCAGGCGTGGCCCAGCGGGCGCGGCCAGAAAGATGCCGGACTGTGTCGCGATGATCTGAAGCACCGCTGCCCGCTGGCGGCACGGTGGATCCGGGCCGATTGTGCCGCTCGGGTGCGTCTCCGGGCGTGTGTTCACTATAATGGCCGCCCGATGCCCGAGATTGAGGGCATGTGCGGACGATCCTTGTTTGATGTTGAAAAACTGCGGGAGAACACATGGTAAAACTCGGGATAGTGGGTGCCGCGGGACGCATGGGGCGGTGCGTTGTCCAGGCTGCGCAGGTAGCCGTTGATCGGGTGCGGGTGACAACGGCGGTTGAGGCGGTCGACAGCCCTGCAATCGGCGCCGATGTGGGTGCGTTGGCGGGCATCGGAGCAATCGAGGTGCCGGTGACCGACACCCTGCAGGGTGCGGACTTTGATGTGCTGGTCGATTTTACCCACCCCAGCGCCACGGTGGAGCACGCCGCTTTTTGCCGCGACGCCGGCAGGCGGATGGTGGTCGGCACCACCGGTTTGGATGCCGAGCAGCGTCGCTGTATCGAGCAGGCTGCGGATTCAATCGCCGTGGTTTTGGCGCCAAACATGAGCGTCGGGGTTAATCTGTGTTTCCGGCTGGCGGAGATGGCGGCAAAAACGTTCGGAGACGAGGTGGACATTGAAATCGTCGAGGCCCATCATCGACACAAGGTCGATGCACCCTCGGGGACCGCGTTGCGGCTCGGTGAGGTGGTGGCTTCGGCGTTGGGGCGAGACCTCGATGATTGCGCCGTCTACGCGCGGCAGGGACAAACCGGGCAGCGCAGTCGTGAAACCATCGGTTTTGCCACCATTCGGGCGGGGGACATCGTCGGTGAGCACACCGTGCTGTTCGCCGCCGAAGGTGAGCGGGTGGAAATCACCCACCGGGCTTCCAGTCGCCTGACCTTTGCGCACGGCGCCGTTCGCGCCGCGTTGTGGCTGGCCGAACGGGACCGGGGTCTGTATGACATGCAGGATGTATTGGGCCTGGGTTGACGCACCGTTGAATCGGGACCGGTTCTTCCTTACAATTCGCCGTCCGATGGCGACGCTGATTCAGACCGTCTCCTAAAGGGAGAAACCTAAGGGGTTTCTCCCTTTTTTTCGGCTCGATCGGCGCAGCGCGTAGTTGGGTGTACGCCGTGGTCGGGCAACAACCTTGAGGAAATTGTGGCCAACACTGCCTTATTAGCGCTCGAAGACGGTACCCTGTTCGAAGGGCGGTCGATTGGTGTTTCCGGGCAATCCGTCGGCGAGGTGGTGTTCAATACCGCAATCACCGGCTACCAGGAAATTATCACGGACCCGTCCTACGCCCGGCAGATCATCACCTTTACCTATCCCCACATCGGCAACACCGGTGTCAATCCGGAGGACGTCGAGTCGACGGCCATCTACGCCGCCGGTGTGGTTATCCATAACCTGCCGCGAAGGGTGAGCAGTTGGCGGTCGACTCAATCGTTGGGCGAGTATCTGCGCGAGCGGAATGTCGTCGCCATTGCGGACATCGACACCCGCAAGTTGACGCGGCTGCTTCGCGAGCACGGCGCGCAGAACGCTTGTCTGGTGGCCGGCTCGCAGCCGGATGCCGCCGAGGCGCTGTCTGCCGCCCGGGCTTTCCCGGGTTTGCAAGGGATGGACCTCGCTTCTGTGGTCACTACGAGCGAACCGTATGTCTGGAGTCAGGGTGGTTGGGATCGCTCGGCGTTAGCGTACCGTGCGCCGGTCCCCGCCGATTTTAGGGTTGTAGCTTACGATTTTGGCGTGAAACACAATATCCTGAGACTGTTGGCGGACCGGGGCTGCAACGTGCGGGTGGTTCCGGCGACGGCCGCGGCCCGAGACGTGCTGGCCGAACGGCCCGATGGCGTATTCCTCTCCAATGGGCCCGGCGACCCGGAACCCTGCGGCTACGCCGTCGACGCCATCCAGCAGATATTGGCCGCGAACCTTCCGGTGTTTGGGATTTGTCTGGGGCATCAGCTCTTGGCACTAGCGTGCGGCGCGAAGACGGTAAAGATGAAATTCGGTCATCATGGGGCCAACCACCCGGTGCAGGACTTGAGCAGCGGACAGGTGTTCATCACCAGTCAGAATCACGGATTTGCCGTAGACGAGCGCAGTTTGAACGATCGTCTCCGGGTCACTCATAAGTCATTATTCGACGGGTCGATTCAGGGTCTGGCTTGCGTGGACCGGCCGGCGTTTTCCTTTCAGGGGCATCCGGAAGCGAGTCCCGGGCCTCAGGACGTCTCCTACCTGTTCGATCGCTTCGTGGCGTTAATGATAGAGCACAGGCGGTTGCCGTCGGGCGCCGATGCGGTCGGCGCCGTGGGCGGTCATGCCTAAGCGCACCGATCTCCGCAGCGTGCTCATCATCGGCGCCGGTCCCATCGTGATCGGCCAGGCCTGCGAGTTTGACTATTCCGGCGTGCAGGCCTGCAAAGCGCTGAAGGAGGAAGGTTATCGGATCGTCCTGGTCAACTCGAATCCGGCCACGATCATGACCGATCCTGACTTTGCGGACGCGACATACGTCGAGCCCATACACTGGCGCACGCTGCAGACGATCATCGAGCGTGAACGCCCTGACGCGCTGCTGCCGACGATGGGCGGACAGACTGGACTGAACTGTGCCTTGGATCTGGCCCGGAACAACGTGCTGGCAGACTGCGGTGTGCAGCTTATCGGCGCGACCCGAGACGCAATTGACAAGGCCGAAGACCGTGAATTATTCAAGAAGGCTATGAGCCGGATTGGCCTGGAGACCGTCCCGGGGGCGTTGGCCCACAGCATGGAAGAGGCGTTCCAGGTCCAGGCGATGGTCGGTTACCCCGTCATCATACGTCCGTCGTTTACCCTCGGTGGCAGTGGTGGTGGTATTGCATACAACAAGGAGGAGTTCGTCGAGATCTGCCAGCGGGGTTTGGAGGCGTCACCGACTAAGGAATTGCTGATCGAGGAATGCATTGTTGGATGGAAGGAATTCGAGATGGAAGTGGTGCGCGACCGCAGCGACAATTGCATCATCGTGTGTTCCATTGAAAACGTCGACCCGATGGGCCTGCACACCGGAGATTCGATTACGGTGGCACCGGCACAGACCCTTACCGATAAAGAGTTTCAGCACATGCGTGACGCCAGTATTGCGGTGTTGCGTGAAATCGGTGTCGACACCGGTGGGTCGAACGTTCAATTTGCGATCAATCCGGAAAACGGCCGCATGGTCATCGTCGAGATGAACCCCCGCGTTTCCCGCTCCTCGGCCCTGGCATCGAAGGCCACGGGCTTCCCAATCGCCAAGGTCGCGGCAAAGCTCGCGATCGGATACACACTGGACGAGCTGCGTAACGAGATTACCGGCGGCGCAACGCCCGCGTCTTTCGAACCAACCATCGACTACGTGGTGACCAAAATACCGCGGTTCGATTTTGAGAAATTTCCACAGGCCGATGGCGTATTGACGACGCAGATGAAATCGGTCGGCGAAGTCATGGCCATCGGCCGCACGTTTCAGGAGTCTTTGCAGAAGGCGATGCGTGGACTGGAGATCGGCAGCTACGGTTTTGAACCGAGAATCGACTTCGAGCAGGATGACGACGCCGGCGAGGAGTCGCTCACCCAGGCGCTGCAGGTGCCCGGGGCCGGCCGTTTGTGGCATATTGCCGATGCGATCCGCGCCGGTGTATCAGTAGAGCGGGTGTATGAACTGAGTGGCATTGATCCGTGGTTTCTGGCCGAGATCGAGGAATTGATCCATATCGAGCGGGATATTCATCCGGAGGTTGGGATTGACCGCAGTCGATTGTTGACGTGGAAGCGCAAAGGGTTTTCCGATCGGCGCCTGGCCCAGCTGCTAGGCATCAATGAGCAGGCGATGCGAGCACTGCGTCACGCTCAAGGGATACGTCCCGTCTACAAGCGTGTGGATTCCTGCGCCGCGGAATTTGCAGCCGCCACCGCTTACCTGTATTCCACATATCAGGATGAATGTGAGTCTGACCCGGAAGACCGGGACAAGATTATCGTCCTCGGTGGCGGGCCCAATCGGATCGGTCAGGGTATCGAGTTTGACTACTGTTGTGTCCACGCGTCGATGGCCCTGCGGGAGGACGGCTACCAGACCATTATGGTCAACTGCAACCCGGAGACGGTTTCAACCGATTACGACACCTCGGACCGCTTGTATTTTGAACCGCTGACCTTGGAAGACGTGCTGGAAATTATCCAGGTCGAAAAGCCTACTGGCGTAATCGTTCAATTCGGCGGGCAGACGCCACTCAAGCTTGCCAAGGATCTGGCCGCCGCCGGCGCTCCGATCATCGGAACCTCGCCGGACGCCATACACGAAGCGGAGGATCGGGAGCACTTCCAGCACCTGGTGGACAAATTGGAATTGTTGCAGCCGCCGAATCGGACGGCGAGCAGCCCCGAGGAGGCACTGCGGTTGGCGGAAGAGATCGATTATCCGCTGGTCGTGCGGCCGTCATACGTATTGGGTGGCCGGGCCATGGAAATCGTGCGGAGTCGCGATGACCTGGACCGGTACATGCGCTCCGCAATCCAGGTCTCCAACCAGTCGCCCGTGCTGTTGGATCGATTCCTGGCGGACGCCATTGAGGTTGATGTGGACACGATCAGCGATGGTAGCACGGTGTTGATTGGCGGGATCATGGAGCACATCGAGGAGGCGGGTGTGCACTCCGGGGACTCGGCCTGTTCGTTGCCGCCGTTCAGTCTCTCGAAAACCACACAGGCGGTGTTACGGGACCAGACCCGGCGCATGGCCCTCGCTCTTCATGTCGTGGGGTTGATGAACGTACAGTTCGCGGTGAAGGACGATCAGATTTACGTGCTCGAGGTGAATCCGCGGGCCTCGCGGACGGTGCCGTTCGTGTCCAAAGCGACATCGCGCCCACTGGCTAAGATCGCGGCCCGCTGCATGGTCGGCGCGTCGCTCGTCGAGCAGGGGGTGACGGAGGAACTCGTGCCTCACTATTATGCGGTCAAGGAAGCCGTGTTCCCGTTCATCAAATTTCCTGGAGTCGACACCGTGCTCGGCCCGGAAATGAAGAGCACCGGCGAGGTGATGGGGATCGGGGCTAGTTTCGGAGAAGCATTCTACAAGTCACAGCGTGCGGCGGGAGCGGAGATTCCGCGGCGAGGACGAGCGCTAGTTTCAGTAAAACGGGGTGATCAACAGGCTGCTGTGGAGATTGCCCGCTATCTGTCCGAACATGATTTCGAGTTGGTGGCCACCAGCGGTACTGCGCGGGTCCTGCACGCGTCAGGCATAGCGGCGCAGCCGGTGAACAAGGTGAAACAAGGCCGTCCCCACGTTGTCGATATGATCAAGAATCAGGACATCAATTTGATTGTGAATACGACCGAGGGCGGACAAAGCCTGCGCGATTCTTATACCATCCGCCGCGAAGCACTCCAGCACAAGATCACTTATTTTACGAGTCTGGCGGCCGCCCGCGCAGCGTGCGCAGCCCATCGGGAGCGGGACGAAGGGAGGGTGAATCGACTGCAAGACCTGCACAAAGAACTGGCAGCATGATGCGGGTGATACTCACAGCCGAGGGTGCGGCGAAACTGAAAGAGGAATTGAGACGGCTAAAGGCCATTGAACGGCCACGGATCATTCAGGCCATTGCCGAGGCACGCTCCCACGGGGATCTGTCGGAGAACGCGGAGTATTCAGCGGCGAGGGAACAACAGGGTTTTGTTGAGGGCCGAATCAGCGAGTTGGAGATGCGGTTGGCGAGCGCGGAGGTGATCGATACGGAACAGTTGGGCGTTATCGACCGCGTTGTTTTCGGGGTGCACGTTGAACTCTATGATTTACACAACGAAGACTCGGTTGCCTACCAGATCGTTGGGGATTTAGAGGCAGATTTGGACAACGCGCGGATTTCCTTCAGCTCGCCGATGGGCCGCGCACTGATTGGTAAAAGTGTGGGCGAAGAGGTCGAGGTGCACACGCCAGGCGGTTTGCGCGTGTACGAGATCCTCAATATCCGCTGCAGTTAGCCGTAAGCCGTGCTCGTTTCTCCGCTGTGGCTGGCGTTGGAGCGGGTGCTGATTACGCTCTGGATTGGACTGATGTGGGCGTTGGGATTTGTCGTCGTCCCTACGCTGTTTGCGGTTCTGGAGAGCCGTCAGGCGGCTGGTGAAGTCGCCGCCAGGCTGTTTGGACGACTGAGCATCACCGGAATGGTTTGCGGCGTCGCGTTGCTGGCGCTCGCGGTACTGGTGAACCCGCGTCGGCGCTATCGGGGGTGGCCGTGGCGTTGCGCGGTGATTCTGATAGTGCTCGTGGTCACCATGATCGGCGAATATCTACTAACACCACAGATGGCGGCATTGAAACAAGCCACGCCCGGCGAATTTATGGCCGGATCCGAACCGGCACAGCAGTTTGAACGCCTGCATGGGTTGGCGAGCGCGCTCTTTGTTCTCAACTGTGTGCTGGGTCTGGCTCTGGTGATTTGGCCGTCGTATTGCAGTGTGGCGGCGCGCCCCGGCGCTCAGTCCGGGGGACGGTCGGGCTAAGGGTCTGCATAGCACTCAATCGGCGAGCGCACTTTGGAGAATTCGTCAGTACGACACAACCACGCTTAAATCCTGTCTCATGCTCATCTCCTTTTGCCGGGAAAAAAAGTTGGAAATCGTTACTGTGTTGGGATGTCTGTAGGTACTCTATGGTAAGTGCTTTGCCTTCACCATAATCATCGTATTGATATTTTGTACGGGGCACTTTGAAATCATCAACCATTACTACAGATTCGCGCCAAGTGGCGAAAATGATATCCAGTTCCTCACGAAGCGGCAGCTCTTTATCCCAGTGGGCGTCCAAATAGAAAAATACCTTGTCTTTTGGAAAATCTTTATCTTCCGCCAACACCTTCAAAAAGGCGCGACTATCGTTGTGTATGGTATGTATGCGTGGTTTAAATAGAAAACGCGCTAACACATATCCATAATTTCGAGAATCGGACTCAACGGTATAAACTGGCAATTGTTTATTTGCCACGAAGGCTGTTGTATTGCCACGAAACGTGCCTGTCTCAATAATCACATTGAAAGATATTGTTTCACATAATTCTTCAAAAATTGCGCACCGAAAGGCCTGACCATTAAATGCACCACCCCAAATATTTTTGTACTCTGGCTTACTGAAATAATCGAAGATCCCTAGCAGTTTAGGACCAGCCAAGTTTTTTACGACCGTCTTAATGTTCATCTTTTTTTGTGTATTAAATCGCAACGCCAATGGCTATCTCGGTGTTTGGATAATTGTGTTATTTTGCCTTGTAAAATCAACAATAATTATACAGGGGCAAGTTGGCGTGTTAGAAAAACGCGAATCCGAGTGTGAGTCGGTGTTGCGTGGAAACCAAGCGCCGTCGGACGTGCGGTCACCTAATACAACACCAAGACCTCTTGAATTTGTGCGATCGGTACTGAGAACACCACTGAGCCGCCGACCAACTCCTTGGTCAGCACCAGGTTCGAGGCTTCAACCCGGCTCAAGTAGGCATGGTGCGACTTACCGTCGACGGTTCGAATCTTCAAAAGCCGATTGATATGTCGGTCCAGCTCGCCGACCGGGGTTGGCTTGTAAGTATCAAGCGCGACCTTTGCTTTGTCCTGCTCCGCCGGTGCTGGTGACTCCGCTGGACTGGCGAAGACCAGGAGTTCTTCGATCACCTTGCCACTGATGTTGACTTCCAGAGCCAGCCACTCAACAAATTGCCGTGCGTTCAAATTTGCCAGCGCCATGGCATCGATCGGATCATAGGGATTCGCGTTTATTGTGATGTTCCCTGATGCTGCGACATAGTTGCGGTAACCGGCCAGTAGCTGATCACTCACCGGGAAGCCGTTTTCTTCGGCATAAACTTTAACCGCCTGTATGTGGTGGTCGATAAACTTTGGGACGTCGGTTCCGTTGACTGTTGCGCAATACTTATTACGCTTTTCGTTGAAGGACAAATCCTCCAGATTGACCGAGAAATTGGTCAGTGTCGGGATCTGAAGCCCAACGTTTCCACCAACTGCGGGCATCACAAACTCCGGCATTGATACATCCAATGCAATTGACATGGCGTCATGAACATTGAACTTGACATAGAGTTCGATAGCCTCTATACCGCGCTCGAATTGATAGGATAATGTTGTATCGAGCCGGAGCTTGTCGTAACCCATTTCCAGTAGATCGGCAGGGCTGAAGTACCGGCGATTACCACACCCCAGTGCGTCCAGCGGTGTTCCGAACAAATTTGATTGTTGATTGTTTGCGATCCAAGAGACAAGTTCACCGTTCAGATTCAGGCCGATTCGTTTCACTGATAGCCGCAGCCGCTCGGGCATCCGTTCGTTGTAGTAACTTTTAATCAGGCGAAAGAGTTCGGTAATCCCGGAGGTGTGAACGAGCGCGGAGCCGATCCGGATCGTATCGTTTACGGCATGGGGTGTGATGGTTATACCGCGCACGCCAAACGGATCGGTCAACGGAAACTGAATACTTTGGTACTCCAGTTTAGCGAATGGAGCGATGGTTTTTTTGGCATCCTCCATTTCGCTGTATATGGAGTACCATAAGTATCCTTTGGCACCGGCATACAGCAAGACCGGTAACAGAACGATTGAGATTAAAACCTTGCGCAAAGCGACTCTCCAGCGGAAAATAGGACGAATACGGCAATTATAGCCGCTGTTCCGTGAACTTATGAACGACGGTCGTGTAACGTTTTGGCGAACGCAGCCCATCACCGGCGGCCCACAGGAAGCTCCGTTCAGTCAACTCGACGCAATTTGCTTGATTTACCAGTATGACTGTGGAACTGCGCGTGCCGTATGCCGGGCTGGTAATAAAAGGCGGTGACAGCAGTCTCTCTTGTTCTATGCCGACGCCGGTGTCCGGCAGATCCTCGTCAGCAGCGATGTCCTGGTGTGCAAGGATCGTGAAAAGCCGATCCACGTCGATGTCGATGCCATCGGCAATGGCTTTTTCGAGTTCCGACTTTCCGTGTGTGAGTTTGGGCCAGGGCGTATCTAGCAGTTGGTTGCTCAAACCGTATATTCCCTTACTCAGCAGACATGGGTCACCGCCTCGATTCGAGTAGTACAGGAACTCCCGTCCATTGCCGACGACTAAGTTGAAACCGGCAAATTCGTCGACTTCCTGTATCAGGTCGCGGGCGAATGCACCGGGAGAGAGGTCGCTCGTCAGGTAATCACGAACGATATGTCCCCTGGAGTTTGCGTAGTGTGCTGTGTTCCTCTCGCGGTAATTGGTTAATGCCGCCCACCGCCCGGTCCTGGTGATGCCCAGCCAGGCTCCCCCCCTTTCCAAATCTCGGCCGGCCAGCAGATTGGGATTGTCTTCCCAGAAATGCGCCGGTTCGGTGGCGCGATGGTAGTATTCGTCGCGGTTTGCGGCCACGACCAAGCGGTATTTGGGATGACTGTCGACAGCGAACAGCAGCAAGCACATGAATGGACCTTGCAGATCACGTCGGTAGGTGTATGTGAGGCTCCTCGGCGGTTCGGTATACGATACACATACGACCGATCAATTGCACCAATTCGGAGCCGGTCCGATCGCAAATCTGACGCGCGACCCGTCTTTGTTGGTCACGGGGGGTCGTGGGGAGCTTGATTTTTATCAGCTCCTTGCGCTCGAGGGCATTGGCAATTTCCCCGACCAGGTTGTCGTGTAATCCCAGCGCACCTACCGTCACATAGGGCTTGCGGTGATGAGACAAACCGCGTAAGAAACGCTTTTGCTTGCCGGTTAGATTCATTGGTCGTTCATTTTCAATTTGTGTTATAGGTATAAATGGTGCGGGCAAAGCGGCGTAAAAGCAATGACTGGAAGCGTCGGCACACGCGCGATGCATATGTGCGCAGGTCCAAAGTTGATGGATACCGCTCGCGGGCCGTTTACAAGCTGATTGAAATCGATCGGCGTGATCATATACTTCGTCCCGGCTTGGCCGTCGTCGAACTGGGCGCGGCGCCGGGGGGATGGTCGCAGTATGTGCAGTCCCGGATCGGCCCCAACGGAAAATTGGTTGCCGTGGACGTGTTAGCGATGGAGGTCATCCCTGGGGCAGTAATCATACAGGGTGATATCATGAATCCGGCGGTGCAACAGCGCATCCTGCGCAGTCTGCCCAATGGTCTGGCTGACCTTGTAATCTCGGATATATCCCCCAATATTAGCGGTATACGCGATGTCGACGATGCCAAGGCCCTGCGTTTGCTGAACATGAGCCTGGAGGTGGCTGCTACGGTCCTGATTCGGGGGGGCAAGCTGCTGGTCAAGCTGTTCTCTGGCCGGGAGGCCGACGGTTTCCGATCGCGCTGCGCCGCGCGATTCGAACAATGCCTAGTGCGCAAACCGGGGGCGTCCCGGGCGCGGAGCCGTGAGATTTACTTGCTGGCAAAAGGGTTTTTAGAGGCGCCAAAAACGGCGGGGAAAACAGTTGTGCGAATAGCTAAACCATAGCAGAATGGCAAAGGGGAACCATACACTGCCAATCCGAGTCAACCCTAAATGAGGACCGGGGCCCAGTCATGCCGCTACGCCGAGTTAGATTATCCGAGGCACATTGCTGATAGGTAGTAATTTGAACAATCTTACGAAAAATTTGATTCTCTGGTTGGTGATTGCCATGGTGCTGATGGCGGTCTTCAACAACTTCGCTCCCCGCGAAATGGCGAGGAGTCAGAAACTCGACTACTCCACGTTCCTGAACGAAGTCAAACAGGGTAACGTGAAACGGGTCGTGATCGAGGGCAATAACATCTACGCCGAGACCAACTCTGGTCAGTCTTTTTCGACCTATTCTCCCGATGACCGGGGTCTGGTGGGTGATCTCATTGAGAGCGGAGTGCAAATCGAGGCCAAGGAGGAAGAGTCACCGTCTATCTTCATGCAAATCCTGGTGCACTGGTTTCCGTTACTGCTCATCATCGGTGTCTGGATATACCTGATGCGCCAGATGCAGGGTGGAGGCGGGCGCGGCGCCCTCAGCTTCGGTAAGAGTCGGGCGCGCATGCTCACCGAAGATAACAACAAAGTCACCTTCGAGGATGTCGCGGGCGTCGAAGAAGCCAAGGAAGAAGTCCAGGAGCTTGTCGAATTCCTCAAGGATCCGTCCAGATTCCAGAAACTTGGCGGGCGTATTCCGCGTGGTGTGTTGATGACGGGCAGTCCAGGTACCGGCAAGACGCTGTTGGCACGGGCGATTGCCGGCGAGGCGAAGGTGCCGTTTTTCTCTATTTCCGGCTCTGATTTCGTGGAGATGTTCGTCGGTGTTGGCGCATCGCGCGTCCGTGACATGTTCGAACAGGCCAAGAAACACGCGCCCTGTATCATCTTTATCGATGAAATTGACGCCGTTGGTCGACAACGCGGTGCCGGATTGGGGGGCGGTCACGACGAGCGTGAGCAGACTTTGAACCAGCTTTTGGTGGAGATGGACGGGTTCGAAGGCAATGAGGGCGTTATTGTCATCGCTGCCACCAACCGTCCAGACGTTCTGGATCCAGCATTGTTGCGGCCCGGGCGGTTTGACCGACAGGTGCATGTGCCTCTGCCGGACATCCGCGGACGCGAGCAGATTCTTAAAGTGCACATGCGCAAGGTTCCGCTGTCCGATAAAGTCGATGCAAACATCATCGCGCGGGGGACACCGGGTTTCTCCGGCGCCGATTTGGCAAATCTGGTCAACGAGGCGGCGTTGTTCGCGGCCCGGGCCGGTAAGAAGCTGGTGGACATGGACGACTTTGAAAAGGCCAAGGATAAGGTGGTCATGGGCGTCGAGCGCCGATCCATTGTGATGCCGGAGCACGAACGGCTCAATACCGCCTATCATGAATCTGGCCATACCGTAGTTGCCAAGCTACTCAAGAACACCGATCCGGTGCACAAGGTCACGATCATCCCACGCGGACGGGCACTGGGTGTAACTATGCAGTTGCCGGAGGAGGACCGTTACAGCCACGATCGAAATTATCTGTTGGAAAAGATCGCGGTCCTCATGGGTGGAAGGATCGCCGAAGAAATTTTTATGGGACAGATGACTACCGGTGCGTCGAATGATTTTGAGCAAGCTACGGAGCTTGCCCATAAAATGGTTGCCCGTTGGGGAATGAGTGAAGAATTGGGTCCAAGGGTCTACGGCGACAATGAGTCAGAAGTGTTCCTGGGTCGCGACATGGTGACGCATCGAAATCTCAGCGAAAACACCGCGCAGAAACTGGATACCGAAATCACCCGTATTATTGATGAGCAGTACATCCGGGCCCGCAAGATCCTCGAAGAGAACAAAGATAAAGTAAAGATGATGGCCGAAGCGCTGATGGAGTGGGAAACACTGGACTCCAACCAACTCGACGACATCATGGCTGGACGTCAACCCAGGCCTCCGGAGGATCTTGGCGGCACACCGAACAAGCCGTCCGGCAAGCCAACCCGTGATCGCGCCAAGGTCAAACCACGACTGGATGAGCCCGCGGGCGACCACCAGCCCTGAACGCGTAAACGTCTCGGCACTGGATTGCGGTGGCCGCCGGCTCGACCTGCGGCGGGTCGCCATTATGGGCGTGCTCAATGTCACACCGGACTCGTTTTCGGATGGGGGACTATACGTCGAGCGTGACGCGGCCCTCTTTCAGGCCCAGCGTATGGTGACCGAGGGCGCGGACATCATCGATGTCGGTGGAGAATCTACGCGCCCGGGTGCCGTTCAGGTCGATCCACAGCAGGAACTCGATCGGGTGGTGCCGATCGTCGAGGCCCTGCACCGGGAGTTTGATCTACCCGTCTCCGTCGACACGTCCAAACCGGAGGTGATGTCCGCCGCAGTGGAGGCGGGAGCGGGTCTGATCAACGATGTGCGCGCACTGCGCCGGCCGGGCGCTCTGGCGGCCGCGGTGGCCGCCAGTGTGCCGGTTTGCCTGATGCACATGCAGGGCGAACCGCAGACCATGCAGCAACGCCCCAGTTACGGCGATGTAGTGATGGAGGTGTTGGCGTTTCTTGCCGAGCGGCGCGATGCCTGTCTCGCATCCGGGATTTCGCCGGACTCGATCGTTGCCGACCCGGGATTTGGGTTTGGTAAGACCAGTTCACACAATCTGCGGTTATTGCGCAATCTGGCCGCATTCAGGGAATTGGGCGTGCCAGTGCTTGTCGGTCTGTCGCGTAAATCCATGATCGGACAGTTGCTGGACCTGCCGGTTGATGGGCGTGCGGCGGCGAGTGTTGCATTGGCGCTCAGCGCGGTGCAAAACGGCGCCAACATTGTACGCGTTCACGACGTCGGGATGACCAGAGACGCAGTGCGGATGCTGGAGATTGTTAACGAGGCCGACTGAATGGTTTCTCATCCAGCGTATTGTGGCAAAATGGGCCAAGCATCCAAAACCATCAGCAATCGAGAGTGCACGACGCTTTGAGTCCCTCCCACACAGACCAGCGATTTTTCGGCACCGACGGCGTCCGCGGCCGCGTTGGCGACGAGCCGATCACCCCACAGACGGTCATGAAACTCGGATGGGCCGCCGGCCGTGTCCTGAGCGACGACCGACGCCGGGAAGGCAAAGTGATTATCGGTAAAGACACACGCGTGTCCGGCTATCTGCTCGAATCCGCTCTCGAAGCGGGTCTGTCGGCGGCCGGCGTCGACATCTCGCTGCTGGGGCCCATGCCGACCCCGGGCATCGCTTATCTGACCTGCACAGCCAGGGCCCTGGCGGGAATCGTTATAAGCGCATCCCACAATCAATACGAGGACAATGGCATCAAATTTTTTTCACCCAATGGGGCCAAGCTGCCGGATGCGGTGGAGCTGGATATCGAGCGCATGATGCAGCGGCCTATGGTACTGGCGCCTCCTGCACAGCTGGGCAAGGCGGAGCGATTTCCGGACGCCGCCGGCCGCTACATCGAATTCTGTAAAAGTGCCATTCCTCACAAACTCACTTTGAACGACCTGCGTATCGTGCTCGATTGCGCCCATGGCGCCGCGTACCACGTTGCGCCGAACGTGTTTGAGGAGCTCGGGGCCGATGTGATCGCCGTTGCCGATCGCCCCGACGGCTTCAACATAAATCGCGATTGTGGCTCAACGCATCCGGAGATGTTGATGCAAAAGGTGCGTGAAATCGGTGCCGACATTGGAATCGCCCTCGATGGCGACGGCGACCGGGTGCTGCTCGTGGACCACGAGGGCGGGTTGGTGGACGGTGATCAAATACTCTACATACTCGCCACGACCCGCAAGCAGATCGGTCGGCTGCACGGGGGCGTGGTCGGCACGTTAATGAGTAACCTCGGCCTCGAGCAGGCTTGTGAGCGGCATCGGATTTCCTTCCGGCGAGCAGCGGTCGGCGACCGCCATGTTTTGGCTTTGCTGGGCGAGGAAGGATGGGACCTAGGCGGTGAGACCTCCGGCCATATCATCTGTCTGGACAAGAGCACAACCGGCGACGGCATAATCGCGGCGTTGCAGGTCCTGCAGGCGATGGTCGAGGGGCGGACTCCCCTGGTTGAATTGAAGCGCGGTATGGAGGTGTTCCCGCAAACAATGATCAATGTCCCGCTGCCTGAGCAGACAAATTCGCTGCGTTTGGATGTCGGGGCGAGCAAGACCATACAATCGGCGGTGCGCGAGGCGGAGGCCGAATTGTCGCACTCCGGGCGAATTGTGCTGCGGCCCTCGGGCACCGAGCCGGTTATTCGGGTGATGGTTGAGGGCCGGGATCGCCAACAGGTCAACCGCATCGGACGGCAACTGGCCGATGTGGTCAAATCCGCCGCAGCCGCCGGGGACGGCTACCGCGCCACCGGTTGAGCCCCCGGTCGTCCCGCGGTCCGGAGCCTCGATACTTGATCGTTCCCTGCGTTGCTTTATGGGCTCACGGCGGGTAACATCCCGCGCTCCTCGTTAGAGCGCTGTCTTGTTTAATCAACTATTCACCTACGGAAGTTATTGATGCGTCGTACCATTGTAGCTGGAAACTGGAAGATGCACGGATCTCGTTCTGACGCCCTGCAGTTAGCGCGCGGAATTCTGGAAAAGATCGAAACCGCGCGGTCGGCCGAAGTGGTTGTCTGCCCACCCTTTATCTTGATTCCTGCCGTGGCCGAAGCCTTAAGCGGCAGTGTGGTACGTTTTGGCGGCCAAAATCTGGATGTCCACGACTTCGGGGCTTTCACCGGTGAAGTGTCGGGTCCGATGCTCAAGGACTACGGGTGCAGCTATGTGATCGTCGGACACTCCGAACGCCGCGCGTTGTATGGGGAGACCAACCAGCTTGTGGCCGAGAAGTTTCAAGCGGCTCAACGGCACGGGTTGATCCCCATTCTATGCGTCGGTGAGACACTGAAACAGCGGCGGGACAAGGCAACCCGGTCGACCATCGATGGGCAGCTGGCCCCGGTGATAGACCTGGTTGGCGAAGAAGGTTTCCGGCAGTCGGTCATCGCCTATGAGCCGGTTTGGGCGATCGGGACCGGAATGACTGCAACCCCGGACCAGGCGCAGGAAGTGCACGGCTTCATACGCGAGACATTAACGGGCCGTGGAGTGACCGGTGTCGAAGAATTGAGCATCCTCTATGGCGGCAGCGTCAAGGCCGCCAACGCCGCACAGCTGTTCGAACAACCCGATATTGACGGTGGTCTGATCGGCGGCGCATCATTGAACGCCGACGAGTTCAACAGCATCTGTCAGGCGGTGCAGTAGGGGACATGGCGAATATTCTGCTGGTCATTCACGTGCTGGCCGCGATAGCGATCGTCGTTCTGGTGCTGCTCCAGCAGGGACGGGGCGCCGATATGGGCGCGGCGTTCGGCGGCGGTTCCCAGACGCTGTTCGGCGCTCGTGGTTCGGCAACTTTTTTGAGCCGGGTGACGACCTGGCTGGCCGCCTTGTTCTTTCTGACGAGCCTCGGACTTGCCTACATGTATGCCGGGGTGACGCAGTCGCGAAGCGTGACGGAGGACGTGGTGCCTCAGACGCAGCCCGATTTGGGGCGCGAACGAGACATTCCCGCGGTGCCGCAGGCCCCGGATCAAGGCGCAGAGGGGGACGTCCCATCCGCGCCGCAGCCGGCAGGCAGTCCCGCGCCGGAGACCGGTTCAACAGGGCCCGTTGCGCCAAAGCCCGAATGAGTAAGCGGGACGCGTCGGGAAAAAACGCCGAAGTGGTGGAACTGGTAGACACGCCGTCTTGAGGGGGCGGTGGCGCAAGCCGTGCCGGTTCGAGTCCGGCCTTCGGCACCAATCGATGAATGCAGTGGGCCGGCCGCAGTGAAACCACCGACCGGTCCTTGAGTTTAGTCAAGGAATAGGTCGAAGGCTCGAACGTCCGGTTTCGAGTAGGGTAGAATCCGGCCCGCGCATGGTCTCCGGGGTCTTCTGACGATGGACGGTCCGTTTTTTAGAATGCATTTCTTGACTTCATCGGCCCGGCCCACCTAGACTCACCACGGCCGTGTTGCGAGGGCGGTCCGGCAGTGTATGCCGGCTTGTGTTCGCATGGTTTCCCCGCGGGCGTGTTGCCGTTCGCCTTGCAGTGAAGTTGGCGCGTCTACCCAGGGGGCGTAGTGGACGGCGTGTCTCGAGTTTCGGTGTTGAAAACGCGATGTTGGAAAACTACGTTCCGATCCTGATATTTCTAGGCATAGGTGCGTTGGTCGGTATCGGCGCGATTGCCATGGGCCGAATGATTGCCCCGCATCGACCGGATAGCGAAAAGCTGTCGCCCTATGAATGCGGCTTTGAAGCCTTCGAAGACAGCCGCATGAAGTTTGATGTTCGCTACTACCTGGTCGCTATTCTGTTCATCATATTTGATTTGGAAATCGCTTTCCTGTTTCCCTGGGCTGTGGTGCTCGAGGAAATTGGCATGTTTGGATTTCTGTCAATGATGCTCTTCCTCGGCATTCTGGTCGTGGGATTTATCTACGAATGGGTAAAAGGCGCTTTGGAGTGGGAGTAGTACCTTGTCTATAGAGGGAGTGCTCGAAAAAGGTTGGATTACGACCAGTGCGGACAAATTGATCAACTGGACGCGAACCAGTTCGATGTGGCCGGTGACATTCGGGCTCGCCTGCTGCGCGGTGGAGATGATGCACGCGGGTGCATCGCGATACGATCTCGACCGGTTCGGCATCATGTTCAGACCCAGCCCCCGACAGTCCGATGTGATGATCGTCGCGGGGACGCTGGTAAACAAGATGGCTCCTGCACTGCGCAAGGTATACGATCAGATGGCGGAGCCGAGGTGGGTTATTTCCATGGGCTCCTGCGCCAACGGCGGTGGATACTACCACTACTCTTATTCCATCGTCCGCGGCTGCGACCGCATCGTTCCGGTCGATGTCTACGTGCCGGGGTGTCCACCGACGGCGGAGGCGCTGATATACGGTATTCTTCAGTTGCAGAAGAAGATTCGCCGCACAAACACGATAGCTAGGTAGCGGACGCTGGGCTTGGAATGGCGACGAACGAGGTCATAAAAGCACGCGCGACACAGTTGCTCGGCGATGCAATCATCGATACCAAAGAATACCGGGGCGAACTGACTTTCCAGGTGGACGCCCAACGCGTTCACGATGTATGTGTGGGATTTCGCGACAATCCGTCATTGCGCTACGAGCAACTCACGGATCTGTGCGGAGTCGATTACTCGACATACGCCGGGAGTGCCCCCGGTTGCTGCGGGCCAGACATGCGGTTTGCAGTCGTGTATCACCTGATCTCGGTGAGCCAAAACCATCGCGTACGCTTGAAGGCATGCATAGCTGGGGATGATCCGGTCATCGACTCGGTAGTTGATGTGTGGTCGGTTGCCGATTGGTACGAGCGTGAAGCGTTCGATTTGTTCGGCATCGTATTTGAGGGGCATCCGGATTTGCGGCGCATTCTCAGTGACTATGGGTTCATTGGTTACCCGTTTCGCAAGGATTTTCCGCTTATCGGCTACGTGGAGATGCGCTACGATCCGGACAAGGGCCGTGTGATATATCAACCGGTAAGCATCGAAGCGCGCACGCTGGTTCCTCGAGTTGTGCGCAAGGAGCAAGCTGGTGTCTGAAATCCGCAATTACACCATGAATTTCGGCCCCCAACACCCGGCTGCGCACGGGGTCTTGCGATTAGTTATGGAGCTGGATGGCGAGGTGATTGAACGCCTGGATCCGCATATCGGTTTGCTCCACCGCGCCACCGAGAAGCTTGCTGAAGACCGGCCATACAACCAGAGCATCGGTTACATGGACCGGCTCGATTACGTTTCGATGATGTGTAACGAGCACGGCTATGTGCGAGTTCTCGAAAAACTGCTGAGCATCGAACCGCCGGAGCGGGCGCAATATATAAGAGTGATGTTCGATGAAATCACCAGAATTCTGAATCATCTGTTGTGGCTGGGCACCCACGGGCTCGACGTCGGTGCAATGACGATGTTTTTGTATTGCTTCCGGGAGCGTGAGGACCTCATGGACTGTTACGAGGCGGTGTCCGGGGCTCGGTTGCACGCGACTTACTATCGCCCGGGCGGGGTTTATCGCGATCTGCCGGAACACATGCCGCAGTACGAACCGTCGTCCGTTCACAACCGTAAAGAGATAGCCAGGATGAACGACCAGCGGCAGGGATCGCTGCTCGACTTTATCTGGCACTTCACAGAACGATTTCCCCAACGGGTGGATGAGTACGAGACCTTGTTGACCGACAATCGGATCTGGAAGCAGCGTACGGTGTCCATCGGCGTAGTGAGTCCGGAGCGCGCCCTGCAACTCGGCTTCACAGGACCGATGCTGAGAGGCTCGGGAATTGAGTGGGATCTCCGGAAAAAGCAGCCGTACGCTGTGTATGACCGGATGGACTTCGACATCCCGGTCGGTGTGAATGGGGACTGCTACGATCGTTACCTGGTGCGTGTCGAAGAGATGCGTCAATCCAATCGTATCATTAGGCATTGTGTTCGATGGCTGAAGCAGAACCCGGGGCCGGTGATGTTGGATAACCATAAGATTGCGCCGCCGCCACGCGGGGAAATGAAAGGCGATATGGAATCCTTGATACACCATTTCAAGCTGGTGACCGAAGGATATTGCATTCCCGAGGGTGAGGCCTATGCGGCGGTCGAGGCGCCGAAGGGGGAGTTTGGTGTGTATCTGGTCTCCGACGGCGCCAACAAGCCTTACCGATTGAAGATCCGGGCCCCCGGTTTTGCCCATATTTCATCGCTCAACGAGATGTGCCGTGGCCATATGCTTGCGGATCTGGTGGCGGTGATCGGTACCCAAGACATCGTATTCGGCGAGATTGATCGATGACCCAAATGTTGTCTGAGCAAGCGCTGGCGGACATTGACCGTGAAATCGGGAAATATCCCGCCGATCAAAAACAGGCGGCATTGATGGCGACGCTGACCATCGCCCAGCGCGAACGAGGCTGGATCAGCACCGAGCTCATAGACTGGATCGCCACGCTGCTCGACGTCCCGTCGGTGCGGGTGTACGAGGTCGCGACGTTCTATTCCATGTATGACATGGACCCCTCCGGCCGCCACAAGATCAGTGTCTGCACGAATGTGTCTTGCATGCTGACCGGTTCGGATCACATCGTCGAGCATCTGCAGAAGCGTCTCGGGATCAAACTCGGCGAGACCACCAAAGACGGCCAGTATTCGCTCAGGGAAGTGGAATGCCTGGCGGCCTGCGGCGGTGGGCCGATGATGCAGATCGGCGACGCCTACTACGAGAATCTGACCCCGGCGCGAATCGATACGATCTTGGATGACTTGGAGAGCGCCGATGCCTGAAGTGAGAGTATGTCTGCCCCAGCCGGGGGTCCAGCAACCGTGGGCGTTGGATTCGTACCGCAGTACCGGTGGATATCAAGCCTGGGAAAAGATATTGCGCGAGCAGACGCCACCGGAGGAGATCGTCAAAGAGATCAAGACTTCGGGGCTGCGGGGCCGCGGCGGCGCGGGTTTTCCAACCGGATTAAAGATGAGCTTCATGCCGCAAAACGCGCCGGGCCAGAAATACTTGGTCTGTAATTCTGACGAGGGAGAGCCCGGAACGTTCAAGGATCGTGACATTCTGCGTTACAACCCCCACGCATTGGTCGAGGGCATGGCCATCGCCGGATACGCCATCGGTGCGACCGTCGCGTACAACTACATACGCGGGGAGTTCGTTGAGCCCATACGGCGTTTTCAGGCGGCGCTCGAGGAAGCCCGCGCTGCAGGATTGATCGGTGAGCGGATAACGGGTACCGATGTAAATATCGAGATCCACGTGCATTGTGGCGCCGGTGCATACATCTGCGGCGAGGAGACCGCACTGTTGGAATCCATCGAGGGAAAAAAGGGTCAGCCCCGATTCAAACCGCCGTTTCCCGCGCAATACGGGTTGTTTGGTCAACCGACGACGATTAACAACACAGAAACCTTGGCATCATTGCCGATGATCATGCGTCACGGTGGCCAGTGGTTTCTGGAACTGGGTCTGCCCAATAACGGTGGGACCAAGATATTTTCCATGTCCGGACATGTGGAGCGGCCGGGTAACTATGAAGTGCCCCTCGGCACACCGTTTGTAGAGCTGTTGGACATGGCGGGCGGGGTGCGCGGCGGCAGACAGCTCAAAGCCGTGATCCCCGGCGGATCTTCCGTGCCGGTGCTGCCGGCCGAGTTAATCATGGGCTGCAACATGGATTACGACTCCTTGGCGAAGGCAGGTTCGGCGTTGGGCGCCGGGTCTGTGATCATCATGGATGAAGACACCTGCATGGTGCGGACTCTGGAGCGGATCGCGTATTTTTATTTCGAGGAATCCTGTGGCCAGTGCACGCCTTGCCGTGAAGGTACCGGATGGCTGTACAGGACGATAAAGCGCATTCGCAGCGGCCGCGCCCGGATTGAGGATCTGGAGTTGCTGGTGGACGTCGCCAACCGGATTGAGGGCCGCACGATCTGCGCCCTGGGCGACGCTGCGGCCTGGCCCGTGCAAAGTTTTATGAGGCATTTCCGGCACGAGTTCGAGGCGATGATCAAGATCAAGTCGCGCCAGCCATCGCGATTTTCCGAACCGGCCCGAGCGGCGGTGAACTGAACGGGCGTGGTAATGGCGAACATCGAGATAAATGGCAGGAAGATAGAAGCCGAAGCCGGTCAAATGGTGATTCAGGCGGCGGACGAGGTCGGGATTTACATACCGCGCTTTTGTTATCACCCGAAGTTGTCCATTGCCGCAAACTGTCGAATGTGCCTAGTGGAGGTCGAAAACGCGCCCAAACCCATGCCGGCCTGCTCCACACCGGTCACCGATGGGATGAAGGTGTTCACCGCCTCCGCCCTGGCGCAGGATGCACAAAGGGGCACGATGGAATTCTTGCTGATCAATCATCCATTGGATTGCCCGGTCTGTGACCAGGGAGGTGAATGCCCATTACAGGATCAAGCCGTGGGTTATGGTAAAGACATTTCGCGGTTCACCGAATCCAAGCGGGTTGTAAACGACAAAGACATCGGTCCGCTGATCGCAACCGAAATGACACGGTGCATCCACTGTACCAGGTGTGTGCGCTTCGGCCAGGAGATTGCCGGGGTAATGGAGCTGGGGGCAGCCGGACGTGGCGAACATACGCAGATCGGGACCTATATCGGCTGCACCGTGGATTCTGAACTCTCCGGCAACATGATCGATTTGTGTCCGGTTGGGGCGCTTACCAGCAAGCCATACCGGTTCGCGGCTCGGGCGTGGGAGCTGGTGAGCAGTGATGGAGTAGCCCCGCACGACTGCATAGGGTCAAACCTAGTGTTTCACAGTCTGCGTAACGTGGTACAACGTGTTCTCCCACGGGACAACCCATCGATCAACGAGTGTTGGCTGTCGGACCGGGACCGGTTCAGCTATCAGTCTTTGCACAGTAAGGATCGCTTGCTGGCACCGAAACTCCGCGACGGTGACAAATTTATTGAGACCGATTGGGAAACGGCGCTGCGATACACCGCGCAGGGTTTGCAGCTGGTGTTGGACCAGCATGGCCCGCATCAATTGGCTGCGCTGGTTTCTCCCACTGCCACCTTGGAGGAGTTTTATCTGGTACAAAAACTGATGCGTTCCCTGGGGAGCCATAACATCGATCACCGATTGCGGCAGACCGATTTCAGGGATGACGACATCGCACCTATGGCGCCTTCGCTGGGCTCGCGCATCGAACAATTGGAGCAGTCGAAGGCCATTCTGTTGGTGGGTGCTAATGTGCGTAAAGATCAGCCGCTGCTCGGTCTGCGGGTACGCAAGGCTTTTCTGAATGGGGCCGCCGTCATGGCAATCAACAGCATGGACTACCCGTTCCATTTCGATTTAGCCGAAAAGTCCATCGTTCCACCGCAACACATACCACACGTTCTGGCCTGCGTCGCGGCGGCGGTTATGGATGGCGCAAGTCTGCCGCCGGGTGTGCAGGACTGGCTGAACGGTGATCCACCGGCGGTGGTGCGAGTTATGGCGGAGCGACTGCTACAGGCTGGTGCGGACGCGCACATCCTGCTCGGGTTAGCGGCCATTGCCCATCCTCAGTTTTCGGTGCTGCGGGCGCTGGCCCAGGCTATTAATCAGCGTACCGGCGCGCGGTTCGGCCTCCTGCCCGAGGCGAACAGCGTGGCCGGCTGGCTCGCTGGGTGCCTGCCCCACCGCGGTCCCCTCGGCAGTGCCGTGGACGGTGAGGGCTTGCCCACCGACGCAATGCTCAACGAGCCCCGCAAAGGGTATCTGCTGGTGGGCGCGGAGCCGGAGCTCGACTGTTTGGAAAGCCAAGCCGCCAATAACGCTATGGCTGCGGCGGAGTTTGTTGTGCGCATTTCAGCGTTTGACCTGATGGCGGATGCGCAAGCCGATGTATTGCTGCCGATGGCGCCGTTCAGTGAATCCGCCGGCACCCGTGTCAATTGTGAACTGCAAGCTCAACGGTGCACCGGCGCGGTGGTTCCCAAGGGGGAGGCGCGACCGGCCTGGAAAATACTCCGTGTGTTGGGCAATCTGATGGACCGGCGCGGCTTTGACTACGTATCCCTGGACGAGGTGCGCGGTGAGCTCGATTGGGACGATAAGCACGTTCCACTTCCGGCTGTCGCCAGTTGGCGTCTGAGCGCACCGCCGGCGCTGGTCGAGAGCCGGGACATCGACCTGCAGCGGATCACCGATGTATCCATGTACAGCGTTGATCCATATGTGCGCCGGGCGCCAGCGCTGCAGGCGACCGCTGACGCCGGCGTCACGAGGGCTTACATGGGCGCGGATCAGGCCCGCAAACTTTCTCTGCAGGACGGTGAACGAGTCAACGCGCACACCGGTGAAACGAGCGTCGAGCTCAACCTCGGTATCGATGATCGAGTACCCACCGGGTGCGTCTACATACCTTCTGGTGTTGGTCAGACTAGCTCGTTGCGCGGTGTCGGCATAGTTCGGATCGTCAGGTGAGGGCCGGGTAATGGATTTGTTGCTTACAATGATGCAGAGCTGGCCGGATTGGGTGCAGGTGGCTCTGATCAGCGTGGCGAAAATTCTGTTGATTCTAATTCCTCTGCTGTTGGCGGTGGCGTACACCACTTATGCGGAACGTAAGTTAATCGGCTATATGCAGGTGCGCATCGGTCCCAATCGAGTGGGTCCGCGCGGTTGGCTGCAACCGATTGCCGATGCGTTAAAGTTGCTCACCAAAGAGATCATTATTCCGACTAACGCTAATCGATATTTGTTTTTAATGGCCCCGGTATTGTCGATTACCCCGGCTCTTGCCGCTTGGGCGGTGATCCCGTTTTCCGATACCGCGGTGCTGTCTCAGGTGGATGCCGGATTACTGTACATTCTGGCATTGACGTCGTTGGGAGTGTACGGCGTGATAATTGCGGGGTGGGCTTCCAATTCGAAATACGCGTTTCTGGGAGCGATGCGATCCGCAGCCCAAATCGTGGCCTACGAAATAGCCATGGGTTTCGCCCTGGTAGGCGTACTCATGGCGGCTGGCAGCTTGAATCTCGGTGAGATCGCCGCCGGTCAGGCTGGCGGCTTCCTGCATTGGTATCTATGGCCGCTGTTTCCATTGTTTCTGGTGTACTTTATATCGGGGGTTGCGGAAACAAATCGCGCGCCATTTGATGTAGCGGAAGGCGAATCTGAACTGGTTGCCGGATTTCATGTTGAATATTCGGGCATGGCGTTTGCCGTGTTTTTCATGGCCGAATATGCCAACATAATTCTAATTTCGGCGCTGACTACACTCATGTTTCTCGGCGCCTGGCATGCGCCGGTGCAGACTTCGTTTACGCTGGTGCCGCCGCTGTTCTGGTTCCTTGGTAAAACAGCATTTGTGTTGTTTTTCTTCCTTTGGTTTCGAGCCACGTTTCCACGGTATCGCTACGATCAGATCATGCGATTGGGTTGGAAGGTATTTATTCCTATTACTCTGGTGTGGATTGCGGTTGTGGGGTTTTTCATATTTTTTACGCCTTTCGGGCACTGGTTTCACTGACTGGGAAATGCACATATGAATGCCAGAGTGAAACGATTGTTCCAGAGCTTTTTGTTGTGGGAGCTGCTCAAGGGCTTACGGCTCACCGGCAGACATATGTTTGTCCGCAAAGTCACGGTGCAGTATCCGGAAGAACGGGCGCCTAAATCACCTCGATTCCGTGGACTGCACGCCTTGCGCCGGTATCCGAACGGCGAAGAACGCTGTATTGCCTGTAAGCTGTGCGAAGCGGTTTGTCCGGCGGCCGCGATTACCATCGAGTCGGAGGAGCGTGCGGACGGAACCCGGCGCACCACTCGATACGATATTGATTTGTTTAAATGTATTTACTGTGGTTTCTGCGAGGAGGCGTGTCCGGTTGATTCCATCGTAGAAACTCATATTCACGAGTTCCACTTCGAAAATCGGAACGAAAATGTCATCTCGAAAGAGGAGCTGCTGGCGATCGGAGATAAATATGAAGCTGAGATTGCCGCGGCACGGGCGGCGGACGCGCCATATCGATAAGCCACGCATTTGATCGTGTGTAGACAGGACTAACGGAAACTCGCGTCAATGCGGTCTGGGCGTACGTCAAGTACGGCGTCCATTGGAAACAAACAAGAACATCCGATGTCATTTATTCAGTTAGCGTTTTATTTCTTTGCAGCCGTAACCGTATTCGCCGCTGCCATGGTGATTACCATACGTAATCCTGTGAAAGCGGCGTTGTTCCTGGTCCTCGCTTTCGTCAGCGCCGCCTGCGTTTGGTTAACCCTGGAGGCGGAGTTTCTGGCCATCGTACTCGTGTTGGTCTATGTCGGCGCGGTAATGGTGCTGTTCCTGTTTGTCGTTATGATGCTGGACATCAACCTGAGCAGGTTGCGGGAAGGATTCGGCGAGTATCTCCCGATTGGTGGGCTGGTCGCGGTATTGATGGTGCTGGAAATGGCGATTGTGCTGAGTACCGACGATTTCAGCGAACAACGCCTGCCACGGCCGGAGGCGCATACGGAGGGTTACAGTAACACCAAGGAACTTGGCCGCTTGTTGTACACGTTCTACGTCTATCCCTTTGAAATTGCGGCGTTGATACTGTTGGTTGCAATCATCGCCGCGATCGCCCTGACATTGCGCAAGCGGCCGGAAACGAAATACCAGAATCCGGCCAAACAGGTTTCGGTGCGCCGCGACGACAGGGTGCGGCTGGTCAAGATGGGCGCCGAACGTAAAAGGGACGAGTCATGATACCGCTGTCCCACTACCTGATCCTCGGGGCGATATTATTCGCGTTGAGCGTGGTTGGAATTTTTCTCAATCGTAAAAACGTAGTGATTTTACTGATGGCGATAGAGCTGTTGCTGCTCGCGGTAAACGTTAACTTCGTCGCGTTCTCCCATTACCTGCAAGATACGGCTGGTCAGGTGTTTGTCTTCTTTATTCTAACCGTCGCCGCTGCCGAGTCCGCCATTGGTTTAGCTATTCTGATTGTGCTGTTTCGGAATCGCCGCTCCATCAATGTGGAAGACTTGGATACGCTCAAGGGATAACTAAGAAATGTTCGAGAACATGAAACTGGTCTATATGGCGATTCCCCTTAGCTGCCTGGTCGCCTCGGTGGTGGCGGGCATCTTTGGCCGTAAGATCGGCCGAGCCGGTGCGCACACGATTACCATTCTGGCTGTTGCGATTGCCTTTGCCTTGTCACTGGTGGTGTATGTCGATGTCCTCGAAGGAAATAAATTCAATGGGTCAGTATATACCTGGATGGTGAGCGGCGGCGTACCGTTCGAGATTGGATTCTTGATCGACGAGCTCAGCGCCACGATGATGGCGGTGGTTTCCTTCGTGTCGCTCATGGTGCACGTCTACACCATCGGCTATATGCACGATGACCCCGGCTATCAGCGGTTTTTCAGCTACATATCGTTGTTTACGTTTTCCATGCTGATGCTGGTCATGTCCAACAACTTCCTGCAGCTGTTCTTCGGTTGGGAGGCCGTTGGCCTGATGTCCTATCTGCTGATCGGATTCTGGTTTGATCGGGAATCCGCTATTGCCGCAAGCCTCAAGGCGTTTCTGGTGAACCGGGTTGGGGATCTTGGGTTTCTGCTGGGCATCGCGGCGGTGGTCGCCCTTTTTGGCAGCTTGGATTATTCCGTTGTGTTCGCGGGGGCCCCGGGCGCCGCGTCAAAGTCCTTCAGCTTTCTCGGCGGTGAGATGACCTGGATAACGGCCATCTGTCTGCTGTTGTTCATCGGCGCCATGGGTAAGTCGGCTCAGGTTCCGCTCCACGTATGGCTTCCGGACTCCATGGAGGGTCCGACCCCCATTTCGGCACTGATACACGCCGCCACGATGGTGACGGCTGGAATATTCATGGTCGCTCGTATGTCGCCGCTCTATGAGCTGTCGGAAACCGCCTTAAGCGTGGTGATGGTGATTGGGGCGATTACCGCATTCTTCATGGCGCTCATCGGTCTGGTGCAGCACGACATTAAGCGGGTAGTGGCGTATTCAACGCTGTCTCAGCTGGGGTACATGATGGTCGCTTTGGGGGCATCGGCCTATGCAGCCGGTATTTTCCACTTGGTGACACACGCGTTCTTTAAAGCCTTGCTGTTCCTCGCGGCCGGCTCGGTGATCATTGCGTTGCATCATCAGCAGGACATGCGTGCCATGGGAGGGCTGCGCAAGCCCATGCCGATTACCTATCTGACCGCGGTCATCGGTACTTTGGCGTTGGTCGGATTTCCTGGATTTGCCGGTTTTTTCTCCAAGGACGCCATCATCGAAGCGGTGCATCTCTCGGAGTTGCCCGGTTCAGGGTTCGCGTTCATTGCAGTGACCGCCGGCGTGTTCGTCACTGCGTTTTACAGCTTCCGTCTCCTGTTTCTCACCTTCCATGGTCGACCGCGCATGGATCAGGAGACCCGGCGCCATGTCAAGGAATCGCCGTGGGTGGTCTGGGTACCATTGGTCCTTCTGGCAATTCCCTCTATTCTTGCCGGCGCCTGGTATTTCGAGCCCATGCTGTTTGGGAATTTTTTCGGCGAGTCATTAAAAGTGCTGCCGGAGCACGACACGCTGGCCAAACTGGCAGCGAAACACCCGGAGGCCACCGGTGTCGCTTTGCTCTGGGACGTCATCGTTCACGGGTTCGTCTCGCCGCCGACATGGTTGTTCCTTGCCGGCTCGGTATTGGCGTGGGTGTTTTACATAGAAAAACCGGAACTCCCCGAGAAAATCGTCAAGCGCTTTGGCGTAATCCATGGAGTGCTGATGAATAAATACGGGTTTGACGAAGCCTACAATGTGGTGTTCGCACGCGGCACGCGCGAAGTCGGGGGTGCGTTATGGAAATTCGGAGATGCCACCTTGATCGATGGCTGGCTCGTCAACGGGACCGCGAGAATCGTGGGTTGGGTATCTAGCGCCGTCCGGCACATCCAGACCGGTTACGTGTATCACTATGCGTTCGCAATGATAATCGGATTGTTTCTCCTCTTGACGCTGTTTCTCAAGCCGTAGCGCGTATGGAATCGAATTTGTTGAGTCTATTGATCTGGACACCCATTGTGGGTGGTATCGTGGTGCTTGCCGCCGGCGGGGAAACGCGTGCCCCTCTGGCTAGAAAACTGTCATTGGCTTTTTCCATCATTGCCTTACTGCTGAGTCTCCCGCTGTACAACGGATTCGACAAGACCACGGCGGCGATGCAATTCGAAGAGCGGTTTCCGTGGATTTCGACCTTCAATGTGTTTTATCACCTGGGTATCGACGGTATTTCGCTGGTGTTGATACTGTTGACCGCCTTCCTGACAGTAATCGTGGTGATTGCTGGATGGCAAGTGATACAGGACAAAGTCGCGCAATACATGGCAGCGTTTCTAATCATGGAAGGGTTGATGATCGGTGTATTCTCGTCCCTGGATGCGATTCTGTTCTACGTGTTCTGGGAGGGCATGCTGATCCCGATGTTCCTAATTATCGGTATCTGGGGTGGCCCGAACCGGATATACGCGACGATAAAGTTCTTCCTGTACACCTTACTGGGTTCTTTGTTGATGCTGGTAGCGTTTATCTATCTGTATCAGCAGAGTGGTAGTTTCAGTCTTGCGGATTATTACGATCTGCCAATCGGTAAGAACACCCAGATCATGTTGTTCTTCGCATTCCTCGCCGCCTTTGCGGTGAAGGTGCCGATGGTGCCCGTACACACCTGGCTCCCGGACGCTCACGTCGAGGCGCCGACCGGGGGTTCAGTCATCCTGGCGGCGATCATGCTGAAAATGGGGGGTTACGGTTTTCTGAGGTTCAGTTTGCCGATTCTCCCCGACGCCAGTCACATCCTCGCCGGCTTTATGATCACGCTGTCTTTGATTGCGATCGTTTACATCGCATTGGTGGCGCTGGTGCAGGACGATATGAAGAAGCTCATCGCTTATTCGTCCATCGCTCACATGGGATTTGTCACTTTGGGGTTTTTCGTGTTCAGCGCCCAGGGCATCGAGGGCGGCATAGTGCAGATGATCTCGCATGGTTTTATCTCCGGCGCTTTGTTTTTGTGCGTGGGCGTTTTGTACGACCGCATGCACTCGCGGTTGATTTCGAGCTATGGGGGGGTGGCCAACACGATGCCGGTGTTTGCAGCGTTTATGATGCTGTTTGCAATGGCCAACGCCGGATTACCAGGCACGTCGGGCTTTGTCGGTGAATTTCTGGTGATCCTGGCGGCGTTTAAGATCAATGCGTGGTATGCGGTGCTGGCTGGCACGACGCTGATATTTGGCGCGGCTTACACCCTGTGGATGTACAAGCGTGTCATCTTTGGAGTGATCGCCAATACCGAGGTTAAAACTCTTACTGACGTAAATAACAGAGAGATACTGTTTTTGACGCTGCTGGCGGGGATGGTGTTGTTGATCGGTGTATGGCCCTTCCCGATACTGGATCTGGTCCATGCGTCAGTTGAGCAACTGGTAGCCCAATCGGCGGTGTCGAAAATCGAAATTGTGACCGGAGCAATACGATGAACACGGCCATCAATGTGACGCCAGCGATTCCTGAGATAGTTGTTTTCGTAATGGCCTGCGTGATCTTGGTGGTCGACCTGTATGCGGCGAAGGAGCACAGGGTCATAAGCTATGCGCTGACCCTGACGACGCTGGGAGTCGCCATGCTGATCTCCCTCTACAGCTTCTCGGCGGATCCGGTTTACACGTTCAATAATATGTTTATCGATGATGCCTTGTCCGACGTCATTAAAATTGCAGTCTGTGGAATTACATTTTTAGTTCTGATCTACGCGAGGGAGTACATCGAGCTGCGCGGACTCTATCAGGGCGAATATTTCGTGCTCGTGCTATTCGCGGTTGTGGGAATGATGGTCATGGCCTCTGCCAACCATTTTCTCGTGCTCTACCTGGGCCTCGAGCTTTTATCACTCTGCCTCTACTCACTGGTTGCGTTTCAACGCGATTCGGCATTGGCGACGGAGGCTGCCATGAAGTATTTCGTGCTGGGCGCCTTGGGTTCGGGAATGATGCTTTACGGTATGTCGATTCTGTACGGTTTGACCGGAACTCTCGATATCACCGAGGTGCGCCAGGCGGTTGGAGCCATGCCGCTGGACAACGTGGCTCTGATCTTTGGTCTGGTATTCGTGTTGGTGAGTCTGGCATTCAAACTCGGGGCCGTGCCGTTTCACATGTGGGTACCAGACGTGTATCACGGGGCCTCAACCTCGTCCACTGTGTTCATCGGGACCGCGCCGAAGATCGCCGGGTTTGCCATCGTCATACGCCTGTTGATCGGTGGTCTGGAGGATTTGCATGGAGCGTGGCGTGACATGGTGATCATTTTGTCGTTGCTGTCCATCGCCATTGGTAATCTGATCGCCATTGCCCAAAGCAATTTAAAGCGCATGTTGGCCTATTCGGCGATCTCACACATGGGATTCATGCTCTTGGGCGTGCTCGCGGGCACGCCGAACGGGTACAGCGCGGCATTGTTCTACATTTTGGCTTATGCCTTGATGAGCCTGGGCGGTTTCGGAATGATCATCGTGCTGTCACGCGCCGGATTTGAGGCGGATGAACTCGCCGACCTGAAAGGCCTCAACCAGCGCAACCCGTGGTACGCGCTGTTAATGATGTTATTGATGGTTTCCATGGCGGGGATTCCTCCAACCATCGGTTTCTTCGCCAAGCTGTCGGTCATTCAAGCCATCATAGAGGTGAATCTGGTGTGGCTGGCGGTGGTTGCCGTGCTGTTTGCGGTGGTCGGAGCGTACTACTACCTGCGGGTCATCAAGCTCATGTATTTCGACCCACCCGACGAGGGTGTTGCGTCGATCGAGGCCGCCCCCGACCTGAGAGTGGTGATGGGCCTGAATGCCTGGGCGATGGTGCTGTTATTGCCCTGGATCGGACCGATCCAGCGGGTTTGCCTGACGGCGGTGGCCAGCGTAATGAACGGATTCGCCTCCTGAGCGATCGAATCCTCGGCCCGATTTTTTCGGCGTCGATAGCCGCTTGGTTCGTCATCGGCGAACCGATTTGATGTCCAGCGCGCGATCTCCGGCACGGTTGAACTGGCCTGCCGTATCACGTACAATTCGGCCGCTCCGATGCGGGGTGGAGCAGTCTGGCAGCTCGTCGGGCTCATAACCCGAAGGTCGTAGGTTCAAATCCTACCCCCGCTACCATACACTGCCTGCGGCCCCGCATCTGCGGGGTTTTGTGTTTGAGTCGCAGGGTGTCGGGCAAGGTAGCGCCCGGGAAGGATGTATCAATAGCGCGAATAACGACACAGTGGGCTCAACGCCCATTTTTTTTTGGTTGAGAGTGACAATGGCGTCATTGGAAAACACTGAATTGTTTGAGCTGCTGGAACCCGGTGCTGCGGCTCTGGGGTTTGAGCTGCTGGCGGTGGAGATCAGTGGCAGCGGTGGATCAACGGTGCTGCGCGCCTATATCGACGGTGCCGATGGGGTTGCGGTGGACGATTGTGCTCGTGTGAGTCGTCAATTGAGTGCGATCCTCGATGTCGAAGATCCTCTCCCAGGCCGCTACACACTGGAGGTGTCGTCACCCGGGCTGGACCGACCATTGAGCAAGCGGCGACATTTCGAGCTGGCGATTGGACAAGACGTCAATATTAGAACCGGTCCTCGTGTCGTCGGCCGGCACCGATTCACCGGCGTGCTGAGGAGGGTGACCGACGACACTGTGGTCGTAGACGTGGACGGCGAGCCTTACGATATACCATTGCTCGATATCGTGAAGGCACGCCTGGTGCCGGACTATGAGTCCTTGAACAAAGATTTGACGGGTAATCGATAGCTTATGGCAAACGAAATTCTGCTGATGGCGGATGTGCTTTCCCGCGAGAAAGGCGTGAATAAAGAGGTCATCTTCGAGGCCATCGAGGCTGCGTTGGCGACGGCCACCCGCAAGCGGCATCGCGAAGACATCGACGCACGCGTCGACATTCACCATGACACGGGTCAATACGATACCTATCGCCGTTGGGAAGTGATCGGAGATGATGAGGAGCTTGAGTTTCCAGACCGGCAAATCCGTATTACGCAAGCACGACTGGAGTATCCCGAAATCCGCGAAGGAGAGTTCGTCGAGCAACCCCTGAAGCCGGTGGATTTCGGAAGGATCGCCGCTCAGGCGGCAAAGCAGGTCATCATGCAGAAGGTGCGTGAGGCCGAGCGCGAGCGTATCGTTGCGGAGTATGAACCGCGCAAGGGTGAGATGATTTCTGGAGTGGTCAAACGGATGGAGCGGGGGGATGCGATCGTCGACTTGGGCGGTGCCGAGGCGACACTACCGAAATCCGCCATGATTCCGCGCGAAGGGTTGCGCCCTGGCGACCGGATCCGGGCGGTCCTGCGCGACGTCCGCCCGGCGCAGCGCGGACCACAGTTGTTCATGGACCGAATATCGCCGGACCTACTGATTCAACTGTTCAAACTGGAAGTACCGGAGGCCGGAGAGGGGATCATCGAGATTCTCAGCGCGGCCCGGGACCCTGGGTTGAGGGCCAAGATCGCGGTCAGGTCCAACGATCAGAAAATTGATCCGGTCGGGGCTTGCGTCGGCATCCGCGGCTCGCGCGTGCAGAGTGTGTCCAATGAAATCGCCGGCGAGCGGGTTGACATTATCAAGTGGGCCGAAGATCCGGCTCAATTCGTAATCAACGCTTTGGCGCCGGCAGAGGTGGAATCTATCGTTGTGGACGAGGAACTGAAATCCATGGACGTGGTGGTTGACGAGACCAAGTTGTCTCAGGCGATCGGACGTGGTGGTCAAAACGTCCGCTTGGCCTCAGAGTTGACCGGATGGGAAATCAATATTCTCACCGACCAGGAGGCCGTTGATAAGGCCGAAAACGAGTCTCGAGATATCTGCAAGATGTTAATGGAGCAGTTGGATGTGGACGAGGATGTTGCCGTAATTTTGGTACAAGAGGGATTCACGGCTTTGGAGGAAGTGGCATACGTGCCGAAACAGGAGTTGGTGGAAATCGAGGAGTTTGACGAGGAGCTAGTCGACGAACTGCGTCGTCGGTCGGAGGATGCGTTAGTTACACGTGCAATTGCCCAGGAGGAACAGTTGAAACTCGCGGAGCCACAGCCGGATCTTCTGGAGATAGACGGCATGGACGAATATACGGCACGACTGCTGGCAAGTCACAAGATACGCACACGCGAGGACCTGGCAGACTGTGCGGTCGATGAGTTGCTGGAGATTCCGGGTTTCGAAAAGGAGAAAGCCGAACAGCTCATTATGACTGCCCGCGCCCCATGGTTTGAGGAAGCGGAAGCTGCAGTTGCTGAGAACGAGTAACGGTCGGGGGCAAGCATGTCGCAAGTCACAGTTAGAAGTTTTGCAGAACAGATTGGGGTGGGTATCGATAAGCTGCAGCAGCAGCTGCTGGCGGCGGGAATCCCGGCAAAGCAATCCGAGGACCCGCTGAGCGACGAGGAAAAGATCACTCTGCTCAGCTACCTGCGCGGTGGGGAGGAAAAACCGGTCGCACCTCGTCGGAACAAAATCACCCTGAAACGCAAGACTGCGAGCGAAATCAGGCAGACTTCTCGCACTGGAACTTCGCGGACAATACACGTCGAGGTCCGCAAACGGCGGACCTTCGTCAAGCGTGAGGTGCTGGAGGAACAGGAACGCCAACGACAGGAGGCGGAGGCGCGTGCTGCGGCCGAGCGGGAGGAAGCAGCCCGCCAGGCGGCGGAGGCGGAACAGGCTGAACTGGCCCGCCAGCTCAGTGACGAACCGCCGGTCACATCAGAGCCCCGCATTGCAGAGGTGCCGACGGCAGAAGCGGTGCCTGCGGTGGAGCCAGAGGAGGCGGCCACAGCGGCACCCGAAGTGGCACCGCTGGTCGGGGCCGAAACCGCCGAACTGGTACCGGTACCCGATGCGGAGCCGGAATCTGAGCCGGCGGCCGTGCCGACGGAACCGGCCGTGGAGAAACCGGAGGACAAGCCCAAAAAGGCCGAGCGTAAGCCCAAACGGGCTCGACGAGAGCTGCATGTATCGGGTGACCTGCAGGGGCGCCGCAAGCGTCGGGAAGTGTCCCGCCCGCGAAAGGTCAAGACCAGTGCGGTCCAACATGCGTTCGAAAGGCCCACCGAGCCGCTAAAACGGGAGGTGATCATTCCCGAGACGATCACTGTGGCGGAACTTGCCCAGGCCATGTCTGTGAAGGCGGCAGAGGTGATCAAGGCGCTGATGCAGATGGGCTCCATGGTAACCATCAATCAAGTGTTGGATCAGGATACGGCTATTCTGTTGGTTGAGGAGATGGGGCATGTCGCCAAGGCCGGGGCGGCCGATGACCCCGAGGCGTTGTTGCTGGAGCAGCAGGAGGTTGAGGGCGAGTTGGAGTCGCGCCCGCCGGTGGTCACGGTTATGGGACACGTCGATCATGGTAAGACTTCCCTACTCGATCACATCCGCAAAACCAAGGTTGCGGCCGGTGAGGCGGGCGGCATTACCCAGCATATCGGGGCCTATCAAGTGACTACCTCAAAGGGTGTCATCACCTTTCTGGACACACCGGGTCACGAGGCGTTTACGGCCATGCGTGCCCGCGGTGCCCAGGCCACCGACCTGGTGATCCTCGTCGTCGCCGCGGATGACGGAGTAAAGCCACAAACTATTGAAGCAATTCATCATTCCAGGGACGCCAACGTCCCCATGGTCGTTGCCATCAATAAAATCGATAAGGAGGACGCCGATCCGGAGCGCGTCAAGCAGGAGCTCGCAAACCACAATGTCATACCAGAGGACTGGGGTGGTGACGTGCTCATTATTCCGGTATCTGCAAAATCCGGTCACGGAGTCGATGAATTGCTGGATGCCGCGCTGTTGCAGGCGGAACTGCTGGACTTGAAGTCGCCTCGCACCGGCACGGCCGCGGGTGTGGTGGTGGAGGCGCGCCTCGACAAGGGGCGCGGTCCGGTGGCGACCATTCTGGTGCAGCGGGGCACCCTGCACAACGGTGACGTCATACTCGCCGGCCGCGAAACCGGGCGCATTCGTGCGATGAGCAACGACGCCGGCAGGCGGATCAAAGACGCCGCCCCCTCTACGCCGGTCGAGACCCAGGGACTCTCCGGAGTGCCGGTCGCTGGTGATGAAGTGCTGGTGGTGACCGACGAAAGAAAGGCGCGGGAGATCGCACTGCTGCGGCAGGGCAAGCACAAAGAGATCAAGCTTGCGCGGCAGCAGGCAACTAAGCTGGAAAACGTCTTCCAACAGATGGACGATAGCGAGCAGAAGATGCTGAATCTGGTGATCAAGGCCGACGTTCAGGGCTCTGTTGGTGCGTTGACCGAGGCTTTGGAAAAGCTTTCCACGAATGAAGTGGGGGTAAACGTCGTGCACGGCATGGTTGGCGGTATCAGTGAGTCTGACGTCAATCTGGCGCTTGCTTCGAACGCCATCATTATCGGCTTCAACGTGCGGGCCGATGCGGCCGCGCGCAAGTTGCTCGAGGCTGAAGACATAGACATCCACTATTACAACGTGATTTACGACGTCGTGGACGAAGTCAAGGCGGCAATGTCGGGCATGCTGGCCCCGGAGTTCAGGGAGGAAGTCATTGGTCGGGCAGAAGTACGCGATGTGTTCAGGACTCCCAAGCTCGGCGCTATCGCTGGCTGTTTCGTTTCCGAAGGCCTAGTACGCCGCAACGAGAAAGTCCGGGTATTGCGGGACAACGTGGTGATTTTCGAAGGCAACATGGATTCCCTGCGTCGTTTCAAGGACGATGTCGGTGAGGTCAAGGCTGGGTTGGAGTGTGGTATCGGAATAAAGAATTACAACGACATCAAAGTCGGTGACCAACTCGAGGTATACAAGACCATCGAAGTGCGACCGAAATTGTAGCCTAAAACGGCCAGCGTGGAAGACGTCAATGCCAAAAGACTTCAGTCGTGTCAGGCGGGTGGCCGAGCTCGTGCAGCGGGAGTTGGCGCAACTTCTAGAGACGGAAGTCAGCGATCCCCGTTTGGCGCTGGTAACCGTGACTTCGGTGGAGATGAGCAGGGATCTCAGACACGCTGTCGTGTACGTAACTTGCATGCGCCGGCCGGAACTAGGCGCAGAGAGGGAGGACGTGTTGCGGGCGCTAACCAGGGCGGGCGGTTTTCTTCGCCGGCAGTTGAGTCATAATTTGACGCTGAAGACGGTGCCGGATTTGCAGTTTCGATACGACACTAGTATCGAGCGTGGTATCGCATTGTCGAAACTGATCGACCAGGCAACCCGCGGCGGTTGAGCAGACCGGAACCGAGGGCGCAGGCAGTGACGAGGCGAAACCGGAGACGCAGTGGACGCAACGTTGCGGGTATACTGCTGTTGGACAAACCTGAGGGGCTGACGTCCAACGCCGCCCTGCAACACGTGAAGAGTCTCTACCGGGCCCGCAAGGCCGGTCATACCGGAAGTCTCGATCCCATTGCGACTGGTTTGCTGCCGGTGTGTTTTGGCGAGGCCACCAAGATTTCCAGTTTCTTTCTCGACGCAGATAAACACTATAGAACCGTATTTAGAATGGGCGTATCAACCGACACCGGAGACGCCGAAGGGGCGGTTGTTCACAATGCACTGGTCGACGACATCTCTGATGCGGCGATCGAGCAGGAGCTGAGTGGTTTTCGCGGCTGTATAAATCAGATTCCCCCGATGTACAGTGCCATCAAACACGGGGGGCAACCCCTTTATAAACTCGCCCGGCAAGGGATCGAGGTCGAACGCCAACCTCGGCAGGTAACGGTGTATCGAGCGTCATTTCACCGGGTGGACCGGTTGCACATCGATCTCGATGTTCACTGCTCGAGCGGATTTTACGTGCGCTCACTTGCCCACGAACTGGGCGAGAGATTGGGTTGCGGCGCCCACGTGGCGTCTCTTCGGCGCACCGGTGTCGGTCCGTTTTCCGTCGAAGATGCGGTAACGTTCGACCGGCTGCGGCAGATGGACAGTCTCGATGAGTTGGACGGGTTGCTTATCCCAGCGGATCAGGGATTGGCAGAATTGCCCGATGTCATGCTGACCGCGGATGCCGCGTACTACTTGTGCCGCGGGCAACCCGTGCGGGCCAGCAAGGCTCCTCGCTCGGGTTGGGTACGTTTGTACGCCAAAGAGGCCGGTTTCTTGGGAATCGGCAAGATTCTGGCCGATGGACGGGTCGCCCCCAAGCGATTGCTCCACAGCCACTGACCCGCGTCTGTGCCCAGGGCGATGAAAATCCACGCTTAGTTGTGGCGCTTGTAGTGTGCGGATAGAATACGCGGGCTTTTTGAGAAACTATTAGTGATCTAGAGGAAAACCATGACATTAACTGCCGAGCAGAAGGCACAGGTGGTCACCGAGTACCGGCGCGCGCCGGACGACACCGGTTCGCCTGAAGTTCAAGTTGCGTTGATGACGGCACGGATCCAGGATTTGTCGTCACACTTTAAAACGCATATTCACGACCATCATTCCCGGCAGGGATTGTTGCGACTTGTGAACAAGCGACGAAAATTGCTGGATTATCTGAAAAGTAGAGACATTGAGCGATACCGTACCTTAATCGGTAAGCTGGGTCTGCGGAAATAAGTGAGAGAGGGCGGTATCGTGAGTTACTTAATAAACACGTTTCAATACGGGAAACACAAGTTCAATCTGGAGACCGGGGAAATTGCCAGACAGGCAACCGGTGCCGTGGTGGCGAGTTATGGAGACACCTCGGTGTTGGTCACCGTGGTGTGCGAGAGCGAGGGAAAACCCCGGGACTTTCTTCCACTCACCGTCGATTTCGAGGAAAAGACCTACGCGGCGGGACGGATACCGGGAGGCTTCTTCAGGCGCGAAGGCCGGCCATCAGAAAAAGCCATCCTGACCTGTCGTCTCATTGATCGTCCCATCCGCCCGTTGTTTCCCAAAGGGTTTACCAATGAGGTGCAGATCATCGCGACGGTGATGTCGGTCGATCCCGAAATCGATCCGGATATTGTCGCAATGGTGGGGGCCTCCGCGGCCTTGGAATTGGCGGGCGTCCCTTTCAACGGACCCATCGGCGCGGTTCGGGTTGGATTTATAGATGGGGAATATGTGTTGAATCCAGGAATTACGGAGATAAACGAACGCTCCCAGCTCGACCTCGTGGTTGCCGGGACCGAGCACGCCGTGCTCATGGTGGAGTCCGAGGCAAATGAATTGTCAGAGCAGCAGATGCTGGACGCCGTCTTGTTTGGCCACGAGCAAATGCAAGTTGCAATTCGTGGTATTCGAGAGCTTGCCGATAAGGCGAACGTCCGGCGGATGGCATGGGCGCCCCCCGCAGGTGATGCCGGGATTGCCACGAGTGTCGCAGAACTGGGTGGCGCAGACATTGCTGATGCCTACCGGATTCCGGAGAAACAACAACGACAGGACAGATTGAGCGAAATTCGCAATCATATTCTAACGTCCATCACTGATGACACGGCCGAGCAAGCACAGCTCGACGCCGTTAAGGCGGCCACCAAGGACCTGGAAAAAGATGCGGTTCGCAGCCGTATTTTGTCCGGTGAGCCGCGCATCGATGGACGCGACACCAAAACCGTCAGACCGATTACTTGTCGCGTCGGCGCTTTGCCGCGTACCCATGGGTCTGCGCTGTTCACGCGTGGGGAAACCCAAGCCATAGTAACGACCACTTTGGGCACCGAGCGGGACGCACAGATCATCGATGCTCTCGAAGGGGAAAGCCGCGATCGATTCATGCTGCATTACAACTTCCCACCGTTCTGCGTCGGCGAAACCGGTCGGGTCGGGTCGCCCAAGCGCCGCGAGATCGGGCATGGGCGCCTGGCAAGGCGTGCCATCTCGGCGGTTCTGCCGGGCCCCGATGACTTTCCCTATGTCGTCCGTGTGGTGTCGGAGATTACCGAGTCCAATGGTTCGAGTTCGATGGCCACCGTGTGCGGCACCAGCATGTCGCTGATGGATGCGGGTGTGCCGGTGACGGCGCCGGTGGCCGGCGTCGCCATGGGGCTGATCAAAGAAGGTAACCGCTATGCCGTTCTCACTGACATCCTCGGCGATGAAGATCATCTCGGCGACATGGATTTCAAGGTGGCTGGAACGCCTGCAGGCGTAACCGCCTTGCAAATGGACATCAAGATCGATGGGATCACCAAGGAAATCATGCAGACCGCTTTGGACCAGGCGCGGGACGCTCGATTGCACGTCCTGGGCGAGATGAGCAGGTCCATCTCGGCGCCGCGACCGGAGATGTCCGAATACGCGCCGCGTATAATCACTATCAAGATTCCAGTGGAAAAGATCCGCGACGTCATCGGCAAGGGTGGGGTTACGGTGCGCAGTATATCCGAGGAAACCGGGACCACCATTGACATTGCCGATGACGGCACGGTTAAGATCGCCTCGGTGGACAACTCGGCGGGCCAGGAAGCGCGGCGCCGGATCGAGGAAATTACAGCCGATGTCGAGGTCGGTAAGACTTACGAGGGTCGGGTGGTGAAGCTGATGGACTTTGGCGCCTTCGTGAATATTCTTCCGGGCCGTGATGGGCTGGTCCACATCTCGCAGATTTCCAACAAACGGGTCGAAAATGTCAGCGATATGCTGACCGAGGGCGACGTCATCCGGGTCAAGGTGTTGGAGGTGGATAAGCAGGGACGCATAAGACTCAGTATGAAAGCCATCGAGGACGCCGCTTAGGGCTCCGGACGGCAACAGACGATGCACGCGGGTGGCAGGCCCCTTGTCAGCGGCACCGTGTGATCGCGGCCAACCTCACGAGTAGCTGCGCGGTCCGGAGTTTCGCTAGAATAGCGACTGATTTAGCCGCCGAGAGAGTAGCCAGTGACCAAACAAACTGGAACCAAACCGCAGGGCCATCAACCTCACGGCCTGTCCCCGGCCCAGGCCTACGAAATGATGCAGAAGAATCCCCAGGCGGTGTTAATCGACATCCGTTCCACCATGGAACACTTAATGATCGGGCATCCGCGGGACAGCATCCACATAGCGTGGCTGGACGAGCCCGACTGGGCCCCCAACCCACGCTTTGTGGCGCAGGTGCGCGAGGTCTTGCTGGGAGGCTTCCTAGGCGCCGATGAGGAGAATCCGCCGACGGTGGTACTGATCTGTCGCAGCGGGCGCCGCTCGGTCGAGGCAGGCAAAGCCTTAATCGATGCCGGCCTCACCAACATCTATCACGTTGACACTGGTTTCGAAGGGCCGCTGGACGATAAGCATCACCGCAGCACCACTTCGGGTTGGCGGTACGAAGGCCTGCCATGGCAGCAGTGCTGATCCGGCACATTACCGCTAAACGACCACGGCCGCCGACCGGTTCAATATGCAGGCTAGACTCGCTCAATGACGGCGTCGGTAAACGCCGTCGTGGTGGCGTTTCCACCTAGGTCCCGGGTCACCCGGTCACCGGCGGCGACAACCTCGCGGATCGCCGCCCGGATTCGTTGTGCCTTGTCGAGTAGGCCGATCTGGTCCAGCAGCAGCGCCGACGCCAAGATCAGCGCCGAAGGGTTGGCGATTTTCTGACCGGCTATGTCCGGGGCCGATCCGTGTACCGCTTCGAAGATCGCCACATCATCCCCGATATTAGCGCCCGGAGCCATTCCAAGACCGCCGATCAGGCCAGCGCATAGGTCTGAAATGATGTCGCCAAACAGGTTGGTGGTCACGATGACGTCGAATTGATGCGGGTTCAACACCAGTTGCATGCAAGTGTTGTCGACAATCATCTCAACGGTTTCGATATCGGGATAACTGTTAGCGATTTCCCGGGCGACCTCCAGAAACAAACCGGATGTAGCCTTCAATATATTCGCCTTGTGAACCACGGTTATTTTTCGCCGATGGCGCCGATGTGCAAGTTCGTAGGTAAATCGAATGACACGCTCGGCACCGGTTCTAGTGATCACACTGACGGATTCCGCTCGCGACCCGTCCGGTGAAACCTCCTGACGTTCACCGGCGTACATGCCCTCTGTGTTCTCCCGGATGGTAAGGATGTCGATGTTGTCGTACCGAGACTTAACACCGGGACGGGTAATGGCGGGCCGTACGTTTGCATAGAGATCGAATATTTTTCGCAGTTGCACATTGATCGATGTAAAGCCTTTGCCCACCGGAGTTGTCAGCGGTCCCTTAAGAACGACTCGGTTTCGGCGTATGGACTCCAGAGTTTGATCCGGCACCAATTCCGCGCCGGATTCCAGCGCCGCGATCCCGGCGGTCTGAACGTCGTAAGTCAGTCCGCAGTCCAGTTTGTCCAGCACGCGCAATGCGGCCCGCGTAATCTCAGGTCCAATACCATCGCCGGGAATAACTGTGATTGGGATTGTGCTCATGTATAAGTGCCATTGAGTTTTCGACAAAGATGTCTGGTAATGCGCTGGTCCAGCCAATATCTGGGACGCCAGAGTGGACCGTGAACGAAACCGACATGACCGCCGGTTCGGCTCAGTTCGAGGCGAATTGTACCCGAAATATCCGCCTCTGTCGGGACTGCCGCCGGAGTGAGCATTGGATCGTCGAGTGCGTGAAGTATCAATGTGTCGACGTCGATAGAAAATAAAAATGGGCGGCTGCTGCACCGGCGGTAATAGTCCTCCGCGCCCGCGAAGCCGTGCAGCGGCGCCGTGACACGGTCGTCGAATTCAAAAAAGTTTCTGATTCGGCTGACGTCTTTGAAATCAATAGGCGCCCGCATGGCGTCGAATTTTGTGTTGATCGACCGGCGCATCAAGCTTAGCAGCCGCCACTGATACAGTCTCGATATCCCTTGTTCCATGCGTCTAACACCCTCCGCCAACGAGAACGGAACCGATACAGCCACGGCGGTCTCGATCATATCGGTCGCCGGGTGCTCCCCCATCCACTTCAATAGAATATTGCCGCCCATCGAAAAGCCGACCGCCGCCAATGCGGTATCCGGCTCCCGCTGCCGCAGCCTCTGCAGCACTGCGTCGAAGTCCAAGGTTTCACCGGCGTGATAGCCGCGGGCGAGCCGATTTGGTGTGCCGCTACATCCACGTTGATGCATGATCACCGAACGCACGCCGTGGTGCGCCAGGGTATCAACCAGTCCGCGGACATAGTGGGAACCGGAACAGCCCTCGAGGCCGTGTAACACGACCACCAGCGGACTGTGGGGCAAGGAGTCGTACCAGTCGAGGTCCAGAAAATCACCGTCATCCAGCTCCAGGCGCTCGCGCCGGTAGGTGGGGCTTGGGGAACGGCGGAACCAGTACGGCCACAGTGTCTGCAGGTGAGGGTTACGGCACCAAGAGGCCGCCTGAAAACTGGACTCAACGATGGACACGCTTGACTGTAACGTCCGGCCTCGGACGCTATAAACTGGCGTCTGTGCGGATGATGCGCGATAAAACGCGTGCTCTACACCATTTGTTTTTCGCGAATTTCGTCTAGCGTTTTACAGTCGATGCACAGTGTGGCCGTGGGGCGTGCCTCAAGTCGTTCGATGCCGATATCGACCCCGCAGTTCTCACAATAACCGTAGTCTCTGGAGTCGATGTGCTTCAGAGTGTCGTCGATCTTCCTGATCAGTTTTCGTTCCCGGTCACGGCTTCGTAACTCCAGCGACATATCTGTTTCTTGAGTTGCACGATCGTTTGGGTCGGGGTGGTTGATGGTCTCGTCCTGCATCGAATGGATGGTGCGTGATATGTCGGCCACCAACTCGACACGCCAGGTTTCCAGAATCAATCTAAAGTGAGCAAGTTGCGCGGCACTCATGTATTTTTCCCCGCGCTTGGCCACGTAGGATTCGATACCACTCACAATCGTCCCGCGAGTGCGTTGCCTGGGTCGCACCGTTCTCGCGCGCTTTTTTTTCGCGGGGTGTTTGGTCCTGGATGGTTTTTTGGCGATCCGCTTCCCGGTGGTGGATTTCTTTGCCCTTCGTTTTGCGACTACCTTCTTTTTGCCGACGGCCTTCTTTTTACCAACGGCCTTCTTTTTACCAACTGCCTTCTTTTTACCAACTGCCTTGTTTTTGGTCGAAGTTTTCGCTTTCTTGACGGCTTTTTTTGTTTTTTTAGCGGGTGTTTTCGCCGCTTTTCGGACTGGTTTCTTCGCCGTTTTCTTTCTCGCCTTGGCCTTCTTCTTGGAAGTGGCCGCCATAGTCTGGACTCCTAGCTTGTCCCGGAAAAAAATAAGCGCGCATTTGTACTACAAAGAGCGCAGTGAAGCAACAATAATCGACCACCCCGCTAGATTTCCGACTTATTGGGTTTTTCAGCATAGAATGTACGGAAAATGGTATGTGCCATGGCGCTGGTTGCCTTGATATTCGATGTCGACGGGACGCTCGCGGATACCGAGCGCAACGGCCATCGCGTCGCTTACAACTACGCGTTTCGGTCGTTTGGCCTAGGCTGGGAGTGGGATCCGGATTTGTATGGTGCGTTGTTGGCCGTCCACGGCGGGAAGGAGCGGCTGCACTACTATGTACAGAAATATCGTCCGGAATTCCGACAAACTGTGGATCTCGACGGTTTTATTGAGGATATGCATGCAGTAAAGACGCGCAGGTTCATTGAAATCGTGCGCCGAGCGGGATTGCCGGTGCGGACGGGTATCCGGCGCCTGCTCTCGGAAGCGCGCGACGCCGGACTGCGCCTGGCCATCGCGACGACGACTTCGCGGCAAAATGTGGATGCATTATTGGAGACCTCGGTGGACCCTGGGGCAGTAAAATGGTTCGCGACGATTGCAGCGGAAGAGGACGCGGACCAGAAGAAACCGGCGCCTGACGTCTATCAGGAAGTGTTGCAACGCATGGAAATACAGCCCCATGAAGCCTTGGCCTTCGAGGATTCGAGAAACGGATTGCTGTCTGCCATCGGTGCGGGAATACGCACCGTGGTCACGGTCAACCCCTACACCCAATACGAGGATTTTAGCGGTGCGATACTGGTGCTCGATCACTTGGGTGAGCCGGACCAGGCGTTTCGAGTATTGTCGGCGCAGGTGCCAATCAGTGGCTATTCCAATGTCGACGTTGCGTTGTTGCGGTATCTCGAGGCCCACACCTAGCCAGGATATTGCACCAAGGATTGCGGAAGCTGGCGAAGAGATCGGGCGGCTGCGCGCAGCGCTGGAGCGAATCCCATAGCCGGCTATGGGTTGAGTGAAGCGCCAGTGCAGGTGTCCGAGATCGAGCCAGGGCCGCGATAGGCGATTGCCCGGGTACAAAGTGTCACTTAGGCATTTGAGTGTATTCGCCATATCAATCATGTCGATAGCGCTGATTTTCGCCGCCTTGGTGCAATATTCGGGCTAGGGGTTGGTTCGAGTGTTCGACCCTGTTGAGCGCAGAATCACCGGGCAGGCTTCTGGTATATCCCCTGCCGATCAGTCCAGGCCCGAGACGCGTCGTTCCACGACTCGGTGCCGATGATGTTCAATGTGCCGCCCGCGACCTAGAATAAGTGTTTTATGCATACGTAATGTCGAGATAACGATGAGGTCCGAAAAGACACCAATATCGTCGTTCTCCGACGAGCAAATCGAATTGTATTCGAGCGTCACGGGTCCAATCGATCAACTCACGAAGCTTCGACGGTCTTTATTAATGGCCGAGTTGTCGATGATCTCTTATCTCTTGGAACCGGAAGTCAGCCGGGTAGCCGCGCGCTTGAACCTCGATTCCGTGAGATTTCTGGACCGGGATGGCGCTCAGGCGTATATCTTGGAGAACGAGTTCGACTGCGTAATCGCCTGCCGTGGTACCGAACCCAATGAGTGGAACGACATTCGCGCCGATGCCAACGCCGTCACCGCGCTGGCGGATACCATGGGCCGGGTGCATCGGGGCTTTAAACGAGAGGTTGATGATCTTTGGCCACGGATCGAGCAGTCTTTGATCTCCAACCGCAAGACATTGTGGTTCACCGGCCACTCGCTTGGCGGCGCGATGGCGACAATTTGTGCCGGCCGCTGCATGTTGTCGCATATTCCCTCCAATCCACGGGAATTACACACCTTTGGAAGTCCGCGTGTCGGAAACCAACGTTTCGTTCATTTCTACAAGATTGATTACAGCCGCTGGGTGAATAACAACGACATAGTTGCCAGGGTGCCGCCGGTGTGGATGGGATACCGACACACCGGTGACGAGATTTACCTCAACACTTACGGCAAAATCCGCAAAGTCAGTGGTTGGCAACGGACCAAGGATTTATGGCGTGGATTTGTGCAAGGAATTAGACAGGGCAGGATCGATCACTTCGACGATCATTCGGTAGTGCGCTATGTTGAACACATCTATGGTGCGGTGTTGGAGGAGGAGGGTACACCAGTGGGGTGTGAGCCGGTGACACCCGAGTCGGTTTAATTCAAGCGCTTGGACTTCCAGTACCGCCGCCGCCAGTATTTGTTGTTCATTGACGATCTGGTAACTCCGTGCCTTTCCGATGCATGGATGAACTGATTGTCACCGACATAGACCCCTACGTGGCGACGCCGCCAGCCAGTCTTAAAAAAAACGAGATCCCCGGCCTGGAGATTTCGTTTTGAGACGCGCGAGCCGATCCTTGACTGCTCGCTGACCGTACGTGGCAACTGCACACCGAAAATTTCCCGGTAAGCCAGTTTTACGAAACCGGAACAATCGACGCCGGTGAAGGACTCACCACCATAGTTGTGGGGCACGCCTCGCCAGCTTAGGTAATAGCGGTTGAGGCGGTTGTTGATTTCATCAGTGGTGAGAGGAACAGAAGCACCGGTGCGCGCCGCCGATCGAATGCTTGAGCTGGAGTAAGTTGGCACAGCGTGGCTCGTAGCGGCGCGCTCATCGGCCCGGCGATCGGACACCGGGGCAATCGCCACGGACTGGCAACCTCCGGCGGTCGCCAGCACCGCGAGCAGCAACCACGGATTCATTGACATCGACCACCTCGAGAATAACGGCTAGCCCGGATAGGACACCGGCCGTATACAAAACGTGCCCGGGCCAAGTAGGGCGAATTCGATATGTGTAAACAATTTTTCAATCAGTTACCTCAAGGCCCTTAGCCGACTGGTGCAATATGCGGGCGAGTCCAGAAGGCAGTTTAAGGCAGCGCTACCCGCGGCGTCATTCATCGATACCGAACACCATGCTGATCGTCGCGCGAATTTCCTGCTCACCGGTGGAGATGGGCACGCTGGCGGACGCCTCCGAAACGGCCATCCCTTGCAGCATACGCGGCGTAGGCATCTGCGTAGTCCCCTCGGCTATATGGATGACTGCCCCCAGCTTTACTCCGGCCGACTCCGCATACTGTCTGGCCCGGGCAATGGCGTCTTGGACCGCGTTTGCCCGAGCTGCTTCCTCGAGCTTCCGGACATCATGCACTGTAAACTGCACACCGCTGATTTGATTGCTCCCGGCCTGCACCAAAGCGTCCAGGATGCGGCCGAGCGAAGATATGTCGCGTACTTTGACGACCACGATGTTATTCACGCGATAGCCAATGATCCGGCGGGGTTGCTGGCGCGGCTCGAAATGAAACTCGGGCTGCACGCCGAAGGAGGATGTCTGCACAGCACGGGCCGGTATACCGTGCCGGTCCAGCACCTCCATCATTTTAACCATGGCGTCGTTATTCTGGGCCAAGGCCTCGGCGGCGGATTTGCCATGGGTGACGATTCCGGTTTGGACAACCGCCGTATCGGGCGGAGTGCTGACGTGGCCGGAGCCGGTTACCGTAACAGTCCGTGCCTCACCGCCGGCGTAGCTGATGGACGTGCCGGCAATAAGTATTGCCCCCAGGATCACACGTAATGAGTATCTCATAAGCGCCTCTCTTGTCGTCTTTGTCAGCCGTGGATGATCGGGACACCGTCGCCGAACGTTCTACGGCATGAATGATACAGGAACTCCATAGCGGTCTATGTCTCCAAACACTGCGGGTCGGAACTTATTTCTCACCGATGTAATCTAAACAGACAAAGCAGGTCAGGTCTGACGAGGTTGCCGTGCGGCGATTGATGGTTGTGTTTGCGATCGTATTGCTGACTGCCTGTCAGGGATACTATCAACGGCATATTCTTGGTAACGAGGAGTCGCCGTATTTCTTCGTTCCAGTGGATTCCGTGCTGAAACTGACTACTTCAGTAAGTGTTCCGGCGCACACGGAACACGTCTTTTTCCAAGACGGCGTCATGCGGACCATTCACCAGGTAAATCGTTATCTACCCTACTGCGAACTGAAGGTGTCGGTGGCGCGTGGCGTCACGCAAGTCATTAAACCGGATAAATTCGTTGTCTTCCGTGTTTACGGAGTGAATAAAAATCAACTGGCGCGAACACCATTCATACACGCCGCCACCATGGACGACCTCGATGGCGAAGACTTTGAGGTTGTGGCTACGGTTATGGAGCTGTATTCCGAGCGGCAGCCAGACGTCCGTTATCTGCTCTGTGCGGCATGGGGCCTTCCGCAGAATATGTCTTTTGTGACTATAGGCATGATTCGCGGACAGTTATCCGGATTTTTCAAATTGGATTTGCGTCGTGGTGACGACACTGTACCCCGTCTGCGTATCCCCGCCGGGCGCGGCCGCGACCAGATTATCGACTACTGAGCGCCGGACCTTGCCCGAGGACGGCCCTTGTCCAGATTAGGGGAACAAGTACTCGGAGGCCGGGACCGCGAGGACTGGACAGTGGGCGGCGCGAACGACGCGCTCTGTGGTGCTGCCGCGCAGGGCGTCCAGAAAGCCGTTGTGCCCCTGCGTGGTCAGCACAATGAGGTCGGCAACCATATTGTTCGCGACATCCAGAATGTCGCTGACCGCGTCGCCGTCCCGTACCAGGAGACGCCAAGACCACCGGTCGCCGCTGGGAAGCTTGGGATTGGGCAGATGGGTGCGCGCGCCCACGTGGACCAGGTTGAAGATTACGTTGTGGCAATCCAGGATGGTCACCAACTCCAGGGAGGTCAGTATGGAATGCTGTGGGTTTGGTGTGTGATCCACCGGCATCAGCACCCGGCGCAGAGACACGTCACCGTTTTGGTGGTTTACGAAACCCCTGACTCCGTGGGGAAGAAACAGAGTCATCGTCTGAGTATCGCGGGCAATCGGCTCTGAGACCGTCTTGTTCATCCACCGGGGGCGGTTGTCCTGACCGCGGTTTGCCAACACAATGAGGTTGGCGGGTTTCTTGTTGAGACGCTGCTTGATTGCGCGTACGGGGTCGTTGCCGGAGAGCTTGACCTTTTTGACGCGCAGGCCGGTCTTGACGATGTGCTTAGTCGACCCCCCGGGTGGTATAACCTTCCAGCGCGTCAAGGTGTCACGCACACTGGGGAAATGCTGGCCTTCCACCGAAGACGGATCTGACGTGACGTGGACTATGGTCAGGTCCCGTTTTGCCGCCAGGGCGATTTTAAGCGCGTGATCGAAGGCGATATCACTCGCTTCACTGAAATCGGAAGGGTGAAAGACGTGTTCAAACGCGGCGTCGGCCATCAGGTCAGAACCGATCCCTCGGCCGCGAGTTATGGAGAGACGCAGCCATACTTGGTTTTATACTTATCGTGCGTGTCGTCTTCGAATTGAATGGCAAACCAGTCGAAGGCCCGCGTCGACATGATCAGCCGCACGACTCGCGCGATCTGCTCGTTTTCCGCAGATCTCAAAGCCAGGCTGCGTTTGGGGCAGTACAGCCCCGATGGAATTATCGCCATTGGATCCGAATCCTCCGCTGCTGGAAGGAAAAGGCCGAGGGAATAACTTCTGATTGAGTCGTCGGAAAGCTCGAAAGTCCGGACCGATACAGGCCGTGCCTCGGTGCTGATGGTGCGTATACCGATCTCTAACTCTCCAGCCTCTTTGCAGCGCGCCCATTTCACCAGCCCAGTCAGCCACCCCTGGGACAGATCCCGTGGGCGAATGGCGATCAATTCATTGACCTGAATGTGTTGGCGGTCTGGATCGGTGAGGATTAAACGAAATCCTTTGTCGCTCACGTCGGCGATCTGCCAGGATTTCGAAAGGTGAACGACGTTAGACTGTTCGGCCTGGAGCCGACCGAAGGTTCCACGAATCACATTTTTGCCGAGTTCGAAGTGTGCCGAATCGTTGTATACCTCAAACGACTTGAGGCCGTTCACCGCGTAGGTCACCGAGTTCATTCCAATCGCCACATCGCAGTAGGTCGTGGTTTTCTTCCGCTCCGAGCCGCGCATCCGGCGTGACCCCCATAGCCCCACCAGGGAGCGCAGCATTTCGAGTTGTGCGAAGCTGGCGAAGGAGTCCAATCGGCTCGGGTTTTTGCCGTAGTTTTCGACCAACTTTTTCATCTCGTTTCTGACTTCGGCCGCCAGATTTGTCGTGTCCAGAATCCAATGCACGTTTGACTGATCCAGACCCTGTTGCGACAGTAGCTGGACCGCCGGTCTATCCATAGCCGGTTCAATCAGGAAAAGAACGCGGTTGTTCCCGGGCAGAGGGGTCGGGGAGAGCTGGGCGAGATCCGCCCACTCCCGCAGTGCGTCGTCGACGTTGTGAACAATGCGAAAGGGGAGTTGGTAGGGATTGCTTAGGGCCAGCAGCAAGACGTGCTTGTATGAACGCGTGATGTTGACGTACTTGGTTCCGCCCTGATCGAGGCGCGACGCGCCCACGTCATTGAGATTGAGCTGGCGCGAGCGGGCGTACACTCGATGAATGGTACGCCAGATCCCGGATGGTTCCACGCGGTAGGTCTCGTAAGCGCACAAGATGGCGTGCTTCAAGCTCGTGATCGTTCCGCAAGCGGCGCGGATGAACTGATCCGCGGCATGACGCAAGTGATGCCCGTTTCCTAAATTGGGCAACGCCGATTTGTACCCGTTCGCCAGCTCGGTATACAGCTCGATACACAAATCGCTGACCTCGTAATCCGCTGCCGTGAGCGGCAGCGACATGCCGAGGCGGCGTGATGTCACCCGTTTTCCCAGTCCGGCGCTGATGGCAGCGTCGTAGCGATCTAGCGCCTCGAGCAGCTCGAAGGGGTCCATCGCAGCGTTTTGGAGATTATCGACCGCGTTGCGGGTGGCCGTTATCGCTTCGACCAGGTCCAGGGAAGACGTGTCCGGCAGCCCGATACCGCTGCACCCCGTGTCATCGGGGGTCGATTCCGGCGGCTGGCCGGAGCCTGTGCTGGTCTTTTTATTTATGGCCATATGCCGTCAAGTGCTGTTGCAGCGACGCGTGTACGCCTCAGGTCCTGAAACCCGTAAATCAATCATTTTAAGTCTAGGTGACGCCCGGCAGTATCTGCAAGTTTGTGAAAGCCTCGCGGCCGGACCCCGGAAGCTCCCAAATCACGACTCAAAAGGGGTGGTCCGGCCCGGTCCAAACCCGCCGGTCCGGCGCCGGCGCCGCGCCACGGAGTAGTTTGATGCTTTACAGGCCCGGTAGAATCTTTTATTAATGCTTTCCCCGACTGTCGCCTCGATGCCTTTGAAGTTCAAGTTAATTGTCGCCGGTGGACCGCTGATTCTGCTTGCTTTTAGCTGCGCGGCGGCCAGTCATGCGGCGGTTATTCATCACCAGCTGGTGGTCTCGGTACAACCCGCCTCCCACCGCTTGTCGGTGATCGACCGGGTGACGCTGCCCGTCGGCACCGGTGGGCCGCTGTCGATGCTGTTGCACGCCGGGCTGAATCCGAGGGTCCGCGACGCCGGCGCCGCGGTGACTGCAGTGGAGCGCGTCGGTGATCGGGGAGTGCCCGTGGAGCGGGTGACGCTTGCACTGGCGCCGTCGGTACGGCAATTCACCTTGGAGTATGGAGGCGAGATCCACCATCCCGTTCGCCAGCTCAGTCCCGATTACGCGCGCAGCTTCGGGGTGTCTCCCGGGGTAATTGCCGAGACGGGAGTCTATCTCTCCGGCGCCAGCCACTGGATTGCCCAGCCTGCGGGATACGCGGCGACGTTCTCGATGACGGTGTCGTTGCCGGCGCGTTGGCAGTCGATGAGTCAAGGGGCACGGCACTGGCGTTGGTCGCAACACCCGCGCACCGTCGAGACCTGGTCCACGGACAAACCTCAGGAAGAAATCTATTTGATTGGCGGGCGATTTACCGAGTACCAGCAGGCCGCCGGCGCCGTCGACGCCATGGTATTGCTGCGCGAGGCGGACCCGTCGCTGGCGGCAAAGTACCTGGGCGCGGCGAGGCTCTACATCGAGATGTACGGTGACTTGATTGGGCCGTATCCCTACGCCAAGTTTGCCTTGGTGGAAAATTTCTGGGAGACCGGCTACGGGATGCCGTCGTTCACCCTGCTGGGTCCACGGGTCATCCGTCTGCCGTTTATTCTGCACTCCTCGTATCCACACGAAATTCTGCACAACTGGTGGGGCAACGGAGTCTATGTCGATTATCAGCGGGGAAATTGGGCCGAGGGGCTGACCAGCTACCTCGCCGATCACCTCGTCAAGGAGCAGCGTGGTCAGGGGGTTCCGTACCGGCGCCGGACATTGCAGAAGTATGTCGACTACGTTCGTGACAACGAGGATTTCCCACTCACCGGATTTCGCGCCCGGCACAGTTCGGCCACTGAGGCCGTGGGCTACGGCAAGACGATGATGTTGTTCCACATGCTGCGCCGGAAACTGGGGGACGAACGGTTCGTCTCGGCGCTGCGGGAATTGTACCGCCGCCATCGATTCCGCGTGACCACTTTTGACGATGTGCGCGATGTATTCGCGAATGTCCTTGGCGAACCCCTTGGTTCGTTCTTCGAACAGTGGACCCAGCGTGCCGGTGCGCCCAGCCTGCGGGTGATGAACGCCGATCTGCAACCTGCCGCCGACGGGGCCGGTTTTGTCTTGTCGGCGGTCATCGAGCAGGTCCAGGACGCGGACGTGTATACCGTCACGGTGCCGGTAGCGGTGCATCTGGAACGGACCGAGCGTGCCTATCAGACCTCCGTGCGCCTGCGCGGCCGGCGGCAGGCGTTCTCGTTGACACTGCCGGTCCGTCCATTGCGGCTCGACATCGATCCCGAGTTCGATGTGTTCCGGCGTCTCGACCGTCATGAGATCCCGCCCGCTCTCTCGCAGATGTTTGGTGCCGGCCGCGCGCTGATGGTACTGCCGTCGGCCGCCGACCCACAACTCAAGCGTGCTTACCGAGAGTTGGCGGCGTCGTGGTCCGAGGGGCGAACCGCACGCATCGACGTCAAGTTCGACAACGAACTGGACCGGCTGCCGGGGGACCGGGCGGTGTGGCTGTTCGGTTGGACCAATCGGTTCCGCAGCGCGTTGAGCGACGCCCTGGCGGACGACAGGTTCTCGGATCGCGCCGGGCGCGTTGAGATTGGCGGCGAGTCCTTCGAGCGCGCGCAACACTCGGTGGTGGTGGTTGCGCGGCATCCCGCGTCGCCGGACGACGGCCTGGCGTGGGTGGCCACCGATGCCGTCGCTGCCGTCGCCGGACTGGGCAGAAAGCTGCCGCACTACGGAAAATACAGTTATCTCGCATTTACCGGAGCGGGGCCGGACAACGTCGCCAAGGGGCAGTGGCCGGTAAGCCGTTCGCCATTGTCGCTCGCGCTGACGCCCGCCGGTGGCCGTCCGACGGCACGCCTCGCCGCCCGCCGGCCGCTGGCCGAACCGCCGGCGGTGTTTTCAGGACCGCGCATGCTGAGTGACGTCAACTGGCTGGCGGCGCCGGCGATGGCCGGCCGCGGGCTTGGCTCCCCGGAGCTGAAGCGCGCTGCAGACTACATTGCACGGCGGTTTCGCGAGCTGGGCCTTAAACCCGCCGGCGACGATCATGGATACAATCAGACCTGGACGGCCACAGTGGCCGGCAAGCCGGCCGCCGTGGAATTGAGCAATGTGGTCGGAGTCATTCCTGCCGCGAACGAGAAGCACCGCAGCGAGAGCGTCGTGGTGGGCGCCCATTACGACCACCTGGGCCGCGGTTGGCCGGACGTGCGCAGGGGGAACGAAGGCCGGGTGCACCCGGGTGCCGACGACAACGCCAGCGGTGTCGCGGTGATGCTTGAGTTGGCCCGGGTTCTGGTTGAAGCCGGGCGGCCGGAACGCAACGTGGTGTTCGTAGCATTCACCGGTGAAGAGGCCGGCAAACTCGGCTCGCAATACTACCTGCAGCATCCGGCCTTCCCGGCGGACCGCATCATGGCAATGCTGAATCTGGATACGGTGGGCCGGCTCGGCGACAATCCACTGTTGGTGTTGGGGACCGGCTCCGCCCGGGAATGGCCGCACATTTTTCGTGGCGCCGCGTATGTGACCGGCGTGCCGGTGAAAGCGGTGGCCGACGACTACGGTTCCAGCGATCAATCCAGCTTTCTCGATCGAGGGATTCCGGCGGTGCAATTTTTCTCCGGCGCGAACGCCGACTATCATCGGCCCAGCGACACCGCGGACAAGATTGCTGCGAACGATCTGCTGCGGGTGGCGGCGGTGGTCAAGGAAGCGGCCGAATACCTGGCATCCCGGCCCGAGCCCTTGCACTCCCGCCGGTTGCCGGACCGTTCGCCTCGGGCCGAGGACGGTGCGTCCCGCCGCGCCTTGCTGGGCACGGTTCCCGATTTCGGTCACGACGGGCCCGGTGTCCGGTTGAGCGAGGTTACGACCGGGACCCCCGCGGCCCAGGCCGGCCTGCGGCAGGGTGACGTGATCGTCGGCATCAACGACACCGGCATCGCGGATCTGCGTGATTACTCCAGGTTGCTGAAATCACTGAGCCCGGGGGACCGGATTATGATCCACTTTCAACGCGACGGCCGCCAGCGAACCGCCACGGCCGTCCTGGCCGCCAGATGACCGGTAGTTCGCATCGGACTGACCGGCAGCGAACTCGACAGATGATCAACATAGGGTTGAGGACAGACATGCGCAAGACGACATTCATACTGATGCTTCTATGCCTCGGAATCCAGCAGGCACAGGCCGATTCGGCAGCCGGTGGACACGCCGCCGGGGCCGATTACGCCGAACCGCATCTCGCCGACATCCGCCAGCTGACCTTTGGCGGTGAAAACGCCGAGGCGTATTTCTCCTACGACGGCCGCGAGCTGATCTTTCAATCGACCCGGGATGGGCGCCGGTGTGACGCCATTTACCGCATGGACCGGGATGGGGGCAAGGTACGCCGCGTGTCGTCCGGCGACGGCGCGACCACGTGTTCATTCATTGCGCCGGACAACCGGACGATCATCTACGCGTCGACGCACCTGGGAGGGCGGGATTGCCCGCCCAAGCCGGACTACTCGCGCGGCTATGTCTGGCCAATTTACCGCAGCTACGACATCTTCCAGGCCGACGCGGAGGGCGGGGCAGTGACCCGGCTGACGCACGCGCCGGGTTACGACGCCGAAGCGGTGTATTCCCCCCGCGGCGACAAGATCCTGTTTACCTCAGTGCGCTCAGGGGATCTCGAGTTGTATCTGATGAATCCCGACGGCACGGGCCTCGACCGCCTGACCGATGTGCCGGGATACGATGGTGGTGGATTCTTCTCTCTGGACGGTGAATGGATCGTTTGGCGGGCCTCCCGGCCCACTGGCGAGGCGCTGGCGGACTACCGCGCGCTGCTTGCCGATGGGCTGCTTCGCCCCGGCCAGCTCGAGATCTACATCATGCATCTGCGTGATCGCAAACCGATCCAGTTGACCGACAACGGTGCGGCCAACTTCGCGCCGTACTGGCACCCCGACGGTCGGCATATTATCTTCGCGTCCAACCTGCACAATCCGGGGGGGCGCAACTTCGACCTGTTCCTGATCGACGTCGAGACCCGGGACATCGAGCAGATCACGCACTACCCGGGGTTTGACAGCTTTCCGATGTTTTCCCACGACGGTAGGCGGCTCGTGTTCGCCTCCAACCGACACGGCAAGGTCCGCGGCGAGACCAACATATTCATCGCCGACTGGCGCTGGTGACCGGCTGCGCCGCGCGCTCCGCAGCACTGGATGGACGTCTAAAATCGCGTCCGCCGGTACTGCCGGTAAAGGATAACGCCGCCCCAGGCGAACGCCAGCCACATCAACAGCTCACCGGTGCCGTCGACGGCGGCGGCGATGCGCTGGTCGTGTTGCAGCAGCCCGAGGTCTTCGAGGATGTTGCGCCAGTCGTGGGCCTCCGGCGTGTCGGTGCCGGTCATGCCGCCCAACAGTATCAGCCGTCCGGCCCGCGCGTCGTTCACGTACGGGGCGGCGTCCATGAGGCTCTGTGCGACCCACCACAGGCCGATCGAGCCGCCGAAGTTGTCGTGATTTTTCCAGACCAGGGCGATGGTCACGATCAGGGGCATGAGCAATTGTCCCAGGGTGCCGCCCAGAATCGCTGTGAACTCCCCGAACGGTGCAAAGATCCAGTGTCCCGCCTCGTGAAAGACGAGATTGACGTTGTGCATGAACGACTCACCGATGGCGTTGGTCGGGACCGTCATCTGGATGAATTGCCAGCCCCAGATCACGAACAGGCCATACAGCAACAGTCGGCCGTAGAACAACGTGGGATCGACCCTCGGCGGGACATACAATAAGGTGGCTCCCAGGCGCCGGGCCAGCGATGCCGGCGGCTCGGAACGGACCGCCCGGGGGCCGGCGGTGCGGTACTGCGTACGCATCCATTTAGAAAACACCAATGCGCAGCGGGGGCAGACACCGGCGGGCCCCCGGTCGGTCGATTGGCGCCGGTAGCGGCACTTAGGGCAGGTCTTGTACACAACCCCAGTCTAGCCCGCATATTGCACCAAGGATCTCGGATGACCCACGAGCACCGAAGGCCGGCGGAGCGCCCGCCGCGGCGTGCCGGGCGTCTTGCGGTGCCTGGGCCAGATGGGGAATACTGAACGCTCGGTGTTAACAATGGCAGGATGATTGCCGTGGATCCGCTCTGCGCGTTGAGGGAGTTCATATCACGCCACCGCCGCCTGTTCGTGCTCACCGGCGCCGGGTGCAGCACCGCCTCGGGGATTCCGGATTACCGGGATCGGGACGGCCGTTGGAAATGCCGGCGGCCGGTGATGTACCAGGACTTCGTCCACAGCGCCGCGGTGCGCCGGCGTTACTGGGCGCGCAGCGCGCTGGGTTGGCCGGCAGTGGACGGGGCGCAGCCGAACCGCGCCCACCGGGCGCTGGCCGCGCTCGAATCGGCCGGCCGGCTGACGCGGCTGGTGACCCAGAACGTCGATGGCCTGCACCAGCGCGCCGGGAGCCGCAAGGTCATCGACCTGCACGGGCGGCTCGACGCCGTGGAGTGTCTGCACTGCCGGGAGACCGCACCCAGGCCCCTGTTCCAGGACCGCTTGGTGGATTTGAATCCCTGGTTGACGGCCGCCGCGTCGGTGCCGGCCGCCCCCGATGCTGACGCGCATCTGGAGGCGCCCGAACTCGCCAGCGTTCGGATCCCTCCATGCGTGCACTGTGGTGGTCCGCTCAAGCCTGCGGTGACGTTTTTCGGCGAGGCGGTGCCGCCGGAGCGGGTCGCCGCCGCTCACGAGGCGCTCGCCCGGGCCGACGCCATGCTGGTGGTGGGCTCCTCACTGATGGTGTACTCAGGGTATCGCTTCTGCCGCGCCGCGCGGGAACAAGGCAAAGCCATCGCCGCCGTAAACCAAGGACGCACCCGGGCCGACGCGGAGTTGACGGTCAAGATTGACGACGACTGCGGCCGGGTGCTACACGGCGTGGTGTGTGACACCGATACCCAGGCGATGGTCCGTGACCCTGTCTGCGACCGGGCCACAGCCGGCGCTGTCGGGCCGGGTAACGGCGCAGCGCTGCGGCCGTCACACCATGCTGGGCAAGACCGGACAGCGGGCAATCCCCAGCGTCCGGGTGGGGCATAGGGCGAGTTTCGGCGGTGTAATTGATCTAGGTCACATTAACCTAAAATCAACCGGGGAAATTGACGGAAATCAAGTGCGCAATTCTTAAATTTCGGTAATATCCACAAACCGTGGGGGTAAAGCAACAATCAGTGTCAAGGGTACTGCGTGGACATTGACCGACGACATGTCAACGTTGCCCGACAGCGTGCCGCCGATGCCGGCAACGGCTTGGTTATCGTCGGTGCCAGTCGGTCGAAACCGGCCCGGGACAGCGGCCGGCGGGCAAGCGCCCGGGGTAACGTCGTTGCCGACGGCACCCGCTCTGCAGCGGCAGCCAATCCCCCCAGCCAGTTCCGTCCGCGCCAATTCAACCAACGAGTGCTTGGGCGCGGCATGAATCGCTTTGCTTCGTATCGGGGGGCTGACCATGACGTTGCGACAAATTGTCTCGAGACCGCCTGGGCGGCGAGTTTAGCGTGATGAATGACATTGCCATGGGTCGTCGGGTCATCGAGCCCGGTACCGGTCTGGGGTCGGGAGTGAGGGGTACGGGTATGAAGATGAAGTGGATTTCTGGCCTGTTATTGGCCATTGCGTGTACGGTGTGGTTCGGCCACGCCTCCGCACGATTTGCAAACAACCAGCACCCGGGCCCGCACCTGCCGGCGCTGGGCTGCAGTGTCTGCCACGACTATCTCGGGGTGCCGCCCTACGTGGCCAAGGATGTCTGTTTGCAGTGCCACGCGGACCGCGACGGTGACGAGGTCGCCGACCCGGTCCCGCTGGATGGCGCGACGTTTGGCGGGCAACAGATCAATGCTTGGAACGCCGACCCGACGCCCTTAACGAACGCCGGTCTGCAGTGGCCGCCGCCGGCGGTGCAGACCCACGGCAACGGGCGCTTCGCCTTCGAGCTGGACTGCACGCTGTGTCACAACCCGACTATTCCCACCCAGAACATACGGCACGGTACGGACTACGGTAAGTACATCCGCGGCAACATCGGCGACCCCTTTGAGATCCCCCAATACGCGCCCGAGTGGCTAGGCGGCGGCACGATCGAGGTGGTG
>CAMYJT010000005.1 GCA_947258785.1 uncultured Gammaproteobacteria bacterium
CCCCATCGCTAACCCGCTCGTAGCTTAATCAGTCACTTGACAGTCAAAGATTTTTTCACATTCGCCAAACTCAGAGTGAGTTGCGAAAGACGGGCTAACATAACGCCTGGACACTCGCTTCACTCGAAAGACAATAGGGCCGCAGTGACAAACTCCGACTGCGGATCGCCGACCGCACCGGCGATCGGGTTTCACCACATTCCGGGGCTGCGGCGGATTGCGCCAGACGGCTGCGGTGCAATCTGCGGTTTACGATCCGGGGCGCCTTTTCAGCAGGTGTATGGCAATGAAAGACAGCACCATATCGCCGTGTTGGTTTATCGCAACATAGCGCATTCTCAGCACACCGCGGTCCGGCTTCGACCTCGAAACTTTCATCTCCAGCACTTCCGCCTCCGTTGTCAGGGTGTCACCCGGACGGACCGGGGCCAGCCAACGCAATTCGTCAATCCCCGGCGAGCCCATGCTGCAGGCCGTCAACAAACCGCGCTGAATGAACATTCGAAAGCACACAACCAGGGTGTGGAAACCACTTGCGATCAAGCCCCCATATTCGGATTTTGCCGCCGCATTGACGTCCAGATGGAAGGGCTGCGGATCATACTTGAGCGCGAAAGCGATGATCTCTCCTTCAGTGAGTGAGATGCCGTCGGATCGGAACCGTTCCCCGACCCGAAAATCATCCAAGTAACGTTGCGATGTCATCATATTTGGCCGAGGTTTCTGAGGTGGCTGTTTTGGTGTGCGGCGCAGCGCGTTGCGCTTTCATGACCCGTTAAGCTGACGCACTTCAGCCGTCGGCGGCAAGCGCGTCGATGATCTTGCGATAGTTCTTCTCATTGGTAAATGCGCTAAAAGTAAAAATAATAATGGCAAACACCAGCAAAAATGACATCAATACCAACATCGGAAGCATTGCTGCCATTAACGCCAAGGTGGAGCCTTCAATGGTTCCGGATTCGATGCGGTTTATCACTTCGTAAGGATTTATCAACAATGGGCGTTGACTGAATAACCACGCCAGCGTGGCCAGCACTGCGACCAACAGTAGCGGACCAATCCATCGCCAGGCGACAATTAATTTCTTCCGCTTGTCTAAAAACTTTTGCTGAGCAGCCAGTAGGTGCATCAGTGGTCTCCTGCTTCCCGATCCCAAGTGTCAGGCGTTATACCTGCTTTGCGCAAGCGATGCTTCTGCACCTTATTGGTCGGCGTTTTCGGCAGTACGTCGACAAACTCCACATAGCGTGGCAAGGCGAATCGCGGCAGTTTCGGCTCGCAGTACTGCAACAGGGCGGCCGGGCTTAGCGCCCGCCCTTCATCGAGCACGACCACCACCATGATTTCGTCCTCACCGCCCGGAATTTCCGACGGCGCCGCCACCGCGGCGACTTCGGCAACGTCGTCATGCTGAGCGATAACTTGCTCGATTTCAAAGGATGAAACGTTCTCCCCCCGTCGACGGATACAATCCTTGATACGATCGACGAAATAGACGTAGCCATCGTCATCCATGAGGGCGGCATCTCCGGTGTGAAACCAGAAATTGCGCCAGGCCTCGACCGTCTGTTGTGGCATTCCGTTGTAACCCGCCATAAATCCGAACGGCTGTCTCGACCGTACGACAATCTCTCCGACCGCGTTCCTTGGACGTTCTTCATCAGTATCCGGATCAACGATCTTGAGTTCGTAGTATCTGTCCCACAACTTACCGCAACTGCCCGGCCTGGGCACGCCCGGTACGGTGTACAGCGGAATGTTGATTTCCGTCATCCCGTACAACCCGACCACATTGCGAATTCCGAACCGCTCCCGCAGTCCGGCCTCCAGTTCCGGAGGATTCGGCGCAACGCCAATGGTGTGCAAGCAGTGGCGCCGATCGGCCGCATTGGCGGGCTGATCAAGAATAAACGCGCTGACCACGCCGAGGGAATTGGTGATAGTCGCCTGGTACCTGGCGATGTCGTGGATCCACGAACTGGCGCTGAATCGGTGGCGGATCACCGCGGTGCACCCGGCAATCAGGCTGGCGTAGACCTGCATAAACATGCCGTTCGCATGAAACAGCGGCAGCACTACGTAAAAGGTGTCGTGCGCCCTCAAGCGCATATTGTCAATTGTGCCCAAACCGAATAAATAGGTGTGCGCATGGGGCATCAGAACGCCTTTGGACGGGCCTGTGGTGCCCGACGTGTACATGATGCAGGCCAGATCCCGATAGCTGACCTCGACCGCCACGGCCGCGGACGAAAAGTTGCGGTACTCGTCAAAACTCAGTACAGAAAGCCGCTTGAAATCGGGCTCCTCGGTGTGACTACTGACCACAACGGTTGTTAGACTGGTCAGTGAGTCCTCGATTTCCAACAGTGCGCCCAGCGCACCGGGCTCCGTGATGAGAATGCGGGCCTGGCAGTTGTTCAGAACATGGCTCAAGAATACACCCCGGAATTCGGTGTTCACCGCCACATGCACGGCCCCCGCACGCGAAATACCGAACCAGGCACAACAATACGGAAGCCCGTTGGGCAACAACACAGCGACCGCATCCCCCTTGCCGACCTGCATCGACTGCAGGAATCTCGCAAACTGATTGCCGACCTGGTCGGCTTCGTAAAAGGTCAGATGCTCGCCCCCGGTTGTGATCAGGCACGGTTTGTCACCGCGGTCGCATGCCTGGCGGAGCAGCACGTCGCCGACTACCCAGCTGGCCGGATCGTACAGTATGGGATGCCCGTCCGCCATCATGGGTAAAGTTGCTTCGCCATGTGCGTAAGATCGAACCGGTGCAGCCGCCAGCGACCCGTAAGGCGCTACTGCATGAGCAACCGGAAGTAAGTGAAAGCTTGCGGCTTCCCGGCCGGTGTGACATGCATTTCGTCCTGCACTTCGACCAGTTGGAATGAAGACCCCAATTCGCCGCACAGCTTCTCAGAATCGTATTGCACAATATTCAATCCGCTGCACATGGTGGGGCCGCCTACCGCGAAAGTCGCCATGATTACGTGGCCGTTGGATTTCAACGCCCGCCCCAGCGCCTCGACATATCGGCGCCGGTCGTCCGCCTCAGTCAAGAAGTGAAACACAGCACGATCGTGCCACAGGTCGTACTCCGCGGTAGCCTGTAACTCCGTGGCGTCTGTGTGCAACCACCGGACACCGTCCGCTGCTGCCCCCAATCTTTGCCTGGTCCGGGCAAGTGCCTGCCCCGAAATATCGAGCACCGATACGCGCTGAAAACCTTCGGCAAGCAGCCGATCCACGAGTACCGATGTGCCGCCACCCACATCGATAATGTCCGCGTTTTTGTCTACACCGGTTGCGTGGATCATCTGCAGTGACGTTCTTGGATCTGCCTGGTACCAAGTCACCTCGTGGGGCGCCTTGTCCTGATACAAACGCTGCCAATGCTGTTCTCGGCTTGTCATTGTTGACTCATCAGTCGTCAAGATAATTTCAAAAAGTCGGCACCGTGCGCACCATCATGGGGCCTATGTCACCGCGTACTTGCGGACGGCGTTTTCATCCAGCCGATACCATTTCCCGCCCGTTCGTAAATTATGACACATCCGTCTTCCACTTTTAGCGGCTCACACAGAAGTGGTCCGGCCAGATCCATGTACTCCAGCCAGTAACGGGTCGGGGTGACCGCCAGCCGGCCTCCCGTCACACCGTGCACAGCCCGGACCGCCTCGATGTCCGTGCTCAGATCCGGGTAACCGACCTTGGACTTGATCGCATTGAAGCCCAGCGCCAGCGCCTCTTCAGCGTCGTCCACTGCGCCCTGCACACCGTTCATAAAATAGCTCGCGTACGCAGGAATCGGTGCCGGTTCACCGCCCAGCAGCCGGACTGCGGCAGACACTGATCGGTAAGACATGTTTAGCTCAATAGCTTGCGATTGATATAAAATTCGTCACCAACGATTGAGTGGAACACAAATCCGTGACTGGTGAGCAGCTTGGGAATTCGATAGTCCTGATAGTTGTTTTCGACACCAATAATCGAAAAGTGAAAACGTTCGAAATCTATCGATTCGAGTACGGATAACTCAGCGCCTTCGATGTCAATACTCAAATAATCGATATTCGCAATTCCGTATGTGCCAAGCAGCCAGTTTAAGGTATAACACCTTAAACGAATTTCCTCGTACTCACCACCGTACCTGCCCAACTCGTTTTGAATACGATCGAGATGCCTGTTGTCGTACTCGTGAACCAAACCGCTCAGCATTTCCGAGTAACCGGAAATGACCCTGAACACCGTTTCTCCATGTACCGCTCCAACACAGGCACACAGAGTTGTGCAGCGCCGGTTTTCTCTCAGTTTACGGTAAAGCCTAGGGATTGGCTCGACGGCAAGACCCGTCCATCCGAATGTGGACTCGAGGACAAACGTATTACTGAATTGAACTCCGTCGTGAGCACCGAGATCTACAAAAACTCCGGACCTCTTTCCGCAAAACAGGTGCTCAATGATCCATTTATCTTGACCGCATTGACTAACGTAATTTTCCTCGGTCAGCGCCGCCCGAGTCTCTGCCAGCGATCCGGAATAAGGCCGGCACACCTCACGCGCTAGCCGGTCATACCTCCGCCGGTTCAGCCGATCACGGACCTTGTTCCACATAAACGCTTCACTGCATCAGCGCCCGCTATGCGGTGCAACCAAAATGCATTTGCTCCATGACCGTAAAGACAGCAGGCCATTCACACGTGCCTATCTGACCACCAACATCACTCACCGGTTCGAAGCACATCCAGCTGATGTGGTGTTGGTCATCCGTGGGGCCAACGGCCCAAGGCTATATTTCCTTTGGATGCTCAATGGCATGTTTAACCACCTGCTGTATGTCATCGATAGGTAATGGTGCGCCGACCTTAAAATTGATACAGCCTTTTCCTGTCTTGATCTCAGGATGTTTCGCCTTGAACAACGCGATGTGGTGATATCCACAGGTGTACAGAGAGACATAATGTTTCTGGTTGGCCAAGGCGACCCAAGCGTCACCGATGCGATAGGTCGGCATTTTGTATTTCATATCAATTTCGACCTGGGGATAAAGTCCCGTTATCGCACGGTGCAGTTCGTCTACGAGTCTCCTGCGCGGCTCCGGCACCGAATCGAAGTACTGTTTTACTTGCTTGTTCACGAGAGGTTAAACGCAGCGATTCGATGGTTCCGGAATACACAAAAGAAGTTTACTTTGCTGGTAATGACCCGGCATAAATTTCACACATATCAACCCAGGTGCTCAGTGACTCATCAGATTCATAACCCTTCGGCAATACGAAAACAAATCCCCTCATCGCCCGTCCGGTAAAATCCATTTCCCTAGCGTCGGGCCGCTCTAGCGCATCCTGATACCGCTCAGGTCCAACCCTGGCCATTAAGCGGTCACCCACCACACCACAACACATATTACCGGCAAGCATAAACGCGACACCACCGAACATTTTCTTTTCTACAAGGTCCACCCGATCCGCTAACAAATCCCGCAGCCTGTCCGCAAGATTTTCGTTGTAGGCCATAAGATATTTGACACCTAAGGCACAAGAACAACACACCCCGATCTTTACAGAACGGAAAAGTGGTTCATGATCGCAGCGAGGCCCCGACACACCTCTGTGACTCTAACCTTGGCTTCGGCGGCGATAGGGCTGCAAATACAAGCAGGCCGGCGGTTATCGGTAGTTACCGTCCAAGCAGTTGCACACCGCATTGTGGGTTCAACGGACCACTACTCCACGTAAATGGACATGAAATATTTTCGATAACGTTGTTAATGATTTGCAGCGCATGTTGCCGTATAACAGTCGGTATATTGGCACAAAACGACGGACACTTTCTATACCGCTGGCGCGGACCTGACCCGAAATCTGCGCTCCATAGCATCCACTCTTGCCCTTGTGCAGATTTTACTCCGACCAATCGGGTCTTCACACCACACTCTTGGCGAACAGCGCTTCCACAGTACAGGCCCACGCGGTCACAAGTGCTTTCCCATCTTGCCCAGACAATGGCCGCGGCCGGATTCTCCATCGGTCCCGTGACCGCCGTGTGGGCGCGTACAGGGTGCCAGGATACTGGTCTATGCTGAATTGACAAGATTATTTGACTTTCAGAGTCGATTGCCAACAGCGAGTATAAAACCGACACCGAGGCGTACTCGCATCTCTTGATGTTTCAATGCGTCGTTTAGGTTGCTTGTGAATACCGGTACCTAGACCCCGGATCAAGACCAAAGCCGCTTACGCTACAATAACGCTGCCAATGATCCCGCTCCACGACGACAATCCGACCTCGATCACACCGGTGGTCACGGTCACGTTCATTGCATCCTGTGTACTGGTGTTCCTGTGGCAGGCGTCGCACAGCCTCCGTGGACAGGAATTCATCTTCTACAGCTTGGGCGTTATTCCCAGGGTGTTGTTCGGCGACGCCCGCTTGGCCCCGGAGATCGCTTGGGTGCCCCCGACTGTCACTGTGCTGACGTCGATGTTCGTCCACGGCGGCTGGATGCACCTGATTGGCAACATGTTGTACTTGTGGATCTTCGGCAACAATGTTGAGGACGCCATGGGACACGTGCGCTTCGTGGTGTTTTATCTGTTGTGCGGCATCGCGGCGGTGCTCGCCCAGGCGCTGCCCAATACGGATTCGACCATTCCCATGGTCGGTGCCAGCGGCGCAATCTCTGGAGTACTCGGTGCGTATCTGTTGTTGTATCCTCACGCCAAGGTGCTCGTAATGGTGCCACTGGGCTTCTTCCTGCACACCGTGCGGCTTCCGGCGCTGTGGGTGCTGGGACTGTGGTTTGGGATGCAGCTGTTGAGCTCGCTGCTGGCGAATCCCGAACGCGGCGGTGTGGCGTTCGGCGCCCACATCGGTGGTTTCATCGCCGGTCTGTTGTTGATTCCGGTGTTCAAGTACCGGCGCGTCAGGCTGCACAATCCGCTGGGTCGTTAGTCCATAATCCACCGCGCACACAGCAAAGCTAGTACTTGCTCCCCACCACCACGCCCGGGAGCCACGGGTCTCGGCTATATATGGCATGCTCACCGGGCGAGAGCACGGGCCCCAGATGTACGCGCTGTTCGCGGTTTGCGGTTATCATACGGCGCAGTTTAATACGAATCACCACCAACGATAAGAGAAACTCCCCATGCGAGCCAGTAATCTACTGTTGGCCACCCTGAAAGAGACGCCTGCCGACGCTGAAATCGTCAGCCACCAGCTGATGTTGCGCGCCGGTATGATTCGCAAGGTTGCCGCCGGCATCTACGACTGGCTACCTTTGGGGCTGCGGGTAATGCGCAAGGTGGAGGCCATCGTGCGGGAAGAAATGAATCGCGCCGGCGCGCTGGAAATTTTGATGCCGGCTGTCCAACCGTCGGAGCTGTGGCAGGAGTCGGGCCGCTGGCAGGAGTACGGTCCGGAATTGCTTCGCTTCCACGACCGGCATCAGCGAGATTTCTGTTTCGGACCTACCCATGAAGAAGTCATTACCGCTTTGGTGCGCCAAGAGATCCGCAGCTACCGGCAATTGCCAATCAACTTTTACCAGATCCAAACCAAGTTTCGCGACGAAATCCGGCCTCGGTTCGGCGTCATGCGGGCGCGAGAATTCCTTATGAAGGACGCCTACTCCTTTCATATTGATCGCCATTCCCTGCAGCAGACTTACGACCGGATGTACGAGGCTTACTCCCGGATATTTTCCCGCATCGGATTGAAATTCTGCTCGGTACAAGCTGATACCGGCGCCATCGGCGGCAGCACGTCGCACGAATTCCATGTGCTGGCCGAATCCGGAGAGGACGCGATTGCATTCTGCGATAAGTACGGGTACGCGGCCAATGTCGAACTCGCCCCGGCCCTGCCGCCGATGGGCAAGCGAACACCACCGTCCAAACCGGTTCGGGAGGTCGACACACCGGGCCAACACACGATCGACGAAGTCGCCGCGTACCTGCAGATCGAACCGGCACAGACGGTAAAAACCCTGTTGGTGCGAGGCGTCGGCGGCGTGGTTGCCCTGGCCCTGCGCGGCGATCACGAAGTCAATCTCGCAAAAGCGGAAAAACTGCCACAGGTGTGCAAGCCGCTCGAATTCATCAGTGACACCGAGGTGCAGTCCGCGGCTGGCTGCGAAGCGGGTTCCATCGGGCTCGTAGGACTTCACGATATTCCGATACTCGCCGATGAGAGCGCGGTGCGCCTGTCGGACTTCGTCTGTGGGGCCAACGAGAATGGCAAGCATCTGACCGGAGTAAACTGGGGCCGCGACGTGCCCGAACCCGAGGTCGTCGATATACGAAAAGTGGTGGACGGCGATCCATGTCCGTCCGCAGGCGCTGCGAATGATCCCGACGCCAGACTGACCATCAAGCGCGGCATCGAGGTCGGGCATATCTTTCAGCTGGGCACGAAATACAGTGAGGCCATGAACGCCACCTGCCTGGACGAGCACGGCAATAGTGTAACTATGCCGATGGGGTGTTACGGCATCGGAATTTCGCGCATTGTGGCCGCAGCCATCGAGCAGAACCACGATGAACACGGCATAATCTGGCCGGACGCCATCGCACCGTTCGCCGTGTACATCGTCCCCATTGGGGTGAAAAAGTCCAGCGAAGTAGCGAAAACCGCTGAGAACCTCTATACCTTACTGACAGACGTCGGAATGGAGGTTTTGCTCGATGACCGCGAGGAGCGACCGGGGGTGATGTTTGCTGAAACCGATCTGATCGGCATACCTCATCGTCTGGTCATCGGCGACCGCGGACTGCAAGCCGGCATTGTCGAATATAAACATCGCCGCGCCAGTGACATCCAGGAATTGCCGCTGGATGAAGTGGTGGAAACCCTGTCGGCGATGCAGGCGACGTTTTAACCGATGGCACTGACCCGACTAGTAGCGGGTTTCTGCTTGAGCGCGATGACCCTGGAGGCTACTGCGGAAACCCCAGGCGCTTCTCATGTCGACGCCGCGCTGGTCGCGGCATTGAAGCAGGCCGTACACGACGTCGACGCCGTCCCCGAACAGCTTGATACTATGTTGTGGCTGGCCGAAATGTCAGAGTACCTCCAGCACCGAATCCCCGATCCGTTTTACCGGATTCGGCTGCTCCGCATCGTTCACGATGAGGCCCTGCGTGCGGACCTCGACCCCGAGCTGGTGCTCGCGGTCATCGAGGTGGAGAGCAGCTTCGACCGCCATGCGGTATCGCCGTCCGGGGCGCGCGGGCTCATGCAGATTATGCCGTTCTGGAAAAAGGAAATTGGGCAGCCTAACGACAACCTGTTCAACCCGCGCACGAATCTGCGCTATGGCTGCACCATTCTGCGCTACTATATCGACCACAGGCAGGGCCGTCTGGCCGACGCGCTCGCCGCCTATAACGGCAGCCTCGGCAGCCGTATCTATCCCGAAAAGGTGTATTTGTCGTTACGCGACCGCTGGAAGCCCAGGTTTGCCGACTGATACCTCAACGAACAATAAACTCATCCGGCAGATCTTTTTCGGGGGCAATGAGTTCGCTGGCGACTTTCTGAACCCGCGCCATCGGCGGCCCCCGCCAAAGCCAGGCCGCCAAGTCGTGCAGCTTGTCCGGATTGCCGCAGGCAATCAGTTCCACATCACCGTTCGGCAGATTGCGGACCCACCCGGTTAAGCCCAAACGCGTGGCTTCGTCACGGGTCGCCCCGCGAAAAAACACGCCTTGGACATGTCCTTTAACCTGATAACGCTTACACTGATTCACGGCAACGCCACCATGACATGGCTTACGATCGGCAACCAACCGGTAGTGGTCGGCACGATGTTCACCGCAGTGTGTAAATCACAGTATTGTGGGACCGTTCTCGTTACCGGACCGGCGGCGATTGTCTGGCCTGGTACGGTGTGGGTGCGCAGCAGCCATCCCTCGAACGGTGCCGTCGGTCGACTGCGGTCCAGTTCGAACTGCGCGAAGTTCAGCGCTGCCGCCGCCTGGCGGTCTGTCTGTACCCGCGTGTGCGGAACCTTGGCTTGATCTAATTCAACGGTTGCCAACATACCGATTCGGACCAGATCGTGAGAACCGATCTTCCGTTGCGGGTGGGCGGCCGAATAAAACATGATCAGCAAGCCTTTCTTGTTCTAATTCCGCGTGGCAATCAATTGTTCGCTGAGATCGCCGAAACTCCGATGAAAAAAATGCTTGGTGGGATTTCGAATTGTGTCCGCATTGGATGATACCGAGAAAAAAACAACCGCTGACTGTAAACAACTGCCTTACGGTTCATCGCGCCACTCCGTCTATATTTGCTCCCGAGGCGGCACTGAGTGCCGCTCAATTGTCCACCGATTGCCTGCTGTGCGCAATAAAAAACAGATGTGATCGGGGACAAATGAAGTTGCGGACAATAACAAAAGGCCCCGTTGCTGGGGCCTTGCGAATCGAAACAAAAAACGCTTGCTGCCTGGTTTTACCGCGCGCCCAGGTATGCCCGGTCAGACTCCTCAACCGGACCAAGGGCCCATGCGCCACGGGTCTTCGCATGCTGGATCGCGGCGTCGATGGCGGCCGCGGAAGAATTCCGCTCGATGGTCAGTTCCTGGCCCGGATAGATGAGATCTGCATCTCGAATCTGGCCTGCATTGGCCTTGAAGATCAACGGCCATTTGAACGGACTACCGTAGATCTCGGATTTGCTGGAAATACACCACAAACAATCACCCTTCACCACCGCATATACGTCGCCGGCCATGGCGGCTTTCGGCTTCATGGCGGCCGCCGGTGCCGCGCCGACAGCCGGCGCGGGGGTGGCCGCCTGTCCGGGCTTTTTGGCGGTCGCACAACCAGTCACAATCAGCGCCGCGGCCAACCCCATCCCCACCATCTTTACCGTGTTTCTGTAGGGGTTCATTCGTGATTCCTCCCAACCGTTTCGGAACGTTCACTCGTTAGCATGATATTGTACGCTATGATCGATGTTGTTTGAACAATTATCGCCGGGAACCTACCATTCCGATTACGGGGTGTCAACAAACGATTGACTGACGATCAAGGAGACTAGCTTGTCGGTAACCATTTATCACAATCCACACTGTTCGAAGTCTCGTCAGACACTCGAGTTGCTGCAGCAACATGCTGAGGAAATCGAGGTCATTGAATACCTGAAAACGCCACCGGACCCAAATCAACTGCGGCGAATCCTCACCATGTTGGAACTGAGTCCGCGGCAATTGATGCGCCGGACCGAAGCGGAATACCGGTCATTGAACCTCGCCGACGCGTCGCTTTCCGATGACGCGCTCGTTGACGCTATGGTTGCCCACCCGGTGTTGATCCAGCGACCAATCGTCTGCGCCAATGGCCGCGCCGCGATAGGCCGCCCGCCGCAAGCCGTGCTTGATATCCTCTGATCGGCGACACTGCAGGCCCAAGTCATGTCAGAAATACTCGTTTTGTACTACAGCCGTCACGGCGCGGTGAGGAAGATGGCCAATCTGGTGGCGCGCGGCGCGGAATCCGTGTCTAACGTCCAGTCCCGCGTGCGAACGGTCCCAGCGGTTTCCACGGTGAGTGAAGCAGCCCAGGACACCATTCCCGAGCAGGGTGATCCATACGTCACTGTGGAGGATCTGGAACGCTGCGACGGTCTGGCCCTGGGCAGCCCTACCCGCTTCGGGAATATGGCAGCACCTTTGAAATATTTTCTCGATTCCACCAGCGGATTGTGGTTGTCGGGCTCACTGAGCGGAAAACCGGCGGCGGTGTTCACTTCCACCTCCTCGCTGCACGGCGGACAGGAATCCACACTGCTGTCGATGATGCTGCCGTTGTTTCACCACGGTATGGTCCTGGTCGGGTTACCCTACTCGGAGTCCGCGCTGCTGCGGACCACCACCGGTGGGACGCCCTACGGCGCGACACACGTGGCCGGCCCGCGCAGCGATCGGCCAATCAGCGGGGATGAACAGGAACTGTGTATCGCCCTCGGCCAGCGACTGGCAATCCTGGCTGGGGCGCTGCCCGCGCGGTGAACGACAGCCGCGCACGACGGCCTCATGCAGCAACACCGGTTCGCGTCCGTGGGAAGGGTGGACAGCGTCGTTCGGCCCCGCGTCCCGTCCCTCGACAATCCACGCCAACTCACATCTATCACCGCTGCGGCGTCTCGCCGAGTTTCTGGAGAAACGGAATTGTTATGCGCCGCTGCTCGCTGAGCGAGGCCACGTCGATGCGATCGAGCAGACCAAACAAGGCATGGGTGTCTCTTGGGTAACGGCGCAAAACGTACCGCGCCACCTCGTCAGTGAGCTGTAGGCCCCGATTGGCTGCGCGCATCCTCAATGCCTCCCGTTTTTCCAGGTCATTCAACGACGCCACATGGTACACAGCGCCGCCATGTAACCGGCTGATCAGATCATCGAGCCCTAGACCAACCTGCCCCGGCGGCGCCCGCGCAGCGATCAACAGCACTCCGGCGCCCGCCTGACAGCGCTCGTAGAGCCGAAACAAGGCCCGCTCGACAGCGGCACCGCCGGCGGCGGCATCGAGTCCGTCCACGCACACCAAACCCTTTCCATCGAGTTGGTTGAGCGCCTCCGCAGGCCAGTGGTGGAGCGGTATATAGCTGGCCGCGCCCTCCAGATCGCGCGTCAATCTGACACTAGCGTACAACAGGTGAGTCTTGCCGCAACCGGCTTCACCGTACAGATAGATCGACGTCGGTTGCATTACATGGATACCGATACATTCGCGCAGCGCGGCAAGCAATTGTTCGTTGCGGGCCGGATAAAAATTCTCGAAACCGGCACTATCCGGCAGGGAGACGGACAGCGGAATTTGGCGTGTCACAATTTACTCAACCGCCACTGGTTTCCGGCTTCGCGGCAACATCACTGTGTTTACCGAATGCCCAGAACCATACGTAGTGGACGCCGCTGACAGCCGTCGTCGCAAACACACCGACCACCAAGGTTTCAACAATGGTCGACACATCCACCCACCGCGCCTGTTGCACCAGAACTCCCGCCACCAGGGTGATCTGCAACACGGTGTTGAACTTGCTTAGCAGGCTGGGACGCATCTGCACCGATCCGTTTAATGTCACCAGCACTAAGTATCCACAGACAATCAACCCGTCCCGGAAAACGATCGTCACAAGCAACCATAAGGGCAGCAGGTTCTGAATCGTCAGCATAACGAACGCGCTGATCAGCAGCACTTTGTCAGCCACCGGATCGAGAATTGCGCCGAGCCGGGTTTTGCACCGGTAACGCTTGGCTATGTAACCGTCCAGACCATCCGAGATACCGGCCAACATAAACAACAGCAGCGCCAGAGCGTAGGCCTTGTCCTCCAGCAGTACGATAAGCGCCGGCGCCGCCGCCGCGCGAAGGAAGGTCAGCAAGTTTGGAATATAGGATATCAAACGCCGATCGCTGCAAATTCGGAGGAAAGATATAAGAACTACCGGCGTATACCTTACCATAGGGGCCGTTGGAACCTGTATGCAATAATCGGGCAATGTACGGATACCGGGACAAGATCTAATGACGAAAAAAACGGGTGGCATCAGTTATCGAGATGCCGGTGTAGACATTGTGGCTGGCGATGCACTCGTCGATGCGATCAAACCCCTTGCCCGCAGCACGTTTCGCGACGGCTGTCTGGGTGGGCTCGGTGGTTTCGGGGCCTTGTTCGAGATCCCCCGGAAGTTCAACCAGCCGATCCTTGTGGCCGGAACCGACGGGGTTGGCACCAAGCTGAAGCTAGCCGTGCAGTGGCAGCGTCACCAAACCGTCGGCGTCGATCTGGTGGCCATGAGCGCAAATGACGTGTTGGTACAAGGTGCCGAACCGTTGTTTTTTTTAGACTATTTCGCCACCGGCCGCCTCGACATTGACACCGCGACATCGGTAGTCAATGGAATAGCCGAGGGTTGCCGGCTGGCCGGTGCCGCGCTGATCGGTGGAGAAACCGCGGAGATGCCAGGCATGTACGAAGACGGCGACTACGATCTGGCGGGCTTCTGCGTCGGTGCCGTCGAGCGGGACCGCTTGATCGACGGCCGCAAGATCGACGTCGGCGACCTGTTGATCGGACTGCCCTCATCGGGACCCCATGCCAACGGGTACTCGTTGATCCGCAGGCTTATCGCTGACAAAAACGTCGACCCGGCTACACCCATGGGCGCATCGAGTTTGGAGGACGCATTGATGACTCCGACGCGAGTCTACGTCAGACCCGTCCTGAATCTGCTGCAACGGATCGATGTACATGGATTGGCCCATATTACCGGGGGTGGCATCACCGGTAACATCAGCCGCGTGTTGCCGGCGGGATGCCAAGCCGTCATCGACGGGCGGGCCTGGCGATGGCCTGAGATATTTGAATGGATTCAACAGGCTGCCGACATCGGCTCCGTGGAGATGTATCACACCTTCAACTGCGGCATCGGTATGGTTATCATAGTCTCCGACGCCGACGCCGACTCCGCTGTCACTGCACTGCACCGCGCCGGCGAGCGGCCACTGGTGATCGGCCGAATCGATGCCGCCAGGGGAAAACCGATGGTCACAATCCAGTGAGGGGGGATGATGGGTATATCTGTAGCGGTGCTGGTCTCCGGGCGCGGCAGCAACCTGCAGGCGATCATAGATGCGGTGCAACATGGTGCACTACGAGCCAATATCGGTGTGGTCATCAGCAATGTCCCCGACGCCTACGGCCTGCATCGAGCGCAAACAGCCGGCGTCGAGACACGCGTGCTCGATCACCAGAACTTTCCCGACCGCGCAAGTTACGATCTGTCGCTGCAGGAGTTGATCGACGAGTACCGCCCGGATTTAATTGTCCTGGCCGGTTTCATGCGCATACTTGGTGATCGATTCGTTCGCCATTTTGCAGGGCGGATCATCAACATCCATCCGTCCCTGCTGCCAAAGTATCCCGGACTGAACACTCACGGCCGAGCGCTGGCCGACAAGGCCTCTGAACACGGCGCCAGTGTGCACTTCGTCACCGAGGACCTTGACGCCGGGCCGATAATCATACAGTCCGTTGTCCCGGTCTACGACACCGACACTCCGGACACACTCGCGGCACGGGTGTTGGAACAAGAACACCACATCCTGCCCCAGGCGATGGCATGGTTTGCGGAAGGTCGGCTAACTATTACCGATGGTCGCGTTCTGCTCGACGGCGAACCGCGTCCTGAGCAAGGCTTACGAACGAGCTAACACTACCTCGAGGACAGAACTTTGATGATCCGATTTGCACGACGGTCCAGGCCCCTCATCGCCTTCCTGTTCGCCGTCGCGATGACGTCCCTGGCGCGCGGCGACGCCCTGCCCAACGAATTGACCTTACAGTACCGGGTCAGTCTCGGTAGCGCCGAACTCGGCAGTCTGCTCACCCGGCTGCGCCGCAACGGCGACATCTACCATGCGGATTCCCGCACCCGAGCCGAGGGGGTGGCCTCGATTCTGCTGGGTGGCGACATGCGGGAAAGTTGCGTGTTCACCGTCAAGGCCGACGCCATAATGGCGCTGAACTACGAGGTTGTGCGCGAAGGACACCGCGCGTTCCGCCACGGTGCGGAATTCGACTGGAGCGCCGGTGAAATCCGATTCAGCAACGGCGACCGGCTGCCGGTGCCCGACGGCTACACCGTTGACAACTGCAGCATACCGTTCGCCTTCATGCTTGGTAATCCGTGGTCTTTTGCCGATCGATCGATGCACGTAGTGGGGGGAGAACGCATTCGTAGATTCACCAACATTAGCGTCACCGAAGAGCGTCTCGCAACACCCATCGGGGAAGTCGACAGCATCCGTATCGAACAGCAGCGGCAGGGCAAACCCGGGCGCACCTTCACCGTCTGGGTGGCGCCGTCCCGGAACAATCTACCGGTCAAGATGGTGGAAAAACGACGCTCCCGAGTGACCACGATGCTGCTCACGTCGGTGAGCGGACTGTAGTGCTTTTATCCGCCGTCACCCGTGCTGATGGTGAAGGTTAAATCGTCATTATCGGCGCTGACGCTGACCTCACCGCCTTTGGTCAATTTGCCAAACAGCAACTCGTCAGCCAGCGCCCGCTTTATGTGATCTTGAATCAACCGCTCCATCGGACGCGCGCCCATGGCCGGATCGTATCCGTGACGAGCCAGCCAACCCCTCGCCTTGTCGTCGACTTCCAGCGTTACGTGCTTGTCGGTTAACTGCTGTTCAACGGCAAGTATAAACTTGTTCACCACGTGGGCGATGGTCGCTTCATCCAGAGATTTGAAACCGATAATGGCGTCGAGACGGTTGCGAAACTCCGGTGCGAATAGCCTTTGTATCTCTTCTTTGTCGTCACCGGAATAGTCCTGTTTGGTGAAGCCCATGGAATTCCTTGACATGCGTTCGGCGCCCGCATTAGTGGTCAGGACCACAAAGACGTTTCGAAAATCGGCCTTGCGGCCGTTGTTGTCGGTCAACGTTCCGTAATCGAACACCTGCAAAAGCAGGTTGTAGACATCTTGATGGGCCTTTTCAATTTCATCCAGTAACAACACCGCGTGGGGGTGCTTGGAAATAGCATCCGTCAACAGTCCACCTTGGTCAAAGCCGACGTAACCGGGCGGCGCACCAATCAGCCGCGAGACGGTATGCCGCTCCATGTATTCGGACATATCAAACCGAATCAGCTCGATCCCGAGGATGAGTGCGAGCTGCCGCGTCACCTCGGTCTTTCCGACTCCCGTAGGCCCGGAGAATAGAAACGACGCAATCGGCTTGTCCGGATTGCCGAGCCCGGAGCGAGACAACTTGATCGCGGACGCCAGCGCCTGAATCGCCTCATCCTGGCCGAAAACGACCATTTTGAGATCGCGTTCCAGGGTCTTGAGCGCATCGACATCTGACACCGATACCGTTTTCGGCGGTATACGAGCCATCTTGGAGATGATGCGCTCGACATCCGTCACTCCAACCGTTTTCCGACGTTTGTTGGGCGGCAAAAGCCGGGTTCCGGCACCCGCTTCATCGATGACGTCGATGGCCTTGTCCGGAAGGTGGCGATCGCTGATGTATCGCGACGACAGCTCCGCTGCGGCTCGCAACGCCTGGTGGGTGTATTTGATACCGTGGTGTTCCTCAAAATGAGTCTTCAAACCTCTCAATATCAGTACCGTTTCCTCCACCGAGGGTTCGGTAATGTCGATCTTCTGGAACCGCCGGGACAGAGCGCGGTCTTTCTCGAAGATGCCGCGATACTCGTGGTAGGTGGTTGAACCGATGCATCGGAGTTCGCCGGATTGCAGTACCGGTTTGAGGAGATTGGAGGCGTCCATCGCACCCCCCGATGCCGCACCCGCGCCGATAACCGTGTGGATCTCGTCGATGAATAAAACCGCCCCTTCGCTACGCTTGATTTCTGCCAACACCGCCTTCAAGCGCTGCTCGAAATCTCCACGATACTTGGTGCCGGCCAACAGGGCGCCCATATCCAGTGCGAAGATCGTGCTTTCCGCCAGGACCTCCGGCACTTCACCGTCAACAATCTTCTTGGCCAGACCCTCAGCAATTGCGGTCTTACCCACTCCGGCCTCGCCCACGTAAAGCGGATTGTTCTTCCGGCGCCGGCTCAGAATCTGTATTGTGCGTTCGATCTCCACATCGCGACCGATCAATGGATCGATCCGCCCCTCCCTTGCCTGCTCGTTCAGATTGACGGCATAGGCCTGTAGCGGACTCTGGGCACCGTCTTCTTCTGTGGTTTCATCGACATCATCCGGAGCCGGTAAACCACCTCCGGTCTCGCTGACCTTGGAGATGCCGTGAGCGATGTAGTTGACAACATCGAAGCGTGTTATGTCCTGTTTGTGCAGGAAATAAACAGCGTGCGAATCCTTTTCCGCATAGATAGCAACGAGCACGTTGGCGCCGGTCACCTCTTTCTTGCCGGCGCTTTGCACGTGTAGCACAGCACGTTGAATAACCCGTTGAAACCCCAAGCTGGGTTGCGTATCCGACTCGTCTTCCGGCGCCAGATTAGGCACGTTCTCGGACAAGAACTGAGACAGATCGCCTCTCAGTAGCTCAAGATCGCCGCCACAGGCCTTGATGACCTTGCTTGCCGACCCATTGTCCAACAGGGCCTCGAGCAGATGTTCGACGGTAATAATCTCGTGTCTCGCCAACCGGGCACGCTGGATGGCCTGATTCAGAGATGTTTCCAGATCTTGCGATAACATGAGCGCTACTCAGGCTCCATCGTGCACTGCAAGGGATGTTTGTTCTCTCGTGCAAACTCCAACACTTGCTTAACCTTGGTCTCAGCAACCTCGCGCGGGTAGATCCCACATAAACCAGCGCCCTTTTGATGAACGTGCAACATGATCTGCACCGCGAGTTCTCGAGGTTTCGCGAAAAACCGCTCCAGCACGATCACGACAAATTCCATCGGCGTGTAATCATCATTTAGAAGAATAACCCGGTACAACAGGGGTTTCTTTAGTTTCGGCCGCCCCTCCTTGACGGCCAAGTCGTCGCCGAACCGATCGGATTCTTGACTCATTACATAATAACCTCGCCATTATTCGACATTCGGCATTCCGATACCTGTTAATTCTGCGGTTTGGCGGCTAAATTTCAAGTCCGCTGCCGCGAACCTGGTGGAGCGTCGGCCCATTTGTGCACATATTTTGACAACAAAATTGGTGTTTTTCTTGACCCGAAACGCAAATCCGGGAAAACTTATTTCTTCGACCCGCCGTTCGGAGCCATTTTCCCGTGGCCCGGCCAAGCCAGAGATTTCGCGAAGCGGCGGAGTCATTGGGCGGCGGCGCAGAAAGTCAGCGTCCCAACTCATAAGGGAATTGACGGGGCCTGCCGGAGTTTGTTCTGGACAATGTCGAGGACGACCTTGTCCAGAGACTGATTTATAACGACAGCCGGTTACCGGCGAATCGATCACTAAAGGGGAAGAGGTATGTCAAGGGGCACTGTCAAGTGGTTTAATGCCGCGAAAGGCTATGGGTTTATATCTCCACGGGATGGCGGCGACGATGTGTTCGCTCACTACACCGCCATTGAGATGGAGGGATACAAAACCCTGACCGAGGGCCAGGAAGTCGAGTACGAGGTCGAACAAGGACCCAAGGGGCCCAAGGCCGCGGTCATACGCGCCCCGAATTAGGGGTCTGTTGCAACAGTTGTCCGCACAACCCCGGTCACGTCACCGGGCGCTGGTCGCGGATAGGAGAAAAAAGCAGGGAACAAGATGGCGGGGACAGGCCGCTGGGCCGGCCCCCGCCCGATCAGCTGTTAATGCGCCGCCGCGGTCAATGCTTTCCCGTCCTCGTGAAACTGTTCCTCTTCGGTAGAACCGGTCAGCGCTGTCAAGGAGGAGGTACCCCCGGAAATAGTTTGAGTCACATCGTCGAAGTAGCCAGCGCCGACTTCACGTTGATGTTTAGTCGCTGTGTATCCGCGTGATTCCGCCGCGAATTCCGCTTCCTGCAGCTCGACAAATGCGGTCATACCATTCTGCCGATACTTGTCGGCCAGGTCGAACATGCTGTAGTTCAGGGCATGAAATCCCGCCAAGGTAATGAACTGGAATTTATATCCCATGGCACCCAGTTCGCGTTGAAACTTGGCGATGGTTGCGTCATCGAGGTTGCGTTTCCAATTGAACGATGGCGAGCAATTATAGGCAAGCAGCTTTTCTGGGTGATGTTTGCGTATCGCCTCGGCGAACTGGCGGGCGAACTTGAGATCAGGCTTGCCGGTCTCGCACCAGACCAGATCGACGTAAGGCGCGTACGCTAGCCCCCGCGCCACCGCTGCTTCCAGACCGTTGCGAACACAGAAAAATCCTTCTGCCGTGCGCTCGCCCGTACAAAACAGCCGGTCTCGTTCGTCGACGTCGGAGGTGAGCAAAGTGGCCGCCTCGGCATCGGTCCTCGCGAAAGTTATCGTGGGCACACCACACACATCGGCGGCGAGTCGAGCGGCAACCAGTTTCTGCACGGCGTCCTGGGTCGGCACCAGCACCTTACCACCCATGTGGCCGCATTTTTTCGCCGATGCGAGCTGATCTTCGAAGTGCACGCCCGCAGCGCCCGCGGCAATCATTGATTTCATCAATTCGAAGGCATTCAATACACCCCCGAAACCCGCCTCGGCGTCGGCGACAATCGGGACAAACCAGTCAATGCTATTGTCACCTTCGGCGTGGTGGAGCTCATCCGCCCGCTTGAACGCGTTGTTGATCTTGCGCACCACCGCCGGAGCCGAATCCACTGGATAAAGACTCTGATCAGGATACATAGTGTCTGCGTTGTTGGCGTCCGCCGCCACTTGCCAACCACTCAAATAAATCGACTTCAGGCCGACTTTGGCCATTTGCATGGCCTGATTACCGGTCATCGCACCCAAACAGTTGACGTAATCCTCCTGCTGCAGACAGGTCCAGAGTTTCTCCGCCCCGTGTCTGGCCAGCGTGTATTCGATCGGCAACGTTCCGCGCAGCCGAACCACGTCTTGAGCCGTGTACCCCCGCTGCACGCCCTGCCAGCGTGGATGACTCGCCCAGTCCTCTTGCAACTGCTCGATCGCCTGTTGGTCGTTCATGTTGATCATCTACCTCGCCGTTGATAGCCCCGACACGTGCCCTAAGCCTCGATGGCTGAATGGGATCACAGACACCAATGCATGACCATGGTCATGCTGCGTTCAGTGACCGACCTGCTCCCGAGACAACGAGTCGCCACCGGAGTACCCAAGATTCTAGTAAGGACGTCTTCTATTTGACAATCTAATTATTTCAATATTTACTATTGATTTTCTAAATGCTTCATCGCTTATGAGTGCAAAATCGTCGCCCGCCTACTACAAGCAGAATCGGCTCAAACAGCTGCGGGCCTTCTGCTATGCCGCACAGACGGGTTCGATCTCACGGGCGGCGGAACGACTGTTTTTGAGTCAACCCTCGGTGTCGCTGCAGATCCAGGCCCTGGAACGGGAGTTCGACACCACCTTGTTCGAGCGCCGCGGCCCCAACATCCGGCTCACGCCGGAGGGCACAATCCTGTTTGGATTGGCGCGCCCGTTGGTCTACGACATGGACAATCTGGCCGACACCTTCGCCGCCTACTGCGGAAACCTTGAATCCGGTGAACTCAATATCGCTGCCGGGGAATCCACAATTTTGTACATCCTGCCGGGACCGACAAAACGCTTCGCTGAACGGTATCCGGGCGTACAACTCAAGCTCCACAATGTGACCGGTCGCGATGGACTGGGTATGCTGCGCGGGGACGAGGTGGATTTCGCCGTAGGATCGATGTTGGAGGTGCCCGCCGACATCAGTTACCACCCCACGTTCACGTACGAACCCCTGTTGATTACCGCGTTGCAGCACCCCTTGGCTCAACTCACGCGCGTCACTCTCGAGGACATCAGCCCCCACGGACTGATTCTGCCACCCCATCACCTGAGCACCTGGCGGCTTGTGGACCTGGTGTTTCAGCAACACAACGTCAATTATCGGGTGGCCCTCGAGGCAGGTGGTTGGGAGGTGATCAAGAAATACGTCGAACTGGGGCTCGGAATTTCGATAGTCACCAGCATTTGCATAACCGCCCACGATCAACTGGCTCAAATTCCTCTCGACCAGTACTTTCCGAAACGAAGCTATGGCATCGTACTTCGCCGTGGAAAATTCCTGTCCCCGCAGGCAAAACGATTCATAGAAATGATGAATCCGGGATTCTTTGCGCGCGATCCATCCGAATTCAACGACGAGAATGTCGCCTCGAACGTCCGCCCCGGTCCAGCTGTGTAAAGCGGATGCAGCTTGTTAAAAAACCCGCTACTATTTCCCTGTGCCAACAATTACTCGGGGGGATACGTTGATGAACAAACTTGTCACTGCTCTGGCCGCCGGCTTAATGCTGATCACCGCCCAAGCGGCGGTCGCAAAAAAACCGGTTCTGGGCGTCGCTGAATTCAGCAATACCGCCACCGGCACCTACTGGTGGGGTGGCGGCGTTGGCTGGGAGCTATCGAGCATGCTCACCAATGAGCTCGCCAGTACTAGAAAATTCTCAGTGGTGGAGCGCGCCAAGCTGGAGCCGGTGCTGCGCGAGCAGAACCTCGCCAGGGCCGGGCGGGTCTCCAAGGGCACGGGCGCCAAGATTGGCCGCCTAACCGGCGCCAAATACCTGGTCATGGGCACTGTGACGGCGTTTGAGCGCAATGTGCAGAACACCGGTGGGGGCATATCGTTCAAAGGTATCTCGATCGGCGGCAAGAAAGATCAGGCGTACATTGCCATTGATCTCCGCGTCGTCAACACCACTACGGGCGCCGTTGACTATTCCCGGACGGTCGAAGCCCGCTCCGGCGGACTGGGCATCAATCTGGGGCTGTTCAAGGGCGGATTCGGCGGCCGCCTCAAAAACGAAAAAAGGACCCCGGCAGGTAAGGCGATTCGCGCTGTTATCGTGGAAATCTCGGACTATCTGGTCTGTGCGATGGTCGACAGGGGCGGTTGCATGGCGGAGTTCGACGCCAAAGAATCGAAGCGCCGAAAATCTCTTAAAGACAAAATTAAACTGGACTGATCGATCTAAATGGCGACGCGCTAGGTGGCCGACCCATGCCGAGTAAGTGGCATCCGCACGTCACCGTCGCCGCGGTCATCGAGCGGGACGGCAAATTCCTGATGATTGAGGAGTATGTCGGCGAACGATTGGTTTTGAACCAGCCCGCGGGCCACTGGGAACGCGGTGAATCGCTGATCGAAGCGGTTGTACGGGAGACCCGGGAAGAAACAGCCTGGCGCTTTCATCCAGAGGCGCTGGTCGGTGTGTTCCGGTGGACCGGCGGAAACGACCCGATTACTTACCTTCGCTTCGTCTTTTGCGGGGCGGTGTCGGATTACGACCCGGAGCTGCCGCTGGACGTTGGTATCCGCCGCAGCTTATGGATGAGCCTGACACAGATCCAAACCGAGCGTGAGCGGTTACGGGGGCCGCAGGTCCTCGCCGCGATTAATGACTACGCCTCAGGGATGACGTATCCTCTGAACTTTATCCGAGAGGTGAGTGAACCGTACAGCAGGAGTGAATAATCGGCATGCGATCGTTATTAATATTACTGACACTGGTCCATATCCTGAGCGCGCCAACCACCGTCTTCGCCGACACGAGAAACATCGACATCGACCACATACCGGTGTGCTACAACTTCGGTTGCCGCACTCGTAAAACCATCCGCATCACCTCCGAAGAATGGGAACAGGTGCGCGACTGGTTCACCTCTCCGGTACGGAATGCGGCTCAGGAACGAGATCGGCTGCAGCATGCCGTCGGCTGGCTAGAGGTTATCGCCGGACGCTATACCCCGATTCATCGCGACAAAGGTCAAAATAATTTCGAAGGGAGTTCGGTGGGTCAGATGGATTGTATCGATGAATCCACCAACACAACCACCTACCTGAAGCTATTGGAACGCCACGGCTTGTTGCGTTTCCACCGGGTGTCAGAGCGTGCCTACCGACGTACTGTGTGGGACCAACACTGGGCGGGCCAAATCGAAGAGCTGGCCACCGGCGAGCGCTGGGTGGTGGATTCGTGGTTTCAGGACTACGGCATGCTCCCGTACCTGCAGCGGGCGGCGCAATGGGAAGACATTCCGTTTTTCTTCACGTCATTCATCGATAACTCGCCGTATTAACAGGACCGCACTCAGCCGGCCGACATCCTGGACGGCAGGTACGACACAATCTCAGGAACCAGGATGATGATCACTACGGCAATCAGCAGCAACAGGAAGAAGGGCACGGCGGCGACAGCAATGTGCAGAATATTGTGGCCGGTCAAGCCCTGCAATACGAACAGATTGAAGCCCACCGGCGGCGTAATTTGAGACATCTCGACTACAATGACCAAATAAATACCGAACCAGATCTTATCAATACCGGCCTGTTCAACCATCGGCAGGATGACCGCCGTGGTCAACACTACGACGGATATTCCATCCAGGAAACATCCAAGCACAATAAAGAACACGGTGAGCGCCGCGAGCAGCATGAATGGTGAGAAATTCAGCCCGTCGATCCATTCCGCGAGCAACCGCGGCAGTCCAGTAAACCCCATTGCGACGGTGAGGAAGGCGGCGCCCGCCAATATAAAGGCGATCATGCACGACGTGCGTGTGGCCCCAAGCAGGCCGTCCATGAAGATCCGCGACGTCAGGGTTCCCGACGCCTGCGACAAAATCAGCGACAACAACACCCCTACGGCCGCCGCATCGGTGGGGGAGGCAATACCAAAATAGATGCTGGAAATAACCCCGACGATCAACAGCAACACGGGCACTAGACGCATGGTCTGCCGCCATCTGTCCACACCCGGCGCGGTTTGCGGCGGCGGGGTCTTGCGCGGGTTCAGTAGTGCCCAGATCACCACATAACCCATGAACAGGGCCATCAACAAAATACCGGGGATGATGCCGGCGACAAACAACCGCGCAATGGATTCTTCGGTGGCAACGCCATAGACGATGAGAATGATCGAGGGCGGAATGAGCAGACCGAGCGTGCCGGAACCGGCCAGGGTGCCGATGGTCATCCGTTCGTCGTAGCCCCGTTTCCCGAGTTCCGGAATGGCCATCTTGCCGATCGTCGCCGCCGTGGCGGCGGAAGAGCCGGACACCGCTGCAAAAATTCCGCAACCGAGGATATTCACGTGCATCAATCGACCGGGTAGCCGGCTCATCCACGGCGCCAGTCCACTGAACAAATCGTCCGACAAGCGCGATCGAAATAGAATCTCACCCATCCAGATGAACAAGGGCAGCGCCGCCAGGGCCCAGGAGTTGCTGGCCCCCCACACGGTGGTTGCGAGCACTTGGCCCACCGGCGCCGAGGTAAACAGAGACATGCCAATCAGGCCGACACCCAGCAACGAAAATGCCACCCATACCCCGCTGCCGAGCAGCACGAACAATGCGACAATCAATACCGCGGCTAACAGGGCAACGTCCATGGCGCTAAGTTTCGCTTTGGTCGATCCTGGTAGCGTCTCGATACGACGGCTGACGTCCTTTGACCACGGCCAGTAGCTCGTCTACAAGCGCAATCGTCAATACCAACAGACCAAGCGTCATCGCTAACTGAGGAATCCACAGCGGCACCGCGATCATACCGGGCGACAAATCCCAGAATTCAACCGACTCAATGGTCAAGCGTAACGCGTGCCAGGTGAAAAACGCCGAACAGGCGCCGGCCGCCGAGATACACCACACTTCGATCCACCGCCTTGGTGATTCCGACAGCCGCCGAATAAACAGGTTGACTCGAATGTGTCCCCCTGAACGCAAAGTGTACGCCAAAGCCAGAAACGAGGCGGCTGCCAGAAAAAAACCGGCAAAGTCTGCGTACGACGGCACCACCAAACCGATCGCCTGCCCAGTCACGGCGGCCGCGATGACGTCAATCAGATTGGCGCCAACCTGTAACAGAACGATTGCGGCGATTAGCAGTATAAACAGCGCCGACAACCAGCCACTGCCGACATAGACGGTGTCCAGGACCCGGCGTATCACGCTTATGTGGCGAATGAGACGGAATTGGAGGGCGATGCAGGCATCGCCCCCGCTGGGTTAGTGACGATAGAGTTTAATAATGGCCTCGCCGTCAGCGCCGGATGCGGCGGCCCATTCGGCAGTCATGGTCTCACCTATTTTCGCCAAACCGGCCATCAGCGCGTCGCTCGGCGCATGCACCTGCATGCCGTTGTCCTTGAGAATCTTCAGCTTTGCGTCGGTCTCCGCCATGCTGGCCTTCCAACCACGCGCCTCCGCGTCACTGGCGGCCTTGAGAACCACTTCTTGAGTCTTTGGATCCAAACCAGAGAACGCCTTTTTGTTGACGACCACGATGTTTTTCGGCAACCACGCCTGAGTGTGATGGAAATGGGAAACGAAGTCCCACGCCTTAGAATTGGCGCCCGTGGAAGGTGACGTGATCATTGCGCCAACCCGCCCGGTTGCGAAGGCTTGAGGGATATCCGGCACCTCGACCTGCGTCGGCACGGCGCCGGCCAGTTTGGCCAACTGTTCGGTGGCCGCATTGTAGGCGCGGAACTTGGTTCCTTTCAAATCTTCGACCTGGCCGAGCTTGGTCTTGGCGTAAATCCCCTGCGGCGGCCAAGGCACTGAAAACAATACCTTCATACCCTGCTGATCCAGCAATTTTTCCACTGTTTGCCGCGACGCCGACCACAATTTTTTTGCAGCCTCGTAATCCGTAGCCAGGAACGGAATCGAGTCGACCTGGAATATCCGATTCTCGTTGCTCAACCGTGATAACAAAAACTCGCCGATGGGAACTTGCCCACCACGCACTGCGTTCTTGATTTCCGGGTGCTTGAACAGGGATCCTCCGCTGTGCACCTTGATCTCCAAACCCCCGGCAGTGCCGGTCTTGACATCCTTGGCAAACTGTTTGATGTTCACAGTGTGAAAATTAGTATCCCCATAGGGGGTCGGCATGTCCCAACCGGCCGCCCACAACGGCCCGTTTAATCCCAATGCGACGAATGCTGCCCATATCACCCGTTGCCAATTCTGCATGTCATCCTCCTCTTCGCTTACTGGTTTGTTTATAGTTACTGCAACGACCGACAATTGTACGTGATCTCAGCGGGCATGAAACGTCATTTCGGCACCCAGTCGATGTTTACAGGCCGTTGAACGCTCGGCCCTTAAAACCGAAAATGTCAACGAAATCCCTACCGGCGCCTAACTGCCGTGTTATGGTCGGTATGTCCGGCGGGGTCGATTCGGCGATAGCCGCTGTGTGTTTGATCGAGCGCGGCTTCCGGGTTAGCGGCCTGTTCATGAAGAACTGGGAGGAAGACGACACCGCTGACCAATGCACAGCCGCAGAAGATTTAGCTGATGCCCAATCGGTGTGCCAGACGCTGGGTATTCCTCTGTACACGGTGAACTTTTCCGACGAGTATTGGAACCGTGTCTTTGCACGATTTCTGGACGAGTACCGGGCCGGGCGCACGCCCAATCCGGATGTTCTGTGCAACAGGGATATCAAGTTCAAGTCGTTCCTTGCCAGGGCCCAATCATTAGGTGCGGATTATATCGCCACGGGCCACTACGCCGGCATCGAGTCCCACCGTGACGAATGGTCCCTGGTGCGCGGTTCCGACCGCAACAAAGACCAAAGCTATTTTCTCTATATGCTGAATCAGCACGCCCTGAGTAAATCGCTGTTCCCTCTCGCTGAACTGCACAAACCCGATGTTCGGCAGCTTGCCGCAAAGCTCGGCCTGAGGGTCCACAACAAGAAAGACAGCACCGGTATATGCTTCATCGGCGAGCGGCGCTTCAAAAATTTTTTGAGTCGTTACCTGCCGCCCCGGCCCGGCAACATCGTCAATCTCGACAATTGCGTCATTGGCCACCACGACGGACTGATGTACTACACCATCGGGCAGCGGCAGGGTCTCGGTATCGGTGGACCCGGCGGGCCCTGGTACGTGGCCGACAAGGATCCCACCACTAACCGATTGATCGTCGTGCAGGGTCGCGACCACCCGTCACTGCTGAGCACCAGGCTCACCGCAAGCTCCCTCCACTGGGTGCGCGGAAGTGCTCCCGGCACACCGTATCGCTGTTCAGCCAAGACTCGTTATTCCAGTTCCGACGAGCCCTGCGTGATCGAGCGGATCGCCGCCGGGACCGCGACGGTGCGCTTTACCGCCCCACAGCGGGCCGTCACCCCCGGCCAGTCCGTGGTCTTCTACCGCGGCCGGCGGTGCCTGGGCGGGGGCACAATCACCGCCGCCGGTGCGCCGGCCCGGGGCACGGCGGCCGGCAACGCGGCTTGAGTCCGGCTTATTTGGTACGCTCGGTCAACAACCATCGGCTGGCGTTTCGTACCGCAGCCCCAATCCAGCGGGCGATCCGCTCAACGATCGAGCGATGACGCAAAGATCTTGCCTCTGCGGCAGTTACCAGCTGCGGCGCAACCTGCAGTTTCAATTTGATGACGGCAGCGCGGTCCGCGTCACGGAATTTTCCGAACACCCAAGACATCAGCGGGTTCCAGCGACCGCCGCGAAAAACGCAGGACACAAAATCGACCACCGCTGGCCGATTACCAACACACACCAAAGTGTTTGTTGGACTGCGCAGGTCGCAATGGGCCACGCCTCGGGTGTGCATGTCCCGCAACAGCCCTTGCAGCCGGGCAAAAAACTCCTCCCAGGCGGGGTTGTCGCCGCAGCGGATCAGCTGCGTACCCGGGATGTGCTCCATAAGCAGACAGCGACGGCCAACCCTGGTGTAGAGCGACGGCACGCCGGCGATGCCTTCGAGGCTGCGCAACGCTCTGGCCTCACGCGAGGCCAGTAAGGGCCCCAACATTGCACCGAACAAACGATCACAGGCGTTGTGGTCCTTGAGGACCGCTTGGTGACTGTCAAGCTCCAGCAGCAGTACATCCGGACGCGATCCTCCACCTTGACGATAGGTCTGGACCACGTGCTGTCTGAGTTGCTCAGGCGATAGAGAATGCCAGTTTGTCATTGAATCACCGCACCACGCAATTTCGAGCCCATGGGGCCCAGTTATCGCCTATGGTAATATTCCCTGCGGCGAGCTGGCCAGCGTCCACGTAGCGTATGGCGGACGCCAACCCAATCACCCTAACCGTCATTCATCAATGTCAGATCCGGGTCCAGACCAACCTTTCGAACCGCTGACCGCGCTCTCCCCGCTGGACGGCAGGTATGCGGCTCAGCTGGCGCCACTGCGCGAAATATTCAGTGAATTCGGACTGATCCGTTACCGAGTGTGGGTCGAAATACGCTGGCTGCAGGCGTTGTCCGACGAACCCAGTATCCGGGAGGTTCCCACGTTCTCGGAATCAACCGTCGACGCACTGAACGCCATCTACGAATCGTTCACCATCGAGGACGCCCGGCAGATCAAGCAAATCGAGTCGACGACCAATCACGACGTCAAGGCCGTGGAGTATTATCTCAAGCGGCGCATCCAAGAATTGCCGGAAGCCGCGGCGGTCGGTGAATTTCTTCATTTCGCCTGCACCTCCGAGGACATCAACAATCTAGCCTATGCGTTGATGCTCAAACACGCGCTGTCTGGCGTCCTGCTCCCCAAGATGCGCGCCGTTGTTGCGGCAATTCTTGAACTCGCCGACCGTTACGCCGCGCAACCGATGCTGGCGCGTACCCACGGACAGTCGGCATCGCCGACCACATTGGGGAAGGAAATGCAGAATACCCGTCAACGCTTGATGCGCCAGTTGGCACACATCGAGGCAGTTCCCCTGCTGGGCAAACTCAACGGCGCAACCGGCAATTATAACGCGCACCTTGCCGCGTATCCGGAAGTGGACTGGCCCGGTTTGTCGCGCCGGGTCGTTGAATCGTTCGGGCTGGAATGGAATCCTCATACAACACAAATCGAACCGCACGATTACATGGCAGAATTGTTCCACGCCGTGACCCGGTTCAACACCGTATTGTTGGACTTCGACCGCGACGTCTGGGGCTACATCTCACTGGGTTATTTCCGCCAAAGCGCAGTGGCCGGCGAGATCGGTTCCTCTACCATGCCACACAAGGTCAACCCCATCGATTTCGAAAATTCAGAGGGCAATCTGGGATTGGCCAATGCCTTGCTCGGACACCTGGCGGAAAAATTGCCGGTCAGCCGCTGGCAGCGCGACCTATCGGATTCCACCGTTCTGAGGAATATCGGCGTCGTTTTCGGTCACGCCCTGTTGGCCTATTCGTCGGCGTTGAAGGGTATCGGCAAACTGGCGGTTGACGTGGATCAACTGCACGACGATCTGGAAGCGAACTGGGCGGTGCTGGCCGAGGCAATACAGACCGTGATGCGGCGTCACGGATTGCCCGAACCGTACGAGAAACTCAAGACCCTCACCAGAGGGCGGAACAGTGTCACGCGTGCGGAACTGCACCAGTTCATCGAAAGTTTAGCACTGCCAAAAGCCGTCACACAGGCGCTGTTACGCCTGACGCCGCACAATTATCTCGGCAATGCCGCAGGGCAGGCGCAGACCGAGTAATCCCGCATGACGAGTCAGGCGATTCACACCGAGACTCGTGACGCGCTCGATGAGACCCTGGCCGCCTTACTGGAACGGGCACGGCAGCGGGTATTGATGTTCGGCGCTCGACTGGAATTGCCGGTATTCAATTCAGCCGCCACCCACGATCTGTTGGCAAGTCTGGTCGCCCGCCGCCGGCAGAATCAAGTACATTTTATCATCGGCGATGAGAGATACTTCTTGTCGCAGAATCGGCGGCTGCTGGATCTGTGCCGGCGTTTCAGCAGTTTTATCGAAGGCAGAATACTTCCAGATGAATTCAACACCGGGGATGATCTGTTCGTCGTCATCGACGATTGCGGATACCTGCATCAACCCCGGGCCGAGCACCCAGCAGCCGTCGCCCATTTCGATAACCGCGCAAGGACCGCGCCGTTGATCCGGCGCTTTTACGACGTCTGGGAATTCAGCATTCCGATCACAGAAGTGTCGGTACTTGGCCTGGGCGGGCCACCGGCTTGACGCCGGGGGTGTCCAGACAGATGCAAGCACCACGGCTACCCGGAACCATGCGCCTGTCCCGCCTCATGTCGATGCGCGGTTTGTGTTCGCGTCGCGAAGCGGATCGCCTCATCCAACTCGGCCAGGTCCAAGTCGACGGTATAGCGGTAACGGAACTCGGCACCCGGGTCAGTCCGGACTGCCGAATTTCCGTGTCTCCGTCGGCCCAAAGCGATCAGCGCCAGCGGGTGACCATCCTGTTGAACAAGCCGGTTGGCTACGTCTCGGCTCAACCGGAACGCGGCTACCTGCCGGCCACATCCTTGATCTCGAGACACAACCAATATCGCGGTGATCGATCCGCACTGCGCTACCGGCCCAGACACCGGCACAACCTCGCTCCGGCCGGGCGGCTGGATATCGACTCGCAGGGCCTGCTGGTGCTCACCCAGGACGGGCGCATTGCACGCCGGTTGATCGGTCCGGGCGCAGCGGTGGAGAAAGAGTATCTGGTGCGTGTTCAGGGAGAGCTAACCGAGACCACTCTGCAGGGCCTGCGCGGCACCTTGAGCTTGGATGGCCACCAACTGAAACCCGTGCGCGTCGAACAAGTCAATACCGAGCAGTTGCAATTTGTACTCATCGAAGGGCGCAAGCGGCAAATTAGACGCATGTGTGCAATGGTCGGACTGGCAGTCACCGGGCTGAAACGCGTGCGCATCGGTGCAGTGACCTTGGGTGCACTACCCGAGGGACAGTGGCGGTATTTGGGCAGGCGCGAGCGCTTCTAAGCTTAGTTGCTGCCGCGTGCGTCATTGAATGTGATATCTTTCCAACCACCGAGCACGCATTAGTGGGAGCATCGCTATCAGAGCATTTCCCGTTCTTTACATGTTGATCCGCCCGCTGCTGTTCGCTCTCGACCCGGAATTCAGCCACAATCTTGCCATCTCCGCTCTAACCCGCCTCTCGAAAAGCGGTTCTTTTCTGAGACTTCTGCACCGCTCTGCTGCAACACCGGAAGCTTGCCTCGCTGCGTCGGTCATGGGGCTGCGGTTCGCCAATCCCTTGGGACTGGCCGCCGGATTTGACAAGCACGCGACGGCATTCCCGGCGCTGGGAGCGATGGGATTCGGCTATGTTGAAGTGGGCACGGTGACGCCCGAACCGCAACCGGGAAATCCAGCCAAGCGCATGTTCCGTCTGCAGCGTGATCTCGCACTGATAAACCGTATGGGTTTCAACAGTGTTGGACTGAATCGCGTAGTCGCGAATCTACGCGCCGTTTCGTGTCCAACGCCGTTGGGTGTCAACTTAGGCAAGAACGCAGCTACTCCAATCGAGCAAGCGACACAAGACTATCTGAAGGGCCTCGTGGCGGTTTATCCCCATACCGATTACGTTGCCATTAACGTATCCTCTCCCAATACCGAATCGCTTCGTGAACTGCAGAAAGACCGCCGCCTTGACCGTCTGCTGTCTGCGTTGACTGAACGCCGAACCGAACTGAGCGATCGGCATAAGCGATTTGTTCCAATTGCGCTGAAAATTGCCCCGGACCTCAGCGACTATGAGCTGGCGCACATCGCCGATCGTGCGGTGAGGCATCGGCTCGACGCCATCATCGCCACCAACACAACGGTTCAGAGATCGGAGACCCTACGCTCACGATCCGCTTCCGAGGGGGGCGGCTTGAGCGGCAGGCCTCTCAAGCCACTGGCCACTCTTACCATCGGCAAACTCTATCGGGAACTGAAAGGCGAGCTACCGATCATCGGTGTCGGCGGCATTGAAACGGCGGAGGATGCCTGGGAAAAACTTGTCGCCGGCGCAGACTTGTTGCAACTATACACCAGCTTTGTATTTCGGGGGCCGGAAGTGGTCAATGGTATTCTGTCCGGTCTTGCAACACGGGTGAAGAGTATGCACAGTACGGACATCGCATCGGCGGTTCGACAACTGAGGTCACACTAGTACCACCGGCAAGTAATGAAGGCGTTCGCAAACCTGAGTAAGGTCGAACAGCATGCGTTCCCTGGTGCGCAGTTCACCTATCCCGAACCACCCCAAATTCGTTGCACCGATGTAATCTGGATGACTGCGCGCGACAGCGACGGCGATTGGATATCAGGTCTGTTCGCGCCCGGCGACCCAGACAACGACGTCTGTGTCATCCACTTCTATGGAAACAACGAAACCCTCCGAGGTTCCGAGTACGTCATCGATGCGCTACGTTCGCGAGGCGTATCCGTGCTGATGTTTGATTATCGCGGTTTCGGTGCAAGTGGTGGAAAACCACGGGAATCGTCGTTCTATTCTGATGCGGAATTAGCCTATGAGTGGTTACGGGAACGGTATCCCAAGCTGCGTTCGGTGGTGTCCGGTTGGGCAGTGGGCAGTGCCGTGGCAACCTATCTCGCACAAAAAAAGCAAGACATTTGCGGATTGATATTGTACTCCGCGCCCACCAGCATGGTTGAAGTCGTCCGTCATGTGTTTCCGCCCGATCAGATCATTATCGAAGAAGCGATGCCGTTCCAATTTGACACCCTCGAACGAATTCGCAAAGTGCAGTGCCCGATTCTCCTGGTACACGGCAAAAACGATACCGTTGTGCCGCACGGTATGAGCACTCAGCTCGAGGCGGCGGTCAAGAGCAGCCTCAGCCGATATGATGTACCCGGCGCCGGGCATCGGGACCTGTTCACCAAAGGCGGTGAGAGGCTTTGGGACCGTGTGATCGAATTTATAGACAGGTTATAGGGTTTCCGAAGTGCTGTCCGTTACGCTGGCGGCGGCGTTTTACACCACCATATTGACCGGTTGTTCGCCGGCATGGGGCGGTCATTCTCCAGCTGCAGGCCGTTTTGCAAGGCCAGTTCGTTTACGGCATCGAAGTCTCGAATTCCACTGTGTCCGTCGCGCTGCTTCAGCCATCGATCGAAATTCTCGTTGCTTGTCTCCAGGGGGCGATGCGAATACCTATAAGGGCCATAGACAAAAAGAACACCGCCGGCCGGTAATAATTTCGCTGATCCGGCGAATAGATTAGTTACCAACGCCCAAGACACAATGTGTACACAGTTTATACAGACCACGGCATCGGCATTCACAACCGGCCAGTCCGTGCACCTCAAATCCAGACCGATCGGTTCGAGCAGATTGCTCAATCCGCTCTTCTGCCGATACGCGTTGATACTCGCCAACTGATCCGGCAAATCCGAAGGCTGCCAGCGCACATGTGGTAGATGTCGACTGAAATAGCTCGCATGCTGTCCGGTACCGCTTCCAATCTCCAACACATTGTGCCGGCCCTGCAGGATCCCACGCAAGACACTGAGAATGGGAACTTTATTTCGTTCGCACGCTGGAGCAAAATCTTGCATCATGACATTACATGAGACATTCAGATATGCCTTATTTGAAACTACAAACCAATCAAACGCTTACCGGTGAGGAAAAAATCGGCCTGTGTAAAATCACTTCCGAATGCATTGCGGAGAGTTTAAACAAATCTGAAAAGTACGTCATGGTGACCATCCAGTCCGATCAGATCATGACATTCGCCGGTACCAATGAAGCGTGTGCGTACATTGAACTTAAGTCCATAGAGTTGCCCCGCGACCGCGTGTCGGAACTGTCCACCAAACTGTGCAATATGATCCAGCGTAATGTGGGCGCCGCGCCGGAACGCATCTACATTGAGTTCACGGATTCCTCGAGGGACATGTGGGGGTGGGATGGCAAGACATTCTGATGGAAGACAGTGCCTGTCGAAGCCGGCTAAACCGCAATTTGCACCAGGACGGCAGGAAGAAGAGTTAACATCTTGTTTGGCACAAGATATGCAATCAATGCCTAGCGTAACACTTTGTGCCCAGGCAGGCGCCTATCCCGGCGCTGGCTCAGTCCCGAACGCCTGGACTTGCGCTTCACTCAATCCATAGCTACGGCTATGCATTCGTTCCAGAACGGCGGCCTCACCGCCCGATCCCTTTGCCATCATCCGGATCCTCGGTGCAATAGGCGGGTTAAAAGCCTTGGTTTGTCGCGCCGCCGGTACCCATTAGCCAGCAGTAAGTGACCGGCGGATTCGGCGGGTACCGACATCGGCCGGGAAACCCTCACCGGGCAGACACCGGTGATTGCGCCGGTGCGCAACACGTTATACTCATCAGAATCGGTCTTGAATCCCTGGGAAAAAGCGATTTATGGAATACGACTATCTCGGCGCCAGCGACATAAAGGTGAGCAAGATCTGCCTGGGCAGCATGACCTGGGGGGAACAAAACTCAGAGACGGAGTCTCATCAACAGTTGGATCTGGCGCTGGATCGCGGCGTAAACTTCATCGATACCGCTGAAATGTACTCTGTGCCGTCGCGCGAACCGACCTGCGGCGCCAGCGAGACTATAATCGGCAACTGGCTGGCCAAACACGGTGCCCGCGACCGGGTCGTTATTGCCACCAAAGTAGTAGGCCCGGCGGCGAGTTGGATGCCCTACATCCGTCAGGCTAACACCCACTTGGACAGAGCCAATATCCACAGCGCGCTCGACGGCAGCCTGAAACGCCTGCAGACCGAGTACATCGACTTGTATCAGGTGCATTGGCCGGAGCGCGACACCAACTACTTCGGCAAGTTGGGATACGAGCCTACGGGCCGCGAGCCCGAAGTTTCGCTGGAAGAAACACTGCAAGCTCTTGACGACTGTGTTCGGTCCGGAAAGGTCCGCGCCATCGGTGTTTCCAATGAAACGCCTTGGGGTGTGATGCGCTATTTGCATCTGTCCGAATCCCTGGGAATTTCCAGAATCGTCAGCGTCCAGAACCCATACAGCCTGCTCAACCGAACCTTTGATGTCGGTTTGGCCGAAATCGCGCTTCAGGAAAAGGTGGGCTTACTGGCCTATTCACCCTTGGGATTTGGTGTGCTGACCGGAAAGTACCTGGACGGAGCGCGGCCCGCAGGGGCGCGATTGACCTTATTCGACCAGTTCAAACGCTACCAGAGTCAGCAGGCCCGCACCGCGACGGCGGAATATGCACAAATCGCGTCACGCCACGGACTGAGTCTGCCGCAGATGGCTCTGTCCTACGTGAACAGCCGATGTTTCCTTACCAGCACCATTATCGGCGCAACAAATCTGGAACAGTTGGCGGAAGACATCGACAGCATCGAACTGCGGCTGGCTGAAGAAGTGTTAGCGGATATTGAACGCGTCCACAATGCTAATCCGAACCCCGCGCCTTAACCACCCCGACGCTGTCTTTTTGAACCCGGGTCAGTACAGAGTCCTAATATTCGTATTTCAAATTCAATCCCCACGCATGACGCAGGTAGGAGACTGGGGTATCTTCGAAATCCTCATTAGCGTATGTGAAATGGAGGCTGCCGGTCAGCCGCTTGCTGAAGGAACGATTTATTCCGGCACGAAAGCTCAATCGATCGCTTTGCAGGTCCTGCAATCCATTGTACTCCGGGTAGCTAAGGCGGCTGTACCTCGCCGCTACGCTTGCGTCGACTCCCTCTCCTAATGGAAAACGGCCGCGCACATTGACGCGATGCCCCTCCACGTAGTCGTAGATCTCTTCGCTACTTCCCTGTTCAAATTCGTAGCCCAACTGTACCTCGGCTTCTCGCTCGGTGATGTACCACGTCTGCGCTAAACCGGTGCGGGAAAGCTCGGAGTTGGTGCCCAGACTCAATCGCCAATCGTCTCCGAGCATGCTGTCCCGGCTGACACCGTAGTAGATTCGCGTAGTCGACGCTGCGGTCAGTGAAATCTGCGGTCCGATAACAAACGACTGGGAATGCGTATTCGGGGACAGACCCCACTGCTGGTAGCGATAATCGACGATCGCTGATAACGGCCGCGATCCCAACCACAACGGATGCCTTACCGACCCGCCCAATTCGCGACCGACGGCCGGTGCCGTCTGACGCCGCCATGGCGGTACGGTCTGGGTATCCGTCGGAGAGTAGAGATCAGCGGCCCAGTGCTGCGACAAGACGGGCCGGGTAGTCTGGGCGTCCAGATCGGCGCGGAACTCTGCCACAACAATCGGTTCCTGGTCCGCCGATAACGCGCCACTCACCACGCATAATGATGCGACAATCCAGACATGTCGGTTACATCGGCGCATGGTTTATACCTCAACAGCAAGTTCCCACGCGTTTTCACGTCTGCCGGCAGTTGACCCAGCACCTCTTCTACTGACTTCGAGGCCTGAACAGGGGCCGTGACCTGTGGCGGCGGACGCCACCCACGTAGCGGTTAATGTCAAGTTTAGCGCTTAATTGACCGGCTGAGAAGACCGTTGACAGGCCAGAATCCGGAACATTAACACCTCGACAACACCGGGGTAACCGCGAAACAACCGCACAGATATCAGTTCGCCTTACCTTTTACGGTGTAGGCACCGCCGCTGAATTCGTCGAACAGTATCGACACGAAAGGATGATTAATGGGCTCATTCTGAACCGAGTCCGGCTCCAGGTTGCGCTCGGCGACATAGGTCTGGTGGGTCGCATCGTGAACCAGTACATGATACCAGGGCTGGTCCTTTGGTGGCCGCGAACGGGCCACAGTGTCGTACCACTGCTCGGTACCTTGAAATTGGGGATCGACGTCGATAATCACACCGCGGTAATCGAACAGGCGGTGGTGCACGATCTCACCGATCGCGAACTTGGCACGATGCGTGCTCATGACCGCTAACCGCCCGGCACCAATCCGTACACGGCAACACGATAATGGTCGATGAGCATCAGCGCGAACAACATCGCCAGATATTGAATGGAATATCCAAACATCCGTTTGGCCAACGCATCAGTGTAATGTTGACACAGCCTCACCGCATACCATACGAATCTCGCGCTCAAGCCAACCGCGCCGATCAGATAGAGCCATCCGGACATTTGAGTGGCAAATGGCATTACCGCCACTCCGGTGAGTAATAAGGTGTAAAACAGAATGTGCAGACGGGTAAACCGTACACCATGAGTAACCGGCAGCATTGGTATACCCGCTTTCGCGTATTCGTTCCTCCGGTACAGCGCGAGGGCCCAGAAATGGGGAGGCGTCCAACAAAAAATAATGAGGAACAGCAACAACGCATCCGAGGAGACTTCTCCAGTCACCGCCGCCCACCCCAATACCGGCGGTGACGCCCCCGCCGCACCGCCGATAACGATGTTCTGTGGCGTCCAGTGTTTTAAATAAACCGTATAGACAACGGCATAGCCGATCAAAGAGAGAAAGGTCAGGATCGCGGTCAAAGTATTGACCCACATGACAAGAATAATCATCGAACAGACGGTCAGTAGCACGGCGAATGCAATAGCCTGCGCCGTCGTCAGCTCACCGCTGGGAAGAGGCCTGCCTTTGGTGCGCGTCATCACGACGTCCGCGCGTTGATCCAGCACGTGGTTTATCGCAGCTCCCGCCGCCGCCGAAAGACCTATTCCCAACACCGCGGCGAGCAGCACATCCAGCGGCACCATACCGGGGATAGATAAAAACATGCCGACGATGGCTGTGAACATGATTAATGACACCACCCGGGGCTTGGTCAACTCGTAGTACAGCATGAGCTGGGCGACAAGAGGTAATGTCGATTGGGTTGAGCTTATTGTCGTTTTCATCACACTAACCTATCTGCGAGACTTTCAGCAGCCGTCTGAGATCCTTGCGCATGGCAGTGGGATCCGCATCCGGCGGATAACTCATCATTAAATTTCCCAAAGGATCGACAACGTATATGCGTTGGACGTCATCAAGCGGTGTCTGGTTCCCAACCTCGAACTGTTCCACCAATTGTTCGAATGCCGCATCAACCCCAAACAGGGTGACGACACCCGGGTATCGTTTAATCAATTCCTGTAAACGCTGTCCACCGGCGCTGGCCCGCAGCAGATACACACTCTGTACGCGGTGCGTATTCTTGTTTTGTGCCAACCGCACTCGCTGTATCTTGTACAGGCTTTCCTCACAGACACGATCGCAGAGCTTGTTTCCGACATAGATCAAAGTCCATTTCCCGCGCAGAGCGCTGAACGCAAATGACGTTCCGTCCATTCGTTGCAAGCCGACGTCCTGAATCACTCGGGCAGGTTGCAGCAGATCGCCATAGTTGATTTGACCGGAAGGCTTCCACAAAAGCGCAGCCGCCACCGGTAAAACAAATACCAGTCCGATCATCAACAGCTGCCAGCGGCCGGGTCGACCGGTGGATTGCATTAGCTCAGAACGGCTCATAAGCGGATTTTTTGAGCGGGTTGTTTCATCGGCTGAATATTGACCAAAACGTAAATAATCACCAGTGCGGCAGACAGTGCAAACCATTGAAACGCGTAACCGCGGTGCCGCTCCACCCAGCTGTCACGATAATCGGGCCATTCGCGGACAAATCCACCTGCCTCGACCGCATTGCCGTCCAGTTCCAAGATCAGCGGCTCTACCGGAAATGCCACCACCCGCTGATAACGGGCCAGATTCAAGTTCTGCCAGACGTCTTGGGGCGGGGGTCCGGATTCGTCCTCCAGCGTAAAATAGTCGGTCGCAGGGCGCCGCAATCGACCCGAAACCACCATCTCATATGATGGCGTATCAAACGACGGCAGGACATGCCGTTCCGCACTCCATGGGATCCAACCCCGGTTGACCAGGATACGGCGGTCGGTGCCCTCGAGGTGCAGCGGGGTTAACACATGAAAACCAGGCTGACCATGATGAACACGATTGTCGAGCAGTATTTGATGAAGAGGTTCGAACCTGCCGCGGCCTGTAGCTCGACGTAAATCATCCAACTTCGGGTCCAACCGTTGACCCCCCAACTCCAATGGGCTCATCTGACCGCGTTGCAGATAATCCCGCTGCAGCGCCTGCTTCTGCCCCGCGCGGTCCAACTGCCAGAATCCCAAACCGACCAACAGCGGCAAAAGCACCAGCACCACCAGGGTCGGGACGAGAGTTAGCTTGAATCGATAACTGGCCATGTGTGTTTGCGGTCAAGCACGGTCGAGGCGGTGAATTCTGCTACAATGCTGCGTCTTCGCCCGCTGTTTAAAGTTCATGTGGATCAAAGTCATCGTCCTGGCGTTACTGGCACTCATGCTGTACAGCCTTTTTTCGGGTTTGTTTTTCCTGGTCAAAGATCGTGGACAAGGCAGCCGCACACTGCGAGCGCTCACTGCGCGCATTTCTATCTGGGTCGTCCTGTTTGTCCTGCTGTGCGCAGGCATATACACCGGGGTAATCACCCCCTCGAACTCCCTGCGCCCGACGACCGTCCAGTCGCCCGTGCCCCGATAAAGCCCTGGCGGCCAACCGGCCGCAAAGGCATCCGCGTTAAGAGTGGCCACCGCCTTATCACACAGCTCGCAGGAAAGGCCGCGAAGCGGATGCCTAGCCTGCATATTGCACCAAGGCGGCGAAATAATGGTGTATCAACATGATTGTGCTCAATGATTCGGTCTTAGGTGATTAGTACAGTTTGTGCTTCCGCAATCGCCTATCCCGGCCCTGGCTCGATCTCGAACGTCTGCACTTGCGCTTCACTCAACCCATAGCTCGCTATGGGTTTTGTTCCAGCGCGGCGTACAGACGCCCGATCTCTTCGCCAGCTTCCGGGATCCTTGGTGCAATATGCAGGCTAGAACACGTACACAAAAATAAACAGGCCGACCCACACCGTGTCTACAAAGTGCCAGTACCACGCACCGGCCTCGAACGCGAAGTGGTTCTCCGGCTTGAAGTGACCGCGCAGACAGCGCAGCCAGACGACCAGCAGGATGATCGCACCGACCGTTACGTGGAGCCCGTGAAAACCGGTCAACATGAAAAACGTTGCGCCGTAGACACCCGTGCCCAAAGTCAATCCGAGTTCTTGGTAAGCGTGGGCGTACTCCTTGCCCTGTAAGAACAAAAACATTGCGCCCAGCACCAATGTGATACCCAACCACACAATTAGCTTGCGCCGCTCATTCATCTTCAAGGCGTGGTGAGCGATGGTGACGGTGACACTGGACAACAGCAGTAGCCCGGTGTTGACGACCGGAATGCCCCAAGCGCCGATCGTGGAAAACTGCCGGCTGGGATCGGCGACCACGGTGTCGGCTTCGATGGGTAACGGTCCTTTAGGTCCGGCGGTCGGCCATCCTCCCTCGTAGCCCGGCCACAACAGATCGGTATCCGCCAACCATGGTACAGCCAAAGATCGGGTGTAAAACAAAGCGCTGAAAAACGCCGCGAAGAACATCACCTCCGAGAAGATGAACCACATCATGCTCATGCGGAAGGACAGGCCGACATGGTCATTGTACATGCCACCCTCGCTCTCCCGGATCACCCTGCCGAACCACCCGAACATCATGAAAATGATGGTTGCCGCGCCAAATCCCATCAACCAGGGCCCGGTTTTGCCCTCGTTGAGAAACAACATTAATCCCAACAGCGTGGTAAACAGCCCGATGGAACCGATGATGGGCCAGGCACTTGGATTCGGCAGGTAATAGCCATCTCGCGAGCCACTCATTTTCTGTCTCCCCTGAACGATAACCCTTGGTATCAGTTGGTGTTTTTTGCGGTATCGGGCCCTGTCGCACTGCGCCCCGCCGGCGGCGTTCCGGCGTACGCCTCGGCGTTAAAAAACGCGTAAGACAAGGTGACCGTGCGGATGTCCCGCGGTAGATCGTGTTCAACGACGAAGCGCACCGGCATTGCTTTCGTCTCGCCCGCCTGCAGTGTTTGTTCGGTGAAGCAAAAACACTCGGTCTTCTTGAAGTGAGCCGCCGCCTTACCGGGCGTCACACTGGGTATCGCCCGCCCCACGATCGGCCGCCCGGCCGTATTGCGGGCGATATAGACCGCCGCCGCGACTTCCCCGGGGCGCACCTGCATCGAACTCACTTGAGGACGAAACTCCCATGGCAATCCGTTGGCGGTGTTGCCGGTGAACTCAACGGTGACCATACGACTGGTATCTACGTCCGCGGCCCGTATTGATCTCGCGTCGGCGATACCGGTCTTGCCGTTCAGGCCGGTGATCTCGCAAAATACGTCGTACAACGGCACCAACGCAAATCCGAAACCGAACATCGCGAACACCAGCAACACCAGGCGCGCGATGAGGCGTCGGTTGGCCCTGCTGTCACCGCGGACTGTCGGCTCGTCGATCATGTGGACGACTGCAGAACGAACAAAACCAGAAAACCCAGCGCCACGCCGACGAGGATCAAAGCCAAGCGGACGTTTGACCGCGCCCGTACCCGTTGTTCATCTCTCGTATCGACATTCGTGCCAGTCATCGGATTCTATTTCAGATCACTTTGGGCGGGGTCTCGAAGGTGTGGTAAGGCGCCGGCGACGGAACCGTCCATTCCAAACCGCGTGGCCGTTCCCAGACCTCGTCCGTCGCTCGCACCCCACTGCGTACACACTTAACGATGATGTAGACGAACAACAGCTGCGACAAACCGAGACCGAAGGCGCCGAGACTCGAAATCACGTTGAATTCCGTGAACTGTAACGCGTAGTCCGGTATGCGCCGCGGCATACCGGCCAGGCCCAAGAAGTGTTGCGGAAAGAACGTGACGTTGAAGAATATCGTGGTCAACCAAAAGTGAATCTTACCCAATTTCTCGTCGTACATGTGACCGGTCCATTTGGGCAGCCAGTAGTAGGCACCGCCCATCATCGCCATTGCCGCGCCGGAAAACAACACGTAGTGGAAATGGGCAACCACGAAGTAAGTGTCGTGATACTGAAAGTCGGCGGGTGTGATGGCCAGCATCAGCCCGGAAAATCCGCCGATCGTGAACAGAAACACGACCGCCACGGCAAATAGCATCGGGGTCTCAAAGGTCAATGCACCACGCCACATGGTGGACACCCAGTTGAACACCTTCACGCCCGTAGGAACCGCGATCAGCATGGTCGAATACATGAAAAACAACTCTCCCGCCAGCGGCATGCCGACGGTAAACATGTGATGAGCCCAGACAACGAAGGACAGAAAGGCGATGCACGCGGTCGCCAGCACCATAGTCGTATAACCGAACAGTGGCTTGCGTGAGAACGTCGGAATAATCTCAGAAATGATCCCGAAGGCCGGCAGAATCATGATGTACACTTCCGGATGCCCGAAGAACCAGAAAATGTGTTGAAACATCACCGGATCTCCACCGCCCGCGGGATCGAAAAATGCGGTCCCGAAATGGCGGTCCGTCAACAACATCGTCACCGCTCCGGCCAGCACCGGCATCACCGCGATCAACAGAAACGCCGTAATCAGCCAGGTCCAGACGAACAACGGCATTTTCATCAGGCTCATCCCAGGCGCGCGCATGTTGAAGATCGTCACGATGATATTGATCGCACCGAGAATCGAAGATATGCCCATCATGTGTATGGCGAAAATGGTCATGTCCACACTCATGCCGCCTTGGATAGTCAACGGCGCGTACAGCGTCCAACCCGCCGCGGGCCCGCCGCCGGGCACGAACAGGCTGGACAACAGCATGGTGAATGCGAACGGCAGTATCCAGAAGCTCCAGTTGTTCAACCGCGGTAACGCCATATCCGGAGCCCCGACCATCATGGGAATCATCCAGTTGGCGAACCCCACGAAACCCGGCATGATCGCCCCGAAAACCATGATCAGGGCGTGCATAGTGGTCATTTGATTGAAGAAGTGGGGATCGACAATCTGCAGGCCGGGTTGAAACAACTCGGCCCGGACCACAAGGGCCATGAAACCACCGATCAAAAACATGGTCAACGAAAAGCACAGGTATAGCGTGCCGATGTCCTTGTGGTTGGTGGTGGTTAACCAACGCATGATTCCGGTGGGATGATGGTGCCCCTCGTGGGAGGCGACTTCTGCAGTGGCCATACTGTTATTCTCCTTTAGTACGACAAACGCGGATTATCGAAGCGCCGAGATCTGCGACGGCAATACGGCATCACCGATGTCGTTGCCGAAGGCGTTTCGCTGATAGGTAATGACGGAGGCGACCTCTACATCAGTCAGTTGATCCTTGAACGCTTGCATGGAAGTACCCGAGCGGCCGTTCATGACCACGTCGATGTGCCGATCGACCGGCCCGGTGACGATCGAGCTTCCAGCAATCGCCGGGAATCCGCCCGGCGTGCCGCCGCCGTCGACACCGTGGCAGCCGGCGCATTTTGAGTACACCTGGCCGCCCTCGGCCATCAACCGGTCATTAGTCCACTCAGCGGCGGCGGTGTCCGGCTTCGCGGCCGCCGATTTCTGCCCGGTCAGCCAGGCGTCAAACTCCTCCGGTGTTTTCGCCTCCACGACGACAGGCATGAAGCCGTGGTCCTTACCACATAATTCGGTACACTGGCCCCTATACGTGCCCGGCTTCTCGATTAACGTCCAAGACTCGTTGATATAACCCGGGATGGCGTCTTTCTTGGTGCCGAATTTGGGGACCCACCAGGAGTGGATCACGTCGTTCGCGGTGAACAGAAAACGCACTTTTCGATCGGTCGGCAGTACCAACGGATTGTCAACCTCCAGCAGATAATGCTCGCCCTTCGGCGCCTTGCCCTCGATCTGCGCACGCGGCGTCGACAGGGTGCTGTAGAAGCCGACGCCGTGTTTCTGATACTCGTAGTGCCACTTCCATTGGTAACCGGTGACCTTCACGGTTAGGTCGGCCTTGGAGGTGTCCTCCATGTTGATCAAAGTGGCAGTCGACGGGATCGCCATACCGATCAGGATAAAAAACGGGATGATCGTCCATACCAGCTCCAGAGAATTGCTGTGCGAGAACTGGGCGGCGGTGCTGCCTCTACTCTTGCGGTGGGCCCAAATCGAGTAGAACATGAAACCGAATACGACGAAAAAGATGATCAGGCAGATGAGCAGGATCAAATTGTGAAGCTCAAGGATCTCCTGGCCGATGGGCGAGACCGGCGGTGGCAGATTGAGGTCCCAGGCGGCGCCGGCACGACCGGTCATCGCAAACAAGGTGGCGCCGCCGAGCAGAACGACCTTTCTTAAGTGCGTTAGCATTGTTTATTTACTCCCTCCAGGTGTCTCAACATTCAACCATTTAATGCCTACAGCGACGGTGCAGCGCCTCGCGAATGCGCCGCCCCAAGTCGGCCCTGGCCGCACCGGTCAAGGCATCACCGACGGCAACAAAACGTCCGTGCGACCCGATCAGCAGCTGTTCCGAGTGCGGCCCAGCGGTGTCCGGCAAACCACGCACCATGGTCCAGTACCGCTGAAATTGATGCGCAGCCAGGCGTTTGCCCTGCCGCTGGGTAATCATTACTCGATCACCGTGAATGACGATCAGTTCATAGTTCTTACTGTGCTGCCAGTTCACAGTGAAGCCCACCACAAGGGCAATCAGCTCCAGACCCGTAAAGGGAAGAATCGGCCAATAACCGAGCGCAAAAAAACTCAGTCCGATCGTTAGCGCGAGTAAGCTGAAGCAGATGACCGTAACCGCCATGGTCCGCGGCGGCATCGAGCGGTATGGGCGTACAAACTCCCCGAATTCTTCTCCGGCGGCCCCGCTGGGACTCACCGTACCCTTCACGCCGTTACATTCCCTAGCAAGGCGCGCAAAGTATCACACCAATATATACCCTTCAACACTGTCAACTTTAGGTTTTTTTCGTCCGCCATACACGGGGGGGTTTGACTGCACAGCCGTTCGCAAGTTCCGCAGCGGACGCTTAACATGCTCGACCCACCGCGCGTTAAACCGTCCGCCGGGCGGCTTCGAATTTACAGCTCCAGGCTGGACAGCAGGGCGAGGTGGTTGCCAACGCGAGCGGCGTCGGGACCTTCTGACAGGTGCGGAATCACCCCCAGCAGCGGCGCGTTCAAGCGCGCTCGTAAGGCATCGATGTTCTCCTGTACACAAGCCGTGTCCCGGTCGATCTGATTCGCCACCCAAGCGGCGAGTCTGGCGCCCGCCGCCCGGATTGCGGCGGCTGTCAACAGGGCGTGATTCAAGCAACCCAAGCGCACACCCACCACCAACACCACCGGCAATTCCAGCGCCAAGACCAGATCGGCGACCGTGGCGGACGCCCCCAGGGGCACGGACCAGCCGCCCACGCCCTCCACGACAACGCGGTCGCAGCCGCCGCGCAGCACTTCAAACACCGAGCGGATCCGTGGCAGTTCGATTTCCGCCCCGGTTTGCTCTGCGGCAACGTGCGGTGCGATGGCCGGCACGAAGGCATAGGGGTTGACCATCTCGTAGGGCGCATCGACATTGGCCAGGGACATCAAAGCCTCGGCATCGGGGTTACGCAGACCCGAGCCCGTGTGCCGACAGCCGCTCGCCACCGGCTTCATAACGCCGGTTCGATGGCCATCGCGCACCCATCGCCATACCATCCCGCCGGCCACAACGGTCTTGCCGACCTCAGTGTCGGTTCCGGTCACGAACGCGCCGACGGTCACCCCGGCCTCCGACCCACCATGGCCAGTGGTACGGAAACCGATCCGTCGGTCTTCCGCAAGAATTGCTGCCGGGGCGCCCAGGCGTGACCGTAGATGACTTCATAAGTGCAGGGCAGGCGCCCATCGGAGTCACGATATCCCTCTAGGTTACGGCAGAACCGTGCGTATCGCTGCTTGCCCGTCAATCCGCGTGCGCGTCGCACAGACGCGTTGTGCGAGCCGAGTTGCTTCAGGTCCTGCAGCGCATCGCGAACCGATGCGTAGGTCATGGTCACGTGATCGACGTCCACAACTGGAATCTCGAATCCACTCCGAACCAGGGCATCGCCAATGTCGTGCATGTCGATGAAGTTGTGGATGTGCACGTCCAGATCGACCCCACCCCAGGCCTCACGCAGTTCCTGCAGGGTGTCGGGCCCAAAGGTGGAAAACATCAACAACCCTCCCGGAGACAGGATCCGCGCGAATTCGGCGAAAGTGCGTGACGGTTCGCACCATTGAAGTGTTGCGCTGCTGAACACCATATCGGTACACCGGTCCTGGAGCGGCAAGGACTCCGCGTCCCCCGCCGCCAACGGGGTGGCCCGAAACCAACGCCGGCGCCGTCGGGAACGGCTCAGCATCTCCGGCGCGAGATCGACTCCCATGACGGTGGCACGGCGATAAACCCGTTGCAATCGGCGCAGTGCGTACCCGGTGCCGCACCCTACATCACAAATGAGCTGCGGCTCGAACTTGATCACACCGAGCCGTTCAATCATCTCGTCCGCAATGCGGCGCTGCAGGACCGCCGCCAGGTCATAAGTCGATGCGGCGCGGTCAAAGGATCGGCGCACGTGAGCCTTATCGAGTACTGACAACGGGCTATCGGCCATGGCCTCGATGTGTCAGGGTTACGAAATCTTCGGTATGGGTGATGAACGGCGCGTGCCCAGCCGTCAGCAGCGACAGCTCCGCATCGGGAATGCGCTGCACCAAATACTCGGCGGCTGCCGGTGGCGCAATACGATCCAAGCGGCCGTGAATGAGTTGGGTGGGTACGCGCAGCCCAGCGACCTGCGGGCGCAGGTCGCTGCGTGTCAAGATCGACAGACTGCGGCGCAGCGCCGCCGGCCCGGGTGCGCCGCAGCTATTGATCATTTCGCGCATCTGGCGGGCCGCCGCGCGGCCGCAGTTCAACCGTCCCGACTGCAGAAGCAGAAAGCGCGTGATCGCAGCCGGATAGTCGGCGGCCAAATCACGGCACATCCGCTGCATGTATCCAAGGGCGACCCCGTGCGGCCATTCGGGGTCGGCGACAAACTTGGCGTTGGCGCCGACCAGCACCAATCGTGTGACCCGGCCGGGCCGGCTCAGCGCGACCTGCATTGCGACCAGGCTGCCGAGGGACCAGCCGACCCAGACGGCGGCCTCCTCGACACGGTCCGCAACCTGCTCCGCAATCGATCCAAGATCGTCGGCCTCCCGCAACACCCCGGCCTCGCCGTAGCCGGGCAAATCCAACGCTAACACCCGGTAGTGCGGGCGCAGGCGATCGACCACCGGCGCCCAGATACAGCGGTTCACCCCCCAACCGTGCAGCAAGACCAAGGTGGGTCTGTATCGGGCCGTCACGCTTGGCATTCGGACAGCGCAACCGCCAAGCCGTCGAGCAGCCGGTCGACGTCCTCATCGGTATGGGTTGCCGAAAACGTGACCCGCAGGCGGGCGCTGTGCGGCGGCACCGTCGGCGGCCGAATAGCGGTTACCAGGATACCCCGACTCTGCAGCGTCCGGCTGGCGGCCACTGCCCGTTTGGACTCACCGACTATCACGGGCTGAATGGGAGTGCCGGACTCGCCGATCGGCAAACCCAACTCAGCGGCGCCGCGCCGGAACCGGGCAACCATGGCGCGCAACCGCTCCCGCCGCCACGATTCCTCCCGAACGATGCGCAACGACTCACAAGTCGCCGCCGCGAGCGCCGGTGGGGGTGCAGTTGTGTAAATGTAGGTGCGCGCCTCTTGAATCAGCGTTTCGATCAACAGCGCCTCCCCCGCGACAAAGGCGCCGAAAGTTCCCAAGGCTTTCCCAAGCGTGCCCATCATAATCACCGGCGGCACTAGCGGTATCGCAGACTGCTCGAGCGAGCCGCGGCCGCGATCGCCCAGTACCCCGAACCCATGCGCGTCGTCGATGATCAGCCGGGCGTCGTGCGCCGCCGCCAGTGAGATCAGCTCGGGCAGCGGCGCAAGGTCGCCGTCCATACTGAACACTGCGTCAGTCAAAATGAGTGTTCGGCCGCGGCTCGCGGTGCTCAATAACCGCCGGACCTCTGTGCAGTCGGCGTGTGCGTAACGTCGCAGTTGTGCCCGCGCCAGCAGACCGGCATCGATCAGGGATGCGTGATTCAAGCGGTCCTCAAGCAACAGATCGCCGCGCCGCGACAAGGCGTTGACCACTCCCAGATTCGCCATGTAGCCCGTCGAGAACACCAGGGCTTTCGGCGCACCGAGGAATTCCGCCAGTGCCGCCTCCAGGTCCTCGTGCGGCGCCAGGTGGCCGGTGATCAAATGCGACGCACCGGCGCCCACGCCGTAGCGGTCGGCCGCCCGCTGCAGCGCACTGACCAGGCGCCGGTCGTTGGCGAGACCGAGGTAATCGTTACTGCAGAAACTCACATAAAGGCGGCCGTCGACCTGGACGCGGGACGACTGCGGCCCGTCCACGGTGATGCGTCGTCGCAACAGGCCTTGCATTCTCCGCGCGTCGAGACGGCGTTCAAAATCAACGGTCCACGTCATCGGTGATGGCGCCGCCGCGTCAGTGCTCGGCCGACCTTGCACGTCACGTCGCCGCCGTCAACCGCGCACCCTGTCCACGCCGCCTTCGTCTACTGACCCAGTGTCAGCCGCCGGTTGCGGGCGTATGCCGAGGCGTGCGAACAACGCCCGGTCGTGGTCGGTGGTGGCGTTGCCGGTGGTCAGCAACAAGTCCCCATAGAAGATTGAGTTGGCGCCGGCAAAGAAACTCAAGGCCTGCAGTTCATCACTCATGGACTGGCGCCCCGCTGACAGGCGGACGTGGGTGGTCGGCATGGTGATTCTGGCCACCGCAATCGTACGTACGAACTCGAACACGTCCAGATCCTCAGTTCCGTACAACGGCGTGCCGGGCACCTGCACCAGCATATTGATGGGCACACTGTCCGGACATTGAGGAAGACTTGCCAGCTCCGCGATCAAGGCAACGCGGTCCGCCCGTGTTTCCCCCATCCCGACGATCCCGCCACAACACACGCGGATGTCCGACGCGCGCACGTACTCCAAGGTCTGCAACCGATCCTCATAACGGCGGGTCGATACGATCCGGTCGTAGTAGGCCTCCGAGGTGTCCAGGTTGTGATTGTAATAATCAAGACCCGCGTCTTTGAGACGCCGGGCCTGTTCAGACGTCAACATCCCGAGGGTGGCGCAGGTCTCCAGACCCAGCGCTTTGACTCCTGCCACCGTCTCCACGACGCGATCCAAATCGCGGTCCCTGGGGCTGCGCCACGCCGCGCCCATACAGAAACGGGTGGCACCCGCCCGTTTGGCTGCCGCTGCGGCGGCCACGACGTCTGCGGTCTCCATCAGTTTTTCCGGAGCGACCCCAGTGGCGTGATGGGCACTTTGAGGACAATAGCCGCAATCCTCGGAACAGGCCCCGGTTTTGATGCTCAGCAGAGCACTCAATTGCACCTCGTTGGGATCGAAGTGTTGCCTATGGGTGGTGTGAGCACGGAAAATAAGATCGTTGAAAGGCAACTCGTACAGGGCGCCGACCGCTGATTCGCGCCAGCGGGGCGCCACGGAGGCCCGTTCGCGTTCGGTGTGGTCAGTGTTCATGGAGGCCATGGCAGGTCAAGGAGTCAGGGTATGCGTCAAGACGGAAGGATGCCACGGATTGACAATTGTGTAAAAAACGCACTCAACTGGCTGTACCCTGCGAAGTGCGCGGTCTGCCGGAGCGCGGACACGGGGGACCTGGGGCTGTGTGAGGGCTGCCTGACGGATCTGCCCCGCTGGCCGCAACAGTGTCCCCGTTGCGCTGGACACGGGCACCCGGACACGTCGTGCGGCCGCTGCCAGCAGACACACCCGGCCTTCGACGTCACGCTGGCGCCCCTGGTTTACGGCCCACCCCTGGACCGCTTGCTCCGCGAGTTCAAATACCAGCGCCGGTTCCGCTACGCCCGGGTCTTAGGTCAGGTGTTGCGGCACGAGATCGAAGGTCGCCTCCGACAACCGCCAGAGGCCGTCGTGCCGGTGCCGCTGCACGCGAGCCGGCTGCGGCAGCGCGGCTTTAACCAATCTCTGGAACTGGCGCGACCGATCGCAGCAGCCCTGGGCATCCCCATCCTGCGGCATTGTGTTGAACGCGTTCACAACACCACGCCACAGACTCGGCTGCCGCTGGCGCGTCGGCGGGCCAACGTCAACGGGGCCTTTGCGGCACGCCTGACCATGACATTTGAACGCGTAGCGATTGTGGACGACGTCATGACCAGCGGCCATACTGTTAACGACTTGGCGCGCTGCCTGAAACGGGCGGGCGTCGGGCACGTGCAAGTTTGGACACTGGCGAGGGCGCAGCCGACAAAGACCTGATGATTACAACCGCAGCCACGATCCGCTCCGTTGATGAACAGTGGAGCAAAGTACATTGGCAGGCGCTGTACTATTTCAACGTATACCGGCTGGTGCTCGCGGCGGCGCTGTCCACACTGGCACTGGGGCGGGCCGATCTTGTTCAGTTGGGCGACCGCTCACCCAACTTGTTTCTAGCCGCCAGCGTGGCCCTGTTGTTGGTAAGCGCGGTCAACATGTACACGATCACCCAGGGCCGACCCGAATTTCGGACCCAAGCTTCGTTTCAATTCTTCATCGACATCGCCCTGATTACGCTGCTCAGCCACGCCAGCGGGGGAGTCAGCAGCGGACTCAACCTGTTGCTTATAGTGTCGGTCGCGGCCAGCGGTGTGGTGTTGTCCGGCCGACTGGCGATTTTTTTCGCCGCCCTGGCTACTATTTTCAGCCTGGCCGAGCACGCCGTCAGCGTGCTGCTTTACACCAACAGTTTGGGCAGCTTCACGCAGCTCGGTCTGTTGGGGATCGGTCTATTCGGCACAGGCGTATTGCTGTCCTTTGCCGCCCGGCGGGCCCGGCAAACCCAGGCCCTTGCCGAGCGACGCGCCGCCGAGGTGCTCAACCTGGCTAAGATCAACGAGTTGATCGTCGCCCGGCTGCAGACCGGCGTGCTGGTGACGGACAAATCCGGTGCGGTCCAACTGTCCAATCTTGCCGCCGAGGACTTGCTCGGTAAACAGATCCGCTCGCTGGACGGGTCGATACGACTCACCGAGCTGAATCCCACCTTGGCCGAGGCTTACGAGCATTGGCGGCGCCGGCCTCACGACGAGCCGGGCCACACCCCGATCCAGCTGCGCACCCAGGGACCCGCCGTCTCACCGCGTTTTGCGCCGGTGGCCGGCGACGCGCCAGCGGGGATGGCGGTGGTCTTTCTGGAAGACGCCTCGGAAACCGAGCGGCAGGCCCAATCCTTGAAACTGGCGGCCCTAGGACGACTGACTGCCGCGATCGCACACGAGGTCCGCAATCCGCTCGCAGCGATCAGCCACGCCAGTCAACTCATCTCCGAATCCATCAGTCTCAACGAGCAGGACCGGCAACTCACACGCATCATCAACGACAACAGTGAACGGTTGGACCAGATCATCAAGTCGATCCTTGAATTCGGCCGGCCGCGTCTATCGAAATTGATGCTCCTCAAGCTCGAAAAGTGGCTGCCCGAATTCATAACAACCTTCTCTCAGATGCAGAAGCTCCCGACCGGGATCATCGAGTTGGTGCGCTGCGATGCCACGGTGTGCGTGGATCCCGACCAGCTGCATCAGATTCTCGTCAACCTGTGCCAGAACTCGCTACGGCACAGCCCACCCTTCGACGCGACGCCTCTGATCACCCTGGAAGGTGGGTGGTTCGATGAGCTCAGCGTTCCCTACCTCGACGTGGTGGACCGCGGCACTGGCGTCCCAGAGGATTTGCGGGACAAAATATTTGAACCGTTTTTCACCACAACGGAGCACCGCGGCACCGGACTCGGACTCTATTTGTCGCGGGCCCTGTGCGAAAACAACTACGGCCGTCTAGACTACGTACCTATGGACGGGGCCGGCAGCCGGTTCCGCATTCAGTTCGCTCCCGACGACCTCTGCAAACAAAGTGAATGAGCAATAACGTAAGACAAGTGCTGGTGATCGACGACGAACCGGACATCCGGGAGTTGTTATCGCTGACCCTGGCGCGGATGGACCTGTCCACCCGGGAGGCGGGCACAGTCAAACAGGGCAAGACCCTGTTGGAGAAACACAAATTTGACCTGTGTCTCACCGACATGCGGCTGCCGGACGGTAACGGGATCGATCTGGTCCGGCACGTCCAGGCCACCCATCCCGGTCTCCCGATCGCGGTGATCACGGCCTTCGGCAATGTCGAGTCCGCTGTTGAGGCGCTGAAGGCCGGCGCGTTCGATTACGTCTCCAAGCCGGTGCATCTGGACGATCTGCGCAACCTGGTGTCGGCGGCCTTGAAGGTGCCGCCGGCGGCCGACAACGCGCCACACCGGAACCAGCACGTGCTGATCGGGGCGTCCCAGGCCATGCGGGAGATCCGTGAAGTGATTGCCAAGCTGGCGCGCAGCCAGGCGCCCATCTACATCAGCGGCGACTCCGGCACCGGCAAGGAATTGGTGGCGCGGCTGATACACGAACAGAGCGCGCGCTCCGACGCCCCGTTCGTACCGGTGAACTGCGGGGCCATCCCCTCCGAGCTCATGGAAAGCGAGTTCTTCGGACACAAGAAAGGCAGCTTTACCGGCGCCACCGCCGACAAGCCCGGGCTGTTTCAGGCGGCCAACCGCGGTACACTGTTTCTCGACGAGGTAGCCGAACTGCCACAACACATGCAGGTCAAGCTGTTGCGCGCAATTCAGGAGCGCGCGGTCCGGCCGGTGGGCGCTCAATCCGAGGTACCCATCGATGTGCGCCTGCTCAGCGCTACCCAGCACGACCTGACCAAATTGGTCGCCAAAGGTCGATTCCGCCAGGACCTCTACTACCGCATCAATGTGATTGAGCTGCGGGTGCCCCGCCTGCGGGAGCGCAGCGAGGACATTGCCTCGCTGGTCGACCACTTTCTCACCCGCATCACCGGGGGCGGCAGCAACCCGTACTCCTTGAGCGAAGACAGCTACGCGGTCCTCGGCCGCTACCCGTTTCCGGGCAACGTCCGTGAGCTGGAGAACATTCTGCAACGCGCCATCGCCTTGTGCGACGGCAACGTGATCACCGCCGACGATCTGGGCTTGACCGAGCCGGAGACCGCCGAGTCCGTTAACGGCTACGTCCCCGGCGGGGAACCGCTGGAGTCCTACCTGGAACGCATCGAGTGCCAGGCGCTGACCGATGCGCTGCGCCAGACGGGCCAAAACAAGACCGCCGCGGCCAAACTCTTGGGCATGTCATTCCGGTCGTTCCGGTACAAATTGGACAAATTCGGTATCAATTCGGGGTAGGCTGACCCTTGCGGCAGTCGGACTGACAATTTTTGTCAGTCCGACTGCCGCAACCCGTCCAGAGGCCAAAAATCATCCCTCGTCGGTCCGCCAGGCGCTTCGGCGCGGTGCCGATAAGCCATTGAAATACCTGGTATTTTTTCCGATCACGCAGACTAGTTCAAATTGGCACAGTTAGTGCATATACTCCCGGTAACTGTGATGACAAGCGCATCGCTGGGTAAATGGGGATGTCTGGGGTGCATCGGAAGCCGCGACCGTACAAGCGGCCGCCAGTTTCCTCCACTTCGGATATTGAGAAGGTTTGCAACGAAAGTCTTTGAAATTGATAGTGGAGATGTGAAGATGAAACAACGAGGTTTTACATTGATCGAACTGATGATCGTGGTGGCGATCATCGGCATTCTGGCCGCGATCGCGATCCCGGCCTATCAGGACTACACGATCCGTGCCAAGGTAGCCGAGGGTCTGGCCTTGGCCTCCCCGGCAAAGACCGGCGTGGCCGAGTACTGGGTATCGGTCGGCACCCTGCCGAGCAACAATACCCAGGCCGGCGTCGCACCGCCTGGTAGTATTACCGGCGATTACACTGCGTCCGTCGACGTCACCAATGGCAATATTACGATCACCTTTAACAACAAGGAGAGGAAGATCGATGCCAAAACGGTGGCTTTGAACCCGTCGACCGGTCCCGGCAGGGTGAACTTCGATTGCTTCTCGCCTGCAAGCGGCGGGGTCAAGACCCGGTACCTGCCGCCTGAGTGCCGTACGTCTAAGTAGACCGCTGCTGGTTACGCTGTACCGGACCCCGGCCCCGCGCCGGGGTCTTTTTTTGCCCGTTCTGCTATGTTCGGGTCAGGAGCCATAGCTTAGCTGGTTTACCGATGTTGACTGAGCCGATCCAGCGAGGCCTGCTTGCACTGGCGCTGATTGCCGTGCTGGTGGCCACGTTTCAGGTTTACCGCCCCGGGTTGGACGGCGACTTTCTGCTCGACGACGTCCCGGCGCTGCAGAACCTGCGCATCAAGAACGGCTTGGAGGACGCCGCCCGGTATGTCCTGAGCGGCACCGCCGGCCGCCTGGGCCGTCCCGTCTCGCTGGCGTCATTCCTCCTCGACGACAATTCATGGCCCTCGACCGCGTATCGCTTCAAACGCACCAACGTGCTGATTCACCTCTTGAACGGCGCGCTACTGGCGTGGCTCGGCCTGTTGCTGGCCCGCGTCGCCACCCGGCGCGAGCTGCTCAGCCAGGCGATGGCGGTTGTCATCGCGGCGGTCTGGATGCTGCATCCGTTCAACGTCTCCACCACTCTGTACGTGGTGCAGCGGATGGCCCAGCTGTCAACGCTGTTCATGGCCGCAGGCCTGCTCGCCTACACCCATGGCCGCATGGTGTCCGTGCGCCGGCCCGCCCACGGCTACGCGTGGATGGCCGCGGGGGCCGGGCTGGGCGGGGTGCTGGCCGTGTTGAGCAAGGAGAACGGGCTGCTTATCCTGACCTACATCCTGGTCATCGAATACTTCGTCCTCCGTGGAGCGGGATTACCGGCCCCGAGGTACTGGTCCATCTGGGCCGGCGTGTTCGTGTGGCTGCCGTTGCTCGCCTTTGCAGCTTGGATCTTCCAAACCATCCCATCCATCGAGGCGGGCTTCGGCCGCCGCCCCTTCAATCTGACCGAGCGCCTGTTGACCGAGACCCGAGTGCTGTTCGACTACTTGGCGCACATCCTGATCCCGATCCGGCACGGCACGGGAGTGTTTCACGACGATTTCGTGATTTCGCGCTCGCTGTTTGACCCGGCAACGAGCTGGGCCGCGCTCTTAGGCGTGGTGGGGCTGGCGGGGCTGGCCGCCGCGACGCGCAGGCGTTACCCGGTAGTGGGCTTCGCCATCGCCTGGTTCCTGGTCAGCCACCTGATCGAATCGACCGTATTTCCTCTCGAGATCTACTTTGAGCACCGCAATTACCTGGCTATCTTCGGTATTTACTTCGCCATCGTCTACTATGTGCTGACGGTCACCGGGAATCTGAAACTCGTGGTCCGTTATGGCTTTGCGTTGTTTTTCTGCGTGATCGTGTTCACCACCTGGCAGACCGCCGCCTTGTGGGGTAAACCGCTGCTGAGCGCCGTCACCTGGGCTGACGAACACCCCGCGTCGTACCGCGCCCAGCAGAACGCCGCGGCGACCTGGCTGCGGGCCGGGAACTTCACGCAGGCCGAAAAGTTCCTGACCCGGGGATCGCGGGTCAGTCCGAACACCGCCAGCCCGGATCTGCAGTTGATGCTGCTCCGGTGCCTGCAGGATGGACCGATTGACACACACGATTATCGGGCGCTCGTCGACAAGCTGACACGGGTGGACTACGACACCGCCGCCGTGCCGACCATCGAATTCATCCTCGAACAACAACAACAGCGACGCTGCGAGACTTTGACGTTGGCGCAAAACCTCGAGTTCGTGCAAACCCTCAAGGCCAATCCGGCCTACCACAGACGGCGCCGGGGGTTTGCCAATCTACACGCCGTGGAGGCAAAGATCTACAATACCATCAAGGACCATCGACGGGCGGCAGAGGCCTTGACGCAGGCGTATCGATACAATCCGATCATGAGTTATGCGCTGCTGGAGTCGCAGCTGTGGGCGGCGCTCGGCGAGTGGGACCACTCCAAGGCCGCCCTGCGCCGGGCGCAGCGGGCCACCACCCGATACACGCTCGCCAGGATCAGCGTCGAATCAGGTGTATTGAAACGTTGGGAGCGGCGCCTCAACCAGCTGCTTGTGGACAATGGCATCGACCAACAACAGTGAACGGCGCGTCACCGTCATCCTCCCGTGCCTGAACGAGCACGAGGTGGTTGGTACTCTGTGCGACGAAATCGAAGCGCTGTATCCCCGCTACCAGCGCATTGTCGTCGACGACGGCTCCGAACCGCCCATTCCGGAGATCCCCGGCGTTACCGTGTTGAGACACCCCCAAAATATCGGCAACGGCGCCGCAGTGAAGACCGGGGTGCGCCACGCATCCGGGGACTTCGTCGTGTTCATGGATGCCGACGGGCAGCACGACGCGGCGGAGATCAAAAATCTGGTCGACAAGCTGGAAGCAGGCTACGACCTCGTCATCGGCGCTCGCAGCGCCGACGGTCAGGCGTCCTGGTGGCGCCGCATGGCCAATCAGGTCTTCAACCGGCTGGCCACGTTGATGACGGGATTCGACATCCAGGACCTGACCTCCGGGTTCCGGGCGGCGCGGGCCAAACCCTTTCGTAATTTCCTGTATCTGCTGCCCAATGGATTCTCTTACCCAACCACTAGCACCATGGCGTTTTTCCGTTGCGGATATTCGGTGAGCTATGTACCGATTCGGGTCAGACCGCGGGTGGGCAAGAGCAACATACGCTTGTTGAACGACGGGTTTCGTTTCCTGATCATCATCCTGCGCATCGGCACCTTGTTTTCTCCGATGCGGTTTTTCCTGCCAATCAGCGCAGTCCTTTTCTTACTGGGATCGATCTGGTATGGCTACACATTCACCACCCTGCACCGCTTCACCAACATGAGTGCCCTGTTATACCTCTCCTCTCTGATCATTTTCGTCATCGGCGTGTTGTCCGAGCAGGTATCATCCCTGCACTACCGTTACTCCGAGGAGCGGCGTCGTCACACCGACGCCTGAGATCCAGTCCATGAGGGCACTGTTCGTCACATCGAGCTACCCCCGTTTTGAGACGGACTCCGCGTCCATTTTTCTTCGTCATCTCGCGGAGGCGCTGGCGCAGCTGGGCGTAGAGGTGACCGTCCTGGCTCCGGCCGACTGCACCCAGCATGCTGCGCCGTGTTCCGCAGTGCGGCTCGTGCACTTCAATTATCTTCCGCGGCGGTGGCAGCGCTTAGCCTACGGCTCGGGTGTACTGCCCAACCTGAAGCAGCAGCCATTGCTGTGGCTGCAAGTGCCGGCCTTCCTGACCGGAATGGCCGCCGGATTGCGGCGCGCGGTACGCTCCGTCGGGGCGGACGTGATACACGCCCACTGGATTGTACCGGCCGGCCTGGTCAGTGTCCTGTACGCCGCCTGCAGACCGATTCCAGTGATCACAACCGGGCACGGCGCCGATGCGTTTGCGCTCAATTCACCCCTGCTCAGGCGCCTGAAACGCTATATTGTAGGCCGTAGCACATGCTGGACGACCAACACCGGCGCCACAGCGGAAGCGGTCGATAACGCCCACCTGGGCATGAACTGGAAGATCATCCCAATGGGTGTGGATACCAAACATTTCGGCTCCGGTGACGCCGTATCGCTGCGCAAAGACTTGGACCCGCATACCGCGGTCATTCTGTTCGTCGGCCGGCTGGTCGAAAAAAAGGGGGTCACCTACCTGCTCCGGGCCCTCGCGCAGTCCGCCCCGTCGCTCTGTGAAAAGGTGAAATTGTGGATTGTCGGGGACGGGGACGAGCGCGCCCGTTTGGAGAGCGAGTCCCGCGCGCTGGGACTACAGGACGTGGTCCGGTTCTGGGGACGGATCGACAATCAACGCCTGCCCGACTTCTATGCCGCCGCCGACGTGTTCGTCGGCCCGTCGGTCGAAGCCGAGTCCGGCGACGCGGAAGGCCAAGGGGTAGTCTTCATCGAGGCCTTTTCCGCCGGTGTCGCGGCGATCGGGACCCGGGTTGGCGGTATTCCAGAGGTGATCGAACACCATCGCAACGGCCTGCTCGTGGAGCCGAAATCCGCCGAGCAACTGCAACAGGCCATCGATTCTCTGTTAGCCGACCGGGACCTCGCCAAACGCCTGGGTGAGCGGGCCCGGCGGGACGCCAAATTGAAATACGACTGGCCGGTCGTTGCGGCGCAGTTCAAGAGCACGTACGAAGACGCGGTCGCGACTCAGCCCACTCGCCGACGCACTGGCACAGCTTGAAGAACAGGCCATTTAAAGAGTTCGCGCGGGACCTCGCCAGGACAACACTGGGGCCGGCCCTGGCGGTTGGAGTATCAATTTACCATCGTGTAAATGTCCGACGAATAGCGGAGCAATCCGTAAATGAGAAGGTGGCCAACCAAGCATCCAGCCCGTTCCCGATAGACGCCGTTTATACGTGGGTGGACGATTCAGACAGCAGCTGGCTGGCCAAAAAGCAACGCTACGATAGATCGCCCGTGGACACATCCGCGTCCGCACTGGGTTCCAGGCATCAAACGAAATTCCACAATCGCGATGAATTGCGGTATTCGTTACGCTCGATCGAACGCTTCGTCCCGTTCATCAGAAACGTCTACATCGTTACCGATGATCAGAGGCCCCACTGGCTCGACGTCAGCCATCCGAAGATCAATGTCGTTTCCCATCATCAGATCTTCCCAAACACTGATGCCCTGCCCACTTTTAATTCGCATGCCATTGAGGCGTGCTTACACCGCATTAACGGTCTCAGCGAGCGATATCTGTACCTCAACGACGACTTCTTTTTCGGAAGGCCGGTTGCCTGGTCTTATTTTTTCACCTCCGACGGCCGTGCCCTCGTTTACCTGTCGCCTGCGACAGTTGATAATTCAGCGCCCCATGCCGGCGACACGGGTCTCGAGTCGTCATTCAAGAACGACCGATTCCTGCTCCAGTCGACTTTCGGGAAAACCATACACAACAAGGTTCTTCATGCTCCTTATGCGCAGAGCAAAACCGTTGTCAACGAAATGGAAGACCGTTATCAGGAGATGTTTGAAAAAACCAGATTCAACAGGTTCAAGGACACTTCGGATATATCGGTTGCGACCGCATTGGCTCAATACTATGCGTACTACACCAACCGTGCTGTGCTGAAGCAACTCACAGACTCCGCCCTGAAGTTCAAATACATCAATGTCGCGAGTCCGTTACTGAGGCCCACGTTGAAACACATTCTGGGGAGCCGGTCCTTTCACTGTTTCTGTATCAACGAACCCATCAGTGAATACGTAGACACGGATTATTTCGACCATATCGTCACGGATTTCTTACGGGATTATTTCCCGGATAAGAGCAGCTTCGAGCTGTAAGCCCAACCGTTGGCCGCTCGGGCCGACCCTTCAGCCAACCCGCCGCCGCAAACGACCTTTCGTGTGACAGAGAATTTCGGGCACACACAGTGCCCAGGGACCGTGCCTCCACCGGCCGCGCCCCACGCCCGCTTGCAACCACCACCCGCGCCTGCCTCGGCGTGGGCGGCCCGCGCCCGCGATCCCGATTGCGGGCGTAGACAGCGGCCGGCCGGGGTGAACAGGCCGACCGCGGCGGCTTGACAAGTCCGGCTAAACGGTTATGTTACTTGTAATGACACATAAAAGTACTAAAAATACAAACGTATTTGGTGGGCTTGTCACCTCGAAAATACGCATACAGATTCTCATGCGCTTGCTCTTGAATCCTCAAAACAAGGCCTATCTGCGCGGAATGGCCAAGGAATTCGGCGCCTCCCCAGGCCAGCTGCGAGACGAGCTCAACCAGCTCGCAAACGCCGACATCCTCAAAACCGAACGAGTCGGGCGCCAGGTGTTTTACCAGGCCAATCGCGAGCACGCGTTGTTTCCCGAGCTCAACTCCATGGTGCGCAAAGCACTGGGTATGGATCGTATCCTCGACAGTATCCTCCGGCGCCTGGGAGACCTCGAGCGCGCTGCCCTGATCGACGACTATGCGGAAGGCAGGGACAGCGGGCTCATCGACCTGGTGCTGCTCGGCAATATTGACCACGACAACCTCTCTGATCTGACGCGCAAGACGGAGAAGTACCTGAGCCGGCGGATCCGCACCCTGGTCTACGAATCCGGCGACGAGCGGGCGTTTGAAAACCTGCTGAAGGGGAGACCGAGCCTATTGCTCTGGAAAAGGGGCACCGATGACAGATAGCCGCCGGGCTCCCGAACTGCCGGAAGTCATCTACACACCAGAGAGCCGCATCAAGCATCCGGTCGAGATGTTGCGCGACATGTGGCGTGACATACTGGCGGCCAGGGAGCTCGGTTGGCGTCTCACGGTACGGGACATCAGTGCCCAGTATCGCCAGACTTTTCTGGGTTACTTCTGGGCCTTCGTGCCGGCGCTGGTTACCGGCGCCACCTTGTCCATCGCCAGCCGCAACCGGGTGGTCGATTTCGGCGAAGCCGACATCCCTTACACGGCCTATGTCATTATCGGCATGGTGCTGTGGCAGACATTCATGGAGTCGATGACACTCCAAATCCAGGCGATGAGTAAAGCGAGGGAGATGCTAGCCAAAATCAATTTTCCCCGTGAAGCCTTGATCCTGTCCGGTCTAGGGCAGACCCTATTCAACTTCGGAATCAAAATCCTGCTGCTCGCCGCGACATTCGTCTGGTTTGACCTGTCGGTACCCGCTACCATCCTGCTGGCGCCTTTTGCGCTGGTGTTGCTGCTGGTACTCGGAACCGGCCTAGGGGTGCTGCTCGCACCGCTTGGTGGGCTTTACGAAGACGTCGGGCGTGGCATCATCTTCAGTGCAATGGCGTTGTTGATCGTTACACCTGTGGTATTCGTCCCGCCGGATGGCGGAACCTTCGCCGAGATTGTGGCCCTGAATCCGATCACGCCGCTTTTGGTGACGACACGGGATCTGATGACCACCGGCACCATGACCCATCCATTGGGATTCTTCCTGGCCTCGTTATTCGCTGTACTACTGCTGTTGGCTGCGTGGACCGCCTACAGGTTGGCGATGCCGATCATTATCGAAAGGATGAGCGCATGAGCGGCGAAGTCCTAGTTGAAGTCGACAACGTTTCGAAGAAGTTCTGCCGGGACCTCAAACGGTCGTTGTGGTACGGCGTCAAAGACTTGAGCGGAGAGCTGACCGGAAGAACGCAACATGACGCTCTTCGTGAAGGCGAATTCTGGGCCGTCAAAGATGTCTCGTTTCAGGTCCGACGCGGCGAAGTGCTGGGTTTAATCGGACCAAACGGCGCCGGCAAAAGTACATTGCTCCGAATCCTCAACGGACTAATTAAACCAGACCGTGGCAAGATAATTATCCGCGGGCGTGTCGGAGCTCTTATTGCTCTTGGAACCGGATTTAATCCGATACTTACCGGCAGAGAGAATGTCTATAACGCTGGTGCGGTATTGGGGTTGAAGAAGAAGGAAATCGAAGACAGATACGAGTCAATTGTCAAATTCTCAGAACTCGAAGAGTTTATGGAATCCCCGGTTAGGAGCTACAGCTCTGGTATGAAAATCAGATTGGGATTCGCAATTGCTGCACAAATGCAGCCTGATGTATTGATTCTGGACGAAGTGCTGGCCCTGGGTGATGTTGCGTTCAAGGCTAAAAGCTTTAATCGCATCTACTCTATGACTGAGCACGCCGCAGTAATTCTAGTAAGCCACTCAATGGCACAGATCTCCCGAGTGGCGACTAAAACATTGGTCATACGAAATGGTAAACAGGCTTTTTATGGCGCAAGTGTTGGTGAGGGGATATCAGAGTATTACAAAGATGCTCCAAATAAATTACCGGCAAATGACTTTGTCAGCGATCTCGCAAGAATCGATCGCGTGGAAATTGAGATCAACGGTCAGCAAGGCCTGGAGACTGTGCGATCTTTAGACCATGTTGCGATAAAGATATTGGCAAGGATTGACGGCAGTGTGGATAGGTTTTCGCTAAATATAGTATTTTTTTCCGAAGAGTTAATAAATTTCATGTCGTGCAATTCGTTCTTCGATGGCGTTACGTTTTTAAATTCGAATTGTTCTAATGAAATTGTACTAGAAATTAGAAACTTGAACCTCAACCCGGGCAGGTACTACGTATGGATCGCCGTTCTACGGAACGATTTCGGTGAAATCCTCGCGCGGAATGCAAGTGCCGGCATGATAAATATCGTCGGACCGCACAAGGGGAACGAACCAGTGCGTCTCAAAGGGCAGTGGACTCACAAGCAAGTGTAATGACCAGGGAAATCGTCATTCTTGGTATGCATCGTTGCGGAACCTCCCTGCTTACAAATTTGGTGGCGGAAATGGGAGCGTATCCAGGCGAACAAGATGACTTGATAGGTGAGAACAAGAGCAACCCTAAGGGCCATTGGGAAAGAACCGACATTCGCCAGCTGAATGACGCAATTCTGGCCGAGTGGGATTGTGATTGGAACAAAGTCTCTAAACTCTGCATTGACGGTGCGAACTCGAAGCACACGTCGTTACAAGCCAAACAGACGGCGGTTGAAATTCTAAATGCGCTCAAGTCTAAAAACAAAGATATCGTCATAAAGGAACCGCGATTGAGCTTATTGCTTAGCTTTTGGGGTCGAATACTGCATGCACCGATATTCCTGATCGCGTACCGTGATCCTGTAGAGGTAGCGAGTTCACTTGACAGCCGGAATCATATTCCCATGTCTGTTGGAATGGCTCTTTGGGAAATTTACTTACGTGCAGCAATCCAGGGAACCATCAACCATCCTAGAATGGCCTTATCATACAACGACCTGTTGCAGAATCCGGAACAGGCGGCGGAATGCATATTTACATTCCTGCGAGATCACGGTGCATCGAGTGTTCGCAGGCTGACTGACGCGAAGGTACAGCGAATTGTTGATCGACGGTTGCACCGGGAACAAAGATCGTTAATACGAAATGTACCAGATCTTTCGCATTCACAGAAAATCTTATTCGAGTCGCTGCAGAAAGATGATTTCTCCAAACTGGACTGCGACGATTCGAATTATCATTCCTTGAAAGATCTCTTGGAATTGTATGAAGAGTCTTCTGTTCTTCGCGACTTTACGGAGCAATTTGTTCAGTGTCATAACCGTATACAAAAAACATACCACTATCGGCTCACCAGCACTTTAGTGAGCTGGTTGAGATCAATGATATTTCAAACGCCGGCGCGCTCCCGTCCTGAACAAGACGCGGAGCACGTGCTTCGCGAATTTTGTGTCAAACGGGTCACAGAGTGGAGCTATATCAGTCGTTCAGACAGAAGGGAGCGTGAAGAGCCTCCTCTGCCGATTCCCCACGGCATTGTCGACATTTTGGTCACTGTCCACAATGCGCTTGACTATGTAAAAACCTGTTTAGCATCGCTGGAACGTACCCGTTCGGAATTCCGTCAACTCATCCTGGTAGACGATGCGTCTGAAGAGCCGACCGAAATGTATCTGCAGACTTTCTCGAACGAGAGACCATGGTGCCGTCTCATAAGAAACCAACACAAGTGTGGCTACACCAAGACTGCAAATACGGGACTGCGTGCGTCGAACGCAGATGTGGTAATTCTTTTGAATAGCGATGTCGAGGTCGGGAGCAAGTGGATCGCTAGAATAATGGGCTGCCTGACGTCGGATTCCAGCATAGGCATCGCCAGTCCACTGTCAAACGCCGCGTCCTGGCAGTCCATCCCGGATGTGTTAGATGCCTCGCAAAGATGGGCGGTCAATGAGATGCCCGGTGGCTGGACGATCGAGTCGATAAATCAGAGTTTGCAATATCTCTCGGAGTGCAAGTATCCACTCGCCCCTGTCCTGAATGGCTTTTGTTTCGCGATCAAAAAGGAGGTGATTCAGCAGGTGGGGTATTTCGACGAGAAGAACTTTCCATCCGGATACGGAGAAGAAAATGACTACTGCTTGCGCGCGCAATCGAAAGGATATTCCTGCGCTGTGGTAGACGATGCGTACATTTATCACCACAAAACAAAAAGCCATGCGAAGGAAGAACGTCTGAGACTGGCCAGTGCGGGGAACGAGGCCCTGAAGGTGAAGTACGGCGCATCCATTCATACGCGAATTGCGGACAGCATGAAAAATCTGTCTGCATTGAGAACGACACGAAAGCGTATGAAAAAGGCGTTTTCTCGCCAACTATATCCAGACACTGTTACCAAGAGGAAGATATTGTTCCTGCTACCTTGCCTGCCCGGGGGTGGTGGTGTGAATTCAGTAATTCAGGAGGCAGGTGGACTATGTGACCTGGGCTGTGACGTGGTTATTGCGATTCCAGCGTGCCACAAAAAGAACTATGAGCGAATGTATAGTACTACTGATACACAGTTGATGTACTTTTATATTTGCGACGAGGAGTTGCTGCTGCTGGCCAAAAGATTCAGCACAATAATTGCGACGTACTATAAATCAGTGTACTTGCTCAAGAAGATTGTCAAACAACAGCCATCAGTCACGCCCGTATACTACATACAAGACTATGAGCCATGGATTTGTGGACACAACTTATTGCAAAGGTACTTCGCGAAAAAGTCATACACTGCAGTCAAGGAGATGTTATGCATTGCGAAGACGGATTGGTTGTGTGAGATCGTCAAGAAGAAGTGCGGCGTCAATGTGGAAAAGATAATACCTAGTATTGATCACCATATTTACCATCCGAACGATCCAACAACTGCTTCGAGTAACGAAAAAACAATCATTGCGGCGATGGTTCGACCGCGGACAGCCAGGAGGAATGCACGGGGAACTATGCAAATTCTTCGGCGCATTAAACAACGATATGATTCCAGGGTGGACATTGTTATCTTTGGTTGCGGCGATGACGAGATTTCACAACACAGCCTGGAAGAGAGATTCGAATTCAGGAATCTCGGAATACTGCCGAGAAGCAAGGTTGCAGAGGTACTCAGAACTGCGAGCATCTTCTTGGATATGTCGAGCTATCAGGCATTCGGACGGACGGGAGTTGAGGCAATGGCATGTAGATGTGTCCCCGTCCTGCCCATTTTAGGGGGAGCTGGCGAGTATGCGGTGGACGGTAAAAACGCCTGCCTGGTTGACACATCCAAGGCTGACCAAGTCTGTGATGTGTTGGCGGCATTGATTGATAACACGGATAAAAGGCAGGAAATGTCGATGCAAGGTATCCGTGACGCAAAACGATACTCTGCACAGCGTTCTGCTTACTCGATGTACTTGGAAATTGCGGCTTTCTACGCGTCTAAGTGCTGACTGTGCAGGCAGATGAACTCAAGGTTGTACTACTATCACATGACGTGGCCCACAACGGGGTATCGCGCGCAGATACACTGGCCAACGTCATAGACCGGTTTGCAGCTGCGAGCATCGTCGGGTTCGACCCGGTCGGCCATGGTGTATGGGCACCCCTTAAAAATGCTGAGCACAAGATCGATGTCGTTGATAAGAGAGCCGGCAAGCTGGGTTCGGTAAAGGCGCTGCTCAAGACGCTGCGCAGCCACAAGTGCGACCTGCTAATTTCGTGCAAGCCGTATCCACTATCGTTTGGCGTCGCACTTATGGCGAGAAGACAATTCAATGTGCCAGTCATTCTCGATATTGATGATTGGGAGTGGGGACTATTCAAGCAACGCCGTATTCTTGGAAAGATCAGACGTGCAGCGAATATCATGGATATCGCGATGAATCCTATTTACGCCGCTTTACTGTCGAGCCTGCACAAAAGAGCGGACAACATACTTGTTTCCAATAGTCGGTTACAGGCGCTTTACGGCGGGACTATTGCCTATCACTATCGACCTACGACACGGCCTGAACAGGCGGGCAACGCTGACGAACTCAAACGCAGATTGCTTCTTCCAGTTGACAAAAAGATCATATTGTTCTTTGGAACGCCGCGGCTGCACAAAGGTATAGAAGACCTGTTGAACGCATTCATGAGTATAGACCGCAGAGACTACATTCTCGTGGTTGTAGGAGCTAGTCAAGCTCAGGTTGAGCGGTTACGCGGGGCGCTGCCGTCACACGGCGGGGGAATCTTCATATTGAGAGAACAGCTGTTCGAAGAACTGACTTCGATTCTATCGCTGTCGGAAATAGTGGTCATTCCCCAAAAGGCGCTTCCGGGCGCTGCAAGACAATTACCTGCGAAGCTCATCGACGGAATGACAGCGGGGAAGGCTGTCGTGTCGACGGATGTCGGCGACATTAAAGAGATTTTGTCAGATGAGTGCGGACTGGTGGTAAAGCCGGGTTGTGTTGCGGAATTGGCGAAGGCGCTGTCAGACCTCATGGAGAACGATGAGTTTCGCTATAGGCTGGGAAAAAATGCATGCGCCAGAGCCCGAAGCCGCTTTAGCTATGAAGCCGGAGAGAAAGTCTTGCGGCGGGTTTTCGATGAGACTCTGGCAAATCACGCTAGCACGGTGAAGATGGCCAGCACCTGAACAAAGATCAGAAACTCCTTAGATGTCAATAGATGTAGAGAACGTCGACTTCGTTGATTTTGGCACGAAGACTGGTCGAAGCTTCGCGATCGGCTACAGGCTTGGCGGTACTCGCGGTCTGGGTATTGATATTCGCCCACGCATGGTTGAGCAGGCCGTTGCAAATGGATTGAATGTCATGCAAGGCGATGCAACAGAACTTGATATTCCTGACAATTCTGTTCGCTTCTCGGTATTGAATCATTTCCTTGAACACCTCCCATCGCTCGATGACGTGCGCAAGGCAATCGGCACTGCTGTTCGAATCTCAACGGATTGTGTTTATCTTGGCGGACCGGTCTTTGACGACGAAGAGTATCTGGCATCACTGAATCTGAAGACCTTCTGGTCTGATTGGACCGGACATCCCTGTCACCTCACCTGCCAGCAGGTCGAAGAGATTTTGAGTGAACTTCAGATATCTAAGGAGTCGTATCGGATGCACCGATATAAGCATTTCAATGACTCAATGAGTGAGTTTGTTCATCCAATCAACGCCCCTCCCGATCAGCATGAATACGATGCAGATGTTCATCCGCCAAAACCACAAATTCGCTTTGATCGCACTTGCTATCGGGAATGGCAGTGCATAATTAGCCTTAATGGCAGCAAGCATCACTATCGCTGTCTTCATCAACGAGGAGTGCAGAAACTCATGCAAAAGGCAGGTAGGCTGATCGAACGCATGGTGGGCAGATGAAATATTTTTCCCGGTACGAAGTCGTCAGGAACGGTTGGGTAAAAGTGTCAGGCGAAATATCCGGTCCGAACAAACTGCTCGATTCGTTCGATGTACCTCTCAGTGGCGCATCCATCGGCAAAGCGACCGTAGACCTCCGCCGCGGCCCCATCCATGGCCTCCCGATGACGGTCGATAATGGCCTCGGGGGTATCGACCGCCTCGATCATCGATGCACACAGCTCATCGAACGTACCGACCGCCGGGCCGAATCTGTACTCCGGCCCGTACGAGAAACCCTTGCGGAAGGGCGGTTCGGTATCCAGAAAAATGGTCGGCCTTCGCAGAACCAGGTAATCGAACACAATGGAAGACCAGTCGCTGACCAGGGCATCGGCGATGAACAGCAACTCTTCGGTGTGGGGGTGAACAGACAGGGGGACGAATTCAATGTTCGATACGCTTTGCATCCGCTGCCCGGGACTGTTGAGATGAGCCCTGAACACGACCAGCCAGTTCCGTTCGCCAGCGAGGCGGTCGATGGCATGGAAAAACTCCTCCACCCGCATGGCGAATGGAATATTCACCCGGCCCTTCTGTCCGTGACTCCAAGTGGGTGCGAACAGTATCGTACTGCGGTATTTGTCTTCAATGTTGAGTCTGGCAAAGATCTCGGAACGATCGTAGTCCCGTTTGACCAATCGATCAGTCCTGCCATAGCCGGTAACAAAGACCCGCGCCGGGTCGAAGCCGAACCGGTTTTCGTACATACGCTTCATGGACGGGGACGCGACAAACGTCCCGCGATAACCGTGCAGCAATCGAAAGTCCCGTGCATCGAAACCTTTGAAAGGTATGCCGTGCCAGACATCCACGAAGGCAGTATCGGTCAGCCTGTTCAACAATAACAAAGAGTGCGGGCCATGGTCCGTCACGATTACCTGGGCACGACAGGCGATTATCACATCGAAAAGATTCAAGGCGTTCAAACAACGCCGGTTCCCCTCGGCACGTAACTGGTTCAGATACTCAGAATCCATGGTCAGAAATGCAGCTTCGAGACCCATGGCTCGGTCGCTATTGAGATGCTCGCAGATGGCCGATAAATTGCCGTGCAGCTTGTGACCGTACAGCACAATCGAATTGACGCGCATTCCCAACAGCCAGCGAGCCACGACGCCGATCAACACGTTAAACGTGAAAATCAAGAGATACAGCCAATGCCACGGATTTTGTTTCTCAATCTTCAAGATCTGCTCTGCTGCTATATTCGCCGCTTAGCTCCCGGGCCTGGGCCTCCTTGGTGGGTGCGGTCACAGTCGAATCTTTTCGATCACGGCGGTGGTCGAGATGGCTGGAGTCCGCGGGAGGTACATCACCTCGCACAGGTCCGAGAACTGATCAAATCGTCCCTCCCAATCGTCGCCCATCACCAGCAGGTCCGCTTCATATTGCCGGATGTATTCGCCCTTCGCCTCCAGTGAGTGCTCGAGAAACACATATTCCACATAACGTATCGCCTTTATGATCTCCAGTCTTTCTTCCTCTTGGTAGACCGGGTACCTCCCCTTTTTCGAATAGTTGAGGGCGTCCGTGGACACACCGACGACCAGAGACGTACCGAGATTCCTGGCGCGCTCCAGGATTTTCAGGTGTCCGACATGGAACACGTCAAAGGTGCCGAAAGTGATAACTGTTTTGTACATCTATAGTCTCCGATGATGCGCATTCGCTTCCGCGCCCATTCACTGCGGTAGTGTAATCCGGCCTTGCCTTCGCATCGTTGAATCGCGCCACAGCGTCAGCCTGGGTCTGTTTTCAAAAATACCTATGTTTTGTTCGTACTCGCTCCGGTCCATGCTTAGAACACGTATCTTGCGGCCGATGTGTTTCTCAGTTTCACGCACCAATTCATGCACATGTGTGCGATCGATGCGCCCGACCAGCACCAGGTCGATCAATCCCGAGTCCTTACCCGTCGCATAGTCGTCGAGCAACAGCGCCAGCTCCAAGTTGCCGATATGGCGAATGACACTTTCCAGAATTTCATCCATACCCAAGGCCTTCATGACCATGGAGTTGAGCTCTGGAAACAAGGCGTGCTTGGTGTTGGCCCGGTACAGAATGTGCCTGCCCTCGGGGCTACTCTCCAACAGCCCGGCCTCGGTCAGCTGATGCAACTCTTCCTTGATAAGGCTGGGCGATATAACGAACTCCTTGGCCAGCTCCCTGAGGTAGGCGCGCTCGCTCGGGTTCAAAAACAAACGCATGAGTATCCGCACGCGGGTCTTTGAGGTAATGAGTCCACCGAAAAGGTTCTGGTATTTGTTCAATTTATTGTTCATAATTTATGAACAATAGAGTATATCCAGCGCCTGTCAAGGAATAGCGGCGAGGTCCTGGCGGACCGATGCGGATTTGTGTAAAGAATTGCTAAATCGGCCGGGCATTGAAGATGACTGACGGGCTTTTCTGCTATAGTGAACCAGTAAATAGACGTAAAAAGTAACGGTCTTTTTATGGCAACTCCGAGCACAGCGTTCCAACTGAGCGGGCTGGCCTTACGGTTGGTGCGGGCGGACCTCCTGGAGGAGGAGGCGGCCGAGCTGCTGCATCGAGGTGCGTCAGAGGACAACCGCTCGTTCTTCACCCAGGCGGCCAAAAGTAAAAAGATCCCCGCCGACCAGTTGAGTTGGGCCGCCTCAGAGGAATTCGGACTGCCGTTGCTCGACATCGTGGCACTCGACCTGGAGCAGGCGCCAATCAATCTGGTGGCTGACGGCCTTATTGAGAAACACAACGTGCTGCCGCTGTACCGGCGTGGCACCAAGCTGTTCCTTGCCATCTCGGATCCGACCGACCGGCGGGCCCTCGAAGACATCAAATTCCACACCGGTTTGGGCGTAGAGCCCGTGCTCGTCGATCAGGACAGATTGGCGATGGCCATCGACAAGGCCCGCGAAGCCAACGACAGTGTCTACACGGACCTCGTTGGTGATGACGAGGAGGGCCTCGAAGACATCGACATCTCCGCGGACGAAGACGACAGCCGCAAAACCAGTGAGGCGACCGTCGAGCAAATCGATACCCCGATTGTCCGCTTCGTGAATAAGATGCTGCTGGACGCCATCAAGAAGTCCGCCTCGGACATCCACATCGAGCCATACGAAAAGAAACTGCGCGTCCGCTTCAGGGTAGATGGCGTCCTGCACGAACTGGCCTCACCGCCGGTCAATCTGGCCGGGAGGATCGCCGCGCGCGTGAAGATACTGTCCAAACTGGACATCGCTGAGCGCCGTGTGCCGCAGGACGGCCGCATGAAATTGAAGTTGTCGAAAAACCGCACCATCGACTTCCGGGTCAGTACGCTACCGACCCTGTACGGCGAAAAAGTCGTTGTCCGCCTGCTTGACACCACCGGCAATAACCTCGGCCTGGATGACTTGGGTTTAGTGGATTTTCAACAAGAACACTATATCGAAGCCATAAAAAAACCTTACGGCATGATACTGGTGACAGGACCCACCGGCAGCGGTAAGACGGTGACCCAGTACGTAGCCCTAAGCATGCTGAATGTCGCAGAGCGCAACATCTGCACCGTCGAGGACCCCGTCGAGATCAATGTGACGGGCATCAACCAGGTCAACATCAACGAACGCGCTAATCTGACCTTTGCGTCCGCCTTGCGCGCGTTTCTGCGGCAAGATCCGGACGTCATCATGGTCGGGGAAATTCGGGATTTGGAAACCGCCGACATCGCCATAAAAGCTTCTCAGACCGGCCACCTCGTGTTGTCAACCCTGCACACGAACGACGCGCCTTCGACCCTGAACCGCTTGATCAACATGGGTGTCGCCCCGTTCAACATTGCGTCGGCGGTTCACTTGATCATGGCCCAGCGATTGGTACGCCGGTTGTGCAACAGCTGTAAACAAGCAATGGAAATCCCGAAGAAGGCGTTGTTGGGGGCGGGATTCGACTCCGGGGACATCAAGAATCTCGAGATGTACGGCCCCGTGGGTTGTGACGTCTGCACCGACGGTTACAAAGGCCGAGTCGGCATCTACCAGGTCATGCCCATCTCCGAGGAGATGGGCGCACTCATCATGGGCGGCTGCACCCAGCATGAAATCGAGGAGTTAGCGGCAAAGGAAGGTGTGCTCGATCTCCGCGAAGCCGGTCTGCTCAAAGTCAAAGATGGAACCACCAGCCTTGAAGAAGTGGAACGAGTGACTAACTTATAGAGTATGGCCAGACGTGCGCAAAAACTCACCCAGTTTGTCTGGGAGGGCACTGATGCAAAAGGCCGCCGCGTCAAAGGGGATGACCAGGCACCAAGCGCCGCTTACATTAAAGCGACTCTGCGCCGTCAGGGCATCCGGCAGGTAAAAGTCAAGAAAAAGCCGAAACCGCTGTTCACCATCGGCAGTTCGGCGACGCCCAAGGACATTACAATTGCCACCCGTCAGTTGTCGACCATGATCAGCGCCGGCATCCCCATAGCCCAGTCCATCGATGCCATAGGCCGTGGGCAGGAAAAGGCGAGCATGCAGGACCTGCTGACATCGATCCGGCAGGAGGTCGAGTCCGGCACCAGTCTCAGCAGCGCCCTGTCACGCTACCCGAAGTATTTCGATCGCCTGTATACCAGTTTGGTCGCGGCCGGCGAACAGTCCGGAACACTGGACGTGCTGCTGGAAAAGGTTGCTGCGTACAAAGAAAAAATCGAGGCGCTGAAGAGTAAAGTCAAGTCAGCGATGGTATATCCGATTGCTGTGCTGGTCGTTGCGATGATCGTCATCGCCTTGATGCTGATTTTCGTCATCCCTCAGTTTGAACAGTTATTTCGAAATTTCGGCGGTGAGCTGCCGACACTAACCCAGACCATCGTAGACCTGTCGCGATGGATGCAGAAAAACTGGTGGATATTCCTTGGCATTTCAATCGCGGTGGCCGTTGCCGTCGCCTACATCTATCGGCGTTCGTATAAGGTAAGGTATGGCTTAGACCGACTCATCCTGCGCATCCCGGTGTTCGGCCCATTGTTCAGGAAAGCGGCCATCGCACGATTTGCACGCACTTTGTCCACCATGTTCGGCGCCGGAGTGCCACTGGTCGATGCCTTGGAATCCGTCGCCCAGGCCTCCGGCAACCGCGTCTACCACAACGCCATAATGGAAGTTCGCAACGAAGTTAGCACCGGCACGTCCCTCGAAGTGTCCATGGCCCGAACCAGCCTGTTTCCAACCATGGTGCAACAGATGGTGGGGACCGGCGAGGAGTCCGGGGAATTGGAACTCATGTTGCTTAAAGTCGCTGAATTCTACGAGCAGGAGGTCGACGACGCCGTTGCCGCGTTGAGCAGCCTGATCGAGCCGCTAATGATCGTATCTCTCGGCGTGATCATCGGAATTATGGTGGTTGCCATGTATCTTCCCATCTTCAAAATGGCCGCAGTGTTTTAGGTATTACGCGAACCCCCGACACAAGGACGCGTTTACCAGCTCTCAAACGACGACGTGCTCCACCTACTCGCGCACAATACGCCGTTATTCATCACCCTGGTCGCAATATTCAGCTTGTTGGTCGGCAGTTTCCTCAATGTCGTGATTCACCGCATGCCCACAATGCTGCAGCGCTCGTGGCGGTCGCAGTGCCGGGAGATTCTCGGGCTCGATTGCGAAGCCGCAGCGGACGACGAGTCTGTTTCTTTGCTCAGGCCGCGGTCGAGATGCCCAAACTGCGGCGTGACAATCGGCGCGTTGCAGAACATCCCAGTGATCAGTTTTCTACTGCTTAGAGGTCGATGCGCGAGTTGCAGCCAGCGCATCTCAATACGCTATCCGATCATCGAAATCGTCACCGCAGTGCTGTCCGTGGTGGTGGCCCTGCAATTCGGACTCAACTTCGCGATGATTCTGGCTCTGCTATTGACCTGGTCACTCATCGCACTCAGCGTCATCGACTTCGACCACCAAATATTGCCAGACAGTATCACCCTGCCCGGAATTTGGGTGGGACTGCTGGTGAATTCCTTTGACCTGTTTACAGATCTGCAGTCCTCGGTGATCGGCGCAGCAGCGGGCTATCTGTTTCTGTGGCTCGTTTATCACATCTTCAAATTGATCACTGGAAAGGAAGGCATGGGATTCGGCGATTTCAAGCTGTTCGCCCTGTTCGGGGCATGGCTCGGCTGGCAGGCTCTGCCACTGATTATCCTGCTCTCCGCATTCGCCGGGGCAGTGATCGGAATCGCGTTGATTGTTGTCGGCCGCCGAGACCGGAATATTCCAATTCCGTTTGGCCCATACCTTTCGGTCGCTGGTTGGATCGCGCTGCTGTGGGGTGAACAGATCACCCGTGCGTATCTACAGTTTGTCGGGATGTATTGAACCGCATGACAATTCGTGTGGGCCTCACCGGAGGAATCGGCAGCGGCAAGACCATGGTCTCCAAGGAATTCGAGCGCCTGGGCATTCCGGTCATTGATACCGACCGAATTGCGCATGAGCTCACCGCTCCACACTCCCTGCTACTGGCGCGGATTGCCGACGAATTCGGTCCCGGCGTGGTCCGTGACGGAGTATTGAATCGCGATGCGCTACGGCAACAGGTGTTCGCAGACAAGGCGCAGAGACGAAGATTGGAGGCCATTTTACACCCGGTGATCCGGGACGAGGTCGACCGTCTCGCGGCTCAATCGGATGCGGACTACTGCATTATTGTGGTGCCCTTGCTGGTGGAAGCCCGGTTTCAGGACTTGGTCGACCGGGTCCTGGTGGTGACCGCGCCAAAACTCAAACGGATACAGTGGCTCAAACGGCGCAGCGGACTATCGGAACCGGAGATCGATCGGATTATGTCGGCCCAGGCCACGGACGCCGAGCGCCTGTCCGTCGCCGACGATCGGATTGACAACGACGGCGGGTTGTCGGCGTTGACGGCGCAAGTGGAGCGCCTGCACCAGAGTTATCTGGCACTGGCGGCGGCCACTGGTTGGCCGGCATCTTGCACCAAGGATCCCGGATGATGGCGAAGGGATCGGGCGGTTTGACGCCGCGCGGGAACGAAATGCATAGTCGTAGAATTGGCTTACGTGAAGCGCAGATCCAGAGGTTCGTGACCGAGCCGGCGCCGGGATAGTCCCGCCCTTATTCTTTCCAAAAAACCTGGCAAGTCGAATGTTGTCGTTTCCCGGACCAAACGCTGTGGGCATCTCCACCTGGGCACCACAAAAGTAAGGGCACGATGTGCTCTGGTGCAATGTGCGGGTTAGCCTCCCCAGGCGGCGCTGAGCATCGCCACACCCTGAGCGCCTGCGTGTTTTGCCTCGGACAGGTGATCCAGGTCCATCCCACCTAAGGCAAAAACCGGTAAATTCGCACCGTGGCACAAAACCGCGAACCGCTCCCAACCCAGCGGCACGGCTCCCGGGTGGGACTCGGTCTCGAACACTGGTCCAAGCACTGCGAAATCCGCATCGATCCGCTCGGCCATAGCCAATTCCTCCGCGTTGTGGCAAGAAGCGGCCACCCAATACGAACGCGGCAGAGGACGGTGCTGGCAAGCCCGCAACCGCGCCGACGTCAAGTGTATCCCGTCGACGTCCATGCCGAGCGCGGTCTCTGGCGCTGCGTTAATCAACACCCTAGCCCCACAAGCCCGGCAACGGCCCGCAACTACGCGCACGAACTCATGCCAAGCGTAGTCATCCATATGCTTCTCGCGCACCTGGACCAGGCCACCGGGCTGCAGCCCTGCATCGAGCGCCGACAGGATCCTGGCACACCCGAACCTTGCCGCCGCAGTGATCAGGTAACGATCCGGCAGCTGCAGCGATTTCACGACCGGCCGGTTTCCGCTCAACAGATCGACCGTTGCGAGGTCATCCGGGGCCAGCCACTGCAGGGCCTGACCCTCCCGTCCCACAGCTACACCCCGATACGCGGTTACCCGCAATACATTCAGCGTGACCTTGCGCTCCGGGTAGTCGTGGCGCACGGTGATGAGTGGCTCAGTGCGGGACACATAAATCCCCAACTCCTCCAGGCACTCGCGCCGCAAAGCCTGCTCGACAGTTTCGCCGGGTTTGAGTTTACCACCCGGGAATTCCCACTTGCCGAACTGATGGTGAGGGTAATTGCGCTGCGCGACGAGTACCCGTCCGGAGTGGTCCGTAATGATGCCAGCTGCGACTTCGATTCGATCAGCTGCGGTATTCCGCGTTGATACGGACATATTCGTTCGACAAATCACAGGTCCAGACCTCGGCTTGCTGATCGCCCATGCCGAGGTCAACCGTGACACGCAAATCCACCGGCGCCATGGCCGCCTGACCCAATTCTTCCCGATAGGCCGCGGCCACGGCACCGCGATCGAAAATCTCCAGTCCGTTGATGACCAGGCGGACTTTCTGAAAATCGAGTCCGGCAACACCGGCACGGCCGACCGCGGCCAGCAGACGCCCCCAGTTTGGATCACTGGCGAAGAAAGCGGTCTTGACCAACGGCGAATGCGCTATGGTGTAGGCGACCGACAAACAGTCCTCTTCGCTTGCCCCGCCAACCACATTCAGCGTCACGTATTTGGTCGCACCCTCGGCATCACGTACAACGGCCTGCGCCAGCTTCCGGGCCACATCGCAAACCGCCGCGGCTAGTCGATCGTACGCCGGGTCATGCGGGGAAGAAATCTTACTATTGCCGGCCGCACCTGTGGCGAGCAGCACACAGGCATCGTTGGTGGAAGTATCGCCGTCCACGGTGATGCGGTTGAAGCTGCGCCCCACCACCCACCGCAGGCAATTCTGCAGCAGGCTTTGCTCCACCGCCGCGTCGGTGGCCAGGAAAGCGAGCATGGTCGCCATGTCGGGGCGAATCATCCCGACGCCCTTGGCAATGCCCGTGACGGTGACCGGTTGTCCGTCCACATCGATGCGGGCGGTCGCGCCCTTGGGAACGGTGTCGGTCGTCATAATCGCCCTTGCGGCGTCTTCCCACGCGTCGGGACGCAGCCGTTGAACGCACTGTCCAATCCCTTCCAACATACGCGTCACGGGCAGCCGCTCCCCAATCACGCCCGTTGAAAACGGCAGCACTTGTTCGGGATCCACACCGATAAAAGCCGCCGTCCCGGTACAGATTCGCCTGGCGTCATCGACACCCAGCTGACCGGTACCCGCATTTGCACACCCACTGTTTACAACGAAAACACGCGGTTGCCTGCGTTGCAAATGTTCCCTGGCCACCAATACGGGCGCCGCATAGAATTGATTCTGAGTAAACACCGCCGCGCAGTTCGTATCCGGTGCACACTCCAATACCGCGACATCGTCGCGCGACGATTGACGAATCCCAGCGCGTGCTACGGCCCAGCGTACCCCCGGCACGAGTAGCAATGCCGAGTCCTTTGTGTCATCTACAGACATTTCCCGTGCGCTTTGCCGACCCACCGCCCGCTCGCTGAAACGATCAGGCGTTGAGTCTCCCGTGACAGTGCTTGTATTTCTTCCCCGAGCCACAGGGACAAGGTTCATTACGGCCGATTTTCCGCCCCGATCGTACATAAGGTTTCGATGGGGCCGGTGTTTGCGTCGCTTCAGCACCCCCGTCGGCCGCTGCCTGCTGCTCCATAGATGGGTGCAGAAATTCCATCGATTGCTGAGTACGTTGCTGTGCCTCCAGTTCCTCCACCTCCCGTTCGGCGCGGATCTGGATCTTCGACAGAATCGTCACAACTTCGAGCTTGACCCGCCCCATGAGGTCTTGAAACATTTCGAAGGCCTCGCGTTTATACTCCTGCTTGGGGTTTTTCTGCGCATAACCCCGCAGGCCGATGCCTTGGCGCAGATAATCCATCATCGCCAGATGTTCTTTCCACTGCGAGTCCAATACCTGCAGCATCACGGCCTTCTCCAGGTGCCGCATGACCGGTGCTCCGACGTCGGTCTCCTTGGCCTGATAAGCCTGATTGATCCGTTCCAAGATGCGCTCGCGCAGGGTTTCCTCATGCAGGTCGGGCTCCTCGTCCAACCACTGTTTGATGGGCAACCGGCTTCCGAACTCGTGCTCAATCTCGTTTTCCAGCCCGTCGATGTCCCACTGTTCCTCGAGACTTTGCGGCGGAATTCCCCGGTTGATGACGTTGTTAACAACGTCTTCGCGCAGCACCTGTAACCGGTCGGATATGTCGTCGACTTCCATCAACCGGTTGCGCTCTTCGTACACGATTTTACGCTGCTCGTTGGCCACATCATCGTATTCGAGCAGCTGTTTACGGATGTCGAAGTTTCGGCCCTCGACCTTACGCTGCGCGTTTTCTATGGCCCGGGTCACCCAGGGATGTTCAATGGCCTCACCCTCTTCCATACCGAGCTTCTGCATCAAACTGGAGACGCGGTCCGATCCGAAGATCCGCATCAGGCTGTCCTCCAAAGACAAATAGAACCGGGACGACCCCGGATCGCCCTGTCGGCCTGATCGGCCGCGGAGCTGGTTGTCGACGCGCCTCGATTCATGGCGTTCGGTGCCAATCACGTGCAGACCCCCTGCGGCAACTACCTGTTCGTGGCGTTCCTGCCAATCCGTGCGGACTCGGGACTTTTCCTTTTCGTCATCATCGGTCTCCTTTAGCTCCATCTCTAAGTTACCGCCCAACACGATGTCCGTACCACGGCCAGCCATGTTGGTAGCGATGGTGATCGCCCCGGGCCGTCCAGCCTGGGCAATGATCTGCGCCTCCTTTTCATGATGCTTGGCGTTCAGTACCTGGTGTTCGAGACCTGATTTCTGCAGCAGTCCGGACAGCAGTTCGGACGTTTCGATAGAGGTCGTACCCATCAAGATTGGTTGACCGCGCTGGTTAGACTCCCGAACACCCTCGACAATCGAGTTAAATTTTTCGTTCATGGTCCGGTACACCAAGTCGGCGCGGTCATCACGGATCATCGGTTTGTCGGTCGGAACCACAACCACTTCCAATCCGTAGATCTGTTGAAATTCCTCGGCCTCAGTATCGGCCGTACCGGTCATTCCGGCGAGTTTGTCATACAAACGGAAATAGTTCTGAAAAGTAATCGACGCCAGCGTCTGATTTTCCTGCTGCACCTTGGCACCTTCCTTGGCCTCCACCGCTTGATGCAGGCCCTCGGACCAACGCCGACCCGGCATCATACGCCCGGTAAATTCATCGATGATTATGACCTGGTCGTCGCGGACAATGTAATCGACGTCTCTTTGAAACAATGTGTGTGCCCGCAGCGCCGCGTTGAGGTGATGGAGTAATGAAATGCTGGCGACATCGTAGAGGCTGTGATCCTCGTCCAGCAAACCGAATTCGGCCAGCAACTGTTCAGAAGTCTCATGCCCTTGTTCCGTCAAGTACACCTGCTTGCTCTTCTCGTCGACACTGTAGTCCCCAGGGCCGTCCTCCGTTTCCTGCGGTGTGAGGCGCGGGATCAGTTTGTCGATTTTGATGTACAGGTCGGTGCTTTCCTCAGCGGGCCCGGAAATGATCAATGGTGTACGCGCCTCGTCAATCAAGATGGAATCCACTTCGTCGACAATGGCATAGTCCAATCCCTGCTGCACACGGTCCTCAGCAGAGAAAGCCATGTTGTCACGCAAATAGTCGAACCCGAATTCGTTATTCGTGCCGTAGACGACGTCCGCGGCATAGGCGTCGCGTTTCGCACGCGGATCCTGACCGGTGGTGATCACACCGACAGTGAGCTCCAGAAAACCGTAAATCTGTCCCATCCAGTCAGCATCCCGGCGCGCCAGATAGTCGTTCACGGTGACTATGTGCACCGACCTACCGGCAAGACTGTTGAGATACACAGGCAGTGTGGCGACCAAGGTCTTGCCCTCCCCAGTGCGCATCTCCGAAATCTTGCCCTCGTACAAGACGATGCCGCCGAGGATCTGCACATCGAAATGGCGCATGTTCAAGGTGCGCTTCGCGGCCTCGCGCACCACCGCAAACGCTTCAGGAAGCAGGTCGTCCAGATTGGCGCCGTCGCCGACGCGACCGCGGAATTCGCTTGTTTTGGCCGCAAGCTGCTGATCTGAGAGCTGACTGATTTCGGCCTCCAGCGAATTAACAACCGCAACGGTCTTTGACATTCGCCTGAGCAGCCGGTCATTGCGAGTACCGACCAGCTTCTTCATTACCGATCCGAGCATACCTATTCCTTATCTCAATCTGGGGAGGTGATTTTCCACAAGCAGTTAGTATGAATGGTTACCGACCTAATGAAAACTCATGCCGGTGGCCGGGGACGGAGCTATCCGGTGCGCCGGAGACATCCGGTATCCCGAGGGACGGCCAGCCCTACGGGCACCGCAACACATGCAGTTCCCAATGTGGCTTGATGCCGGGTTAGCCGCTGCTCGGTGCGCAACTCATTGCGGCATTCCGTAGATCAGGAGCCTGTCCGAGTATTCGGTGCCCTGATTCCCAGTTTCTCGCTACGGGTGGAATATTGGCACAGGCGCCAAGCCAAACGATGGTATCAGCGGGATGCTTTTAAATAGCGCCGGGGATTCATGGTCTTTCCTTGTTTGAGAACTTCAAAATGCAGGTGCGGACCGGTGGATCGCCCGGTATTGCCGACCACCGCCACGACTTCGCCCTTTTCGATTCGATCGCCGACCTGCGTGTTGGTGGACAAGGCATGGGCATATCGGGTTGCATAACCGTTTCCGTGATTGACCTCCACCGTCAGCCCGTACCCGGGCTTGATGCCCGAGTGGCTCACAACCCCTGCCGCGACCGCCTTGATCTGGCTCCCTGCCTTCCCGGCGATGTCAACGCCGCCGTGAAAGTCACGCCGACCGGTAAATGGGTCATTGCGGTAACCGTAGCTCGAGGAAATCCACCCGCCGACGACCGGCCATCCGTTCGGGAACTGGCGCTTGTGCAGTGTGCGATCCATCAACAGGGTCTGCAAAGCACTCAGCCCCTCGTGCTTCTCCTCCATCTCAGCTTCAAGCAGATCCAGGGTTTTGGTCAGTTCAGTGTGAATCTGGGCAGGCAACGGATTCACGGACAACGGCCCCCCGACCGCGGGCTCCTCATCGAACCGGAACTCCTCCGGGTCCAGCCCCGCCATTTCCGTCAGCCGTTGGCCCAAAGCGTTGATGCGCGATACTTGAGCCTGTAAACGACCGAGATTGCGTCCCAGCGCGTCGAGATGATCGCCGACTTGTATCTTGGCCTCGGTAATCTCCTGCTGCTGAGCATTGAGTGCCTCTTCAATCAGCCGTCCATAATCCGGTAGTTGTTGATCGTTTATCGGATATTGCAACGAGCGAAGGAAATATCCACCGGCACCTAACAGCAGTGGGAGGAAAAGCAACACAGCCACCATTGACGCTATGGCCTGTCGCCGTGAAAGACACTTGCTTAAACGTTTGCCGGTGCCGCTGGGAACTAAGATAATGCGCATGAGTTGGTGTGCCCTCTGGTGCTCGTTGGTTCAAGAACTCATGTCATCCAGATCATCCACCTTTCAGTCCATTAACGCGCTGCTCGACGCGAATCGTGCCGGCCGTATGTCCATCGCCGGCATGATGCAACAACTGAAACGTATGCAGACCGCGTGGGCCGCCGTTGCGCCGGCGGACATCGCCGAACACACACGGCCCAGCCATTACGCGCGCGGCCGGTTGACCGTCATCGCCGAGTCCGCAGTGTGGGCGAGCCGGGTGCGACACAGCCAGGTAACACTCGCGCGCCAACTGCGCCAGCACGGCCTTACCGATCTGGTCTCCATCCGAATCCATGTCTTTCCAGAGTATAGACGGAAACCCGGCGGTACCTTACGGCGTAGACCTCCATCCATAAACGTTCAAACGGCCATCCAGACCACCGCAAGCACGATTTCAGACCCGGAACTCAGAGCCTCGCTTTTAAAACTCAGCCGGTCAATGAAAAACTAGTTTACAACCCTTGCCCACGGCGCCCGTGCCGAGATACTCATAACAGTAACCGAACAGTGACCGATTCGCCGATATCGGGGCGTCTATTTACGGCGTCGCCTGAGCGGTTCGTACAAACGCGATTGGTGCCTGCTGCGGATCGTCGAACGATACCAGTTCCCATGCATTTTTAGATCCGCACAGTTTGCGCAACAATCGGTTGTTCAGGGCATGTCCTGATTTGTACGCGCTGAACGCACCAATAAGCGGGTGTCCCAATAAGTACAAGTCGCCTATTGCATCCAGGATTTTATGTTTCACGAATTCGTCTTCGTAGCGCAGGCCGTCATCGTTGAGTATGTGATATGAATCCATGACAATGGCATTGTCTAGGCTACCACCACGCGCGAGTCCCGCTTCCCGTAGCGCCTCCAGTTCCTGCATAAATCCGAACGTGCGCGCACGACTGACTTCCTTGACAAAGGAAGTGGTTGAGAAATCGACACTCGCCCGTTGTGTCGAGCCGTTGAATATCGGATGATCGAAATCGATAGCAAACGAGACTTTGAATCCATCCAGCGGATCGAAGCGCACCCATTTATCCCTATCTTTGATCTGCACGGTCTTACGGATACGGATGAACTGTTTCGGTAGAGATTGCTCCTCAATGCCCGCGGATTGAATCAGGAATACAAACGGGCCCGCACTTCCATCCATGATCGGTACTTCACCGGCGGTCAGGTCCACGTATGCATTGTCAACGCCTAGGCCGGCGAGGGCGGACATCAGATGTTCTACCGTAGAAATCTTGACGCCGTCCTTCTCCAGGGTTGTTGAAAGCCGGGTATCGCCGACGTATTCTGAACGCGCCGGCACCTCCACGGCTGGGTCGAGGTCGACACGGCGAAATACAATGCCGGTATTGGGTGCCGCGGGCCGCAAGGTCAGATAGACCTTATCGCCAGTATGCAGCCCGACCCCGGTAGCCCGAATAACGTTTTTAAGGGTGCGTTGCTCGATCATGTCTTTGTTTTTAAATCGGTTTTTCTGAGACGCGCAGCCTGAATCCGGCTAGAATGGCCCTCCCTGATCGCGCGAATGCTACACGATTCGAGGGCGTTTGTGTAGCCACTGCCGGACACCGGCAATGTACCGTCAGTCGGCCTGACGGCGGAGAAACGCGGGAACATCGAGATAATCCATATTCTTATCATCCGGCAACGCCGGCAGGTCCTGGTCTAGACGGCGATTCCTGATTACCGTTGGGGCCTCATAGTCCTCGTAATTCACAGCTTTCGGCGCGGAGTGTACCACTTTGTACGGATTCGCCGCAGTCTTACCCATTCCGATCCCGGTGGCCACCATCGTTACCCTTAGACTGCTCTGCATCTCTGGATCCAGGACCGTCCCGATCACGACGGTGGCGTCATCGGAGGCCAACTCCCGAACAAGGTTACCGACCTCTTCGAACTCACCAATCGCCATGTCCATGCCGGCGGTCACATTCACCAGAATTCCCCGCGCGCCAGAAATGTTGGTGTCTTCCAACAGTGGACTCGATATGGCGGCACGCGTCGCCTCGGTCGCCCGTTCGACGCCGCTCGCGGTGGCGGAACCCATCATGGCCATCCCCATCTCGGCCATCACGGTGCGCACATCCGCGAAGTCGACGTTGATCAGGCCGGGCCGTGTGATAAGTTCGGATATTCCTTGCACGGCGTTCAGTAATACTTCGTTAGCCTTGGCGAACGCATCCAGCAGGGACGCTTGCTTACCCATCACGTCGAGGACGCGCTCATTGGGAATGGTAATCAGCGAGTCTACGTGTTCGGCCAGTTCGCGTATCCCCTGGTCCGCCACCGCCATCCGCTTGGAACCCTCGAACGGAAACGGTTTGGTAATAACCGCTACGGCCAGCGCGCCTTGTTCCCGGGCCAGCTGAGCAACTATCGGCGCGGCACCAGTACCGGTACCTCCACCCATACCGGCGGTGATAAATATCATATCCGCACCCTGCAAGGTCTCCGCGATTCGATCCCGGTCTTCCATCGCTGCCTGCCGTCCAACGTCGGGATTCGCACCAGCACCCAAGCCCTTGGTAAGGTTGGATCCAAGCTGCAGAATCGTGTTGGCACCAGATCGGTTCAACGTCTGAGCATCTGTGTTGGCGTTAATGAATTCAACACCGTCAATACTTGCGGCAACCATGTGGTCTACAGCGTTGCCGCCGCCACCACCGACACCCACCACCTTAATAACCGCCTGCTGGTCTACCATATCTATCAGTTCAAACATGAGAGTACTCCCGTGCCTGCTAAGCTTTGATTGACTGGGAAATTGTATTTGTAACCGACTCCGATTTGCCTAATCATGTAGTGCATACCTTTTGTCTAGAAGCTGCCTTGAAACCAACTTTTCATGCGTTCAAGAACCGCTTTGAATCCCGAACCACTCGGCTGTTCGGTGAGCTTGGGACCTTGATTGTGGTGCCCGAATTGGATCAATCCCACTCCCGTCGAGTAGATTGGATTCCGGACGACTTCGCTCAATCCGCCCATATATTTGGGCATGCCCAGACGAACCGGCATGTGGAACACCTCTTCAGCGAGTTCAATCATTCCCTCCATCTTCGCGGTGCCGCCGGTCAGCACGACACCGGATCCAATGAGTTCTTCGAAGCCACTGCGACGCAACTCTCCGCGGACCAGTTCAAACAGCTCCTCGACCCGTGGCTCGATGACTTCCGCAAGCGTGGGCCGGGACAGCCGGCGCGGCGGCCGGTCGCCGACGCTGGGCGCCTCAATGCCATCGGCGCTATCCGCCAACTGAGTTAACGCACAACCGAATTTCTTTTTTATTTCCTCCGCCGACTGCGTGGGCGTGCGCAGCGCCACAGCAATATCGTTGGTCACCTGGTCACCGGCGATCGGTATGACGGCGGTGTGCCGAATCGCACCTTCGGTGAACACTGCGATATCGGTAGTACCACCACCGATGTCGACCAGGCAGACCCCAAGGTCTTTTTCGTCCTCGGTCAACGCTGCCTGGCTGGAAGCAAGTTGTTCGAGAATGATGTCATCGACTTCCAACCCGCATCGTCTGATGCATTTGATGATGTTCTGCGCTGCACTCACGGCGCCGGTGATGATATGGACCTTGGCTTCCAGGCGAACCCCGCTCATACCTATTGGCTCCCGGATTCCCTCCTGGCCGTCAATCACGAACTCTTGCGGCATGATATGGAGTATTTTCTGATCGTTAGGAATCGCCAGAGCCCGGGCTGCCTCAATGACCCGATCAACATCCCCGGTATTGACCTCCTTGTCCCGGATCGCCACCACTCCGTGGGAGTTGAAGCTATTGATGTGCGCTCCCGCAATGCCTGCATACACTGAATAGATCTGACATCCCGCCATCAACTCCGCCTCTTCCACCGCCCTTTGTATCGACTGCACAGTGGACTCAATGTTGGCAACCACCCCCTTACGCATACCCCGCGCCGGGTGATGTCCGACACCGATGATTTCGATTTCACCAATCGGTGTGACCTCGCCCACTATAGCCAACACCTTGGAGGTGCCGATGTCGAGCCCGACAATCAGTCGGTTATCGTTCTTTTTGGTCATGTCTTTGCATCCAGATCAAGGTTGCTCGGGAGGCCATCGCCCTGCCGGAGCGAAATGGCGAGACCGTTGGGATAGCGGAGATCCACGCGGCGCAGCGAATGCGTTTGCTTGAATAATACAGAGCGATAAGAGCGAATAAATCGCCGCAGGCGCTGATCCAAATCTCGGTTTCCCAACACCACGTCGAACGATTCGGAAACAACGTCACCGGCGTCTGAAGCGGCCCAAGCCATGGGTACGACGGACAAGGTCCACGCGCGCCGTTGAGTCAGTACAACACGCTTGATCTGCAATCCTGCCACAGCCAAAGGCGCCCGCCAGTCGCGGAATTGCGCCATCACATTACGTGAGGTGCCCGGCGGGCCGGTCAGACCCACCAATCCCTCGAGGTCAGGGGTCGGCCGCAACGTGACGACTTCACCGTCGACGTTCAACCAATGGCCCGGGCCCCAGCGCGCAACGGGCTGCTGCTCGACAACGCGGATATGTATGCTGTCCGGCCACACCCGTCGCACCGTCGCCTGGTAAACCCAGGGCAGATCGCGCACCGCTTGCTCGATCCGTTGCAGGTCCACGGCGAAGAAGTTTCTGTCCATCGCAGACATCACGACCTCGTTCAGCACCTCCGGGTCGAGATGTTGAAATGAGCCTTCTAACCGCACTTTACCGACCTGAAACGCGCTGGGCACGAGCAGCCGATCGGCCACAACCGCCGCGGCGGCCGTCAACGAAAGCACAGTCGCAGTGACCAGCAGCGTAGACCTCCTGAGACGGATGCGGCGCAGGGCCTTCTTCCGCCGTTGGCGTTTGCCCAGCTCCCGATACATCATCATCCGGTCTCCAGGATCCGCATCACAAGTTCTCCGAAGTCCAGGCCATGAATCCGGGCGGCCATCGGTACCAGACTGTGATCGGTCATGCCGGGAACCGTGTTCACCTCCAGGAGATAGGGTTCTTCATGTCGATCCAGCATCAAGTCGACCCGCCCCCAACCCGAGCAGTCGAGCAACCGGAATGCACCCAGGGCCTGATCCTGCAACGCCAACTCCAGCTCCTTGTCCAGGCCGCAGGGGCAGTGATAGACAGTTGCATCGCTCTCGTATTTCGCGGCATAGTCGTAGAACGCGCGCGGCGTCTCCAGCTTGATGATGGGTAGCGCTTCCTCACCCAACACCCCGATAGTCAGCTCCGGTCCGTCGACGAAACATTCGGCCAACACCGTGTCGTCGTACTGGCGGGCGGTGTTCCAGGCTGACTGCAAGTCGTTCAAGTTCTCGACCTTGGTCACCCCGATACTCGATCCCTCTTGCGACGGCTTTACAAACATCGGGAACCCGAGTTCGTCGGCGGCCTCCCTCAGCGAGTCGTCATTAGATAGGATCCGATAATCCGGAGTCGGCACACCGGCTCCCCGCCACAACGTCTTAGTGCGATGCTTGTCCATCGCCAACGCCGATCCCAACACACCGCTGCCGGTATAGGGTATCCCCGCGACTTCCAAGGCACCTTGAATCACCCCATCTTCTCCCCATCGTCCGTGCAGCGCGATAAAGGCACACCCGACATCGAGGGTCGCCAGCTGTTGCATGACCGTTCGATTCGCGTCTACTGACACTGCATCGACCTTTCGATCGCGCAGGGCAGACATAATCCGGTTGCCACTTCTTAACGACACCTGACGTTCAGCCGACAAGCCACCCATCAACACTGCCACCGTTTTGCCATCACTGCTCAAGAGGAATCACCGATAATTCGCACCTCGGGCTCCAGCCGGATGCCGTGATGAATTTCCACCTCACGCTGAATCCGTCTGATCAGCGTCTCAATTTGCGCGGCCGTAGCGCCGCCGCGGTTAACAATGAAATTTGCGTGACGCTCCGAAACGCACGCATCACCTTCATTGGCCCCTTTCAGTCCACAGGTTTCGATTAGCCGGGCCGCATAGCCGCCGGGCGGATTTCGGAATACGGAACCGGCATTGGGCGTCTGAATCGGTTGGGTCTGGGCGCGGCGGGCGAGCAACTGCTTTATCCGTGTCCAACCCGACTGCACATCGCCCCGGGTCAACTGAAACTCCGCAGCGATAAACCATTCTTCGCTCACGGGAGATACAACCTTACGGTAACCAACCTGGAACTCATCGGGCAGGCGCCGCCGAATATGGCCGCTTCTATCGATGGTCTCGACGGACGCCACCACGTCCCAGGTCTCCGAACCAAACGCACCGGCATTCATCGCCAAGGCACCGCCCAGGGTGCCGGGAATGCCGGCGAGAAATTCAACGCCAGCCAGTCCTCCGCGCACTGAAAACCGGGCAATCTTGGCGCCCGGAACACCCGATTCCGCATACAGCAGCTCGGCGCCGACGCGGCGGATATCGGCCAGACCGCGATGCGTACCGATCACTACTCCTCGTATGCCCCCGTCGCGAACCAGCAGATTGCTGCCCAGACCGATCCAGATCACTGGAGTCTCGGGAACCAGGTTGAAGAGAAACTCAGCCAGATCCGACCGGTCTCGTGGTATAAAGAATTGATCGGCCGGCCCCCCAACACGCCAACTGGTATGTTTGGACAACGGCTCGTTATATCGCAGTTCGCCTCTCTGCATGATGGCTGCCCACATTGGTACTTCCGTGGATGTCGTGATCATCGGCACTGTTGATTGACGCCTGTTTGTGCGAGACCCTGCGATGCCTGACCGATATCGCCAGCACCCAGCGTCACAATGACATCGCCGTCACGAACGATAGACGCCAACACACCCGGCAACTCAGACAACGCCTGGACAAAAACCGGGTTAGTCCGACCGCGAGCTCGAATACTCCGACACAGCGCACGGCCATCGGCGCCGCTGATGGGAACCTCCCCGGCGGGGTATACTTCGGTAACAATCAGCGGGTCGTATTCGGCCAGAATCTTTGTAAAATCATCCAGCAGGTCTCGTGTACGCGTGTAGCGATGCGGTTGAAACACCACCACCAATCGATGGCCCGGCCAGCTTCCAGACACCGCTTCCAGGGTCACCTGGATTTCCCGGGGGTGGTGCGCATAGTCATCCACGAGCTTCGCGGTTCCACCGCCAACCGCGATCTCCCCGTGCAGATGGAACCGCCGCCCGATACCCTGAAAGCTGCCCAACCCCGACTGGATCGCTGTACCGGGGATACCCAGCTGCTCACCAATTGCTACGGCGGCGAGGGCGTTGAGGACGTTGTGCCGCCCAGGTAAAGCAAGCTCGATGGGGAGGACTTCCGGAGACCGGGTGCCGGTTACGTCAAAGCGCATATTCGGGCCCCGTTGTCGAATATTGATGGCACGAAAATCCGCATCGGTGTCCGTGCCATAAGTAACGATAGGCTTGCGTATGTGTGGGATGGTTTTCCTCACGATGGGATCGTCCACACACAGTACCGCCAGACCATAAAACGGAAGATTCTGCAGAAAATCAATGAATGCCCGTTGCAATAATTCGAAATCTCCGTCATAGGTCGCCATGTGGTCCGCATCAATATTTGTCACAACGGCGATCAATGGTTGCAGGTGCAAGAACGATGCGTCACTCTCATCGGCCTCGGCAACCAGATACTCACCGCTCCCGAGCCGCGCATTGGACCCTGCGCTGTTGACTCGGCCGCCGACCACAAAAGTCGGGTCCAGACCGCCCCCGCCCAGAACACTGGCCACGAGGCTCGTGGTGGTGGTTTTACCGTGAGTTCCTGCCACCGCAATACCTTTGCGAAAGCGCATCAACTCGGCGAGCATTTCCGCCCGAGGGATGACCGGCACTTTGGCTTGGGCTGCCGCAACAACTTCAGGGTTGTCGGCGTCCACAGCGGTGGAGGCCACGACTACGTCGCAGTCCTTGACCAGGGAGGCATCGTGACCGATGTGCACCGCTGCACCGCATTCCTGCAGCCTTCTGGTCCCGGCGCTTTCGATCAGATCCGACCCGGACACCTGATAACCGAGATTCAACAACACCTCTGCGATACCGCTCATACCGCTCCCGCCGATTCCGACAAAATGAATTCGCTGCACATGGTCACGCACACATGACCTCCATGCAGATATCGGCCACTCGCACCGCCGCGTCAGGCCTGGCGAGCTCGCGTGCGCGTCGGGCCAGTTCCAGGACGAGGCCGCGATCGCGGGCCAGTTTGGCGATCACGCCGCGCAACCGATGAGCCGTCAGGTCCCGTTGCGAAATAAGCATCGCTGCGCCGTGATTTACCAGGTGGCGGGCATTCGCAGTCTGGTGGTCGCTCACTGCGTGGGGGAACGGCACGAATATCGTTGCCACTCCTGCGGCGCTCACTTCCGCCACCGTCATGGCGCCAGCCCGGCAGACCACTACATCGGCCCACCGGTAGGCTTCGCCCATTGAATCGATAAATTCGTCGACACGAACGGACAGACCGGCGTGTCGGTACGCACTCGACACCGGCCCGGCTCGCCCACGCCCGCTCTGGTGCCAGACGTCGGGTTCAGGTGTAATCCCGGCCACCGAGTCCGGCATCAGTTCGTTGAAGATCTGTGCGCCTTGACTGCCGCCGATTACCAGCAGCCGTAGACGCCGACCGCGGCCGGCCAGGCGTGCTTCGGGCTCGGGTAACCGGGCAATATCATCGCGTACCGGGTTACCGACATGTTCGGCACTGATGCGTGGGACGAAGGTATCCGGAAATCCCGTCAGGACCCGGCACGCGAAGCGTGCCAGTACGCGATTGGTAAATCCCGCAACGGCATTGGCCTCGTGTATCATAAGTGGCCGGCGCAGCAACCACGCCACCAATCCCCCGGGACCGGCAACGAAACCACCCATGCCCAGCAACGCGGTGGGTCGTCGGCGCAGGACTACTCCCACGGTCTGAATAACGGCAACCAGTACGAAGAAAGGGGTTCGAATCACTCCCCACCATCCCTTGCCGCGCAGCCCGTAGATCGTAATCCACTCCATGTCGAAACCCGCCGCGGGTACCGCGTCGGCCTCCAGGCCGTACTTGGTCCCGAGCCAGACAACATCAACACCCCGATGGCGCAGGTTTTCGGCCACCGTGAGTGCTGGAAACACGTGTCCTCCCGTACCACCGGCCATAATGAGCAATGTGCTCATCGCTGCGTCCCCGGTACAGGTTGGACCTCTCGATCCACCGACAGCAGCAATCCTAATGCTACACAACTTGCGACCGTACTCGAGCCCCCGTAACTGAGCAATGGCAACGTCAATCCCTTGGTGGGCAGAACCCCCATATTGACACCCATGTTAATCATGGCCTGCACCACGATGAGTAGTCCGATGCCCTGGGCCAGCCGCGCGGCATAGATCTTACCGACCAGTTCGGCCTGACGTGCAATCGCGAATGCCCGCCAAAGTAAAATTCCAAACATCACAATCACCGATAGCACTCCAATCAAACCAAGCTCTTCGGCGATTACCGCCAGTACAAAATCCGTACTTGCGTGCGGAAGATAGTAGAGTTTCTGTATGCTGCCACCGAGACCAACTCCATGCCATTCGCCGCGACCAAACGCGATCAGCGCCTGTACCAATTGAAACCCGCTGTCGTATGGATCTACCCACGGATCCAGAAAACTCATCACCCGCTGCATGCGGTAAGGCGAAACAATAGTCAACGCGATCATGGCGATGACCGCCACGACGACACACAACATGAAATGCCAGAACCGGATACCGCCGAGAAACAACATCAGTCCAACAGTTGCGGTAATCACCACGACGCTCCCAAAATCGGGTTCCATGAGCAGCAGCACCGCAACCACCGACAACACCATTCCGATCATCAATACTCCATGGGTAAAATCACCCAACTCCTCTCGTTTCCGGGTGAGGTAGCCGGCGGCGTAAATCACCATGAAGACCTTCGCGAACTCGGAAGGCTGAACTCGAATCGGTCCCAACCATAACCATCGCGTACTGCCGTTCACCTCGATACCGACGCCGGGGATAAGTATTGCGACCAGGCCGATCATGCCCATCATCAACAACAGCTTGCTGGATCTTTCCCACCACGACACGCGTGTCAAACGGATCATAACGAGCATCACGACCCCAATCGCCACATGCACCGCATGTTGCGTCAGATGTTGGGAACTGGTCGCCAGGGACTGATTGCCGCTAGCGATGGTCGCCGAATACACCATAATCAGACCGAAGCTGAGCAACGCCACCAGCGTACCCGACAGCCAGGGATCCACACCGACGCTTACAGTGCCGCTGCCGCGCATCGCTTGGGCGTTAGCGAACATCAGCGTGTCAGCTCCCGCACGAGTTGACGAAACACGTCGCCCCGGTGCTCGAAATTATCGAACATGTCGAAACTGGCGCAAGCCGGGGACAGCATGACGATGTCGCCGGCTACGGCGGCCGCACTCGCTACCCGGACGGCCTCATTTAGATCACTGACACGGCGACAGGGGGCACCGTCACCAACCGCGGCGGCAATCGCGTCGGCATCGCGACCGATTAACAGCAGCATCCGCACACGCTTGGCGACCAAGGGTTTCAGCGGCGAAAAATTCGCCCCCTTTGCGTCGCCGCCGGCGATCAGCACCACCGGCGCCTCCACACCCTCGAGGGCCGCCACGGTCGCTCCGACGTTGGTCGCCTTGGAGTCATTGACCCAGCGCACTCCGTCCTGCTCGAGCACCAACTCGGTTCGATGGTGAAGCCCTTGGAACCGGCGCGTTGCCCGCACCATCGCCGCCGGCGGAATCTCGGCCAGACTGGCCAGAGTCATGGCGGCCAAGACGTTCGACACGTTGTGCGTCCCGATTAATGGTATCTCCGCCGACGGCATCAAGCGTCGCCGCCCCTGAGCCAACCATCTGACACCCTGATACTCCAGCACCCCGAAATCCACGTCCGATCCAGGCGCCGAACGACCAAAGCTCCGAGTCGGGCGCCGCTTGGGCACCAACTCCCATACAACCGGATCGTCGCGGTTGACCACAGCAATCCCGTTTCCGCGAAATATTCGCGTCTTGGCGCGTGCATAGGCCTCAAAACTCGGGTAGCGATCCATATGATCCGGCGAAAGATTCAAGATCACCGACGCGCGTGGATTCAGGCTGCCAGTTGTTTCCAACTGAAAGCTGGATAACTCCAACACGTACCATCCAGGCGGTGTGCGTTCGGGATCCAGGAGTTGCAGCACCGGGACACCGATATTTCCTCCCACTGCCGTCTCGATCCCCGCCTCGCGGAACATCTCGCCGACCAACGCAGTCACTGTGCTTTTCCCATTGGATCCGGTGATGGCGAGCACTGGAGCGGCCGCATGACGCGCAAACAGTTCTACGTCACCGATAATCTGGGCGCCCGCTGCATGGGCCGAGCGGATGACGGGCTCGTTTATCGATACACCGGGACTGACGACGACGATATCCGCACCGTGGAAATGCTTCTCACTGAATCCCAGCAACAACGGCACGTCCGGAAAGGCTTCGATCAGCGATTCCTGCATCGGCGGCCGCGTCCGCGAATCCACCACCGACACGCGATATGCTTTATCACGCAGAAAGCGTACACTGGCGAAACCGGACCGGCCCAGACCTACCACTACCGCCGATGGTCGTTCTTGCACCATCTTTACCGTATTATTCGGCACCTGTAATGTCACCGCTGCTCCCGATCCGACAGCCGTATAACACCTTGCACAATGCCCATCACCTGACCTTCAGCGTCGCCAGCCCGATCAACACAAGAATTAGGCTGATGATCCAGAACCGAACACTGACCCTGGGCTCCGGCCACCCCTTGAGTTCGAAATGGTGGTGCAACGGGGCCATACGGAATATGCGTTTGCCGACCAACTTGTAGGAAGCGACCTGCAGAATCACGGAGACCGTCTCGACAACAAATATTCCACCCATGATGAACAATACAATCTCTTGTCTAACCATTACCGCTACGGCGCCCAACGCTGCACCCAAGGCCAACGCTCCGATATCACCCATAAAGACCTGCGCCGGATAGGTGTTGAACCATAGAAACCCCAACCCGGCACCAACCAGAGTGGCGCAAAACACCAGCACCTCACCGGTGCCGGGGATGTACGGAATGGCCAAGTAATTCGCAAACACGCTGTGGCCGGTGGCATAGGCAAAGATTCCCAGCCCCCCGGCGACCAGCACCGTTGGCATGATCGCTAAACCGTCCAAACCGTCAGTCAGATTGACCGCATTGCTGGAGCCGACGATGACCAGATACGTCATCACAATGAACCAGGGACCGAGATCAACTGCGACTTCTTTGAAGAACGGGACGATCAGGGACGTCTCGATGGGAGTGTTTGCAGTAAAGTACAAGAACAAAGCGCTGGCCAAGCCGGCAACGCTCTGCCACCAGAACTTAGCCTTCGCCCCGATGCCACGAGGATTCTTCTCAACCAACTTGCGATAGTCGTCAATCCAACCGATGATTCCGAAGGAGAGGCAGGTCATCAAGGCGACCCAGACAAAGCGATTAGAGAGATCCGCCCACAGCAGCGTCGACGCTACAACCGAAACCAGAATCAAAGCACCGCCCATGGTCGGCGTGCCCACCTTTTCGAAATGAGTTGGTGGACCGTCCTGACGCACGGTTTGCCCAATCTGATGGTGACTCAATTTCCGGATCATGGTGGGTCCGAGCACAAAACAAAAGATCAGTGCGGTCAGTACACCGCATATGGCGCGAAACGTCAGGTAACGGAATACGTTGAATGCGCTGAATTCTCTCGCGAGTGCGTCGAACAGATAGAGCAGCATCAGTGCAGCCCCCCGCCGGTCTCATCGTCCGGGGCCACGACGCCGGCGACGACGATTTCCATTCCCATGCACCGAGAGCCTTTCACCAGGACGGTCGTCCGGTCGTTCAATTCGTCCCGCAAAGCGCGAACAAGGGATTCCACATCGCCAAAATGGCGGGCACGGCGACCGAAAGCGTCCACCGCGGCCTCGCTGAGCGGCCCCAACGCAAATAACTGTTCGATACCTCGCTGCTCCGCGTACCGCCCGGCGTTCCGGTGCCATTTGATCTCAGCCTCGCCCAATTCTGCCATGTCGCCCAACACCAGCAAACGCTGGCCGCGTACCTTTGCCAGTACATCAATGGCGACCCGCACCGATTCGGGATTGGCGTTGTAGGTGTCGTCGTAGATCGTCGCACCGTGGAGACCACGGCGCAGCTGTAGCCGTCCGGGAATGGGCGGCATGGATTCGAGACCCGCCCTGACCTGTTCTAGACCGATACCCAGGGGCAGCACGGCGGCAGTCGCTGCCAGGGCGTTCATTACATTGTGAGCGCCCGGCAGCGGCAGCCGCACGGCAACCGTGCCTGTCTCCGTACTGATCGATAACTCCGTTTGCCGTGGCCCCAGTGTATATTCGCCGGTCACATCAGCGTCATCGCCTAGACCAAATTGAATGCAATACGGCGTCCCGGCCTGAGCGCGCCACAGAGGCGCAAATCGGTCATCGCCGTTGATCACTGCGATGCCGGCGGAACCGAGACCGGCGAAAATCTCGGCCTTGGTCTTGGCTACGGCTTCGACATTCCCCAATCCGTCCAGGTGAGCCGGCGCTGCGTTCGTGATCACCGCAACCGCCGGGCGGGCCATACGGCTGAGATAGTCGATCTCGCCGGCGTGGTTCATACCCATTTCGATCACCGCAAAGCGATGTTTGTCGCGCAACCGCAGCAGCGTCAATGGGACACCGATTTCATTGTTGAGATTTCCTTCGGTAATCAGGCCGACCCGGTCTACGCCGAGGATCGCGCCGAGCATTTCCTTGACTGTGGTCTTGCCGTTACTTCCGGTGACACCAATTACCGGGATGTCGAATTTCGAGCGCCAGTGCAACGCCAATCGCCCCAATGCAACTTTGGTGTCCGGTACACGCACGGTCGCCAATATTGTTGCCACCGGCTCATCTACGATTACCCCAGCGGCCCCGGTGCTCAGCGCGTCATCGACGAACCGATGACCATTGAATGAAGGGCCATGCAGGGCCACGAACAATTCACCGCTATGGATGGTTCGACTATCTGTCGACACACCCAGAATTTCACGATCATCCCCCGTCAACACACCGCCCACCGCTTGTGCCACGTCGCCCAAACTCATCACGCTGCCATCCCCAGTGTTTCACTGACTATGGAACGATCACTGAGTGGGAGTTGCCGATGACCGATCTGTTGCGAAGTCTCATGCCCCTTGCCGGCCACCAACACCCAGTCGCCCGGCTCGGCGTGCGCGATCGTCCACTCGATGGCCCGGGCGCGGTTGTGGATGACCGTCGGCGAGCTGCGCATGCCGGACCTGATTTCTGCAACAATGGCCGCCGGTTTTTCTAAGCGCGGATTGTCATCCGTCAAGACCACGACATCGGCGAGGGTTTCGGCCACCGACCCCATCAAGGGCCGCTTTTTACGGTCACGATTGCCGCCGCAGCCGAACACACACCACAACCGTCCCCCACAATGCTCACGAACCGACTGCAGGGCGTGGTTCAAGGCATCGGGGGTATGCGCGTAATCCACCACCACCGTGGGCCGTGCCGCAGGCGTTCGGAACATCTCCATGCGCCCCGGGACCGGACTCAACCGCTGCATCGCCGCCGCCAGGCTGTCGTCGTCCTGTTCCACGTCGAGCAACGCCGCCGCCACCGCCAACAGATTGGCTGCGTTGACCCGGCCGATCAACGCCGTCGGTACGTTCAGGACCCGATTTCTAGCCCGGATGACGACGCGCAGGCCGGCGTCGCTCGGCTGCACCGATTCCGCGGTTACGTCGCCGGTCCGCATCCCGTAAGTACGAATCTTCGGCGCCGTGGTGCGCGCCTTTAAGGTCCCGCTGAAGGGCTCGTCGTCGTTCAGCACGGCCAGTTGCAGCGAGGGACAGTCAAACAATATCGCCTTACTGTGTCCATAGGCCGCCATGTCCCGGTGGTAGTCCAAATGATCGTGGCTCAGGTTGGTAAACACCGCCGCGTCAAACGCGACACCAGCGATCCGGCCCTGGTCCAATGCGTGCGAGGACACCTCCATACAAACGTGTCCGACACCGGCGGCGACGAATCGATGCAGGGCCCGGTGCAGCGAGACCGGATCCGGGGTGGTGAAACTCGTCGGAGTGAGTTCGCCGAAAAAACCGATTCCCAGGGTACCGATCAGCCCACACCGCACCCCGAGGTGCTCAAAGGCTTGTGCCAGCAAGTGTGTGCACGTGGTCTTGCCGTTGGTTCCGGTCACACCGGTGATGAAAAGACGGTTGGAAGGATTGTCGTAGAATCGATCCGCGACGATTCCGACCCGCCGCTGCAGATCCGGCATGGGAACACTCACCACCGGCATCACCGGCGGCGTGTAGCGCTGCGGATCGTATACAACGGCCACCGCGCCCCTATCGATCGCTTGCTGGATGAAGTGCCGACCGTCGCTGCGGGCTCCGGGATAGGCAAAGAACGCATCGCCGGGGTCCGTTTGACGGCTGTCGATGGCAAGTCCGCTGACCATCGGGTCGCCGGTGTCATCCACGTCCGCGATGCCGTCCAGCAACTGTGTCAATTTGATCGGCATCACACCCCCGAATCCACCACCTCAACGTGCTCTTTGTTCTCCAACTGGCGATCCGGAGGCACATTCAACAAGCGCAGCGCTCCACTCATTACCTGGGAGAACACCGGGGCGGCGACGGCGCCACCATAATACTGCTCGCCCCGGGGGTCATCGACCATGACCGCCATCACGAGCCGTGGATCAGACACCGGCGCCAGGCCGACAAACACGGATACATAACGGTCGTCGGCGTAACCCTGGGGGGTATTTTTGTGCACCGTGCCGGTTTTGCCGGCCACCCGGTAGCGGGCGACGCGCGCGGCTCGGCCGGTGCCATGCTCACCGACGGCGCCTTCCAACATGCCTCGAACCTGGGCCGCAACTTTGCGCTTCAGCACCCGAGGACCCGACACAGGCCCATGCACCGGAACGATGTTCACCGGCAGCAATACGCCATCGGTGGCAAACACCGTATAGGCTCGAGCGAGCTGCAGCGGTGTGACGGACAGGCCGTACCCAAACGCAAGGGTCGCATGTTCGATGGGACGCCACCGGCGGCGCACTGGCAGGCTGCCGGTAACCTCTCCTGGTAGGTTGATCTCGGTAAGCTCTCCAAAACCGTGGGATCTAAGCAGTTCGTACAAGCGCTGCGGCGGCAGCGCCATAGCAATCTTGGCGGCGCCGACGTTGCTCGACTTCACGAGCACCCGCGACACGGTCAGCAGGCCGTTGTTCTTGGTGTCGCTGACTCGATGTCCACCGATCTGCAATTGGCCAGGAGCGGTATCAATACGCGTGTCGGGGCCAAAACTGCCGCTCTGCAGGGCCATTGCAATGGTGAACGGTTTGATGGTCGAACCCGGTTCGAACACGTCGGTCACCGCCCGGTTTCGCAGCCGGCTGCTCTCACGGTCGTTTCGATTGTTGGGGTTAAAGCTCGGCTCCTTGACCATCGCCAACAGTTCCCCGCTCCTCGCGTCCAGCAGGACGAGGGTAGCGCTGCGCGCCGCATGATGGCGCACGGCGGCGCTAAGGTATCTATGGGCAAGAAACTGAAGGCGCAGGTCCTAGCTGATTCTGAGATCACGGCCATCAACCACCGGCGCGATAAGATCGACCCGTTCGACGATATGGCCGACGCGATCCTTGAGGACCCGGGTTTTACCCGCCCTGCCCGTCAAGTCCTCGTCATACGCAAGCTCGATGCCTTCCTGTCCGGTGTCATCGATATTGGTGAAGCCCAGCACGTGCGCCGTGACTGGTCCGGCTGGATAGTAGCGCCGATACTCCCTGATAAGATCCACGCCGGGTATCTTCACAGCCATAACCTGTTTGGCGGTTTCCGGCGGCAGATGCCGCTTGAGATAGGCAAACTCCCGGTCTTTATTCTCGCGACCATGCTGTTGTATAGCGGCTGGCGAAATGCCGAGCAGCTTGCCAAGCCGCTGCCAGGAATGCCCCTTCTCCAGCAACGTCGGTGGGTGCGCCCAGATCGAGTCGACCGGGGTGCTGACCGCCAGTGGCTCGCCATAGCGGTCCATAATCACGCCACGTGCCGGCGGTGTACGTACGACCCGCAGGTAACGCGCATCACCCTGGGCCTGCAGATAGTCGTTGTCGAGCACCTGCAGGTTGACTGCGCGCATCGACAATGCAGCGAGGCCCAGAGTAAACAACAGCAGGACCAACCAATGACGGAAAGCGTATACCGGCGGCTGTTGATGAGGCGTCATTGCTGACGATCCTCTAAATCGATTGTGTCCACCGCAACGGGCACCATCATCTGCAGTTTGCGACGAGCGGATTTCTCCACCAGATGGTGGCCAGACCAGGTACTTTCCTCCACCAGCAGTTGCCGCCATTCCATATTCAAGCGGTCCCGCTCCGCCTGTGCCTCCTGCAACGCAATGAACGTCAATCTGTGTTGATGGCGGACGTAAACGATGGCAATGGCGCTGACCATCACCAAAGCCATCAACCCCAAACCCAGGCTACGCACAGGCTGCACCCGTGCGCTCCGCGACACGCATCACTGCGCTGCGGGAGCGGGGATTGGCATGGATCTCCTCGGGGGTTGGCCTGGTCGGTTTGCCGATCAGCTTCAATCGGTGGGTAATCTGATCTGCGGTGACTGGAAAATCCGGCGGATACGGGTCACCCTGCGACTCATAGCGCATAAAACGCTTGACAACACGGTCTTCCAGCGAATGGAAACTGATGACAATGAGCCGCCCTCCCGGTGCGAGCACCGCCAACGCCTGGGGCAGTGCCGCGCGCAGCTGATCGAGTTCGCGGTTGACGGTCAGCCGGATCGCCTGAAAAGTACGGGTTGCCGGGTGTTTGCCCGGCTCGCGGTGTGGTACGGCGCGCTCGACGATGCCGGCGAGTTGCCGCGTCCGGGTGATCGGATGTTGCCCACGGGCAGCAACTACGGCGCGCGCAACCCGCCGCGCATAGCGCTCCTCGCCCAAATCCCGTAACACTTGCTCCAGCGTGCCGGCGTCGACTTGCTCCAACCACTCGCGCGCCGATATGCCCCAGGTCGGGTCCATTCGCATATCCAGTTCGCCGTCGGCGTTGAAACTGAATCCTCTCGTAGCGTCGTCGAACTGCGGTGACGATACGCCAAGATCGAACAACAAACCGTTCACTCGTCCGCAGATGGACAAAGATCGAGCGATTTCGGCGACTTGCGTAAACGGCTGCTGAAATACAGACACCCGTGAATCCTGCGCCGCCAGCGCATGCGCCGACGGCATTGCATCCGGGTCCCGATCAATCACCAACAACCGTCCCTCGGGGCCGAGTGCCGCGAGGATTCCGCGGCTGTGTCCGCCGCGCCCGAATGTCGCATCGATGTAAATTCCATTTGGCTTTATATCGAGCGCCTTCACGACCGCGTCTGCAAGTACGGGGATATGCGCCTGTGGAACCATTTTTTTGCTCGGCCTTGGGAGTTCATAAGGACAACGATTCCACCTCTACCGACAACGGACCGCTCCCGAAGTCTTCGGACAACCAAGCCTCCCGTTGCTCGCGCCACAGCGCTTCGTTCCAAATCTCGAACTTATTGCCCTGCCCGATCATGACAACGCGCTTGGTGAGGCCAGCGAATTCACGCAGCGGCCCTGACAACAGAACGCGCCCATTGGCATCCAACTCGCAATCGTTGGCGTGCCCGATGAGGATTCGTTTGAGACGTTCTGCGTTGGGGTCGAAACTGGGCAGGTTGACGACCTTGCGCTCAATCTCTTCCCACTCGGCGAGTGGGTACAGCCAGAGACACCGCTCCTTGTGGTTAATGGTAACCACCATCCGACCCTCGCTCTGGCGCTGGATGCCGTCGCGGTATCGGGTCGGGACGGCTAATCGACCCTTCGTGTCCAGACTGAGCGTATTGACACCGCGGAACATGGCTCCTCGTCAACCTCGTGGTTTTCCCATTATTTCCCACTTATCCCCACTAATATGACACTATAGAGAGATAAATCCGCAGGTGTCAAGGAAAATTGAGGCCGTGACGCTGAAGATTCTTCCTTATCTGACAATCGCTTACGCGATTCTAGCGCCCCCAGGGGGAAGGCCGTGGGCGGCCCCTCCGGGGTGGCTCTGTCTCCCACTTTTCCGTTAGTTGGACGGAGACGGGCCGTACGGACATGAAACTAACTGAATTAAAACGTTTTTTTCACAATAGCCCTGGCAGTCGCTAGTCCACAGCCGGGCCGGCACGGCGCGGAGGCACCGCTTGACGCCTCCGAAGGAAGAGAGAGCCAGCCTGTAAGCCGGGTTCTGTCGAGGACAGCCATTCATCTGGGACAGACGTCGCCGCCCGCCTCTAGCAACCTACCCAGGCCTGGCGCGGGCCACGCCATTAGGCCTCTATTTGGTCTTGCTCCGGGTGGGGTTTACCCTGCCGCGGGTGTTACCACCCGCGCGGTGCGCCCTTACCGCACCTTTTCACCCTTACCACCGGGAAACCGTGGCGGTATATTTTCTGTGGCACTTTCCGTCGGCTCACGCCGCCCAGGCGTTACCTGGCACCCTGCCCTGTGGAGCCCGGACTTTCCTCCAGAGGAGTGGGGCCAGCCCCGCTCCCCCAGCGACTGTCCAACTGGCTCTCCAGAACCACCATACCGGATCGAGCCGGTCCGCGACAAGCCCCCGCCGGATCCGGGGTCCGGCTGACCGCAACGTCTCGACGCCGGCCGGTTGCCGCGCTCCGCAAGCGGCGCGGGCTAACGCTGAGTTTTCAGTTTCAATCCGCGCTGGTAAGCTGCGTTTGCGCTCAGGCCGCATATCTTCCCCGCCAGAGACGCAGATTGCTTCAAAGGCAGCTGCTCCAGCAGGATCGACAGCACTCGCTCCACATCGGCTGCCGGTGTTGCGGCCGCGTCCCGCCCGCGTATCAGCACCACGAACTCCCCCCGGCGCAGGCCGGGGTCACTCGCCAACCACTCAAGCAGGTCATTTAAGGTCCCCCGACGGACGCCTTCGAACTGTTTCGTGATCTCCCGCGCGACCACCGCCTCGCGGTCTCCACCGAAGACCGCCACCATATCGCGCAGCGTTGCCATCAGGCGATGAACCGACTCATAAAATATCAAGGTACGTGGATCGTTCTGGACGGTCCCTAATCGCCGACGCCGTTGTGGTGATTTGGCCGGTAAAAATCCCTCGAACACGAACCGATCGGTCGGCAGGCCGGAGACCGACAACGCCGCCACCGCAGCGCACGGTCCGGGGACGCTGACCACCTCACACCCACGGTCTTGGGCCAGGCGCACCAGACGGTATCCAGCATCGCTGATCAACGGTGTGCCTGCGTCGCAGATCAAGGCGATATCCTTTCCCGCGCCCAACCGGGCCACAAGCGTCGCTGCTTGACGGCGTTCATTGTGATCATGATACGGAACCATCGGTGTACGCACACCATACCGGCCGGCGAGCCGCCGGCTGAGCCGGGTATCTTCCGCGGCGATCAGATTGACGTCGGACAACACCCGCACCGCCCGCGCCGTGATGTCATCGAGATTACCGATCGGTGTCGCCACCACGTAGAGGATTCCTTTTTTGCCTGGCTGCTTACCCAATCGTTATACTCCCGTTATCGTGACCCTCATCTGACTGGTGCTCATATCTGCCGTGATTAGACTGGCTTGCGCCATTGCCATTATTGCAATCGCCGGATGCGCGTCACAACCGTTGCCTCATTCAACCCGAGAACCAGCCGGCCGGGCGACGCCGACCGAAAGCGTCTCTGCGCCATTGGAGAAAGCCGATCGTGACCTGACCGCACAGGAATTGCTCAATGCCGCATCGGAATACCTGACCCACGCGGAAAGCGCCCCGCCGGATCAGCGCGCCGATCTGCGGCTCAAGGCGGCTGCCGCATTGATTCGCGTTGGGCGGATAGAACCTGCGGCACGTTTGCTACAGTCCGTCGACACCTCAAACCTTGCGCCAATATACCGGGCGCGGCAACAGCTGTCCCAGGCGCGTATCGAACTCCACCGCAATCGGCCCAGCAACGCGCTCTCGTTGATCGACCCCTGGTTGAACCAACCCGGCCTCAGCCCTCAATTGCACGCGGAGTTAAGGCAATCCCGCGCCCGGGCCAACCTACTCTCGGGCCGGGCGTTGGAGGCGATTCGAGATTTGATCACCCGCGAGCGGTATTTGACCGCCGAGCAGGAAAAGATACGCAATCTGGCGCAGACCTGGGAAGTGCTTGGACGTTTGCGCCAATCCGAGATGCTCGACGCGCGCCGATCGAGCGGGGACGCAACGCTGTCGGGTTGGATCGACCTGGCGGCGATCCAACTGGAACATGGTCATGACCCGTTTCGGTTGCAGAACGAAGTCGAACAGTGGCGGGCCCAGTATCCCGGCCACAGCGCCAACCAACTTCTGCAACACCGTGCCGGCACGGTGTCCAGGGCGGTCCCGATGCGTATCCGTAGGATTGCCCTGCTGTTGCCCTTGGCATCGAAATATGGACGTGCCGCCGAGGCGGTGCACGACGGATTCATGGCGATGCACCGGGTGGATGGGGACCCTGAGAAGCCGGCGGTAACAGTTTACGACATCGGTGGTGAGCCTGGTCTCGCTCCAGTGTACTATCGGCTGGCGGCGCAGGAGGACGCCGAAATGATTGTCGGGCCCCTGGGCAAGCTAGCCGTCAATGAGTTGATCACCAGCGGCATCGGATCGCTGTCGATCCTGTTGTTGGGCAGCGTCGCGAATTCAGTACCTCTGCCGGACAACGTCTACCAGTTCGACTTATCGCCGGAGCACGATGCGCGGCAAACCGCGTTGCGCGCCTATCTGGATGGTCACCGAACTGCGGCGGTGCTGTATCCGGAGACCGATTGGGGAGAACGCGTACATCATGCGTTTGCGCAGCGCTGGGAACAGCTCGGTGGCATGATCACCGAAAGCCGTGCTTACATCGACGGCCAGACGGACTATTCGTCGCCGATTAAGGAGTTGCTGAACATCGTTAATTCCTACGGGCGTAAACGAGAATTGTCTCGGCTACTGGGCCACTCGCTCAAATTTCAGCCACGCCGCCGCCGAGACATCGATTTTCTATTTCTAGTCGCCAAGACGGCAGCGGCGCGCTTGCTGAAACCGCAAATCAATTTTTTTCATGCCCACGATCTGCCCGTGTACTCAACCTCCCACGTCTATGCCGGCAAACCGGACCCCGTTAACGACGCCGATTTGAATGGAATCCTGTTCGGCGACATGCCGTGGATGCTCAACAGCAACAGCCGCATTCGTCAGGCCCGCAGGATCATCCAGGGAGACTGGGCTTACCGCCATACACCTCTCGACCGCTTGTATGCCTTGGGCATGGACGCCTACGCGATCACCCGCTCTCTGGCGCTACTGCGCGATAATCCGGACATGCTGGTCGAGGGCGCGACCGCGAACCTGCGGATGAACCGGAACGGGCAAATTATACGTCAATTGAATTGGGCGTATTTCGACGGTGGCCGTCCCATTGTCCGGGATATCGACATCAGCGCGCAACTTTGGGACCTGAGTCAATATGGAGACACGACGCATCGCCCGCCATTTGTTACGCGGAGTGTGGGCGGAAGACCAAGCCCTTGACTATCTGTTGCGGCATGGATTGAGACGCGTTGAGGCGAATTACCGCTCTCCGTTCGGCGAACTCGACCTTATTATGGAAGACGGTGAATACATCGTCTTCGTTGAAGTCCGCTACCGAAAAACAACCCGATTCGGCGGCGCCGCCGAAAGCATAGATCCCCGCAAGCGCAGCAAATTGCGAGCCAGTGCCGAACATTATCGACAACGGCATGGCTTGACAAACAATCGGCCGTGTCGATTTGATGTCGTATGCATCACAGGTACTGGCGAAACCGCGGACTTGCTGTGGATAAAGAATGCCTTTTAGCTCGCCTCGGGTGCGACTCTACTACGCGTGATGTTTTTCAATTAAGATACATTGCATGACGTTAGACCCGACGCAACGAGTCATAAACCATTTCAATGAAAGTACGAGCGTTATCCGTGACGCCATGAATCGCGTCGCTCCAGACGTCGCCACCGCGGCTGCGGTCATAGCGGACGCTCTGCTCAAAGACAATAAGGTGTTGATCTGCGGAAACGGCGGATCTGCGGCGGATGCCCAACACATGTCCGCAGAGCTACTAAACCGATTCGAGATGGAACGGCCCGGGCTGGCCGGGCTGGCGCTCACAACCGATACATCGACGCTGACTTCGGTGGCCAACGATTACAGCTACAACGATGTATTTGCCAAGCAGATCATGGCGCTGGGTCGGCCACACGATATCTTGTTTGCCATCACCACCTCGGGAAATTCCCGCAACATCCTGCAGGCAGTGGAATCCGCGCACGAACGGGACATGATCTGTATCGGATTGAACGGCAGGGATGGCGGTGAATTAACCGGCGTACTCAGAGCCGATGATGTCAATATACTGGTCCCCGGGCCTTCGACAGCAAGAATCCAGGAAGTGCACGGTGTGATCATTCACTGTATTTGCGATCTAATCGATCACCAGCTTATGGAGCCATCATGAAGTCAAACAGTCCCCTTCTGCTTGTCCCACTGATCACCGTAGTACTGTTGATGACGTCCTGCGTGGCCACGCTGATAGGCACCGCGGCTGTCACCGCCGTGGATGTCGTACACGACCGGCGCACAGTGGGTTCCTACATCGATGACGGCACCATTGAACTGCGGATTCGCGAATTCCTCATTCGTGATCCCAAGATACGCAATAACACCCATGTCAGCGTTACCAGCCTGAACGGCATCGTATTACTCACCGGCGAGGCGGCCACCTTGGAGCTGCGTAACGAGGTCGCGACCAAGGCCAAGAAAATTAACGGCGTGCGACAGATTGTCAACGAACTGCGCATTGCCGGCCGGACCGCTCTGTTCAGCCGGGCAAACGACACATGGCTGACCAGCAAGGTCAAGACGCGATTGATCAAAGACACCGGAGTCGACGCGAATCGTATCAAAGTTGTCTCCGAGTATGGCAATGTCTACCTGATGGGTGTGGTCACTCGCGCCGAAGCCAACACCGCGACTGAAATCACACGCAGCGTCGGTGGTGTGGTTCGTGTGGTAAAAGTATTTGAGTACACCAATTGAGCACTAGCAGCGAAAAAATCGCTTACTACCCACAACAATTAGACAAACTGCTTGAATCGTTGAAACGTCCGTGGGTGTTTACCAATGGCTGCTTCGATATATTGCATCGAGGCCACATCGCATACCTCGAGCAGGCCGAGCAATTAGGGCGCAGTCTAATCGTGGCGATCAATGACGATACGTCAGTGCGCCGACAAGACAAAGGCCGGGAACGCCCTATCAATACACTCGAAGACCGTGCCGCCGTAATCGCGGCACTACAATGTGTGGATGCGGTCGTTCCATTCGACCAAGACACTCCACTGTTGTTGATCAAGAAAATCCGTCCCGACCATCTGGTCAAGGGCGGAGACTGGCCGATCGAAAACATTGTCGGGGCGAAAGAAGTGATAAGCCACGGGGGTCAGGTACACTCCATTCCGTTTCGTTACCAACGATCTACAACCGCCCTCATAGAACGCATTCGCGGGCCAACTTGAGGTCTCCGCCGAATCTATCCGCATGCGGCCATTGGGTCCGCATCCTCTGTGTCACTGTGGATCGAAATAAGCCTCGATCACCTTACGTGCGACGTAAGCCGACTTCACTTTCCATCGCTCCTCGTTGATGGTCAGCGACGCAAATGCGATTTTACGATTGCCGAGTAGCGCGTATCCGACGAACCAGTCATTTCTTCCTTTGGGCGACAGGCCAGTCAACGAACCGGTTTTACCGCCGACTTCGACGTCCTGTAGATGCCCACGAAAAAAGCGTTTAAATGCGCTGCGCGCCGATCCACTGCGCACCGTCTCCATCATCAACCGCCGGAGCTTCTGCGCCGTGTCCGGGCTCACCGACGTGGCGAGTGCATGCGGCTCATGGATGTACAGTGGAATACCGTGCTCATCCAGCAGTTCCTTGACAATGTGCGGCACAACCATCACACCGTCGTTTGCGACCGCGCTCGCCAGCATAGCGCCGTGCCAGGGGCTAAGTTTGCTGGTCCGGTTGAATCCAGAGGCCACTTCCGCCAGCGACCATTCGTCGTCCTCCACTGAGACGGCGCTCGCTCCGACTATGAGGTCGCCGTTCAATTGCCGGTTGAACCCGAATCGCCGCGAATACTGCTGTAGCGCCTCCGCACCAAGCCGGTAAACTCCCAGCCGGGCAAACACCGGATTCACCGATTCCGCAAACGCCTTGGTCAACGTTGGACGACGCGTCCACTTATTGTCCCGATGACGCAACACCTGTCGTTTGTACAAGCTGGTGCGTTTACCGTTGAAGGGAAGTACAGTGTCAGGTTCAACCTGCCCCATATCCAACGCTGCGGCGGCAGTCACGATCTTGAAAACCGAGGCTGCCGGATAACTGTTACGAAGCACCAGATTACCCAGACCTCTGTCTTTGGTATCCCAACTGGATAATGCGATGACGTTGCCGAGCACCGGATCAATAGCGATAAAAGCGGCATAGTCCGGCCGATAGCGACGATAAAGTCCATCGAGTACGTCCTGAACGGTCGGATTCAGCGTATACACGACTCGAGCCTGATAGACCCGCTCGCCCCCGCGAATAGTGATCTGATCGGGATAGCGATTACTTCTGACGTATTCCGTCAGCGTCTCTGCGATCGTCGAATGGTCGATGCCGAACAGGTCAGATCGCGTGAAGCGCACCGCGGCCAGCTCAATCGGCAGCAACGACAGATACACCAACAGGGCAGCCGCCAACAACCCAAGGTAACGTTTCATTCCGTTACTCGTCATCATGCCCGTCCTGGATTGCTTGATATACCTCGATGTCCTGCTCCGAAAAACAACAGCAAACGATCTCATCGAACCGCTCGTTGTATCCTTCCATAACCGTCAGTGCAATACCTGCTGCGGCAGGTTTGGGATAACCGTAAACGCCCGTACTGATACCGGGAAACGCGATCGAGCGAACTCCGTTCGCAAGCGCCACTTCAAAAGACTGCCGGTAACACGATTCCAACAGCATCGCTTCGTCATGCTCACCGCCCCGCCACACTGGACCCACCGTATGTATGACCCATTTGGAAGGCAGCCTGAACCCCGGTGTAATCCTGGCCTCGCCGGTGGGGCAGCCGCCGACCTTTTTACACGCCTCCAACAGTTCCGGACCCGCGACACGGTGAATTGCGCCGTCCACTCCACCGCCGCCCAACAACGAAGTATTTGCAGCGTTGACCACCGCGTCAACCGTCAAACTGGTGATGTCACCAAGTATCAGCCTGATCATAGGGCGATATTTAAACGTAACTTCGAACGAATGTGAAATTCTTGGCGGGCCGTTCACGCCGGCACGGACCAGCGTAACCGGCATCCGCTTTACTGCTATACTCAGCCGCATGCAACGGCAACCCGGAATTGGCAAGAGATTACTAATGGCGTGGCTGTTGACCGGCATCAGTATTGGAGTCAGCGCCGGCGCCGATCCAGGGCTCGCCCCAGGCGACCTGGTCCTGCGATATCTCCGGCAAGACGTGTTCTTGAGCCCCGGTAACGGTTTTCAGCGCGTGCGCATCGGTCACAGCTTCCGGCACGTTGCACGGGAGTGGGGACAGCCAAAGCAAAAGTTGGGACGCGGATGGGGCGGCAAAAATAAATGGCTGTATGAAGCCGGGGACAAGACCGTGCTGTTAGTGAGCGGGACCGACAGGATACAAAGCATCTCCGTCATTGGTGCGCCCAATTCACTGTACCAGTCCGTTGAGGGCGCCCGCTTTGGCATGACCCCGCAGCAAGTGACGCGCCTGTACCCCGGCTCTGGTCCGCCCGGTCAGCACAAGGTATTATCCTACCGCCGCCTCGGCATCGAGTTTACGTTCGCCAACCGAAAACTGAAGGCGATGCGGGTGTTTGCGCCCGGCGGCCGCTAACCCGATGCGGAGACTCCTGATGCACGCACGGCCACCGCGAGCACCGCCGCCTCGTAATGACTGAACATACGCGCCGTACGCCGGGCGCGATAAGACAGCAAACCCAACATCGTTGGGGAAATGCAGCGATATGGGCACGGCCGGCCTAGGGCGCTAGCCTGCATATTGCACCAAGGCGGCGAAATAATGGTCTATCAACTTGATTGTGTTCAATGATTCGGTCTTAGGTGATTCGTACAGTTTATGCTTCTGCAATCGCTTATCCCGGCCCGGGCTCGATCTCGAACGCCTGTACTTGCGCTTCACTCAACCCATAGCTCGCTATGGGTTTCGTTCCAGCGCGGCGTACAGACGCCCGATCTCTTCGCCAGCTTCCGGGATCCTTGGTGCAACGGCGTCGCGCGATTATGGACGGTGTGGGCATGAGGAGGTAACGCTCAAGTTCAACCAGCGCCAGCTCATAGACCTGCCGTTTAAAATCCACGATATTTTCCAAAGCGCTCCAGTAATCGATCCAGCGCCACTCGTCAAATTCCGGCGACGCCGACGTATCCAGGCAGACCGTGGAATCGTCGCAGAGCATCTGCAATAGATACCAAATCTGCTTCTGACCACGGAATAAATCAGGGCGTTGGGCCCGCCGCCGGCGCCGGTACCGTTCGGGTAGATCGTACTTCAGCCACCCGTGGGTGCGGGCAACGATCCGCACGTGGTCGCGCTGCAATCCGACCTCCTCGTACAACTCGCGGAACAGCGCCTCCTCGGGCGTCTCGTCGGGACGCACTCCTCCCTGGGGAAACTGCCAACCATCATGCCCGCTGCGACGCGCCCACAGCACCTGCTTTTCGCAATTGCACAAGATAATACCGACATTTGGACGATAGCCATCGTCCGCAACATTGTCGTCCGACTTGCACTTACTCATCGGCGGTCCACGTTTCTCAGTTGGAATACATTTTTCCACGAAGCTCTGCTGGCCGCAATCGATGCTGGACATTACAATGCTGCATCAAACAACTTCCCTCGCTCGTCGACGATACTCGATTCGATCAACCGATTGTGACCCTGGCGATTTTCGACCTCGATAACACACTCCTGAGCGGCGACAGTGATCACGCCTGGGGCATGTTTTTGGCGGATATGAATATCGTCGATGCGGAGCGCCAGCGGCAGTCCCAAACCCGATACTACGCCGATTACCTAGCCGGAACACTGGATATTGACGAATTCTTACAGTTTCAGCTGCAACCTCTCAAGGACAATCCCCGGCACAAGCTCGAGCATTGGCGTATACGCTTTGTCCAAGAACGGATCTTACCCATGATCAGTGATCACGCCCGTGAGCTGATCAACCGGCACCGGCGTCTAAGACACACCCTGATGATCATCACCGCCACTAATCGGTTTATTACACAGCCGATCGCCGACGAGTTCGGCGTCGACATCCTCATCGCAACGGAACCCGAAGAGTGTGACGGTCGGTTCACCGGCCGGGTACGTGGCACCCCGAGCTTTCGAGACGGCAAAGTCCGCTTGCTCAAGGCCTGGCTGGCCGAACAGGGCCGCAATCTCACCGGCAGCTGGTGCTATACGGATTCACACAACGATCTGCCGTTGCTGCGGATCGTCGATCATCCCGTTGCGGTCAACCCGGACCCCCTACTGACCGCCGAGGCCGAACGTTGCGGTTGGCCGATCCTCGAATTTGCTTGAAGCGGGCCTTTACTGTGCGAGATCAAGCGTCTCCATGCCGTTCGAATTGTTCGCGGAACAGTTGCTCCAGCTCGTCGATGACCTCCGGGGCGGCCCGCCCCTGTATGATGTACTGACTCAACAAGTTGGAGGCCTGGTTCAACAACAACTGCGTGTCGAGCATGGGATAGGTCGCGGTCAAGCGTTTCATGGCCCCGATGACGCTCTCCGAGTCGGGCCGTGGGATGTCCAGACGCTGGACAATCTCCGCCGGACCATCGGCCGAGCGCTCACACAAAAACCGGGCGTAATCCAACAGTGCCTCCTGACGTCCGCGGTCCAGACGGCGAAACAAAGTCAGCAGCTTGTTGTCACGTGCGTTCACACCACAATCTGTAACCAGTGACCGGTCCCCAAGCCGGGCGTTCGGCGGTCAAAGTTGTCGGCCGACTGCTAGATCTAATTAGTAGAACTCGGCTCGCAGTGCTGTTCGGTAAAATTCAAAAACTCTTCCATTGCACGAAGTCTGAATTTTTGCCGCTGATAGACAATCGAGAAAGGCCGCATCATCGGCGGATCCAACGGCAGCGCGGTTAGCGTCCCAAGTTTGAGTTCCTTTTTGAGTGTCGATTCCGAAATGATAGTCACACCGAGACCCGACTCAACGGCGCTCTTGATGGATTCGGGGCTGCCGAACTCCATGGTAAGATCCAGATCGCTCAGTACCAGGGAATGTTGTTCAAGGTAGTCGGCGATGACGTCACGGGTCCCAGAGCCTTCCTCGCGGCAAATAAACGGATAGGGCACGATTTCGCTGATGTGTATGGATTTTTTGTTCGCCAGCTTGTGGCTAGGGGGAACCACCGCCATCAACTGGTCGTTCCAACATACCCTGACCACCAAGTTTTTATTGGTCACCGGCGCCTCCACGATACCGACGTCGATTTCGTTATCCTCTACCATGTGCACGACACCCATCGTGTTGGAGACCCTAAGCCGGAGCTTAACGTCCGAAAACTTCGCCTGGAATTTGCCCAGTAGAGTCGGAATCCGGTACTCCGCGATCGTCGTACTGGCACCGATGACCAACACTCCGATCACGTCGCCGGTCAGCGTTCGCACCTGATTGTCCATCTCGTTGTAGAGTGAAATTATCCTCTGGGCGTACGTATATACATGATCGCCCGCTTCTGTAAGGCTGATTCTGTTGTGGGTGCGATCGAACAAACGGGTATTGAAATATTCCTCCAGCTGGCGAATTTGAAACGTGACCGCGGGTTGGGTCATGTGCAGCGCCTCAGCCGCCTTGGTAAAACTCAATAAGCGGGCAACGGTATGGAAAACTTGGAGGCGGCGATCAGCCATGCGGTTGAAGGGATCTCTGCAGGCGTGAATTGAATACGATTATAAAGACTTTTTATTGACAGGGCGAACGCCCGCCGACGAGCCGCACAGATCCCCTCGTCGGTTGTTCGTATGGCGGTATGCTTAAGAAAAACCGTCCAGCTTCAAGCGCAGATCGGTGGCACTGCTGGCGTGCTGCAACGCCATTTCTTCGGTGATCTCACCGGCGCGGCACAATTCGAACAAGTGCTGATCAAAGGATAGCATGCCTTCCACCACCGACTCCTTCCGCACCAAGTCGGCGATCTCTTTGACGCGCAACGGATCGAGAATGAGCTCACGCACCCGTGAGGTAACCGTCATGACTTCGCAGGCCACCACCCGTCCTTCGCCGCTGGCCCGGGGCAACAATCGCTGCGCCACCACAGCGCGGAGATTCAGAGACAGTTTGGATCGTATGGTGGGCTGCGCTTCAGGCGGAAAAGACGAAATAATCCGCGTCACCGTCTCGGCGGTCGCCGGGGCATGCAATGTGGAAAAAACCAGATGGCCGGTCTCCGCGGCGGTCAACGCTGTCTCCATGGTGACCGGATCGCGCATTTCACCCAGCAGAATGACGTCAGGATCTTCTCGCAGTGCCGCCGTCATTGACATCGAGAAGGTCGTGGCATCCACACCTAACTCTCGCTGCGAAATGATGCAACGCTGCTCGGAGAAAATGTACTCCACCGGGTCTTCAATCGTGACGATATGCTTGGCCGAATTGAAATTGATCTCATTGATAAGTGATGCGATCGTCGTCGACTTGCCAGAGCCCGTGGCGCCGGTCAATATCACCAGGCCGCGTTCAAATCGGTAAAAATCTCTTACAATCGACGGCAGGCGCAGATCTTCGGGAGACGGAATCTGCGTTTGTATCACACGCAGGGCCATGGCGATCGTGCCGCGCTGGAAGTAGGTGTTGACACGAACCCGGCCGATCCCTTTGAGGCCGAAGGACAGGTCGACCTGGTAATCGCGTTGCAGAATATCCCAGTGCCGCGGACTCATGATGGCTTTTGCCAGGGCCTCCAGATCGGTAACCGAGAGCACTGGAAACTGGCGCAGAGGCCGTAAAACGCTGTCTATTCGGATTACCGGGTGGTTTCTGGCGCGTAAATGGATGTCCGAGGCATTCTGGCGCACCGACATCGCCAGGACGACGCCGATGTACTTAAGTGGATCCCCGGATTCACTGGACGGTTGGACCACATTGGGCGCCGGTTCCCCGGTCACCACCGGCGATTCAGGAGGTTTGGCGTTTTCCATCGGCGGTCTCAAGTTGAGTGCGAAGTACGCGATGATAATTCAGTTCGGCCACGAGCCAAACCCGAATTGAAGGGAGTCCTATAAAGATAGCAACTGCCGCCGAATATGGAAGCCAAAATAAGGAGTTTCTGGGCAGCGCGTCCGCCGCCGCCCACGATCCGGTCACGGACAGCGGTCGGCCACTGACGGGACCTTGCCGACCAGCAGTAAAAACTGCTTGAACGGGTCCATATTGTTCATGGCCTCAAACTTGGGTCCGGAGAATTTGAGGCGAAAGGTCATCATCGCCCACATCGGACCATACTCGTTGTTACCCATTTCGACCCAACGGCTAGTTTTTGCATGCATGATGTAATCAACGTCCAGATCCAGCTCGGTTTCAACGCCGCCACCGTAGACGCACATCGCTTTGCCGTCCTGATCGGCAATCTTGAGTTCCACCCTGGGGCTGTCTGCACAATCGGTACGGTAGAGTTGAATAATTTTCTGGCCGCGGTCCTTGTTGTTGGCGACCCACCCCGACGCCGCCAACTCGTCGGTCAACATCGGTTCCGCATTCCACGCCGCACAGGCCTGAGTCGCCCACTCGGTGGACATCATGACCGTTTCCGCAGAGGCGGCCGTTACCCAAAACAGGGTGACGACGCTACCCATCCACCATCTTTTCATCGGCTTTACTCCGTGATTGTTGGCCATTCATAAAACGGAAGGCCACGATGAACGTGGCCCCCGGGACAACAGCGCAGTTTACAATCTAAAAGCTGTAACCCACGTTGACCTGATATTGGTACATGCACAGCTCGACCTGTTTACCCGGCGTGAACAAATCCGGACCCTTGACGCATTCTTCCGGCGCGTACATCAAAGACGCGCTGAGTTCCCGATTGCCGTTGAGCTGCTTGGAGAATCCCGCGGTGTAGTGCTGTTCGATCACCCCCGGCGCAATGATATTGAGGGTAACCTCTTGCTCATCGATCGGTTGGTCACCGAAACTTGCGCCTACCCGCCATGTCCAACCGCCGGCCGTCGGCCAACTGTATCCGGCCTTCACCACAGTCATGTCGTCCCAGCCGAACCCGAGATCGGCACCCAAACAACCCGGACCGCTGGCCCTGAGGGCGGTGGTAAACGGAATCGACGGGATGCACTGCGTTGGCAAAATGGTAGAGGTATTGCCGACGGTGTCGACGTCAGTGTAAAAAATGTGCTGGACGTCGAGTGTGAATGTCCCCGGACCGGTCTCCCAGGCCACTCCGGCTTGCGCCGTCGCCGGTACATCGAACTCGCCGCCGTTGGCGAACAAGCCGGCGTAGTCTTCGAAGGTATTGCTGATCTTGGACTGGTACGAGGCCGCGAGGGTCACACCATCGGCGACCTGGCCCTGGATACCCAGCCGCAAACCGAGTCCGGTGTCGGAGTCGTAGCCCTGATCGGTGAGCCGTGCCGGGTTGAGCGAAAACGAACCGAATCCCGCCAACCCTTTCATTTTGATGCGCGAGTAGTTTAGCAGCGCGCCGATGCCCCAGGATGCCGTATCCGTGAACTTCCGAGCATAACTGAGGTTGACGAACAGTTGCGCATAATCGACACCCGCATTGAGTATGGGGCTGCCGGGAGCGGCAGCGGCGCCGAAGGTCCCCACCCCGAACGGCGAGTCCACCGCCCGCCAGTCGGTGTTCATCCCGCCGTTGCCGTACACAGCCAAGCCCACCGCACTGTTCTCGTCCAGCGGCCAGTTGAAGCCCAGGTCCGGTATGATGAACCAGTTACTCTTGCTATCGATTTCGTCCGTGGCGAACGGTGGAAAACCCCTCGGTGGTGGTGGTGACGCCCCTGTTACCTCATACGACCTGCGCGGCGAGAAGATCGCCACACCGACTTCATTACCGCGTCCCAGAAAGGCCAGACCGGCGGGATTAATGGAAGCTATCAAGGCATCCTGCGGAAACGCCACCCCGCTCCCGGCGATGCCGGTTTGCTTGGTGCCGAATCCAAGTGAGTACAATCCATTGGTCGCCTGTGCCGCAATTGGGACACACAAGCCAAGGATTAACACACCCACGCTCCCTGCGGCCCGTAGTACGGTGTTGTTGGTAGTCATAATGGCCCTCACGTTATTCTTAATTGTCGAATAATGCGTCTAAGCGACTAACCGTAACACAATAAAGTACTCCATGAGCAATGCTTCCCTAGTTTTTTTGTAAACGCCCATAACATATTCTTATGAGTTCCAGCAGTCCGCCGGATACCACGTGCGGCGTCCATGGCATTCGACGTGTGGCGAGGATTTACTCAGGCGGCAGGCGGTCGTTATGATCGGTAGCCGCATTATCGGAGGCACCCATGTCCGACGACACCGAGCTGAACCTGGCGAGCGGGATTTCCGCTTTTGAAGCCAAACACTTCACGCGGGCGCTGCAGTTGCTGTCGCCCCTAGCCGAAGCGGGCGATGCTGAGGCGCAGTACCGGCTCGCCATTATGTGCCAGAACGGTCTCGGCCTGGTGCGTAACGAATTGATGGCCCTCAAGTGGATGAAGGCCGCGGCCGAGCAGGACCTCGCCTTGGCGCAGCACGGCTTGGGATTTATGTACATGGACGGGGATTGTGCCGAACGGAACGGTGAAGAAGCCGTGCGCTGGTTTACCAAAGCCGCCGAGCAGGGGCTGGTGGGATCGCAAACCACCCTGGCCATGATGTACGAGGAGGGCCACGGCATTCCGAAAGACCCCGACAAGGCCAGAGCCTGGTACGCCAAAGCGCAGATTACCGGGAAGGCCTGAGGCGCGGGACGTCATCACCCCCGAGTACGGGGATCTGGCCAGCGCAGGGTGCGTGGACTCCGCCACCACCGTGACCGGTCCCGCGGTTTTCAATTCAGCTGGATACGCTGTCCCCAAGGGACCTGCGCTTTGCCCTTGACGACCCAGACCACGGGATAGCCCGGTTCCTGGTCCGGAAACGTTCCCTGCGCATCCGTGAAATACAGTAACAGGTCCGGATGTAGGTGTCCCGCATCGAGCCAGTCGAACACCGGTACAAAGCTGGTCCCACCACCGCCGGGCAGGGCGTCGGGGGGGCTTAGCGGTTCCCACGGTTCAAACACCCACGGAGCGCCGGGCATGAGTTCAGTGTCGCAGGGTAGCAGCGTGACGCGCGCCTGCATCTGGCCTTTGATGGCGTTGACCTCCGACAGGAATTGATCCATTTCATCCTTACCGATCGAGCCACTGGTGTCGAGCCCCACCGCTACGTCGACCCTGGCGCTGCGCAGGCTCGGTAGGATCGCGTCGCCCTCACGCCTGGATGGCCGACCGTAGTTGAAATCCTCACGGCCCTGCAGGGTCATGTAACGCGCCAGCAGCATCCGCCAGGGCAGCTGCGGCTGCAGCAAATGATCCACCATGCGCGCCATGAGACCGGTAAGCTTGCCGGCCTGCATCGCCTGCTGGGCCGCTCCCGCCAGACGCTGCCGCCACTGCGTCTCCAAACGATCCTGCTCATCGGGGTCCAACCCCGGTGGTTGCGGGGCGCCGCTTGACTGCGGGTCCTGCGCCGCATCGTTGCCGCGACCCCCGCGGTCGTGTGGATCGGCGCGCCCGCCTTCCCCCGGCGGCCAGTCGCCGGGACGGTCGTCATAAAGATGCCGATCCTGGGGCTCGCGGTCTTCGTCGTCCTCGATCAGTGGGTAGATCTCCTCCGCCGTCATGCCCTCGTACTCCTCCAGATACAAGGCGTTGGGTGGCGGGACCAATCCATCCTGGATCAACAACGGATTAACCGCGAAGTCGCAGGCGACGTCCCAGCGGTGTTTTTGCCTATGTTGGCGGCGCGAGAAGTGAGACAGCGCGCAGTGCAGGGCCTCGTGTCCCAACACAAACTGCGTCTGCGACAAAGACAACGATTCGATGTAGGACTTGTTATAGAAAAAACCGCGTGCGTCCGTGGCGGTGGTGGCGCACCAACCGGGGTCGGCTTCGAACATCGGCAGCCGCAACACCAGAGCGCCGAGGAACGGTTTGTCCAGGATCAAACGCGTCCGCGCGGCACTCAGTTTAGTTTCGACATCGGACATCGCACGCCGATCAATCAGTCGCGGAGACCACGGTTCAGCATCGCCGGCTCACACCTCGAACAACACCACATCCGCGACCAGTTTGGCCCACTCGGCGAATTGAGGCACCGCGAACAAATCCTGCCCCACCGCCCGATGCATGTCAGATACCAGCATCACACCCATCTCGCGCTGCGGAAACCGCGCGGCGTAATCGATGATGCGCCCGTAGACCCCAGCCGAATCAGATCGGCCCCTCGCCGCAAGCGCGCGCCCGACGAGAGACGAGGCGACCGCGTACTGCAGATCGATCTCACTGGGTACCTGGACCTCTTCACCAAGTAAGATCGCATCGATGTCCGGCAGGTTGTCGAGATTCTGAACGAACGCGTGCAGCTCGATCCCCGCCGCCGGACCAACGCAGCCTTGCAGCGCGCCGAGTAGGACATCGGGGGCTTCGGCAAATTTCTCTAATGCGCGGTGGGCGAACTCCCATGACCGCGGCGATGGAAAAGCAGTCGGGTTATGGGCCGGATCGAAGTCGAACAACAATTCCGGGCGGAACCTCAAGAACGCGATCACGCGCTCGTCGATGCCGCTGGCGTATGCCCAGGTCACCCAGTCGTCCAGGTTTACGTCGACCTCGAAGTGCGAAAAGCGGTTCGCGAGCGGGGCGGGCATGCTGTAGGTGACGCCCCGGTCGCCCTGGCGGTTGCCGGCGGCAAAGATCGCCCAACCCTCGGGCACCTGGTAAGCGCCCAGGCGCCTATCCAGAATTAACTGATAGGCGGCGGCCGAAACGCTGGGCGGCGCCGAGGTGATCTCGTCGAGGAACAGCACACCGGCCGTGCCATGCCGCCGGGCATCGGGCAGCATGGCCGGCACCGCCCACTCGACCAATTCTCCGGCCCGGAACGGGATGCCACGCAAATCGCTGGGCTCCAGTTGCGACAGACGGATATCGATGACCGGCACGCGGTGGTGGCCCGCGACCTGCGCGACCATCTGCGATTTGCCGACACCCGGGGGGCCCCATAGCATCACCGGCGTGTGGCTGCCCCGCGCCGCACTGCTAAATTCGTTATCGAGGACTTTCAGTATCTGCGCTGGACGCATAACCGCTCAAAATACCGCGCTGTCGACATCGATGGCGCACAAGAAACTCATCGCGCAGGCTGATTACGATAGATGGGGCGCGCATGATAGGAGTTGTCGGCACCGGCTGTCCAGCGCCGTCAGCCGTCATGTTATAAACTCTTCGTTTCACAACTTTGAGTGCAGCATCGCATGACCGGCATCGTTCACGTATTTCCGAGTGGTCAGCAGTTTCCGGTAGAGGGTAGAGACTCGATCCTGGATGCGGCGCTGCACACTGGCTTATCGTTGGACTACGGCTGCAGCAACGGGAATTGCGGCCGGTGCCGGGCGCGCCTGATTTCTGGAAAAGTCGAGCAGACGACGCATTTCGATTACCGCTTCAGCGAAGCGGACAAGAACAACGGCAGCCTGCTGCTGTGTGCGTTTACTGCTGTGGGCGAGGTAGAAATCGAGGTCGCGGAAGGCAGCGCCATACAACAGCAGCACATTAGCGCGAAAGTGAAACGGTTGGCGCCGTTGTCGGATGGGGTTCTGCTGCTGCACCTGCAGACGCCCCGGACGCAGCGTCTGCGGTTTCTGGCCGGCCAGAATGCAACGTTAGACCTCGGCAATGACATCTCCAGCGAATACCCGATTGCCAGTTGCCCCTGTGACGACCGTAATATTCAATTCCACATCCGCAGCGAACCCGAGGACGAATTCGCGCAGCGGCTGATGACGCGCAAATCCGGGGACCCGGTCGAGTTGACCGGACCCTTCGGCGATTTTACCTTAATCGGGACAGGTGACCGGCCGATCGTCTTCCTGGCCTATAACACCGGATTTGCCCCATTGAAGAGCCTCATCGAGCACGCCATGCAATTGGAACTGCGCCAGGAGCTACGTCTCTACTGGCTGGCCGACAGAGAAGCCGGGCAGTACATGCACAACCTGGTCCGGTCCTGGACCGACGCCTTCGACAGTTTTTTCTACGTGCCGTTGTCGCTCAAGCTTGGCGCGACGGCTGAGCTCGACGACCAAGGCGCTGAACACCGGGCGCGGTTGTCCGAACTGATCGAGCGGGAAATCTTCGATCGCGTCGACCTCAGTAATCACGACCTCTACGTCGCCGGGCCTCAGCCGGTCCCGGAACTCGCCGCGTCGCTGCTGCGCCGCCTTGGCGAACAGTACGGGGAATTCAAATGTGCGATCGTCAAATAGCACCGTACCGGCCACCGCGTATGACTCACTAGTGAATAGGATACGGCCGGCAGGCCGACTGACATTTGACAAAACAGACCGAGACCCGATGAAATTTTTCCCGATATTTCTAAACATCAAGCAGCGATCCTGCCTGGTGGTCGGTGGCGGCGATGTGGCGGCGCGGAAGGTAACGCTGCTGCGCAAGGCGGGCGCCAGAGTGACCGTGGTCGCCCCGACGCTCTGCATGCAGCTGGCGGCGCTCCGCGACCAGGGCGACATTCAACACGTCGAACGTGCCTTCGCAGAGGCGGACCTGGACAGCCGGGTGATGGTCATCGCCGCCACGAACGATGACGAAATCAACCGCCGGGTATCCGAATTGGCCGAACAGCGTTGCTTGCCCGTCAACGTCGTCGACCAACCAAGCCTGTGCAGCTTCACAATGCCATCCATTGTCGACCGGTCTCCGGTGGTCATCGCAGTCTCCACCGGGGGCGCCTCACCGGTGCTCGCGCGACTGCTGCGCGCTCGTCTCGAAACGCTGATTCCCAGTACCTACGGACGCCTGGCGCACCTGGTGGGGGGATTCCGCCAGCAAGTCAAGCAGCGTTTCGGCTCTACCGATGAGCGGCGACGGTTCTGGGAGGGTGTGCTGCAGGGGCCGATCTCTGAAATGCTGTTTGCCGGCCGCGAGGACGCCGCCCGTGCGGCCCTGGAACAGGCCGTAAACCGCCCCGGCCGTCCTGGGGATCGCGGCGAGGTGTACCTGGTCGGGGCCGGACCGGGGGACCCGGATCTGTTGACGTTTCGGGCGTTACGGCTTATGCAGCAAGCGGACGTCATCCTCTACGACCGCCTGGTCTCACCAGAGATTCTCGATCTTGCCCGGCGCGACGCCGAGCGTATCTACGTCGGCAAACGACGCTCGAGTCACACCGTGCCTCAGCCCCAAATCAATGAACTGCTGGTCAGCCTCGCTAAACAGGGGCGCCGGGTGTTACGGCTCAAGGGTGGCGATCCGTTCATATTCGGTCGCGGCGGCGAGGAAATCGACCGCCTGACCAGTGCCAGAATCCCCTTCCAGGTCGTGCCCGGCATCACCGCCGCCGCCGGCTGCGCGTCGTACGCCGGCATTCCTCTGACTCACCGGGATTATTCTCAGTCCTGCGTGTTCGTCGCCGGCCATCTACAAGACGGCACCACAAACCTCAACTGGGATATGCTGGTTCAACCCCAGCAGACGGTAGTGATCTACATGAGCCTGACGGGGCTGGAGATCATCTGCCGTGAGTTGATCGCCCACGGCATGGCTGCCTCGACACCGGCGGCGCTGATTGAAGCGGGCACGACCCAGCAGCAGCGCGTGTTGACCGCCGATGTGGGCAGCCTGCCGGCAAGAGTGAAGTTGGCTGAGGTGCGCGCCCCAACGCTGGTCATCATCGGCGACGTGGTGCGGCTGCACGACAAACTGGCCTGGTTTGAGCCGGACGGCCGCGCGGGCCAGGACAGCCCGGCCGCGGACCGCGATGGGACCGGACACGACGATCGTGCCCGGGGGCACGCCTAATAACCTCAGGTCAGACCATAAACCGGGAGGCTGGCGCCGTGTACCGCACGCGCCCCATCCGAGGCGAGAAACAGGATCACGTCGGCCAACGCCGCCGGTGACACCCAGCGGCTGTGGTCGGCCTTCGGCATGTCACGGCGATTCGCAGGGGTGTCGATCGTACCGGGCATGATGCAGTTCACGTTGATGCCTTCGCTTCGGTACTCGGCGGCGAGACTTTCGGTCAACCTGGCCACCGCCGATTTCGAAACGCTGTAGGCGGCCATCTTTGCGCGCCCCTCGATAGCCACCCGCGCGGCGACGTTGACGATCTTACCGCCACCGACGAGCATGTGAGGAATCACCGCCCGGCAGCATAGAAACACAGACTTCGCATTGAGGTCCAACATGGCGTGCCAATCGGCCAGCTCCGTTTCATGGACACGTGGACCCATGGTGAATCCTCCGGCGATATTCGCCAACACATCGACACCGCCGAACCGATCCGACACCTGATCCGCCATCGACTGCACCGACGGCGGGTCGGTCAAATCAGTCTCGATACTCAAGGTCGCCTGTACTCCGGCCAGTGAGTCGACCACCCGGCACAGCGCCCGTTGGTTGATGTCCACCAGCGCCACCCTGGCCCCCGCACCGGCAAAAGCCCTGACGACTGCGGTGCCCAGCGCACCGCCGGCTCCGGTGACGATGACTCTCTGACGGTTGAAATCGAACACTTCAACGGCCCTGATTTTGACTCCGCTGACAGATTACCCTGGACGCCGGCGGGTGCCAAGCTCGCTGGACAGCCACAGTCGTTACACCTATAGTCGATGTCTCCAATCCTTTCACGACTCAAGCCCAATCGTGTCCAATTGTTTTTCAGCCTCGCACCAATTTCTGGATGTCGCACGCACAGCCAAGTTGGCGGGCGTGCCTCGCGCGGAGAAACAAAGACTCATTACGGTGCAGAAACTGCGAGCACAAACACAGACAGCAGGCGATCATCGATTGGTTTGTGCACAAGACCAAAGAACTGTAGTGAGTGGATGGTGATGAGTGGATGTGCGGGAAGCGAGCCGTTTGCCCTGAGGGTCCTCGGGGACAGCATGGCGCCGGAGTTCCGTGAAGGTGAAATCATAATCGTCGAACCGAGCACAACTGTAGAGGACGCCTGCTATGTCGTGGCGGACCGTGACGGAGAATATATCTTTCGACAGCTGAAAATCGAAAACGGCCGCTGGTTCCTCCAACCATTGAACAACAAATACCAGAGAGTAGAAATTGCCGGTCTTTCCGCAATCAAGGGACGCATTATTTCGAAATCCAACGGACGTGGCCGGCAGCGCAAAAGCTACCTTTGAGGTCTAACTAAACTCATGACGCGACTTACCCACCTCGATGAATCCGGCCAAGCCCATATGGTGGACGTCGGGGACAAGGCGGTAACCCATCGGGTCGCTGTGGCCACGGGAACCATCGAAATGCAGGCCCCAACTCTGGATTTGATCCGGGAGGGCGGACACAAAAAAGGCGATGTGCTCGCCGTCGCGCGCATTGCCGGCATCATGGCGGCGAAGCATACGGCCGAACTGGTGCCGCTGTGCCATCCAATACCGTTGACCCACGTGGAGGTCGACCTCACCCTCAATTCCGAGCACAACCAGATCCACTGCGTCGCCAGGACCGAGACGCGGGACCGTACCGGGGTAGAAATGGAGGCGCTGACGGCGGTGCAGATCGCGCTGCTGACCATTTACGACATGTGTAAGGCAGTGGACCGCGGCATGACGATCACTGGTGTCCGTTTACTCGAGAAATCCGGCGGACGCTCCGGACACTGGCGTTCCGGCAGCAGAGAATCGCAACCCGCAACCGGAACAGATTGAACAGCCTGCCAACAAGGTGGCGGATTACGCCCGAACGTCCGACTGAACAAAGCCTTTTTCATGCCCGCTTCCCCATACCGATAATTTATCGTTCACCGGCTGCCGGCGCTTCGTGAGCCCTGCAGTGCTCCAATTCCGGTTTGTGTACCCCGATTCCAGTCAATCCCGATGATGGGTAGCAGATTGTTTCTCCACAATAAGCGGTAAAGCGACTACATAGGAAATTTACCGGCCTGCAAATCTATACTTAGAAAAAACCTGTGAACAGCCATATACATTGATGAGGTTGTTAAAATCGTGGACGTAATCAGTAACAAAAAAATTAGGCTCTTAAGATTGTATGCGAACAAACTTGTCCATATTTTTCACAAATCAACCCTGATTATGACGTTCCAGAGCTCAAAAAAAGCCAACAATTATGAATCCATTTGACTGGTCGTGATGGCACATAGGTGGCGCGAGTTAGTTAAAAGACTGCAACATTGTCCTGATACGGAGCCAGAGCAGGCTGCGATACGCGTGACTCTCGTTTTGATTTGTATCAGCTATGTGCTATCAAAAACCGACCATATTACAGTTGCAATGCTCATTGCTAGTACGAGCACTTTTGTGATATCGACAGGCATCTGTATCGCAATATTAATAAATCCAGAAAAGTCAATTCCTCGCAGAATTTTAGCAATGTTTCATGACTTTGGTTTTATCTCATTCGCTCTGTACTTAGTGGGAAGTACGGCAGCCCCAATATTTATTGTCTATCTTTGGGTAACCATTGGAAATGGCATTAGGTTCGGAAAAAATTATCTATATGCCTCTATGGTGCTAAGTGCTGTTGGTTTCAGCTGGGTAGTGGTTTCTAGCGATTACTGGCGGAGTAATTTCGACATCAGCCTTGGCATACTGGTGGGCTTGATAGTACTGCCGCTTTACGTCCTCAAACTGGTCAAGCAACTCAA